>NZ_CP130319.1:1135000-2579166 GCF_032271945.1 Paenibacillus sp. MBLB1832 | reverse complement strand
CACGTAGCTGCGCACATTCTCTCATCGCTTGATCAATTTGATCACTTGCAAAAGCTTCCGCATCCTGGATAATTTGATTCTTTAATAAGTGAGCATCATGAATTTCTTGCTGCATTTCTTCCGTTAGCCCATTACTGTCATCGTCGGCCGTTTCTGACTGTGGCAATAGATTTTCAACAAGTTTTTTATCTTCAAGAGGATAATAAGCGAATGATTTAATGACATTAGACAATAATATCATCTCCTCCACCGCGCGCGATAATGATTTCACCTGATTCCTCTAAGCGACGAATGGTCGCAACGATGCGGGTTTGTGCTTCTTCTACGTCACGCAAACGCACAGGCCCCATGAATTCCATTTCTTCTTTGAACGTTTCTGCCATACGTTTGGACATGTTCTTGAATAAGACATCACGTACTTCTTCACTGGCAACTTTAAGCGCAAGCTGCAAATCAGCATTTTCGATATCACGAATGATTCGTTGAATTGAACGATTGTCAATATTGACAATATCCTCAAAGACGAACATCCGTTTCTTGATTTCTTCAGCAAGCTCGGGATCTTGAATTTCCAAGGAATCTAGAATGGTACGTTCCGTTCCACGGTCTACACCATTCAAAATCTGTACGATGGAAGCAATACCACCAGCATTTGTGTAATCCTGCGTAACTGTTGAAGACAATTTCTGTTCTAATACACGCTCAACTTGAGAGATAACCTCTGGCGAGGTACTATCCATCAATGCAATCCGTTTAGCCACATCGGCCTGCTTCTCTTGAGGAAGCGACGACAGAATGATGGATGCTTGTTCAGCTTGCAAATAGGAAAGAACAAGCGCGATCGTTTGAGAATTTTCATTTTGAATAAAGTTGAGAATTTGTGCAGGATCTGCTTTCCTAGCAAAATCGAATGGTCGAACTTGAAGTGTGGCCGTCAAGCGATTAATAATATCCAGTGCCTTCTGAGAGCCGAGTGCTTTCTCCAAAATATCTTTCGCGTAAGCAATACCGCCTTGCGAGATAAACTCTTGAGCTAAACAAATTTGATGGAACTCTGCCAAGATGGCATCCTTCTCTAAAGAATCAACTTTTCGTACATTCGCAATTTCTAGCGTTAACTGCTCAATCTCCTCTTCCCGCAAATGCTTGAAGATTTGTGCAGAAACCTCGGGGCCTAAGCTGATCAAAAGAATAGCAGCCTTTTGTCGTCCTGTTAACCCTTGCATACTGGCTCTGGCCATGAAGTGCACCTCTATTCATCTACTAACCAAGTACGAAGCAGATTGACGAAATCTTCTGGGCGCTTTTTGGCAAGCGTCTCAAGCTGCTTTCGCACTTGATTGTCATTCGTAACATTTTCGATATCAACAGTAGGAAGTTCAGGTTTCGCAGTTGACATTTGCAACTCTTGTTCTGCCAACAATTGCGTTGCTCTTCTGCGCTTCCGTATAGCAAAGCCAGCAATGGCACCAATGGCAAGTGCAGCGAGTGCTAAACCACCGTATGTCAGATATGTCGTCGTTTTCGTAGCACTTGTATCTGTCGGCCTAGCAAAGGCATGGGCAAGTACGGTGACTCTCTTCTGTAATTCTTCATCTGTATACGTTGTTTTGTTATCTGCTAGTGCTGTTCTAACAATGTTCACCAAGGCATTCTGAATGGCCGTTTTGGTCTCAGCTGTCAATGAATTAGGATCGTCTTTCACAGGTGGCTCAATGCCAACATTGATATTTAAGTCCTTGACAACATATTGTTGTGAAATAATATCGTTCGTAATGTGATTCAGTTCATAATTAATTGTCTTACTCGTTTTCTCCGAGTTGGATTTCCCTGAATTAGATGAACCTGGGTAACCTGGAACATCGGATTCACCAGTACCAGGAACGCCGCCAGAATCCGCACCGTTATTCGTATAAGACTCACTGGCTTCTGCCAAGGAGCGTTCTAAACCTTTTTGATCAGCTGCATTTGGAGCTGTAAAAAAATCCTCTTTGGATTTCTTCTGATCAAAATTCATCGTTGCAAACACGCTGACACTCACTTTATCTGATCCAAACATCGTACCCAACATCGAGGTAATGTTCTTCTGCAATTCACTACGGAATTGCTTATTAATCTCAGCTTGACTCGAAGAAACATTCGACGATGTGTTACCGTCATTTTTCGACGAATTTAGACTCTGACCATTTTGATCGGAAATTGTAATATTCTCTAACGGTAAGTTCTTAACGCTATGTGAGACTAAATTATAAATTGTATCAACCTTTGATTGATCAAGGACATAGCCTGGTTTCACTTTCAAAACAACAGATACTGAAGCTTTTTCAGCTTGCTGTTTTAAAAAGGGGCCTTCTTCAGGAAGAGAAACGTTAACCTTTGAACTTGAAATGGCTTGGATGCCATTAATCAACTGTTGCAGCTCGCCTTGAACTGCATTAATATATTTCACTTTAAACTCGTTATCTGTTATACCGAATTTACTGCTGTCGCTAAATTCACCAAAACCAAGTGATCCATTCTTATTTAAGCCTTGAGATTCAACCCCCAGCTTAACATTCGCGACTTCGTTCGTTGCCACTTCTATACTTTTTCCATCTGCACTTAGATGGTAAGGAATTTTTGACGTATCAAGATAAGATTTAATCGCAGCAGCATCACTTGGCTGCAGATCTGTAAATGCGAGTGAATATTCCGTTTTTGATAAATTAATACTGATGATTGCGGCAGTTAGTATTAGTAATAGCACGGTAGCTATAATTATAATTTTGTTCGTTCGATTAAAACGATTCCAGTATTGCTTCACCTTTTCCCAGTACTGGAGCAGGTTCTCGTTCACTCTGTCACCTCATTGACCCAAATTTAGCAGCATCTCTATGAATTACAGCTGCATTCTCATCATTTCTTGATAAGCTTCTAGCGCTTTATTTCGAACTTGAACGGTTAATTCGAGTCCTAACGATGCTTTCTCAGCTGCAATCGTCAACTGATGCACATCCGATAATTCGCCTTTAATGAAGCTTTCATTCAACTGATCAACTTGTAATTGCTGCGTATTTAGATTTGTAATCGCGTCATTGAGGAATGAACCGAATTTCTTCCCTAAGTCCGCGGCGCCTTCACCACTATTATCTTTGGGTTGAACCGAACTCATGATATTAATTGGGCTATAGCTAATCTTATCTATCATGCCGTAACCTCCTGTCGTAATTATCTGCCGATCTCTAAAGCTTTGGATATCATGGATTTGCTTGCATTTAAAGCGGTTACGTTCGCTTCGTACGACCGTGTCGCCGAGATCATGTCCACCATTTCTTTGGTAATATCAACATTCGGCATAAAGACGAATCCATTCGTATCCGCATCTGGATGCGTCGGGTTATACACTTGTTTGAGCGGCGAACGATCTTCAAAAATTTTATTCACACGGACACCCTCACCTGTACCATCTGCCATAGCTGAGTTTAGGGATTGTGCGAATGTTGGTTGTGACTTGGTCTCAAAGGAAACTAGTTTCCTAGTATAAGGCACCCACTTGCCATTCACGAATTTCGCTCTCGTTGTGTCCGCATTCGCAATGTTCGAGGAAACAACATCCATCCGTAATCTTTGTGCTGTTAACGCGGAAGAGCTGATATCAAATCCGTTCGTCAATCTCATTTATTATCTGCCTCCCAGCACTGTGCGCATTTTTTTAAATTCACTGTTCATTTGTTGAATCATGGCGTTATATTTAAGCTGGTTTTTGGCCATTAACGACATTTCATAGTCCATATCGACATTGTTTAAATTATTGTTGATTGCTGTCGATTTATCCTCAATTACTTCAGAGTTCGGTATATGGGTCGAGTTACCTATTACAAAATGTCTTGGATCCGTCCGTCTTCCCTCAATCGAAGGCGTACCTGCATGCATTTGGTCTTGCAATAACTCCTCAAAAGCAACATCAGACCGTTTAAATTTTGGGGTATCCACATTGGCAATGTTATTCGCTATTACTTTTTGTCTTAACGCCGATGCATCTAGCGAGCGCTCCATTAAGTTCCAACTTGGCTTATCCAATAAAGACATGAATGATTCCCCTTCGCTCTAAAAAATATTCGATGTAACTAATTCAACAAGATCTGATTCGATTCCTTCTTGTTTCGACATTATTTTCGTTAAGCACACCAAAATAGTTCTTTATGTAGAAATTTGTAAACCTTTGGATTCTACTACCTATCATCTAAGATATTACGTTAAGTTACAATAAGAAAAAAGCCCTATCTTTTTACCAGATAGGGCTTAGATAACCAATTACTATAATTTTGTTTTCATTAGTTCAATGCTTTGAATTAATTGCTCATTTAGAATACGGATATAAGTGCCTTTCATACCAAGTGAACGTGTTTCAATAACTCCTGCACTTTCCAACTTACGTAGTGCATTAACAATTACCGAGCGAGTTATTCCTACACGGTCCGCGATTTTACTCGCCACCAATAACCCTTCTTTGCCATCCAACTCTTCAAATATATGCTCCACGGCTTCCATCTCACTAAAGGACAAGGAACCGATCGCAACTTGTACAACGGCTTTACTTCTAGCTTCTTCTTCGATTTCTTCGGCACGTTCTCTTAAAATTTCCATCGCAATCACCGTCGATCCATACTCAGCTAGAATGAGATCATCATCGATAAAGTGACCTTCACTGCGGCTCAAAATCAGCGTCCCTAGTCGATCGCCACCTCCAATAATCGGAACTAACGTCGTATGCGTAGCTGGGAACATATCTTTCATTTGATCCGTGTAATAAAAGTAAGGGCTATCCGGTTCGGATGTAGATGCCGTCTCCTCAATTTTCAACAACAAATTATTCGACTCCGTCGGAAATCTCCGCTCCGTAAGAATCGCTTGATTCATCTCAGGCGACACGGGATCATTCGTAACCGCATAACCTAAAATTTTGCCTTTTCGGCTGACAACATAGATATTGGCGATAACAATATCGCGCAATACTTCAGCCATATCCATAAAGCTAACCGCATTGCCCGCTTCCTTCTGAAGCAACCGATTCAGCCTTCTTGTTTTCGTTAATAAACTCATGTAACTGCCTCCTACTTGCTACAACCTGCTGTTTCTATAAAATGTATTGACTCAAATCTCGATTCTGTACGATACTGTTTAACTTCTCACGGACATAAGCCGGATTGATAACAATAGACTCCAACGTGATATCAGGAGCTTCAAAGGACAAGTCCTCCAGCAATTTTTCTAAAATGGTATGTAACCGTCTAGCCCCAATATTCTCCGTCTGCTGATTCACTTCAACGGCAATGCGAGCAATTTCATGAATAGCTTCTTCTGCAAAGTCCACTGTTATACCTTCTGTTTGTAATAAAGCTGTGTATTGCTTCGTCAAGGCGTTCTTAGGCTCCGTTAAGATCGAAACGAAGTCCTCCAAAGTCAAATCGCTTAACTCGACACGAATCGGGAAGCGACCTTGAAGTTCTGGGATAAGATCGGATGGCTTGGCGATATGAAAGGCACCAGCGCCTATGAATAACACATAGTCCGTCTTAACGGGACCATACTTCGTCACAACCGTCGATCCTTCCACGATTGGCAAGATGTCACGCTGCACGCCTTCCCGAGAAATGTCAGGCCCACTGCCGCCGCGGCTGTTACTTGCAATCTTATCGATTTCATCGATAAAAATTATACCGCTTTGTTCAGCACGCTGAATCGATTCCTGGATAACATCATCCATATCAATTAATTTTTGCGCTTCTTCTTGAGTCAAAACTTTTCTAGCTTCTTTAACGTTTAACTTCCGCTTTTTAGTTCGCTTCGGCATTAGATTCCCGAGCATCTCTTGCATATTCATTCCTACTTGGTCATTGCCTTGGCCGCCTAGCATATCCAGCATTGAAGGTGCAGCATCTTCAACTTCGATCTCAACAAGATCATTCTCTAATTTACCTTGGGACAATTGTTCCGCGATCTGAGTTCTTTTAGAAGCAAGAGATGGATCTGGCGTCACTTCCTCAGGATCATCCTTATTGTTGCCGCCAAACAGCATCTCCAGCGGATTACGCTGCGATTTGGGCCTTGTAGCACTCGGAGCAAGCAAGGTAACCAACCGCTCATTGGCAAGCTTCTCAGCGCGATCCTTCACTTTCTCCATGCGTTCAGCCTTCACCATCCGAACGGCTGTCTCGATTAAATCACGAACCATTGATTCTACGTCACGACCAACGTACCCAACTTCCGTAAATTTGGTAGCCTCAACCTTTATGAAAGGAGCTCCAACCAACTTAGCCAGTCTGCGCGCAATCTCTGTCTTTCCTACACCTGTCGGACCAATCATGAGAATATTTTTAGGGACAATTTCATCCCGCATACTCTCTTCCACCAAGTTGCGACGGTAACGATTTCGCAAGGCGATTGCAACAGACTTCTTTGCTTTTTTCTGACCTACAATATATCGATCAAGTTCCTGGACAATTTGTCTTGGCGTAAGAGAGCTAGTTGCCATCATGGACCCTCCTTGAATGTAGGCGATTAGCCAATTGAATAATGTATAGCAAATCTACTCAATTTCTTCAACAATAATATTATGGTTAGTGAACACACAGATTTCAGCAGCTGTCGTTAAGGCAGCATGAGCAATTTCTTTGGCACTCAGATTTGGTGCATGTCGATGCAAGGCTCTGCCAGCAGAAAGCGCGAAGCTCCCGCCTGAACCAATTGCCAATATACCATCATCCGGCTCAATTACTTCACCGTTACCGGAGAGGAGTAACAATCCTGTAGCATCCATCACGATCATCATAGCTTCCAATCTGCGAAGCACACGATCTTGACGCCAATCCTTCGTAAGTTCAACAGCTGCGCGTTGAAGATTACCATGGTGCTCCTCAAGCTTGCCTTCGAACTTCTCGAATAGTGTAATGGCATCAGCAACGGAACCAGCAAATCCAGCAATGACTTTCCCTCTATGTAAACGCCTTACTTTCTTGGCCGTGCTTTTCATAATCATACTATTGCCAAATGTTACTTGACCATCGCCCGCAATCGCGCCCTTTCCTTGATGACGGATGCCAAAGATCGTAGTCGCATGAAACGTTGCTTGATTCGGTTCCAATTGCAATCACCCCTCTATCATAATTAGATCCATTCACTTGATGTCCACATATTGGTATGAGCCGCAAAAATGAGAGAAACCTCTAGCGAGGTCCTAATGTCTGAGAAGACCGCATCTAGAGGTAAATGTATGATCAAAAGAATGAAAAATGCTACAAAACATAATTATAGTAACATAGGGAATCATCTCATGACAACTTATTCGGAAACTGTTTTCACAAAATTCTGAATATGATCAATGGCGCGATTAGCCAGCTTTTCATACTTTTCTTTTTTATTGCGAATACGCTCTGGCAAAGCTGGCAGCAGTCCAAAGTTGGCATTCATCGGTTGAAAATGCTTGAAATCAGCCGTAGTGATGTATTGCGCCATACTTCCTAACGTCGTTTCAGCAGGTACAACTACTGGCTCCTGGCCTTTGGCCATCCGTCCTGCATTAAGCCCTGCGATCAAGCCCGAAGCAGCAGATTCTACATAACCCTCTACTCCTGTCATTTGCCCTGCGAAAAATAAATTCTCGCGACGTTTATATTGATACGTTGGCTCTAACAACTTAGGTGAGTTGATAAACGTGTTGCGGTGCATGACACCATAACGAACAAACTCAGCTTGCTCCAAACCAGGAATTAGCTGAAGGACCCGCTTCTGCTCGCCCCATTTCAGATGTGTTTGAAAGCCTACAAGATTATACAGCGTACCTGCTGCATTATCTTGACGAAGTTGAACGACGGCATGCGGCATTTTGCCTGTATGCGGGTTAATGAGGCCAACAGGCTTCATCGGCCCGAAAAGAACTGTCTGTTTCCCTCGCTTCGCCATTACTTCTAGCGGCATGCATCCCTCGAAGTAGATCTCTTTCTCGAATTCCTTCAACTCAGCAACCTCTGCCGTAATTAGAGCTTCATAGAAAACATTAAACTCTTCCTCCGTCATTGGGCAGTTGAGGTAAGCTGCTTCGCCCTTGTCATAGCGTGAAGCCAGGTACACCTTGTTCATGTCAATGGAATCTTTCTCTACAATCGGCGCCGCCGCGTCATAGAAGTAAAGATACTCCTCTCCCATTAACGCTTTAAGTTCAGCCGCCAAATCTGGCGATGTCAGCGGACCTGTGGCCACCACAACAATACCCTCTGGCAGCGTTTGAATTTCTTCATTACGCACCTCAATTAATGGGTGGTTACGTAACGTATCCGTTACCGCTTGTGAAAAACCGTCACGATCGACGGCCAATGCGCCACCTGCAGGCACTGCATGCTTGTCAGCACAGGAAAGAATGAGAGAATCCATCCGTCTCATCTCTTCTTTCAAGACACCTACTGCATTGGTGAGGCCATTTGACCGTAGTGAGTTACTGCAGACAAGCTCCGCGAACTTATCCGTAATGTGCGCGGGAGTTTTACGTTTATTACGCATTTCATATAAGGTAACAGGTACGCCTTGGCGGGCGATTTGCCAAGCAGCTTCACTGCCTGCCAATCCTGCGCCGATGACTGTTACTTGTTGATTCTCTGGCAAAATCAGACACCTCTAATCTTTCATTCATCTGCGTGATCGGAATCTTCTTGCGCTTCTTCCTTATGATCACATTGTGTACATTGAATGGTTACACCATTCTTGGTTCGTTTCTCAATCATCAACGAGCTGCAGGCAGGACATGGCTTGTTAACTGGTTTATCCCAGGAAACAAAGTCACATGTTGGATATTGGTCACATCCGTAGAAGACACGGCCTTTTTTGCTTCTACGCTCAACGATTTTGCCTGCATGACAAGTCGGGCATGTCACACCGACATCTTTCACGATCGGCTTCGTATTGCGGCAATCCGGGAATCCAGAGCATGCCAGGAACTTGCCGAATCGTCCCATTTTATAAACAAGATGCTTGCCGCACTTCTCACAGAGCTCATCCGACACTTCATCTTGGATTTCAATTTCCTTCATTTCTTCTTCCGCGAATTCAAGTCGCTTCTCAAAAGAGGTGTAGAACGTATCCAAGACGCGGACCCAATCCTCTTTCCCCTCTTCAACAAAGTCTAACTCTTCCTCCATATGAGCCGTAAACTCGATATCGAGAATTTCCGGGAAAAATTCTTGCATAAGCTGGATGACAAGCTCTCCAAGCTCCGTCGGAACGAACTTCTTCTCTTCAATCGCCACGTAGCCACGCTTCTGAATCGTTTCCAGCGTTGGTGCATACGTACTTGGGCGTCCAATACCCATTTCCTCAAGTGCGCGAACTAAGCGGGCTTCTGTGTACCTCGGAGGCGGTTGTGTAAAGTGCTGTTTCGGCTCAATGGTTTGTTTTTGCAACGAATCGCCTTTGGATAGAGGAGGCAATAACTTATCCTCTTCCGTGGTGCCATCATCATTGCTTTCCACGTACACCTTCATGAACCCGGCAAACTTCATTTTCGAACCATTCGCTCTAAAAATCGTTTCCCCTGCACTTAGATCAATCGTCATCGTATCTAAAATCGCTGAAGCCATTTGACTCGCAATAAAGCGATCCCAAATGAGCTTGTACAAGCGCAACTGATCTCTGCTCAGGAATTCCTTCATTTGATCGGGTTCACGAAGTACAGACGTTGGCCTGATCCCTTCATGCGCATCTTGTGCATTCGCGTTTTTCTTCAAATATTGACGAGGCGTTTCTGGGTAGAAACTCGGGCCATATTTGGTCAAAATGAACTCTCTCGCTTCATCTTGGGCGACTGGAGAAATACGCGTTGAATCCGTACGCATATAGGTAATTAACCCGACGGTTCCTTCTTTACCTAAATCGATTCCTTCATATAATTGTTGTGCGACAGACATTGTCTTGGAAGCACGGAAATTAAGCTTTCTCGCAGCTTCCTGCTGCAGGGAGCTTGTAATGAAAGGCGGAGAAGGATTACGCTGACGCTCTTTCTCCTTTACTTCTTTCACAACGAAGGCATCGTTCCCCATCGCAGCTAGGATCATATCAACATCCGCTTGCGAGTGCAGTTCCTTCTTCTCACCGTTATGACTATGATATTTGGCTTCGAAGACGGTTTTACCAGCATCAAGAACGGCCGTGATGGACCAGTACTCTTCAGGCTCAAATGCTTTAATTTCATTCTCACGATCTTGAATGAGTTTCACAGCAACGGATTGGACTCGTCCTGCGGATAGCCCCTTCTTCACCTTTTTCCAAAGCAAAGGAGAGATCTTGTAACCAACAAGTCGATCTAAGATACGTCTGGCCTGCTGCGCATTCACCAAATCTTGATTAATGCGTCGCGGTGTTTTGAAAGCGTCCTTCACGGCTTCTTTCGTAATCTCGTTAAATACGACACGGCATAGTTCATCTGGACCCACATCCAAATAATGTGCCAAATGCCAAGCGATCGCTTCACCTTCACGATCCGGATCCGCTGCCAGATAGACTTTCTTCACTTTTTTGCTGGCATCCTTTAGTTCTTTAAGAATAGAACCTTTACCGCGAATTGTTATGTATTTAGGCTCAAAATTACGATCGACTTCTACGCCAATTTGGCTTTTCGGAAGGTCGCGAATATGACCCATCGAGGCTTTTACGATAAACTTACTGCCTAAATATTTGCCGATGGTTTTGGCTTTTGCTGGTGACTCAACAATGACTAAAGAATCTGCCATGGTTCGTCCTTCCTCCCCTCTTAGTTTCAAGGTAAAGTTACTTGGCGAGAAGCAAAACTTCGTGATTAGCCTAAGCTCGAATGTAAGTTGAACCCGGAAGCTGTTTAATCGCCTTTTTCAATACCAAAGATAACAGAACTGCATGCAAATGTCCAAACGTAAATTGTGTGTCTTCTAATAAAGTGTCAATCGAAATCGGTGTCTCCGACACCATTCGAACTATTTCGACTTCGTCATTGGATAGACTTAAAGACGTTTCTAGCTTGATTTCCTCATTTATTTTAACCTTAGGATGAATGTGTTTATATTCTTCGACAATTTCTTCAACCCGTGTAACTAATTTCGCGCCATCCTTCAAAAGCTTGTGAACGCCGCTGCTTTGCCTCGAATGGATCGGTCCTGGAACCGCGAACACATCTCGTGATGCATCAACCGCAAACTCAACCGTGATCAGAGAGCCACTATCCTCGGCCGCCTCCACAACCATTACGCCTAACGACAAACCAGCAATAATTCGATTCCGCTGCGGAAACATGCCTGGCCTCATCCCCGTACCGATCGGGTATTCCGAGATAATCGCACCACCTTGCTCAATTTGGCGATATAGCAGGGCATTCTCACGTGGATAAATCGTATTAATGGCGCAGCCAAGAACAGCTACCGTTTTCCCGCTTCCTTGAAGTGCACCAATATGTGCTTTACTATCAATTCCACGTGCAAGTCCACTCACAATGCTAAATCCAGACCGCGAGAGCGAAGCGCCCCACTCTTCAGCAATTCGCTTTCCATATAAGGTAGGCGTTCGTGTGCCTACAATTCCGAGATGTGGACGCAATAACTGCTTTACATCACCTTTTACATACAAAACCCATGGCGGTTGAGCAATTTCTTGGAGCTGCGCTGGGTAATCCTCGTCTAAACGAGTAACAATCTGGATCGCTTGCCTATGATACATCTCTAACTTTTGTTCAACAAAAAATGGCGTCAAGTACTGCGCAATCCCCTCAGCAACAGCAGTCCTGATTCCGCTTGCGATCATTTCATCGACAGAAAGCTGCAGTAACACACTTGGTTCGGGGAATCGACGCAATAGCCCATCAATCGTTTTCCAGCCAACCCCTTCCAATTCATGCAAACCAATTAAACAATGTCGATTATCCATTAGTATATACACTCCTTTCATGAATGACAAATTTATGCATCATTTCGAAAAAAGAAAAAACCTCCCAAATCCCTATTCAGGGAGATGGAAGGTTGCTTACCTTCGTGAAACGAAGACTATTTTTTTGTAATAACTTTGTCTAGCATGCCTTTTTCTTCAAGTACGCTAACAAGTGTTGAACCCATTTCGGATGGTGTAGCCGCTACGCGGATTCCACATCTTTCCATTGTTGCAACTTTCTCTGCTGCTGTACCTTTACCTCCGGAAATGATGGCACCTGCGTGGCCCATACGTTTGCCTGGAGGGGCTGTTTTACCGCCGATGAAGCCAACAACTGGTTTCGTCATGTTTGCCGCAACCCACTCTGCTGCTTCTTCTTCAGCCGTACCGCCGATTTCACCGATCATGATAACTGCGTACGTATCTGGATCTTCGTTAAAACGTTTCAGGATATCGATAAACTCGGATCCTTTAACTGGGTCCCCACCGATACCAACTGCGGAGGATTGTCCAATCCCGCGCGTCGTCAATTGGTGAACAGCCTCGTAAGTCAATGTCCCAGAACGGGAAACAACGCCTACGTGACCTGGTGTATGGATGTAACCTGGCATGATACCGATTTTGCACTCGCCTGGTGTGATAACGCCTGGGCAGTTAGGTCCGATTAGAACGGTATTTTTGCCTTCAAGGTAGCGTTTCACGCGAACCATATCAAGTACCGGAATACCTTCTGTGATACAGATAACAAGCTCAAGCTCAGCTTCGATTGCTTCAATAATCGATTCAGCTGCGAATGCTGGAGGAACATAAATAACAGATGCTGTTGCACCCGTTGCTTTTTTCGCTTCAACAACCGTGTTGAAAACTGGCAGCTTCACTAGTTCGCCGTTTTCCAAAGTGATATCTACTGTCGTACCGCCTTTACCAGGAGTTACGCCACCCACCATTTGTGTGCCGTAGTCCAAGCCGCCTTTGGTATGAAACAAACCCGTAGCGCCGGTAATCCCTTGAGTAATGACTTTTGTATGTTTATTGACCAAAATACTCATGATCGATTGTTCACATCCCCTATATGATTCTAAACCGCGCGGGTTTAGTTTTATTTAACTAGTGCAACAATTTTTTGTGCGCCATCCGCCATGGAATCAGCAGCAACAATGTTCAAGCCAGATTCGTTAAGAAGCTTTTTACCTAGCTCAACGTTCGTACCTTCAAGACGAACAACAAGCGGACGGGAAAGTCCTAGCTCTCTAGCAGCAGCGATAACGCCCTCAGCGATAACGTCACAACGCATGATACCGCCGAAAATGTTAACGAAAATCCCTTTCACTTGCTCGTCGGAAAGGATGATTTTGAAAGCTTCCGTAACTTTCTCTTTCGTAGCACCGCCCCCTACGTCTAGGAAGTTAGCAGGGTCTCCGCCGTAGTGCTTGATAATGTCCATAGTGGCCATAGCAAGTCCAGCGCCGTTAACCATACAACCGATGTTGCCATCAAGTGCGATATAGCTAAGGTCATATTTGGAAGCTTCGATTTCTTTTGCATCTTCTTCTTCAAGGTCACGAAGCTCAACGATATCTTTGTGACGGAAAAGAGCGTTGGAATCGAAGTTTAATTTCGCATCAAGCGCCATAACGTCGCCAGAGCCCGTTACAACTAGTGGGTTGATTTCAGCGATCGAGCAATCTTTTTCAACAAAAGCTTTATAAAGAGCAAGCATGAACTTCACTGCTTTGTTCACAAGCTCATTCGGAATATTGATGGAGTGTGCAAGACGACGTGCTTGGAAAGATTGAAGACCAATCGCTGGATCAACGACTTCTTTGAAAATTTTCTCAGGAGAGTGCTCAGCTACTTCTTCAATTTCTGTTCCGCCTTCTTCAGAAGCCATCAGAACAACGCTGCCTGTTGCGCGGTCAACAACAACACCAACGTAGTACTCTTTCTTAATGTCACAGCCCTCTTCGATCAAAAGGCGTTTCACTTCTTTACCTTCTGGACCAGTTTGGTGAGTGACAAGCACTTTACCTAGTATTTCGCTAGCATATGTACGCACTTCATCAAGGTTTTTAGCTACCTTAACGCCGCCTGCTTTACCGCGACCTCCGGCATGAATTTGCGCTTTTACAACAACGACGGACGTTCCGAGTGCTTTCGCAGCTTCAACAGCCTCGTCTACGGTAAATGCAACCTTTCCGTTAGGAACGCTGACTCCGTACTGTCTCAGGACTTCTTTGCCTTGGTACTCATGGATATTCATTTCCTAAAATCCTCCTATCAGTATGGACTTTCTATACGTGCTATACAAGGAAAAGTGTAATTTCCAATTGACGTTGTGCACGAGAATATATCTTGCTACCGGAATTAGTATCACACTTCTTCGCAAGCCCTAACCATTGTATCACATTATTTTCGACAGTTTCTTTATTTTTTTCATGAAGTCATTCAAACTTTCCTTTCACTGTGAAAAACTTTAGCTATCACCTTAGCTTAAAAATAAAAAACGTATTTTCTAAATTATAGAAAAATACGTCGTTTAGGTAACTTATCTAGGAATACGAAGTTGGTGTACTATCCATCCGCGGCTCACGCTCTGCTTGCTTAATAAACCGCATTTCATTGCCTGTAAAGTTGCAAATTAGGCATTGTATCGTCGGTTTCAGGCTCAGGGACCACATTGGGATCATGAAATTCCATAAAATGACCTGAATGCGCATCCTTCATAAAGGATTGTGCATAGCTTGTAATTACGTTGAATTTAATTCGATTCGAACGGCAGTTCGGACAAAAATATGGCTTTTCCTGCATATCATCACCTCATCTTCCAGTATGCGCATGTCACAGATTTTTAAAACCTGCCTATATAACGTACCGTTTGCTTAAAATAACGATTTAGGCGTATAATAACCATATATTGGATTAATAAGGAAGCACCTTTTATCCGTAGAGAGCTCAGTTCGCTAGAACTGCAATCCTAAGGAGAAGAAGGTGTTTTTCTGTGTACGGTAAAGTATTGAGCGCATGTTTACAAGGTATTGAAGGTCAGCCCATCGAGGTTGAGGTTGATATATCGAGCGGTTTGCCGCAAATTAATCTAGTCGGCCTACCTGACTCGGCCATTCGTGAATCCGTGGAAAGAGTTCGCTCCTCGATCAAAAATTGTGGTTACACATTCCCCATGGATAGGATTACGGTGAATTTAGCTCCAGCAGATTTGCGCAAGGAAGGCTCCTCCTTCGATCTTGCCATTGCGGTGGGCATTTTGGTCACAACAGGCCAGATCCATATGAACGGTTACGCGAACACGTTATTTCTCGGCGAACTCGCTTTGGATGGGTCCCTTCGGCCTGTTCCCGGCGTTCTTTCTATGGTCCATGCTGCTAAAAAAAGAGGGATTACACGTGTATGTCTAGCAGCTGTCAATGCGCCGGAGGCAGCTCTAATCGCAGATACAGAGGTATGTGTGATCCGGAATTTATCTGATTTCAAAAATTGGAATCAGGGAGCCTACCCTAATGCGATTTTCCATGCTCGGGAGCAACTCGGTGATGACTTGTTTGAAAATGAGCTGGCTACATCTCCGTACATAGAAGACTACGCGGATGTAAACGGTCAGCATCAAGTAAAGCGTGCCATGATGATTGCAGCTGCTGGCATGCACAACTTAATTCTCCTTGGACCGCCTGGAACTGGAAAAACCATGCTCATCAAGCGTTTGCCCACGATTCTCCCACCGATGACCGACCGGGAAGCGCTAGAAGTGACGAAAATTTATAGTGTATCGGGTAAGCTGACTGATCGGTCCACCTTAATGCGCTCGAGATCATTTCGCGCTCCACATCATTCAATTTCGTCTGCTGGACTCATTGGGGGTGGGAGCATCCCGAAACCTGGCGAAGTGAGTCTATCGCATCGAGGTATTCTTTTCCTAGATGAACTCCCTGAATTTTCGAGAAATGCACTAGAGGTACTGAGACAACCGTTAGAAGATCGGCAAGTCATGATCGCTCGGGCCAGAGCTGTCTATACCTTTCCAGCACATTTCATTTTAGCTGCAGCGATGAATCCCTGTCCTTGCGGTTACTATGGCGCCGAGACAGAGACGAACGCCTGTACATGCAGCCCTGCCAAGATTCTCCATTATCGGTCCAAAATTTCAGGCCCGCTTCTCGATCGCATCGATCTCCATATTGAAGTGCCCAAACCAAGCTACACTCAACTAAAAGATACGACTTCGAATCTATCCTCCGCCGAGATGCGTCATCAGGTTATGCAGGCTCATCATCGACAGATGCGCAGATATGCTGGCACAGATATTCAACATAATAATGAATTGAATGGCAGACTGATGAGAGAGATGTGCCGATTAACACCTGATGGTGATCAACTGTTGCGTGCATCTTTTGAAGCACTGGGTCTTAGCGCACGGGCGCATGATCGCATTCTAAGACTAGCCAGGACAATTGCGGATTTGGATGGAAGTGATCCTATTCTTCCTGCACATTTGGCAGAAGCAATTCAATATCGGAAATTGGATAAGAATCAGCGCGTTGAGGAAATGTGAGCGGGGAATTACAACGGAATGACAGAAGCGGTAAGATAGATGCCTGAAGACAAATGCAAAGACAGATGCGGAAGACAAATGCAAAGACAGATGCGGAAGACAATAAGAGCCTTTTGAACCTATCACGTTGTGACGGTTTAAAAGGCTCCTTGAATATGAACAATCTTCGGTTCTTGCTGACCATCGCCAAGCTCAACTGTTATGACATCGAATTGTACAGAAATGCCATACTTCTGATAACGATGCATATACACTTGCGCAATTTCTCGCACTTTCATTTGCTTACGGTAATCGACTGACTCAATCGCCGTCCCGAATCGGCATGATGGCCGCCGTGTACGTACCTCAACGAAAATGAGCTTGTGATCCATTTCGGCAATAATGTCAACCTCGCCCGAACGACAACGCCAATTGCGCGCAACAATGCGATAATGGTGATCAATTAAATAGGATTCAGCCAGATCCTCTCCGCGCTTCCCCACTATTTTTCTATCATCTTTGCGTTGTTCACCCATTACACGTGCCTCGTCGGTTTCATTCGCTGATCAGAGCGATAAATGAAACTCAAGATTTCCGCTACCAACTGGTAAAGCTCCGGCGGAATTTCTTGATCAAGATCCAGCTTAGAAAGCACCTCAACCAACGATTTATCCTCTTGAATGGGGATGCCGTTTTCCTTCGCTTTCTGTAAAATCGTTTCCGCTAGATGACCCTTGCCTTTGGCGATCAAAGTCGGGGCCTTCTGTAATTCTGGTGAATATCGCAATGCGACAGCTTTCTTCAGCGGGGTTGCCTCGGCAATCTCGTTGTTTTTCTTCAGAGGACTCATGCGCGAAAATCAACCCCTCGATATGTTTTCGGCTGATACAATTCTCTCAGATCTAGACGACCTTCCAGTGAAAATGATTTCCCAGCATCATCATTACCCATCTGAACCTCGGAAGGCTTCGGATACGACGATACCTTTAAGGAAATAAATTGATAGCCTACGGCATTCATCGCGGCTGCAATTTCATCTTTGGATGACTCCATGAGTGCTGCCAATGCAGGGTGATCATTATGGACGTTAAGCGAAACAATTTTGTTCACTACTTGCACGTCTAGTAAGGTATTTCCCATCATTTTCATTTGTAGATCAAACAATAATCTACAATTGTTCGCATCCACTTCCCCGCGGCTCCCTTTGCGGGACTGGATGTGGATCGCGGCAGTTTGCTGACCCGATTGATTTAAAAAGGGAACGAATAATGTCATTTGTGTAAACATCGCATTTTTGTCATTCGTCAACATCAACTGTTGACCTGTGATTTGCCCGATGGCTTGCTGCGCAGCTTCCTTAAGCGGTGCTGGGGCGTCATCGGAAGCCGTTAACTGTAAGAGCAGACTTTTTAGGTTATCGCCTACTGGCTTTTCACCTTCCGCTGCTGGTTGATCCACAGTGTTAGCTAAAAATGACATCACATCGTCCGCTGATGACGGGCCGATTTTTGCTGTGCCTGCGGCAGGTCCCTCGCTCAGCTTACTGGCTAAGTGCGATTCATGCTCGACACCGACGGCTTTGAGCATTCGGCTGATCCAGTTAGGCGCTGGAGCAGCTTCTTGCGGAGGCGCTGCATGCTGCGCCTCTCCGGTTGGTTGAGCCCCTTCGTGCTTCGCAGGGGGCTTTAGTGCTGGCGAACCCGCTTGCAGCGGTTCGCCTTGGGGGGCAGGCTCAGCGCTGCGCGCCTGAGCCTGCTGAGCGGCCACCGGCTGCGCAGCCGGCGCGGGGGCCTCGCCCGCTGCTGCGCTAGCGGCGGGCGCGGTGCTGGCAGCGGCCGCAGGCACGCTGCCCTGCGGCTGAGGCGGCGCAGCCTCAGCCCTAGCGCCACCGCCAGCCTGCGGAGCAGCTGGCGCAGCCTTGGCCGCGGCGCTCGGCGCTGGCGCCGCCGCGGGCTTTTCCGCGGAGCCCTGCGCAGCAGGCTCCGCAACAACAACAGCAGCTGCGGCGGAAGCCCGCAGCTCTCTCAATAACGACACAACCTGCTTGGCGGTATCCGCCGCAGGGTGTGTCGGGTCTTGCTCGAGCAGCGCGGCAGCCTGCTGCTCCAGCTGCTCCAACACCTGCCCCGCAGGCGGGCCTTGTGTGACCTGCTTGACCGCGTCCACCGTTGCCTTGGTGAGCGGCAGCCCTTTTTTACTCACCAATACGACAGCTTGCAGCCACTCCTCTTTGTCCACACCCTGCGGAATGTCCCGCATGACAGTTTCGAAAGCTTTCACATTATCTTTGGTAACGGGAACGCCTTCCTGCTGCATTTTTTGTACCATTTGACGGGTGGTTACGGAATCTTTCACTTCAAAAGCGTTAAGAAGCTCGCCAAGCGAGTCATCTGTAATTTGCACATCCGAAGCCGCAAGCGGTTTAAGCATGATTTGCCCGCGGCCTGACTCAGGCTGCACCTGCAGCATCGTGACATCCCCTTGTTTCAAAGGCGTCTCCAGTTTCGCACGCACCTGGGTGCCCCCAATATTTAAAAGTGCTTCCTGATCACTCAATAATTGAAGCACGACACCTTTTACAATTTGTCCAACTTTTAACTCAAGCACTTTGGGCTCAGACGCTGTTAAATCGCCTACCAGGCTTCGAATTAGTCCGCTAATATTCACTCCGCTCACCTCAAATTGAAATGCTTCTATGTATGTTATCGGCCAATGCGCACCATTTCGTTACATGTGCAGGGCTATATCCAGTCAAATACAAGTTGTTCGTTCTCATGCACAATCGCTTGCTCGTCCAATTGAGCCATAATCTTACGTATAAATAATTTCCGATGTAACGGTGTCGGACCATAACGCAACAGCATCTCTCTATGATGTTTGGTCGCATACCCTTTATGTACACTAATTCCGTACTCTGGATATTGCTCGTCCCATTGCAAACACATCCGATCCCTTGTGACCTTGGCAATAATCGAAGCCGCAGCAATGGACTGACTTAACGCATCTCCATGAATAATGGCAGCTTGCGGCAAATCTAGCGCTACATTTTCTGCATCCACCAGCAAAAAGTCAGGTTTAACCTGCAACTGCTGGGCGGCTATCTTCATGGCAAGTCTTGAGGCCTGCTTGATATTTAATGCTTCAATCTCATCTACACTGACAATCCCAATACCAATCGAGATCGCTTCTTCCCTAATTTGATCAAACAGCAAATCACGTTTCTTCTCCGTCAACTTTTTAGAATCATTGACACCTTCAAGAACATGCCCCTTCGGAAGAATGACGGCCGCTGCCACAACGTCTCCAAATAAACACCCTCGCCCTACCTCATCAATTCCAGCAACGCTGCAAAATCCTTGTTCCCATAAATCTTTCTCATAATCCAGCATGAACTACGCCCCTTTTCCATGCCTTCATTATATAAGATCGGCGCTTCGTCAAGCCACACCCATTTTTCTCCTGAGAAAAAAGAAAAGAACCTAAGGAGTCACTTCTCCCCAGGTTCTTCCTGTCCAGTTTAAAATGGCTTTTCTAACGAGATACGTCCCATTTTCCCTGCTCTTAAATCACGAATAATGATTAGGGAGGTTTTGTCTAAATCAACTTTACCTCCACTTACAATGCACCCGCGCTTGCGCCCGATGGCCTCCATGACCTTCACCATTTCTTGAATATTATCCATATCGTCTGGCAGGTCTTGAACGCCAAAACGTTCCTGAATCCCTGCTCCATAATGCTGGACCATATATTTAATGACAAAGAGAGCAATTTCATCCAAATGTAAAAGCTCTTCCTTAATCGCACCCGTGGCTGCCAAACGCATACCGACCATCTGGTCCTCGAACTTCGGCCATAAGATTCCCGGTGTATCTAGCAGGTCCATTTCGGTGCCAACCTTAATCCACTGTTGCCCCTTGGTAACCCCAGGTTTATCGCCAGTGGCAGCAATCTTCTTGCCTGCAAGTTGGTTGATTAGCGTAGATTTCCCGACATTCGGAATCCCGACGATGAGCGCTCTGATCGCGCGAGGATTAATCCCTTTGCGCAGCATAGCTTCAATCTTATGCGCCCATAGTTGTTTCACGCGCGGCAAGATTTCCTTCACGTTCGTACCTGTCGCAGCGTCAATCGGAAACGCGGGCAAGCCTTGATCGGCAAAATATTGCACCCACTCTGCTGTAGCTTTCGGATCGGCAAGATCGTTCTTGTTCAGCAATACGAGCCGCGGCTTACCTTTCAAAATCTCATCAACCATCGGGTTTCGGCTGGAAAGCGGGATGCGGGCATCTAGGAGCTCAATCACGACATCAATCAGTTTAAGCTTATCCTCAATCTGCCTGCGAGCCTTGGTCATATGACCAGGAAACCATTGAATGGTCATGTCTCTTCACCTCAAAAATGTATGAACCTAATTTTGTTTACCGGCCAGAAAATTACTTCGGCGCGGCCTACGATTTTATTGTAAGGCACAAAGCCAACACTTTTCGTTCGGCTGTCCTTGGAATTCGGACGGTTGTCCCCCATTGCGAAAAGCTCGCCTTCCGGCACCTTCGTTTCAGGGAAATCCAATAACGTATTATACGGATGACCTTCTTTTACCGCTTGATCAATGGCGTCTTGAATATAATTCTCATGCATTTCTTCGCCATTAATAAAAACTTTATCTCCCGTGACTTTCACAGTCTCACCAGGAAGTGCGATTACACGCTTGATATAATCTTTGCCTTCAGGCGCATGGAAAACGATGACTTCACCGCGCTTCGGATCACGAATATCGTACACAATTTTGTTAACAATCAATCGCTCGCCCGTGAAGAAATTAGGATGCATGGAATCCCCGTCCACGATAAAAGGCGAGAATAGAAACCAACGAATCACAATAACAAGTACACCTGCGATAATTAACGCTTTAATCCATTCCCACGTTTCCTTCTTCACCTGTGTGCCCTTCGATTCCGTTGCACTCATTGGCGGATTGGGCTGAATTTGATCATTATGTTCCATCACTGACGGCCTCACTTCCAGTTTTGGTGTTATCGTTATTATGTACAGAAAAATGAAAAGGAGACTTGACTGAACAAGCCCCCCATTTTTACTATCGAATTTCTTTGATTCTTGCAGCTTTACCGCGAAGACCACGCAGATAATAAAGTTTCGCACGACGAACTTTACCACGGCGAGCCACTTCAATCTTGTCAATCTTCGGAGAATGGAATGGGAAAGTTCTTTCCACACCCACACCGTAAGAAATTTTACGAACTGTAAACGTTTCGCTGATTCCACCGCCGTGGCGTTTGATAACAACACCTTCGAACAGCTGAATACGCTCACGAGTACCCTCGATAACTTTTACGTGTACTTTAAGTGTGTCTCCTGGACGGAAATTAGGAATATCCGTACGGAGTTGCTCTTTCGTAATCTCTTGAATAAGATTCATAGTTGACTCCCTCCTTCCACACAGGTGTTCATTCCGCTAATAGTTAGTATATCTAAGTTGTTATGCGTAGAGGACCACCAGACTCGAACTGTTGAAAAAATCACAACAGAATATATGATATCACAGTCCATTCGAAAATTCAATAGAGAAGTTAGTAAGGAGTTATTTCTCTTGAACTGTACTTTCTTCCTGTCTCATCTTCTGCCACTCGTCTACCCATTTCTTCTCTTCCTTGGACAAGACGCGATCCTTAAGCAAATCAGGACGCCGCTCCAACGTACGGATCACCGACTCCTTTAAGCGCCACTTTTTCACATTTTCGTGATGGCCCGATAGGAGCATTTCTGGAACTTCCCACTCTCTAAACTTGGCTGGCCTCGTATAGTGAGGGTATTCTAACAGCCCTGTTGAGAAGGAATCCGTCACAGCGGACATCTCATTCCCAAGCACACCAGGCAAGAGCCTTACTACGCTGTCTATAATGACCATGGCTGGGATTTCTCCACCAGTCAGTACGTAATCACCAACGGAAAGCTCATCTGTCACCAAATGCTGTCTTATACGCTCATCATAGCCCTCATAATGGCCGCAAATAAAGACCAAATGCTGCTCGCCCGCCAACTCCTCGGCTTTCTTCTGCGTGAAAGTTTCACCTTGCGGACACAGCAGAATAACACGCGGCTTTGCCGGCGCCCCTTCTGGCGTTGTGTACGTAGGCAAATCTTCAACCGCACCGAAAATCGGCTCTGGCTTCAGCACCATACCTCCACCACCGCCGTAAGGATAATCATCGACCGTATTATGTTTATTCGTGGAATAGATCCTGAAGTTAACGGTATTGAGTGACACGATTTCCTTATCACGAGCTTTCCCCAAAATGCTGGAGGAGAATACCCCCTCGAACATTTCAGGGAACAAGGTTAATACATCAATTCTCATTCCATTAACCCTTCCATCAGATGAATCCGTATCGACTTGTTAGCAACATCGACATCAAGAATGACGTCGTCAATGACAGGAAGCAAGAGTTGTTTCCCTTTTGGGAGACCAACCACCCAAACATCATTTGCACCTGGGGTCAATACTTCTGTGACAAGTCCTAATTCTTGCCCCTCATCTGTAATCACCTTACAGCCGATGATTTCATGATAATAGTATTCTCCCTCCTCAAGCGGCTGTTGATGCTTCGCTTCAATTTTCACAAGGGAGCCTTTGAATTTCTCCACATCATTGATATTGGAAAATTGGTCAAATTGAACAATAAACAGGTTTTTATGTAATCGGGACGTCTTGATCGTCACCGGCGTTTGCTTATTTTGAGCGTCCACAATCAATAATGAACTGCCTTTGTCGAACCGTTCTGGGAAATCCGTTTCTGGCACAATCTTCATCTCACCACGAATACCATGTGTATTCGCTACTTTACCCACTGTAACTAGTTTCTCTGTCATAACTACGCAACCCGACCTCCACTATAAGATACCTTCATGCCTTCCTCACGATACAAGAAAAAGGCTAGGAATGAATCCTAACCTCCTTCATTATGAAACGATTTCAACGGCCACCCGTTTCGTTTCTTTCACAGCTGCCGACGTAACGACCGTGCGGAGCGATTTCGCAATCTTGCCTTGCTTGCCAATCACTTTCCCGACATCGTCGGGATGAACAGACAGCCTGTACTCGATCTTGTCCTCTTTCTCCACCACAGCGACACGTACCTCTTCCGGATGATCGACAAGAGCCTTAGCAATAACGGTGATAAGATCCTTCATGAACCCACCCTCCGAAAGATAACAGATTACTTCTGTAATTTCAGCTCGTGAAACTTAGTCATCAAACCTGCTTTGGAGAACAGGCTGCGAACTGTATCGGACGGTTGAGCGCCAGTTTGAAGCCATTTAAGCGCTTTTTCCTCATCAAGAACTACAGCTGCTGGTTCAGTGATTGGGTTATAAGTCCCGATTTCTTCGATAAAACGACCATCACGCGGGGAACGGGAATCCGAAACCACCACACGGTAGAAAGGAGCTTTATGAGCGCCTACACGTTTAAGACGAATACGTACTGCCATTGAAAATTCACCTCCTACATAGAATTCATATTAGTTAAAAAGGAAATTTAAATCCTTTGCCCAGCTTCTTCATTCCTTTGGCACCCTTAGGTCCCATCATGCCTGAGAATTGCTTCATCATCTTGCGCATATCATCAAATTGCTTGATGAAGCGGTTGACTTCTTGCACTGTATTCCCGCTTCCTGCTGCGATCCGTTTGCGACGGCCCGCATTGAGCAGTTCAGGTTTACGTTTCTCTTCGGTTGTCATCGACTTCACGATCGCTTCAACGCGAGCCATCTGTTTCTCGTCGACCTTCATGTCTTTCATGCCTTTGATCTTATTCGCACCAGGCAGCATATCTAGAATTTGGTCAAGCGGACCCATCTTCTTCACTTGCTCCATCTGCTCAATGAAATCCTCGAAAGTGAATTCGGCGTTGCGCATCTTGCGCTCCATCTCTTTCGCCTTATCCATGTCGATTCCCGCTTGCGCTTTCTCAATCAGCGTAAGCATATCACCCATGCCGAGAATTCTTGAGGCCATACGATCAGGGAAGAATGGCTCAAGTGCATCCATTTTCTCGCCGCTGGCTACGAACTTAATTGGACAACCCGTTACAGCTTTAACTGATAACGCCGCACCACCGCGAGTATCCCCATCTAGTTTGGTTAAGACCACGCCAGATAATTCAAGCTGCTGATGGAAGCTTTCCGCAACATTGACCGCATCTTGTCCCGTCATCGCATCGACAACTAACAAAATCTCATCTGGGCTCGTTGCAGCCCGTACGTTCTTGAGCTCGTCCATAAGATTCTCATCAATGTGCAGGCGACCTGCCGTATCGATGATCACATAATCATTGCCGTTATCTTTGGCGTGTTGTAGACCCGCCTTCGCAATCTCAACAGGGTTGACTCCATCTCCCAGTGAAAAAACAGGTACCTTCAACTGCTCGCCAAGCACTTGCAATTGCTTGATCGCCGCGGGGCGATAAATATCACACGCGACAAGAAGCGGTCTGTGATTTTGTTTCAGCAACATTTTAGCTAATTTACCTGAGGTTGTTGTCTTACCAGCCCCTTGTAAACCCGCCATCATAATGACCGTCGGCGGTCGATTAGAGCGAGCCAGCTTGCTTTGCGTTCCGCCCATAAGCGCTGTCAGCTCTTTGTTCACGATATCAATGACGACCATGCCTGGCGTGAAAGATTTCAGGACTTCTTGCCCGATCGCTTGCTCTTTCACTTTGGCAATAAAGTCCTTGACGACTTTAAAGTTAACGTCCGCTTCAAGCAGCGCCAATCGTACTTCGCGAAGCGCTTCGCCCACATCTTCTTCCGTCAGCTTACCTTTGCTTCTCAGCTTGCCGAACACATTCTGCAATCGGTTTGCTAATCCTTCAAATGCCATGCGCTTCACCTCCTGCTTCTGAACTGCGGTTAATCAATCCCTACTATTGTATCAAAAAGCTCAGTCACTTTCCTCTTCAGCTCAGGCTCGCTGTCTTGCAAGCAGGCAGCCAAATCTTGACGCAGCTTCATGCGTTGTTCATGTTTATGTAGCAGCTGTAACTTACTCTCATATTCCTGCAGTGTTAGTTCCGCACGCTTAATATGCTCGTAAACCGCTTGGCGGCTTATGGTAAAGTTCTCTGCAATTTCCCCAAGGGAGTAATCATCATGGAAATACAATTCTAGGAACGTTCGCTGCTTATCGGTCAACAAGGGTTGATAGAAATCAAACAGCAAATTAATGCGATTCGTTTTCTCCAAATTCGGATCGACAGTTGTCATCATCTACCTCCGTAAAGGTTGCACACTTGACAGCAGCACAACAGAACCTATCATACTGAATTCCATGACGATTGTCAAGCATTATACCTTGTCACTTTGTTCGCCTATCCATTTGCCGAAAAGCGCATGAACAAACTGTTCCGAGTCGAACGCCTGCAAGTCATCCATTTTCTCACCAAGGCCTACAAATTTAACCGGCAGCGACAGCTCCTGACGGATCGCCACAACGATCCCGCCCTTTGCCGTTCCATCCAGTTTGGATAAGACTAACCCTGTAAGTCCTGTTTTATCGCCAAAAAGCTTCGCCTGACTGAGCGCGTTTTGCCCTGTCGTTGCATCTAGTACCAAGATAACCTCATGAGGAGCGTCTGGGACTTCCCTTTGAATAACACGGTAAATCTTATTCAACTCTTCCATCAGGTTCACTTTATTTTGTAATCGGCCTGCTGTGTCGCATAAAAGGATGTCCACTCCGCGCGTCTTTGCTGCTTGTACCGCATCGAACATCACCGCGGCAGGATCCGCGCCGGATTGTTGCTTAATGACATCAACCCCAACGCGCTCTCCCCACGTTTCCAACTGCTCAATGGCGCCGGCACGGAATGTATCGCCAGCTGCCATGAGTACCTTTTTACCCTGTGACTTGAACATGTGGGCCATTTTGCCGATCGTCGTCGTCTTGCCGACACCGTTAACACCCACGAAGAGAATGACAGAAAGACCGTTCGGATTCAGGTTGAGACCTGCATCCGCATCCCCTTTCAGCAATTCAATCAATTTCTCGGACAGGATTGGCTGCAGTTCAGCAGGATCTTCGATCTTCCGTTTTTTCACTTCTGCGCGAAGTCCGTCAATCAGCTTCAGAACGGTATTCACGCCTACGTCTGCGCCAATCAGAATTTCTTCCAGCTCTTCGTAGAAATCTTCATCTATTTTTTTACGGCGGGAGAACAAATCGTCCACACGGTCCACGAACGCATCGCGCGTTTTCGTTAAACCTTCTTTGAACTTATTCGTTACTGCCTCTGCTTTACCAGAAATACTTTCTTTCAACCGTTTAAAAAAACTCATATTGCCTCCTAGTTACTTACCTTATTTCGCATTACGATGCGCTCATTGCTGCTTCTTCGTCTTCTAAACGAACCGAAACCAGCTTGGACACGCCGCCCTCTTGCATCGTTACGCCGTACAGCACGTCAGCCTCTTCCATCGTTCCTTTTCGATGCGTGACCACAATGAATTGTGTCATTTCCGAGAATTCACGCAAGTACTCAGCAAAACGCGATACGTTCGCTTCATCCAGCGCAGCTTCTACTTCATCTAAGACGCAGAAAGGAACAGGTTTTACCCGAATAATCGAGAATAGCAAAGCGATCGCGGTCAACGCGCGCTCTCCACCCGAGAGCAATTGCAGGTTTTGCAGCTTTTTACCAGGCGGCTGAGCCACGATTTCAATACCCGTATCCAGCAAGTTATCCGGCTCGGACAGAATTAGATCTGCACGACCACCGCCAAACAACTTCGCAAAGACGACGCCAAAGTGGGAGCGGATCGCATCAAATGTTGTTTTGAACCGTTTGGACATCTCTTGGTCCATCTCGCGGATCACTTGATATAACGTTGTTTTCGCTTCAATCAAGTCATCTTTCTGCGAGCTTAGGAATTCAAATCGCTCGGATACACGCGCGTACTCCTCGATAGCCCCGAGATTGACATCACCTAATGAGGCGATTTCTCGCTTCAGCTCTCGGACCTTACTTTGTGTACCTACGATGTCCTCTGGAACTGGATAACGCATTTTCGCCAGCTCATAGCTGAGCTCATACTCTTCTCCCAGCTTCTTAAGAAGGTTCTCCAACTCTACGTCTAAACGCGTTACGCGCACTTCGGTTTGATGGAGATTCTCTTCCACTTGTTTCAGCTGTATGCGTTGTGTGCGTGTCTCATTTTCACCTTGCTCGAGCTTCTGCAACCAATCTGTACGTTCCGCTCGTTTGAACTCAATATTTTCTGAACATTGTTGCTTTCTCAGCTTCAAATCATTCAGGAGCTCAATTTGCCCCACAATTTCTTGCTCAAGGGCCGCCATTTCGTTCTCCAATTGGGAGAGGAGACCACGGTTCACTTCAATTTCTCGCTCAGCATCCCCTAGATCTTGTTGCAGGCGACGTTGTTGATCTTGCAGCGATTGCTTCTCTTGTGAAGTCGAAGCTACCTTAACCTTCAAATCGGTCAGTTGACCTTGCAGTTCTTCCTTCTGGGACTCGCTCGCTTTACGAGAACTTTCCGCGTCGCGAATCGCTTGTTGGAGCGAAGCTTCTTCCTGTTGAAGTTCAGCGAGCAAAGCTTCACTTTCATCCTTTTTACGGCCAAAATCCGTTCTCTCTTTCTCAAGAGCCTCGCGATCTTGACTATCCAGCTTCAACTGTTCCTCCACCGTTCGGTTCTCGGATTCCAACGGATTTAATTCGGCGCGAATCTGCTGTTCGGCAATACGTTGTTGCTCACCCAATTGACGAAGCTGCTCCACTTGGAGCATCTCATCGGTAATTTCACGCTTCAAGGCACTGGATTGACTGCGTAGCCCGCCTAACTGCCCTTCTGAACTTGCAATTTCGGCATCCAACTCTTCAATCTGACGCTGGCGACCTAGCAAATTCGTCGATTTCTTCTGTAAACTTCCGCCTGTCATGGAACCCCCAGGGTTCACGACGTCCCCTTCCAAGGTAACAACACGGTAACGGTATTGCGCTTTGGCCGCGATATGGTTGGCATCTTCAAGCGTTTCGGCAACGACCACATTGCCTAACAAGCTGGAGAATATATTCGTATACGTCGATTCGAAGGAAACGAGATCAACCGCAATTCCTACAAAGCCCTTCGATGCTTTCAATGTCTGGCTCTCATGGTCAGAAATCGAGCGACCTCGAATGACATTCATCGGCAGGAACGTCGCTCGTCCCATTTGGCGGCGTTTCAAGAAGGCGATCGCTTCACGACCGTCAGCTTCCGTTTCTACGACGATGTTTTGCAGGGCTCCGCCAAGTGCAGTCTCAATCGCGATTTCCACGTGGGCTGGCACCTTAACAAGCTCCGCCACCGCACCGCGAATGCCGCGCAAATCTTTGCGGGTCTTCGCTTTGAGCACTTCTTTGACGCCTTGCTGGAAGCCATCGTAATCGTTGGCCATTTCCTTCATCGTGTCGCGACGTGAAATTAACGCATCGAGCTTCTGCTCCCATTTCCGCACCATCGTTTGCGCTTCATCCAGAAGTCCTTGCTTGCTTTTCAGCGCTTGGGTCAACTGGACATATTGCTGTCTAGCTCGCTCAATGTCCGCAACCGTTTCTTCCAACTTAGCTGCTAGTTCTTGTTTACGGCGGGAAATGCTTTCCCGCTGATCCGCCCACTTCTGGCGTTCTTCGTCCAAACGATCCAAACGCCGTCCGATGCTTTCAATCTGCTGCTCCGCGTAGCGAATTTCATTCCTGGACTGCGCCATACGATTGAGCGTTTCCAACAATTCGCCTTTCAATTGATCCTCAGGCGAGGAGCTGATACCGCCGCTGACGCCTTGCAAACGCTGTTCTTCCGCCGTCAACTTTGCCTGAAACTCAAATAATTGGGCGCCGATTGCAATGATTTTGTCCCGTTGCTCTGCTAATTCTGCTTCTTTATCTTGTTTACGCTGCTCCTGCATCGCAATTGTTGTACTTAGCTGCCCGTGGTTGGTCACATAGTTCTTCCTACGTTCTTTGAGAACCTCGCCGTGCCCCTCACACTTCTCGAACTCTTCACTTAACCCAAGCAGACTCTCTTGGAGTGCTTCGAGCTCTTCTTCCAATCTCCGCGTCTCCCAGCGATGCTTCTCCAAATGGGCATCATGCTGATTCACAATCGTTGATAGCTCTGTCTGTTCTTTCGTCAACTTCTCGAGCAATTGCGTCGCTTCGTTCCATGCCACATAGATCCCATCAATCTGATGAACATACATCGAAATTTCACTGCTCTTCAGCGTTTCCTTCAATTCCTTGAAACGAATCGCCTTCTCTGACTGCTCGCGCAGCGGCCCGACTTGATCCTCCAGCTCGGAAACCAAATCGTGAATACGCAGCAAATTTTGCTCGGTGTCATTCAACTTCTTCTCGGCTTCGCGCTTACGCGATTTATATTTAACAATCCCCGAAGCTTCTTCAAAAATCCCTCGACGATCTTCTGATTTCGTGCTCAAAATCTCTTCAATCCGGCCTTGTCCGATAATGGAATACGCTTCCTTACCGATCCCCGTATCCATAAACAACTCAGTGATGTCCTTCAACCGGCAAGATTGCTTATTGATTAAATATTCACTGTCGCCATTCCGATGCACGCGGCGTGTCACCGTGACTTCATTGAAATCGAGCGGCAGCGATTGTGACGTGTTATCCAACGTAAGCGAAACTTCGCCATAATTCACAGCTCGACGTGCGTCGCTGCCTGCGAAGATAACATCCTCCATTTTACCGCCACGCAACGACTTTGCGCTCTGTTCCCCTAATACCCAACGGATCCCATCTGAAATGTTACTTTTCCCACTGCCATTCGGACCTACAACCGCGGTAATGCCTCGCACAAATTCGAGTTCCGTTCGGTCCGCGAATGATTTAAATCCAGCTAATTCGATCCGCTTCAAAAACATGGTCTCACCTCAAAAATTATTGTACCATATCACCTATCAAAATAAGAGAAAAATACAAAAAAGGCAGCAATCGCCGCCTCTTCTGGTTGTTTCCGTTATCGCTGAGCCGTTACGTTCAGTTTAGAGAGGGCACCCGCAGCAGCTTGCTGCTCCGCCTCTTTCTTCGAACGACCTACACCCGTTCCCAGCAATTCGCTTTCCATGTGTACCTCAGCAACGAACTCCCGCTCATGCGCAGGCCCGCGCTCGCTCACAATGCGATATTCTAACGAACCCATATTGTGATGCTGCGTATGCTCTTGCAGTTGCGTTTTGTAATCAATAACAAGGAGCTTGCCCTCATTGGATATTTTAGCGAAAACATGCTTCTGAAGGAATGATTTAACCGTATCCAAGCCTTGATCGAGGTACAGTGCGCCAACAAAGGATTCAAACACATCGGCAAGCAGTGCTGGCCGCGTTCGTCCGCCTGTCAGCTCTTCCCCTTTGCCCAGCAGGACAAACGAACCAAACTCCAAATCTTCCGCAAACGTCACTAGCGAAGGCTCACAGACAATCGATGCCCGCAGCTTCGTTAGTTCACCTTCTGAACGCCCTGGATAAGATGCATATAAAAATTCCGAAACCGTTAATTCCAGTACGGCATCGCCAAGAAATTCAAGTCGCTCGTTATCTTTATGTCCAGCAATTCGATGTTCATTCACATAGGAAGAATGGGTGAAGGCTTGCCTCAACAACTCCATTTTGCGAAATGAGATCCCGATCTGCTTCTGTAAATCTTTAATATCACGGTTCATGCCTTACTTCACCACCCCGAGAGAATGATATTCCGTTATCTTTCTTCGCAGGCAGGTAAATTATGCTTCGAACTTCTTCATGATAATCGTTGCATTGTGACCGCCAAAACCGAAGGAGTTGGACATCGCAACCGCTACATTCGCTTCACGCGCTGTGTTCGGTACATAATCCAAATCACACTCTGGATCTTGATTGTCCAGGTTAATCGTTGGCGCAATCACACTGTTCGCGATCGTTAATCCACAAATGACTGCTTCCACGCCGCCAGCAGCTCCAAGCAAATGTCCTGTCATGGACTTCGTAGAGCTAACAGCTACTTTGTAAGCATGCTCGCCAAGCGCTTTCTTAATCGCTGTTGTTTCGGATTTGTCCCCGACTGGTGTCGATGTGCCGTGTGCGTTAATGTACGTGATCGCCTCAGGGGCAATCTTCGCATCTTTAATCGCTTTCACCATACAACGAGCTGCTCCGTCTGGATCTGGATCTGTCATATGATACGCATCGCCGCTCATGCCATAACCGATTACCTCGGCATAGATACGTGCTCCACGTTTCTGTGCATGCTCTAGGGATTCCAAAATCAGCACGCCCGCACCTTCACCCATAACGAAACCATCACGATCTGTATCGAATGGACGGCTAGCCAAATGCGGCTCTTCGTTACGTGTCGACATTGCGCGCAGCGCACAGAAGCCTGCCACACCAATCGGCGTAATTGTCGCTTCAGCACCGCCGCAAATCATGACGTCTGCGTCGCCGCGTTGAATCATTTTGAACGAGTCGCCAATGGAGTGAGTACCTGTCGCACAAGCTGTTACAGCCGTGGAGTTCGGTCCTTTCGCTCCTGTTACCATGGAGACATGACCAGAAGCCATGTTGGCAATCATCATCGGGATGAAGAATGGCGATACGCGTTTTGGCCCTTTTTCGAGCAAAATACGATGCTGCTCTTCCCACGTATTCAAACCACCGATACCAGAGCCGACGGACACGCCTACGCGTTCTGGATCCGCATCTTCTTGAATGTTCAAGTTCGCATCTTTCAGAGCGTTCAACGCTCCTGCCACAGCGAATTGGACGAAACGGTCCATACGGCGGGATTCTTTGCGATCCACATAGTTTTCGATATTAAAATCTTTGATCTCAGCCGCAATACGAGTTGGGTACTCGCTTACATCAAAGTTTTCAATGTTGCTAATGCCGGATTTCCCTGCTGTCAGGTTCCCCCAGAACGTTTCTAAATCTTGACCAAGGGCAGTAACTACGCCCATACCTGTAATTACAACTCTGTTCATTTGTACCACCTTCTATGTAGTGTTTCCATATTTGTATTGATTGAGAATGGAGAGAAGTCCCGTCTTTATTAGAAACGGGACTCGGTAGACTATTACGTATGAGATTTTATGTAATTCGTAACTTCTCCTACAGTCGTAATCTTCTCAGCATCTTCATCTGAAATTTCTAAATCGAACTCATCTTCTAATTCCATTACTAATTCAACTACATCGAGAGAATCAGCACCTAGATCTTCTTTGAAAGATGCTTCGAGGGTGACTTCAGCCTCATCAACCCCTAGACGATCGACTACAATTCGTTTAACACGATCCAATACGTCGGACATCCGGTTCACCTCCTCATTTGGTATTATACGAGAATCTTTGACAGATTGCCAGTAGTCAATTTGCGATTCTCGTTTTGGAAGAAACTTACATGTACATCCCGCCGTCTACATGGAGCGTCTGCCCTGTCATGTAAGAGGCATCGTCAGAAGCCAAGAACCGAACAACCTTCGCGATTTCCTCTGGCTGCCCAAGGCGTTCCAGCGGAATTTGCTTCAGCATTTGTTCACGCATCTCGGCAGACAATTTGTCTGTCATATCGGTTTCAATAAAGCCTGGCGCCACTGCATTCACGGTAATGCCACGGGAGGACAGTTCCTTCGCCGTCGCTTTCGTAAGGCCAATTACGCCAGCTTTCGCTGCTACATAGTTAGCTTGTCCCGGATTCCCGAGTACACCAACTACAGAAGATATGTTGATAATTCGACCGAAGCGCTGCTTCATCATCGGACGCGTTACGGCTTTGACACAGTTGAACACGCCTTTAAGATTCGTCGCAATCACTTGATCGAATTCTTCTTCTTTCATTCGCATGATTAAATTGTCTCTTGTTATGCCTGCATTATTCACTAAGATATCAATTTTACCAAAAGTTTCTATTGTTTGCTTGACCAACTCTTCGGATTCTTGATAGCTGCTCACATCTGCACGCAATTTAATCGCTTTACGCCCCATCGCTTCGATTGCAGCTACAACCTCGCTTGCAGCTCCTTCGCTGCCTGCATAGTTCACAACCACATCAGCGCCATGCTCAGCCAAATGCAAAGCGATCGCACGGCCAATCCCGCGGGAAGCCCCTGTTACTAATGCTACTTTACCCGTTAACATGATCGTGAACCTCCTGGGTGAACTTCTCTAGCGCTTCCAAACTGCCGATGGATACGGTTTTCACCGTTCTGTCGACCTTCTTGATTAGACCTGCAAGTACGCTTCCCGAACCAAGCTCGATGAACGTATCGACACCTTCACCGATCAAATACGTGATCGTGTCTTCCCACAGAACAGGGGAATACACCTGTTCCACCAGCAAGCCGCGAATATCGCTCGGCTGTGTAACAGGTCTCGCCGTCACGTTGGCCACGACAGGAACGGCGGCCTCTTGCATCTCTATGGACGCGAGCACATCCGCAAGGCGCTCCGAAGCCGGCTTCATGAGGGAAGAGTGAAACGGCCCGCTCACTTCAAGCGGGATGGCACGCTTCGCGCCAGCTTCCTTGCAGCGTTCGACAACCGCTGCAACGCCTTCTTTGCTGCCCGAGACGACGATCTGTCCCGGGCAGTTCACGTTGGCGAGCTCCACGACGGAGCCGCTGCTCGTGATAACCGTGCAAAGCTCCGCCAACGCTGCGCGTTCGGCTCCGAGCACGGCTGCCATGGCACCCAGGCCGCCTGGGACGGCCTGCTCCATGAACTCGCCGCGGGCCCGCACGGTGCGGACCGCGTCTTCGAACGCGAGCACGCCCGCTGCGACGAGCGCGCTGTACTCGCCTAGACTATGTCCAGCGACATAGTCTGGCGTAATGCCCGCAGCCTTGAACGCTTCCAGACAAGCGATGCTTGTCGTGAGCAGCGCGGGCTGCGTGTGGTACGTGATCTTCAATTGGTCCTCTGGACCTTGGAAGATCAGATTAGACAAAGAGAAGCCCAGCGCAGTGTCAGCACGGTCGAAGTACGCTTTCGCTGCTGGCAGCGAGTTGTACAGGTCTTGACCCATACCTACGGACTGGGAACCTTGTCCAGGAAATACAAATGCTATTTTACCCATACGAGAAAAGGATCCCCTTTCGCGATATCATCATATTTTAGCTAAATTATAACTACCAAACCAAAGCCGTCGCACCCCAAGTGAGTCCGCCGCCAAAGCCTACTAAGATCAGTCGATCGCCTTCTGACAATCGGCCTTGCTCCACGGCTTCTGCCAAGGCAACAGGAATCGAGGCTGCCGACATATTGCCATATTTATCTAAATTAATCATACATTTATCTTCCGCTAATTCCAACCGATTTAATGAGGATTGAATAATCCGCATATTCGCTTGGTGAGGGACGAGCAGATCGATATCTGTTTTCTCCCAGCCTGCTTTGCGAAGCGCCTCATCTGCTGCGTTGCCCATGATGCGAACGGCAAATTTAAATACTTCAGCACCCGCCATGTAAATATAATGTAAACGTTGATCTAATGAGGTTTGTGAAGCTGGATTTCGAGAGCCTCCGCCTTCGATCTTCAGCAATGGACCACCTGTGCCGTCTGCGCCTAATTCAAAAGATTTGAAACCTCTTTCCTGAGGCACTTCGCCAATTACCACAGCCCCTGCGCCATCTCCAAAAAGAATGCATGTGTTACGATCTGTGTAATCGGTAATTTTTGACAGACAATCTGCGCCGATAACCAGCGCGTATTGGTAGGTGCCTGTTGCAATGAAATTTGTCGCATTGGCAAGCCCATAAACAAAGCCTGAACAAGCTGCAGAAAGGTCAAAGGCCGCAGCCTTCTTCGCTCCTAGCTTTTCTTGCAGAATACATGCTGTGGATGGGAACGACATATCAGGTGTAATCGTCGCTACAATGATTAAATCGAGTTGATCCGCTGTAATTCCCGCGTTCGACAACGCCAACAAAGAAGCCTCATAGCACAGGTCTGACGTAGCTTGTCCTTCCCCTGCAATTCTTCTTTCCTTGATGCCTGTACGCGTTACGATCCACTCATCATTCGTTTCCACCATGGTTTCTAGTTCTTGATTCGTTAAAATACGTTCTGGGACATATTTACCCGTTCCGAGTACCCCAACTGGTATTAGGTTCATGTTGATATATCTCGCTTCCCGCGGCTAATTTCGGCAGATATGGTGCCAACCAAATCATTTTGTAGAGCTATTCTCGCTTGTCGAACAGCGTTTTTTATCGCATTTGCATCGGATGAGCCGTGGCTCTTGAGCACAAGTCCATCGATACCCAGGAACGGAGCTGCTCCATGTTCATTATAATCTAATTTTTTGCGAAATTGTGTCAAACCTGGCTTCAAAACAGCGGCAGCCAGTTTCGTAAATATCGATTTCGTAAACTCTTGTTTCAAAGCTGAGAAGATCGCGGAAGCCGCACCTTCTAGTGATTTCAACATGATGTTGCCCGCGAAGCCATCACAAACAATGACATCACATTTGGCTCTAAGCACCTGCGAAGATTCCACATTGCCGATAAATTGAATCGGGGCTTGTTCCATTAAAGGATATGCTGTTTTGGTTAATTCATTCCCTTTGGCCGACTCCGTTCCGACGTTCAACAAACCTACGCGCGGATTGGAAATCCCATCGACTTTCGAACGATAAATGCTGCCCATAATCGCATACTGAATGAGCTGCTCTGGGGTTGCATCCATATTCGCGCCTAAGTCTAGGGCGAGCACACCCTTGCCGTCCATCGTTGGAATCATCGGGGCTAACGCTGGGCGTTCAATCCCAGGAATTCTTCCTACAACCAGCAAACCCGTTGTCATCAGCGCCCCTGTATTACCAGCAGATATCATGGCCTCAGCTTGTTTCTCTTTCACCAGTCTTCCTGCTACAACCATCGATGCGTCCTTCTTGCGTCGAACTGCTTTAACAGGCTCATCTTCCGCTTCGATCACTTCTTCCGCATGATGAATCGTCAAATTGTCTGGTCTCTCTGTCAGGTGAGCTTCAATCGCAGCGCTGTTGCCTACCAGAATAATATGTACATCTTTCCACTCTTTGGCCGCTGCGAGAGCACCCTCTACTACGATCTTGGGCGCATGATCCCCACCCATTGCATCAATCGCGATCCGCATGGTGCTTGTCCTCCCTATCTAGATGTTGCTCTTTCTTCGAATGAAAGATGACAAAATTACCTCGGAACACGGTTTCATCGCCCACATACGTGAACACTTCCACTCTTGCTTTTCCTTTGGAAACAGACCGCACATACGCCTTGGCCACACACTTCTCTCCGAGCTTTACAGAACGAATAAAACGAATATCTGCTGACGCGGTTAGCGCGATCGGGTCGTCGATGACGGCAACAGCCAAGGAATTAGCTTGCGAGAAAATATGATGTCCTCTGGCAATTTTGGTTCTTGAAAAAATATGATCTTCTTTAATTTCAAAGATTGAAATACCGCTTTGATCCAGCTGTAGATCAATCACTTCGCCAATAATTTCGTCAATCGGAAGCGAACGCACATGATCATAGGTTTTGACAGCCATATGCTTCATACGTTCCCGCAGTTCAGGAATACCGAGCTCTAATCGATCTAAGCGGACAGTCTGGATACTAACCCCAAATGTTCGCATCAGTTCCTCATCCGTCATAAAAGGGTTCGCATCAATGGCTTGCAGCAGTTGCTGCTGCCTTAGTCGTTTGGGAAGGCGTTCGATGGTAAGCACCACCTTATCTTATCTCGTGAGATCTCATCTTATTACCAGATACTAAACTGTAGTATATTAAATTTACAACCAAAAAGAAAGCAAAAAAAAATAGCACCTCACACTAGGATGAAGTACTATGTCTATTCTTATGCTTTTACGATCTCTCTGCTTTTGTATGTTCCGCAAGATTTACAAACGTGATGCGCAAGCTTAAGCTCTGCACAATTTTCACATTTCACCATGCCTGGAACTTCCAATTTAAAGTGCGTACGGCGCTTGTCGCGACGAGTTTTGGACGTTCTTCGTTGAGGTACTGCCATTTCAAAACACCTCCTTCATTGAATTTCGGATATTGCTTTATTCTTTGTTAAAAAAGTCCGCGAGACCTGCAAGGCGAGGATCAATCTTCTCCGTCTTACAGCCGCAATCATGCTCATTGCGATTTCCTCCACACACCGGACAGAGACCTTTGCACGCTTCGTCACAAAGTGGTATGTACGGTAAACCGACCACTACATTTTCTACGACGTAAGGCTCTAAATCGACTTTATCCCCAACCACCAAATGAATATCCTCATCAAGCTCTGGATCTTCTTCCTCTGGCTTCTGCATAAAGACTTCCTGGAAAGGAAGCTTAATAGTTTGGTTCGTGTGCGTTAAGCAACGTGAACAGCTTAACTCCAAGTCTAGCGTTATCGTACCATTAACTTTGGCTGCTCCGTCTTCATACGTTGCATGAAGATCGACATGTACAGGTCCATGATTAAGAATGTCAGGAAGGCCTTCAAAAGGTTCCTTCACATCTAAAATCTCACTCATATGGACGGGTTGTCCATGAAGAGCCAGCTCTCTAAAACGAATTTGCATGATATCACCCCAAACAAACAAAGATTATTATATCCATTGCGTTTACCATTTGTCAATTCAAATCATATCCATCTTGCTAGATTCGGCTTATTTCGGAGGCAACGCTGCTAGATAGTTCAAGGCCTCTTCCATCGTGCCAATTTCTACAATTTTCATCTTCGTCTTGATCTGTTCCGCTCTTTTGACTGCATCAGAATAGTTCTCAATCTTGGTGCCGTCTTTGTAGGTGATATTCTTGGGCGCAAAGAAAATTTCTGCTTTTTCGCGGTCCGCGGCAATAATTTTATGCTGAATACCGCCAATTGGACCTACATTCCCATCTGTATCTATCGTGCCCGTGCCTGCAATTCGGTAACCCTTCGTAATATCCTCTGGCACCAGTTGGTTGAAAATCTCCAAAGAGAACATCAAGCCTGCGGAAGGCCCGCCAATATCTCCAGCTTTGATCGACACCTGTTGATCCGCTTGGTCGGCTTTGACTGATTGCATGTCCGCAGGAACGACGCCAATCCCTACCCGCTGCTCAGTTTCCCCTTGCCCAAGCGGAAGCTGGCCTAATGTTAGTTCGGCTTGTTGTTGAACCTTTTTCCGCATATAGGTAATCGAGATCGTTTCGCCTGCTTTTCTGCCTTTGAGGGAGTCTAGCAAGTCTTGCGCCACCTTAATCTCTTTATCCCCAGCTTTCAAAAGCACATCGCCTGGTTTGAGCGCTTTCTCTCCTGATAAGCCTGCAACGGTTTGCAGGACCATCACACCCTCATGTTCAATGTGGTAGGGGATCTTAGCTTCTGTGTACGCGGCTTGCATCGCACTTGCTTGCGAAGTGAGCATTACATATTCTTGCCGCTGTGTATACTCCTGCTCTGACTCCCCTTTTTTGAGGACGGATGTTTTCGGTTGTATTTCTTCATATGGATGAACGAGTCCTACTAAATAGTTAACCAAATTAGCATCTGCGACACGAACGGTCGTTAACATTAACGTTCCTTGCTCTGTTCCCGTGCTTTTGGCGATGGACACCATCGGTTTGATTTCTTCCGCCGTGCCTGGCATAAAAATAAAATAAGGTAGCCGCACAAAAAACAATAGATACACAATGATGATGCCAACAAGTGCTGAGATTAAGTAGCGTCTCGTTGCAGAGCTTCTTGGATACCGATAAGAGTCATTGGACCATGTGGTTATGGTACTCTCTTCTTCCCTCTCCATGCAAACTTCTCCCCCTTCCTGTTGCGTGGTTGCTTGGTCTAATCCCCTACCTTCTTGCGTACAATGAAGCATGTTCGATGACGAGGTGATGCTATGCAGCCTATTCAGGCAAGATTCAAAGCCAAACTCACAACACTGGTGCTAGGCGCCTTGGCTGGCCTTGTCGTGGTGTCTATCATTCTATTTCCCGATAAAGCGTTCCAATCCTCACTTGAGGGGCTTACTATTTGGTGGAAGCTTGTTTTTCCCGCATTCATGCCTTTTCTCATCATGACCGAGTTGCTGATTGGTTTCGGTGTAATTCATGGGACAGGCGTGCTGCTGGATCCTCTGATGCGGATTGTATTCCGACTCCCTGGTGTCAGCGGTTGGGCTGTCGCTTCTGGCTTTGTTGTAGGGTTTCCTGCTGGAGCAAAAATTACTGCATCTCTGCGTGAAAAAAATCTCCTTACTCGCACTGAAACGGAACGCTTAACGGCGCTCTCTCACCTCTGCAGCCCGCTGTTCCTGATCATGGTGGTCGGCATCGGTTTCCTGCATAGCGCCAAGCTAGGCATTATCTTGACGATCGTACATTATTTGTCCGCTATCGTCACCGGTTTCCTAATGCGGCTTCGTAAACAGCCCGTTAGTACTAAGGAATTCACCGCCGCTGCGCCTGATCTATCTCATGACTCTTTATGGAAGGCGGCGTTAGCCGCTATGCGTCAGGCTTACTGGGACGATGGTCGCACCTTCGGTAAACTCCTGGGCGATGCAGTTTCCAACGCCGTACAAACACTTCTGTTAATTGGCGGATATATGATGATTTTCTCCGTCCTCATCAACGTCGTTTCCATTATGCATGTGACTGAACTACTCCGGCCTATTACGCAATTATTGTTGAGCACTATGAATATTTTCACAGACACGACTCCGCTTTGGATCAAAGGATTCATGGAGATTCATCTCGGTTCTTACGCCTTCAGCCAAGCAAAAGAAATCCCCCTCTTGCCTCAAATGGCCCTGCTCAGTGCATTCCTAGGCTGGGGCGGATTGTCCGCCCATGCACAGGTTGCCGGCTTTCATCAGAAGTCCGATGCACGTTATTTATTTTTCCTACAGTCGCGCGCGCTTCACGCTGTCTTAGCGTTGTTTACAACGATCATGCTCTGGAAACCGCTCCAACTGCTCTTCGCGGAAGATGAGCCTTCTTTTCTTTGGTTGGACCGAGCACCTAGCGAGGCGAAAGCCGCGGTATTCCCTGTAAACGGCGAATCAGCATGGGGCCTATGTGGACCGATGCTGACACAATTCCTTTTTATTTTCAGCGTGATGCTGCTGGTTTCTGTTGGTTTACGACTTTTCCAGAGAAAAAGTTAATCTGGCTGGCGTTAGGATTGCGGATATTTCTTACGCAATTCCTCTTCCACTTCTGCTGGCACCAGATCTTCCACAGGTCCGTGGAATTTCGCAATTTCTTTCACAATGCTGGAGCTCAAATATGAGAACTGCGGCTTCGATGTCATAAAAAACGTCTCCACATCGGGATTTAACTTGTGGTTCGTTGAGGCCATTTGAAGCTCATATTCAAAATCCGATACGGCCCGAAGCCCACGAACGATCAGCCGCACATTGCGCGCTTTCATGTAATTCACCATGAGATCCCGAAAACCGTCAATCTCGACATTGGGGAGGTCCGCCGTGACTTTCCGCAGAAGCTCCATCCGTTCTTCCAAGCTGAATAACGCATTTTTGGAAGTATTGTTTAACACCGCTACGATTAGCTTATCAAATACTTTTGCAGCTCTATGTATAATATCAAGATGCCCGTAGGTAACTGGATCGAAACTTCCTGGGTATACCGCAACTGTGATCCCGTGTTCTTGCCTCATCATGCTGTTCATCTCCTTATATCGATGCTGTGTCAAGCTCTCGTTTATAAATCGTCACCGCGGTATCACCGTAGTCAGCCCTGCGCTGCTTGAGAAAACCACCGATCGTTTCGTCTAGAACATCTTTCGCATCGTGTTCCACGACGACAACCGCTTGCTCATCCACTAGCGCCTGTTCCTCCATCGTACTTATTAACTCTGCGATCCCTTTCATGCGATACGGCGGATCCAGAAACACCAGTTGGAACTGCTCTGCCCGCTTCGCTAACACTTTCAACGCCCTCGTTGCATCAGTACGATAAATCTCCACCTGATCCTTCAGACCTGCTACTTGCACATTATGCTGAATGGTGTCGATGCTTTTCTTCTCGATATCAATAAAAATCGCTTTGTCCATCCCGCGGCTGAGCGCCTCGATTCCTAGTCCGCCTGTGCCTGCGAATAGATCAAGCACTTGCCCTCCGTCGAAATAAGGCCCGATCATACTGAAGATCGCTTCCTTCACTTTATCCGTTGTCGGACGTGTACTTGTCCCTGGTACCGCCTTCAACGACCGGCCTTTCGCCGTGCCAGAAATTACTCTCATCGTACGCATTTCCCTTCTTGCCCATTCATTCTTTTGTTATCGTACCACAAGCCCTGAATGGACACAAAAATTTTATCCCTGCGATGTATAAATTTACCGTAAATCGGTCATCCTTGAACTATCGACATCAGAGAATGTCGTAGACAACCGCGGAGAAGGCTTACGTTTCCCCATAAGCTCTTCGTCCGGTTTCTCCTCTCCCATGAGGCGGCTGCGCAAGCAGCCGCCGTTATTATTTTATAGGACAGTTTTCTAAACCCCCTATTATATAAGGGGTTATTTGACTATAACAGATCCTTGAAACTATATAGTACAGCTTGCATTTAAAGCTAAATCTCCGATGTTCAACTCAATCCGATAATACCTCATCCATATCGTACCCATAGTTATCAGAGTCCTTTTCATTCCAATCTCCATCTTTGCGTGTCAGGCAAAGCAACATTCTCATCGAATACACCATTGCCATTTTGTTGAACGTTAAAACTATTCTCTAAGGGAGTTAAACTTCGGCAAGTTTACTCCTGTCCGCTGTAGTTGAGCAATCGTGCTCGACAAGTTCAGATTTCACATAGTTTGAATATTTTCCGCGGTTCCCTTCCGATTCTTCTGTCCATAGGTGCCATCGTTCATCCTTCACGATACACAAATTTACATTTTTCATTAAATGCTCTTTTTGACATTAAACGACTTATTTCTTTCATCAGAGGGTGATGTTATTATATTGGCATACTATTCTAAAAAGGGGAACCACTCTATGTATCTTCTATTTATCGTACTTATTTATTTTTTCATTAAGTATCTTCGTCGCAACAAAATCAAGGAAATCCGCAACCCGGAGTCCAAAACTATTTGGAGCAGAGTCCCCAAGGATGTAAGAAAAATTGTGCACACTTATATGAAAAATATTAATAAGCCGCTTGCTTGGAGTAAGTTATCGACGGATTCTTTCATCAAAGAGGTTTATTATGCAACAACAAAAGATCGTTTGAATACACTTCTTACCATAAACCATATGGTTCAAGTGATTAAAGAAACCAATAAACAAAGAAAGAAGATGAAAAAATTCGAGATTGATGATTTTAGGACGCTTGATTTTGACCGTTGCTACATAGGCGTTAGAAGATATGATGCAACTGGCGATACAAGTAGAGTCACTTATTTACTTACTCAAGCCTCTGGTAATTGGAAATTCGACCATATTACTCGTGATTGTAAAGGCACAATTGTTGAGAAGTTGCCCCATAAGCAGAAAATAATTTATGTCATTTCAACGCAAGGCATGTATATGTTCTTTGCAGTTCCTAAACACGAAGACCGTCACCAACTAAACGATTTGGTCTATGTTGACGGATACCTTGAAGTTGAAGATACGTATCATGATGATTTCTACTATCTTGTACATAATATTGTTTCTATTCAGTAATGCTCGTCGAGTGCATGGTAGAAACATATCAAAAAGAACCTCAACGGGTTCTTTTTTAAATTGTTATTAATATTCGTTCCGCTATCATTTTTACTTCATAATTACTGCTGCTCATACTTCCACTGGATCTTGATTGCTCAGCCCCTTCTTAGCCAAACAACATTTGCACTTTTCTTCCATTTTATGCTATAATCAAAAAAAGAGAACATACATTCCCTTTATTTTACACTTATCCTACAGTCAGAAAAGAAGGTCAGCTATGAAAGATCAACCTGTATTTGAGAATTTGCGTGACAAGTACGCGGATGAGGATCGTGCCAAGCTAGTGATGCTGCAGCTACGAACATTAATGGGGCAGAAACAGAAGAAGAAGTGGTATCAGAAGTTGAACAAGTCGACGAAGACGCAGCCGTCCAGTTGGAGTGACTAATCGTGAGTGAAAAAGAGACTCCCCTTCGTTGAGCTTCTACGAGGAGAGCCTATAGCTTTAGCGATTTCTTTTGCGCCAAAAATAATTCACGCCGATGTAGTGCGCACCAGTAAACAATGTTAAGATACCGAAGAACAAGAGGAATCCACCATTGCGGTCTCGGAAAAGCAATTGCACAACGAACAATGCCAAGGAGACTTCGCTCCATAAGAGCGTTCTTTTTTTGAGTTGTGTCAAATCTGCTGTCGATTTGCTTATTTTGCGAAGATTCATGTAGGTCAGGCCAGCGAGTACGATGACTCCGATGACGATCACAAGAATATAACTTAAATTACCTGACACTTTGACATCCCCCTAATTCTAGTAGATATTATTTCTAAGATACATGAATTCGGTTAGAATGTCGATTTGAAATTGTCCAGCTACGCGAGGTGCTCATCCTATGTCTACGCCTGCTTTTAAACAGCTAGAAACAACCGATATCCCTTTTCTCATGGATGTTTACAATTACTTTGTTGTCCACTCGACTCACTCTTTCCATACGGAACCCGTAACATTGTCCGAGTTCACAGACAGCGTAATTCACCCCAATTCCCGTTATCAGACCTACGTAGTACAACTCGACGGAAAACCCCAAGGTTACGTGCAAATCATGCCCCATAAGAAAAAACAAGCCTATGATCCGACTGGTGAAGTTACCATCTATCTTCATCCCGAATGCGTTGGCAAAGGGCTGGGCTCAGCCTCCATTCAGTTTATTGAAGCGATTGCCCAGAAACGCGGCTTCCACTCTTTGATTGCTACGGTATGCGCGGATAACGCTGCCAGTATCCACATGTTTACGCGAAACGGCTACCAACAATGCGCCTATTATCGAGAGGTCGGCTTTAAATGGGGGCGTTTTCTAGATATTGTAACGTTTCAGAAAATCATTTCATGAACCGTCGCCGTTCCCTTAATTTGCACAGGATAATAAACCCCTCCTATACAAAACCTAGAGCATATTCATAATGCTCGGAGGGGATTGCCATGACCAATCGGCTTTGGTCCTTAAGCATCGTTTGTCTGCTTGTAAGCAGCTGCGGTGTACCTTTAGCAAAGCCTTTGCAAGATCAAAGCTCAACCCGCCATTCCAATCCAGATACCACCTATTCATCCACCCAAGTTAGCCGCGGCCTTGTGGAATCCCAGCTAGATAAAGAAACTACGCGGTTGAACGCTGACCTTTCTATGTCACCTACTAGTTTTCCATTGTCATCCACGACCCCAGCAACTACTTTCGCCCCACGTTCACCTAGTCCAAACGAAAGATCAACATCGAACGTGAAATCTAAGAGTAGTCCGAAAAAAGCAACTTCACAGCCCGAATCTTCTAAGCGACCTTCGTTGCCTGTGCAAAAAAATCAAGGCCAAGCGAGGATTCTTCAAAAGAAGCTTACGCTTTCACAACTGGTCGTGAAGTATCCAGACACCTTTAAGCTTCGGGGCTCAAGTCAGGAGAAGAAAGTAGCATTAACCTTTGACGATGGACCTGATACAAGGTTTACCCCCAAGGTGCTTGATGCACTAAAAGCTAATGGGGTGAAAGCCACTTTTTTTGTGTTGGGCTCTATGGCCTATACGCATCCAGATATCATCAAACGAATTGTTAATGAAGGTCACGTGATTGGTAATCACTCCTATAGTCACGAGAATCTGCCGAAGCTTTCTGCGGATAAATTTCAGAATCAAATCGTCAGTACGGAAAGTATTTTACAAGGCATGATCGGCTATGCTCCTAAATTAATCCGCCCGCCATACGGGGCTATCAATGAAGAGCAAGTAAGGTGGATTGCTGATCATCACTATTTAATTGTGAACTGGAATGTGGATTCTTTAGATTGGAAATCACTGAAAGCTGAACAAGTCTTGCACAACATTATGCAGCAGACGAAGCCAGGATCCATTATTCTCCAACACTCTGGCGGCGCTGACAGCCAAGATTTGTCGGGTACGGTTCAAGCCATTTCGCCGTTAATCAGCAAGTTAAAAGCAGCGGGCTATACCTTTGTTACCGTTCCGGAACTCCTCCACGTGACCAAAGGCAAATAATTTCGATTCAAAAAGGAGCAGTCTTACGAGGCTTCCCCCCGCAGACTGCTCCCTCCATATTTCCAAACATTCCGATTACTCCCCTACTTGCGAAGCAGACACATTTGTTTTGCAATCCGCACAATAACCAAATATCTCAAACCGGTGACTTTGAATATCAAAGCTTTCTGGCAAATCTTGCACAAGCTTCATCGGGCAAAACTCAAAGGTCACTGTCTTCTCACAGCTCAGACAAATCATGTGATGATGATGGTGTGACAAACAACTCGCTTTGAATTTGAGGCCATCAGCCAAATGAAATTGTTCCAGAACACCCATCTCACTTAATAATCGGAGATTACGATAAACCGTTTCAAAGCTTATGCCTGGATATTGCAATTTCATATGATCATAAACATCCTTCGGCGATAAGTAACTGCCCGACTCTGCGAATAGGGTCGCCAGGCTTCTACGTTGCTCTGTAATTCGCCAGCCTTGCTGCGACATCGCTTTGAGCATCTCATCGATCGTATGTGTATGCGCACTCACTTGCATGACCCCTCTGTCTTAAAATCTTATCCTATTATAGTGCAGCAAATGAGCCTCTTGCGTCAAGTGTGGTACCCTTTCTGTAAATGCATTTCCCATCCCTATTTTGTATCCGTTGGATCAGATGACTTCTCTAGCCTCAACAACTCCGAACGTATCGCATCCTTTGCGAAGTTCTCTCCGATAAAAACGGCGACATCAGGCACATTGCCTTTTGGGGTAATTTTCACGAAATCCATTTCTCTATATGCGTATTGGAATAGGAACCGACTTGATGTATCTGAAAAGGTGAGAACTCCCTTAGCTCTGTATACTTCCTGCGGAAGCTTGCTTATGAATTCTTCAAATGCTCCACTATCCACCGCCCGCTCGAAAAAATGTGTATACGCCATTACATGCCGATGAGAATGATGATGTGCCTCATGCGTATGCTTATCATCCGATTCCACAGCATGATCGTGTACAGCTGCCGTCCGAGCCTCGTCCGAGGCCTCGACATGAATATTCTCGATTAGCTGGAGATCAATTTGGCTGAACACCGTTTTGTGCAAGTCTGCGTAGGGATTCCATTCCCTCACCAGCTCATGTACTTCTTCAAGTGCTTCTTCTTGGAGCAGATCAGTCTTATTGAGCAGCAGCAAGTTGGCACACCGAATTTGATCCCTCATCAACCTGAATGTTTTGCCGCGACTAGTACGATTTAATTCAAGCAACTGTGGTGCATCCACGACTGTAATCATCGCAGATAGCTCGATCGGGAGCACGAGTGAAGCATCGGTTACTTCATCGATGATTTCCATTGGATTTGCGACGCCTGTCGACTCCACGAAAATCACATCGATCTGCTCCTTTGTCACAAGATCATTCAGCGCTGTCGCCAGATCGCCGCGACTGGAGCAGCATATGCAACCACCAAGCAGATCAGACATAGGCACTTCTTCCGCTATTAATTGTCCATCTAGATTCACTTCACCGATTTCGTTCATAATAACAGCTGGCTTGCGCCCGGCTTCCGTGAAATATGTAATGGCTTTGGTCAATAAGGTCGTTTTGCCACTCCCTAGGAACCCAGACAAGATATATACGTTGACTCGTTTGTTAGTCATTGTTTGTCATAACCTCAAATCTCACAGCTAGAACGGGCCATTTTCCCACGATACCAGCTAAAAATGGAAATAATTTTGCCCACAACAAACTCGTAGCGGGATCCACTGGCTTCAGTGGAAGATCGATGCGTTCATATAATATTGTCGTTGCTTCCTGGACAAGCTCTAGCGCTAAGTCTGCTGGCTGCCTCTGGGCTATCGCTTCCAAACGAGGGAGGTAATCGTTCGCGATCGATTCAGATAAGCGATGCTCCACCAAATTCTCCGAAGCCATAACCTTTCCCATTCCTTGGCTGACTAGTCGCGCTGTTGCTTCCTCAAAAGCGTGAGGAATGCAGTAAATTTCTAAGGCTAACGCCGCTACGTAAATGTCACGCACCAACTCGTCTTCTTTGGCCATCGTTAACACAGGAGTAGATAAATACGCCAGTACGGCTGGCTTTAACGTCTCCCAGCTATTCTCTATACTTTTCATGGTTAGCTGCATCATTGCTGCTGCCAGCTCCACAGGAGTAATTTGTTTTTTATCAGCCTCTTGCATAAGATTTAACCCTCTTCTCTCTCGTTTGTAAAATGTATGATCAACTCAATGATTTCGGACTGGCTGCCTAATCGAATCGGCGGTCCCCATGTCCCGAAGCCTGAGGATACAATTGCGTGCAGATTGCCTTTACGCAAGTAGCCCCAATCCAGCTCAAAAAGCCGTTTCGTAAACAAGTGATTCGGCGCAATCTGACCTCGGTGTGTATGCCCTGACAGCATCACATCCGCTCCTGCCTCTACCGCTTTGTTCAGTTGATGAGGTTGATGATCCATAACAATGATCGGCTGCGTGCCGTCAGTGCCCGCCAATAAGGAAACCAACGATTTACGCCCTTCGGCGGATTGCTCCGCTGTTTTATCTTTACGCCCTACGATGTACACCCGTTCTTGTAAATGAACAACTTCATCCATCAGCACACGAATGCCAATTTTTTCCATTTGTTCCACGAATGCAGGGACATGTCCCCCGTAATATTCGTGGTTGCCCAGCACAGCATAAATGCCGAGCGGCGCCTGCAGCTGCCCTAGGGTCAGTCCCATTTTTCCCTGAATAAAGGGCCTAATATCATCATCAATAACATCACCTGGCAGCAAAATCAAATCTGGCTTCATCTCATTTACATGCTGGACTAACTTGCGCAAATGGCGATTACCGACAATGACGCCGAGATGGATATCCGAAGCCACAGCGACACGCAGCTGTTTCCAGTCTCCTGCACGTTTGGGGATCGTAATCTCGTACTTGCGAACAATCGGCGTTCTCGCGAAATAAGAGCCTATCAGTAGGAATACCAGCAGGAGCACGACGTCAATCCAACCCAGAACTGGCACATAGGTCGCCGAACGAACCGAGGCTAAGTAAAGAACGATCGCCGCGATATCTGTAACTGGCAAGAGAAGTACACCGAATTGGATAAGGGCAAACCAGTAGGATCCTACAATTTTAAGCGTACGTGAAACCCTGGCATGCAGAATGCGTGAGCCCAACCAAGCGAGTAAATAAGATAAAGCAAGGATCCAATATACCACCCAAAACAGTACTGGCTGAAACGACGCCTTCATCAAGTGGGATAACCATACGTTCACATGCCAGCCTATATAGCCATTAATCCCGATGACGGTGGCGAGCATCATAACAATTCTTATTATCATACCGTTCCTCATGTGACTAGATTCTCCTTTTTAGCTGCCATCTGTGCTAGAGTAATAAGCTTATCGGCTCAATACACAACTCATCATCATTGCGCACATTACCGACCCGGTTGGACACGGGATACGCCATCATGTGTTCCGACGGATACGACTGCAGCAAAGCCTGCAGTTGATTAACGCTCCTGTTCGTGCGATCCAGCCAAAGCGCTTCCTTCTCCCGCGGTAAAATAACGGGCATACGATCATGAATCTCCTTCATCATCGTGTTTGACTCTGTTGTAATCACCGTACAAGTGGATATTCGCACGCCATCTGGAGACGTCCATGTATCGTACAGTCCAGCCATGCTGAACAACTCCCCAGTGCGAAGCATGATGCGCATCGGCTGCTTTTGCTTTCCTGTCCCTTTCCAATCGTAGAAGGAATCCGCAGGAATCAGGCAGCGCTTACGTTCAAAAGGCTTGCGAAATGCAGGCTTGTCCGCCAAGGTCTCGGCTCTTGCATTAAGCATTTGGTAGCCGATCTTCTCCTCTTTGGCCCATTCGGGAATCAATCCCCAGCGCAGCTCTCCCAGCTTGTTCTGCTGTCCGTCATGAACGATCGCCATCACCTGTTGTCCTGGTGCTACGTTATATTTAGGACCATACCTTGGCATATAGGTGTCATACATGTCATAACGCAGCATCAATTCTTCTAATGTTACCGTAATCGTGTAGCGTCCGCACATCGCTAACATCCTTCTCCTTCACTCACGGTGTTCCTGTTCCTCTTTCTCCATTATGGGAAAAAGAGAGGCATACGTCAATTCGCACAGCCCGAAGCATCGTTCTCCTTCAAACTGTGCGAATTGATGTAGCGATATTCTTGAACTGACTCACGGTTTCTTCTTGTTCTCTGCCGCCTCTAACACGCTGACGCGCGAATCCATCCCATAAATCGTGGCAACCAAACTATCGGCATACCGGCCGATTCTTACACCAATCTCCGCGCGCATATAATCCCGCGTCATCGTAAACCGATCTTCGTGTTCCCGGCACGTGTAGCGGTAACGAATCATGCAATCGTCTTTCTCCTCTTCCTGCACATGCATGCCGTTCTCCAACATATGCCGCTTCACTTTGGCTAAATCCGCATACATCTGTTTGGCCAGCACCTGAGCCACTTTCGCATACAGTGTTCGCAACATTTCCGACGAGCGCTCCACTTCATGCGACCTTCGCAGCACGATCGTATGCATCATCGGCAGCAGGACCGATTCTCGCATAATACCAATTTCATCCGCTGTCGGACGCTTCGTGGGCATTGATTTATCGTGACGCCAACTTTGAAAAGCTTCTCGATGCTGCGGCAGCATCATCCGACTGGATTCCCACAAGCCGTTCTTCTCCAGTTTCTTGCTCATTTATAGTGACCTCCAATTTTGAGTGAGCGAACCTGCGCTTGACCAGCCGCTGTCAAAGAGGATGCGCGAACGATCGCCGCATTGCCGAACCGATCCTTGATGCTGTCTGTCACCTTTTCCAGTGCCCTTGCCTTAACTTGATCCTCAAAAAGCGTAAGCTGATAGGTCTGATCATCCACAAACTGGCTCAACATGACCCCTGCTCTGCGAACAGGCATGGTGTCCCAGAACTTATAGAACAGCTGCTTGACAGCCTGAAAGACAGTCCCTGTATGGTTCGTAGGATCTGGCATTTTCATCTGGCGCGAAAAGCCTGTCGGCGCATCAAAGGGGCTGCACATGCAGCTAACCGTCACAATAGACGCCATATATCCTTTGCGGCGGCAGTCACGGCACACTTCCTCCGTCAGCTCCATGAGGATGGTGTTGACTTCCGACGACTCCGCATAGTCCCTGGGCAGCGTCATCATATGGCCGATCGATTTCGGCGGCGTATCAAACGTACCTGGTGTAACGGGGCTATCGTCCAAACCATTCGCCGTTCGCCACATGACTTCCGCGTGAATGTCCGATTGCTTGCCGAAGCGTGCACGAAATTTCTGCTTCAGCTGCGGCAACGGTGTTCGGGCCACATCACCGATGGTATACATGCCCAACTTGGCAAAATGCGCCGTCATCCGCGAGCCTACACCGAACATCTTACTAACCGGCTCTGCCCATAACTGTCCGATCGCCGACGGGTGCAACGTAAAAATGCCGCTTTGATTTTTTTTAGCCCATATATCGGTCGCGATTTTGGCTAGTATTTTGTTGGAGCTGATCCCGATCCGGACCTTAACCCCTGTTTGTTTAAGCACCTTTTGCTGCAGTGTCTGGGCAATGAGAACAGGATCTCCGAAGATCGCCAGACTTCCGGTAACATCCAGGAACTGCTCATCGATACTGAACACTTCCACCAGATCCGTAAATTCTTCATAAATGCGGGTAATCATCAGGGAAACATCGATGTAATGCTGCATGCGCGGGCGCATGACGACCAGCTCAGGGCATTTCTTTAGCGCTTCTCCCAAACGCTCGGCGGTGGATACCCCAAACTGCTTAGCGATGGGGCAGGCCGCCAAAATAATTCCCGACCTCAGCGCAGGATCTCCTGCGACGGCGACTGGCCTATTCTCCAGGCCTGGATGATCAGCCTTCTCCACACTGGCATAAAAACTCTGGCAGTCTGCCAGAAAGATCGTTCGCTCTCCGCCCTTGCTCCCTTGGCTCATCGCAATTCCCCCCGCATATTCATCAGCGTTGTCATAAGCTCAGCCTTGACCAAACTGCGCAGCATTGTGAAATGGTGAATATAACCTCGCACTTTGTACTCGATCTGAATGCCGAGGGCATTCGTTTCCGTGTGAAGCACTTTAATGTCTCGCTGCTTCATCACACTTTTTAACCGCTGTAATTCTGGGTAAATCGCCATCTCAACCTCTCTCAAATAAAAAAGGATGTGATTGTAGATGATCTTATCTTTATAAACCTTCAGCTCTTCCATATCTCTTGCCAGCATATCCAGCAAAATCGGCAGCAATGTGTAATCCTTAATCATTTGAACATCCTCTTCTGTCTCAACTCGTGATGCACCACTCATGTCCTCACCACCATATGCGAACATATATTCGTTTTTACATATTATATACCGAACACGTATTCGTTATGCAAGTGAATTTTTTGGAATTTTATTTTTATGAAAAAAGAAAGATTTTCTGGTTAATCAACGAAAAACGCCATTTGCAGCGCATCCTCCACGCTGCAAATGGCGTTTTCATTGTCATCCTAACGGAACATCGTCCATAGCTTAATCAAGTGAAACGTGTTATTCGGATCAATTTTTTGTGCCAAAATAAACGTGACAATCTGATTCGTCTGACTCCCCGACAGTGCCTCTCCCAAAATACCAGCAGCTAGACCAACTAAGCGTGTAACCTTCGCCACATTTTGCAAATCTGCCTTCGTGACGCCCTGCAGCAGCATCTTAATCCGTTCTTTGACCTCTGGATTTTTCATTTTAAACTTTACACGCTCCACGAGCGCAGGATCGATGCCATATTGCTGATAACTCATGCCCGCACCTCCGATACCCGTCATGCTCCTATCCTATGAGTAAAAGTAGGCAAACTTGACTAAGGGAACGGGATATAAGAAAAACAGCCACTGTTTCCGGCAGCTGTCCCTTCACTTTACATATACATCGCAATCAGGATAACACAGATACAATTCAGCGCAATGAGCAGCGGGAACCCTACAACAAACGAAGTATGCTTCGTCTTATGCCGCCACACACGCATGCCAAGCCAGCCGCCTATACCGCCGCCAAGGGCAGCGAGCCAGAATAGCCGCTTCTCTGGCACTCGGCGTCCGCCTTTCTTGGCTTGTCCTTTGTCATGCCCCATCTCAATAAACGTAATGATATTCATCAGCAATACATAAATGAGAAAATAAGTCATTGGCGGTACCTACTCTCTACTAATCTAGCACTTCACTATCAAAAATATGAGCCCGCTCCAAATACGCCCGCAGCGGCATGAAAGACGCTCCCGTCCAGAAGGACGAGTCGCCGACAAGCTCAGCCGCGTCATCACGCGCCTGCTCCATCACTTCGAAATCCGCCATCATATCGGCGATACGGAACTCTGGCAGCCCGCTTTGCTTCGTGCCGAAGAAATCACCGGGCCCGCGCAGCTCTAGATCGCGCCGCGCAATCTCGAAGCCGTCGGTCGTCTCCGTCATCGCCTTCATGCGCTCCTTCCCGACCTCGGTCTTCGGGTCGGCAATGAGCACGCAGAAGGACTGATGCTCGCCGCGGCCCACCCGGCCGCGCAGCTGATGCAGCTGCGACAGGCCGAAACGGTCGGCGTCGTAGATCACCATCAGCGTGGCGTTCGGCACGTCCACGCCCACCTCAATCACCGTGGTCGATACAAGCGCCTCCACGGTGCCTTCCTTGAAAGCGCGCATAATCGCTTCTTTCTCCTGCGCGCTCATCCGGCCATGCAGCAAGCCGATCCGCAATTGCGGGAAGTGCTGCTGCAACTGAATATGGACGTCGATGGCATTCTGCACGTCCAGCTTGTCCGACTCTTCGATGAGCGGACAAATCACATACGCCTGCCGGCCTGCAGCCACCTCGCGCTGGATGAAGCCGAGCACACGCTCCAGCATCGCGTGCTGAACCGCGTACGTTTTGATCGGCTTACGCCCCTTCGGCAGCTCGCGCAGCGTCGACACGTCCATGTCGCCGAAGGCTGTAATCGCCAGCGTGCGCGGAATCGGCGTCGCCGTCATCGTCAGCACGTCGGGATTCATCCCCTTGCGCCGCAGAATGCTGCGCTGGTTAACCCCGAAGCGATGCTGCTCGTCCGTCACCACCAGACCCAGCTGGCGGAAGTAAACGTCCTCTTGGATCAACGCATGTGTCCCCACCAAGACGTGGATCAAGCCCATCTGCAGCGAGGCCAGCAAATCCCTCCGCTGGCGGTCCGTTGAACTTCCAGTCAGCAGAGCGACCTGCAGCCCATACGGCTCAAACAAGGCGCTCAGCGAGCGATTGTGCTGCTCAGCGAGAATTTCCGTCGGCACCATCAGCGCGCCTTGGTAACCGGCCGTGACCGTCGCGTAGAGGCCGATGGCCGCGACGATCGTTTTCCCCGCACCGACATCGCCCTGCAGCAGTCGGTTCATCGCGTAGGGCTCCTGCATGTCGTGCAGGAGCTCTCCGACGACCTTCTTCTGCGACTCCGTCAGCTGGAAGGGGAGCGCGCGCACGAAGGCGCGGACAGCAGGCAGATCGACCCCCTGCTTCACCCCATCCGTGCGGCTGCGCGTCACGGCACGGTATGCCTGGAGCTTGAGCTGGAAGAGGAACAGCTCCTCATACACCATGCGCCTGCGTGCCTGCTTCCCTTCCTCCACGCCGCTCGGCGTGTGGATGACAGCCAGCGCCTTGCTGCGCGGCATGAACCCGTACCTGCCAGTAATGCCCGCTGGCAGCACTTCACTGATCAATGCGCTGTACTGTGTCAGCGCCTGCTGAATCACCTTACGCATCCATTTCTGTGTAATCGAGCCTGCAACCGAATAGACCGGCTGAATCGTGCCGGTATTCGAATCCCCCTGTCCAGGGAACTCCGAATCGGACACACTCATTTGGCGACGCTTGGCGTCCCATTTGCCAGTAAGAATAATCTCCTGCTGCGGCCGCAAGCGATCCTTCAAGAAATGGCGGTTAAACCACACCGCCGTCAACAAGAAATCATCGACCATGACCTTGCAGGATAATCGAGACTTCCCACTGTACCGCTGGAGCACTGGCTCGCCGATGATATAGCCCTTCACGGTGACGCGGTCGCCATCCTTCACGCTTGCCAGATCACGAACGGTATAATCCTCGTAACGAAAAGGCACATACTCCAATAAATCCATAACCGTAAAAACGCCCATGGCGTTTAGCTCAAGTGCTTTCTGAGCGCCAACTCCATGGACTTCACGTACTTGACATTGATTTAAATCCATCTCTTACACCGTACTCACGAATGCTGCGATCGTCCCAGGTCCAGCGTGTGCACCAATAACAGGACCCAATGAAATATACCCTGTATGCGCCACACCGAATCGTTGTTCGATGGCCTCACGCAGCCCCTCCGCGCCTTCCAAATTATTGGCATGAGCAATATGCAGCGTACGAATCGTCTTATCTGACACATCCGCAGCTAACAGCTCGAGAATGCGCGCAATGGCTTTCTTATTGCCGCGCACCTTGTCCACAACCGTCACTTCCCCTGCCCCATCCAAAGAAAGAATCGGTTTAATATTCAGCAGCGAACCGAGCAACGCCGACGCCTTGCCGATTCTGCCGCCCTTTTGCAGAAACTCCAGTGTGTCTACAAGGAAGTAAATATAAAATTGCGAACGCATCATCCCAACCATCGCAACAATCTCGTCAACAGACTTTCCTGCGCGAGCTGCCTCGGCTGCTGCAACAACAAGCGCGCCAATCCCGTACGAGGCTGAGCAGGAATCCACCACGTGAACTTTGCCAGCCTGCTCCCCTTCGAGCATCGTAGCGGCTAACTCCGCCGTTCTGCACGTGCCGCTTAACGCGGAAGACAAATGAATCGAGATCACTTCTGTATCTGGCTCTGTGAGCAATCGTTCATAGAAGTTCAGAAACTCACCAGGAGACGGTGTTGAAGTCGTCGGGAAGTGCGAGGAGGAAGTCAACTTCGGATAGAAATCCTCCGACTGCAGCGTCACGGCATCTAGAAACTGCTCTTCCCCAAAATTAATTTTGAGCGGCACCATGTCAATGTTTAACGCTTCTCTGACAGCCAAAGGGATATCAGCTGTGCTATCCGTTACAATACGTATGTTGGTCACAGGGCTCACTCCCATTTACGAATTTACAACAACTGAACGCGCAGATTACTCAACCGAGAACAAGTACGCGTAGAGAGGCTGTCCACCAGGATGAAGCTCAACTTCCACATCGGGATACATCGTTTGAATGAAGGATTCCAGCTCGTCCGTCCCTTCCTCTGTCGCATCTTCGCCCGTCAGGATCGTGACAATTTCACAGCCTTCGTCGATCATTTCCTCCAGCAGCTTTTTGCACGCATCCAGCAAGCTCGGTTGTGAAGAGACAATACGCCCATCTTGAATCCCTATAAAATGTCCCTGCTTAATCGCAATGCCATCCATGTTCGTATCGCGTACCGCATAGGTAACTTGTCCTGATTTAACACGGCGGAGCGATTCGCTCATCGCTTCCGTATTCGTCTTCGCATCTGCTTTCTCTTGGAAAGCCAGAATCGCGGCAAGCCCCTGTGGAATCGATTTGGATGGAATCACAATCAGTGTTTTGTTATCGACAAGATCAACTGCTTGCTGCGCGGCCAAAATAATGTTCGAATTGTTCGGAAGTACATAAATCGTGTCCGCATCAATACGATTTACCGCGTTCACGATGTCCTCTGTACTAGGATTCATCGTTTGCCCGCCTGAGAGTACGACATCAACGCCTACACTGCTGAAAATGTCCGTGATCCCGTCGCCTAGCGCAACAGCCACGAAGCCGTACGGCTTATTCGCTACTGCTACCGCTGCCGCAGGCACTGCAACAGGAGCCTCATAGCCGCTCGTCACATCTTCAAGAATATGTGAATGCTGATCGCGCATATTTTCAATTTTAATCCGACTGAGTGCGCCATATTTCATAGCGTGGTTCATGACCTCACCTGGATATTCCGCATGGATATGCACCTTCACAAGCTCATCATCAGCGACAACAAGGAGCGAATCTCCTAGTTTGCTAAGCTGCTCGCGAAATGCGCCTTCGCTAAACGTCATCCCTTTGACCTTGCCAGGGGCAATGGTCAACATGAATTCCGTGCAATAGCCGAATTCGATATCTTCCGTAGCCAAGTGCGCTTGAGCTGGCAAATGCGGATGTACTTCTTTGGCCAGAACCAAGCCAGGCAGCACAGAGACTTCGCCTAAATTCGTATCCATTGTGGCAAAATCCTCATCCACTTGAACCAATCCGCCGCTTAGCGACGCAACGAAACCTTCATAGACGCAAACTAGACCTTGACCGCCTGCATCGACAACGCCTACCTGTTTGAGGACGGCAAGCTGATCAGGTGTTTTGGCAAGTGCATCTTTGGCCTTGTCCAACACTTCCTGCATCAAATCTAGCAAATCGCCGCCGCGGCGATATTGCGTGGCATGTTTAGCCGCTTCTTTGGAAACGGTCAAAATCGTTCCTTCCACTGGCTTAACGACCGCTTTATACGCCGTTTCAACCCCTTGCTGCAACGCAGCAGCGAATTGCTGTACATTCACGGTCTCTAGATCGTGGACATGCTTCGCAAATCCGCGGAACAATTGAGACAGAATCACACCAGAATTGCCTCTTGCGCCCATCAGTAACCCTTTGGATAATGCATCAGCGGCTTTCCCAATATGCGAAGATGGCTTCTTCTTAAGTTCCTCACATCCAGCTGTGAGTGTTAAATTCATGTTGGTGCCAGTATCTCCATCGGGTACAGGGAATACGTTCAATCCATTAACCTTATCAACATTCCTGCGAAGGTTATCCGCACCCGCCAAGACCATGGCAGTGAAGTCATTTCCATTTATTGAAATAAAGCGCTTACTCAAAGTGATTCCCCTTCCTGATTATCGGGCTTCTATTTAGCAACTCGAACACCTTGAACAAAGATGTTCACATCGTCCACTTGCAACCCTGCAACGTCATTCAAAATATATTTGACTTTCGTTTGGACATTCCCTGCTACTACGGATATTTTCGTTCCATAGCTGACAATAATATATAGATCGATTTCAAGTCGCCCGTTCTCTCTGCGAACCTCAACACCGCGGCTTAAATTATCTCGACCCAGCAGCTCAGCTATCCCGTCTTTCAATTGTTTTCTCGTTGCCATGCCAACAAGCCCATAACAATCTAATGCAGCAGAACCGGCCAGAGTTGAAATCACTTCATTCGTAATATACACTTTTCCATACTCGGTTGTGAGTTCAATCGGCATTATGTAACAACTCCTTCAAGTTTCGCTATACCAAGACTAATCTACATTCTACTATAACATACTTCATAAATAAACGGCAAAAATGAGGCATGGCAACGTTGACTAGGCTCCTTTCGCTATGCTATTATGTTTAAGTGTGTTTTTGCTGGTTGAATCACGTATAGCAAGAAAGTTCTAAATTTGAGGAATACTGTCATGTCAAGCTTAGGCTTGCCACCCAGGCTTCTTTGTATACTGCCGAAGGAGGTGTCAAACATGTCCCGCAAATGTTTCATTACAGGTAAAAGTCCTAAATCAGGAAATCACGTGTCCCACGCTAACAATAAAAACAAGCGTACTTGGGGAGTTAACGTTCAAAAGGTTCGCATCCTCGTTGATGGTAAACCGAAACGGGTTTACGTAAGTACTCGTGCGTTGAAATCCGGAAAAGTGGCTCGCGTTTAATTCGTGCTGCGGATACTTAACTTACTTATGTGAATGACAAAAAGCACCTAATCGGTGCTTTTTTTGCATTCCTGGGAGAATGGCATAAGTAGGGACATCCTTAGTTTTTACTAAATGTATTCAGTACGGCTTTCACGAATCCTCCCAAAAATCTCGGCAGTTTGATCGTGTAGAATTTCATTCTCTACCCCTCCTTCAAGTTTTCGCCAGCGTGCCGCCCTGCAGCCATTCACTGACTTCTTGAGCAAACGCTTCACAACGTGCATGACTGCTCCTTAACATCATTACAACAGTGTATGCCCAGAGCGTAGAAAAAGTGCCTTCTATTTTTACTTCCTCCCACAATTCAGTTGCTTCCGGAAAGCAAAAAAAGCTACAAGAGCGTATCACTCTTGTAACTATATGTATGCAGCTATGAGGCCGTTATGCCCGCCTGTGTGTAAAGCGCAACAATTACACTAAAAATAAAATAGAATAGGACCGAAATCACGATAAACCAGATCCGAAACCCGATTTGCTCAAAGCGGCGAAAAAACCGCATACCGACGTAAAGAGCGCCTAACGAGAAAACATACTTAATGAAATCGTGAATCGTTGAAAAACACGTCAATAATACCGCGCAAAGCAGGCTGTACATCATCAGCCATAGAAATCGCATCGTCCTGTCCCCTTTAGCCGCGTATTCGCCTGATAGCCTCGGCACGGTCCCCTTGCCCGAAAACCGCATTCCCAGCAACCAAGACGTCCGCACCCGCTTCGATGACCTGACGAGCCGTCACCTCGTTAATGCCCCCATCTACTTCAATATGAAGCCTATGGAGACCTTTCGCATTCGCTTGCTCGCGCAGTGCACGAATTTTATTCAGCATCCCTGGGATGAAAGCTTGTCCGCCGAAGCCTGGGTTCACGGTCATGATTAGCACCAGATCCAAGTGCTCATCGAGCACGTGCTCAATGAGCGAAATTGGAGTAGCCGGATTTAGCACGACGCCAGCTTTAATTCCCTGTTGTTTAATCAGATCCAGCGTACGGTGCAAGTGCGTGCAAGCTTCAACATGCACCGAGATCAGATCTGCACCTGCTTTCGCAAAGTCAGGAATATATCGATCTGGCTGTTCAATCATTAGATGCACATCAAGCGGAAGCTGGGTCACTGGGCGAATCGCATCAACAACCAGTGGCCCAATCGTAATATTCGGCACGAAATGGCCATCCATCACATCCACATGAATCCAATCCGCCCCACCTTGCTCAACGTCCCTAATCTCATCGCCTAGCTTAGCAAAGTTGGCCGACAAGATCGAAGGTGCTACATATCCCATATTTGCCTAATACCTCCTCTTCCGATCTTTGATTTCAGCTAAAAATAGCAGGTAATGATCATAACGGGAAGCTGCGATCGTACCGCTGGCAACCCCGTCCCTTACTTTGCAATCCGGTTCGTGCAAATGCAAGCATCCTCGAAAGCGGCAGCCCTCCGCCACCGCGGCGAACTCTCTGAAGCAGCTGCTTAGCCCCTCCGCTTCAACTTCCATGAAGTCCAGCTGGCTGAAACCTGGCGTATCGGCAACAAGGCCGCTGCCCGCAAGCGGCAGCAATTCAACATGCCGCGTCGTATGCTTGCCTCGTCCCAATCTTTGCGAGATCGCATTCGTTTCAAGATCGATCCCGCTGATCATTTTATTCAGTAGAGACGACTTGCCTACACCCGATTGTCCAGCAAATACACTCACTTTGCCTTCCAAATGCGCGAGGATCGCCTCTACGCCTTCTTCTAATCTAGAACTCGTTGTTACAAAAGGGTAACCGATTCCCTGATACAGCGTGGTGATCCGATCAAACTCGGCGGCCGTCATTTCTTTCACGTGAGCAGCTTCTGCCGCATCTGTGAGCAGATCGCTTTTGGTAAAGCATAACAACACATCAATGCCCGTATTCTCGATATGCACTAGAAACTTGTCCAACAGCTGCGTATTGAGAACAGGCTCGGTCACTGAAAACACAAGCACAACAACATCCACATTGGCAATCGGCGGACGAATCAACTCAGAAGAGCGGGGAAGGATTTCCGTTACGGTTCCTTCCCCATTCTCCGTTGCTTCAAACATCACGCGATCTCCAACAAGAGGCGTAATTTTTTTGTTTTTGAACACGCCTCTTCCACGGCAGGTCACGGTATTCCCCTCATGAAGCACTGTTCCTTCAGGCAATACATAGTAATAACCGCTAAGCGCTTTGACGATGAGACCTTGCGGCATTAATTAGCCCCTCCAGCCGGTTGTTTAGAAGGCGTTCCGCCAGTTTGCCCTTGTCCATTGCCGCCTACAGGAATAGCAGGCCCTGAATTTTGCTGCTTCGGCGATGGGGAAGGACTTGGCGATACCGTCTTGCCATTCTTTTGATCCAAATAATCTTGATAGGTGCGTGTAATTGAATTAACTAAGGTGTCCCCTTCTTTAATCAAGATCACGGCTTTTTTGTCGGGAGAGACAATGACTTTGACATCCAAATTTTGCGGCTTCGATACTTTTTCCGTCTTGTATTCGAAGTTTTCATATTGAGCGTCGCTCACAATGATTTTGAACTCCGAATCCTTACCTTCTGTCGTAGGCCTCACGGCCACACTAACGGTAAGCTGTCCAGCATCCTCTGGCAATCCATCACTGATGACTAACGAAATTTCAGAGCCTACCGAAACATCGGCGTTCTTATCAAAAGGAAACTGCTGAATGACCTTCCCTTTGGCAACCTTGTAGCTCTTCTCACGTGTAATGCCATTAACCGGGAGCTTCAATCCCAGCTTCGTGATTTGGGCTTTCGCTTCTGCTTCCGTGGAGCCAACCAGATCCGGCATTTTGAACGTTTCCTTCGCTTTGCTCACCGTAAACGCAATGGCAGCCTTTGCGACTTCGAACTCTTCACCCGCCAGCGGCGATTGTTTCAAGATCATATCCGGCGCATTCTCTGATGTCTCTTGGGTAATCGTGATTTGCTCATCCTTAATACCAAGAGCTAGGAGCTTTAATTTAACATCCTTAAGGGATTGCCCCGCGTAATTATCCATCTTGACTTTAGGAACACCTTTGCTCACATACAGCGTCACTTTGGTGCCTACATTCAATCGCATGCCACTAGGATCCTGACTTACGACAATATCTTTGGCCAGCTTGCTCTCTGCGTCATACTCCACTTTAAATGTTAATTTGGCCGCTGTTAATTCAGCTTGCGCTTGTGTCAGCGGTTTGTTCACGACATTCGGCACCTCAACGGTCTCCACCGCGAACATCCCTTTCACATAGCCAACCAGGTACCACATCGCACCCAGCACGATTAACAAAACACCAATCCATATCAGCGGCTTGACCCAGCCTTTACTCTTGGATGGGGCAGGCTCATCCCGCCAAGCAGGCTTGTCTGGTTCATCCTCATCCTCATCGAATTGTGCCAACTGATCGGCGCGAATCGCCGGCATCACCAGCGTACGCTCTTCATCCATGCCATAAGCGTCCCAGAAAGCGATTTTCGTTTCATTCCGGCGATCTGGATTCAAACACGTATCGAGATCCGACATCATCAATTTCGCAGATTGATAGCGTTCCTCTGGCTTTTTGCGCATCGCCTTCAGAATAATGTTCTCCACACTTTGCGGAATAAGCGGATTCACCTTGCGCGGCTCTTCCACATCCTCCTGCAAATGCTTCAATGCAACCGAAATCGGGCTTTCTCCCAAAAATGGAAGACGGCCTGTCAGCATTTGGTACATCACAATCCCGAGGGAATACAAGTCAGATTTCTCGCCTGTATTCGTGCCTTTTGCATGCTCAGGAGAGAAGTAATGCACTGAACCGACGACGGACCCCGTTTGCGTAATGGTGGACGACGTCGCGGCTCTCGCGATACCAAAGTCCGTCACCTTTACACGGCCATTTTTGCCAATCAAAATATTGTGCGGCTTAATGTCACGGTGAATGATTTCGTTATGATGCGCATGATCCAAGGCATCTGCAATTTGACTGGCATAATGAACAGCATCTTCCACCTGCAGCGGCGCTTTTTCTTTAATCAAATCGTTCAACGTCTTGCCTTCGATATATTCCATCACGATGTAATGGACATCTTCTTCTTGTCCCACGTCATAAATACTGACCACATTGGGATGAGATAGGGAAGCGGCTGCTTGAGCTTCTCTGCGGAAGCGACGAATGAATTCCTCATCGTGCACATACTGCTGGCGAAGCACTTTGACAGCGACTTTGCGATTCAAAAGCAAATCATGCCCTTTGTAAACTAAAGCCATGCCGCCTCCGCCAATACGGTCTAAGATTTCATAGCGGCCTCCAAGCTTTCTTCCGATCAATTCCCATCACCCCTCTTTTCGTCCGAATCCTGATCATGTGCAAGTAAAAGGACCGTTACATTATCATCTCCGCCTTCGCGAAGCGCGCTCTGGATTAACTCTTCCGCCGCATCCTCCAGCTGCTCGTAAGAACGAACAACTCGCAGGATATCGGCATCGTCAACCAACCCGCTCAAACCATCCGAACAAATAAGAATAACATCGTCTGGACGCCACGTGTACTCATAGAGATCCACTTCCACGCTAGGCTCTGTACCTAGTGCGCGCGTAATCCAATTCCGTCTTGGATGGTGATCCGCTTCTTCAAGCGTAAGTTGACCATTCTTGACCAACTCATAGACCAAAGAATGATCTTCGGTCAGCTGTTGAATGGATTCCCCTGTCAGCTTATATGCACGGCTATCCCCGATATGTCCGATGATCAAAAGCTCCTGTGAAGCAATGACGGCAACGACGGTCGTTCCCATCCCGTGGTACTTCTCTTGACCAGACGCAAAAGCATAAATCTCCTCGTTCGCCTTCTCAATCGCTTCCCTCAGCAATTGCTTACATGCTTCCACCGACATTCCCCAATGGATGGACTGCAACTGTGCTCCTATCGTATCAATGGCCATCTGACTGGCAATATCGCCAGCCTGATGCCCGCCCATGCCATCCGCTACAATAGCCAAAGACAGGCCATTCAGCTGATGATGGATGGCGGCACGGTCCTCATTGACTAAACGGACTTTCCCAATATCGGTTCGACTTACCATCTTCATCCGGATCTCACCTCATTACTTGCTCTCCATATGCTTCGCTCGCAATTGTCCGCAGGCTGCAGCAATATCGCTGCCTTGTTCACGGCGTATGGTGGCATTGATTTTGCCCTTCTCCAAAATGCGTTGGAAGGTGAAAATATCATCCCTTGGCGTACGCTTGAAATCCCGTTCTGCCACGAAGTTGACTGGAATCAAATTCACGTGGCTCAGCGGCATTTCCTTCAAAACAAGCGCCAATTCCTCCGCATGCTCAGGCTGATCGTTCACTTCACCCATAAGGGCATATTCAAACGTAATCCTTCTGCCTGTCTTCGCAATGTAGTACTTGCACGCTTCGATCAAATCAACGAACGGGAATCTGCGATTAACAGGCATCAGCTTCGAGCGAAGCTGATCGTTCGGCGCATGAATCGAAATCGCCAAATTCACTTGCAGGTTCTCATCAGCGAACTTATAGATGTTCGGCACAATACCGCTCGTAGAAACCGTAATATGGCGTTGGCCAATGTTGAGCCCCTTCGGATGAATCATGACGCGCAGGAAATTCATCGTCGCTTCATAGTTCTCGAACGGCTCGCCAATACCCATGATCACGATGGAAGAAATACGCTCCCCCGTCTCATCCAGCAATTTCTGTGCTTTGACAACCTGAGCTACAATCTCGCCTGGTCGCAAATCGCGCTTCAATCCGCCCAGCGTGGAAGCGCAGAACGTGCAACCCACTCGGCATCCGACTTGTGTCGTCACGCAAATACTGTTGCCGTAGTTATGCTTCATCACAACGGTTTCAATCGCATTCTTATCTTCAAGCTCAAACAAGAACTTCACTGTGCCATCCTGAGATTGATATTTCGTAATCTCGGACAGCGTAACAAACTCAAACTGTTCCTTCAGTTTGTCACGAAGTGTTTTGGGCAAATTGGTCATTTCATCGAAGCTGAACACGCGTTTGATATACAGCCAGTCGAAAATTTGACCCGCACGGAACGCGGACTCTCCGTTTTCTTTAACCCAGCTCTGCCACTCATCCCAATTCAAATCATAAACAAATGGTTTCTCTTTTTCATATGGCTTTAAACCCACTATTATCACAACCTGTTGTTATTTCGTCTATTTGTCCATAGTTTACCACAAAGCAGGAACGAACACACGTCCCTGTCCGTTACACCTCGCGCTTGCGAAGCCTTGCGATGAAAAATCCGTCCGAATGGAACTGCTGCGGCAAAATTTGCACCATGCCTCGGGCAGCCGCTTCTGGGGCAAATCTAGTGAAAACATCCTCTGGCAGCGGAGCTAGCTCAAATTCGCTGTGTTCCGCAAGGAAACGCTCCACCATCCCCTCATTCTCCACCTGTTCGATCGTGCACGTGCTGTAGACCATCACGCCCCCCGGCTTCAACAGGCGATGAACACGGCTCAGTATCGCATATTGAATATCGCTTATTGCTTCAATTTCGGCTTCCTGCTTCGCCCATTTGAGATCGGGCTTGCGGCGAATAACCCCGAGGCCCGAGCAAGGCGCATCCAGTAGAATGCGGTCGAACGACGCCTCGGCAAAATGCTCATCCAGCGTCGCAGCATCCATCACCAACGTCTGAATCGACGATAAGCCCAGACGCTCGGCTTGGTCTGCGATTAATTGCTGTTTGTGGGCATGGAGATCACACGCCCAGATCTGCCCGACATCGTCCATCTTCTCGGCGATGTGAGCGGTCTTGCCGCCAGGGGCGGCGCAGCAGTCCAGCACCTTCATGCCTGGACGCGGATCCAGAGCTTCGGCGACGAGCATCGAGCTCTCGTCTTGAATCGAGAAGTCCCCTTGCTGGAAGCCGGGGACTAACGCCATGTTCCCGGCCCCCTGCACAAGGATCCCGGCCGGGGCCAGCTCTGACGCTTCCGCGCTGAGGCCGCTGCCTTGGAGCTGCTGGAGCAGCTCCAAGCGGCTGCGCCGCCTCGCGTTCGCGCGGATGCTCACGTGCGGCGGCTCATTGTTCGCCGCACAGATCTGTTCCGTCAGCTCAGGACCGAGCTGACGGATCCACCGGCGCACGAGCCATTCCGGATGGGAATGGCCCAGCGCGATGCGCTTCACGTCGCCGAGCGCAGCCGGCAGCGTGAGCTCGTCTTTGCTGCGGATGATGGCGCGCAGCACGCCGTTGACCATGCCCGAGATGCCTTGGTGGCCTCGGCGCTTCGCGATATTGACCGCTTCGCTGACGACCGCATGGTCGGGGATGCGGTCCAAATAATGCAGCTGATAGAAGCTCAGCCGCAGCAAGCACCGGACCCACGGCTCCAGCTTCGCGAGCCCTTTGCTGACAAAGCGCTCAAGGAAGAAGTCGATCGTGTTGCGACGTCCGATCGTACCGTACACGAGCTCTGTCGCCAGACCCGCATCAGCCCGCTCCAGCGCATGCTTCTGCAAGACTTGATTCAGCAATAAATTGCTGTACGACTGATTCTCTTCAACCCGAACAAGCACATCCAGCGCCGCATCACGGGCAGAACGCATAACAGCGCTGCTCTTCGCAGCGCCTGAGGATGAGTTTGACGCAGAGGACTTGCCCGTTCTCTGCGATTTCTTTTGTCCGCCTTGCGGACGGTTTGATTGTTGTGTAGACAAATCTATACCTCATTTGTGAAATGGCATTAGTTCATACTTGGATCTTATATGGAGTTAGTCGAAAAAATCGACGATCTCTCGGTTTTTATAGGCTCAATATTTGCCACTTGCTGGAATTAAGACCCCGCAGAGGTCTTATCCAGCAAAATTAGCCAGCCCGAGGAGAAATAGGCCCCCTCAGGGGTCTTATTCTCTGCCGATTGGCTCGAAACGATACCATTTGCTTGAGTTCACTATCATCCAGGCTCACCGCTCAAGGTTAGTCGAAAAAATCGACTATCTCTCCGTATTCCGAGGCTCGATTCCCAGCACAGTCCCCGCAGGAATCTGCACACCGCGAATAAACTCGGCAATAGGCATCGCCTTTTTGCCAGCGGGCTGAATCTCCGTCAGCCACAACGATCCTGCCCCAGTCATGACTTCTATCCCCTGCTCACTACAGCTAAGCACAGTGCCTGGAGCAGCTGACTGCTCACGGCCAGTCACAGCTTGAGGCTTCAAGCTCGCCCAAACCTTCAGGACTTCCCCATTCCAGAAAGTATATGCGCCTGGGAACGGGTTCAAACCTCGAATGTGATTCCACAGCTCGAGCGCAGGACGCGACCAATCCAGAAGCTCATCTTCCCTGCGAATGTTCGGTGAGTAGACCGCATCCGCTTCATTCTGCGGAACAGCTTGGATCCGACCCGCCAACAAATCTGGCAATGTCCGCTTCAGTAGATCAGCACCTGCAATGCTCAGTTTTTCAAAAAGCGTCCCCGTCGTATCCGTATCCTCGATCGGCAGCGCCACATGCGAAATCATATCGCCTGTATCCAGCCCAACCGCCATATACATGATGGTTACGCCGGTTTCGGCCTCACCGCGCATGACAGCATGATGAATCGGCGCTCCCCCCCGATATTTCGGAAGCAGCGATGCGTGAATATTAATACAGCCGAATTTCGGCAAATCCAGCACCGATTTCGGTAAAATTTGACCATAAGCCGCTGTAACGATTAAATCTGGCGCAAGCTGGCGAATCTGCTCAACAGATGCTGCTTCACGCAGCTTCACTGGTTGAAGCACGGGAATCCCGTGCTTCTCCGCCTCTACCTTCACTGGCGTCGGCGTCAAGACGCGCTTGCGTCCTTTCGGCCGATCCGGCTGTGTAACGACGGTTGTCACATTGTAGCCTTCCGCAAGGAGCAGCTGCAAGGACGGCACCGCGAAATCAGGCGTGCCCATGAAAATAATGTTCACTATTCTTCTTCCTCTTCGTCGGCTGTATAGGTTTTGACCGCTAGATCTGTAAATAAGACGCCATTCAAGTGGTCAATCTCATGGAAAATACAACGAGCCAGCAACTCTGTGCCTGTCACTTCAATCGGATTACCATGACGATCTTGACCTTTCGCCGTTACGGTCATGGCACGCAGCACATCACCGCGAAGACCAGGAATACTTAAACAGCCTTCAGGGCCCATTTGCTCGCCGCTGGATGTTACGATTTCAGGATTCACCATTTCGATCAATCCGCCATGCTCTTCGCCGCAATCCATCACGATTACGCGCTTCAGAATACCGATTTGCGGAGCAGCAAGGCCTACGCCTTCCGCTTCATACATCGTGTCTGCCATATCATCAAGCAATTTATGCAGATTGGAATTAAACTTCGTAACTGTGACCGCCTTCTCGCGCAGCACAGGATCTGGATCTTTAACAATAATACGAATAGCCATGAGTGTGCACCTACCCTTTAAGTCATTTCGATTAGTGAAAATAGCTAATATTACATCAAATATTGCGGGTCAACATCTACGCTGATGAGCAGTTTTTCTTTGGTTGAGCGTTCCTCAAACCAGGCCACGGTCTTGGCAACAATGTCAGCAGCCAGATCTTCCCCCGATATTTTACCACGCATTGGAATCGATATCTATCTTTGATTCGGGAAATTGGCGATGCGACAGGTCCCAACACATCAAATTGGAACGAAGCATCCAGCGGTACAGCCTCTGCAAAAAGATCCACCTGCTGAGTTGTATAAGGTTTCGCAATCTCTTTGAGCCTCGTCACGAAAGCTTCCGCCAAACGAACCAACAGAGGCGCCTGCTCATGTGAGAAGGTGATCAAGATTAATCGCTGATACGGCGGGTAACCAAGGTTCGCCCGAATATCCAGCTCATGATTGGCAAATGCCAAATAGTCATGATGGCTCGCATACTGCACACTGTAATGCTCAGGCGTGTACGTCTGAACGAACACTTCCCCCTGCTTTTCATGCCTGCCAGCCCGCCCTGCAACCTGCGTTAGCAGTTGGAATGTGCGCTCCGCCGAGCGAAAATCAGGAATATTCAGCACCGTATCCGCCGCGATCACCCCAACGAGGGTTACATCAGGAAAATCCAGCCCTTTTGCCACCATTTGCGTCCCCAGAAGAACATCCGCTTGCTTCTCACGAAACATCGTCAACCATTTCTCGTGAGAGCCCTTCTCCGTCGTCGTGTCTACGTCCATACGAATGACCCGTATGCCAGGGAAAATTTTGCTAAGCTCTTCCTCCACACGCTGCGTTCCCGTTCCAAAATGGCGAATATGTTCCGACTGACAGCTCGGACACTGCTTCACCTCACGCTCGGCATAGCCGCAATAATGACAGCGAAGCATGTGAGAACTCTGGTGATACGTCAATGAAATGTCGCAATGCGGACACTGGGACACGAACCCGCAAGTTCGGCACATGACGAATGTCGCGTACCCTCTGCGATTCAGCAGTAAAACAATCTGTTCCTTCTTGTGTAACCGATCTTCAATCGCTTTATACAAGGACTGGCTGAACATCGAACGATTGCCGTTCTTGAGCTCCTCGCGCATATCCACAATCATGACGGGCGGCATCGGTCTGCTCGCGACACGTTCTTTCATCGTCAACAGGGTAAAAGGTGGCTGAGACCGGTCACGGCGGCGTCTCGTTTTCTCCATACTCTCCAAAGACGGCGTAGCGGAACCAAGCACAACCGCAGTTCCCATCATCTTCGCTCTTTGTATCGCCACATCCCGTGTGTGATATTTAGGACTTTCCTCCTGCTTATACGAGGATTCATGCTCTTCATCTATAATAATCAGGCCGATTTTCGTAAAAGGGGCAAAAATCGCTGAACGCGCGCCAATCACGACCTTCACTTGTTTGCGCGTAATTTTACGCCATTCATCGTATCGTTCGCCATTGGACAAACGGCTATGAAGAACAGCAACAAGGTCGCCAAATCTCCCTTTGAAACGTTCCACCATTTGCGGTGTTAAGGAAATTTCCGGCACAAGCACAATCGCTTCCTTACCCATATCCAAGCATTGCTGGATGGATTGCAGGTATACTTCTGTTTTGCCGCTTCCAGTCACCCCATGAAGCAGGAACACTTCGTGCCGCTCTTCCGCTACCGCGTCTCGGATCGGTGCAAACACACGGCTCTGCTCCTCCGTCAGAACGAGCGGTTTCGTCCGTGCGAAAGATCGCCCCGAATAAGGGTCGCGCATCACTTCCACCTCGCGCAGCTCAATCCAGCCACGATCGGCTAAGCTTTTGACCGTGCTCGCACCGACCTCAATTGTATCCATCAACTCGGTCAAGCGAATCGCATGCGGATGCTCCATCAAATAGCGCAGCACCTCTTGCTGCTTGTTCGCTCTAGCAGGTAACTCGGCAAGCGCCGCTTCCAAGCCTTCCCCGCCAGGAGGAGGAAATACGGTCAACGCCTTCTTGGTAGACATCCGATCCTTTACGAGCTGCACTTCTGAAAGCCTGCCCGTTGAAAGCAACTCTTTAATGAGCGCGCCTTCCTTGGAAAAACGCTCCAACAGCACGTCCATTGAGACGGACTCTTTACTCTTCACAAAATCAAGGATCGCCTGTATATCCGGCATATCTAAAAGCGCCTGATCCTCGTCCACTTCGTCGCCGGCGATGATCACTCGCTCATATTTTGCCTTAAGCGCCGCAGGAAGCATCGCTTGCAGCGCCGTCACTTCATGACACAAGTACATGCGGCTAATCCAACGACCTAAGCTCACAAGCTCGCTTGTGAGCGGCGGCACCAAATCCAGCACATGCTGAATCGGCTTGATACGCTTCGCATCCACATCTGTTGTCTCATGCAGCTCCACTACAAAACCTTGTAAAACCCTCGGCCCGAAAGGGACGCCGACTCGGCTTCCCACCTCGACCCACTTGCTCAGCGATGCAGGAACTTCATAGTCGAAAGCCCGATTCGTTTGCTTTGCGGGTACATCGACAATGACCTTAGCGTACATCAGGACTCCTCCGGAGCGGCAGACATGCGATCCCCTGCCAGTTCCAGCAGCTTACGAGCCACATCCGACTTGCTTTGAATCGGCAGCGCCTGTACAAGTCCGTTCTTGTCGTAGAAACGCACGACATTCGTATCCACACCAAAGCCTGCGCCCTCCTGCGACACATCGTTCCCCACGATGAGATCACAGTTTTTGCGCTTCAGCTTGTCCAATGCGTGCTCATCCAGCCGCTCTGTCTCGGCAGCAAAACCCACAACAAACTGATGCGTCTTGCGTGTGCCGAGCTCCTGCAAAATGTCCGGATTCTTAATCAGCTCAAGTGTCAGCGAGTCCGATTTCTTTTTGATCTTCTGCTCCGCCACGACAGCAGGGCGGTAGTCCGCTACAGCAGCCGCTTTAATCACGAGGTCGCTGTCCTCGAAACGAGCCAATACGGCTTCTCGCATGTCCAGCGCGGACTGCACGCGAAAGATCCCTACGCCGTCAGGTACAGGAAGTGCCGAAGGCCCCGATACTAGCGTAACCACGGCCCCCATACGAGCAGCTTCCTCTGCGATCGCATAACCCATTTTGCCTGAAGAGTCATTCGTCAAATAACGAACGGGATCTAGACGCTCCACCGTGCCGCCAGCCGTCACTAACACACGCTTACCTGTTAAGCGCGCCGTCTCTCCTTGGAAAAACGCCTCGACCGCAGCGAAAATTTCCTCTGGCTCCGCTAGGCGACCCTTGCCCACATATCCGCAAGCCAGCTGCCCTTCCCCTGGTTCAATGAATCGAACACCACGGCTTCGAAGTGTTTGCATATTGAGTTGAACCGCAGGATGCGCATACATATGAACATTCATGGCAGGGGCTACCCAGACAGGCGCCGTCGTTGCCAGCAGGGTCGTGCTCAGCATGTCATCGCCTAACCCTAAGGCCAGCTTGCCAATCGTATTCGCCGTTGCGGGTGCGATGAGCACTAGGTCTGCACTGTCGGCCAAATGGATGTGTGAAACGACCTCGGGATCCTTCTCATCAAACGTATCGACAAACACATGATGCCGCGACAACGTTTGGAACGTTAACGGGGCAACGAATTGTACGGCCGAACGGGTCATAATGACGCGCACCACGGCTCCGGCTTGAGATAATTTACTCGTTAACGCCGCTGCCTTGTACGCCGCAATCCCACCGCAGACACCGAGGACGATCGTTTTACCTTGCAATACACCCATGGGAATCCCCTTTCGTAAAGCCCAATTGAGAAAAAAATAACAACCACGAGGGTTGTTGGGAGGAGCATTTATTTCTTCTCGTATTTCTCAGACTCTGTCGCATTAATTTTCTCATAGCCGATAAAGTTGCCGTACAATTCTTCCAAAGCTAGACCCACGTTTTTGTGGGATTTCTGACCTTTCAAATCCGTTTTCGCGCCATCGCGAAGGGATCTTGCTCTTTTGGAAGCTGCAACAACCAACGAATATTTGCTATCCACGATATCAAGCAGTTTATCAATTGAAGGGTATAACATTCAATTCACCTCATCCATCCATTGTACAATTTTGGGAAACATACGATCTTTTTTGCAATGTTCAGCCGCAAGGATCGCCTGAATTTTCGCACACGCCGTATCGACGTGATCATTCACAATCGCATAATCATAGTGCTCCATCAAGCGGATTTCGTCAATCGCCACAGACATACGGCTACGGATCACTTCATCCGTTTCTGTACCGCGTGTAACAATGCGATTCTCCAACTCATCCAGCGATGGCGGCAATAAGAAAATAAAGACACCTTCGTCAAACTTCTGTTTGACTTGCAGTGCACCTTGCACCTCAATTTCCAAAATCACATCATGACCTGCACGCAGAGTTTCCTCTACGAAACGTCTTGGCGTTCCATAGAAATTCCCTACGTATTCAGCCCACTCCAGCACTTCATCGGTCTCGATGAGCTGTTGGAACTGCTCACGGGTTTTGAAGAAATAATTAACCCCGTCTACTTCACCTTGTCTAGGAGAACGCGTTGTCGCTGATACTGAATACACAATATCAGGAGAAATCTTGCGCAGCGCTGCACACACCGTGCCTTTACCGACGCCTGACGGACCGGATAAAACAATTAGTATACCTCTCTCACGCTCAAGGGTATTCGTATTACTCGTCATGATCATCGTCCTTATTCGAAAGTCTATGCGCTACCGTCTCTGGTTGTACTGCCGACAAAATCACATGATCGCTGTCCGTGATAATAACGGCACGGGTTCTTCTACCATATGTAGCGTCAATCAGCATGTGACGATCACGCGCTTCTTGAATGATTCTCTTGATCGGAGCCGATTCAGGACTAACGATCGAGATAATGCGGTTCGCCGATACGATGTTGCCGAACCCGATATTAATTAATTTGATAGCCATCTAGACTTCCTCCTCGCAAAGCTGCATGCACGCTTCACTCGATATTCTGTATTTGTTCCCGCATTTTCTCCAGCTCTGCTTTCATCGCAATCACTCTAGCCGTAGGCTCTGAATGGTTGGACTTCGAACCGATCGTGTTCACTTCTCGATTCATTTCTTGAATCAAGAAGTCAAGCTTTCGGCCCACAGGCTCTTGGTCCATCAATAAAGCCTCACATTGCCCAAAATGACTCTTGAGCCTTGTCAATTCCTCATCTACATTGGAACGGTCTGCAAAAAGCGCAATTTCCGTCGCCAACCGCTGCTCGTCAACAGGAATCCCGTCTAGAACAAGAGATTGGATCCGGCTCGTCATTTTCACAGCATACTCTTGAACGACTTGAGGCGCTAACGCTTCCAGCTCCAGATGAATTCGCTTCATCTCGGAAAGCCGGTCACGAATGTCCCGCTCCAGGAAGTCCCCTTCACGGCGTCTCATCGCGGATAATTGAGCGACGGCCTGCTCCAAACAGGCACATAGCTCCTGTTCGATTTCGTCATCCCACTCTTGTCGTACCTCTTTCATCTGTATCAACTCAGGCAGCCTTAGTAAATCCTTAAGTTCAACCTGACCTGCCATCCCATAACGCTGCTTGATCTGCGCTGCTGCTTCCAAGTAAGCATCAGCTAGTGCAAAATTAACGATTATGTTCTTAGGAGAAGCCGCTTCGCGCTCTGCTGTCACGAAGACATCCACACGTCCGCGCTTGACAGACTGCAATACCGTTTTCTTCAAAGCGTCCTCGAACGCCGCCCATTCCTTAGGCAGCCTGATTGACACTTCACTATACCTATGATTGACCGATTTCACATCGATAAACACGTTGTATCCCGCAAAAGAACGATTCGCTTGTCCGAACCCGGTCATACTGCAAATCATTCTAATCACATCCATTAATCTATTTTAATTCATTTTGAAAGTGGGTACAAGTGGAAATCATGCCGATTCGACTTTTCCCACACATACTTCGTCAAATCTACGCACATTTCATAGGCTAAGAATGGGGTCATGAGGTAGATGCCATTGAAGTATTCCATCGCTGTATCGAGCAGTTCTTTGGCGATCTCCACCCCCATTGCGCGGCCTTCCGCACCCTTCAAGCCATCCATACGCGCTCTAACTTCGTCGGATAACCGAATACCCGGCACTTCATTATGCAAATACTCCGCATTGCCGCCGCTTGCCAGCGGTGCAATCCCGATGAAGATCGGAATGTTCAAATGCTTCGTCGCTTCATAAATTTGTTCAATTAATTTACTGTCGTACACAGGCTGCGTCATGATGTAATCCGCGCCAGCTTCGATTTTGCGTTCTAGTCGCTGAACGGCTTTATCCAAATGCTTTACATTCGGATTGAATGCCGCGCCTACAACGAAATTAGCCTTCTGCTTAAGCGGCTTGCCCGAGAAAGCGATGCCTTCGTTGAGCTGCTTGATCATCCGAATGATTTCGAATGAGGTCAGGTCGTACACCGAGCTGGACCCGGGGAGATCGCCAAACTTGGCGGGATCGCCAGTCACGGCCAGCACGTGGTCGATGCCCAGCGCGTGCAAGCCCATGAGATGGGACTGCGTCCCAATCATGTTGCGGTCGCGGCACGCGATGTGAATGAGCGGACGCGCGCCAAGGCGCTCCTGCACGAGGTAGCCGAGTGCCAGGTTGCTCATACGCGTCACGGCAAGGGAATTGTCAGCCATTGTAATGGCGTCCACGTGGGCTTCCTGCAGGGCCTTCGACCCCTGCATGAACTTCTCGATGTCGAGATCCTTCGGAGGATCCAGCTCGACAATAACGGTTTTGCGCTGCTTGACGATGTCCAGCAGCGACGGTATGCCCGCCGGCGGCGCAGGCTTCGCTGGCTTAGGCTCGATCACGAGCGTGGCTGGCGCGCTCGCTGTGCCTGGCGCAGCTGGCACATAGCCTTGCAGCGCCTTCGCCACAGCGGCGATATGCTCCGGCGTCGTGCCGCAGCAGCCGCCGATGATGCGCGCGCCGAGATCGGCGAAGCGCAACGCGCTTTCGGCGAAATACTTCGGCGTCGCCGCATACGTATATTGCCCGTCTACGTAGTCGGGCAATCCAGCGTTCGGGAACGCCGAGAACGGGATGCCTGGAATCGGCGCAAGCTTCTCCATCGAACGGAGAATCCCGTTCGGGCCGACGCGGCAGTTGAAGCCGATCACATCGGCGCCCTCATCGCGCAGCCGCAGAAACGCTTCCTGTAGCGGCACACCGTCTTGCGTGGAACCTGTGCCCTCATTGGCAAATTGGCAAATAACAGGAAGCTCGCTCATACTGCGGATAATCCGCAGGGCTAGCTGCAGCTCTTCCAGATCATAGAAGGTTTCGAGCAACAGCCCGTCCACTGGCGAATCCAGCAGGATGCCGATTTGTTCGCGCAGCGATTCCTCGACATCAGCGGTACGTACATTTTTACGTTTACCCGCACGAATCGAACCAATCGCTCCAACGACATACGCATCATTCCCGACCACGTTGCGAGCTAACTCAACACCCGCACGGTTAATCGCCTCTACATCGCCTTCTAATCCATACTTCGAAAGCTTCTCCCGATTCGCCGAGAACGTATTCGTTTCAATAAGACGAGCACCTGCCTCGAAATAACGGCGGTGCACGTCAGCGACCGTTTCGGGCCTTAGCAAATTCAGTTCTTCATATGAAATACCGACAGGAAAGCCCATCTGATATAAGTATGTCCCCATTGCGCCATCACCGGTCAAAATCTCCCGTTGCAACGCCGATCGAAGATCCAATTTCATAACACAATTCCCCTATCTACCCGACATGTCAGCCGTCTAATCGTTTGAATCTACCCTACAAATCTATGGCAACCGTACCTGTAAACACTTCTTCCGCAGGTCCTGTCATATATACGTGATTATCCTCTTCTCTCCACTCAATCAACAGATCCCCGCCTTTGAGCGATACAGTCGCTTCGCGATCCGACAATCCATTCAAGACTGAGGAGACGAGAGTAGCGCAAGCACCCGTTCCGCAGGCAAGCGTTGGTCCCGCGCCTCGCTCCCACACCCGCATATCCGTAAAAGTACGGCTGCGTACCGTTGCGAATTCGACATTGATTTTGCGTGGAAACATGGGATGTCTTTCGAGTTTAGGTCCCCAAGCTGCGAGGTCGAAATTCACGGCATCGTCCACGTAAATCACACAATGCGGGTTCCCCATGGAAACCGCCGTGAACCGAAAAGCTTGCCCATCCACTTCAATCGGATAATCAATGACTGTGTCGGCATTTACCGTCGTCGGCACTTGCAAGCCTTGCAGAATCGGCTGACCCATGTCAACACGAGCCGTTACGACGACCCCATCTTCTACTTGTACTTGAACTTTCTGAACACCAGCGCCAATCGTCTCGATCGTAATTTCGGTGGCATCAATCAGCTTGTGGTCGTACACATATTTGGAAACACAGCGGATCGCATTGCCGCACTGCTCGGCCTCGGATCCATCCGAGTTAATAATTCGCATTTGGAAATCTGCCTTCTCTGAAGGAAGAATAAACACTACGCCGTCAGCGCCAATGCTGAAGAATCGGTTGCATAACCGAATGGCTAACTCGGCCGCATGAGAAGGAAGCTCTTTCTCACCCGCTACGACGATAAAGTCATTGCCAAGTCCGTGCATTTTCGTAAAATTCATGTCAAGCACCCCTAATGTAAGGTTTAGCCATTATCATAGCGCAAAATGCGCCCTATGCATAGCCCTGACCCCGCCACAGCCCCGTATCGTCCCAAAATCGCCTTACACCAGGATAAACGGCCGCGCCGTCTTTGGAAAAGACGGTATCCGTTTACCAAGTTTGATGCGAAGCTATAAGTTGCAAAACTTATATATTCTTATCAAATGCGAAAAAGCTGCCTCTCGGCAGCCCTTCCAATTCCCTATCTAAAACTAGGTTTCGACGATTTATTATAGAGCGAAGAGCTTGAACCACGCGATCCTTTAGTACGTTTAGGCGACAGCATGCTGCCCAGACCCATGAAGAACGTAGGAATGCCTGCGGCGATCAGAACGAGAATCCAATCCTTCCAGCCGAGCGGAACGGTTTTGAAAATCGGTTGAAGGGCATCGACATACATAACACCGAGCATAAGCACAAGGGAAGAGAGAACAGCCAGCACGAGGTAGCGATTTTGCAAAGGATTCCGATGAAAAATCGACCGTGAGCTGCGGCAATCGAATACATGGATGAGCTGAGCCATGACTAGCGTTGCAAACGCGACGCTTTGCGCTTTCAATAACGTATCTGCATCCGACGGATTTGCGCGCAGGATAAGCCAGAAGGCGCCCAATGTGCACACACCGATGAGCATACCACGGGAAATAATTTTCCAACCTAGACGTCTTGCGAAAATGCTTTCCTTGGCTGAACGCGGCTTGTGCTGCATCAAGTCTTTCTCAGCTTGATCCACGCCCAGCGCCATTGCCGGCAGTCCATCTGTGACCAAATTCACCCACAAAATTTGGATCGGCACGAGCGGCAGCGGCAGACCAGCCATCATGGCGATGAACATCGTCATGATTTCGCCTACATTGGACGCGAGCAGATAGCGAATGAATTTGCGAATATTCTCATAAATACTGCGCCCCTCTTCAATCGCTGCAACAATCGTCGCGAAGTTATCATCACTGAGAATGAGCGAGGAGGCTTCCTTCGATACGTCGGTGCCCGTAATCCCCATGGCAATCCCGATATCCGCCGCTTTAATGGCAGGCGCATCATTGACCCCATCCCCCGTCATCGCTACAACGTGTCCATTGCGCTGCAAAGATTTGACGATCCGGAGCTTATGCTCAGGGGATACCCGAGCGTACACATACGTATCATTGACTTTCGCATCCAACTCATTGTCCGACAGCTGCGCAAGCTGTTGACCGCTCATGCTGACCCCGTTGGCAGGAATCATACCAAGCTGCTTCGCAATCGCTTCCGCCGTCGTTTGATGATCACCCGTGATCATCACCGTCTTAATGCCTGCCTTGCGGCATTTGGAAATCGCTTCACGCACTTCTTTGCGTGGAGGGTCGATCATTCCAGTTAAACCGACGAAGATCAAGCCATTCTCAACATCTTCATGATCTTCATAGCGATCGCTGCCCTTCAGCTCTTTGTACGCGATGCCCAATACGCGGAGGGCGGATTTCGCCATGCCTTCATTGGCTGAAATCACCTTCTGCTTCAGCGTGGATGTGAAGGGGATTACCTTGCCATCCCATAAAATGTAACTGCAGTGCTGCAGAAGCACGTCTGGCGCACCCTTGGTACAAGCCATTCGGCCACTCTCGGAGGACACCAGGACAGACATTCTTTTACGCTCGGAATCAAAAGGAAATTCGGCGATGCGTTTATATTTTTCCCGCAATGAATCTTGGGTAATGCCGCTCTTCGCACTGAGCACAACAAGCGCGCCTTCGGTGGGATCGCCTTTGATATGCCAGACAGAAGCAGGTGCCTCGGCGCCGTCTTTGCCTTTCTTCCGTTTCGACTCCTGCTTCTCTTCAATTAAGGTGGCGTTGTTACACAGCGCAGACACATGGAGCAGCTTCGAGAGCGAAGGATGCTTATGCACATCCGTATGCTTACCGCTATGCAGAATATGACCAACTGGGGCATAGCCGTCCCCTGTTACCTCCAGTACATCACCGCCAACCCATAAATGTGTTACGGTCATTTTGTTCTGTGTCAATGTGCCCGTCTTATCTGAGCAAATGACAGAGGCGCACCCCAGTGTTTCTACGGAGGGGAGTTTCCTGACAATCGCTTTGCGCTTAATCATTCGCTGTACGCCGAGCGCTAACGCAATCGTCACAATCGCAGGAAGCCCTTCTGGTATGGCTGCGACCGCTAAGCTGACACCCGCCAAGAACATCGCATAAGGTGGTTGTCCATGCATAATACCAGCGACAACGACCAAAATCGTTAGAGCAATCGCAACGATAATCAAAATTTTCCCCAGCTGTTCTAAGCGGTGCTGAAGAGGTGTTTCCATGGATTCTGTATTTTGAATGAGATCCGCAATTTTGCCCATCTCCGTATTCATCCCAATTCGAACGACGACCGCCTTGGCCGTGCCTCGGGCAACCATCGTTCCCATGAACCCAAGATTCCGTTGATCACCCAGCGGTACATCATCTTGCGGAATGGGTGATGTGATTTTACTTACGGCAATCGACTCTCCGGTCAACGCTGATTCCTCAATATAGACACCGTTCGTCTCCAAGAAACGGACATCGGCCGGCACCCTGTCACCGCTTTCCAACAGCACAATATCGCCAGGCACCAAATCACGCGCTGGAATCTGATGAACGGCTCCTTCCCGCCATACATTCGCATTCGGTGCAGAAAGCTCCTTCAGGGCACGCAGGGAGCGCTCCGCACGAAATTCCTGCGTAAAGCCCAAGATGCCGTTCATCACAATAATGACAACGATCGTAATGGCATCCAAAAATTCACCAAGCAAGCCGGAAATCAGGGTCGCCCCCAATAAGACCAGCACCATGAAATCTTTAAATTGATTCAAAAGCAAAGTGATCGGCGATACACGTTGCCCCTCTGAGAGTTCGTTTCGCCCTACCTCGGCTTGACGTTTCCAAGCTTCTTCCCAGGGCAATCCTTGCTGCAAATTCACTTGCTGCAACTGCAAGACATCCTCCGAGTTCAACTGGTACCACTTATTCTGACTCATCCGCCCTTCTCCCTCCTACATCCACTTGATCTTGTCTCACACAATTGCTTTATACGTATGTCTATTCAGACAAGCAGGAAAATATCCCTCTAATCATCTTTCCTCCCTGGCACCCCTTAAGTTTTTACGAAAAGTATGGCATCATAGGAAGTAGCACGAATTAGAATGGAGTTGTAATCATCATGGCATTAGACGGACTCGTCCTTCACGCAATTGTACACGAGCTTCAAATGGTTGTAGGGGGCCGAATTAATAAAATTCATCAACCGAACGAGAATGATATCGTCTTACATATTCGTACTCAAAGGCAAAATGTAAAACTGCTGCTTTCCGCAAACCCAACTTATCCCAGGGTTCAACTGACAGAACAAGTCACGATGAATCCCATGGATGCGCCGATGTTCTGTATGCTGCTCCGCAAGCATTGTGAGAACGGCGTGATCGAGGTTGTTGAGCAAGTCGGCATGGAACGGGTTCTGCGCTTCCAGATTCGCCACCGAGACGAGCTAGGCGACTTGTCCCTCAAGACCATTATTGTTGAAATCATGGGGCGTCACAGCAACATCATTCTCCTCGACCCTGCGACAGAGACGATCTTGGATGGCATCCAACATGTCACACCTGCGATTAGCTCGTATCGTGTAGTTATGCCTGGAAGCAGCTATGTGACTCCGCCTGAGCAGGATAAACAGAATCCATTAGAAATTGATGCTGCCGGATTCTCTCTGGCATTAGAGAAACCAGATGCGAACGAGGAAACTGGCCAAGCACCAAATCCCGAAATGAAGCTCGTCGCCGCTTTCAGCGGATTAAGTCCGTTGATTGCGAAGGAGATTGTGCATCGGAGCCGACATGGACATTTCGGAGACGGCGAAGCGCCATTATGGCACACTTTTAATGAAGTGATGACCGACATGCGTGAGCATCGCTATGAGCCCGTGATCGTCGAGGCTACTGCAACAGGCAAGCTGTTCTTCGCCATGACTCCCCTAACGCACATCGAGGGGATCACGAAAGCTTATCCAACACCAAGCGCGTGCTTAGAGCAGTTCTATGGCGACAAGGCGGAGCGAGATACGGTCAAGCAGCGCGTGTCGGATTTATTGCGCTTTTTACAAAACGAAGTCAACAAAAATGTTAAAAAATTAGAAAAACTCCAAGATACGATCGAAGATTCCAAAGAAGCGGATAAGTACCGCATTCTCGGCGAGCTACTAACCGCGTCCCTGCATACGATCAAGAAGGGGGACAAGGAAGTTGCGGCCATTAATTACTATGACGAAGACCAAGCCATGATCACCATTGCGCTCGATCCCCTGCTTGGACCCGCTGAGAACGCGCAGCGTTATTTTAAAAAGTATACGAAATTGAAAAATAGCACGGCCATCGTCGAGGAGCAAATTGCGCAGACGCATCAAGAAATTGACTACCTCAGGGCGCTTCTTCAGCAGCTAAGTGTCGCTTCCTTGCCCGATATCGAAGAGATTCGCGACGAGCTGATGGAACAAGGCTATGTTCGAGATCGCAATAAGAAGCAGCGCAAGAAAAAGAAGAAAGACAAGCCGGCTTTAGCTTGTTATGAATCCTCGGAAGGCGTTCCGATCTATGTCGGGAAAAATAATACCCAGAACGAGTATCTCACGAATCGGCTAGCTTCCTCGATGGATACGTGGCTGCATACGAAGGATATTCCCGGTTCCCACGTGGTCATTCGCGGCGACTATTCCGACGCCACCTTGCTAGAAGCAGCCCAGCTAGCCGCCTATTTCAGCCAAGCCAAAAATTCGAGCCAAGTGCCCGTCGATTACACACAGATTAAGCACGTGCATAAGCCGAATGGCGCTAAACCAGGTTTTGTCATCTATGTGAATCAGAAGACGTTATATGTGACACCACAGGAAGATGACATTAAGCAATTAAAGGTTACGATAAAGTAGACTTATGTAAAAAAGAGCGCAACAGCTATTTGGGCTGTGCGCTCTTTGGACGTTGTCTATTTCCTGTCCCACTGTTCAATTAATGAAAGTAAATAGGCCTTCACTTGATCTTGCAGATCAGGACGCTGAAGCGCAAGCTCGATCGTTGCTTCAATGTACCCCATCTTGTCTCCCACATCATAACGCTTCGCCTGCATCAAATAGGCAGCCATTTGCTGCTCGCGATTGAGCACACGCAGCGCATCGGTCAATTGAATTTCACCGCCGCGGCCAGGTTCCTGCCGTTCCAAAATGCGGAATATGTCAGGCATAATAATATAACGTCCAATGACAGCTAGATTCGAAGGAGCCTGCTCGCGATCTGGCTTCTCAACCAAATCCTCGATTAAACGATAGTTGTGATGTTCTGTTGCTGGCGAGATAATCCCGTATTTGCTTACATCCGCCCAAGGCACTTCCTGCACAGCAATGACGGACGTTTCCGTCTGCTCATAAATGTTCATCATTTGCTTGAGCCCTGGCGGCGAGGATTGCAGAATGTCATCCCCCAACAACACGGCGAAGGGCTCGTCCCCAATGAATTTACGCGCACATAGAATGGCATGACCGAGACCAAGCGGCTGTTTCTGACGAATGTAGTGGACATCAGCCAGATTAGAGACCGACTGCACGATTTCGAGCAGCTGGGTGCTTCCTTTTTCTTCAAGCATCATTTCTAACTCAACGGATTTATCGAAATGATCTTCGATTGCCCGTTTATTCCGTCCTGTGACGATAATGATATCTTCAATGCCGGACTCGATCGCTTCTTCCACAATATACTGGATAGCTGGCTTATCTACGATCGGCAGCATTTCCTTCGGCTGCGCTTTCGTTGCGGGTAAAAAGCGAGTGCCCAGCCCTGCGGCAGGGATGATCGCTTTGCGAATTTTTTTCACACCTGCTCCTCCTTCTGTGGGCTTATACGTAACTGCGCAAGCACATCCATGCCAATCCGTTTGGAACCGATGGCGCCGTGGAAGGTGACACCTTCACGTTCGCCATGGAAATCGGAGCCAGCTGTCATGAGAAGCCCTTTGCTCTCGGCTAGAAGACGATATTTCTCTTCTTCCTCTGGCGAATGGTCCGCATGATACACTTCAATACCATCAAGCCCCTGCAGCGTAATTGCCTCTACAAGTGCATCATTCTGATAAATACCAGGATGTGCAAGCACAGCGCTGCCGCCAGCTTCGTGGATCCACGCAATGGCCGTCGCTGGCTCGATACGTGGTGGATTCGCATAAGCCGCGGCACCTGTCGCCAAATAACGGTCAAAGGCTTCCGTAATGGAGCTTACATAGCCTTTATTCAAGAGCACCGCAGCAATATGCGGCCGGCCTACTGTGTCGCCTTTTCGCTTCACATTAGCGACTTCCTTATGTACGTCCTCCATCGTGATCTCCATCCCGAGCTCCTGCAGCTTGGCAACGATCATCTCATTGCGCGTATCTCGCGTATCGCGTAAGGATGCCAGCCGCCCCAAGAAGGTTTCATCGGAGATGTCGACATAATAACCAAGCACGTGTATGTCTTGACCGCCGGCTACCGTTGAAATTTCAACACCAGGAACGACGACGATCCCTAGTTCAGCTCCCGCCGCAAGTGCTTCAGCAACACCAGAGATGGTGTCATGATCGGTAATCGCTATCGCGCCTAGACCCGCATCAACGGCCATTTGTACATTCGCTCTGGGCGATTGTGTGCCGTCCGACGCCGTTGTATGTGTATGTAAATCCGCCTGCAAATGATTCTCCATGGCAATCCCTTCTTTTCCTTAACATTTTAAAGAAAGCGACTTAAATTCTCTTGTCTCAAAAAGGTCATAAAACTAACCGCCGAAATCGGCAGCAATGTCGAATTCAAGTAAATCGCATAAAAACTGCGTTCAAAAACAATATTCTCAATTTTCTTCACTTTGAAGAGACCTAACGTCACCTCATGCTTCACGGACGATTGTGACAAGATCGAAATACCCAGCCCCGCTTCGACAGCCGACTTAATTGCACCTGTGCTGCCCAACTCCATCACGATCTTCATCGTAGAACAATCCATGTTACAGCGCGCGAATTCTTCTTCCATGACCCTTCTCGTTCCTGAACCCTGTTCACGCAGTACAAATGGATACTTCAACATCTCCTCTAACGTAACCACTTCTACGTCCGCAAGCGGATGATCCGATGGAACAATGAGGCGCAGCTCGTCGCTAAGAATCGCTTCTGTGTGCACATCAGGATGATGAATAGGCGCTTCGACAAGGCCGAAGTTAAGTTGATGGCTAAGCACTTCATCTAGAATTTGGGTCGTATTCATCACTTTCATCGACACCGAAATGTTCGGGTAGTCCTTGCTGAAAGGGCCTAGAAGCCGCGGCAAAATATATTCGCCCATCGTCAAACTGGCCCCCAATTGCAGCCGTCCTTCGATCATCATCGTAAATTTCGACATGGCGACATCGGTGTCGCGGATGAGTTCAATACTGCTCTTGGCGAAGGGTAACAATGCCCGTCCAGCCTCAGATAACTCAATCTTCTTCGTGCTTCGGTGGAATAGCTTAACACCAAAATAATCTTCAAGCGATTGTACCTGCATCGTCACAGCAGGCTGTGTCATATGTAACGCACCAGCAGCGTGCGAGAAACTTCCTTTTTCTGCAACCGTGTAGAAAATGTGCAATTGATGAAAATTCAGTGCCATGATTGACCGCCTCTCTTTGTTCCATTATATGAAATGAAGCGCGATCAGTCCATTAAACACAAAAAAGAGTATGTCTGCCACAGACATACCCTACTCATTGTAATGAATTAGCGACGCTTGCGACTATTTTTGATCAACGTCATGCGACGGGAATGCCGCAGCCAGGAATAGTACGATTTCAAATCGCGCAATTCCATCGTCTCTGACATTTTGCCAAGAAAGGTGACGATAATCATTTTGTGCAACGGATTACCGACAAGATCGGTTTCGTGCTCCAAATGGGAGAATTCAGCGACCACAACGAGATCATCATCAATCAAATACACATCTTCTTCATTTCTGTAATAAGGAACCATGTTATTATTTTTAAGCTTTTCCCACAGAAAAGCGCAAATTTCTTCAATTGAATTGTTACTGCTCGAAATACGATCTGTCCATCTCAGCTTGGCATGATTCGTGATCACGATATCCGCTACCCGCTTATCCCCTAGCTCTACGAAGAACGGTTCATACGTACTCCATCTCCCCATAACCTTATCCTTCATGATCACAACCCCTTCCTTATTAAAATAGGACTAATTGCCTATCCATAGTAGTATGTAAGTTATATTTTACTGTATTATAACTTTTTTTCCCATGGAAGAATATATAAAATTATTAATAAGTATTTATGAAGACAGCAAACTATACCTAATTATCGGAAAATTAAGAAAACTTAATCTCGTCTGGTGATAAATCAGATAAAAAACAAAAAAGCTTCTCACGAAGCTTCCCATTTTGCACATTAGCCCTAAAGCGTGTAAAATCTTGTCTTGTCAGGAACGTCACTGCTGTATTCGGTTTTAATTTCGTTGCGATACGATTTCTCCACTTTCTTCACATAAGGCAGCTTCAAGAGGCTGCGTGTCGTCTCCTCCACTTTACTTGCGTGGGTATATAAGACGGCGTAATTCATTTTCTTCGATATGTAATGAAGGGAACCGAAACGCTCCAAATTTCTGGCAGCTTTGATATCGTTAACCCAAATGATTAATCCGCTACGCTCAATCATCATGATTGCAACCTCTTTTCATTAATCCTAGTATGGAGTGATCTCACAACATGAAGCCCTCAGACGCCATTGTCCGCGTAACCCGCGGCGCTATTACGGAAAGCATACACCGTGTCCACCTCGCTGTTGTGGACACCCGCGGAGCGCTGCTGCATCGCGCAGGCGATCCGCAATTCTTGACCTTCGCCCGCTCGACGGCGAAGTTGATACAGGCGCTGCCGGTAATTGAATCCGGCGCCGCTGATCATTTCGGCCTAACGGAGGCCGAAATTGCCCTGTGTTGCGCTTCCCATAACGGGGAAGCGGATCATGTCAGCGCAGCCCACAGCATCTTGGGCAAGCTGGGGTATCATTCGATGCACCTGCAATGCGGTGCACATGAGCCATATCACGCGCAGACCGCGCAAGCGATGCGTGATCGAGGCGAAGCCCCTTCTACGCTGCACAACAATTGCTCGGGCAAACATTCGGGTATGCTCGCGCTGAGTGCTCATCTAGGCGCCTCGCCTGAGCATTACATGAGCCCTGAGCATCCTGTTCAGCAGTTAATGCTGGATGCCGTAAGCGCCATGTCAGGCGTACCTAAAGAGCAAATGGAGCTAGGCATCGATGGCTGCGGCGTGCCCGTATTCGGCATGACGATCGATCGTCTCGCTCTAGCCTTTGCCCGACTAGGCCAGCCCGATGAACTATCCAGTGAGCGTGCAAACGCTTGCCAGAGAATTGTCAATGCGGTTAGAAAATATCCAGAATATCTCGCAGGAAACGATCGCTTCGATACGCAACTTATCCATGTCACGCAAGGACGGATCATCGGGAAAATGGGAGCAGAAGGCATCTTCGCACTGTCCGTTCCCGATCAAGCGCTCGGCTTCGTCCTTAAAGTGGAAGACGGCAATCTGCGTGCCCTATATCCTGCGGTCATTGAAGCGTTAAAACAGCTCGCACTGCTGACAGAAGATGAAGTCCATCAGCTGGCAGCCTTCCATACGCCTACTGTCCATAACTGGCAAGGAACCGAGGTAGGACGCATCCTCCCCGATTTCTCCTTATAGTAGTTTCTCGGTGGTGAAAACCCGACTTTTTGAACTAATATTTCGTGTTAACCGCAATTCCCGCTGCAGCTTCCACCGGAGCTGCAGCCTTTGCCGGTTGGCAAAGGATTGTTGCTAGGCACTTTGATGGAATCCGATACCGCGTGAGCAATCGTCGTTGAAACGGTAAACAACAAATCGTCTAGGCGATCTTCCGCCTCTTTGAACTTGCGGACTGCCTCCACCGCGTGCAGCTTCTCTTGAACTGCATTCACTTCCGCCAGCGCGTCGTGATAGCTCGGATGATAATGTCCGAATCGCTCGCACTCCTCGAAAGCATCTTTCTTCCTAGCAAATACTGCCAGCAAATCTTTTACTTCCGCACTGTTCTCCACAGCCGTCTTCCAATATAAATACTCTGCAACTTCCGCAGAAGAATTAATCATGTCCCCCATGTCATAGGCCTGCATGAGGATGGCCGACATATCCAGTGTTTCGCTTTCCATCGTTTGCAACATTACGACAACCCCATCCTTCTCTCAAAAAAGTCTATAACACCACTATCATATCACAGTTTGCGAAGAGTTTCTTCCTTTTCTCACAAGGCTCCGTCGTTGATGCCTGGTAAAATGATCTTCATCTCGTTCCACTCATCCTCCCGAAGTGAAATCTCTCGATAGTGTTCCCAACCTTCGAGCATCCAACCTGACCGTTCTTCCCGTACCATCCGAGGAATGATGAAGCAATCACGTCCTTCTTTCCTAACTTGGAGTAAGCTTCGCCACTCAATAGCTTTCCGAATCATATCCTTCCGTGTGGAAGGGTGATAGTCTCGAAACTCCTGAATCCAGCTCGCGGGAATGTGCGCCATGTTGGGATACAAGTCCTCTTGACGCGGCAGATGCGGATCGATGTCATAGATGGCAATTGTATCCCTCGAGTAGCACGGCCCAGCGATCGGATCTAGCGCAGAAGTAGGCTCGCAAGAAGCGGTGGCATTTATCGGACTCCGTGCTGCATCGCCAGTTTGATTGGGTTTAGGTTGTCGCTTGGCATTAGGATGGAAGCCCATCGACTCTAGACATTTCGTTACATGTTTAAGAGAGGCTTGCGGAACGATAAAAGATGACTCTCCAATGCGCTCCCCTAAATAGGAACGGCATTTCTCATGGCGAAGCAAAGCGTCCGCGATTTCGACTGACTTGCAGCGGAGCAGGGTCACGTCCTCGATATATAGCTTGTCTTTCTGCTCCTCCCACTGCTGCAACGTTAAAATAAAACCAGAAGGAATGTCATAATACGCATGAGCTTGCAAAATGCGAATGACATCGGTGCTAGCCCAGCCCAGATCGAGTGCACGTTGAAAGCTTTCTTTGGTTAAGCGATACATCCTCACCCCATCAGAGCTAATCAGATCAGCAAAAGCCGCGATCTCCCACTCCGTATGAAGCGTGGCATCTGGCGTTATTAGTATTTCAAAATCAGGCTGAACATACATCGACGGTGGACTCTGTTCACGTTGACCAGATACTATAGCTAGCTCTTTTTCGGGCTGACGAGGCTTAAGCTTAATCAGCCAACGAAACCAAATCTCTTGATTTACGCCTCTAGTCAGTTCAACGAAACGAAAATCTCCCAAAGGCGACAACCAAGATGCCATCAATTCCTCACGAAGGACCGTGTCCTCTATTTGCTGATATCCGCTTGAACTCGAACATCCCTCATGAATCACTTGAAGCAGTTCATTCACGGAATACCAACGCTCATCCACTGTACGTTCCATGAGAGCCATCGCATGCTGCAGCCAAACAAATGCAGGACTCATCATCCCCCGCCAAATGTCGTAGAGCTGCCCTTGTTGCTCCACAAATGAACCGTGCAGCCACCTGCGAAGACTATCTTCATGAAGCAGAAAGCGGTCCCCCTGCTCATTCTTATATAGAAAGCCCATTCGAATCGCGATTTCAAGTAGAAACGCCGCGGGTTCATCATACACGTCCATAAATGCATATTTCAGTCCAGAACGTGACAAAATCGTGCCCGGCAAGCTCACATGTTCAGTCAGTTTACTCAGTTGCTTCTTATGGAGGGTACCTTTATTCGTTAAAGGAAGCACCGACTGACGTGAACAGCTTTCTAGAAAGTGAAACAGTTCCTGCGCCAATCCTCTTGAGTACGTCATACTGGCATCAAAGTCACCATGACTCCCTAATTCAATCTCGGTAACACCGCTTTGCAATAAGCAAGTTGGAAACAAGAGCGCTTGCCATGCATCAAAAGCATCCTCTGGCAGAATGAACAATTGATCTCCCCATGATTTGCGAAAACCAACAAGAATCCCATAGCGGCGAAGCCCTAGCAGGCTTAAGCTCACTTGAGCGCCTGATAAGGAGAGCGCAGCTTCCCTCTCCAATTTCTCTGCCGTAAAAGGCATACAACCGAAGCTTGACATAACGAGCTGAAGTGTTTTTCTCTCATTCGACGTAAGTACTTCAAGCAGCATGGCCAATTTGTCAGGCGTCGTTAGCAAGTCTGCCAAAGATTTGTCAGCTTGATGCAGATTTGCGCACCAACTCTGTGTGACGATCAGCTGCCTCCAAGCATGCGGCATTTTTCTCTCAATTTGCTCATATCTCATGATGTACCCCTCCCCCGCTCGCAGACGGATCCCAAGTCTGGATTTCATAATGGTAGCCTTGTTCAATGAGAAAAAGCTGCCGCTTGAGAGCAAAATCCTGTTCCTTCGTGTCTGAACTCACCAAGGAGTAGAAGACAGCTTTATTATCGCCATGACGCTTGGGCCGCAAGATTCGACCTAGCCGTTGGGCTTCCTCCTGCCTCGACCCGTAGCTTCCCGATACCTGAATTGCAATCGCAGCATCAGGTAGATCCACGGCGAAGTTAGCTACCTTAGACACGATTAGCAGCGGAAGCTGGCCGTTCTTGAATTGCTCATAGAGCTCCTCTCGCCGATCGTGCGGAGTCGTACCACAAATCATTGGCGCACCTGTATGTGCCGCGATCTGCTCCAATTGATCAATATATTGACCAATGATCAGTGTAGGTTCTTCGGGATGAAGCTTGAGCAGGTGATCAATGACTGCCAGCTTAGTCACATTCTCCCCTGCAAGACGGAACTGATGCCTAGCGCTGGAAGCGCAATATAAGTCACGGTCCGGGGCAGAGAGCGGCACACGCACCTCTTGGCATGTCACTTTAGCGATCCAGCCCATGGTTTCAAGCTGTTTCCAAGCCATGTCATATTTCTTAGGCCCGACCAACGAAAACACATCACTTTCGAGACCATCTTCACGGATGAGCGTCGCCGTTAACCCAAGTCTGCGAATCGCCTGGATCTCCGCTGTTGCCCGAAAAACGGGAGCAGGCAGCAAATGGACTTCGTCATAAATAATGAGTCCCCAATCCCGCTCGCGAAATAGTCGCAAATGCGAGAAGTCACCCTCCTTGCTGCCGCGGTGCGTAAGGATTTGATACGTAGCGATCGTAATCGGCTTAATCTCTTTCGTAGAGCCGTTATATTCGCCAACTTGATCGCTCGTGAGGCCGGTCTTACTCAATATTTCCCGCTTCCACTGCTTCACCGATGTCACATTCGAAGTCAGAATCAATGTGGCGCAGCTCGCCTTAGCCATCGCAGCAATTCCGACAATCGTCTTTCCAGCTCCGCAAGGCAGCACCAACACTCCGCTCCCGCCATGCCCCACCTGCCCGAAGGCGTCTACCGCTTGCTTTTGATAATCGCGAAGTTGAAAAGGTTCATCGACTTGGTCTTCCTCCCGCCATGCAATCTTGAGAAATTCACCCTCCTGATAGGACGCTAGGTCTTCAACGGGATAGCCCAGCTTGGTCAGTTCTTGCTTCAAAATCCCGCGATACTGCGGTGAAATAGCAATAGCCCGTTCGCCACGGGTATCCATTACATATTTTTGAATCGATTCGTGCGCACGGATTTCCTTGAACACCACGGTATCATCACTGACTAAGAAGAGTTCATCCCCCACATGCAGTAAACGCAGAAGCCCGTAACGATTCGTATATTTTCGAATGAGATTGATTACAGACGGCGGTACGCCAAATTTCGCATACTGTTGCAAGCAAGACGTCATTTCTTCCAATTTCATTCCTGCCGCTGCGGCATGCCATAGCGATAAGGGGGTAATGCGATATGTATGGAGATGCTCCGGGCTTTTGACTAAATCCGCAAATCTAGCCAGCTTGCCCTGGAGCTTTTCAAATTCGGGATGATGCGTTTCGAGCAGAACAGATAAATCACTTTGAATCATCAGAGGCTTGGAAGGATCATTCATAAATCGCATACTCCCTTCTTTTTCCTTAGTATGAAGGGAAAGTACTTGATTTAAACATGGCCCCCGTGCTAACGTATCTCAAAAGAGTTCAAAAACCGTGAAAACGCCGATGAGGATCATCGCGATGAACGACACCCAACGGACCACAGCACTAGGTAGAAGCGCTTTTCTATCCTCTTTAGCGTACACGTACCAGTGAGCTTGCCTCGCACGGTGTTCAACCTCTTTCATATGAGCCTCGTATCTTTTCTCTATATCGTATAAGTTCCACATGGTAAATCCCCCCATCCTTTGGTTGGGAATGATTGTATCATGACTGGAACGATACGAGTTATCTATAATAAATGATCGATTCGATCGAAATTTCTGATAATTGGGGGTGCGGACTTCATGGATTTAACGTTGTACAAAACTCTTCTTGAAGTTGCCAAATGGCAAAACTTTACGAAAGCTTCCGAAAAGCTGGGCTACGCACAATCGAGTGTAACCTCACAAATTCAAAAGCTGGAGCTTGAGTATGGTGTGGAAATTTTTGAACGTATTGATAAAAAGATGAGACCGACGCCTGCGGGGGAAATTTTACTGCGGTATGCGGCCAAAATGATGAAAATGTTCGAAGAATCGAAAATTAATGTGGCGGGCCAAACGACGGGCAGTTTCATGATCGGGACGCACGAGACGACCCTCTTTTCCTACATGCTGCCTCCGTTCCTTGGCGCTTTCAAGAAGAATTTCCCGAACATTACAATCTCGATCAATGAGTTATTGGAAAATGATACGACACGCGCATTGAAGGCGGGAGAATGCGATTTGGGGTTTATCGTCGATCGTGAAATGAACGATCCCGATTTAATTTTTCGAACGATACAAGAAGAAGAATTTGTCATCGTCGCGGCTCCAGACCATCCCTTGGCCGTCCATGGGGCCATCGTCCCTGAGGATCTGAACGGTGCTGAAATTCTGATGTCCATCTCTGGCGGGCGCTGCCGCAAATTGTTTGAAACGATGCTGCGCAAACACAATGTGCAATATACACTAACTTACGAGATTAATAACTATGAAACGATTAAAAAATGCGCCATGCATGGTCTTGGGATCTGCTTGCTGCCTCGCACCACGGTTACTTCCGAAATCAAAAACGGGCAGCTAACGATCCTGCCGTTAAGCTACCCGCATTTTAAATTAAGTGTGCAATTATGCTATCATGCCAAACGGCAATTATCTGTGCCGATGAACAATTTCATTCATCTGATGTGTGCAACTACTCCACACGAACAGCCTTATCTTGAGCAAGCAAGCAAAGTTCTGCCGCTTTAAACGTATGTGCCTGCGTCATCGCATTTTCCGTACGATGGATGCAATCCAGAATCAACTGACCGAAGAAAGGAAAGCCTACTTGTCCATGCAGACTGTAGTGCTTTTCTCCTTGTTGATTGACGAGATACAGCTGATCCCCTTGCGGATCACGCGCAATATCAATATATTTACGCAGCTCGATATAGCCTTCCGTTCCAAGAATCAGCGTTCGTCCGTCTCCCCATGTCCCCAAACCGCTTGGTGTCAGCCAGTCTACTCGGAAATAGTTCGTTGCCCCATTGTCGCCAATCAGCGTAGCATCACCGAAATCCTCAAGCTCAGGATAATCCTTCGCATTGTAATTCGCTACCTTACTGCTAACGACCGTCGCATCTTTACAGCCCGCATAATACAGGAATTGTTCGATTTGATGACTGCCGATGTCACAAAGAATACCGCCGTATTTATCCTTCTCAAAAAACCAGTGGGGACGGCTCGTCGCATTCAACCGATGCGGCCCAAGTCCAATGACTTGAACAACGCGCCCGATCGCGCCTTCTTCGATTAATTGACCAGCAAACACGGCGCTTTCCACATGTAGTCGTTCACTGAAGTAAACCGTATATTTACGTCCCGTCTCTTCAACCGCTGCTTTGGCATCGGCTAGTTGAGCTAAAGAAGTGAATGGCGTCTTGTCCGTAAAGTAGTCTTTGCCAGCCTTCATCGACCGAATACCTAGCGGTCCACGTTCGGAAGGAACTGCGGCAGCGGCGATTAATTTCACCTCAGGATCATCGAAAATCTCCTGCTCAGAAGCTGCGACTTTCACCTGCGGAAATTTCTCTACAAAAGCAGCAACTTTCGCTGGATCTTGGTCGTAAACCCATTTCAGCTCCGCACCCGCTTCCAGAAGACCGTTGCTCATCCCATAAATATGACCATGATCCAGCGCGATCACCGCGAAGGTGAACTCCCCTTTTTGAACAACGAGGTTCGGCTTCCCCTTCGGGGCGTAATTCATGCCATCATTTTTTTGCATATCGGATTTCCCCCACGCTCTTCGTTCTTAGACTTCCAGCGTTTTGAAGCTGTTCGCTTCTTTGGTCGCTTTGGAGTTCTTGATTTTCTCTTGCAAATGCTGCTCGAACAAATCTTCGTCAATCGGCAGATCAACCCAGTTATCAGTCCATGTGGACAACATGATCGCATTGGAAATCATTAATCCTTTGATGCCTTCTGCGCCAGGAGCCACTAGCGGTGTTCCGTGCAGGATGGCGTCAACGAAGTTTTGCGTAATTCCCTTATGACCAGTTTCCGTTCCTTCAACAGGGATTTCACATTTCCAACATTCCGGCTGGCCGAAGCCGCCTTTGTATGTTTCGTTAAATTCTCTTTCGGATACGCGTAAGCGCCAGAACGTTAATTTCCCGTCTTCAATCACGATTTTGCCGCGGTCACCGGACAGTTCAAAACGGTTTGTCCCTGGAGCCTCACCTGTCGTTGTTACGAACAGGCCCGTTGCCCCATTTTCATATTCAACGAATGCAGTTACATCATCTTCTACTTCAATATTGCGGTGCTTACCGAAGTAGCAGAATCCGCGAACACGCTTCGGCATCATGTCAATTGTCCACTGCCATAGATCCAGTTGGTGAGGGTCTTGATTGATAAGTACGCCGCCGCCTTCACCAGCCCAAGTCGCGCGCCAGCCGCCTGAATCATAGTAGCTCTGGGAGCGATACCAGTTCGTGATGATCCAATTCGTTCTGCGGATTTCACCGAGTTCACCAGAGGATACTAGATCTTTTAATTTTTTATATAAAGGATTCGTACGTTGATTGTACATCATGCTGAATACTTTGCCAGAAGCGGCTGCCGCTTCGTTCATTTCTCGAACTTGCTTCGTATACACACCTGCCGGCTTCTCACAAATAACGTGAAGTCCCGCTTGGAAAGCGCGAACGGCTGTACCTGGGTGATCATAATGAGGTGTTGCGATCAGTACCCCATCAACCGTACCTGAAGCGAAGAAATCGTCCAAATTATCGAATAACTGAACACCTTCGCCTAGGTTTTCTTTGGCCCATGTCAGACGGTCTTCACGCGGTTCACAAATCGCTGTAAGTACAGCGCCTTTAACTTCATTGTTCACCAAATATTTGGCATGTGCCGTTCCCATGTTGCCGAGACCAATAATACCAATTCTTACTTTCTCCACTGTACGTCACCTTTTTCTTGTCAGATTCACAATGATTATGCTCGTTTTCACTTTAGCATATTTAAGAATAGGCATCTTGTCGCAGATTGACTACCTTATTGCGAACTTTGACAGTTACACGCAAATCGTGGATTCCTTCATGGTAGAACAGCAGGCAGCTTAATATGGACCGTCGTACCAACGCCCACTTTACTTTGATAGCTAATGTGACCATGATGCTCTTCGATGATCGCGAAGCTAACCATTAGACCCAGGCCTGTCCCCTTCTCCTTCGTTGTATAAAAAGGTTCCCCGATACGTGGCAGTCGATCTTCCGCTATGCCCTGACCTTGGTCAATAAAGTCCATCACGACGGAATTCCCTTGCTTCTGAACATGGATCGTAATTCCGCCGCCTTTCGGCATCGCCTCAATGGCATTTTTGATCACATTGACAAAAACTTGCTTTAATTGATTTCGCTCGCAATTCACATAAGGTAATTCTGTGATCGCTTTCAGCTCAATGATCACATTATTCAAAATCGCTTCGGTACTGAGTAATTGAATGACCTCGTCCAATATGGCTAGCGGATCATGCGGGCGATAGTCAACCACTTGCGGCTTCGCCAAAATCAGCAGCTCGCCTAGAATCAACTCAATGCGATTAAACTCCTCCTGCATGATGTGATAGTAGCGCTGCTTATTTTCTTCATTAGCGGTACACATCAACTTAGCAAACCCTTTAAGTGCCGTTAACGGATTACGGATTTCGTGTGCAATACCCGCCGCCAATTGACCAGCCACATTGAGCTTCTCTGTTTTGCGCAGCAGCTCTTCCGTCTGCTTCTGCAAGGTAATGTCCTGCACAGTGCCAAAAAGCCGCAGCGCCCTTCCCCATTCGTCGTAGGACGTTCTTGCTAAAGTATGAAGAATACGTACCTCATCTCCTATAATAATGCGATAGACGAGATCTAATGTCCCTTCCTGCAAGGCTTTCTTTAATGCGTTTCGCATTAGAGTATCATCATCTGGATGTAGACAATACAATAGAGCATCTATGGGCATGTTCTGAAGCGGAACTTCATAGCCAAATATGAGCAGGAGCTCGTCTGATATCGTCACTAGATTGTTGATAACATCCCATTCGTAATGACCCAGTCCTGCAATCTCTTGTGCGATTTCCAGCCTGGCTTTGCTTTGAAGAAGCTCATCTTCGATTTGTTTGAATTCGGTAATATCATGAGCGAGTCCGCGAATCGCTACTTGTCCTCCGTCCAAGAAAATGCGTTCAATCTGGCTATGCAGGTGCCGGATTTCATTGGATTGACGCAGTATTCTGTAAGTTACATCAGACTCGCCTAGCAGAACAGCTTCCTTCACAGAAAGAGCAACCTTCTCCCGATCGTCAGGCAGGATGTACGCATATACCTCATTTAAATCGATACGAGATGATGTCGGTTGAATGCCATGAATGCGGAACATTTCTTCCGACCAGGTCATCATATTGCTATGCAGTTCTCGTTCAAAGCTACCAAATTGACCTAAGCGCTGTGCCTGAATAAACCGTTCCTCTTCCTGCTTCCGTGCTGAGATATCCCGCCAAATACCCAGTTTCTGCGAACGACTGCCATCGGCATGGAATAACCATTTGAAGTTATTTTCAAACCATACGTACCAACCATGCTTATGTAGGAAACGACAGGTGATTGTGCCCTGATCTAACTCCATTTGATTATGATCGAAAATGCGCATCAGAGCTTCCAGATCTTCAGGGTGGCAAAAGGAAAAAACGTTGGCACCGTACATATCCTCGGCACCGAAGCCCAGCAGTTGTTGGATGGAAGGTGATACATAAAGTATAATCCCATCCTCGGAAGTGAGTGTGATCAGGTCTTGCACATGATTCGTATAGTTTTCAAATACTTCATTTTCATTGAGAGGCTGATTCTCCATGTGATACGTGCTTTGGAAGATAATATGCAAATTCCCATCCACAGGGTACACACTCACATGCACCCACTGATTGGATGGTTTCACGAATTCTTTAAAAGTGATTTCTTTATTGTCCTTCAAAGCCTGATGAAAGTAATTGTAGCAAGCATGGCGAATCGCGGCCGGAAATACCGTCCACGCCATTTGACCTTTCAATTCTTCTTGGGATCGATTCAAAATAGCAGCACCATATTGATTGGCATAAATATAATAAAAGTTTGCATCAAAAATAACAAAACCAATGGAAGCGCTTTCTCCGTTATCTTTCATATTCTCTAACGGCCTCCTTCATTCTGTTTCGCTTCTATTATCGCTTACTTAAAGCTCTTTCGTAAAGTTTAAAATAAAAATAGCAGCTTCCCCAGATATCTGGAAAAGCTACTATTCCTATCCTACTTCCTTAAGCATGGCTGCCTACAAGTGTCTTTTCTTGTGAGATTTGACTTAAAGCTTCTCCTGCCTCATCCTCAAAGTTGCCGCGAATCGCCAAATCGCCTATTGCAACGATCCCGACCAGTTCCCCATTTTCGAGTACAGGCAAGCGTCGTACTTGATTTTGCGCCATAATCTTAGCAGCTTCCTCCACTGTTGTAGAAGGAGCAATTGTCTTCATATCCTTCGTCATGACGGTCTCAACAGCCGTAGACCCCGAATGCTTTTCAGCATAACCCCGAACTACGAGATCACGATCCGTCACGCCTCCGATGAATTTCTTGCCGTCCACCACGCCAACAAAGCCAATATCGTGCTGCTTCATTTTCAGCGCAATTTCAAATACATTGTCCAGCAGCGTAACTGTAACGCAATCTGTGCTCATAATATCTTTCACTTGTTTGTTCGCCATTTTTTACATCCTCCTTCAGCGTCATGTGTGGCAGACAAATGATTGCTACACTAGCATTCGCCAAAGCGGGGACGTTATTCATGCCATATAATCCAAAGCCATGGCGAGCAGTAAATTGGCTGCCTGCAACATGGATCGTTCGTCGATGTCAAATCTCGGGTGGTGATGCGGATAAATGATTCCTGACTCCACGTTACCAGCACCAACAAATATAAAACACCCAGGTCGCTCTTGCAAATAATAGGCAAAGTCTTCTCCGGCCATAATAAGGGGAGATTCGTGCACATGCTCAGCACCAAACATGGCCGTGCTTACACGCGCGAAGCGTTCCGCTTCCTTGAGGTCATTAATCACGGTTGGGTAGCCTAGCTTATACTCGAACTCATACGTGGCCTGTGCTATCTCACATGTCCCTTTCACGATGCGTTCCATCCGCTCTCGAACGTCATCTCTCAACGCTGGATTGAAGGTGCGCACAGTGCCATTAAGCACGCTCGTTTCCGCGATCACATTAAAGCTAGTACCTCCGTGAAACGAACCAACACTCACGACACAGGGGTCAACAGGGTCGACTTGCCGGCTCACAATGGATTGCAAATTAACAACCAGTTGCGATGCGACATACACACTATCGATCGTCTGATGCGGTAGTCCGCCATGTCCGCCTTTTCCTTGAATGCGAATCGTAAATTCATCGGGAGCAGCCATGAAAGCTCCAGGGCGCGTGTACACATGTCCAACGGGGAAAGGTGTCCACAAGTGAACGCCGAATACAGCGTCTACCTCGTCTAAGCAGCCTGCTTTAATCATGGAATCCGCGCCGCCAGGTGATATTTCTTCCGCATGTTGGAACAGAAACACCAAGTTGCCTTTGAGCTCTGCGCGACGGACGCTAGCTACCTTCGCAATCCCCAACAGCGTCGAGGTATGTGCATCATGCCCGCAAGCATGCATAATTCCTTTCTTGGTTGACGTATATGAGCAACTCTTCTCATCTTGAATCGGCAATGCATCCATATCAGCGCGAAGGGCAACCGTAGGACCTGGTTCACCGCCGCGGAGCAAACCGACAACACCGTTTCCTCCAACGCTTGTCCGAACTTCAATCCCCCAACTCTCTAGGTGCTTAGCGACGAATGCCGCTGTGTCATATTCCTGATAAGATAGCTCTGGATTTTGATGTAAATAACGTCTCCACCCTACCATTTCTTCATATATGGCTTGGAGATCATCGTGCATATTGTTCATATGGAACCTCAACCTCCCGTTCTCACTCTCTTGCATTTCTGTACGAATCTTGTCTTGGCATCTATTCTATCAAATATAAGTTCGCGTTTCATCTCTAAAGTGCCATCAAATATTAGAATTTACACTGGGTAATCGACTTGCAGAACCTCTTGAAACATACTATCATGAGTAAAGAATGCATACGTACAATATGGAGGCGTTAAAATTGATTATTGAAGCAACTGGCCTAAAAGGTCTAAAAAGTGATTTGGCTCACCTGGATGAAGTCACAACTAAACTTGGTTTCGTACGTTGGCAGTGGGAATATACACGTGCAACTTACGATTTTAAAATGGAAGATAAAGCAAGCAAAGCTGTTTACTTCTTGCGTGTGAATGCCCGTGTAGAAACAGGCAAATTGGAGTCCCCTTATGCTGTGCTCTATCTAGAAGAAGCTTACATAGGTAAAGAAACGTTCCCTCACGGTTTGGATTACAACTCACCAATTCCTGAGAACGTATTGAAAATCACCAAACAAAAACTAGATCAACTGCAACAATTACTAAAAGACTAGGCGAGGGCTCAGCATGAATCCACCTCGCAGAGGAACACCGGATTTTCTGCTGCTCTTATTAACTTTCGTACTTGTCTGCTTCGGACTTGTCATGGTATTCAGTGCAAGCTCAATGACCAGCGCCTACCGGTGGGACGACCCCTGGTTCTTTACGAGAAAGCAGCTGTTCGCGGTTGCGATCGGGACCATCGGAATGTTGTTTTGCATGAATATTCATTACACCAAGCTGAAGAAATTCGTATTCCCAGCCTTCTTCTTCGTCATACTCGGATTAATTTCCGTTATTTTTACGAGTAAGGCAAACGGTGCGAGCAGTTGGTTCTCGTTGGGAAAGTACGGAATTCAACCTACCGAGTTCGCTAAATTAATTGTCATTCTCTATTTGGCGTCACTCATTAGCAAGAAGGAAGACAAATTTCGAAATTTCCGTAAGGGATTATTCCCTGCCATTGTGATCGTTGGCTTTGTGTGCGGATTGATTCTACTTCAGCCCGATTTCGGCTCTTGTATGATTCTGCTTTCCTGCTCAGCGATCGTCATTATGGTCGGCGGTTCCAATCTGAAGCATATCTTTTTTCTAGGCATGATCGGCGCCGTCGTTGTCGGCATTGCCGTGCTTATGTACCTTGCATTTGGCAATACGGATTCGAACTTCCGGCTCAATCGGATTACCTCGTTTATGGATCCATTCGCCGATCCGCAAGGAAGTGGCTTACAGGTCGTGCAATCTTTGTACGCCTTCGGCCATGGCGGTCTAACCGGCGCTGGATTCGGACAAGGCATTCAGAAGCTGCATTATTTACCAGAAGCGCATAACGATTTTATTTTTGCCATTATCGGTGAAGAGCTTGGATTTATCGGCAGCGTGGTATTCCTGCTCGTCTATCTCATTTTCATTTGGCGAGGGATCGTCATAGCTGTGCGATGTCCAGATCTATTCGGGATGCTAGCCGGTGTAGGTATTATGGTCATGTTTGCGATACAAGCCTTTATTAATATTGGCGGTGTGACGAACACGATTCCGCTTACAGGCGTAACGCTCCCCTTTATATCTGCGGGAGGATCCTCCATGATGGTTTCCCTCTTCAGTATGGGCATCATCCTCGGCATCTCCCGCGAGCAATCGCAACCTCTAGGGCAAGCGCGCAAAGAGGCACCAGCGAAAACCAAAAAAAGACCCGTTTCGACATGATTTTTTCACGTCGAACGGGTCTTTTCTTCTTGAGCGCCTTATTTTACACGAAGCTGCTCTTCTATTTCTTCTTCCGTAAAAGCGACACCTTCCACTTTCACATTCACTTCGACTACCGTTAAGCCTGTCATATTTTCAACAGCTTCCCGTACGTTCTCTTGGAGGTCTCTGCATACATCCTGAATACGGGAACCATATTTCACGATAACACGTAAGTCAATCGCAGCTTCAACTTGTCCAACTTCAACGGATACGCCGCGTTGTACATTCTTGCCGCTAAGACGCTTAGCCAAGCCTTCCGAAATGCCACCAGACATTCCTGCGATGCCTGCTGTTTCTAGCGCTGCAAGCCCTGCGATTGTCGATACTACGTCATCAGAAATACGAATTAAGCCAGTTTGATTGTCTTCGGACATACGGATCACTCCCTAAACTTGGTATAAATCTATTGTAATAAGAACAAAAGATGAAAGCAAGATCAGCGCAAGAGTCTCCATTTTAATTTACTTTAGGGCGTAAAGTCGGTATAGTAAAAGAAGTTAAAAAGTTCCAATACATACGATTCGGAGGGTTATCATTGAAAGGAAAATTGTTTTACATCGGGTTGATCGTGTCCTTTCTTACCGCTGGCACAGCACACTACGCGCACCTCAATACGACAACACAATTCGTTATAGCTTGTATCGCGATCGTTTTCGTGGCTGGCTTCCTGGGCAAAGCGACGGAAAGCGTTGCACATTACGCGGGCGAACGAATGGGAGGCTTCCTCAACGCCACCTTCGGGAACGCGGCGGAGCTCATCATCGCCTTCTTCTTAGTTCGAGATGGACTTTATGACGTGGTAAAAGCCAGTCTTACTGGTGCCATCATCGGGAATTTGCTGCTCGTTCTAGGACTCAGCATCTTCGCTGGCGGCTTAAAATTCAAAGAGCAGTCGTTCAATATTAAGCTCGCTTCTCACAACTCTTCCTTGATGATTCTCGGCGTTGTCGCCCTCTTCATACCCGCGATCTTCACAGGCGGCCTAACGACCAGTGAAAACTCCTCCATGAGTATGATCGTCGCGATTATCTTAATCGCAGCCTACCTGCTCTGGCTCCTGTTCTCGATGGTGACGCACAAGAATGTGCTCTCTGATGAAGCGATTGAACACGGTGAAGCTGCTTGGTCCAAAGGAGTGTCCATCCTATTCCTCATTCTAGCTACTGTGATGGTTGCTTTTACGAGTGAATGGCTGGTCGGAACACTGGAAGAAGTAACGCACAAATTCGGGTTGTCCGAGCTGTTCGTCGGTGCCTTCCTCATCGCGATTATTGGGAACGCAGCTGAACATAGTGCCGCTGTCATGATGGCGATGAAAAACAAAATGGGCGCAGCTGTTGAAATTGCGATCGGAAGTTCTTTGCAAATCGCGCTATTCGTTGCGCCAGTGCTCATTCTGCTCAGCTTTTTCGTCAGCAGCACACCTATGAATATTGTATTCACCAAATATGAAATTGCTGCGATTGGTGTCTCGGTGTTCATTACGAAGTCCATTACCCAAGATGGCTCTACGAACTGGTACGAAGGATTACTGCTGTTGTTCGTCTACATCATCCTTGGCGTTGTATTCTTCCTCGTATAGTAAGGCAGTCCCGTACTCGTGGACAGGGATCCATAGTAATTTAAACAAAAAAAGTAACCCCTATGGGTTACTTTTTGTTGTTTAACGCTTCATACAGTTGCGCAAGGTTACGTTCAAGCTTATGGAGAATTTGTTTACCAGGCGTCTCTGTAATAAGTCCCGCTCGAATGGCAAAATCAATCTCTCTCGATAGTCCATACATTTGCGTATCTAATACCTCTTCGTATAGCGGACATTGACGTGTCGTCAAGTTCTCCATCTGTACTTCGATCAGCTTCTCGATTTTATCTGCATCTTCTTGAAGAAGATTAAGCGCCTTTTGATTCATGTCTAACAGTAGATCAGATGAAGACATTCCCAACTTCCCCCTATACGCAAAGTCATCCGTCCTTATATGATCTATATTAAGCGAAATTGGAGTAATATACAAGAGAAGGTACCCTCAGAGATTCTGAGGATACCTTCTTTTCATTAAAAACTAGTCTTGAACGACGTTTACACCCAAATTGTGCTTCGCAAACACTTCAGCCATCGCTGCTTTCGCTTCTTCCGCATCTGGACCATGAACGTGCAAATCATAGTTGCTGGAGCTGATTAACGTTGTGAACAAGCCTAAAATACTTTTCACATCGATATACTTATTGTCATATTGAAGAACGATGGATGATCTGAATTTATTAGCTGTTTGGGAAATCTCAACAATTGCTGCATTATTAGCGCTTGGCATATCTCATTCCTCCATTATAGTCACAATTGGTCGTCTTGCTTTCTCTATGATAACTTGGAATCCCAACGGAAAGCAACTAGAAAATTTCCTGCATTCTCCAAGAAAGCCCTTTATTTCGCCTTGGTCGCAAGCGCTCTCTTGACGCTATTACCAAGTAGTAATAACAGAACTAGAATACCAAGCAGAACGAGCAGTCTTCCTTTATATTTCTGGAAATGGAACAGATCATGCGCAATCATGGATTCCAGGAATACGATGGGAAATTTCCCGAGAAGGGTTCCCCAGAGGAAATGCCGAAACCGCATGCGCGTTAGCCCTGCTGAGAAGTTGATTGCGGAAGAAGGCAGAATGGGAATGAGACGTCCAATCAGTACATAGAAGAAACCGTGTCTCTCCATCCGTTTGCTGAATTGGGTCACTAGTGGGAAGCCCTCGAGCTTCTTCTCTACCCAGTCATGTCCATAATATCGGGCAAAATAAAAGGAGGCTACTGCTCCTAAACAAGACATGACATAGTTCACTAGAAACCCCATTTTAATGCCGAAGATCGCGACATTCGTGCCGGCCACTACAACGAACGGGATAAAAGGAAAAAAGGTCTGAAAGAAAATCAATGCCATTCCAATAATTTTGCCTGGCCACCCAATCTCCCTTAAATGCACGGCCAACTGTCGCATGTTACTATGCGCTAACTTAATCCCCACAGGATTATAGAAGAAGAAATACAACAAGCCTATGACAACGATGCCTAATAGGATTAGAAATCCAGTGCGTTTACTTTTTAATATTGCCGACAAAATTCGACCATCCTCCCCTAGACCAAACCATTGTAACACTTAACAAGAAGTTCAGGAAAGAGAAAACTGGGGACATCTTTATCCAACTTCATTGACATATTTCTAAAGAATGTCTACCTTCTGTTTGCATCAGTTTTCTCAACATTATCACATTGTATGAAATGAAAGAAACGCTTGTCCGAGAACAAGCGCCTCCTTGCTTACCCGATTCGAATTTGATTGCGTCCATTATTTTTCGCTTGATATAGCGCCATATCAGCACGATAAAATAGCGATTCGACACTGATCTTATCCTCTTCCCAGTTCCAATCCGATACGCCGCACGACACAGTGACTTGTGGATGCGTTTCCTCAAACACTCTTTTTCGTATCCGTTCGGCTATCCGAATGGTTTGATCTTTTGAAACTTGAGGCAAGTAGATCGCGAGTTCCTCTCCACCCCATCTTGCCGCGATATCGCTGTCACGAATACAAGATTTAATTATCTGACTCACATGGATTAGAATCTGATCACCAATTTGATGACCGTACGAGTCATTCACGCGTTTGAAATAATCGATATCAACTACGATCAGGGATCCGCAGAAGTCTTTCTTTTGCATCAAATTCGCCTGTTCGTCTAAATAATGCCTCGCATACAATCCTGTCAAATTATCGGTAATGACCATTCTTCGTACCTCTGCGTGCAGAGAAGCATTGGTCATAGCCAGTCCGATATGGCTAGAAAGCACTTGCAACAGCTTGTAGTTATCATAAGAGAAAAAGTTCGGCAGCCGGTGAACGATGAGAATGACGCCTTCAACTTTGCCATTGACCAAGATAGGAGAACCAATCAATGATCTTGCATTCGTACGCTGCATGAAACTCGACTTCACCTTATTATTACTCCAATAATCTGAAATAATAATCGGCTCTTTCGAAGAGTAGATCAGCCCCGAGAATCCTTGATCCAAGGTGAACGTCTCGTGAAACATTGCCGGCAGATTCGTTGCTTGAACAATGAGCTGGTCACTATCTTTGGCGCACTGCAGAATACAGCTATAGTCCGCTTCAAATATGCTTAAAATCTCACTTGATGCTGAATTGAAAATCTCATTTAGACGCAAACTTTGATTAAGCTGCTTCGTTATTTCATTGATGAGCCGCAGCTCATTAATCATGAGATTTGATTGTTCGTACAATTTGGCATTTTCGAAAGCGGAACCTGCCGAATCGGCGAGTAATGAGATGAATTGCAAGTCGGAAGCATCGATCGGGTCATCGGTTGATTCCATATACAGAACACCGTAAACCCCTTGCTTGCCTGATAAAGGCGCCGCGATGTTGCCAGGCCTTGGACCGCTGCCCTCTGTGGTCGGCTCAAATATGACTTGGCCTTCCATGAAAGCCCGTGTCCGCAAGTCCGACTCCGAACGATCAAAGTTTAACGGCTTTACGGATACATTATTGGAGTCATTATCTTGTGAGAGTAAAATTTTGACGCGAATGTTCGGATAAACCAATCCTAAACAATCAATCACTTCGGTCAAAACAGAGTGAACATCGATCTGCGCATGCAATTTCTTCGAAGCTTCGAACAGGATCGTGTGCTTCTTGGTTTCCGCTTCCCTAGCATGATGCAGCGTTTCCAAATGTACGTATCGGTTGTTTTCCGCGACGAAGCGAAGGGAGCTTTGAATCGAAAGTGCAAGACGGTATAACGTTTGCACAGTCTCATCCAAATTAGCAAGGGATTGGGTGAATAGTCCCAAATAAAAATGAATCTGATTTTGCGCATCAAAGACTGGCGTAACGCCAATTAGGTAAGGCTCAAATGCTTGCTCAGGACATTCGTTACCTGGCATATACAGCGCTTGTCTCTTATTCTTGCAATGATGGAACGGGTTATCTCCACACTTCTCTCTAAGCCAAGAGAAGCCAGTTTGTAAGTAATCTTGAATCGACGATGCTCCATTCGAACAGGCATCCACAACACACATTTGCGTATCTACGCAGATCAATGCGCTTTGTGGCGGCAGCATCATGGGGCCAAATTGATCTTGCCAGTTCGCGAAGGATTCCTGCAAACTTGGGATCGTCAACAATCCCTCGAATGGCAAGTTGCCAGAAAGTAAAAAACCTTGATGAAGAAACACTTCATAGTGTTCATGGCGGCTATGCTCTTTTATGCTGCGAAGTTCTCTCATAGGCTCTCCTTCACTCACACACAATAGTCCTTAAGTACCAAAATCAGAATTAGCTTCTTCTATCATACTATTTTTCCTTGTCTATTGCACGATATTTTACGTTGTTGCTTGCAAGATGAGACTTGACACTAGCCATAGTTTTTAATAAAATTAGAAGTCGAGTAACACCATGATTTCGGTGAATGCCATTTGTGATCACCCTCACTGCTTTTGCTCCTGCCAAGACAGCGGCTGAACTACTCTTGACAGGGAATCACATGTTGATTCGTAAGCAAAATCGGGCACTTGTCTTCACCCTGACATCTAGATGCTATTTACTAAACTAATTGTCATGAGAAGGAGTTTTCCCTAAATGTCACGTTATACAGGACCTAAATTTAAACTAAGCCGCCGCGTCGGTATTTCCTTGAGCGGTAACGGTAAAGACTTGAAACGCCCATTCCCTCCAGGTCAACACGGCCCAGGACAACGTAAAAAAATGAGCGGTTACGGCGTACAATTGAATGAGAAGCAGAAGCTTCGTCACATGTACGGCTTGAACGAAAAACAATTCCGCAACTTGTTCGACAAAGCTTCCAAGCTTAAAGGTATCGCGGGTGAGAACTTCATGGTCTTGCTTGAGAGCCGCCTTGACAACTTGGTTTACCGCCTTGGTCTAGCTAACTCCCGTGCTGGTGCACGTCAATTGGTTTCCCACGGTCACGTAACAGTTAACGGTAAAAAAGTAGACATCGCTTCCTACATCGTTTCCACTGGCGACGTTATCGCACTTCGCGAAAGAAGCAAAGGTCTTTCTTCCGTTAAAGAAGCTCTTGCAAACCGTAACCACCTTCCAACTTACCTTGAGTTCAACGACGCAAGCGTAGAAGGTAAATACATCCGTTTGCCAGAACGTTCCGAACTTCCACAAGAAATTGACGAGAAACAAATCGTCGAGTTCTACAGCCGTTAATAAGAGCAACCCCCTTAGGGAATTCCCTAAGGGGGTTTTTATGTTGGTATGCGGCTATGCCAGCTTCACTAGGTAGTAATTCTTTTTCCCGCGGCGAATAATGAGGTACGACTCGCCTAATCGGCCAAGCTGCCCAGCCGTCACTTCAAGATCTGTGACTTTCACGCCGTTGACGGACACCGCACCGCTTTCCAAATCTTGTCTAGCTTGACGCTTGGATGGCGCTGCACCAACGGAGATTAACAGGTCAATCAACGGCACATCTGCTTGTTCAAGTGTCGTGGACGGCACATCTTTAAACGCTTCCTCAATTTCTGCGCGCGTTAGCTCTTGGAGATTCCCGCTGAATAGCGCTGAAGTAATGTTAAGCGCACTTTCTAATGCCTCTTCCCCATGCACCAATTGCGTTACCTCACGAGCCAGCAATTTCTGAGCTTCACGCTTCTCAGGCTGAGCTTGCACTTCACCTTCTAGACGCTCAATTTCTTCATGGCTGATGAAGGTGAAATATTTCAAGAAACGAATCACATCATTGTCAGCTGTGCCCAGCCAAAATTGGTAGAACTGATACGGGGATGTTTTGGTTGCATCCAACCAGATCGCGCCGCCTTCAGTTTTCCCAAACTTCTGCCCATCGCTCTTCGTTACAAGCGGCAACGTCACACCAAAGGCACGACGGTCCGTCGATTTGCCAATCAGCTCCAGCCCCGCTGTAATATTCCCCCACTGATCGCTGCCCCCGATTTGCAAGGAACAATTTTTCGTTTCGCTCAATTTCAAGAAATCGTAAGATTGCAGAATCATGTAGCTGAATTCAGTAAAGGAAATTCCTTTCGTAATCCGGGAATCTACAGAATCCTTCGCGAGCATGTAGTTCACAGTAAAGTTTTTACCCACATCACGTAGAAACTCGATGACATTCAAGGAACCAAGCCAATCGTAATTGTTGACCAATTCAGCACTGTTTTCAATGTTTCTTGAGAAGTCGAGAAAACGGGATAGTTGATTTTTAATGCTTTGCGACCACGCCTCAACGACCTCAGGGCCATTCAGCGTTCTTTCATTCGCTTTTCCGCTTGGATCGCCAATAAGTCCCGTCCCGCCGCCAACAAGCGCCAAAGGAATGTGACCAGCAAGCTGGAACCGTCTCAATGTTAAAATAGGCAGAAGTGAGCCGATGTGCAGGCTATCCGCCGTAGGGTCAAAGCCGCAGTACAGAACGACACGCTCTTCGCTCAACTTCTTGTCTAAGCCTTCTCTGTCTGTGATTTGATGAAGCAAGCCACGAAATTCAAGATCCTTCAAGATACTCATAATCATCCATCCTTTTTCTAAAATAAAAATACAAAAAAGCCTTCTTATCCACAAGGGACGAGAAGACTAGCTCGCGGTACCACCCTAATTAAAACAGCGCCTACGTATTTCTATACCAGAAGGGATCGACGTAATGTGCTGTTTTCACTCAACAACCGATAACGAGGTTTAATCGGCAAACACTACTGATACAGGCATGCCTGTACGTTCCCATTCGCTGCTCAAGACCGTAATTCACTAACTTGCAGGTACCGGTTCTCACCCACCACCGGCTCTCTGAAAGCAACCACAAGCTACCTACTGCTGATCCATCTTCGCATTTGTAAAAGTTATAACATAGGTTTCAACAGCTTGTCAAACGTCTGCCACACCTTTCTCTCGTCTGAATTACCGCAAAAGTTGCAAATATGGTATACTATGAGGGTTCATGTAAGGAGGATATTGGAACTTATGCGCAATTTTTTCGCGAAATGGAATCAACCTTGGGTTAGAACAACGTTAAAAGTTACTGGGATTACCTTAAAATGGGCTGTTATCTGCGCTTTTCTGGCTGGCCTGCTAGGTGGTTCTGCCGCTTTTGGATATGTAAGTGCACTTGTAAAGAAAGATCCAATCCGAAGCGAGGAAGCCATACGCCAACAGATGCAAGAAAACGCGATTACCGGGTTCGCTTATTTCAATGATGATTCGGTTATCGGTCAATTACGGACCGAGGAAGATCGACGGCTTGCCAAACTAGACGACATCCCTCAAATTTTGCTAGATGCGGTGCTTTCTATTGAAGACACTGACTTCTACAACCATCGCGGGATCGATTTCCGCGGACTTTACCGCGCTGTGACGCAGAAGCTTCTGAATGAAGACGTGCAAACGGGCGGCAGTACCATTACTCAACAGTTGGCTCGACGCGTCTTCCTAACATTAGATCGGGACGATGGTCGTAAAGCAAGGGAATTACTACTGGCACTGCGTATGGAACGCATCATGTCTAAGGATGAAATTTTGCTCGCCTATCTGAACAAGATCCCTTATGGGAACGGAGCGACGGGTTACAATCTGTACGGCATTAAAGCGGCAGCCAAAGGGATTTTCAACATTGATGACTTGGAAAAGCTAAACATTGCGCAAGCAGCTTATCTAGCTGGACTACCGCAATCCCCTTCACAGTACTCGGCGTTTACGAGCAAACCTTCCTTCGATGAGGAAGGCTACAAGAAAGCTGTTGCTCGTCAGCAGTTAGTTCTTAAACGGATGCTTGAAGAAAACAAAATTACGAACGATCAGTATCAAACAGCACTTAAATTTGATCTGAAAGCGGCTATGCCAGCAGCGGCTCAAAAAGCGTACACCACTTATCCGTATCTGATGATTGAAACGGAACAGGAAGCTGCCGAAATCCTATTGAAAATTCAGCGACCTGAGTTAGATCCGAAAACGAACGCAACCGCTTATAATGATGCATTGAAAAATATACATACGCAATTGTTACGCGGCGGCTACCAAATTTACACAACCATTGATAAAACGATCTATGACAGTATGCATGAAATTTCAAGCAACGAGAAGAATTTCGCCCCAACGGATGAGAAAAAAGGCGGCATTGAACAAGTTGGCGCCATCATGATTGATTCCAAAACAGGCGCGATCAAAGGAATGATTGAAGGTCGTGACTTCTTCGACGAACAATTGAATCACGCAACGCAAGCCTACAGACAGCCTGGATCTACAATGAAGCCTATCGCAGCTTACATTCCAGCTCTCGAGAAAGGCGCAATTCAGCCAGGAAGTACCGTAGATGATATCCCGATCATTTTGAAAGACGGCGTGAAAGGTTTCCATTTGCCTGAGAACTGGGATCATAAATTCCATGGATTAATGACCGCACGGAAAGCTTTGAATCAGTCCTACAACATTCCAGCTATCGATATTTTCCTGAATAAAGTCGGTATTGGCCCAGCATGGGACTTTGTGAAGAAGCTTGGCATCACGTCACTAACGAAAGCAGACAACGTCGCTCAGACTGGTGTAATCGGAGGGCTGGAACGAGGAACATCTGTGAAGGAAATGGCTGGCGCCTATGCGTCTATTCCGAATAAAGGCGTGTTCAATGAAACGTACTTAATTCGTGAAATTAAAGATTCGAACGGCAAGACCATTTATGCACATGAACAAAAGCCGCAGACGGTTTACTCGCCGCAAACAGCTTACCTCATTACTGATATGATGAAAACGGTCGTTAAAGAAGGTACTGCCACTGATCTGATGGCCAAATTCAAATCATATGGCAAAATTGAAATTTCGGGTAAAACGGGATCAACACAAGATGATGCAGATGCTTGGTTCATGGGCTTCACCCCTGATATTACAGTTGGCGTGTGGATCGGTTATGATCAGCCAATATATAAATTGTCTACGGCAACATTAGTAAGTCCTACATTCGGATCAACGAAACAAACGTATCACGCCAAAGATATTTGGGCGCTGATCATGAACAAAACAATCGAGAAAAAGCCTGAACTCTTCCCGAACAAAACGTTTGCGAAGCCAGATGGCATCGTATCAGCAACGGTCTCCAGCTTATCTGGTCTACTGCCGAGCGAATTAACTACAAGCTCCGATCATCTCGTAACGGATATTTTCAACAAGAAGTATTTGCCAACCGAAACCGATAACGTGATGGTCAAAATGAAAATTAGCTCGTTTAACGGATTGAACTACATGGCGCAAGAAAGCACACCAGCTGACTTCGTACAAGAGAAAGTCGTGATCAAACGTCAGAAATCGATTACGCAGTTGTTGAAAGAAATCGACGAAGCGATGCTAAAGCTGCCTGAGAAAAACAGAAAGCCCATCGAATTCTACAAACCAACCGATTATGACGACGATGCTCCTGCTGATCCAGATCCTCGGGTCGATGACGGCAAAGTGCCTCCTGCTCCAACCAATGTCGCCATGACCAAATCAGGTGATACAGCGACGATCACATTCCAACCGAATGCGGATGCCGATATTGTGGGCTATCGGATTTATCGCTCCGATAATAATGGCAAATTCATGCTTCTGGGAGGCAAAGTTGTGCTTGCTGGAGCTGAAGCCAAATTCGTGGATCAGCCTCAAGCGACTAACCTAATTACAGGGTATTATGTAACGGCTGTCGATGTCGCTGGCAAAGAATCAACGCCGAGTCGCTCCACTTACTCAGATGGAAGCTCGCTAGATTCACTCATCATCCCTGGGATCGATGGAAGCGGAAACTTGCTGCCAGGCGCATCAGCGCCGCCAACAGGCACGAATAATGGCGGAGGTACAAGTACAAGTACATCCAAACCAACGGCTAAGGATGCGCCAGCAGCCCCAACAGGCATTAAGGCGAAAGCTGATGGCGCAAGCCTCGTCTTGACCTGGAAAGCCAACGACGCGAAGGATAAGGTGAAGCAATATGTCGTTTACTTCAGCGACAAAGAAAAAGGCACCTATACGAAACTCGGAACTGTCGAAAACGGAACAGAGTATCACTACTACGCAGCGGCCTATAATGGGTACTACAAAATAACAGCAATTAATGACGCAGGCGAGTCCAAATATTCTGCTACAATCGCTTATAATCACTAATAGAAAAAGCTCCCTCTACACCATAACGGTGTAAATGGAGCTTTTTTACTTAGTCTTCGATTGTCGATAAATCGCCTGTCGGCAAGTTAAGCTCCCACGCTTTCAGAACGCGGCGCATAATCTTACCACTGCGTGTCTTCGGCAGCTTATCTTTAAATTCGATCTCGCGCGGTGCAGCGTGCGCGGAAAGACCTTCTTTCACAAACTTGGAAATCTCCGCTTTCAGCTCATCCGAAGGTACGAAGCCTTCACGCAACGCGATAAACGCTTTAATGATTTCTCCACGCATCGGATCCGGCTTACCAATTACGCCTGCTTCCGCTACAGCTGGATGCTCAACAAGCTTGCTCTCGACCTCAAAAGGACCTACGCGCTCACCTGCTGTGTTAATCACGTCATCCACACGGCCTTGGAACCAGAAATAACCATCTTCGTCCTGGTAAGCGGAATCTCCAGATACATACCAGCCTGACAAACGGAAATACTCTTCGTATTTCGCAGGATTATTCCAAATTTTGCGCATCATGGACGGCCAAGGTGTTTTGATGGCCAAATTCCCCATACGATTCGGAGGCAACACGTTGCCCGCATCGTCAATAATGGCTGCTTCAACACCTGGAATCGGACGACCCATGGAACCTGGTTTAATAGCCATCGCAGGATAGTTACAAATCAACTGTCCACCCGTTTCCGTCATCCACCAAGTATCATGGATGCGTTGGTTGTACACTTTCATCCCCCAACGAACAACTTCTGGGTTAAGCGGCTCACCTACGCTCAATACGTGACGAAGTGCAGACAAATCGTAACCTGCAGATACATCGTCGCCAGCTCCCATCAGCATACGGAACGCTGTCGGTGCACTGTACCATACTGTTACTTTATATTTCTGAAGCGTGTTGTACCAATCTTGCGGGGAGAAACGTCCGCCGCGGATGACATTCGTCGCCCCGTTCAACCAAGGCGCGAAAATCCCGTAAGAAGTTCCTGTTACCCAACCTGGATCGGCTGTACACCAGTAAATGTCGTCTTCTTTCAAGTCAAGCACGATTTGTCCCGTGTAGTAGTGCTGAAGCATTGCATTTTGTACATGGAAAACGCCTTTTGGTTTCCCTGTTGATCCAGAGGTATAATGTATAATTAAGCCATCCTCACGGTCTAACCATTCGATTTCTAACTCCGTTGATGCGGATGCCATTTCTTTATAGTAATCTACTTGACCTTCGCCAAGCTCGATATTCTCGCCTACGAGGATGACATGTTTCAAATGCGGCAATTCACTATAAGGCACGCGTGAAAGCTGACTAGGCGTCGTAATGATCGCAACAGCTTCACTATCAGCCAAACGGTCTTTGACCGCTGTTTCCATGAATGCTTCAAATAACGGCCCTACAACAGCGCCGACTTTGAGCGTACCCAGCAATGAGTAATACAACTCTGGCGTGCGAGGCATGAAAATGAATACACGCTCTCCTTTGCCTACACCAAGACGGCGAAGCACGTTACCAAATTGGTTGGAACGCTCTTTCATTTGACCGAAAGTAATCGCTTCCTCACGTGTGCTATCGCTGTAATAAAGCGCGATCTTGTCCTTCTTAACACCTTCTGCATGGCGGTCAATTGCTTCATAAGCCATATTCACTTTGCCTGTTTTGTACCAGGAAAAGCTTTTCTCGATCTCTGTCCAATCAAATGTCGCATGTGTTTGTTCGTAGTTGTCCATGTTAGGATTAAGGGATACTGAGTTAATGATTTCATCTTTCATCGGATCCATAAACGTAAAACCCTCCTCACGAGATAAACCGCTTTCATTTCGCCTTCATTTTACTGATGTATTCGAGCAAAATGTGATCGATTTTTGACCTATTCTAGTATAGCATAATCAGAAAATTTCGCCTACGTTTAAGTTTCACTATGATTTGAGTCAAAATTTTGGTATATAGTTACTATGACATCAAGTAGAGGATACGCTTATTATGTTGTTTTTTAAAAGGAGAGCTAAGGTTATGCAGCATATCAAAATTTATCACTCACAGCTCCTAAGTCCTGCAAATGACCAGCCGAACATCATCATCGAAGGTCCTGTCCCAGCTGAACAGCTCCGGGAACTCACGATGCACAGTAAACTTGACGCGTTCCGACGCCCTAAAGAGCAGTTGGAAGCACTGATTGAAATTTCAGAATTGCCTGAGGGGCGCATTATTCTCGCTCGAGACGGCGATACGATCGTCGGGTATGTCACCTTTCATTATCCCGACGAAATTGAGCGCTGGTCTCAAGGAAATATGAAGGATTTAATAGAGCTCGGGGCGATTGAAGTCGCAGATGATTACAGATCTATGGGTCTAGGCAAAAAAATGATTGGCCTCGCTTTTGAAAGCGAGCAAATGGAAAATGTCATCTGTTTCACAACGGAATATTACTGGCATTGGGATCTGGAAAACAGCAAATTAACTGTTTGGGAATATCGTCAGATGATGGAAAAGTTGATGAAAAGCGTGGATATGGTCTGGTTCGCCACAGATGATCCCGAGATTTGCTCGCATCCTGCGAACTGTCTGATGGTGAGAATCGGCAAACAGGTTCCCATCTCTTCGATCGAGCAGTTTGATCGTGTCCGTTTCCAGCAGCGATTCATGTATTAAGATCATGGGGAGTAAGCCTTACCTGCTTCAAATTTGAAAAATGGTTAGCCAATTCGGGGGAATTTGGAAATGAATACGAAGTCAATGTATCCTGTGTTTATTTATGACGATCAAGAAATTCAATATAAATTCAATGATACCCATCCCTTCAACCAAGATCGACTTATCATGACGGTAGACCTGCTGCGCAAGTCAGGCGCGCTTGCTGACAGCGCCATGATGACCTCTCGCTCCGCGACCGACGAAGAGCTGCTCCGCGTCCACTCCGCGGCCTATATTGAAGCGGTTAAGGCACTAAGCGCCTTGGCGCCTGAGGAACGTTGGGTGCGCGAAGCCGCCCGCTTCGGCCTGGACACGGACGACACCCCCTTCTTTCCGGGGATGCACGACATCACAGCCAAGGTAGCTGGAGGCTCCATCACAGCGACGGAGCTCGTCATGTCCGGCAAGGCGCCGCACGCCCTCCACTTAGGGGGAGGCCTGCATCACGCCCTGCAGAGCAAAGGCGCAGGCTTCTGCGTCTACAACGACGCCTCCGCCGCCATCGCGTATGCCAAAGCCGCATACGGCGCGAAGGTGCTGTACATCGACACGGATGTCCATCATGGCGATGGTGTGCAGTGGAGCTTCTATGCCGATCCGCGGGTTGGCACGTTCTCCATTCACGAGACGGGGAAATATTTATTCCCCGGCACAGGCGCCGTGAACGAACGCGGCGAAGGCGATGCGTTCGGAACTAGCGTGAACCTTCCGGTGGAGCCCTACACCGAAGACGACTCCTGGCTGGAATGCTTCGGCGAGGTGCTCACCGAGCTGATTGCCCGCTTCCAGCCAGACGTCATTATCTCGCAGCATGGGTGCGATGCCCATGCCTTCGACCCACTCGCGCATGTGCACTGCTCTATGCGCGTGTACAAGGCCATGCCCGAGCTCATCCACAGCCTTGCGCACCAATGGTGCGAAGGGCGGTGGGTCGCGCTCGGAGGCGGCGGTTACGACATCTGGCGTGTCGTACCACGGGCTTGGAGCCTGCTCTGGCTCGTGATGAGCGAGCAGGCGATCTTGGGTCAGCTGGCGGCGGAGCCCCAGCTGAGGCTGCCCCAGGCGTGGCTGGACGCCTGGCAGAGCAAGAGCCCCGTCCCGCTCGTGGAGACGTGGATGGACCCGGTCGAGGCTTGGGCGCCGATTCCAAGGCGCGACGTCATTACCGAGAAGAATCGCCATACCAAAGAGTTGGCGATGCTGTATTTGAAATGAGAAAAAGCTCAGCGAGGTTCACCGATTCGTCGGACGAACAACGCTGAGCTTTATTGTTGGATTACAGCTGTTTAATCATTTCTTCAACCATCTTGTAGGAATTCTCCGATGCGATAACAGTAAACTCCGCGAAATTCACATGCGCAGAGCCATCCGCTTTATCAGACATCGAACGTAGGACTACGTATGGAATTCCATTCATACCGCAAACCTGCGCGACTGAGGCTCCTTCCATCTCCACACAAACCCCGCTAAGTTCTTGGTGAAGGCCTGCTACCACCTCTCGGCTAGCGATGAATTGATCGCCAGACAAAACTCTCCCTTGTTTCACTTTCCCTGGGAACAATTTCTCACCTGCAACAGCAGCCAGCTCAACTAACGTGCGATCCGCTTCGAAAACAGAGTTCTCCTCGTAAGGAATAACACCTTTTGCATAGCCCAGTGCTGTCACATCCATATCGTGCTGAACGCATTCCGTGGAAATAACGAGATCACCGATGTTCAATTCAGGCGCCAGCGCCCCAGCCACACCTGTAAAGATAACCGCTTCAACCTTGAATTGATCTATGAGTATTTGTGTCGTAACCGCGGCATTTACTTTACCTACACCTGTCCGGCATACAACAACGTCCTTACCAAAATAAGTTCCCTCACGGAACGTAATACCTGCTTTCACGGTTTCACGTACATCGGTCATGTGGGCGACAAGCAGCTCAATTTCTTCATTCATTGCCCCAATCAGAGCAATTTTGTTCCACGACATAAGTCTAATCCTCGCTTTCATTTCTACATGAGAAAACCTCTACCGCCTCTTCCACTTCGGGAAGCATACGATTAGAGGTTTATTTTTTTGCTTACGCTTGAGCTTTAACAGAATGACGGTTAATGATTTCGTGCGGTAAAATCACTTGCATATTATCCGTTGATTCTTTGTTCATCAACTTCGTCAGCAAACGCATCGAAACAGCACCGATATCATACATCGGTTGAGCCACTGTCGTTAATGTAGGTCTAACCATAGACGCCATGCGGATGTTATCTACACTAATGACGGCAACATCTTCAGGAACGCGCAGTCCATTATCTTGGATCGTATGAATAGCACCAATCGCCATTTCATCCGTCGCCGAGAAAATGGCTGTCGGTCTTGGTGAAAGCCCTAGGAAGTAATTCACCGCGTCCACACTGGACTCATAACGGTAATTTCCGATGCGCACGTATTCATCACGTACTGGAATACCCGCCGTTTCAAGCGCACGCTTGTAGCCTTGATATCTCGCAAAGCCATTCGCTGGATCTTGCAGCGTACCAGAAATCATCGCAATGTCACGATGTCCTGCTTCAATCAACACGTTGACCGCATCAAAAGCAGCTTTCTCATGATCGATATCCACCGACGGCATCGCTTGGTTCTCATCTTTCGTACCGCAAAGGACAACTGGAACCGATGACGTACGGAAAGCTTGAATGTGATCCTCCGTCACGACGCCCCCCATGAACAGCAAGCCGTCCACTTGCTTCTCAAGAAGCGTATTAATAACACGAATTTCTTTTTCTTTCTTCTTATCGGCATTACACAGGATAATATTGTAGTGATACATATTCGCAATGTCTTCAATCCCACGAGCAACTTCAGCAAAAATGGAGTTCGAAATATCGGGAATAACTACGCCGACAGTCGTCGTTTTTTTACTAGCCAAGCCCCTTGCAACTGCATTCGGGCGGTAGCCTAGTCTTTCGATCGCTTCAAAAACTTTCTTACGCGTTTGCGGCTTCACGTTCGGGTTGTTATTAACGACCCGAGAAACGGTTGCCATGGATACGCCTGCTTCTCTTGCTACATCATAAATGGTTACGGTCACGGCTGCTCTCTCCATTTTCACAAGTATTCTGCGAACCTAGTATATTATCGTTATGATACGACAAATTAATCCATCTTGCAATGCAAAATGAAAATGCTTTGAAAATTATTTTCATTTTGTTTTCAAAACTTCACAAAAACAATAAAGGCCAATCCTGAGATGCGGATTGGCGCATATAAGTTAGGTCGAAATTGCACTTTGTGTGATTTGGGATAATCGCTTACGAATTTCATCTGCCCAAGGTTCATCTCCCAGCGATTGCGCTAGCAATAAGATGTCCAATAGCTCATTAATTCGCTCCTCTACAATTTTCTCCATCGAATCATTCATACGTTCTTTCTCTGTTACTTTCAGCAGCAAGAAGGCCACTTCGGACACTTCATGGAAGAAGAACTGCTGCTTCTCCGGCTTGCTCCCAAGTCTACCGATTAGCCCTGTCAGCTCCGGCTTAACATGCGGCACAACTTCACTGTGTCCACAAACTTCACAGGAGTAGATTGGAACATTCTCGATATCCACTTTACTCTGATAAATAACCGTACGCAGACGAAGGTTCATCGTGCGTCCGCACTTACAATACTTTTGCATTCTAACACTCCTTCTACTTTGCAGGCGGCATGTACATTGCTTTTTCTGTATACATGATATTCTACGATGGGGGCAGATTTCCTTCTGCTTTCAGCATAGTAGTTTTTGCCACCTCTGGGAGGGAAGAGTTACTTTGCCTGTTTCCTTGCTGAATGTGACAAGTTCATCCACAAAACGTTTGGAAAACGCTGGAAGATCTGGCGGTCGACGCCCTGAAATGATATTTCGATCCACGACAACTTCTTCATCCAGCCAAGTAGCTCCCGCATTTTCAAGATCATCACGAATGCCTGGTGTCGAAGTCATCGTGTAGCCTTGTACGATTTTCGCCGAGATTAGAACCCACCCTGCATGGCAAATCTGCGCGATTGGCTTCACATCCGCATGGAACTCTTGTGTAAGACGCAGCACGTCTGAATAACGGCGAAGCTTGTCAGGGGCCCACCCGCCAGGAACATAAAGACCGATATAATCGGACGATTTCACTTCATCGAAAGCAAAATCTGTTGTAATGGGAACCCCATATTTGCCGTGGTAAACAGTTTTGGCTTTTGGACCTACAATGTCTACAATGGCGCCCGCTTCACGCAAGCGAAGCACAGGATACCACATTTCCAAATCTTCAAATTCTTCATCAACGAAAGCAAGCACTTTAAGCCCTGTTAATTCCATACTAGTTACCTCCAATGATAGATTCAGTTTGTTCGGTTTGCGCTAATAAGTTAATGATTTCATCACTTGTGCCGCACAGTAAAATGCGGTCCACCAACTCTTTGCATGCCGCAGAATCACTGCTTAGTAAGCGATGTTTAACTTGCAGCAGCGTCTGAACGGAAATGCTTAACTCCTCTATACCTAGACCTAGCCAGATCGGAAGTGCACGAATATCGGCAGCCATCTCTCCACATACCCCTACAGGTATACCTACACGTTTCGCTGCATCAATAACCGACTTCAGCAGCCGAATAACGGCTGGATGATAAGGATTATATAAGTGCGCGATATTCTCATTCATGCGATCAACTGCTAATACATACTGAACAAGGTCATTGGTCCCAATACTTATAAAATTCACTTCCCTCGCAAGGACGTCCGCAATAATGGCCGCGGCTGGTACCTCAATGGTAAGCCCCACCTCAATATTGGCGTTAAACGGAATACCAAGCGCGCTTAAATCCATTTTCGCTTTCTCAAGCAGCTCTTTAGCACGACGGACTTCACCCAATGAGGTAATCATCGGATACATAATTTTCACATTGCCATAATGACTTGCTCTTAGAATAGCTCTTAGCTGAGTCATGAATAAATCCGTACGATCAAGCGAGATCCGTATCGCTCTATAACCTAAGAATGGATTATCTTCTTTGGCCAGCGGCATATAATCAAGCTTCTTGTCGCCTCCAATATCAAGCGTACGAATGATGATTGGACGACCTTTGAGCTGAATCGCGGCGTGGCGATACACCTCGAATTGTTCCTCCTCGCTGGGCAAGGAATCGCGATCCATATATACGTATTCCGTGCGGAACAAGCCTACGCCTGAGGCACCATTGCGCAGCACTTGATCAATTTCCATCACAGAGTTAATATTCGCATGCAAATTCACCAAGCTCTTATCCAAGGTCAACGGTGCAACATCCGCAATCTCTTGCAAGCTTTCTTTGAATTCCAGCCAATTTTGTTTACGTGCTTGGTAGCGTTCGATCGTGATTTTATCCGGATTAATATACAACGTGCCTTCTTGACCATCGATAATGAGGAAATCGCCATTTTGAATAGGTCGAAGCAGCTTGCCTTCCAGCCCTAACACATAAGGAACGGACATAGCCCTAGCCATGATCGATACATGGGAATGCGTACCTCCTAAGATGGTCAGCAGCCCCAACACGTTCGATGGGTCCAAATGGGCGAGCTGTGAAGGCGTCAGTTCTTTGGCAACAAGGATGTATGGATGGTCAACGGGCGGCACTGTCGTGTTCGTATCCCCTAATAGATGCTTGAGGAGTCGATTGCCGACATCTTTGATGTCCAGCGCTCTTTCCTTCATGTATTCATCATCGATTAGATTAAACATCCCGACGAATTTATCAATGACTTCCTTAACCGCAACCTCAGCAGCTTTGTACTGCAATTCAATAATGCCTTGGATCTCATTCATGAAAATGGGATCTTCCAGAATAGCCAAATGCGCGTCAAAAATATACGCTTGCTCCTGCCCAACAACCTCTTTGATCTCTTGCTTGATGAGCTCCAACTCATCCTTGGAAGACCGGATGCCATCATATAAACGCTCGAATTCATACGCTAAATCGGTGACATCGATCATTTTCTCTGGAAAGTCCCACTCCCATGTTGGAATGACAAATGCTTTCCCCATCGCAATCCCTGATGATGCGCCTACGCCTCTAATCATCCGTTCGTCCCCCCTTCGGATTTAGTTGGTTTCAGCACTACGGACATAACAGAGCCTTGACCTTTCTTCACAGGCTTAAATGGCGCAAAGCTCCATGACTTCACAATGTCTGGATTCGTAATAATCATCGGCGTCGCCAAGGAAGAAGCGAATTTCTTCACTTTGTTATAATTAAATTTCACGAGCAGCTGACCTGCTTCCACGCGATCGCCTTCCTTCACTACCGCATTGAAACATTTCCCAGGTAGACTGGACGTATCGATACCAATGTGCAGCAGTACCTCAAGCCCTTCATCGGTCAAAATCCCTAACGCATGCATGGTTGGATAAATGTGCATGATTTTACCTGCCACAGGCGAAACGAGTTCTCCTTTTTCAGGAATAAACGCAACCCCATTCCCGACTAAGCGGGAGGCAAAAATGCGATCAGGCACTTCCTCGATCGGAATCATGCGGCCCTGCATCGGTGAAGTAAATAGCACAACATGAATATCTTTACGTAAAACTTTCATAATCTCTTCGCGAATTAGCTCTGAAAATGTTCCAAACACGACTTGAACATTGCCTCCTCCAAGACGTATGACGCCTGCTGCTCCTAAGTGTCGTAATGCCGTGATGTCCATCAAACGATCATTAACAAGCGTAAGTCGCAATCGGGTAATGCAGGCTTCAATCTTCTTAATATTGTCTTTGCCGCCAAGTGCCTGCAAAATTAATGGGGAACGATACGGAATATCTCCCGCCCACTCTTCCAACGAAGAGCCTTCCTCCCTGCCTGGTGTAGGGATTTGGAACTTCTGGATCGCCCAACGAAATAGAAAATAATACAGTAGTCCATAAACCAACCCAATCGGAATTAACAAGAAACCGTTATGGGATAAGTGTAAGTTGATGATGTAATCGATCGCGCCCGCTGAGTATGAGAAGCCATGGTGGATATTCAACTCATAAGCGATCCACATCGCAGCACCTGACAGGATGGCATGTATCACAAACAGATACGGAGCTACGAAAAGAAAAGCAAATTCGATCGGCTCTGTAACACCTGTTAAAAAAGATGCCAATGCCGCTGTCAGGAAAGTGGCCTTAATCTTCGGCTTTAAATCTTCCCTCGCTTCGCCAATGATCGCAAAAGCGATGGCAGGCAGAGCAAACATCATGATGGGATACAAGCCTGCCATATACATGCCAGCAGTGGGATCACCCGCAAAGTAGCGCGGCAGATCACCATACACTTGATCGCCTGAAGGTGATTGGTATTCGCCGACTTGAAACCAAAAGAAGTTGTTCAGGATATGATGTAGGCCCGATGGTACAAGCAAACGATGAGCTATACCATAGATGAATGCACCGAAACCGCCTAGTCCAAGCAATCCGCTGGATATCTTGCTCATCAGCGTCTCTAACGTGGGGCCAATTGCAATCATGACATATGAAACAATGAGCGTTGAAAGCCCCATCACCAGCGGAACCATGCGCGGTCCACCGAAAAATTGTATGTATTCGGGTAGCTTAATCTCTTTACAGCGATGATAAATGATGGCAGCTAGCAAGCCGATCAGAATACCGCCAGAAACCCCTAGTTGAAATTGCGGGCCTATTCCATGCTCGATCAGTCGAGTAAACATAAAATAGCCCAACATGGCCGATAATCCAGCGATGCCAGCACTCTCTGTTAGCCCCAATGCCACACCAACGGCAAAAATGATAGGTAAATAATCAAATATGGTATTCCCAGCCAGCAATAGCATGTCCCCAAAGCCAGAAGCATGAATGACATCCCAAGGCAAGTCACCGAGACGAAGCAGCACAGCAGCAATAGGTAGCGCAATGGTAGGCAGCATTAATGAGCGGCCAAGCTGTTGTAAGTTCCCCATCCAGTTCAAACGGATGCTACCTCCTTAGCGAGTTCAAGAGTCTCATTCTCTTCATCATAAGATTCTCTTATCAAATCGTAAAGCTTGTTTGCCCTTTTGTCAAAACAAAATCAGCTTTATTCTATACAAAAACCGCTATTCGTCGCCCTCATCAGCGAACAAATAGCGGTTTTCTTCATTAGGTACAACCTAGTTGTTCCGTGGATTCAAAATGGCGTCTTCGACCTTAATACACCGATCCATAATTACAGTCAAACCCCCATCACTGGCAATGCGCCCTGCTTCTTCGTTCAAGATATCAAGCTGCAACCAGAATACTTTCGCCCCGATTTTAACGGCTTCTTCCGCTACTGGCACAGTTTGATCTGCCCGACGAAACACATTGACGATATCGACAGGTTCAGGAATATCTGATAAGGAAGCGTAGCAAGTCTCACCGAGAATTTTATCTGCATTCGGATTAACAGGGATAATTCGGTAGCCTCGGCTTTGCATGGCTGCCGAAACCATGTAGGACGTGCGATCTGGTTTGTCTGATAAACCGACGACAGCAATATTTCCTGAATGCGCTAGCAACGCTTTGATTTCTTCCCTGGATGGATTCTGAAATGTCATATTCATCGCTCTCCTATTTGTTCATATAGGTTAGGCCTTGTTTCCCCATCTCTGACCAACTGTCAAGAAATTGGGCTTTACTCACTTTCACTTGCTTGGTACCACTCAAAGGATCATTGAGATACACATTAGATTCATCATAGCCAACAAGCACGACTGCGTGCTCGGAATAAGTCGTCTGAATCGGTCCAATCGGCGTATCCCAGGTTACCCATTTATACGGTTTATTATAATCAATTGTTGTCCAAACAATGACAGGAATGCCGTTTGCAATTTGCTTCTCGTACAACTCAAAGCTTTTACCCGTCAGATCTAAAGCCGTAGGAACATATTGCTTAAGAAGTGGGAATAAACCTGCGTGATAAATGCCGAATCCTCTTAGCTTGCGTGTCACATCGCCAACGAAACCAGTGTTCGGATTTCCCCAATACCCGATCGAACCGTCTGCATTCAACGACGCAGGCGTGTTATCTCGCGGCATTTCAGCCACAAGCTCCATCTTTGATTTATTGACGCCATAATACTGCAAGAGCATCGTTAAGCTTGTGATCTCACAGCCAGCAGGCAATTCAGGCAACTGTTCAATCAGAGGCACATCCAGCATCGCTGACTTCTTAATCTGTGGTGTTGCAGGCGCTGGTGTTGGTTTCACAGTCGCCTTCGTCGTTGCCACAGGTTGATCAGCAGCAAGGACTACTGGATTGGATGCGAAGAAGGCAGGCTCTTTTCCCGTTGCTTTGGCATAAAGCAAGACAGCAAAAACACTGCTTGCGAACGTGAGCCCCGCAACGAGAAACAATCCAAATGTCACCTTTAATCCTTGCCAAATAATCCTCATGCTGACTCACCCATTCGTTGTAATTGAGATTTAGGACTCGCTCACAAGCTCAACCTGCGCGCCAATCGAACGTAAATGGTCGAAATATTGCGGATATGACTTGGCCACATGATGGGCATCTCGAATCGTTAATCCTTGCTTGGAGCGTAGACCAACAACCGTCAGCGCCATAATGACACGGTGATCAAAATGGGCGTTTATTTCAACGCCGCCTTCTACACCCTCAGGTTTCCCGTGAACGATGATCTCACTTTGACGTTCCTCCACGTCCGCACCTGCTTTGCGAAGCTCATTCAAATAATCTGTGATGCGATCACACTCTTTATACCGCAGATTCTCAACATTATAGAAGCGGGAAGTACCTTCCGCGAATACCGCTGCTGCAACCATTGCAAGAACGGCATCTGTAAAGTGATCCCCGTCAAATTCACCTGCTACAAGACGTTGATTACCGCGAACATGAACTACGCCATTGTCGTGTGTTAGATTAACACCCATTGCACGTAGAACATCAACACACGCCTTCTCTCCCTGCTTGCTGTTCTCTTCAAGACGCAGTACGCGAACATCGGAGTTCGTCACCGCAGCTGCTGCAAGAATAGCAGCCGAACCTGGATAGTCGCCTTGGATAACATATTCTTTGGCTTGGTAAGATTGTCCGCCAGGAATACGATAGTGCATAAGGTCTTCACTCGCGTGAACAACAATTCCTGCTTGCGCAAGTACTTCCAACGTTTGACCCACGATAATTTTGGATTTCAAATCATGAAGAACTTCGATTTCACTGTCTTCTTCCAGTAAAGGTGTCATAAATAGCAAGGAGCTCAAGAATTGGGAGCTGACATTACCTGAAACCGTAAGTTTGCCGCCGCGAGGTTGTCCGCCTTTTATCGTAATGGGCAAACGTCCGTTATTATGTTGAACTTCCACACCCATTTGCTGCAACGTATCAATCAAATCATCATGAGGACGTTTACCTAAGGATTCTGGATATGTATTAACAAATGTGACGTCTGGACAAAATGCAGCTGTTGACATCAGAAAACGCAGCACTGCACCTGCATTGCCAACATTCAATTCATTGACATGCTTAGGATTTTTACCGAAACCTGTAATCACAATTTTCTCATCGTCTTCTTCTATAATCGCGCCTAAATCGCGAACACAACGTCTCATTGCATCACTATCTTCACTATGCGCAGGGTAATAGATCGTGCTTGTTCCATTCGCAAGAGCACCGATTAGCAAGTAACGTGTCGTATAGTTTTTGGAGGATAACGCATTAATTTCCCCTTGTAAATGGGAGGTAGGTTGAACGATGGCTTTCATGTCGGTTGATAACTCCTTCGCAACAAATAATTATGTAAATAAGAACGATCCAAAGATTTATTGACAGTGTACCATACGAAATCTATCTTGAAAACCTGCTGAGAGCGTCGATTACGAGACTAAAGTTGTACAAGTTTGGACAAGTTTGACATCACGACCGGATATTTTTATCATGATTAAGAGGGGTTGCTCCTCTAACCAACAAATGGAGGTCACGAAATGGAAACCATCCTACCAACTGAGATTAAAGCGAGACTGGCCCAAGGCGAAAAGTTAACAATTGTCGATGTGCGTGAAGATGAAGAAGTCGCAGAAGGCATGATTACAGGCGCTATTCACATCCCGCTAGGGCAAATCCCTGAGCGACTAAGTGAAATCCCTAAGCATGATGAAGTCATCCTCGTTTGCCGCAGCGGAAACCGCAGCAGCCGCGCACTAGGGTATTTGGAAGCTAATGGATTCAAAGGTCTCAAAAACATGACAGGCGGGATGCTAGCATGGGAAGACGAAGCTAACTAGCTTGTCTCTCCCTTCTACGCTAGGCCTGCTTGAAGCAGGATGCTTTCCACGATCTCATCCTCTGACATCGAGGTTGTGTCGATCTTAATATGAGCGAAATCATACGCTGTCTTCCGCTGCTCTATTAAAGTATGAACGCGTTCCTCGAGATTACCTTGGAGAAGCGGTCGGTTCGTATCCTTTTTCACACGCTCAATAATCGTCTGTGCTGTGGCTTGCAACGCAATGACTAAGCCATTGTCCATCATGGATGTCCGATTCGCTTCCGCTAGAACCGCACCACCGCCTGTAGCGACAACTTGATGTCTGCCTGTCATAATGCGGGCAATCGTCTTGGTCTCCAATGCGCGGAAATAATCCTCGCCTTTCATCCGAAACAACTCCGAAATACTCGTTTTCGCATCATTCTCAAGCACGGCGTCGGAGTCTCTGAATTTCCACTCTAAGCGCTCTGCCAGTCTTTTGCCCACAGTGGACTTCCCAGTCCCCATGAAACCTACGAGTACAAGATTGTCTACTCTCACATGAATCCCCTTTTCTCAAAAAGTAAGTCCTACAAACATTCCCAACATCATACCATAGTCCTTTGGGCATGAATACAATTCCATACAAAATCATATAGTAGTGTGAATAAATTTCAGTCCAAACAGTTAAGATTCGTAATAAACGACTACTCCGTCCTCTATTGCAATTCACCTTTGCGAAGCATAGGAGAATTGTCAAATGCAGGACGGGAGCGTTTATCCAGAAATATAAGACAATTTAGCAAGTGAAACTTACTTATAAAGTCCTATATTTTTAGAGAAACCATGCCGACAAGGAGAGATGGAGCTTTGAACCAAACTGTGATGAACCAAACTGTATCTTTCACGAACCGCACGCAACGCAAATTGGAGCAGCTGCTTCACCCGAGTTATTCGCTATGCAAGGAAGATGTCGTTTGGATTCTGGAGTTTATTAAGAAAAAAGTGGCTGAAGAAGACCCGATGATGCAAGGTCTTAGTCAACCACGATTAATGCGAAATTTCCGTTATTTTGCTGAGGTCTCCCTCATGCTCATCCACCGTCGCAACGGGTTTGACCAAGAAGCAGACCGCTTGAAGACATGGCTTCGAGAGGCCGCATATGGCCTGCAGGAAGAGGCTTGACGCCTGCCCTACTCGTTACCCATCCAGTTGTAGTGGAAGGAACCTTCTTTATCAACACGTTGGAACGTGTGCGCACCGAAGTAGTCACGTTGTGCTTGCAACAAGTTAGCTGGCAATCTTTCTGTGCGGTAGCTATCGTAATAAGCAAGGGCGGAAGCGAAGGATGGAACAGCAATACCGCGAGTTACCGCTTCTGCGATTACTGTTCTCCAGGATTGTTGATAGTTCTCAACAACTCCTGTGAAGTAGGAATCAAGCAGCAAGTTTTTCAACTCAGGATTGCGGTCGTAGGCATCCTTAATATTTTGAAGGAAGCGAGCGCGAATGATACAACCGCCACGGAAGATCATGGCGATGCTGCCATATTTAAGATCCCATTTATATTCTTCTGATGCTGCTCTCATTTGAGCAAAACCTTGTGCGTAGGAACAAATTTTACTTGCGTAAAGCGCTTGACGAACGGCTTCAATGAACGCTTTGCGATCGCCAGTAAACGCTGGAGCAGAAGGTCCTTTCAGCACTTTGCTAGCTGCAACGCGCTCTTCTTTCATTGCGGAAATAAAGCGAGCAAAAACAGACTCTGTAATAATAGATAGCGGTACGCCTAGGTCCAGGGCACTTTGACTGGTCCATTTTCCTGTACCCTTTTGCCCAGCGGAATCCAGGATCACATCAACCATCGGCTTGCCCGTTTCCCCATCGTATTTCGTGAAAATATCACGTGTAATTTCGATCAGGTAGCTGTCCAGCTCCCCGTTATTCCACTCCGTGAAAATCTCATGCAATTCTTCTGTGCTTACATTCAGCACGTCTTTCAGCAATTGGTAAGCTTCACAAATCAACTGCATATCGCCGTACTCGATGCCGTTGTGGACCATTTTCACATAGTGACCTGCACCGTCAGGTCCGATATACGTACAGCAAGCATCTTCGCCAACTTTGGCAGAAATCGCTGTAAGAATTGGTTCAACCAATTTATATGCGTCTTCTTGACCGCCTGGCATAATAGCAGGACCTTTCAACGCGCCTTCTTCACCGCCGGATACACCTGTTCCAACGAAACGGATACCGTGAGCTTCGAGCTCTTTGTTGCGGCGTTGCGTGTCAGGGAAGAATGCATTTCCGCCATCGATCAAAATATCGCCTTTATCCAAGTGCGGAAGCAATTGGTTAATTGTATCGTCAGTTGGTCCGCCTGCTTTGACCATGATCAAAATTTTGCGCGGCACTTCAAGTGATTGCACGAATTCTTCCACACTGTATGTACCAACAAGTTGTTTACCTGGCGCTTCTTGAAGAAGCTCTTTTGTTTTCTCAGCAGAACGGTTGAATACCGACACTGTAAAGCCTCTGCTCTCAATGTTTAACGCCAAGTTTTTCCCCATTACCGCTAGACCCACTACACCAATTTGTTGCTTAGACATGTCTCTCATACACCCTTCCGATATAAATGTTTAAATCGTCATCGCGCCAAAACCGCCGTCCACTCGGAGCACTGTTCCTGTAACGAAGCTCGATGCTTTCTCAGAAGCTAAATATACCGCAGCACCTTGAAGCTCTGAGGCTTCACCAAATCGATTCATCGGCGTGTGTCGCATGATGGATTCAACTCGTTCTGGCGACAAAATCTTACGGTTCTGCTCCGCTGGGAAAAATCCAGGAATAATCGCGTTCACGCGAACTCGACTTGGAGCAAACTCACGAGCTAGATTCTGCGTAATATTATTAACAGCTGCTTTCGAAGCGGAGTAAGTGAATACACGAGAAAGCGGTGGATCCGAGGATACGGATGAAATATTAATAATGCTTCCGCCTTCCCCGCGTTCAACCATGTATTTCCCGAACACTTGACAAGCTAACACGACACTTTTCAAATTGACCTCCATAATAGAATCCCATTCTTCCATGGAAATGTCAAAGAAAGGTGTAGCACTATTTTTGCCTGGGCAGTTCATCAAGATGTCCGCTCTGCCTGACCATGCAAGGACTTCCTTCAGAACTTGCTCAATATCCTCGCGTTTCGTCGCATCCGCTTGAAAAGTCTGTGCCTCGCCGCCAATGTCTTCAATACTCTCACGAACTTGGTCACTCTTCTCTTGGTTGCGGCCAACGATCGCTACCTTCGCACCATGTCCAGCCAACGCAAGCGCCATAGAGCCGCCAAGTGTGCTGTTTCCTCCAATAATGACAGCTGTTTTCCCTGTAAGATCGAATAAGTTCATTTGTCGTCATCCTCTCGATTGTTGTGTGCTTAGCAAATAATTATATTGCCTAAAGCCTACTTATGATTGAGGACTCCGTAGGTGCCCACCTTGAAAAGCGGTGATCGCGTCGAATTGATCTTTTAACTGATGATATACGCTTGTATAAATAGATGTCAATTGTTGATAGACGCGATAATCGTTTTGGTTCACCTCGTGAGCCTTGCCAACTTGGATCCATTGGTGCGCATGTGATAAATCTTCGATCTCTCCCATTGCGAGTAAACCTAGTAAAGCAGCCCCGATTCCGGAACTCTCGATCGAGTCAGGAACGGTAACGGCTGTGCCCAGCATATCCGTCATCATTTGGCGCCAGAACTCGGATCTTGCGAAGCCGCCTGAGGCACGGATCACTTTGGCAGGTCCCATCATTTGCTCCAAAGACGCAGCGACAGCTTGAATGGAAAACATAACGCCTTCCAATGCTGCGCGAATCATGTGCTTCTTTTGATGGCTAAGGGATAAGCCGAAGTACACGCCGCGTGCATTCGCGTTCCAGTAAGGAGCGCGTTCACCCGAGAGCAGCGGCAAGAACAGCAGCCCGTCAGAGCCAGCGCTTACTTCAGAAGCAAGTGCCGTCAAGTGATCATAGGGATCCATGCCCTTGAGACGAGCTTCTTCTGCTTCGGCAGCAGCGATATGATCTCGCACCCAACGGAACACGATACCTCCGTTGTTAATCGGTCCGCCCACGACCCAGAAATTTTCAGTGAGCGCGTAGCAGAACAATTTCCCGTCCGGGTCGGTTTGCGGCTTCGTCACAACACTGCGGACTGCTCCGCTTGTGCCAATCGTGACCGCAACAACGCCGGGCTCGAAGGCGCCAACGCCGAGGTTGGCAAGGACACCATCCGATGCGCCAACGATAAACGGCGTATCTGTGGACAAGCCCATGGCAGCGGCATCTGCGGTAGAAAGCCCTTGGACGCGATGCGTCGTTGGAACGAGTGTCGATAACTGATTCGGTGTCACTCGGGCATAATCCAGTGCGCCTTGGTCCCAATCCAGTTGTTCCAAATTGAACAAGCCAGTCGCACTCGCCAGTGAGAAGTCAATGAGATATTGACCGAACAATTTTGCGAAAACATACTCTTTGATGCCAATAAATTTATGTGTTTGTTGTACGAGCGCAGGTTCATGCTCTGCAAACCATTTCAGTTTCAAGAGCGGTGACATCGGATGAATTGGCGTACCTGTTCGAGCATAAATTTGCTGGCCTAAACCGCTTCGCTTCAGCTCATCCGCATATTTCGCACTGCGGTTGTCAGCCCAAGTGATACAAGCTGTCAGTGGCTCCATGTGCTCATTCACCGCGATTAAGCTGTGCATGGCTGAACTAAATGATACGCAAAGCACCTGCTCAGGTGTGACGCTTAGTTTACGTACAACTGCGCCAACCCCCTGTACGACAGCTTGGAAGATTTGATCTGGATCTTGCTCGGCCCTATCTGCGGCAGGTGTAAATAAGGGATATTCAATCGAATGCGATGCAAGTACACGGCCGTCGCGATCGATGACAAGCGTCTTCATACTTGTCGTACCGATATCGGCTGCGATGATGTAAGGCTTCTGACTTGGCGTCATTGGCTAAGATTCCCTTCTTCATCGAATGTAAGATCGTAAGGCTCGGATAAGATCTCGATATCAGGATGCTGACGAGCAGCTTCCAGTAAGTTCACCGAGATTTCGATCTCACCGAGGTGTAAGGTATCTTGAATGCGAACCAACTTACATGTGGTGTAGTCAAGAATATTACATGTTTTGACTGCTGCTTTAATCGCGTAGTAGTCATTCTCAAGTGTTGTCGCAATTTTCGTAGGGGCACATACGGTGGAAGTTAACCCATTGGCATAGGTGAATTCCAGATTCGTTTTATCCACAAGGCGCTGTGTTGTGAAATCAGCCGTACCAACGCCGTTGGCATTCCCCTTCGTCTCCGGTGTAAGGTCGAGGACAACCATTTTCGCCACCTCAGGTCCCCCGTGCGCGTAAGGCGTCGGATAGCGGCCCGTCACGTTCGGGTCCATGCCGTCGCCGCTGATGTTTTTACCGATGTAATCAATGACAAGCACATCGATTTCATCGAATAAAATTTTCGGCAAACGTGACTTCGCTTCAACTAGCAAAAGCTCCTCCCGAGCTTCGATTTCCGCTGCAGGCAGCACTTCCACCTGGCATGTCTCATCATAGGCATTCTCTACGAGAGCTACACCAAACACGATCGGCAGCTTCTGGATCATAAGATTGGCCATGGCTGGGACATTCTCAGCCATGTATTTAAAGCCCAATTGGTGACAGGCTTCCGCCCCTTTTTGCTTACCAAGGCCGATCGCGATCATCTTCATGATGCCGCTCTCGATACGACCGCGGAACGCGGTATGCGGCTTGACGCGGTTAATCACCACAATGGCATCCGCTTCGGAAGCGATGCGGTCTACATACACAGGCAACCCGTTGGGCAATTGGTCGATTTGCACAACTTCCATCGAGGAACGGATCGGCGCGCCCATGGATTCCTCTGTGATGCCGAAATGCAGCAACACTTCTGTTTGGCCTTCTGCTGTAGCACCGCCATGACTCCCCATGCAAGGAACGATGAAAGGGTGTGCCCCTCGTGCTTTAATCGCATCCAAGGTTGTTTTCGTGAAGCCTGCAATATTCGCAATGCCTCGGCTTCCAACGGCTACTGCGACTTGCTGACCAGGTAAAATGCTGGCCATAACGCCGCTGCTTTCTAATTTATCCGCGAGCTCCTGCTCCGGATTGCTCAGGATGGTACGGTCAAATTTCTGGCGAATTTTGACCATTTGCGGGATTGGAATATCTTTTAACAGTTCACGTAAAACGCTCATTGTCTTCTTCCTCTCATTAGGTATGCAGGGCTTTGACCGATTCACGAATAATCAATTCCGTTCGCAAAAGCACCTGCTCGGTTTCATGAAATTTGTTCTCTATATTGCCTAGGAGACGCAAAGCGCCTTCTGTACTAATTTGTTCAATCGGTCGTCGGACCGTCGTAAGCGCTGGCGTAACATACGCTGCAAAAACCGTATCATCAAAGCCAACTACCGAAATATCGTCTGGTACTTGCAGCCCCGCCTCAAATACCGCTTTGATCGCACCGAGCGCCATTTCATCATTACAGCAAAATACAGCCGTCGGTTTCGCGTCCAAGCTCAGAAATTGCTGCATCGCCTTGCGGCCGCTTTCCAGATCATACATCCCTGGCAAGCGATACATCGCGGGGACGGTAATCCCGTAGTGCGCCATGGCTCGTTCGAAGCCCTCTTTCCGATTCTGTGCGGACTTGAACCCTTTGCGTCCTTCAATCAATGCGATCCTGGAGTGACCTTGTTCGACGAGATAAGCACCCGCGAGAAAAGCACCTTGCTCTTCATCCGAAAGCACATTGAGTACGCCTTCAGTATCGACAGGCCGGTTAAGCACAACAAGCGGTATCTCTTTCTTGACAATATGCTCAATGATCGCTGAATCGTCATCACTTTGACTAACGATGATAATACCGTCGAAGCTTTTCTTCGTAATGGTATGGAAGCTGGTATAATCATCAATCCCTTTAACGATCAATTGATAACGATCTTGAATGACGGAATTGACGCCACGAATCGCCTCGTAGAAGAAACCGGCAGACGTTCCCTTGCTTAGTGTGGTAAAGAAGAGACCCAAGTTATACGACCGATCGAGAACCAGGCTTTTCGCATTGTAATTCGGCGTATAATCGAGCTGCTCGGCGATGATGCGAATGCGCTCCTTCGTCTCCTCTTGAATGAGTGGACTGTTGTTCAGCGCTCTAGAGACGGTCGTGTGGGACACGCCTGCCAGCTTCGCAATATCTTTAATTGTTACACTCATTCCATCACCTCTAGAAGAAGCATATCACAATCATGCACACGTTAACAATAACATTTTTACAATGAAAAAAACTCCCCTTTCAGGGAGCTTGTGCGTCAACTTTCCAATCGGAATCGATGTATATCCAGCAGAAAAATGCTAAAGTCGCTGGCTTGAATCCATACATCGTGCAAGCCCGCATCTTTCATTGCATGAATATAGCCAAGTTCCCGTTCTTTACTACGCAAGAATGGCTCTGGACCCCGGATATGAGCGATCTCCGTATGACCAAGCTCAATCAAATGCTTCGTCGCTTCATAGCCATCTGTAAAGTTATCCACAATGATAAAAGAAGCAGACTCACCGCTTGATTAATGACTCGCGAGACGGTAACAACGGAGAGTCCGCTCTTCTTCGCAACATCAAATATACTTACTTTCATGGATTCATCTCCTGCTTTTGAACAAAAGTTTAAGCGCTTTAACTTTTATGAAATAATTATAAACAAACCATTTTGAATACACAGGACTTGATTCTAAGCCCTAAAAACACATAAAAGAGAGTCCCGTATACATGCATACAGGCTCTCTTCTATTCCAGCAAACTATTCATTCTCACATCTCCAATAGCAACATTTCTTGTCTCAGTTCAATCAATTTAACCTTACTTTCCATAGCAGCCTTCACATCACCTGCAGCCAGCGCATCTTGCAACGTCGCAAGCTCATAATCCAATTCCATTCGTAAAATAGGGATACGCTCATCTGTCCGCTTCGATCTTAGTGCTTGCATGACTTCTTCTACGGTCACAGCAGGCTCCTTCTGATACAGCACCTTATGTTCGATTCCGCTAATTTCGACCATTCGGATAATTTCACCGAACATAATATTCTCAATGAGAATTTGCCGATCCTTAAATCTTTTCACCACCGCATGACCGCGCGTATCTCCGATCAGCTTCTCCATCATTTCAGCGAGCTTCTCGTCTTTAAACGAATAATTGCCAACGATTTTGTACTTCTCTCCTATACGTTCGAATTTCAGCTTGATCAGCTTACGTCCCGTCCGTATGGAAATGATGAATTGCAGCTCACTTTCGTTCCAATACAGAGAATAACCTTCTTGAATGAGTGCTTTAATGAAGTTCCGGATTAGCCGGCGATCAAATCGTAACTCTAGGTTGCAATATTCGACTTCATGACTCTTACTCACGGCAATCCCCTCCATAATGGCACAGAACCATTTGTTTAAATATTCAGACAACTTGTGTTGTTACTGTTATCTTATTATGAATTCTATGTTTTAGCAACTTGGATTATGGATATTTTTTTATGAGAAAACGTCCAAATTAAACGACTGCACCGCCCAACTTGGACGGCAGCGTTTATCGAGATCGTATGCTGGCTTAATGCCAGCCCCAGAAGAATCCGTCGCGTTCCCACGCGGCTCTTCCACCATGCAATTTCTTAAAAATTTTCTTTACTTCCTTGGAAATGGCTTGATTGCCATTCTCATTCACGTAAATAAAGGATTCCCCGAAATGTTTAATAATATAGTCTACGGCCTCTTTCTGATGCAGGATTCCTGCGGCTTTCAATTCCTGCAACATCCATTCCGCGACATCGTTCGCTGTCATCGTTAACCTCACTCCATTCCTTGTCCATGTCCTCATTTTAACATAATTACAAAAGAAAAAATCGCCCAGGAACTATTCCTGAGCGAAGGTACGGTGCAGAACTATAATTCCTCATTTCCCAGACTGAATATCGACTTTCGAAGAACTCCCTACCGAATAATCCAGAGTAGAATTGGCATTGGTGATTGGCGTTAACTTGATCGTTGTTCGGTAGTAATGACCGTTATCAGTCAACAAGTAGCTGTACGTATTTTCTTCCGTCAATTTATCTAGAATGATTGGATTGGACATGATGACGATATCATTTATTTTCAAATACCGGAATTGATCCACAAAGCTTTTCAATGCTTTCAATTTAGCAGGGTCCTTCTCTCCGGTTACGACGAGCGGCTCATAATTCGAATATGACATTTGCGGGGGCTCGTTTCCCCACACATTTCTTAATTCTGCCTCGCTGACATACAGCTCCTCCGTATACTTCTCCTTCGCTTTCCGCAGACCATCCGTACGAATTCCCATCCGCTGAACATCCACTAAACGATAATACGTCTGATCTGCCATATTGACGAGAACAGGATACGTGGCACCGCGATAGTCCATAAATTGCGCATACGGGTACTGTAAAACGATTTCAGAGTAGTTCGTTTGATTCCCTTCCGTTGGTTGATTCGGATTCACACGAGCATTCACATATATCGTTTTCGTGCTTTCGGTCCAATTGACCGTTGCGCCGAGGTAACCCGCCAATTCCTTCACAGGTAAATAGCTGGAATTATTATATATCAATGGTGGATTCGTTAGCTGAATTGCCTGTCCATTCACGACAACCTTATAATCACTTCGGAGATACGCATCGACACGCTGCAGCACATCCTGCGCATACACCCCTGCGCCAAAGCACGTCCCCATTAAGGCCCCGAATATTGCCACTTTTGACCATTTCGGCATTTTTTTCATCGTTTCTCCTCCTGTTCACTTCCATCTCGTCGTCCTTACTATTCGACAAATTCCTGAATTTCCCTGCCTATCCGACAAAATCAGTCCTATCCTCTATTGGTTCATACGAAACTCGCAATGCATTGCGAGATGGTGTAATTTACATTAGAATAGTTGAAAAATAGGATTTTGAAATGAGGTCTTTTCCAATGAGTTTTACAGGATTTACACAACATGATTTCGATACGTTCCATATTGAAGGATTAGACCGACGAATGGCCGCCATCCGCGAGCGCATTCAACCAAAATTTAAAACATTAGGCGACACCTTAGCTGCCGATCTGTCCGTGCAATCTGGCACTGAGATGTACTTACATATTGCCAAACATTTGAGACGCAAAATCAACCCGCCTGTTGACACCTGGATGGCCATTTGTCCGCATAAACGCGGTTATAAGCAAGTGCCTCACTTCCAGGTCGGCCTCTTCGATGACCGTGTCTTTATCTGGCTGGCACTCATCTACGAACTGCCGAATAAGAGCAACATCGCGACCACCTACATGAACCACCTTGACCAAATTCGCGCGGAGGTGCCCGCTGATTTCTTGCTTTCCTTTGATCATATGAAAAAGGATGCAACCCCCGTCGCAGAGCTTGACGTGAACGGCTGGAACGAATCGTTGATTCGTTTCCGTGATGTCAAGAAAGCGGAGCTGCTTATCGGCCGAAATATCAGCCATACCGATCCTGTTCTCGCTAATGGTGCTAAGCTGGAGCTGCTCATCGAAGAAACGTTTCAGAAGCTGCTTCCACTATACAACCTTGCCGTGAACACACCCTCCGCTTAATTTTCAGCAAAAATTTATGTTACATTAAGGTTATTTTCAATTAAAATGAGGCACTCCTGCACAGACTATGTCTGTACTTCCCATAAATAGGAAAGGAGGCCCGATTTGATGAAATCGACCACAATCAGACATCTGCTCGTTAGCTCCATCGCCTTCACTTGTATTTGGAGTGGTAGCCTAGCCGCTGCCGCAGCGCATCCAGATGAGAATCTGCAGCCTACTTTGCAAGTGCAGCAAGATGAGATGGATGCTGGGGGACACCATAAGCGAAAATGGCCCATTATTGAAGAATCCGCCACTGTCATCGGCGTTGACAAAGAAGTGCTTTTCAAATCGCTGAAGAGCGGAAAAAGCATTGTTGAAGCTGCTGCAGAAAAAGGCGTCTCCGAAGCAGATTTAACTGCGAAGCTGCATCAGATGCGGACGACGAAGATTGATGCTGCTGTGAAAGACGGCAAGCTGACCGCTGACCAAGGTGAACACATGAAACAAAAGCTGAGCGAGCACCTCAAGTTCATTCTCAATGAGAAGAACTTGCTGGCAGGTCATCCCGGCCATGGCAAGCACAAATTCGGTTTGAAGCCAGATACTGAGAAGCTTGCCAAGTCGCTCGGCATGACGAAAGCAGAGCTTCATACACAGCTGCATGAAGGCAAGTCACTCACTGAAATCGCACAAGCGAAAGGCATTTCCAAGGATAAGCTCGTTATCTCGATCAAAGATCAATTAACACCCTCGATTGAGAAATGGGTAGATCATAAGATGGAAACAAAGTCGAAGAAGTGAGACATAGCAAGGGTTTAGGGGCATTCTTAGGGATGCCTCTTTGCTATTTTACAAAAATGAGTGATTACTCACTTCACAAGCACATAGAAATAGCTTATGATGAGGCTAAGATTCAAAATGAGTGATTACTCACTTTATTCTCACTTAGAAAGAGGTGCCGACCATGTCCATGCAAGCATCAATTGAAGTCCATGGTGTCCATAAGCAATTCGGTGACAAAGTGGTTTTGAAAAACATTACGTTAACTGTGCCCCGCGCACAAATTTTTGGACTTCTGGGACCTTCCGGCTCAGGAAAAACGACGCTCGTCCGTATGATTTCAGGCATTGATGCAACCACCTCTGGCCACGTCTGCGTACTAGGTCAAACGATGCCGCAATTAGCCATGTTCTCTCAAATTGGCTACATGGCGCAATCCGATGCGCTATATGCGGAGTTAACAGCACAAGAGAACTTGTCCTTCTTTGCTACTCTGTACGGGCTTAGTGGGGCAAAAGCGAAACAACGAATTAGCGACGTGATGGAACTAGTCGATCTCAGCGCCCATTTGAAGAAACAAGTCAGCAACTATTCTGGCGGAATGAAACGGCGCTTGTCGCTTGCGATTTCCTTACTCCATGAGCCGAGAATCCTTATTCTAGATGAACCGACAGTAGGCATCGATCCCCTCCTCCGCAAATCAATCTGGACGGAGTTAATGAATCTAAGTCGTAGTGGGACTACGATATTATTAACAACACATGTGATGGATGAGGCTGATAAATGTGATCAACTCGGCTTGATTCGCGAAGGAAGTCTGATCGCTGTCGGTACGCCTGACGAACTCAAACAGGCCACTTCCACTTCCACAATTGAAGAAGCATTCTTAGTCTATGGAGGTGCCCGAGCATGAGAATTCGCGCCATTGTCGTTCGTATTCTTCGCCAATTTTTCCACGATAAACGCACATTGATGATGATGTTAGTTGCACCTATGCTCATTCTGTTTATGATGTCATTGGTGTTTAATGGCAGTACCTATGTGCCGAAACTCGGAGCTGTCGATGTGCCTGCACCTCTCATTCAGAAACTGCAAGAGAGCGGTGCTGAGGTGACGAGCTATACACTAGATGAAGCGCAGAAGGAGCTGGAACATGTCAAGCTGGACGGCGTACTCCGTATGAATGGAGCTTCCCCTCAGTTAACACTGGAAGGCAGTGATCCTAGCAAGAACAAGGCTGTACTGTTCCTTTTCCAGAAAGCGATGCAGAGCGCGGCTCCTGCTACAGCGGCATCGATCATGCCAACGATCGCGTATTTGCATGGTAGTGCAAATATGGCCGCTTTTGATAATTTCGGACCTGTGTTGATTGGGTTCTTCGTCTTCTTTTTCGTCTTTCTGCTCTCTGGCGTTTCCTTCCTTCGCGAACGAACAGGCGGAACGTTGGAACGATTGCTCGCGACACCGCTTCGCAGATGGGAAATCGTTGTTGGTTATATTCTTGGATTCGGTATTTTCACCGCGCTGCAGGCTACATTGATTGCGTGGTTCGCAACATCCATCCTTGGCCTTATGATGATCGGCTCTTTCTGGTATGTGCTTCTCATAACGCTACTCCTTGCACTTGCCGCCTTGTCATTAGGGACACTAATTTCAGCTTTCGCCAATAATGAATTCCAGATGATTCAGTTCATCCCGCTCATTATCGTGCCGCAAGTCTTTTTCTCTGGCTTATTCAGCTTGGATACCATGTCTGACTATCTCCGCTGGATCGGGCATCTCATGCCGCTGTACTACGGCGCCGATGCACTGCGCAATATTATGATTCGCGGGGCAGGCTGGGATCGCATTTGGCTGGATGTCATCGTGCTGACTTCCTTTACGCTCGTGTTCATGATCTTGAATATAGTGGCATTGAAGAAGCACCGTAAGATATAATGAGTGGATGTTCCTGAATGGGTGAAGAGGTGAATTATGTGTCAGAAATCGAACCCTGGCTTACAGAGCTGCTGCGGCTAAATGATGAAGAAGAGAAAATGACGGATAAGCAGATAAAAATTGTGCAAGCGGCGGTCGAAATTTTCTCGGAAAAAGGATTCGCTGGCTCCTCCACGAGTGAAATCGCGCAAAAAGCGGGTGTTGCAGAGGGAACGATTTTCCGCCATTATAAAACGAAAAAAGAGTTGCTCCTCTCGATCGTCGCTCCTATGATGACGAAGCTCATTGCGCCATTCGCCGTTAAGGATTTTACGAAAGTGTTGGAAGCGGACTATCCCGATGTGGAACAATTTCTGCGTGCGATTACCGTAAATCGCTTAGAATTTGCCCGTAAGCACTTTCCTGTGATCAAAATTTTCATGCACGAAATCCCATTTCATCCTGATCTGCGTGAGCAATTCAAAGAAACCGTTGCTTCGCTCGTCTTAGAGAAGGCATATAAAGCCATTCGGCATTTCCAAGCTCGCGGGCAGCTCATTGAGCTCCCCGCGCCGACAACGATGCGGCTGATCACGTCTACGATCTTCGGCTTCCTCATCGCTCGCTTCCTGTTGCTGCCTGATCGGGAGTGGAATGAAACCGAAGAAATTGATCGTACGATCAACTTCATCCTCTACGGTCTTGCACCGCGATCATAATGCAAAAAAAGCTGTACACCAACCCTAGCGGGAAAAATGGTGTACAGCTTTTTGTCTTAGGAAACGGCTCTCTGAGCGGCAGTTTGACGATCAACCAACATGAAGCGCTGCAGCAGCAGAATCGCAGCGAGGCAGAGCACGCCGCCGATGATGAACGGCAGCGAGTGGGCGATCGCGAACACCGCTCCACCGAGCAGCGGGCCTGCTATGCGGCCCAGGCTGTCCATGGAGGAGCTGAGCCCCGTCGCGACGCCTTGGCCAACCTTCGTACGCTGTGTAATCAGCGACGTCACACAAGGCCGTATCAGCGCGTTCCCTGCGCCGAATACGGACAAATAAATTGCAGCGGTTACGACGCTGCTCGAGTAGAGCAGCAGGAAGAACCCTGCTGCGGAGAGCAAGAGCCCTACGCCGATCACCTGCTGCTCGGCACCTTGCTTCACAAGGCGGCGGACAACGCCGCCTTGGATGAGCGCGCCGACAATGCCGCTCGCCAGGAACATCATGCCGATATCAAATGGCGTTGCACCGATTTTATCCATTTGATAGTACTGAAGTGTCGCTTCAAGTCCCGCCAATGTGAAGGAAACGAAGAACGACAACACATACAAGTATTTCGACGCTCCAGCGAAAGCGGTCCAACGTGAGGGCGCCTTCTCCTTCTGCGATCTGCGCTTGTCCACTGTCAAAGATTCCTTCAGAATCGCTGCTGCAAATAAGAAGGAAGCAAAAGCTAGCGCTGAAGCCACAAAGAATGGCGTGTACGTCCCCCATTTGCTAACAATGCCGCCAAGTGCAGGTCCAAAAATGAAACCTAACCCAATCGACATGCCAACCATACCCATGCCTTTGGTACGATTCTCTGCAGTTGTAATATCTGCAACATAGGCAACCGCGCAAGCTGTAGCTGCGCCTGAGAAGAGTCCGCCAAGGATACGGGATACATACATTACCCATAACTGATCGTTCGCAAAGCCGAAAATCAAGAAGCTAACGCTGAACCCGAGTAATCCCACTAAAATGATCGGTCTTCGACCAATACGATCGGATAAGCCTCCCCAAATCGGGGACATCAGGAAGGAAGCTGCCGAATACACCGATAGTAGCAGCGCATTGTGATATTGAGCACCTGCGTCTTTCACTACTTCAGGCAGTACAGGAATAATAATTCCGAAGCCGATAAAGATCGTCATCAGCAACAACATGATGATTCCAATCTGTTTATTCATGATGCTTATAGCCTCCAAACCAATTCTTTTACCTTATCGTACCATACCTTTTTTGGGGATGGAAATGAACATTTGAAGAACAAGGAGTCCGACAAGGACGAATCCGCTCAACAAGAATGGCGCGTGAAACCCGTATACATCCCACATTTTGCCCGAAACAATAGGACCTATAATCATGCCAAGCCCTTCAATTGTCAAAAAGAACCCCCAGACAGCCCCTCTCTTCTCAGGAGGAATAGCTGATGCAATCAGCGCATTCCAGGACGGGATAATGAAGGCATATCCCACGCCAAGCGTCGCAACAATGACATACAAGAGTCCCATTGTGTGTACATAACTAAACAACAGCAGCGCTGCAGCGCTCAGTGAGAAGCCGATCAGCAGAAAGGGGCGTATGCCCATTCGATCGACCATTTTGCCCATAGGAACTAGAAAGAGTACCGTCACGGCGCCTCCTGCGACTAGAAACATACTGTACTGAAACGATGTCAGCTTCAACACATCTCTTGCGTAAAGCGTCAGAATCGGCGTTAAAATCCCTAGGGCGAACGTTTGAGCAAACATGGCAGGAAACAATAAAGGGCTCACCGACATCGATCTGCGAACTTCACTGAGATAAGCGGAAATACGGTGAATCTTAGAATAGTTTTGTCTCCCCATTGTATCCTTTGTCGCTATCGGAGTCCCTGCACTCTTCTGCTCCTTTGATACCGCTTTGCGAGGAAGCAGCAGAGCAACGAGGACAACAACCGTCATGCAGCCAATTAGCAGCTTAAAAGCTAAGCCATACCGATTATCTCCGATAAAGAAATTAATCGCAACAGGGCCGAGCCCAACGCCTGACAGCCAAGCCATGTATACCACGCTCATGATCGTCGCTTTGCCCTCGTCCCCTGCTACCTCCGTCGTCCCTGTAATAACACACGGCCATAGCGGCGCCGTCCCGAATCCGAGCAATGCACATGCCAAGATCATCCAGCCATACCCCGATGTAATCGCCATCAGAACGACCGAGATGAACGTTAGCAAAACACCCGTCAGCATGGTCACCCGATACCCTAATTTATCAATAATCCAGCCAACGGGAGTACGCAGGACATTATCACCAATATATTGCGCGGCCAACGTCCATCCGATAATAAATGTGGAAGCGCCGAGCGCGGTTTTCATATACACCGGCAATATGGTGATGAGCAGTGCACCTTTCACAAATTCAACAACAAACATAATTATTAACAATTCGATCACAAAGGGCGAAAATAGCCGATTTTCACGCCATTTTAGGTTGCTAATCATCCGAATTCTCCTTATATTCACCTTTTTACATATGTTGGTGTTAGTTTGACCTTCTTTGGTACAAACTATTTTTTAAAAATTAACTTGCATGAAATCTCTGGTTTGATATACTCATTTTGTTTGTTGTAACTTCAGGACAAGCAATCCACGATAGAAGGGAAGCGATAATCAGGTGGATCATACCCGTACACCCCTGTTCTCTGCACTGCTTCGGCATGCTGAAAGAAATCCAATTCAGTTTCATATTCCTGGCCATAAAAAAGGAGTCGGCATGGACCCGGAGTTTCGCGCTTTCATTGGCGACAACGCCCTTTCCATCGATCTTATCAATATAGCACCTCTGGACGACCTCCATCAGCCGATGGGCGTCATTGAAGAAGCACAGAAGCTCGCTGCCGATGCTTTTGGCGCAGATCATACCTTCTTCTCCGTACAGGGCACAAGCGGCGCGATTATGACAATGATTATGACGGTCTGCTCGGAAGGCGATAAAATCATCGTGCCACGGAACGTACATAAATCTGTTCTTGCTGCTATTATTTTCGTAGGCGCTAAGCCTGTCTTCATTCAGCCTGCACGTGATAAAAATCTAGGGATAGATCACGGCATCCCGACACGATCCGTGCGAAGAGCGCTCGAGAAACACCCTGATGCCAAAGCTGTACTCGTGATCAACCCGACTTATTACGGCGTTTGCACGAACTTGAAGGAAATCGTCGACCTCGTACATAGTTTTAACATTCCTGTGCTTGTGGATGAAGCGCATGGCGTCTTGATTCACTTCCACGATAAGCTGCCGATGTCTGCCATGGAAGCTGGCGCGGATATGGCTGCGACTAGCGTACATAAGCTAGGCGGCTCCATGACGCAAAGCTCAGTGTTGAATGTCAAAGGAAACCGTGTGAATCCGAAGCGTATTCAGACGATTATTTCGATGCTGACGACAACGTCAACTTCTTACATCCTACTAGGATCCTTAGATACTTCACGCCGACACTTGGCGTTAAACGGTCGAGACATGGCGGAACGCACGATTGAGCTTGCGCATTACGCACGGAAACAAATTAACGAAATTCCGAATCTGTATTGCTTTGGCGAAGAAATTCTTGGCGAAGAAGCAACGTACGCCTATGATCCTACTAAAATTTGCGTACACGTTCGTAAATTAGGTGTAACTGGCTTTGAGGTCGAGAATTGGCTGCGTGACCATTACAATATTGAAGTCGAAATGAGTGATATGTATAACATCCTCTGCCTCTTCACCCCAGGTGATACGCAAGAGAATGTGGATATTCTACTGACGGCGTTGCGAGAGTTGTCACATATCAATGATGATGTCGTTGAGGTGAAAGAAGTCGTGATCAAGGTACCTGCGATCCCGCAGTTGACGTTAACGCCGCGCGATGCGTTCTATGGCGAAACGGAAACGTTGCCGTTTAAAGATTCCGCAGACCGCATTATCGCTGAATTCATTTACGTTTATCCACCGGGAATCCCGATTCTGCTTCCTGGCGAAGTCATTACTCAAGAGCTCATTGACTACATTGTGGAGCATGTCGAAGTCGGTCTGCCTGTGAAAGGGCCTGAAGATCGCAGCGTCCAACAAGTCAAAGTGATCGTGGAAACACAAGCGATCTTCTAGACTCTCTCTACCATGAGGGAGTTATTGTAAAACCGTTTACATGGTGCTATGATAGGGTTGATGTTCAGCGAATGAGGTGATCAAGGAATGGCTCAAAGCGCTTATATTAAATTCGTAACAGGCTCTACGGTTGCCTCACTTACCTTGGATGAATTGAAGGAGAAGTTGTTGCATTACCGCGATCAACTTAGCTTGACAGCCAAGCAGCTTGGCTGGGAGTATGATGAAGCTGGGTTCCCTTATACGATTGAGACGAAACCCGAAGGCGAAGGCAAATGGTTTTACCTGAAAGGCATCAATCCACTGTACAAATATATCGTGGTGGGTGTCGGTTCGGAGCAAGATCAAGAACAGGAACGTCCCTTCGTGCAATTCGTCTTACCTGAAGACGCTACCCATGGCGACAAGAGTAAGGGCAATGAATTTTGTAAATACCTCGGCAAACTTCTGAAAGCTGAACTTCATTTATTCAATGGACGAATCATGTATTTCAACCCAAGAAAATGACGTAAACACAGAAACCCCCTAACAGATCACTCTGCTAGGGGGTTCTTATGTCTTATGTATCGCGCTTATTCTTCGCCTTCTTGAGCCACGATTTCATTGTAAATCGTTACGACACGTTCCCACTCTGCTTCATCTTCAATGTTCACTAGGAACGCATCTTCGTCTTCTTCCTCAACACGGAAAATGACGCCATCTGCTTCAGGATCATTGCGATCAAGTAGAACCGCATACGCTTGCTCTTGAGATTGGAAGGTATATACCATGACCATTTCATGCTCTACACCGTTCTCGTCCGTTACGATAAAAATGTCTTCCCCTTGCTCGTCGTGATCGTGGTCACAGTCCGGGCCGTGCACATGATGCTTCTCATCGCTCACAGGCAGAACCTCATTTCATCAAATAATAAGTTACGTAAATATCCTATCATTTTCAGAATTAGAGGTCAAACAAGAGGTCTTCACATCAGCTTATTCGGATTGAATTTGTTTTTCAGATACAACTGTATACTCGCTGCTGCCATCTTGCTTCATCGCGAATTTGACAACATAGGTACCCGACTGATCGAATGAAACACCATATACAGGAACTTTCAGCCAGAAGGATTCCTTGGAATCCGAGATCGATTTTTCCACAGGTGTAATCACATTGCTGCCGCTTGGCGAGACGATGGAAACGCGAACGGAGTTAATGCTTGTTTTTAGATTATCAACCTGAGCAAACACGTAAAAGTTGGCCTCTTCCCCACGCTCAACAACACTAAAAGGAACGATGGAAGAATCTTTACGAATTTCTGTTGTGAAGAACATATGGACATTCGGTTTGTACAAGTAAGCTGTTTTGCTTGAATCTTCCCAGCGCAGCAAAGATTGCAGTGCTTCGCTCATCGCGCGAAGAGGTAATACCGTCTTGCCATCTACAATCAATGGCGGCACATCGGAATCTCCGAATTCTTTGGTTTGATTGTTTACGACGACACGAGCAATATTGAATCCCTTATATTCCCCCCATATCGATGAGGCCACCACCGCAGCCGTACTTAAAACAAAGAACGCGACCATCAACGTAAAAATGCGTTGAACTTTCATCCCCATAAACCTCCAACCTCGTTAGTCATCTGTATGTCTGCATCTATATACGCCAATGAATTCGAAGAGTTGCGATGATCTTTATAATTTCGTAATAAAATTAAGAACTCTCTTAATATAAGCCTCGGATTGCAGTTGAAATGTGCCAACATGGTCTGCTTTAGTCGTTACCCATAGCTCAAAATCATCTGGAAAACGCTTATACATCTCGATGCTATTGGAAGCAGGTATGGCTGAATCATCCTCGCTATGAATGAAGAGCACTGGCCTAGGCGCAATTTCCTCCAATGCAGTAAGTGCATCCACCTCATCTGGATTAACACCGATCAACCTTGGCAATATCGTCAAGATTAACGGAGTAAACGGATAGCGCGGGAGCTTTGACCAGACAGGCAGATTCGCTTTCAAATATGGACCTAATTGGCTAAAGGCGCTGTCTGTGATGACGCCTGCAATGGATTTATCTTCTGCGGCAGCTAGGAGTGATGCAGTGCCCCCCATGGAGAACCCAAGGAGACATATGGTCGCCACCCCATCCGTTTCCGATCGGACCCAATCGATAGCGCCATGGATGTCTTCTTTCTCCAACAAGCCAATTGTCGTCGTCGTCCCTTCGGAGAGTCCTGAGTTTCTAAAATCAAACATGAGCACATGGTGCCCTGCTTTCACAATGGCTTCTGCCAGCGCTAAGGCGGGGACCCCTTTCTCCAGCCTTGTTCCCGCATAACCATGCGAAAAGATCACCGTCATCGCTTTCGGACCCGAAGGCGCATAGGGGGATTCCAGGTACCAACCGTCCAACATGACGTCTTCTTTACGACTAAGAAATTTCACATCCTTGTGAGCAAGCTGATAGTTCTCTGGCGAATCATCAACAGGTTTGCGTTTGGGATGCGTCAATTGCCATCCGACATACGTCGAAACACCAACGATTAAAACAAGGCACACAATTAGAAGGACAAGTACAATGACTAGACGAATCATTAAAGAAATCACACCTTTTTTATGAATTGTGCTACGTGACTTTTCGGGAAGATCGCTCCAATAGGTTGAAAGACACTAACTTCCCATGTTACTCTAGAAAAAGATGGATTTTTGTCGAAAATTGGAGGCGGACTGAATGAGTTTGCAAATTCAAATGTTGGGAACTGGCAGTGCGTTTGCCAAGTCCTACTATAATACGAGTGCATTAATCCATACTACCGAACATAAGCTTCTCATCGATTGCGGATCAACGACCCCTAAATCTCTGCACGAGCTTGGCATTGAACTAGATCAAATTGATGGTATCCTCATTTCGCATATTCATGCCGATCATGTTGGCGGACTAGAGGAATTGGCCTTCAGACTCTATTACCAATATAAACAGAAACGAACGAAACTTTATGTGACGGAAGCACTGGCCACGATTTTATGGGAAAACACGCTGAAAGGCGGATTATATAACCCCGCGGAGGCATTCAACAACCTTCATGACTATTTCGAGGTTGTTTACGTGCAAGAATACGAACCCTTCGCCATTTCACCAGAACTAACAATTGAACTTATCCCTACCCATCATATTATCGAAAAGCTGAACTATTCGATCTTCCTGAATGAACGGATCTTCTATAGTGCAGATATTTTATTTAATGCGGAATTTCTCATCAACGAAGTGGTTGCTACTCGAAATTGTCACACCATTTTTCACGATTGTCAATTGATCGGGCCAGGTTATGTTCATACAACGTTAACAGAACTGCTCACCCTTCCTGTCCACGTTCAGAAGCTCATCTATCTCATGCATTATGGCGATGATATGCCGAGCTTCATAGGCCGTACGGGGGAAATGACGTTCGTGCAGCAGCATCAAACCATTCAACTTCCTGAATAGACGCCATTCGACAGAAGCTTTGAGTAGTCAGTTACTCAGGGCTTTTTTCGATCTTATTTTTGTTATTTTTCACAAAATTCGTTGGTAGAGAAGGGATTTTACGACAAACAGAGAAATTGTCACAGATGTGTTCGCATAGGACAAACCATTCGGGAGATGATAGGGTGAATATTAATTGGGTTTACTACTTGTATGTCATTCTGTACAGCGCTTACGCGCTTTATTTAGATTCCGTATCCAATACCCTCTTTTTCCTGACTGCTTCTTGTTTATTCATTCTCTCTATCCGATTTCCAGCCTCACTTATTGCCACACCTTGGGTACAGCTTGTCAATGTGGCCTTGATTCACGTATTAGGTCATTCGGATTTAAGCTATCCCCTCTACTTACTCGCACTAGCACGTCATACATACGCTGAAGAAAACCAACGCAAAGCTTGGATCTTCACGACAGGTTATGCGCTCACCTATCTGGGGATTATCAATTTGGTACAGCATGCTGAACCACGACTGTGGATGTACGGGATTAATTGTCTTCTTGATTTCTCAGCCGTGACACTCCTAACGCAAAATGTCATATTACGTTCTGGGAAGTCTGACCGATTTCGCAATGAACGTTATCTGATTGCTCACAAGGATTCCTTAACAGGCCTTTATAATTACGAAGAATGCCACAGGAGACTGGAGCAGCTCATCCATCAGGAACAACCGCTCGTCCTTTTATTAATTGATTGCACGGATTTGAAAGCGATGAATACGACGGGGGGCTTTCAAGCAGGAAACCTCGTACTAAAGCAGATGGCGGACCTTCTCCAAATATTATTTAAAGACGCGTTATTTATTTCCCGCTTCGGCGGGGATGAATTCGCGGTGGTGATGCCGCATCTCACGGATCGCATGACCATCACCTCGTATCAGCAGAAATTGGATTCGGAACTCCCGAAATTGACGGGTATTCAAAATACATACGGCATCGCCACATTCCCTAAGGACGCGGGCTCCAAAGATGATTTAATTTTACATGCAGAGCATGATTTATTTACGAAGAAGCGGGATTCATTGATCAAAAGGGAAGAACAGATGCAACGCTCCGAAAGATTGCGTGTGATCGGGGAACTCGCTTCTGGGATGGCTCACGAAATTCGAAACCCCTTAACGACCATCAAAGGATTCTTGCAACTTTCAAAAGCAAGCGGTTACAACATTGAGAGCTGGTATTCGCTCATTATGGATGAAATTAATCGAATGAGTGATCTAACGGGGGAATTCCTTCAATTCTCAAAGCCGCATCGCACGAACTTCCGAACGGAATCCCTGAACGAATGTGTACTGAAAGTAATCTCTCTTATCGAGTCAGAGGCAGCAAGCTCGGGGCACGAAATTCATTTTCATGAATTGACAGACAACATACATATGATGATGGATCAGGATAAAATGATTCAATTATTGCTGAATATGATGAAAAATGCGTGCGAAGCGATGGTTGCCAACGGCTCCATCCACATGCGATTAAGCCGCGATCAGAAGAACGCGACTTTAATCATTGCAGATAACGGGCCAGGCATTCCGAATGACCAGTTGGATATGATTTTCCACCCGTTCTTCACAACGAAAGAAACGGGAACAGGTCTCGGTCTATCCATTTGTTACAAAATCGTACAAGATCATCAAGGTACTTTAGAAGTCGAAAGTGAACTCGGAAAAGGAACCCGATTCATTCTTACTTTTCCACTTGCAGGCAGTTTACATCAGGAAGAAGATAATTTGGCTGTGGGTTAAAGGGATTTCTTCATTCGAACATGAAGGATCCCCGCGTCATAGAAAGGCTCCTCGGAGATCACCTTATACCCTAATTGCTTATAAAACCCCTCAGCCTGACACTGAGCATCTAGAATTGCATACAAACATCCCTGCTCTTTGGCTTGTTCTTCCATCGCAAGGATTAATAGTTTCCCCAGTGATCTTCCTCTATATGCTTTTATCACAGCAACCCGCTGCAATTTCGCTGTACCTTCTTGATACTCATACCATCTCGCCGCTCCGACTGGGATCTCCCCATCTTGAATTAAGAAATGATGACAGGATTGCGGTGACTCGTCTTTCTCATCCATTTCTAGATGTGCGGGTACTTGCTGTTCGTCTACAAACACGTTGAAACGAACAGCAAAGCAAGCCTTCAGCTGTTCCATGGTTGTTACGCGGATTGTTTCCATGTGGACTCTTCCTTTCTAAGAACATTTCTTGATCTTATCCCATTCCAGAAGTGTTGTCCACATGTGATACACTAAGCTTATTTTCTCTCCAGTAAATAACTGCAGGCGCCAATGGCTAGCCCTAGTAGCGCACCTGCTGCTACTTCACGAGGTAAATGGCCCAAACGTTCTTTCAACGCTTTCCTGCGTTTGGCATGATATAAGCCAGGGTGCTGCCTTGAAAGGCGCTCCACCTGTTCATCTAAATCATTCACTTCTACGGCAATCTCCCCTGCGGATCTTCGAATGCCCATCGCATCATACATAACCACAGCACCAAATACAGAGCTTACTGCAAAATCAATAGCCGAATAGCCTCTTTTCAGGCAGATATAAGTCGCAAGTGCCGTTACACCGCAGGAATGTGAGCTTGGCATGCCTCCTGTTTGGACCATCTGAGACCAGTCCCATTTTTTACTTAGCATATACGTTAAGGGAACTTTGATCACTTGAGCAGCTCCAATGCCTAACGCGGCTGTCGTTAATGCTCGATTCATTCACATCACCTCTCTTCTAGCATCCTTCACAAATTTAGATTCTATTCGCAAAGTTTGTTATACTAGAGGCATTGATTCTGATGTTAGGAGTGTTTCTAATGAATATCGCTTTTTTCCTATTACCCAAATCCGAAGTCATTACCGCGACTCCACAAGCTACCCTTCGTCAAACATTGGAACGCATGGAGTATCATCGATATACGGCCGTCCCTATTCTGTCTGATCAAGGTCATTATGTTGGGACCGTCACAGAAGGTGATTTATTGTGGTTTCTTAAAAATAATGCTGAGCAAGTTGGCTTTGACAACGCCCATCGTCATGTACTCGCGGAAGTCCCGCTTCGAGTTAACAATAAACCCGTTCATATTCACGCGGATATGGTTGATCTCATTGATCTAGCCAAGGTTCAGAATTTCGTCCCTATTGTAGATGACTCAGACAAGTTCATCGGAATTGTCCGACGAAGCGAGATTATTGAGTATTGCGCAAAGCAAATGCTTTTCAAATCGGCATCTCCTTCTTCGTCCTAATCCATATTTATTTTTAAAAAAACAAAAAGGCTGAGCACTTCTCAGCCTTTTAACTTTGTGAGCCAATTCCTATTGGAGTTGGCCATTTGAATTTGCTTTTGAGGAGACGAACTCACTCGCCCAATCTACCATGCCATTCATTAACGTAAGAATCAGATTGACCGTATCTTTCTCCGTTAACGAACCGTTCGATTGGCTGCTCACATATTGCGACGTTTTCTGTTCGAGCTTCACGACCATGTCCTTGATCTTCAAAAGTTCATTTGCAAGATCAGAAACTTGCTTATTCCCTCCGTTTTGACTGGATGGACTCGCATTGCTGGATGAATTCTGACTCTGTTGATCTTGATTTTGATCTTGGGATTGACCTTGAGCTTGATGCTGTGATTGACTTTGATTTTGGTCTTGACCCTGGCTCTGTTCGGATTGCTGCTTGCCAGAATTGGAATCATCCGAACTTGCGGATTGCTGGTTGGCTTGACCATTTTGTCCGCTCTGTGACCCTTGGCTGCTAGAAATCAGCATCTTTTTAACCTGTTCCAGCTCAATAAGAACCATATCATTTTGCTTCGTTAACTCATCCATTTGCAGCTTGAGATCCTGTGTTTTAATCATGGTGTAGCAAACCTTCCTTCCCTATTTCACAGCACCGCAAGCAATGCGCTTGCCCGAATTACCAGACGGATCCGTCTTCAGATCATCTGCTTTCTCATGTATAACAACGCTAACTCCCCCAGGTTTATGGAGCGAATTCGGTTGATCTGGCGCCAGTGTAACAGACTTCGTCACCGCACTGAAATGTCCATTACCTTGGGCATCTACGATGAGATTCGGCAGATCGCCGGCATGTGCGCCTTTGGGATTCATGAAACCGTGTTCCTTCATTTGCGGATTGAAATGAGCACCTGCGGAATCAAATGTTGGCGCTACGCAGGCACCTTTCTCATGGATGTGTAACCCATGTACGCCAGGAGGGAGTCCAGTCACTTGAACGTTCAAGTATACACCCTCTTGGACTGCTGTAAATTCAGCCTTGCCTACGGATTGATTGTTCGTTCCGATTAAAGAAACCGCGATGGTGGAAGGCGGTGATGCCGCTTCATTGAGAGAGGTGGGTTGGACGGACTGACAACTTGTTAAAATAAGCAACCCCACGCTGGCTGCTACGATGTTCTGAACTGCTTTCATCTGGGCCTGACCTCCTGTTAAAAACTTACATTGACACTTCTCCCCCTAGGATGTACAAGTGACACGCATGGTATACCAAATCCAAAAGCCCGTAATCTCTCGATTACGGGCTGGAACTTACGCCATCTGTTCTTTTATAAAATCGTCATCAGCTTCGCGATGATTTGCAGATTTTCTAATTTTCGCTTATAAAAGTGAAAATCCACTTTGGCATGTTCCACAGCATCTTCCATTTGTAAAACCTGTTTCTGCAAATCTCTCGTGTACGGCCACATTTCCGCTTGCCGTTGAAGCTCATTTTTGCCAGTCACATGGCCTTCACCAATCACTTCGTATTCCTTGGAGAGAAGCATATGCTTCGCCCAGTTTAATTCCGATACTGCATCGACATACATCGCTTCGGCTTGCTTCAAAAGCTCTGGTACAAGTTGTAGCTCCAAAATAACATCCGACCTGTTCATTCGGATTCCTCCTATTGCGTTTCATAGAATGATAGCCCATAATCTCTGTTCTAACTCATGTAAGATTGCTGTGTTGCCTCATATATATTCGTCTAAAAGTAAAACATGACTCGTTGTCCAACTCGGCGAAAACCGCTGAAAATCGGGCATAAATCGACTTTTAATTCCCAACAAAATCAACACCAACTGACAATCTCATCAAGATTACATTAAATCTACTAATCTGGCTCTCAACCTACTTGTATAAGCCTATAGACCTGATACAATGATACTATACGTATCAGAGGAGGTGACAATACCATGAGCCAAGACGAAGAAATCGTTCAACAAAACGAGGAAGAAATCTCTGCCGAAGCTGAATCCGCTGAAGAAGTGGTCGCTCAAGAGGCTGAAGAACAAATCGCGGAAGCGATTGAAGAAGCAGCTGCCGCTGAGGAAGAAAAGGAAGAAAATGAAGTATCCCAAGATGAATAATGAAAACGCTATCTTAATATAATAAATTCCCCCCCCGACTTAACGGTTGGGGGTTTATTGATGTTTAGAAAATTTTTTTATTTTTTTTGAAATTCATGAATAAATAATCTGAACATTCAAATAATACTGGTGTACCAAAAAAAAGGAGATGATTTTGAATGGCTAGATCTAACACTTTAGTCGTACAACAAGCAAAGGCAGCACTTGATCAAATGAAGTATGAAGTCGCTCAGGAAATTGGTGTCCCTCTCTCCCCTTCTGGTTACAACGGTAATTTGTTATCCCGTGATGCTGGCTCAATTGGTGGCAACATCACAAAAAGATTAGTGCAAATGGCTGAACAATCACTCGGCGGCTACAAACGCTAATCCTTTGATGTAGGAGCAAGCTCAAAAAGACTGAATCACTCGATCCTCCTTAGAGTGACCTTCAGTCTTTTTCTTGTTTTCTTGAAAATCCTCATTTCCCTTCAATTTCCTATCCAGTTTACCCAAAACGGTATTAATCAACTCCACCTTTTAGTATGATTACCTTGCTTGGATATCAGATAAAAGGAGTGTTGAACGATGAACCAGTATGAAATTTTCCGCGATCCTTACCGTATGTTAATCCTCTTGGCCACGTTAGTCAGTGAAAAACAACATGAACCTGCTCTCCAATTTGATAACGTCCCCTACTTCGAGAACGATCTTTTCCTCATTCAGCGTGACAAATTCTTTTACAAAAAAGATGCCACCGAGATCACCTGGTTCGAATTTCTTGGGCGCGACATCGCCTGCAATAAAGACCTCTCGCGTGAAGCGTACAACAAAATGTTCGTGGATTGCCTTGCTTCCTTATACAACATAGCATGAAAAAAAGGAGCCCTACGCTAAACTGAACCCTTAGTCAAGGACACTTTGAAAAAAAGGAAGCTATGCTGCACTTAAGAGATGATTCCTGTACTGTACAGGAGTCATCTTTTTTAATCCCCACTGGTATCTGTGATGATTGTAATAATGAACATATCGGTTAACTTCTCGTTGCAATTCTACCAAAGTTGTGCAGTTTAAGCTCTTTACATGATCTTTCATATGACCGAAGAAGGACTCCTGTGGGGCATTGTCCCAGCAATTCCCTCGTCTTGACATTGATTGTCCAATGCCTTTAGTCTTCAATAATTTCTGGTAGGTCGGGCTCGTGTAATGGCTCCCTTGATCCGAGTGAATGAAGGCATCCTTATGGAGCTTCAAACGCCTCTGCCTCATTAACGTTTCAATGGTTCCTGTTGCTAGTGGCAAATGGAGGGATTCGGAGAGGGTATGTGCTAGAAGCTCTCCTGTGGAGGCATCCAAAATAGTCGACAAATAAGCCGTCTGCGATTTGCCATACGGAAGATAGGTTATGTCGGTGAGCAGCACAAGACCTGGAATTCCTTTCTTGAAATTCCGCTGTAGCTTATTGGGAAGCGTGCGGTGTTCTTGTGTTGCTTTGGCCATAAGCCGATACGGGTTAGGCTTTCGATGAGGACATACGAGGTCAAATTTTTTCATGAGCCTTCGTATACGCTTCAGGTTGTAACAGGTATTATATACGTTCTCCAACGTCATCTTAATGGATCTGGAGCCCTTTTTGTAGCCTTTTCGGTTAAAAGCTTTCTTAATGAGCGCACCTGCTTGCTCGTCCGCCAGCGCACGCTTCTGGCGCTTGTCCGCAGAGTTCAGGTAATTGTAAAACCCAGATCGAGACACATTAAGCAATTGGCAAAAGTAACGTGTCATTCGCCCCAAGCCTTGCTGGGCAGCCTCTTGAATCAGTTTGAAACACTCACTTTGGTTTAGGTTTTCCCCGTTTGCTAACAGCCTCCTTTCGTTCCTGTCTGACTTTTTTACGTATTCTAATTGAGCCTCCAAAAGTCTAATCTTCGCTTCTTGTCTAGCAATGATCTCATCAGGCGACAAGGCACGTCTTGAAGGACGCAGCACGGCTTCTTTACGTGAGTCTGCAAGTCCAATGATTCCGTCTTTCTCGTAGGCTTTCTTCCATCGATCTGCACACTGTTCAATACGCTTCAACCCGAGGACTTCCACATGAAACCCACATAATTCAAATATCTCTCTAGGCGTTCTCTTTAACAGGTACTGATCGATGAACAAACGTTTGAATTCATCTGAATACGTAATTGATTTTTCACTGACTCGTAAGACATATCGGTTGTTCGTTAATTGCTCCCGTTCGATATGATTAAAGTGTTTTTTACTCATAAGCTCGCCCCCACTGTTCACTCAAGTATACAAAAAGGTACCCATACACTAAACACTTTTTTTCAAAGTGTCTAGTACATGGGTACCAGTTTACGCAAGTAGCGAGTAGAGGCTCCCTTTTCCAAACTACTTCTTCTTCACTTCTTCTACAAATACGTCGCTGGCATCACGTGTACTGCCAAGCTCTAAAATCGTGTATTTCTTCTCACCAATCATAATCACATCTTCCACTTCTGGAAGCGGATCTCCCAGATAAACTGTTCCTAAGTACATATTGCTGCTTTTCAAGCGTAAATTCCAACGATGTTGTTGTTTCGTCATTCCTGTATCCTCCCAAACTCTAATGTTCTCAAGTTACCATAAAATCACGCAAGATGAAAGCTATCCGCCCAACTATTGACAATCCCTTGTTTCCTTGGTATATTACTAATTGTCTCCAAAAACGACTTGTTAGCTCAGCTGGGAGAGCACTATCTTGACAGGGTAGGGGTCAGTGGTTCGAGCCCACTACAGGTCATACTTAACAGAAAGCCGCGAAGTCTCGTGCTGCGCGGCTTTTTTTATTTTAGCGGCATGAATGGGCATCGAACGGAACGTCAGTGCGTTAAACCACCTCAATTAACTACTTTTACAACCTAAGCGGAACGTCGATGCCTTATTCAAGCTAAAATCTACCCAAAGCCGACAAAATTGGGTGAATAGAGCATCCACGTTCAGCCTGGAGTCAAATATTGCTCATTTCGGCGAAATAGAGCATCTACATTCCGCTTGACGAATGATAATTACGGACCACTCACTCCGTTTCCCCCAACATCCTCCGAATCACAAGCTTCGTCTCTGTAATTGCTGTCCGCAAGCTTTCCGTCTCTCCTGCGAATGGATGCACGCTGCCAAAGGTATGATTCCCCCCAGGTACCCTCACCCACTGTATCGTTGAATTGTTCGCGACTAATTTGGCTGACCCGCGAGTCAGATGCTCACCATCTTCGGTGCCTTGAATCAGCGTAATGGGGAACTGCGCTCCCGAAATACGCTGAATGATATCAAACCTCTCTCGATTACGCTCCATATCGTCCAAAATCTCAATATCCAACGGCATCTGCTGCTTGGTTCGGCCATTGAGCGTGTAGGTACGTCCCGATTTCCGCATCTCTTCTTTATTCGCGTCCGTCAGCAAATCCACATTCGTAATGCCATTCCAACTAATCACGCCAGCGATTTCACCAGGATGGTCCAGAGCATAAATCAAGCTAACGCCCGCTCCACGACTATGCCCCAACAAGATGATCGGCTTGGCCGCTTCGGTCGAGCCTTGTATTTCACGGATAACAGCTTCTAGATCCTCAAGATCCTTCGTATAGGTTGCCTTTGCAAATTTCTCCAGCTCCGTGAATTCGAGCCCGTCTTCACCAACGCCATTGTGGGAAAAATTAATCGCCACCACATCCACCTGCTCTGCAAGCTCACGCGCAACAAGCGGAAACATCCCCCAATTTTTAAAACCTTTATACCCGTGACAAAGAATGATCGTCCCTAGACTCCTTTCAGACCTAGCTTGATACCAATCTCCCCGAATGATCCAATCATCCGCGATTTGTAATTGAAATGGTGTGCCACTTGATTGCTCCGCCATAGGAACACGTCCTTTCTTCTACCCCAAGCTTGTATTAATTTTAAAATGATTGTAACACATTTCCAATATGAACATGGATGAATGGCCGTCAGGGCGACAAAAACATAGATGTTCCGCATGTGGTAAAAAAACGCGAAATTGCAAACACTTAGCTAGGATATTCAATATAAACTTAATCAGGAGGAAGTCCATATGTATGCAAGCCAAACAAGCAGAAAATGGCGCCAATTACTTGTCGCCTTCCTTCTAACGGCAGGGATAAGCGGCAATATCCAGGTACAGGCGAATGCTCCTTTATCTCAAGAGGCAGCAGCAGCGGAAAAAGGCACAATTCAATTAGTGGTCAAGTCATCCCCCCGTGCTCAATATCAAACCGAGGCGAGCTTTGTGGACAAATCGGTGCAACGCGCTTTGGAGGAGGCAACGGAAGGAGCCCCTTTCACCGAGCCTCTCATTCCAGACACTTCACTTATCTATTACGCAAAGAATCAGTCTCACCAATTAGGGGTCACCCCATCGGGTGAGCTTGTTGATTGGTCAACCAAACATACCGTCCAGCTAAGCAGCCAGGCGCAAGCAGCACTCCGCAACCAAGTGCAGTCACTTCGCGCCAAACACTACGGCGAACTTCTGACATGGGAGGACGCAAGTCGTGTGCTCCCGAAATTTAGCTCTTTTACCGTGCTCGATGTGGAGAGCGGACTCAGCTTTGAAGGGCAGCGGCGAGCGGGCTCTCATCATGCGGATGTACAGCCGCTTACAAAAGCAGACTCCGCCACGCTAAAAAGCATATATGGCGGCAAATGGAGCTGGAACCGCCGCGCGGTTCTCGTGCAGCTGGGTGGCCGCTCACTCGCCGCCTCCATGCACGGCATGCCGCACGGCGGAGATGGCATACCTGGAAATGACTTCGATGGTCATTTCTGCATTCACTTCCTCGGGAGCGTGACGCACGGCTCCCGCTCCGTTGACCCGGCGCACCAAGTCATGGTGCACCGAGCTGCCGGCTTGCTGACCGACTACGTCAGCAAGCTTTCGCCCTGGGCGCTGATCGACGTGTGGATCAGCGGCGCCCATCAAGGTGACCTGCAGCTGCTGCAGGTCACCACGGGACAAGAACAGGCGTTGCATGTGCGCAGCATGCGACGCCTGTCCAAATCTGAGGAGCGTGATGTGTCACAGCTCCTGCAGCTCGACACGTCCGTCGACGTCGCGACGACGCCGGAACGAACGAACGCGCTGACGCGTCGGCGCGTGCAATTCCACCTTGAACGCGCATCGCTTCAAGACCGTTGGTACATCAAGAGCGCAATCATCCAATGAAAGAAGCCCAACCGTACGATGTCTTCACATCACGGCTGGGCTTCTTTCTGTATTCAAACGCTAGTAATACGGCGCAACTCATTCGCTAGCCTGTGAAATTCCGTTTGTGCGGGCAACGAAGATGTCGCATTATATCCCGCAGAAAGGAACCTGATCATCGCATCTGCATCCTTTTCTGAAATCGTGTAGATAGGCGGTGTCGGATTCTCTACCACGCGCCACCACCCCTCATTCCCATAGGATTCATCATAATCCACCGCGATACCGTTTGCCATGACATCATTCAGATATTGATAAATTTGAATAAACGTAGACTTCTTCCCTGCACTCCATGCGTAGGTTTGCCAGAAGTGGGAGCAAGCACCAGCGGCTCGTACCGCTTCCATGACGGCATAAGAGCCATAGACCCCAGTTGTGAAGGTTGGAGTAGCCTCACTCGCACCTTGAATATACGCAATAACCGCCGCCATTTGAGATGGCGTGGCATCGAAATCTACCGCAAAGTAAATGCAACTACCCTCGGGTTGTCCAACCTGTGAAGCTACTTGCAAAGCAATAGCCCCGTCTTCCAATCCCGCATCTCTGCCGCCTAATGCTCGGTTCGCTATTGTTTCATAGACAGAAACCACGTTCATGCCAGCTGCACTGATCGCAATTGCTTCTTGTTTCGTTAACGCCTTATATCCGCTTGGCACCAAATATCTCGCTACAAATTGATAACCATTGCTCGCGAAAGCAGTTGCTTTTTGTGCCGTAAGCGGTGTTGAACAATCAAACCCTTTCGTCACTGACAATCACCTACTTCCCCTTTGATACCAACAGCATATGCAAATCGTCGCACAGCTGTCACGTATGCTTATCCAGCTTGTCGTTAAGGGCCACGAAAAAAGGCTCTTTTCCGAAGAAAAGAACCTCTGGATGATTAGAGCTTTAGACCTCTTTGGTGCCAAAACGTATCGCATTACGTTCCCGCGACTTCTGCGCTTCCACCTCTCGATTGCGAGGTTCGGCGTTCGTGACTAACGTGTCCATCAGCCTCTGAGCAATTAACGTAATATCCTGTACAGCCTGCTCGAACACTGCCTCATTCACCTTGGAAGGTGCCGTAAAGCCCGAAATTTTACGGACAAATTGCAAGGAAGCTGCTGCTATTTCTTGTTCAGTGGCGACGGGCTCAAAATTGAAAAGCGGCTTAATATTTCGGCACATAGGCGACTCCCTTCGGGATAATTGTTTTCTCACTATAATCGATGTCTTATGTTATTACAATGCTTTCTTAAGCTCTCCGGTATGCTGAATATAAACATGGACATCGATTCGGTTAAGTGATGAGGAAGTTAGCTCAATATCTTGCCAGTTTTTCATTTTTTTCTTAAACATCACATTTCTGAAATTGTAAATATCAGCGTTTATTCGCAGCCCCTCTTCAAATGTAGATCGGATTTCCTTTTTAATTTGATCCTCCGCTTCTTTCTCCATTTCTTGCTCGGATGGATGGCTGTCACGTAATTCAACAATATTCCCCCTGACCTTAACCTCAATATTAAAAATCGGGTTACCCCCTTGTTCTGTAACCATTATTTTAGGTTTGGGTTTTTCAAGTGAGATGATCGCGGGCTTAATCTCAATAGGTGATCTCGAAGTTTCTTTCTCCATCCATCGCAATCCGTTAAGTTGATTGTTTGCCATCCAGCCTTGAAAGCCGCTTTTTCGAACGACAAACGCGCCGTTTATTTTCAATTTATCTTCAGATTTCTTATCCTTATCTGACTGCCATGTTGTTTTATCAATGCTAAGGGTTGGAACGATAGCCGTTTCACCAGGCTCATTGAGATTAATTTGATATTCTTGCGCAAGCAAAGGCTTTACAAACGATTTCTGAAGATAATTATCTTCCGGTTGGCCAAGAATGTTTGTAATCGGCGATAGTTGAAAAAAAGAGGGGGCTTTAAAGATGTCCTCAATGGATCCTTTGGTGCCGAATATCCATGGCGTATACCTAAACTCCCTGTATCTCTTTAAATTATCAAAGTAATTCTCGCCGCCAGATTGCATCGCATTTTCGGTAAATAGATACGAGCGAACATGACTCCAATATATTCTTCTTTGTACCGTATTATAAATATCACCTAATGCCAAAGCGAGTGACTTCCCTTTCCCTTTGCCGACATACACTTGCGGACCGTTCCCTCCGCCTCCCGATTCCGACTTAGCTACATTGTTAAAGTTTACTGATTGAATGTAGACCTCATACAGATCATTTTTATAATCGACCCCTATGGCTGAAACGTAAAGCAACTCTTGAATATTTTTATTGTCCCAACATCCGGACAGGCATAGCATACAACAGAGTGTGATTAAGAGCGACACTGGTTTCATTGTCTCTCTCCTTGCGACGTAGCATCTGTCGGTTGTAGCATGCTCGGTCTTTTGTTTTTGGATTTGAAAGGTCGATTAAATAGCGCTATTATGGACGACCTAACATTGAGTTCTGCGATCGGAGACCAGTAAGATATACCGAAAGAGGTTAGTGTAGAGGTATACGCCACCACTGAAATTAATCCGATAAAAAATCCGTAAATCCCCAAACAAGATGATATCAACAATAGGTAAATTCGAATTAGGGTTACGGTACCTGTTAAAGATTGATTGACCAACGTAAAGGATGCAACCGCAGTTGCTGCCGTAACCATGAGCAGAGCCGAAGAGGCAAGTCCTGAACGTATCGCAGCATCCCCAATAATAAGACCCCCGACTACCGTAACCGTTTGTCCCACCGGTTTCGGCAAGCGTATGCCGGCTTCACGAAACAATTCGAATAGCCCCAAAATCAACAGGTTTTCTAACGTTGTTGAATAGGGGATGCCCATTCGTGCTACAGCTATGGTTGCGAGTAAGGGAAATGGAAGTTGGTCAATATTAAAACAGGTCAATGAAATATAGAAGCCAGGCAGAAACATGGCCGTAACTAAACCAAAAAGACGCAAAATGCGTTGAAATATTGTGTAATAGTAAGCGGAATGAGCATCTTCTGGAGATTTTAATTGCTCGGTAAGATTGGAAGGACCGATGATTGCCATCGGAGATCCGTCCAAGAGGATCACAAATCTGCCCCGAAGCAGCGCCTCAGCAGCAAAGTCAGGTCTTCCAATCGTATCCACTAAAGGAAAGATGGAATCACTTGAATCACTTAAATATTCTTCCAACTGCGCACATCCAATTATGGAGTCTACTTCGATTTGTGAAATCCGACGCTTCGCTTCTATGATGATTTCTGAGTTCATAATATCTTTGATATACAGAATGGCTAAACGTACATTTCCCCGTTTACCTACAATGAAATGTTCATATTGAAGGGAATTGGTTTTTAATCGTTTGCGAATGAGGGCAACGTTGGTGATTACTTCCTCTGTAAAACCATCACGCGGGCCGCGAATGGATATTTCGCTGATGGATTCTTCGGGCTGGCGTTTTGGCGGATTTGAAATATCTGCTTCATAGACGTGTGTTTCATTCTCATGGAAAAATAAAACAATCACATTCCCTGAAAAAACACGCAGTTCGATTTGACTAAGCTCTTCATTCTCGTCTATAAGCTTCAACTCATCGTTTCGAATCATTTCAGTCAATCGCGGGAGTACATTTTCATTTAATTGCTTGCTATCCACCATGCCTTCGCAATAAACAACCTGAGTTCCGCTGCGTGTCTGAAATTTCACATCGTAGCAGGAAGAAAATAAAGCCCTGAAATCCGCTTCTTTTGCATGTTTGATGGTCATGACAACCCTCTTTTTCTTGTTGTAAAGTAGGCTAAAGTCGTCCAACAGAGAATAGATAATGTGGATATTGGATAAAAGTAGTATTTAGTAAAAGCTAAAAAATCACTATCGTTTAAACGAAGCTCTACACTGATAAATAAGGCGGTCGCGCATGTCATAATCGCAATTTTATGAGGTCTTTGCCTAGATGTTAGCAAATCGCCTATTAAGAACAAACCCAAACTGATTTGAATGGTTGTACTACTAAGCCACTGGTACATGGATAAAAAATCAAGATGCTCCAGGAAACTGCTGATCCTAACTAATCGCCACTGCGTAAAGAGAGGGAATCGTTGTAACGAAGCTTCATAAGGGCCGAATATCGTCAACATACTCACAGCACCATTTATAATAAAAAACGAAAAAACAGACACCTCCGCTACAAAATGCTTCCATTTAAAAGTGCCTTCCGTATAAGGTTTTAGTAATAATAATAGGAAAAGTTCCATGCCAGCCCTAACGGTGGTTGTCACGCCTTCTAAGATGGGCCGCGCTCCTTCGCTGAACAGTGGGAGAAGCAGGTCAAAATGTCTGTATTTATAAGTAAACACCGCCATAAATACAGTCAGAAACAAAAAAGCCGGCATTAAAACAGAAATGGAAATAGCAATCGGTTTGATTCCTTTAACAGCTAAGTAGGCACAAACGATCAAGAAGGGCAATGAAATTGCCCAAATTGGTGTATAAGGCAGAATTAATGATTTAACCCATGTGACAATATTTTTGTCAATAACAAACAGTTCACACATCAAATATAAGGCAATCCAATATCTTACTGACCACGCAAATAAGCTCCCCATTTTAAGTTCAAGTACATCGAGGAAGGATTGGTTAGGCGCTTGATTGTTTACGATTCGATAAATCCAAAAAGCATATAAGAGGTACGCTATACAGCCGATCAAACTGCTGACAAACGTATCCCGTTTTGCTTGTTCAATTGAAATGATTGCGCCTGATATTTGGGCTAAGGCTGTAGATGCGCTCATACATAGGATAAGACCTTGAATGGGATTGATTTTGGGATTGGAAAATGACGACATTCTTCTCACCTCCTGTCCCTATATTTTCCTATAAGTTATTTTTCTATCCCAAAAGGTAGCAGCACCTATCAAAATCAATGTGCACAAAACGTGAACAAGCCCCTCATCTCCATCATAATCATGATGAAAACGAGAGGCTTATTATGTCTCTAAAATAAATAAAAACCCTTATCTACCAAGGGTTTACGTGCTATGGGCCCAGAGGGACTCGAACCCCCGACCAATCGGTTATGAGCCGACCGCTCTAACCAACTGAGCTATAGGCCCTAATGAAAAAATTTGGTTGCGGGGGCAGGATTTGAACCTGCGGCCTTCGGGTTATGAGCCCGACGAGCTACCGAGCTGCTCCACCCCGCGTCATGACGTGCCGCTCAATAGCGACAAAAATAAATATACACTAACGGCGCGAGCTTAGTCAAGAGCTAATTTCCACGTTTTGCAATCGATTCAGGTGTTAAAACGCACACCGAATCGTCCCTTTTTCGACTTATAAACTTCGACTTCTTGCGGGCATTCATACCCATAAATCCACCAATCTTCTTCCATTCGTTTCGCTAAACAACCCGCTTGAAACTTCGAGTCGTATAATTTTGCCCAATAGATCCAGTTCATGCCTATCACTCCATTATATTCAGTTCGATATCTCTAGCTTATCCATAAATGGATTCTCTTATGAGCATGGAAAAAGCCATCTGGCTGTGAACGTACCACATCACCAAATGGCTAAATATTAAACGGATTCCACGACAACCTGCGCTTCTTTGCGCTGCCGCTTCTTAAACAATAGTTCATACATAATCGGGACGATCACTAGCGTTAGCAATGTCGACGTCGTCAGCCCCCCAATAACAACAACGGCGAGACCTTTGGAGATGATCGTACCTTTGGATAGTCCGAGACCCAGCGGCAGCAGAGCGATGATCGTAGCCCCCGCGGTCATAATAATGGGACGTAAACGTGTAACACCCGCTTCAATTAAGGCCTCACGAATCGAATGACCTTGCTCTCGGAGCTGCTGCACCCGATCCACAAGCACAATCGCATTCGTTACAACGATACCAATCAGCATCAAGAAGCCAATCAGTGAAGTAACATTGATGGATTCCCCCGTGATCAATAAGCCAACCAGCCCGCCAATGGCCGCAAGCGGCAAAGAGAACAGAATCGCTAGCGGTGCACGTGCGTTTCCGAAGGCAATGACCATGACAATATACACGATACCAACGGATGCGATAATGGCGATAAACATTTGCATAAAGCTTCGGTTTATATCATCAGAGACGCCTTTCACTTCTTTGCTCACTCCAGCTGGCAGCTGCAGTGTCGTAAGCGCTTCTTCAATCTTCTTACTCACGCCACCCTTATCTGTGCTGTTAATCTTGGCCGTCACACTAACAACCTGCGCTTGATCTTCGCGATTAATGATATTCGGAGCAGCGATCTGCTTGACCGTAGCAACGTCCTTCACTTGTACAGAACTTCCTGTCGGTGTTGGGATCATGAAATTGCCGATTTCCTCAACAGAGTCCTTGAATTTGGCGTCCACCATAAGCTTGGTCTCATACGTGATATTGTCCAGCTTCAAATCACCCAGCTTGTCATCCGAAATCCATGTATGGACGGTTTGCAAAATGTGAGCTGTCGTTAGCCCTTTCGAGCTCGCTTTTTCCCCATCGACAGTAATTTCAACCTCGGTTTTGGCATCACTCCAGCTATCTTTAATGTCGGATACTTCCGAGAAGGGCTTGAGGGCATCTTTAACTAGCTGTGACGCTTGCTGGAGCGCTTGCGGGTCATCCCCTTTTAGCGCATAGGAAAAGTCAGCACCTGTCGAGGTTGGCGGGCCGCCTGTAAACAATTCAATATTCACGGTAGAACCTTCTGGCAGCAGCTTGAGCATGTCAGTTTTATACGTTTTAATGGCTTCCGGGCCATTCGTTGCATCGGATAATTCAAAATACATCATCGTTCTAAAAGGGTACGGATCATTGCTCTCATTGTAACCAACCAATGTTTCAATATAGTTAAACGAAGGCTTTCCTTTAGAATCGACTTGAGCTTTCAACGTTTTAACGAGCTCTATAGACTTCTCGTTCATCTTCTGGATGGACGTTTCACGAGGCATTTTAATATGAATAGCCCCTTGTTTCACAGCTTCACTATTCGGCATGAAGGCAACCGCCAAATTCGGTATCGTCAAGCCAATGGACAAAATGAGAATGAGTCCCGCAATCAGAAGTGTTTTCATCCGATGATTTAACGACCATACAATCGTTCGTTTATACAATTGCCCCATCCCGCTCACGTGCTGCTCATCATGCGTTTTAAGCCTTTTGCTTTTTAACACCATCAGCTTCGCGAGCATCGGAATGACCGTCAGCGCAACAAGCAATGAAGATAGTAAGGCAACGACTAGTGTAATGGCAAAAGGTCGAAACACCTCGCCTACGACTCCGCTTACGAACGCGATAGGTCCAAATACACCAACGGTCGTAATGGTTGAGGACGTGATGGCATTCGATACCTGTGCCGTCGCTAAACGAATCACAGATTCGTTGCGTTCTTGCGCTTTTTGCAGTTGACTATAAATGTTTTCTATGACGACGATACTGTCATCCACGACTCGCCCTACGGCGATCGCCATTCCGCCAAGTGTCATGATATTGAGGGAAATCCCCAAAGGCCCCATCACAAGCAACGTTACCAGGATGGAAAGTGGAATGGAAACAAGCACGATAATCGTCATGCGAACATTCCGAAGAAACAGCAAAATCATGAGGGAAGCTAATATAGCCCCTAATCCGCCCTCCTGAATCATGCCATGGATGGAATCCTTAATGTCGTTCGCGGAGTTATACACCTTGTGAAACTTCACTTGGGGTAGCGTTGTCGCCCAGTCTTCCATCAGTTCATCTGCGCTATCTGCAAATTCAACGGCATTCGCCGCTTTCGTTTTGTATAAAAGCACCCCAACGGCAGGCTCATCATCTAATCGGGCAATAAATTTCGACTCGCTTACGGCTTCAATGTTGGCGAGCTGCTTGAGGGGCAATCTCTCGCCTGTTTTGGTCAATATTTTCAATTGATTCAATTGATCAATCTTCTCGATCTCACCTTTAACGCGAACCATCTGAGTATTCCCGTTCAATTCAACTGTCCCTGCAGGACTTGACATCAAGGAAGCTTTGATTTGATTAGAGACATCAGTAGGCAGCAGTCCATGCGTATTCAGTGCCGCCGCATCTAACTTCAACGTGAGTACAGCTTCCTGATTGCCGACAGAATCAACGTGGTCAATGCCTGTAAGGCCATTAAAACCAGGAAGAATGGTTTGCTTGTAGGCGGCGTCGAGATCCGCTTGTTTCGTGCCTGGTGCGCCATATACGGCCAAATAATAAACAGGCTCCGAGGCAAATCCTGCAGTTAATACTCTCGGCTTCTCCACACCTTGTGGCAGCCTGACATTCGCTATGAGGCCTTCTACCTCTTTTTTCACGTCTTCGGGCTTCTTACTCTGTGCAAGCTGAAGTACGATCTGGGAGTAGTTGTCTTGTGAGCCAGAGCTGAGTGTTTTCAACCCGTCTATGCCAGCAATTGCTTTCTCTAATGGCTTCGTGACGTTCTCCAAAACATCTTGGGGTGGAGCGGTGTAAGTTGTACTTACAATGACAACGGGAAACGTAATATCCGGAAAGCTTTCCACCTTGAGTGTTGTTGTCATGTAGGTACCACCTACGACTAGCAGCAGCATCATAATAAAAATCGCCGCCACATTTTTCATTGAAAAATTCGTTAATTTCGACATGCTCACGACTCCTTCTTACGGTTTAATCGGTAATGCCCGACCATCCTTACGACCTACAATCATACTACTGGGTAAAGATTAACAAAACATAAAATCCAGCGAAATTTTTTATAATTTCATGACTCAACTGTATTATATCGCTGATTTTGGATAAAAACAGGTGAGAGCAGTCACATCCAAGTCATATGATTGGGATTACATCCAAAAAAAGGTAATATGACTGCACATGACTTTTACTTCGCAATTGTGACGGTTTTCGAAAGGGGCAGGAATTTCCCTCCTTTTGGGGAACTTAAGAGAAGTAACTTATTTTCGGAAGTGGAAAAAGGAGTCTATACGTATGATGGAGTCAATCACAGCTTATTTGCAAACACACAGAGACGAACATATGGAAGAACTCATGGCGTTTCTGCGCATCCCCAGTGTAAGTGCGTTACCTCAGCATCAGCCTGATATGCAGCGATGTGCGGAATGGACGGCCGCTTCCCTGCAAAAGGCGGGGCTAGAGCATATTGAGATTATGCCGACGAACGGGCATCCAGTCGTATATGCAGATTGGCTGCATGCGCCTGGTAAACCAACGGTATTAATATATGGACATTATGACGTTCAACCTGCGGAGCCGTTAGAGCTCTGGGAAACACCTCCATTTGAACCGATCATTCGTGATAATAAATTGTTCGGACGCGGCAGCACCGATGATAAAGGGCAATTGCTGCTCTATGTAAAAGTCGTTGAAGCGTTTCTCAAGACGCAAGGCACGCTGCCTGTGAATGTGAAATTTTGCATCGAAGGCGAAGAAGAGATCGCGAGCAAGCATCTGCCTGCTTTTGTAGAAGCGCACGCGGATCTACTGAAAGCCGATTCCATTGTACTGTCAGATACGCAAATGCACGGGCCTGGCAAACCGGCGCTAATGTACGGGCTTCGCGGACTTGCTGGCTTCGAAATAACAATCGAAGGTGCGAATAGCGATTTGCATTCTGGGCTATTTGGCGGAGCGGTTCAGAACCCGATTCATGCCTTGACGAAGTTGCTCAGCTCCTTCCATGACGAGAATGGCAAGGTTGCTGTAGAAGGGTTCTATGATCGTGTCATCGCCTTGTCCGACAAAGAACGTGAGGCGTTCAAGCTTGTTGAACCTGATGAAAATAAAGTGCGCAAGGATCTGAACGTTCGCGAACTGTACGGGGAAAAAGGCTTCTCCTTCTATGAACAAACAACGTCCAGACCAACACTAGAAATTACATCTGTCAGCGGCGGCTTCCAAGGAGAAGGCATTAAACCGATCATTCCGAACCGCGCATCGGCCAAGATTGCGTGCCGCCTCGTTGCTGCGCAAGTACCAGAGGAAATCATGGATGGTGTAGAGGCACACATCCTTGCACAATCACTGCCAGGCGTCAATATCACGCTTGATCGTCAGCTGCGCGGCAACCCTTTCATCACCCCGATCGATGATCCTGTTATGGTTGCAGCGGCACAAGCCTATGAAGCAGCTTACGGCGAATGGCCAGTCTATACACGCAGCGGCGGCTCGATTCCAATCGTAGAGGTCTTAGGCCGTGTATTGGATGCTCCTGTCGTTCTTATGGGCTTCGGTCTGCCTGGCGAGAATCTGCATGCGCCTAATGAGCATTTCCATTTGATGAATTGGGACAAAGGGACAGAAACGATCTCACGGTATTGGCTGAACCTTGGCGCGATGTCAACACAGTACATGAAGAATTAACATCCGAAGGGGTACATCATATGGGGAACAACTTACATCTACGCGATGCACGCATCGAGGATTTAGCCGAAATCGTGCGTATCTACAACTCAACTGTCGCTGGTCGCATGGTCACGGCAGATACGGAGCCCGTAACAACGGCAAGCCGGGAGCCTTGGTTTCACGTCCATTCCCCTGATTTTCGCCCCCTATGGGTGCTTGAAAATGAGCTCGGAAACATCTGTGGTTGGCTGAGCTTTCAATCCTTCTATGGCCGCCCTGCTTATAACGCGACTGCGGAAGTGAGCATCTATGTGGATGAATCCTGTCGCGGGCAAGGAATCGGTCGATACCTGATGGAGCAAGCCATCGAGGCATGTCCAAGGTTAGGACTCAAGTCGTTGCTGGGCTTCATCTTTGGCCACAATGAGCCGAGTCTTCAGTTGTTCCGCAAATTCGGTTTCACGAATTGGGCGCATTTGCCTGGCGTAGCAGAGTTAGACGGGGTAGAGCGAGATTTAATCATTTTAGGTAAACGTGTAGGTTAAAAAAAGGGCTTTCCCTCTGCTATTCATCTTAGCAGCTGGGAAAGCCCTTTCTATACCTTATGCGGCTACGTCTCTCTTGGTAAACACGAGCCATGCGGCGAGATTAAATACAATAAAGTACACGCTCAGTGTCACAATGGAGAATTGCAGCGTCATCCCAGTTTGATAAGGACGACCGCTGAGATATTGCGATAAATCAATATTGGCGAACAGCATGTATTTGCTCCACTCGTACGGCTGCAAGATTTCCATACAGATCGCTCCCGCGAAGAGAGCAAAGATCGAGAAACCAATCGCCATAATACTGCTGCGAAAGGCAGAAGAGATCATGAAGGCCATCGTGACGAAAATAATCGTGGATACCCCATTGAGTAAGTAGGTTTTCCACAGATTCGCAATCATACTCTTCTCTACAATCAAGCCCGCACTATTCGTGGTGACAAGCGGTAGGTTCATGAATTGAAACTTATATAGGAGTCCGTTTAATACAACTGAAACGATGAACAAAATAACTAACAGGAACAAGCCAAATACAATCATAGAAGCATATTTAGAAACTAAGATTTTGGTGCGATTCGCTGGCCGAATCAACAGCAGTTTAATCGTTCCTGACGTGAATTCACCAGCCAAACTGTCTCCTGCTACAATAACGGTGAATAAAGTAATTAACACAATCAACTGTGCAGAACCATTAATTCCGTTCCACATCGTACCGCCCGTCGGGTGAATATCATGGTCTAAATGATAATCATACACGGCGATGCGCTCTTGAATATTCTTCTTGTTCTCTTCACTCAATTTCGGCTGTTTCAGCACTTCCGCAAGCTCTTGCTTCTGCTCGATCACATGATCCCGCCAAGCCACTTTCTCTCCTGATTTGCCATCGTAATACCAGTCCAAGAAACTGCCAAGGAACACGATACCAATCATGATGGCGACCATGAGCCATGTACGTAAACGGCGATAGAGCTTCATGTTTTCATTGAGAAATAAGTTAACCAACTTGTTCACCTCCCGTTATTTCCAAGAATCTATCCTCTAAGGATTGTCGCAGCAATTGAACACCGTAAATGCGGACATCCTTACGCATGAGTTCAGCTAGAATGTCAGGTATACAATCCCGCTCCGTCACGATTTCTACACCTTCTGTCACGACCTTCGCTTCTTTCACATGACACATTCCGCTAACTGCCGCGTGAACCTCATCAACTGGCGACGCTTCAATCAAGTAGGTCTGCGTGCCATCCTTCGAATCGGCCATGAATTCTTGAATTGTCTTTACATCGATAAGTTTCCCTTGTTGTAAGATCGCCACCCGATCACACATGAGCTCCATCTCCGTCAACAAGTGGCTGGAAACGATGACCGTTATTCCTTCAGTACGTGTTAAATACCGCAAGTAGTCACGTAGCTCGCGAATCCCAGCAGGATCAAGACCGTTTGTTGGTTCGTCCAGGATTAGCAGAGATGGTCGATGCAGCAGCGCCTGTGCGACGCCCAATCGTTGACGCATCCCGAGTGAGTACTTTTTCACCTTGTCATGAATCCGTGTCTCTAGCTTAACTAAACTGACTACCTCGTCGATCCGTTCCTTCGTAACACCAGGCACCATGCGCGCATAGTGAACTAAATTATGATACCCGCTCAAATACTTATACATCTCGGGATTCTCAACAATGGCGCCGACATGGCGGATAGCCTGTTCGAATTCATGCTTGATGTTCTTCCCTTTAATTACAATTTCGCCTTGTGAGATGGACATCAAGCCAACCATCATGCGGATCGTTGTCGTCTTTCCTGCTCCATTGGGCCCTAGGAATCCAAATATTTCACCTTGTGGTACATCGAACGTCAGATTATCAATAATCGTTGTACGCCCGATGCGCTTCGTCACGCCGCGAAGACTTACAATCGGTTCATTGCTCATGTGTAGCGCTCCTTTTCCATGTTTAATTGACTTGGAAGGTAATGTCACCGGACTTCACCTTGGCTTCGATTTTTCTTGTACCATTCCCCACGACACCGTTCATATGGGATTCATACTCGCTGTCTTTCACCTTCTGAATTGGAAGGGTAAGAAGGGATAGAATTCTGCCCCCATTCACTGCGGCATCCAACGTATACCCCTCATCTTTGGCTAAAATAAAGGTCAGCTGTCCTCCTGCATTTGACACCACTCGTGTATCGCCTTGCAATTGATCGAATTGCATATCAGTGCTACGACCCGTGACATCGATTGAACCCTTCAACTCACGAAACAACATCGAGCCGTACTCCGCATTCCCTGTGATTTTGCCTGTGAGGGACGTCAAATTGGTATGACCCGACTGATGGTCGAGCACCAAATCGCCTTGGGTATGATGAACATTTACTTGGCTAGAGCGGTTGACTAGGTTGATATTCCCCGTAATGTCTGCGAGATAGAGACTTCCATAAGAAGATTTCACATGAAGCTCTCCTTTGACATCCACGATTTCCATGATGCCGTTAACAGAAGAAGCCGTTATGCCCGCCCGAACACCACTGATTCGCACAGCCCCATTCTCGTTCTGGATCGTAACCTTCATCGCATCAGGAATCGAGAGCACATAATCGATGGAAATGTCGTCTGGATCGATCGGTTTGCCGTTAGCTCCAGTGACAAGAGTTAACTGTCCGTTCTGAACTTGCTGATCGACCTTCACAGCGTCTCGTTTGCGATTCGCTGCTTCTGTATCCGAGGCTGTTGCGGTAACGGTATACTTCACCCGGATTGCAGAAGATTCCGAACGCTGGACGGATACTTTGCCAACTTGACTTGCAAGCATCACTTCCTTGAGTTCAGGCAGATTGATTTCCGCTTGATGCTCCACGGTAGCCGTTACAGCACGCCTTGCCCCTAAATACGCATCCATCTTCTCTTCATTCACAAATTGCTTGCTAAAAGCTTCAAAGACCTCTTCCTTTCGAAACGTTATATCCAGTATCGAGAGTAAGAATAAAAGCCCCACCGTGGATAGGAGAACGATTCTTTTTTGTCGAAAAGACATCTTCACACCTCCACTTCTTTCTCAAAAATAAATCCGTTCAGCACAACCAGCCCGATAATCAGCAATCCGAGCACGATGAACGGGCCAGAATGCAGGAACGCCATATCTGACTCCTTCTCTCCGATAACGATCTCTGGTGTCCACACCAGAAGATGGGAAAACAGCGGACTAATACGCAGGACAAGCCAACTAATACCTAGAAATGCACTGATCATCACAAGCCACTTGAATTTGGCGACAAGCTGTCCACAAAGAAAAGTAAACTGCAAAACAACGAGCAAGAACGTGATGAGCAACAGACACATCCAGAAGCTGTTGATCAACAGACTAAAAAGGGTAGGAAACTGTCCTGCCCAATCTTCATTTCCAACTAGCTCATCCCATTTGACTCGAAGCAAAATAACCGCAAAGCTTCCCCCAATCCATAGGCACACTAGAACAAGCATCGATAGCACCGCCGCCAGCTTAGCTGTTAGCACCTTCCATCCGCGGATTGGCAAGGAAAGGAGAAGATAAATCGAATTCGTTTTCCATTCGATAAAGAGTTGGTAGTAACCCGTACCAACGGCAATGGCGGCGATAAATAGGTACGGTAATAAAATAGCAAACACCATCGTTATGTCCATGTCCAGTACAGCTCTTTTGTACAAAATAATCAGATGTACAACCGTGACGAGCAAAGCAAATACACCATATAGAGGGAAAATACTCTTTACTTCCTTCTTGAATAAGTTCCAGAGTCCCATCTACCCGTACACCTTCTCCCATATGTTCTCTAACGAACAACCGTAGGTCGCACGCAAATTTTCAGTGGAGTCAAACGTGTGGATCTGACCCTTCTGCAGGAAAATGACATCGTCAAACATCGGCTCAGATTCATTCACCGAATGCGTGGACAACACAATCGTTTGCTCCTCGGACTGGAATTCACTAATGATGGAGCGAATGATTTTAGCCCGAGATGACGGATCAATGCCTGAGAACGGCTCGTCCAGCAGAATGAGCGGAACTTTGCGCGACAATGCTACGATCAACTTCAATCGAGCCCGCATCCCCTTGGAAAGATTCCTAACTTTCTGATGCTCATCCAATTCCATCTTGACCAGCATTTCTGCAGCTTTATCTGCCTGCCAGTCCTTGTAGAACCCAGCAACAAAGTTCAGCGTCTCTTTCACCGTCATCCAGCCATAGAGATGGTCAATCTCAGGCAAATAAGCGACATGCTGCTTATTATGTACATCCGGCTTTCTGCCGCCTACGAGGATGCTGCCCGCGGTGGGATAAATGAGACCGGCCATCATTTTGAGCAAGGTGGATTTCCCGCTGCCGTTTGGCCCCAGCAACCCAACAATCGTGCCTTTCTTGATCTGCACATCAATCCCTCTTACGGCATGCTTAAGTAAATATTTTTTATGTATATCCTTCAGTTCAATAATAAACGGATTCTCTGTATTGGACACGGTCTACCCCTCCTTTGGTCCATTTTGCAACGTATCTTGCAGCAGCTGCGCCATTTCTTCTGGCTCAATGCCGAGGGCGCGCATTTCGACAATGAATTGCTCAACGGCTGATTTCGCCATCTCAGAACGAATAATGGATAGAATCGCAGGATCGTTTTTGATAAAAGTACCCTGACCCCGTAACGTTTCCGTCAATCCCTCGCGTTCCATCTCTTGATATGCCCGCATCACGGTATTGGGATTCACCTGCGAGATTTGCGCCCTTTCCTTGTGGGATGGAATTTTATCACCTGGTGAGAGCTCACCACGGGCTAGAGCCTTCTTGACTTCATCTACCATCTGCAAATAAATCGGTTTCGGGCTGTTAAAATTAAGTTGCACGGTCCTACCCTCCTCTGCACAAGAACCAGTACACTATTGAACTAGTGCACTATAACTCTAAATCCATTTGTGGGAATTGTCAATACCACTTCAGAGTCACACAAATTGTCAAAATGAAAAAGCCTGACGCTCTGGCCGTTTGAACGGCACTTGCGACAGGCTCCACTATACATATTTCAAACCTATATCTCCTCATCGGCTACAACCGCTTCAACTTCAATCTCGATCAACAGCTGCGGATCAATCAGCGCCTTCACTTCAACCATCGTCGCCACAGGCTGCACCTCTCTAAAAAATTCACCATGCGCCTTCCCATACGCTTCCCACTGCGAAATATCGGTCACGTACATCCGTGTTCGGATGACATCTGACATCCCAGAGCCTAGTTCTTGCAGTGCGCTAGCGATCGTCTCGAGTATAAAGCGCGTTTGAGTGTACGCATCGCCGATGCCGACAACTTCGCCGTCTTTCATTGCGGTTGTTCCTGCGACTTCAATCCGATTGCCAACGCGAATTGCTCGGCAATACCCGACAATCGGTTCCCATGGTGAGCCTGTAAACACTCTAGTACGATGCATCTGGACCAACTCCTTAACACTTTAGATATAGGCAGCTAATTTCGCTTGCAAGCTTTCCGTGATCGGCAGGAGCGGTAGACGTAAAGTTTCCGATGCAATTACGCCTTGTTGTTGCAGTAACCATTTGATCGGAGCGGGATTAGGTTCTTGGAATAGAAGTTGCGCAAGAGGCAGAAGCTCATCAAATTGTTGTCTACTCTGTTCTGCGTCCCCCCGCTCAAAACTGCGAATAAATTGCACGAACCGCTCAGTTTCTACGTTCGCTGATGCGCTCATTACACCTTTAGCTCCAGCCTGCAGCGCCGCAAATAGCAAGGTATCTTCCCCGCAAAGCACGGGTTTTGAGCCTAGATGCGTTAACGCTGTGACCAGTTGCGTGTTCGGTGTGCTGTCCTTTATCCCAATGACACCATCCAAATCCAGAATCGTACGAACGGTATCTAGTTCCAACGTGATACCCGTGCGATGAGGTACTTCATACAAGATAACAGGAACTCCTACACTTGCCACGTGACGAAAATGTTCAATGATCCCCTGCTGACTTGGTCGGTTGTAATACGGCACAACGACGAGCGCCGCTTCCGCTCCCAGTTTGCCTGCTTCTTCTGTTTTTCTCACCGTGGAACGCATATCATTCGTACCTGTGCCCACAATCAAAGGCGCCGTAACATGAGCAGCTTCCCGCGCAGCTTGTGCGGCAGCGAATACCACGCCTAGCTCATCCTTCGTAATCGTAGGCGACTCTCCTGTTGTGCCATTGACGACAAGGCCATCGATCTCATCTTGAAATAAATTATAAGCTTGATTATAAAAGGATGCAGCATCTACCTCGCCTTCTTCATCAAACGGTGTAATGATCGGCACATAAATCCCGTGTAGATCTTGTTCTCTTAGCAAAATAACCAACTCCCAGCCTCGTGTGTTTGTACATTTACTTTAGCATGGAACAATCCATCACTGTTAGCTATAATAAATGATAGAACTCATCAAAAATTTTGATAATAAAGCGAGGCCGTACATGGATCTGACTTATTTCCGAACGTTTCGAGAGGTGGCACGCCGCAAAAGCTTTACACGTGCTGCTGAGGAATTAGGCTATGCGCAATCCAGCATTACGATGCAAATTCAGAAGCTGGAACGAGAATATGGCGTTCCACTCTTCGAGCGATACGGACGGCAGCTGCGGTTGACTCCTCCAGGAGAAACCTTGCTAGTTCTTACTTTGCAAATGCTGGAGCTCTATGATCAATCCAAAGAAATGATCGCAAGCCAAGTCTCTGGCACATTGACGATTGGCACGATTCATTCGCTTGCCGCTTATTATTTGCCGCCTTTTCTACACGAGTTGAAAAAGCTGTACCCTACACTTAATATCCAATTATTCCCGGACAGTGAAGCCTCCATTCTAGCCAAAGTCAAAGACGGCGATTATGATATCGGGCTGCTGCTGGACCAGTATCCTGCGGATCCGTCCCTCGCCTGTACGAAGGTCAGGGAGGAACAGCTCGTTGTCATCGCCCCTCAAGATCATCCACTCAGTCGTGAGTCGCACATAAGCATCAGCGCTCTTGGCGCCTACGAATTCATCGTGACTGAGGAAGGCTGCATCTACAGAGGTAAATTTGAGAGACTGCTCAAAGAACAAGCTATTGCCTTACAAATCGGGTTCGAATTGGGCAATATCGAAACGATTAAACATTGTGTGATGAGCGGCCTCGGGCTTGCGCTGCTGCCCCTGATCACGGTGGAAAGCGAGCTAGAGTTGGGCAAGCTGGTACGGCTTCCTTTTACCCATACACAGTTAGCCATGGACTTACAGTTCGTCCTTCATCCGAAGAAGTGGATGTCGCAGCCTTTACAAGCGTTCATCAACAACTTCACCTGACAAGTAGTGTCGGCATAAGAATAGACAAAAAAAGAAGCTCACCTTTACGAAAAGGAAGAGCTTCTTATCATTTAGACACGGATGTCTAGATTTGCACCTAAGTGAGGCGCCGCTGGTGCGGTAACCTGCGCTTGATTATTCGCGAAATCTTGAATAAGTGTCGTGGTTAAATCCGTTTGCGTATCACTTGTCTTCTTCAACATCTGTATGCCGACCGCTTGTTTCAGACCGTCGGTGCTGTTGATGGCAGTAAGCGCGCTATTTACATTCATGCTTTTGTCTCCTCTCCAAGTTCGATAGCTGGCAAGCATTCGGTTTGATCCGATTAGCCCCTGTAGCTTTGCGTCTGACGCTTTCGCATCATTTGCCCTTTCGCTGCTGGCAGGAATGATCCAACCACCCTATTAGTATAGAGGGATTCTACATAATCCGTCAATTCTCGCGTTCTATGATTCGACGATTACACACCGTACGCTGCTGGATTCGTTCTCCAAGCGCGCAGCAATTCCATATCCGCTGCTTGAATTTTGCCTTTTTCCAAAGCAACTTCAAGCAAGGTTGAATAATTGGAAAGCGTGTGAAGTGGCATATCTGCCGCCGCGAACGCATCTGTTGCTTTGTCTAACTGGTAGGAGAAGATCGCCAATACGCCAAGCGCTTTCGCACCCGCGTCATTGACTGCCAACGCCGCTTTAAGCGAACTGCCGCCTGTCGAAATCAAATCCTCGATGACGATAACCTTCTGACCTGGCTTCACAGTTCCTTCGATCAGGTTTTCTTTGCCATGACCTTTCGCTTTATCGCGAATGTAGATCATCGGAAGTCCGAGCTTCTGAGCGACCCAAGCTGCGTGCGGAATGCCAGCTGTTGCTGTTCCTGCGACAACCTCAGCTTCTGGGAATTTCTCTTTGATCAACGCAGCGAACCCGTCTGCAATCGCTTCGCGAATCGCTGGGTGCGACATCGTTAAGCGATTATCGCAATAAATCGGGGATTTCAATCCTGATGTCCATGTAAAAGGTTGTTGTGGACGAAGCGCAACCGCTTCGATATCTAATAACGACGCGGCAATGTGCTGCGCGATGGTTTCAAGTTTACTCATGTCTCTTCCACCGATCCTTTCAAATGTTAAAATCTTGGGGCCCGACACCTTATACGATTGATTCGATAATCGCTTCAATCGCAGCTCGTGGATCCGCCGCCCCTGTGATCGGACGCCCGATCACGACGTAGTCCGTCCCCTGCGCGAACGCCTCAGCCGGCGTCATGATGCGCGACTGGTCGCCCATATCCGCCCCCGCCGGGCGGATGCCTGGCGTCACGGTGACGAAGCTGTCACCGCACGCCGCCTTAATCGCCGTCACCTCAAGCGGTGAGGCGACGACGCCTTGCAGCCCCGCGGCATGCGCCGTGCGGGCATACCGAATGACGGCCTGCTCGACCGTACCGGTCAGGCCGATCTCGTCATTCAGCACGGGCTGCGAGGTGCTGGTTAACTGCGTCACGCCGATGACGATCGGACGTGGAGCTCCACCGGTAAGCGCCTTGTCGACACCCTCCAAGGCCGCTTCCATCATGTGCTTGCCTCCGGCGGCATGCACATTGAACAAATCTACCCCAAGGCGCGTCACGCTCTCCGAGCCGCCTTTCACCGTGTTCGGGATGTCATGCATCTTCACATCCAGGAACACCTTATAGCCGCGATCCTTCAGACTCGCGACAAAGGTAGGACCTGCAGCATAAAACAGCTGCATTCCTACCTTTACATAGCAGGGGATGCCGTCAAGCTGCTTTAGCAGCCCTTCGGCACCTTCTGCGTTCGCGTAATCTAAGGCGACCATAATGCGTCCGGTAACATCTAATCGTGTTAACGCACTCATGTTTGGCACCATCCCTTAAGCATAAATTGGCATTGCACGTGAGGAGAAGTTAATCGCTTCAAGCATATTTACTAGCGCTCTAACCGTATCGAGAGATGTCATACAAACAACACCGTTCTCAACTGCTTCACGACGAATGCGGAAGCCGTCACGCTCAGGCGTTTTACCTTTAGTCAATGTGTTCACGACAAACTGTGCATCACCGCTGCGGATGAGGTCAAGAATGTTCGGTGAACCTTCGCTGAGCTTATGAACCGTTGTTACAGGAAGTCCTGCTGCTTCAATCGCTTCAGCCGTTCCGCCTGTTGCAATAAGTTTGTAGCCTAAGCGGTAGAAACCTTTCAAAATCTCAATCGCTTCTTCTTTATCTTTATCCGCTACGGTGACCACGACGGAACCAGCAGCTGGAATTTTCATACCTGCGCCGATTAAGCCTTTGTAAAGAGCTTTCGCGAAATTCACATCACGGCCCATAACTTCACCCGTGGATTTCATTTCAGGTCCAAGTGTTGTATCAACGCGGCGAAGCTTCGCGAAGGAGAACACCGGCACTTTGACGGAGACATAGTTGTCTTCCGGCCATAGACCGCTTTGGTAACCCATATCCGCAAGCTTCTGCCCCATGATGACGCGAGTCGCGACATTCGCCATTGGAATGTTCGTTACTTTGCTCAAGAATGGCACGGTTCTGGAAGAACGCGGGTTAACCTCGATCACGTACACTTGATCGTTGTGAATAACGAACTGGATGTTCACCAGACCGACTACGTTCAGTTCTAGACCGATTTTCGTCGTAATGTCGATGATTTGAGCTTTAATCTCATCCGAGATCGATTGTGGCGGATACACCGCGATGGAGTCGCCGGAGTGAACTCCTGCGCGCTCAACGTGTTCCATGATTCCTGGAATCAGAACCGTTTCACGGTCACAGATCGCATCAACTTCAACCTCTTTACCAAGCATATAACGGTCGATGAGGACTGGGTGCTCAGGGTTGATTTTAACCGCGTAATCCATATAGTTCAGCAACTCTTGGTCGGAGTAGACAATCTCCATCGCACGTCCGCCTAGGACATAAGAAGGTCTTACGATCACTGGATATCCGAATTTCGCTGCCGTTCCTACCGCTTGGTCAACCGATGTGACTGTACCGCCTGGAGGTTGTGCAATGGCTAGTTTGCTCAGCAATGCTTCGAATTTCTTACGATCTTCCGCTGTATCGATACTTTCCAGATCCGAACCTAGAATGCGTACGCCTGCTTTGTGAAGCGGCGCTGCCAAGTTAATCGCCGTTTGACCACCGAATTGAACGATAACACCGATCGGTTGCTCACGTTCAATTACGTTCATGACATCTTCGAAGAACAATGGCTCGAAGTACAGGCGATCCGATGTATTGAAGTCTGTGGATACCGTTTCTGGGTTGTTATTGATGATAACCGCTTCATAGCCCGCTGCTTGGATTGCCCAAACCGCATGCACCGTGGAGTAGTCGAACTCGATCCCTTGACCGATACGAATCGGACCTGAGCCCAGAACAACAACTTTCTCTTTCGTTGTCTCCGTTACTTCATCTTCTTGCTCATACGTGGAGTAGTAGTAAGGCGTTGAAGCTTCGAACTCAGCTGCACAGGTATCTACCATTTTAAACACAGGCTTAATGTTTTGCTGCAAACGGAATGCTCGTACTTCCGCTTCTTTTGTAAAGGTGGAACAGCCAGCCAGTGTGCGGATTTCCGCAACTGCGCGGTCTGTGAAGCCTTTGCGTTTGATTTCGAAAATAAGCTCCGCTGTCAAATCCTTCGCTGCAATTTCAGCTTCATACGCGATAAGTGCGCTTAATTTGTTCAGGAACCACCAGTCAATTTTCGTGATGTCTTGCAATTGTTCTACCGTATAGCCTCTGCGGAATGCTTCAGCTAGCAAGAACAAGCGCTCGTCATCTGGCTTTTGTAAGCGTAATTCCAATGTCTCTTTATCTAGAAGATCCGTTTCTTTCAAGAACAAGCGGTGTACACCGATTTCAAGGGAACGAATCGCTTTATGAATGGACTCTTCGAACGTACGGCCGATCGCCATGACTTCGCCAGTCGCTTTCATTTGTGTACCTAGTTTACGGTTTGCCGCTGTGAACTTATCGAACGGCCAACGCGGAATTTTGGATACGATGTAGTCTAGCGCTGGCTCGAAGCAAGCATACGTTTGTCCCGTAACTGGGTTAACGAGCTCGTCAAGTGTGTAGCCAATCGCAATTTTCGCTGCCATTTTCGCAATCGGATAGCCCGTTGCTTTGGATGCAAGTGCCGATGAACGACTTACACGCGGGTTAACCTCGATCACATAGTATTGGAAGCTGTGCGGATCTAAGGCGTACTGTACGTTACATCCACCTTCGATGTTCAAAGCGCGAATGATTTTCAGGGATGCGGAACGCAGCATTTGGTACTCGCGATCTGACAGAGTTTGGCTTGGCGCCACAACGATACTGTCGCCTGTATGTACACCAACTGGATCAAAGTTCTCCATGTTACATACCACGATACAGTTGTCGTTCGCGTCACGCATAACTTCGTACTCGACTTCTTTCATCCCTGCGATGCTGCGCTCAACGAGACACTGACCGATTGGACTGTAACGAATCCCGGAAGCGACGATATCTGTCAATTCTTCCATCGTGTTGCAGATACCGCCGCCTGTACCACCTAGTGTGTACGCAGGACGAACGATGATAGGGAACCCGATCTCATTGGCAAAATCAACCGCTTGCGCAACTGTTGTTACGATAACGCTGTCTGGTACTGGTTGCTCCAGCTCTCTCATCAAGTCTCTGAAAAGGTCACGATCTTCCGCCTTCTCAATCGCTGTTAGTTGTGTTCCTAAAAGCTTCACATTCTCGCTTTCAAGTACGCCTGCACGAGCAAGCTCAACCGCCATATTCAGACCCGTTTGCCCACCAAGTGTTGGAAGCAAACCATCTGGACGCTCTTGACGAATGATTTGCGTAACAAATTCTAAAGTAATCGGCTCGATATAGACTTTATCCGCCATATTCGTATCCGTCATAATTGTAGCTGGGTTACTGTTGATCAAAACAACTTCCATGCCCTCTTCTTTCAAGGCTTGGCAAGCTTGCGTACCTGCGTAATCGAACTCTGCCGCTTGACCAATAACGATTGGACCAGAACCGATAACGAGAATCTTTTTGAGTGTATTATTTTTTGGCATATTGCAGTTCCTCCTTCACAGATGTCGATGCCGTGGAAGCATTCCACTGAGCAAGCATTTGCGCTTGGCGCGGCTGCTGTGGGTTATCGATTTTGTGCTGACGAATCAGCGAGATGAAATCATCGAACAGGTAGCTGGAGTCAAATGGACCAGGTGCTGCTTCTGGGTGATATTGCACGGAGAACGCCGGGTATTGCTTATGGCGTAAGCCTTCGATCGTGCGATCGTTATTGTTGATGTGCGTCACTTCAAGGTTCGTTCCTTGGATGGAATCTTCCTTAACCGTGTAGCCATGGTTTTGCGATGTAATGTAGCAACGACCTGAAATCAAGTCTTTCACTGGGTGATTTCCGCCGCGGTGTCCGAATTTCAATTTATCTGTGTCTGCGCCGCAAGCGAGTGCAAACAATTGGTGGCCTAAGCAAATTCCGAACAATGGAATGTCGCCAAGCAAGCCTTTAATCATTTCAACCGCGTGAGGCACATCTTTCGGGTCCCCAGGACCATTCGACAGCAAGACACCATCAGGTGCAAGGCGGCGAATTTGTTCAGCTGTTGCATTTTGAGGCACAACGACAACGTCGCAATCACGTTTGCTAAGGTCGCGGATGATCCCGCTTTTTGCGCCGAAATCGACAAGAACAACGCGTTCCTTATGCCCAGGAGCACCGAATACGCTTTTCGTTGAAACTCGGGAAACTTGGTCCGTCATCAGCGGTGTGCTTTTAAGTGTAGCCATCAATTCTTCAACGGATTTATTGGAAGTTGTAATGATACTTTTCATAACGCCATAATGACGCAGTTTACGAGTCAACATACGCGTGTCGATCCCGCTGATTCCCACGATGCCGTATTCTTTCAGCAGGCTGCCTAGTGTGTATTGCGCTCTCCAGTTACTTGGGATTTCTTCATGCTCACGCACGACGAAACCGTGGATGAAAGGACGCACGGACTCGAAATCATCGCGGATCACACCGTAGTTCCCTTGCAGCGGGTACGTCATCGTCACGATTTGACCGCAGTAAGAAGGATCCGAAAGCACCTCCTGATAACCTGTCATCCCTGTATTGAATACAACCTCGCCGACGGATTCACCTTCACTACCGAACGATTTACCTGTAAAAAGTGTGCCGTCTTCCAGCAACAATCTTGCCTGCATGTTCCCTCAACTCCTTCGCTATTGTCAGGCGGCTCTCACGAACCGCAGATGTCATCTTCCTCGTAATCCATATCTTGGACTTGCATAAAGATTAATCATTCTGTATAAATATACACGATTTTACGATCATCGTATAGATGCTTCCCTTGATTTAGCCCTCAAAATGCGGCTTTTTTGCGAACTTTTAAGACCAAACCACTTTACCAGAGGCAATCGTCACAACTGGCCAACCTTTCAGTTCCCAACCGATGAATGGTGTGTTCTTGCTGCGCGAAACGATCTCTTCTTTCAACACAGGGCGAGTCGTTTCCAAGTCTACGATTGTAATATCTGCCGCGCTGCCAACTTCTAAGGTTCCGTATGGAAGTCCGAATACGTCCGCTGGTTTCTTCGTCATGCGATCCACGAGGAAGCCCAGTGTCCATTTGCCAGTCAGAACAAATTTCGTGTAAAGCAAAGAGAATGCTGTTTCGAAGCCGAGGATGCCGAATGGCGCTAACATCATGCCTTTCGCCTTCTCTTCTTCCGTGTGTGGGGCATGGTCAGTAACGATGATGTCGATCGTGCCATCTTCTAGACCTTCAATCACGGCCTGTACATCACGCGGCGTACGCAGCGGCGGGTTCATCTTCCAGTTCGCGTCCATACCTGGGATATCTTCTTCAGACAGCACCAGATGATGCGGGCAAACCTCTGCAGTTACCTTGATACCGAATTGTTTCGCATGACGGATCAAACGAACCGATTGCTCGGTGCTGACGTGGCAAACATGGTAGTGTACGCCCGTTGCTTCTGCCAGAAGCACGTCACGGCCAACATGAATCGCTTCGGATTCATTCGGGATCCCTTTCAAGCCATGCTTCTTCGCGAAAGTTCCTTCTGTCACTGGAGCGCCTACAACCAAGGTATCATCTTCACAGTGTGCAATGATTGGCATGCCCAAGGATGCTGCTAGTGCCATCGCATCTTTCATCATTTGGGCGCTTTGGACGCCAACGCCGTCGTCTGTGTAGCCGATAACGCCCGCTTCCTTCAACGCTGCGAAGTCTGTCAGCTCGCGACCCAGCTCGTTTTTCGTGATGGTGCCGTAAGGGATAACGCGGATGACGCCTTCTGTCGCTGCTTTATCTAGTATGTAGTTGACTGTATCAACCGTATCGATTACAGGCCTTGTGTTCGGCATGCAAGCGATCGTTGTGAAACCGCCGCGAGCCGCTGAACGTGTGCCTGTTGCGATGTTTTCTTTATGCTCGAAGCCAGGCTCTCTCAGATGCACGTGCATATCGATGAAACCAGGTGAAACCAGCTTGCCAGCGGCATCGATCACTTCATGCCCTGCGGTTTGCGGCAAATCGCCGTTTGAAGCGTCAACGACCTTGGCGATTTTATCATTTTCTATCAAAATGTGTTTCTTCGTTTGTACATTATTCACATCAACGGTTTGTCCGTTTAGAATCCAAATTCCCATGCTGTGTAAATCCTCCTCGATTTCTGAGAGACTTTTGACTTCGTCAAAAGATCCCTATATTAGGATAACGCTCGTTCGATCACGGCCATGCGAATTGGCACGCCATGTGCAATTTGTGTGAAAATCTTCGATTTCGGATGTTCCACGAGTTCGTCATCCAACTCAACGTTGCGGTTAACAGGTGCCGGATGCATGATGATCGCATGCGGCGCCATGCGGTTAGAACGTTCTACCGTTAAACCATAGTGCTCGCGGTACTCTTCTGCCGACTTGAGCAATCCGGTGTCATGACGTTCCAGCTGCACGCGCAGCATCATCACGACGTCCGATTGCAAAGCCTCTTCGAACGTGACGTAAGGCGCGAACTCGGCAAGCTCAGGCGCTTGCATACTTGGCGGCGCACAAAACTTCACTTTTGCTCCCAGTGCAAGCAAGCCCCACAGATTCGAGCGAGCAACGCGGCTGTGCAAAATGTCTCCGACGATCGAGACAGTCAATCCTTTAATTGCGCCGAAATGCTTGCGCATCGTGTAGAAGTCAAGCAGCGCTTGTGTCGGGTGCTCGTTGTTGCCGTCTCCTGCATTGATGAGCGGGATTTTGATTTTCTCAGCAAGCTCCTGCAACACACCATTCGGTTTTAAGCGAATGACTCCAGCGTCGATGCCCATCGATTCCAGCGTGCGAACCGTATCGTAGATGGATTCGCCTTTTTGCACACTGGATTCCGCAGCCGAGAAATTCAGGACGTCCGCGCCTAAACGCTTTTGCGCCAGCTCAAAGGAGAAGCGAGTTCTTGTACTATTTTCAAAAAAAAGATTGGACACGAATTTCCCTTGTAAAGGATTGTTCACTTTATTCGGATGCCCTTCCCAATACGCTGCGCGGTCAAGCAGACTTGTAATTTCCTCTGCACTTACGCCTTTCAGTCCCAAGAAATGTCTAGATGTCGATACGCTCACATTACTCACTCCTGTTTCCCCCTCAGCCATCGGATCATGACTTCATCTTTATCATCAATTTCAGTTAGCTTGACTACAATGCTTTCACTTTTGGACGTTGGTACGTTTTTGCCGACATAGTCAGGTCGGATCGGCAGCTCGCGATGACCTCTGTCCACTAAGACGGCGAGTTGAATCATTTGCGGTCTACCCAGATCAATCAAGGCGTCCATCGCGGCCCTTACAGTTCTTCCTGTGTAGAGTACATCATCGAAGAGGATAATTTTACGATCCTGAATTTGGAGCTTGCCGCCTTCTTGCACGTTCTCTACCGATTTGACCTTCACGCGATCATCGCGATAGGAGGTGATATCGATCTCCCCTACTGGAATTGGAATCCCTTCAATCTCAAGAATCCGTTCTGCGACTCGCTTCGCTAAGTAAATGCCTCGGGTCCGAATCCCAATCATGGTACAATTCTCTACACCTTTATTCTTTTCAAGTATCTCGTGTGCAATCCGTGTTAGTGCTCTACGAATTCCCATTTCATCAATAAGGGTGTGTTCCGCTGTTTCACTCAATGTTCTCGCCTCCCTGGCGCCATGTTCTTAGCAATTTTCACTGTGATTTCCCGTGTGGAAAACCAAAAAACTCCTTGCCCATGGTTCGGCAAGGAGTTGCGAGTGCATAAAAAGATAGAGCGGGGCTGTAGGATGCGCACATCCTCAAGCGTACTGAATCGCAATTCAGTATTCCCGACTTTTCTAATCGTTTTACCTTGCCAGCCTCTCTGGACTGTTTTTAAAGGCACATATGTAATTAAAGGGATTATCCCACTTTCGACACGATAAGTCAATATTTTTTTGCCTATTAAATCACTACAAATTTTGGGCAACGTGAAAAGCATGTGTTATAATTTACATATGAAAATGCGCATCACCTCATCATTCATGAAGTTGATGCGGCTACTACGCGAAGGAGGAAGTTATGTTCAAATTGTTTAGGTTTTTGAAACCTTACCGCGTTTCCGTGATTGCCATCATTACCTTAATGCTCCTGCAATCACTGGCCCAGCTCTACTTGCCCACCCTGCTCTCTGACATCGTCGATGTCGGGGTTGTCAAAGGCGATGTTAGCTATATTCTGATGTACGGCGGTTATATGCTGCTTGTCGCCATGGGCGCGATGGCTTGCGTCATGGTCGCCAGTTACTTGCTGGCGAAGACGGCTACAGGTTTTGGTCGTGACTTGCGACGCAATTTGTTTGCGCATGTTGAGAGCTTCTCTTTGCATGAGTTCGACAAGCTAGGAACCTCTTCCCTCATTACAAGAACGACGAACGATATTGCCCAAGTTCAGCAATTAGTCGTGATGACGCGGATGTTCATCGGTGCGCCAACGATGCTGATCGGCGGTGTCATCATGGCTTCCTACAAAGATGCGCATTTGGCGATCATCCTCATTGCCGTGATCCCGATTCTTGCCCTAGTGATTGCAGGGATTATGCGGACAGGTTTGCCGTTATTTAAAACACTGCAAGTCAAAATCGACGGCATCAACCTTGTGCTGCGCGAACATTTGACTGGGATCCGTGTTATTCGTGCCTTTAATCGTTCTGAGCATGAAAAGACCAAGTTTGAACGTGCTAATCAAGATTTCACCCAAGTTGCGACAAAAGTAAATACAATCATGGCTTCGATGATGCCAGTGATGATGCTTATTTTTAACCTTGGGATCGTGGCAATTCTTTGGTATGGCGGGATTCGTATTGATCATAACCAGATGCAAATCGGTGATCTTATGGCTTTCATTCAATATGCCATGCAAATTATGTTCAGTATGTTTATGATGACGATGATTTTTATGATGATTCCTCGCGCGTCAGCATCTGCCGTACGTATTAATGAAGTGCTCGCGATTCAAACAAACATACATAATGCCCCGCATGCTGAAAAGCTTCATGACAATCAAACAACGATTGCTTTCAACCATGTGACTTTCAGTTATCCAGGTGCTGAACAGCCAGCTGTTCAGGATATTACGTTTGAAGCTGCCCCTGGGGAAGTCACTGCGATTATTGGCGGGACCGGTTCGGGTAAAACAACGCTCATTAATTTGCTGTTGCGGTTTTATGATGTGGATTCTGGCTCCATTACGTTAAATGGGCTGCCTCTTCCATCCCTATCTTTAGAAAGCGTTCGGAATCAGATGGGCTATGTGCCGCAGAAAGCGGTGCTGTTCTCAGGTACCGTGACAGACAATTTGCGTTTTGGCGCAGATGTTGCCTCTCCTGAAGATCTGGCACATGCCGCAGCTACCGCACAAGCAGCTCAATTCGTGGAAGAAATGAAGGACGGCTACGCGTCTGTGCTTGCCCAAGGCGGCACAAACCTGTCTGGCGGTCAGAAGCAGCGACTTTCGATTGCACGTGCACTGGCTCGTAAGCCGAACATTTATATTTTCGACGACAGCTTCTCGGCACTCGATTTCAAAACCGATGCCAAGCTGCGCGCTGCACTTAAATCAGAAACCGAACGAGCAACGATGATTATCGTTGCACAGCGGGTCAGCACGATCATGGATGCACAGCAAATCATCGTTCTGGATGAAGGACGTATTGCTGGCAAAGGAACACACAGTGAGCTCATGAAAACGTGTGAGGTTTATCAAGAAATCGTATCTTCTCAGCTGTCAGAGGAGGAAAGTGCATGAGTAACAAACCAAAAGAGCCTCAACAACCCGCTGCTGGCTTTAATCCCGGCAATTTTGGCCGTGGCGGAATGGTTGGCATGGGTAGACCCGTTCAGAAGGCGAAAGATTTCAAGGGTACATTAAAGCGGCTTCTCACCTATTTAAAGCCGTTTCGTGTTTCCATTTCTACCGTATTGGCTGCAGCCATTCTCAGTACGGTATTCAGCATCGTCAGCCCGAAGCTCATGGGGAATGCGACAACAATACTTTTTGAAGGTGCGATGGCGAAGTTTAATAAGGTCGCTGGCGCAAAAATTGATTTCGACGCGATTCAACACATCGTTCTCATTCTAGCTTTGCTTTATATCGTCAGTTCGGCACTGACCTATATCCAACAACGCGTGATGGTTGGTGTTACACAACGTATCGTTTTCCAATTACGACAAGACATTAGTGAAAAGCTGACTCGTGTGCCGTTGTCCTTTTTCGACGCTAGGAGCCATGGGGATACGATGAGTCGAGCAACGAATGATGTCGATACCATCTCCTCCACCATGCAGCAAAGCTTAACACAGTTGATAACGTCCATTGTTACGTTGCTCGGGATTATCGTGATGATGCTGACCATTTCTCCTCTGTTAACATTGGCGACGATCATTACATTGCCGTTAAGTATTTGGGGCACGAAAATGATTGCTTCCCGCTCACAGAAATATTTCATCGGGCAGCAGCGTACACTAGGCGAGCTCAATGGACATGTAGAAGAGATGTTCACAGGTCACACGATCGTGAAAGCTTTTGGACAGGAACAGCAATCGGTTGACAAATTCAACGCCATCAATGACCGTCTATACCATTCTGGTTGGAAGGCGCAGTTTATTTCAGGTTTGATTTTCCCCTTGATGTCCTTTATCGGGAATATTGGCTATGTGCTCGTGAGCGTGATTGGCGGGATCATGGTTACCCACAATGCCATCAAAATCGGTGATATCCTAGCGTTCATCCAATACTCTGGTCAATTCGGTATGCCGATTACGCAAGTTGCGAATATCGCGAACGTGATACAATCTACGATTGCAGCAGCCGAACGTATTTTTGAGTTGCTGGACGAGCCCGAAGAAGTGTTAGAACAGAAAGTGACACAGCCCGTTCATCAAGTGAAAGGTCACGTACAGTTCGAGCATGTCGCCTTCTCTTACAAAATAGATACACCGCTAATTACGGATATGAATATCGATGTGAAGCCTGGTCAAACCGTTGCGATTGTAGGCCCAACAGGTGCTGGTAAAACGACCATCGTTAACCTGCTCATGCGTTTCTATGAATTGAACAACGGCCGCATCACTATTGACGGTGTTGACTCCCGCGACATGACGCGAAGTCATCTTCGTTCCTTGTTCGGCATGGTACTGCAGGATACATGGCTGTTCAACGGCACAATCCGTGAGAACATTGCCTATGGACGCAAAGGTGCTTCAGAAGCCGACATCGTCGAGGCAGCTCGCGCTGCATATGCAGATCACTTCATTCGAACGTTACCCGACGGGTACGATACGATTCTTAATGAAGAAGCTTCCAATCTGTCTCATGGTCAAAAACAATTGCTTACCATTGCCCGCGCCATCCTTGCGGATCCACCTATTTTGATTCTCGACGAAGCTACGAGCAGTGTCGATACCCGAACAGAGGTATCAATTCAGCATGCGATGAATCATTTGATGGAGGGTCGCACCAGCTTCGTGATTGCACATCGGTTATCTACGATTAAAGAGGCCGATCTCATTCTCGTTATGAATCAAGGAACCGTGATTGAACAAGGCACGCATCGAGAGCTTCTCGAGCAACATGGCTTCTATGCCGACCTCTATAACTCGCAATTTGCTCAAAAAGCTGTGTGAAACGATTGGCTCTCACGCCCCCTTTCTGCTAATATAGGAGAGTCAATCATAAATTTGAAGGAGATGTCACCATGTCTGAAATGAATACCCTAGAAATTATCCAGTTTATCAAAGAAAGCAAAAAGAAAACTCCCGTGAAAGTATATGTAAAAGGAAACCTAGACGGTCTTGAGTTCGGCGAAGGCAGCCAAGCGTTTATTACTGGCGGCAGCGGTGTCGTTTTCGGTGAGTGGAGTGTGCTTCAACCGATTCTAGAAGCTAATAAAGATAAAGTTGTTGATTTCGTAGTTGAAAATGATCGCCGCAACTCTGCTATTCCTATGCTAGATTTGAAGCACATCAACGCTCGTATCGAGCCAGGCGCTGTTATCCGCGATAAAGTACATATTGGCGATAACGCGATTATCATGATGGGCGCTTTGATCAACATCGGTGCGTCCGTTGGCGACGGTACGATGATCGATATGAACGCTGTGCTTGGCGGACGTGCGCAAGTAGGTAAAATGTGTCACATCGGCGCTGGTGCCGTTGTAGCAGGTGTTATTGAGCCACCTTCCGCACAACCATGTGTGATCGAAGATGACGTGCTTGTTGGCGCTAACGCGGTTATCCTTGAAGGTGTACGCATCGGTAAAGGTTCCGTTGTTGCTGCTGGCGCAATCGTAACACAAGATGTGGAAGAGTACACAGTTGTTGCGGGCGCACCTGCTCGCGTCATCAAAAAAGTAGACGACAAAACGAAATCCAAAACGGAAATTCTTGCAGATCTTCGCACCCTGTAAGGTGAGTTGGAGGACATCGTTATGCTAAGCCCTTTCGTAGAGCTGCGGCGCCAGCTTCATCAAATCCCAGAGCCGGGATTTCAGGAGTTCAAGACGCAGCAGCTGCTACTTGACCAGCTAGCAAAGCTGCCGCAGGATCGATTAACGATCCGTACGTGGCGGACAGGCATTCTGGTTTATATCAAAGGTTTGAATCCGAGCAAACGCTTCGGCTACCGCGCCGATATGGACGGACTGCCGATTACGGAAGAGACGGCGCTTCCTTTCCCCTCTCAGCATCCTGGATATATGCACGCATGCGGGCACGACTTTCACATGTCGATTGGCATGGGGGTCGTGAGCCATTTCGTTCAGCATCCGATGCAGGACGATCTTGTCGTGTTGTTCCAGCCTGCTGAGGAAGGGCCTGGCGGCGCACTGCCGATGTTATCGGCGGAAGAACTGCAGGACTGGATGCCTGACCAAATGGTCGCGCTGCATATTGCGCCAGAATATCCAGTCGGAACCATTGCTGTCCGACCTGAAATTTTGTTCGCCAACACATCGGAGCTGTTCATCGATTTGCTCGGCAAGGGTGGCCATGCGGCCTATCCGCATCAAGCCAATGATATGATCATCGCGGCAACGCAAATGGTTGGTCAGCTGCAAACGATCGTTTCGCGGAATGTAAATCCGTTAGATTCCGCCGTCATTACGATTGGTAAGATGGAAGCTGGCACGAAGCAAAATATCATCGCGGAGAAAGCACGCTTGGAAGGTACAATTCGCACCTTATCGGCAGCATCCATGGATAAGATCAAAGGACGCATCGAGGCGGTTGCCGCGGGTATTGAGGCTTCCTTCGATTGCAAAGTTGCAATCGATTGGGGCTCCAATTATCGGCAAGTGTACAACGATCCTGCATTGACCGTTGAATTCATGGAATGGATTCGCGGGCGCGACAATGTGACGCTTTTCCAATGTACGGAAGCGATGACGGGTGAAGATTTCGGCTACTTCCTCGAGAAGATCCCAGGCTTCATGTTCTGGCTTGGCGTGGACACACCGCATGGCCTTCACAATGCGAAGCTTGATCCGAATGAGGATGCTATCGACATCGCGATTGATACTATTACGGCTTATCTGCGATATAAATCCAGCTAAGATTGAATACACAAAAACCCTCCAAATCTCACTGCAGTGGGAGTTGGAGGGTTATGTTTGTCATGCTACGCAATCGGGAGATTGTTGGCATGTGGGTGAATTAATGTGAGTGCTGAGACTGCCGTTTCGGGCGTCTCAGTGTTACATTGCTGCGGATGGGCTGCCGAGACGCGATTTTGGGAGGCTCAGCTCGCGAAGCCGGCGGTTCGGTGTCACGACTGTAGAACCGCCTGCATAAAAGCCGCTGCTATCAACATAGCAACGGCTTTTGATCATTTCAGCTTACTCACGAATCGCTCGAGTCGATCCAACGATTGCTCAAGAACATCTTGCGCATAGGCGTAGGATATTCGTATGTAACCCTCTCCATACGGAGTAAACGCATCCCCTGGCACTACCGCGACATGCTCCTCTTGCAGCAATCGCATCGCAAATTCCTGCGAGGATAGGCCAAACTTGGCGATCGACGGGAACAAGTAAAACGCCCCATCTGGCTTTTCCAATTTGATGCCCATCGCCACTAAACGTCCGTAAACGTAGTCTCTGCGAGCTTCGTACGCTTCGCGCATCGGGAGCGCATCATCGATACCAACGGTCAGCGCCTCCAATGCTGCATATTGGCTCACGGAGCTCGCACAGGTAACGTTGTACTGATGCACCTTTACCATGTGCTCCGTAATATACGCAGGTGCCATCGTAAACCCAATCCGCCAGCCTGTCATCGCATGCGATTTGGACAAGCCGTTAATCACAATCGTCTTCTCACGCAGTGAGCCGACCGTCGCGATGGACTGATGACGAACACCATAAACGAGCTCGCTATAGATTTCATCCGATAAAATGAACAAATCACGCTCAGCCAGCAACTTGGCGATATTGACAATTTCCTCAGACGACAGCACTTGACCTGTCGGATTAGAAGGATAGCAGAGAATGACGCAACGCGTCTTCTCTGTTAAATACGGCTTCAACAGCTCAGCCGTCAATTTCAAGCCATTCTCCCTCGTATCCACATAGACGGGAACGCCCCCCGCCAAGCGAATTAACGGCTCATAGCCAGGGTAAATCGGTGCTGGAATAATCACTTCCGCACCAGGCGTAAGTATCGTCCGCAGCGTAATATCCACCGCTTCACTCGCACCAGCGGTCACAATGATTTCATCCGCAGCGCGATACGTTTGACCGTACTTCACCTTAACGAAGTTCGATACGGCTTCACGCAGTTCGATCAATCCTGGATTTTGCGTATAGACCGTTTTGTTCTGATCCAGCGCCCTCTGACCCGCTTCAATAATGTGCCGCGGCGTCGGGAAATCTGGTTGACCAATGGTTAATGTCAAAGCGCCTGGGATGGTGCTGACAAGATTTGAAATTTTGCGAATACCTGAAATTTGAATCTCTTTCACTTGCGGATTAATCAAGTGCTCCAACATCTGCAGCTCTCCTCTCCCATGAACCGTAACAACGACTAAGTTGTCCGTATTGTTTGCAGCAAATTGTCCATATCTGGCGGGATTGGCGCTTCGAATTGCATCCATTCCCCCGTACGCGGATGTTTAAACCCAAGAATTGCGGCATGCAGGGCTTGACCCTCCATTAACATGCCTTTGCTTTTCCCGTACATCGGGTCTCCGACCAGTGGATGACCAATGAACTTCATATGCACCCGAATTTGGTGCGTACGGCCCGTTTCAAGCTTCAGCTCCACGAGCGTGAAGTCACCAAATCGTTCAATGACGACAAAGTGCGTAACAGCGGTTTTACTATTTTTCTCCGTAACGGTATACATCTTGCGATCATGCGAATCGCGGCCGATCGGCGCGTCGATGGTTCCTTGATCATGCTGCAGATTGCCGTGGACGAGTGCGATATATTTACGATTCACCGTATGTGCCTTCAGCTGTTCGGCAAGACTGGCGTGTGCCCTATCATTTTTGGCTGACATAATCAGACCTGAAGTGTCTTTATCAATGCGATGAACGATACCAGGACGCAATTCACCGTTAATCCCAGAAAGATCTTGACAATGAAACATCAGCGCATTCACCAGGGTGCCCGAGTAATGACCAGGTGCTGGGTGCACGACTAGTCCTCTTTGCTTATTAATCACGATGACATCGCTATCCTCATACACGACGTTCAGCGGAATGTCCTCACCTACAAGCTCCACGCCCTGAGGCTCTGGAATTTGCAGTGAAATAAGATCATTGACGGAGAGCTTGTGATTTGCTTTCACTGTCCGCCCATTCACCGTTGCATGCCCGTCTTTCACCCATTGCTGGACTAGCGTTCTCGAAATATCCTCTTCCAAGGCTTCCGTAATAAACTTATCAATCCGTTCATTGGCAAAAGGCGGTTCAACTGTCCATTCCATCGTATCTGGAGATATGGAATCAGGTGAGGTCTGGTTTGTGTTCATGTAAAGCTCCTTTTTTCTCTTTTCTTGCTGTTAGGATTGAATCGAGGAAGATGAGAATAACCCCCACAACAATGCAGGAATCAGCTACATTGAAAATTGGGAAGATATAATCGACGTCCGTGCCAAAAAAGCTGAAAACAAAGGTAAATTGAAAGAAATCAACGACCTCCGCAAATAAGGCGCGATCTACGAAATTCCCGAAGGCTCCGCCTAGCAATAAGCTTAACGCAAAAGAAAGTAGTACCTTATCTTCTCTCGCTGTTTTTCTTAAATACCAAACAATCCCAATCAGGACAATCGTCGTAATGACGATAAAAAACCAGCGTTGGTTTTGCAAAATACCGAAAGCAGCTCCCCGATTGCGATGGGACGTAATCATGAAAAAATCACCGATCACGGGATGTTCTTCACCTAAAGTTACTTTTTTGACAATGATCCATTTCGTGACTTGATCCAAAATAAATGCGATGATCGCGTATAAATAATATTTCATGTATTTCATTTCAAGATTCCTCCTAAATTTTTGAAAGCTGTCACCATGCCTTATTTACAAGGAATTACCTCACTAAAAAAAGCTGTCACTCGGCATGATAAACGGTATGAGTAAGCTGTTTGAAGGGAGCTGAATGACCTATGAGCCATTTAACTGAGGAACAATTGAAATCACTTTATGTACAACTGTTGGAGGAAAAGGTTGCACTTGAAAAACATTTTGCCGCCAATGATCAATTCGGACTGGCCAATTCCTTCTCCGATTCAATCGGAGAGCTATCCATGTATGACAATCACCCAGGAGATATCGGGTCCGAAATTTTTGAACGCGCCAAAGATATTTCACTGAACGAACACGCCGAGATGCATTTGCAACAAGTCAATGAAGCGCTGGCACGTATGGAACGCGGCGAATATGGTGTGTGTGTATTCAGTCATCAGCCCATCCCATTTGAGCGATTAGAAGCTATACCTACAACGCTTTACAGCATCGACCATGTGCCTGATCCAGATCAATCCTTCCGTCGCCCCGTTGAGGAGCAGGTGCTTTATCCGCCATTTGGCCGTACGAGCTTCGACGAGAGGAACGATGAAACCGAGTTCGACGGTGAGGATGCTTGGCAAATTGTTGAAAGCTGGGGCACCTCGAATACGCCTGCTTTTGCTGAAAGCAATGGAGTGGAAGACTACAACGATATGTACATTGAAGCCGATGAAAAGGAAGGCTATGTCGAATCATTCGAAAGCTTCGTTGCCACTGATTTGTATGGCGAGCACGTCACGATTGTACGAAGCAAAGCTTACAATGACTATATGCATAGCGATGAAGGCGACCCTTTCCTTGAACCAGATCAAAATGCGGATCTTGACGAGTAAGATATCCCTAGGATAAACAGGACAAACGAGCCTCGCACAACGCGTAAGCTCGTTTGATTCCTTTACTCGTGATAGTGAGCAGTCACAACATCCGTACATCTTACACATAGGGTTGGATGTTCTTTACTGTGCCCTACCTCAGGAGTCACTATCCAGCAGCGTTCACATTTCTCACCTTCTGCAACCGTGATCGCAATAGCCACATCTTTGGATTGAAGAGCCCCCTCAGGAGCCGTCGTTCCCGCAGGATATAGATTCACTCCAGAAACAATGAACAACTGATCCAATTGCTCGAATTGGTTCAATAGTGCGAACATTTCTGCATTCGGATACAAATTCACCGCTGCTCCGAGTGAGTTCCCAATAACCTTCTCCTTACGAGCTTCCTCTAACGCCTTCAGAACATCATCACGCACTTCCAAGAAGCTATTCCATTTATGTTCAAGTTGCTCATCGTAAATGCCCGTTTCTACTTCTGGCAGCTCAGCTAGTTGAACACTGCTTAGCGTAGTCGCTGGGATGTAACGCCATACCTCATCAGCTGTATGAGGAAGAATTGGCGAAATCAGCTTCGTAATCGCCGTAAGCGCGGCATAGAGTACTGTTTGAGACGCTTTACGCGCTGAATCTTCTGGTGCATTCGCATAGAGACGATCCTTAATGATATCCAAGTAGAACGAGCTCATTTCAACTGCACAGAAATGGTGAATCGTTTGGTACACCAAGTGGAACTCGTACGCATCATACGCATGAATAACTTTCTCAATCATACGATTCAGACGGATTAACGCATAGCGGTCAAGCTCAGAAAGATCTGCGTAAGCAACACGATCTGTTTCTGGGTTAAAATGACTCATGTTCCCCAACAAGAATCGCATTGTGTTACGGATTTTACGATACACTTCGGTCGTTTGGTTCAAGATATTATCCGAGATCCGGTGATCGGACTGATAATCCACTGATGATACCCATAGACGAAGAATATCTGCGCCTAGCTTGCCGCATACCGCGTTCGGATCAATTGTATTACCGATGGATTTGGACATTTTGCGTCCTTCGCCATCGAGCGTAAAGCCATGACTTAAAATCCCTTTGTACGGAGACTTCTCTCTAGTCGCTACACCCGTGATCAGTGAGGAGTTAAACCATCCCCGGTATTGGTCAGAGCCTTCGAGATACAAGTCTGCTGGCCATTGAAGCTCAGGACGGGACTCCAGCACTGCGATATGACTCGAACCCGAATCAAACCACACATCCATAATATCCGTTTCTTTACGGAAGTCGCCGTGTCCGCACTTGGAGCAGCACGTTCCTTCTGGAAGCAGGTCCTTCTCTTCCTTGATAAACCAAGCATTCGAACCTTCGCGCTCAAATAATTGGGCAACATGCTCAATCGTTTGTTCGTTCACGAGCGGCTCATTACAGCTGCGGCAATAGAAAATTGGGATTGGAACGCCCCATGCCCGCTGTCTGGAAATACACCAGTCTCCACGATCTGCAATCATGTTATGCAGACGAACTTCGCCCCACTCTGGCGTCCATTTGACTTGCTTAATCTCATCGAGCATCGCTTGTCGGAACAGATCAATCGACGCGAACCATTGCTCGGTAGCCCGGTAAATTACAGGCTTCTTCGTACGCCAGTCATGTGCGTATTGATGCTGAATATCAGCTGCTTTCAACAATAAGCCATTCTCTTGCAGCTTCTCGATAATGAGCTTGCCGCCTTTTTCATAGAACAAACCTTCATACCCTGGTGCTTCCGCTGTAAAATGACCTTGATCGTCCACAGGGCACAGCACGCCGATATTGTAGCGCTGCCCGATCGTAAAATCATCTTCCCCGTGACCTGGCGCCGTGTGAACGCAACCCGTACCTGCTTCAAGCGTTACGTGTTCGCCAACCATTACAAGGGATTCACGATCATAGAATGGATGTTGGCACGTTACGAACTCCAACTCGCTGCCTTTCACTGTGGACAATATTTCGTATTCGCTCCAGCCGATATCCTTAGCTGCTGCTGCCAGCAAGCCTTGTGCCAATACATATTTTTTGCCTGCTGCTTGCACAATCGCATAATCGAATTCAGGATGCAAGGAAATCCCTAAGTTCGCAGGAAGCGTCCACGCAGTTGTTGTCCAAATGACGATTGCTGCGTCTTGTGGCAATTTACCTTTGCCGTCTTTGACAGGGAATGCGACATAAAGCGAAGTTGACGTTTTCTCTTTATACTCGATTTCCGCCTCCGCCAACGCACTCTCGGATGATGGAGACCAGTAGACAGGCTTCAAGCCTTTGTAGATGTACCCTTTCTGAACCATCGTGCCGAAAACACGAATTTGCTGAGCTTCATACCCTGGTTGCAGGGTAATGTACGGGTTTTTCCAATCGCCGCGGATACCTAGACGTTGGAATTGGCTTTTCTGCTTCTCCACCGATTGGAGGGCATACTCCGCGCAATATTGACGGAACTCAGGAACCGTCATTTTCTTGCGATCCACTTTTCCGCTGTTCGTGATCACTTGCTCGATCGGCAAGCCATGTGTATCCCAACCTGGGACATACGGCGCGTCAAAGCCTTGCAAGGTTTTGAATCGAACGATAATATCCTTTAAGACTTTGTTCAGGGCATGACCAATATGAATATCGCCATTCGCATACGGAGGACCATCATGTAAAATGAATTTCGTTCTTCCTTTGCGGCTCTCTTGTACTTTGGCATACATGTCTTCGGATTCCCAGTGCTCTTGCATTTTCGGTTCCGCTTGTGGCAAATTGCCTCTCATCGGGAACTCGGTTTGTAATAAATTTAACGTTTTGCCATAATCCATACGTCCCACTCCATCCTGCTTCAATCTCGTTTACGTTCTTAGAAAACAAAAAAAGCCTCTCATCCCCAAAAAGGGACGAGAAACTCTACTCGCGGTACCACCCTCGTTAAGAGCTTAAGAACAAACGCCCCTGGCGATTGAACACAGCTACTTCACTCGATCATGTGTAACGGCATGACCCGTTTCTCTCTACTTCATTCAAGAGACGCTCCTGGGAGATATTCGGTACGCTGCAGAGATTAGGCTCACACCAAAACCCTAATTCGCTGACACTGCTTATAACGTCCTACTCGTTCCAGTCATAGCTTTATTGCGATACATTTAACAGGAGTATACCCAATTCACCAGGCATAGTCAATATACGATCAGCCTAGATCAAATTTAGCTCTCTTCAGCATGTTCAAACTGCATACTTTGCCAGCCTTCTGTGTTCAATAACTCAAGCTGCGCTTCAAGCAAAGTCCGGAAGCGTGTCCGATAAATCGAAGCTTGCTTCTTCAATTCTTCGATTTCGAGGGCAACTTTGCGGGAACGAGTCAAGGATTCATTAATAATCCGGTCTGCATTCTTCTCCGCTTCCTTCAGAATCAGCTGCGCTTCTTTCTTGGAATTGTTTCTGACCTCATCGGCCGCTTCTTGCGCCACGATAATCGTCTTGCTGAGCGAATCCTCGATATGCGTGAAATGATCCAAACGTTCTTGTAAAGCTAATGTCTGATTTTGCAAATCCTTATTTTCACGGATTAGAGCCTCATAGTCCTTGATGACTTGATCCAGGAATTCATTCACCTGATCCTCATCATATCCGCGAAATGAACGAGAAAACTCTTTATTATGTATATCTAACGGTGTTAATGGCATCAGTGCCCCTCCTTCGCGTTTTGCGCAGCAAAACTGATTTCGTAAGTGCATGCTTAGCGCTTGAACGCCAGCCTACACCTAGGTCTATACAGTTCAGTTCGACAGAAAACTAGCAATTCCTGCAAAGTTCGTGGATAAATTATCCACGATCATGCATACTTGCCAATTTTCACACGAATTCGACCCTTTTTCGATATGCCCTCCACTTCAAGCACCTTAAACCTGCCGAATCCTTGCAACGAAATCAGATCTCCCTCTTTCAAAGGTTTGCTCGGATCCTCTTCCAGTTTCCAATTCACACGGCATCGGCCTGCTTGAATCGGCTGCAAAATTTTCGCCCGGCTGAGCCGAAACACATCGCTGACGATCCCGTCCATACGCATCGATGCAACGGACAGATGCAACTCTTCCAACTGCACTTTCGCAAGCTGCAACTGTTCCAAAGGAAGCAACTCCGTCTGAACGTGCACACGGTGCACTTGGGACAGGTTCAAATGCAAATAATCTGCGGCATCCTGTGTCACCAGACAATGGCAGCCGCCTTCTATAACATGAATATCGCCAACCTTGTCTCGCTTCATGCCGAGTCCAAGAATGGCGCCCATGTAATCTCCATGTTCTAATGTTAGAAATTTGCCATCCCCCGAAGAAACCGATAACACCGCCATCGCCATGTCTTCGCCTTCCAAGACGCGATAGTCTGGAGCAATCAATGCTCGTCTCCGTTCTGCAGCATCATACCCGCCATCGAAGCGGCAATGCACATCAGCGTTTCGGTTAACGAGAGAATTCAAGATAAAGGCTTGTCTGGGGTCTAGAAAATCGGTTAATTTCACAACATGCTGCCCAGCAGCACGTTCCACCCAATCTAGAGCCTTATCCACAAAATGATGCTCGTCGGAATGAAAATGTCCGTAAATGTCTTTCAAGATTAGAAAATCCCCACAATGAATTGAAGTACCGCAATAATCCCCATAAACACGAATTGTAACGCAATCAGCGCCACGATTGGCGAAAGATCGATGAAACCAATGCTCGGAATGATTTTACGGAAAGGAGCTAAATAAGGTTCAACCAGCTTCGCAAGCAGTCCACCGACAAAACTGTCACGAGCATTCGGAAACCAAGATAAGATCAAATATCCAATAATCATGAAATAATAAATTTCTTTAAGCAAGCTTAAAACACTGATAACGTTACCCACCTAGTCATCCACCTCTGTCTTAGGATATACGTCTATTCTTCGCCTATCATCTCGGAGATGTGACCGTGAATATCGACTGAATCTGGCGTGCAGAGGAAGATATTCGGTCCAAGCTTAGAGATAGACCCATTCAATGCGTAAACGGTTCCGCTCAAGAAATCGACGATTCGAATCGCTTGGTCGCTGCGTACACGTTGCAAATTGACAACAACTGCTCTGCGCGAACGTAAATGATCGGCAATGTCTTGTGTTTCCTCGTAGGTACGAGGCTCGCTGAGCACAACACGGGAATTTTTCTGAGAATGAATACTTACGACATTCGCCTTATTTTTATTACGTAATTCATAAGGATTGGTTTCAGGTTCTTCCGTCGTTTCAATAATTCGTTCGCGCTCTACAATTTCTTCTTCTTCCTGGAGGCCAAGAAAATTCATAAATCGGTTATATACACCCACAAGTGTTCCCTCCTAACAAAATATGAAATCCGATTACCTGCCTGATATCAGGTTTCCTTGCCGACAAGCACAGTTCCTAAGCGCACCCAAGTGGCTCCCTCTTCAATAGCAACTTCGAAGTCGCCCGACATGCCCATGGATAGCTCTGTCACTTCATACGGGAATAGCTTCCGCTCATTCAGTCGATCCCGCAGCTCACGCAAGCCACGGAAGACAGGCCTCGTTTCCTCCGCTTCCAGCTCATAAGGAGCCATCGTCATCAGACCGCACACGCGAATATTCGAAAGCTTACTGACTTCCTCGGTGAAGGCAAAAAATTGGTCAGGCGCAACGCCATACTTCGTCGCTTCTCCCGAGATGTTCACCTGCAGGAAGCAGTTCACGACAAGTCCAAGGGCAGCCCCCTGCTTGTCCAATTCCTTCGCCAGTGACATGCGGTCAAGCGAGTGAATGTAAGCAAATTTACCGATCACATCTTTCACTTTGTTCGTTTGCAAATGTCCAAGGAAATGCCAAGTCCCACGTTCATGCAGCGCTTCCCACTTCGGTTTCACATCTTGCCAACGATTCTCACCTATATGCTGTAATCCCATATCCAGTACTTGTTGCGTCGTTTCCAGTGACACATACTTGGTAACAGCGATGACTTTAACGTCCTCTACTTGCCGATCCGCTCGCTGACAAACGGCTGCAATGCGTGCTTCAACCTCTTGCTTTTGTTCGGCAATGCTCATTCTTCAACACCTCAATTCAACACAGCTTGCCCCATCATGCCAACAAGCCGATCCATGCAATCATTCGACCGGTAGAGCCCTCCTCTTTGCGATGCGAAAAGAAAAGGTCATTTCTGCAACTCGTACATAACTGTGTTACTTCGATATGGGACGACAAAATTCCTGCTTGCTCGATCAATTTCCTATTCATGACTTGCAAATTCAGCATATACTTCGAATTGCCTTTATCCGTTAAAATAGCTGCTTTCTCTTCTTGTGAAGATTGCATTTCATCCAGAACCTGCTTAACTCTCGAAGCAACCGTTTCATCCACCTCGTAGCAGCAGGCGCCAATTGAAGGCCCTACGACCGCATAAATGTCCGATGGCTGGCTACCAAAAGTATGTGTCATTAAGGATATTGTAGCCATGGAAATGTTTAACACCGTTCCTTTCCAACCCGCATGCGCAAGCGCAACGACTCGCTTCACAGGGTCATAGAAGAACAGCGGGACACAATCCGCGAACTGCGCACAAAGCACGATTCCTTTTTCCTGGGTGATAAAACCATCCTTCGCTTGCAAGGCCGTCTCCCTTGCCACTCTGCCGCTTCCTTGCTCGTTCAGACTCACAATCGCGACGTCTTTCCCATGTACCTGCTCCGCATAGGTGAAAGCATCAAATGGAAGCCCTAGGACGTCTGCTATGCGCTCACGATTGATCACGACGTCCTTTGGATCATCATTGACATGTAGACCACAATTCAACGAATGAAAGGGCGCCCGACTCACGCCACCCCAACGGCTTGAAAAGCCTGCCGTGACCTCAGGAAATTTTCCACTCCATGGTTCGATATGTAAAAGGACTGGTCGGTCCTCTCGGCCTGTTATCGTTTCTGATTTCACCACAAATGGTTCCATGTCCATTCTCTCCCATTCTCAGATCTACTCTCTACTTTAGCATACAAAACAAAAAGACACACGGCCTCCCGTGCGTCACCCGTCAATTCCGATATTGACGGTTAAACTCATAAACACTGTCCGTATCGTCCGTTTGCCGGTACGGTCGCACATCCTCAAGCTTCACGAGTACTACATCAGCACCAATTTTCACGATATGCTTCCAAGGAATGATCACATCGGTTCCAGAACCGAAAAGTCCGAAAAATCGGGTTTGATTCGGCACAACGATAGCATCGATCCGTCCTTGCCGCAGATCAAGCTCCAAATCACTGATTTGTCCAAGCTTCTTGCCGTCCACAATATTGATTACGTCCTTCGTCTGGAAATCAGATATTTTCATGTGCTTTATCACCACGCATCTCATTATCAAAGTGAAGGGATTTGATATTAGTATATGTGCCTGCCCAGCAAAATGTCCTGTGTAGAAAAAAAAGACCTTCACAGCTTGTCTGCACAGGCCGATCCAGTCTTTGTTGATTGCCATTTACGTTTTCACATGTTTCTGCATTTGGCAGATCGCGGATTTTTCAAGCCTTGACACTTGCGCCTGCGAAATACCGATTTCATCCGCAACTTCCATTTGGGTCTTACCTTCAAAGAATCGCATAGAAAGAATCATTTTCTCTCTGGCGTTCAGCTTATGCATCGCCTCGCGTAAGGCAATACCTTCAATCCAGGACATGTCCTTATTTCGCTCATCACTAATTTGGTCCATGACATAAATGGGATCTCCCCCATCATGATAGATTGGTTCAAATAACGAAACCGGATCCTGAATCGCGTCCAGGGCGAATACCACATCTTCTTTCGGAACATTGAGCGCTTCGGAAATTTCATAAATCGACGGCTCGCGCGAATTTTGATTCGTTAAGCTGTCTCTCACTTGTAAAGCTTTGTAAGCAATATCTCTCAAGGAACGAGAAACGCGAATCGGGTTATTGTCTCGTAAGTAGCGGCGTATCTCACCTATAATCATCGGAACCGCATAGGTCGAGAATTTGACATTTTGACTCAAATCAAAATTATCGATGGCTTTCATCAAACCAATACAACCAACTTGGAAGAGATCGTCCACATACTCTCCACGATTGTTGAACCGCTGAATCACACTCAGAACCAACCGTAAGTTGCCATTGACCAATTTCTCTCTTGCAGTTCTTTCCTGTTTAGTTTGCAAGTCAGTGAACAACTCACGCATTTCTGCATTGGTCAGAACAGGCAGTTTGGCGGTATCAACTCCACATATCTCAACTTTATTTCGGGTCATCGTGATTACCTCCCAAGGAGAAACATTACTGTTAATTATCCCCGTGAGCGGTCGATTTATTCCTACCCCATCCGTCCTCCAGCCACTTGACAAAAGGGTACTAACTTGCTCCCTCCCGTGACTGTTGAACAATTTCGATATGACCTCGACAAAAAAATTTTTAGACCATCTTATTAAATTCCTTGCGCAGACGTTTAATGATCCTTTTTTCGAGTCTGGAGATATAGGATTGAGAAATACCCAATAAATCAGCAACGTCTTTTTGGGTTTTTTCTTCCCCATCTTGTAGACCGAAACGGAGCTCCATAATGATGCGTTCACGCTCACTCAGTCGATCCAGCGCTTTATGCAGCAGCTTTCTATCTACCTGCTCTTCGATATTGCGATAAATCGTATCATTTTCTGTGCCGAGCACATCCGATAAGAGCAGTTCGTTGCCATCCCAATCGATATTCAGCGGTTCATCGAAGGAGACCTCCGTTCGGATTTTACTATTCCGGCGCAAGTACATCAGAATTTCATTCTCAATACACCGCGATGCATAGGTCGCCAATTTAATCTTTTTCTCAGGATCGAAGGTGTTCACGGCTTTAATAAGCCCAATCGCACCAATTGAAACTAAATCCTCAATGTTAATCCCGGTGTTCTCGAATTTCCTCGCTATATAAACAACCAATCTCAGGTTGCGCTCGATCAGCATGGCACGAATAGCCGCGTCCCCGGATGGTAATTTCTCCAGTAAGTATTCTTCTTCTTCACGTGTTAAGGGTGGTGGCAACGCTTCACTGCCGCCTATGTAATAGATTTCCTCCCCTTTGAGACCGAGAAACATCAATACCCGATAATACGCTAGTTGAACAAGCAGTTTCCACTTCAAGAACATGTTAGTTTCCTCCTAAGAGTTTTGCTATGCAAAACTTACTTCGTACGATTTAGTCCGTGTTCCATAGGAAAACTGACTTCTGTGAAAGCGCTATACAGCAGAAATTAAAGCAGGGTGAATAATCGCTTGGTAAGTGCCATCGCTACACAATTTTCCACCATCGAGTCCAATGAGCACCTTGGTCGCTTCCAACTGGGAATCATTATGATTGATCACCACCTTATCTGGCTTAATAGCCAGCATAAATTGGGTATTTCGGTTCACACCTCGATAAGGAACGAGTCGCAAGCGATCCTGCCAGACAAATTCTTCAACACCAATGCCGCTGATGATTTGATCGACTTCCGCGGAACGAATACGTTGCAGCCACGCCTCAGGCACTACATCCCCCAACTCCGTCACCTCCAATACCATGACTGGGGTCCGCGTCAGCGGGTCATACAATTGATTTCCAGTGTCAATTAGTCCTTTACAAGTAGCAATAAATCCTTCCACATAGATCGTGACTTCGGCCAAATACGTCGTCATCACCTCACGTTGCTTACTACTCTGGAACACCATCCTAAACCACCAGATCAAAGGCAGAAGCAACAGTAGGACGAACATGACACTGCCAATCTGGAATTGGAACGCTGACACACCCGATTGGGTGAATACGATACCTTCCATCACATCCGAAGAGGATGCCAACACATAATGGATCCCGAACATTCCGCCAGCGACCGCGAAGTTAATTAATAGGAATGTTCCCATATTGCGCAACAAATTTTGTAAGGATCCATAGCCGAAAGCAGTCATAATCATACCTGTACACCACATACATTTCACAGAAAATGTAAATAGCATGGTAGGAACTGGTGAAAACATCATGACCACATAGGACGCTCCTAATGCCGCTGAAAGTGCTATCCTCCACCAGTTAAACGCTATTTTCCGTGTTTTTGCTGTCACCACTAATAGGATGCCATCCACTAGAAAGTTCAGCAGGAAAATGAGATCCGCATAGACGACCATACGATGACTCACCTCCAGGTGGGACACTCTCTAGCAATTTCATTACGAAACTTGCTGCTTCTGAATCAGTATAGGGGATTCTAACTTCAAAGTCTGTCTAAACATGCTAGTCGGCGGCTACTTTTTTTGTCAGTTGACGCGGCATATTTCACTCCGTAAATGCTGGTAAAACAACAAAAAACCGAAGCTTCTACATGTAGTAGGGCTTCGGTCTCTAGACAGATATTGTGTAATTATTTGTCAGTATTCCGTCCGCGATTGCGTAGGAACGTCGGAATATCTAATTGATCATGGGATGGCTGAGCGCCAAAAGGTTTGAGATTATTCAATCTGTTATCGGATGGTGGTGCTGACTCCGTTTGATTCTGTACAGGACGCTTCATCGACTGATGCATCGGCGCTTGCTTATGTTCAAAGCCAGTCGCAATAACTGTAACCAGAATCTCATCTTTCAGCTTATCATCAATAACAGCACCGAAAATCATATTTACCTCGATGTCCGAAGCCGATGCTACGATATCCGCAGCTTCATTGACTTCGTACAAGCTTAGGTTCATACCGCCTGTGATATTCATAAGAACTCCACGAGCGCCTTCGATCGATGTCTCCAACAATGGCGAGGAGATCGCTTTCTTCGCAGCTTCTGCTGCACGATTCTCACCGGTTGCAACACCAATTCCCATCAGGGCTGAGCCGCGCTCGGTCATAATCGTTTTGACATCTGCAAAGTCCAAGTTGATAAGACCTGGCACAGCGATCAAATCGGAAATACCTTGTACACCTTGACGAAGAACGTTGTCGGCTTCACGGAACGCTTCCAGCATTGGCGTTTTCTTATCAACGATCTCAAGAAGACGGTCATTCGGGATAATAATCAAGGTGTCTACTTTCTCTTTTAGCGCAGCAATCCCTTGCTCTGCTTGCAATGAGCGTTTCCGCCCTTCGAATGTGAACGGACGCGTAACAACACCAACCGTCAGCGCACCTACCTCTTTCGCGATTTCGGCGATAACAGGTGCAGCTCCTGTACCTGTGCCTCCGCCCATTCCTGCTGTTACGAATACCATGTCAGCGCCACGAAGCGTATTCAGAATCGTCTCCCTTGACTCTTCCGCTGCTTTCTTCCCGACTTCTGGATTGGCACCTGCGCCAAGTCCGCGCGTAAGCTTATCCCCGATTTGCAATTTATGCACGGACTTCGCGAGGTGAAGCGCTTGTGCATCGGTGTTAACTGTAATAAATTCTACACCTTTAACACCGTTTTCGATCATACGATTAACCGCATTGGAACCGCCGCCACCTACACCGATGACTTTGATTTGAGCCAATTGGTCTAAATCCATATCAAATTCAAACATATGAGCCATATCCCCCTACCTTAACAATTCTACGAAATGAGGTTGTACGAACTAAATAAAATCACTGAAGAAATTTTTAACTTTTTCAAACCAACCTGGCTTTTGACTATCGGAGGATTTTTTGGTAGTCTTTGTAACCAGCTTCTTGACCATGCCTGAGTTACGATTCTTCATGTATTTGGATACAAATTGAATAATACCGACACCGCTTGTATAAGAAGGATCACGTACACCAATAAAATCAGGCACTGCGATACGAACAGATGTGGCCAACTCGGATTGTGCAATGGCCAACATCCCTGGCATACAAACAGTTCCGCCCGTAAGCACATAGCCGCCAGCTAAATGGCTGAAGCCGAGACGGTGAACTTCTGCGCGAATCAATTGAAAAATTTCTTCGACACGTGGTTCGATAATGTTAGCAAGGTCTACTTGCGAGAATTCCTTTTCGACATTGCTTCCCATTCTCGTAATTTTGAACACTTGATCAGCCGCGGAATCTTCGACAGATGCACAACCATATTTCAGCTTGATTTTCTCAGCAATTTCCAATTGAGTGTGAAGTCCAATCGAAATATCGTTTGAGATAAATTCGCCGCCGATTTGAATGGTTGAAGTCGCAACCAGGTTCCCCTGATCAAACACAGCAATCGTCGTTGCACCGGCGCCGATATCAACCAGCACGGTCCCAACAGCTTTCTCATCTTTGGAAAGTGCCAAATTTCCAGATGCGAGGGACATGAGGATAAGTCCAGAAACCTTCAGTTCGGATTTTTCCACAACGCGGATTAAATTATGTATGCCTGTCTTCGCTCCAGTAATAATCGTTGCTTCGACTTCCAAGCGAACTCCGATCATACCACGCGGATCGTTAATACCTTCTTGTCCGTCCACTAAATATTGCTTAGGTACGACTCCAATTATTTCACGTTCGGGAGGTAATGCGATGACTCTTGCCGCTTGAATTACGCGATCAATATCTTCCTCACCAATCTCACGGTCTTCATTGGAAACGGCTACAACGCCGTGACTGGATTGTAAAGAAATATGATTCCCCGAAATACCAACGTAAACCTCGGAAATTTGTATGCCGACCATACGTTCAGCATGATCAATAGCACTGCGAATGGATTGCACAGTTTGATCAATATCAACGATGGCGCCCTTACGAATACCCTCTGACTCGGCAGATCCCACTCCTATTATATTAATGGTTCCGTTCACGACTTCCCCAATAATAGCTCGAACTTTGGATGTACCGATGTCTAAACTAACAATGATATCATTGTTGCTCAAGCCCCTGGCACCTCCTGTAACTTAGGTAATATTGCGAAAATTTCATAAAGACTCCTATACGTATTCCACACAACCGCCATTTTCCCTCTTTTTTCTACATTTTTTTTACTTTTTAGAAAAGCTGCAAATTTCACGTGTAATTTTTGTAGAATTCAGATGTTCTTTGCTTATGCAGACAAGAACAAATTGAGTGAACAGATATATCCTATTTAACCATAAAACTAATTTTAACATTTATTTCAGAGATTGAGTAGTCTATTCCGCTTTTTTTTGTCAGTCTTCACGCGCTGTTCACGTTTCTATGGTTTCGGCGTTACTTTTGGCGTGGACTTGGGATCACCTTTCGAATCCGCTTTAGACACCGCATTTGAACCAAATGGTGTGTGATATTCCGCTTCCAACATCGTAATCGCGCCGCTCATTATGTGATTCTCTTGCAAGCTAGCAATATAACCTGGGAGGTTATCAATTTTGTCAGGCAAATAAGAGATCGTTGTAAACACTTCGTATTGTGAACGTGTGTACAGCTTGATTTTATCCGGATAAGACTCGGATGGATCTGGCTTAATTTCAGAAATATCGGACAAGGCACTCTTGGGAATCGTATCCAATGCTTTACATAGCGCAAGCTTATTCGGATCCTGATCATTCCAGCCCGATAAGATGGGCATATCCAGCGGAATACTGCTGCCAGCAGGCAAAGCAATGAAACTAGCATCTGCCAGGATGGCATATTTCTTCCCTTGCGCATCAACTTGGAAAGCTACCTTCGGATATTCCTCCACATGAATGCGGATGACGCCTGGGAAGGACTTCTTCACCTCGACATGTTTCACCATTGGCAGCGCAGCGATGCGATTCCCGATCGTAGAGGAACTCACTGCAAAGAACCGGTCACCTACTTTGAGCTGACTAGCTTGTCCAACTGTATCTGGCGCGAGCAGTTCATTTCCCTCGATTTCCACTTGGCTGATTTTACTGAGGGAAGATTGAAAAAACAAGATGATCAGGACGGTCATAAAAAAAAGTAACAGTAAGACGAGCAGTTTCCGATTCGTACGCGATCGCGGCTTAGGAACTGGTTGTAATGCAGGCACTTTCTGATCTTCGGACAAGAGGGGCACCACCTAGTAGAAATGAAAATGACATTTTTAAATAGAAATCGTGTATCCCCTCCTGCATGCAGGAAGGGATACGCGATGAATCTGCAAGATTACTCACTCGGAACTGGAGCTTGACGTAGTACTGAGGCACCTAAACTAGTCAGCATATGCTCAATTCTATCATATCCTCTATCAATATGATGAATTTGTTCAACGATCGTCGTGCCATGCGCGGCCAAACCAGCGATTACAAGTGCGGCACCAGCCCGTAAATCAGTTGCCTCAACTGTAGCGCCATATAGTCGAGGCACACCGCGAATAAAGGCTGAACTCATGTCTACGCGAATATCCGCCCCCATACGAGCCAGTTCATCCACGTGCTTAAATCTACCTTCAAATATCGTTTCTTTCATTACACTTAATCCATCTGCTAGCGACAGCAGTACCATAACCTGTGATTGCAGATCTGTCGGAAATGAAGGATGCGGCGATGTTACTATACGCTCTACAGCCTTGGGTCTTGTCGGACAGCTTACATGTATTATATCACCGTCCGCGATGATTTGAACACCTGCACGCTTAAGCACATGGATAACAGAGGTTAAATGCGCAGGATTTACACGTTCCAATGAAATATTCCCTTTGGTCGCTGCTGCTGCTACGAGAAAAGTACCGGCAACGATGCGGTCTGGAATAATCCGATACGTGCCTGGCGTAAGCGTTTTGACACCACGAATGGTGATCGTATCCGTCCCCGCGCCAATAATGTCGGCCCCCATGGCATTTAAGAAGTTTTGCAAATCTTGAATCTCAGGCTCACGAGCCGCGTTATAAATGGTCGTTATGCCTTCTGCTCTGACAGCAGCCATCATGATATTCTCAGTTGCGCCAACACTTGGAAAGTCCAGGAAAATCTCATTGCCTTGCAAGGATTCAGCGGTACACACGATCCGGTTCGAGAACTCTTCAATCTCCGCGCCTAGCGACTGTAAGCCTTTGAGGTGCAAGTCGATTTTCCGTTCTCCAATGGCACAGCCGCCTGGTTGGTAGACAGTGACACTTCCGAATCTTGCGAGTAGTGGACCCATTAGAAAAATGGAAGATCGCATCTGACCCATTAATTCTTCTGGGATATGGGAGGAATGTGCTGTGGATGTTGTGATCGTCACCGTATCTCCTTGCTGCTCGGCCCGACAACCTAATGCGCGCAGTATGCCCAGCATTGTGTCGATATCGAGCAGATTCGGAACATTGTGCAGTGTATGCGTGCCGCTAGCAAGCACGCAGGCAGCTAAGATTGGTAATGCGGCGTTTTTCGCGCCGTGTATCTGGATGGCTCCTGTAAGAGGTTTTCCACCTTCGATAACGAGCTTCTCCAAAATTCCACCTCCGATTTACCTCTCACCCATTACCAATACCTCGGGTACAAGCTTAATACCGTACATGTTCTCTACGATGAGCTGTACTTCGTTGATAAGAGCAAGAACGTCCTCGGCTGTAGCATCTCCAGTGTTCACAATGAAATTGGCGTGTAGCGTTGATATTTCTGCTCCACCGACACGTTTGCCTTTCAGGCCTGCTTCTTCGATAAGCTTCGCTGCGAATCCCCCTGCGGGGTTGCGGAACACACTGCCAGCGCAAGCTAATTGAAGCGGTTGCGTGCGAAGACGCCGATCCCGATAAGCCGCCATGGCTCCAGCGATTTCGTGGCGATCTCCCGCCTGTAGTTCAAAAACAGCCTCTGTTACGATGCCAGGCAACGTATGCAAAATCGAATGACGATAGGCATACTTTAAGTCTTCTGCCTGCATGACGACCAATTCCCCAGTGTCTAGGATGACTTCAGCCTGCTTGAGTATGCGTGACACATCGGACCCGTGGGCCCCTGCATTCATGTAAACGGCGCCTCCCACTGAACCTGGAATACCAGAAGCGAACTCCATTCCAGTTAACCCTTCTTTGGCCGCCAAGACAGACAATTTAATGAACGAATAGGAACCGCCCGCATAGACCGTTGTGCCGTCAAAGCGGAGTGTATCCAGCGCCTGGCCTAGCTTAATCACAACACCGCGAATCCCTTTGTCACTGACAAGCAAGTTGGAGCCTCGACCGATAATCGTCCAAGGGACGCCGCGTTCATGAAGAAAACATATGGCAGCAACAACTTGCTCTTTGGAATAGGGAATAATCAAGCAATCAGCAGGTCCGCCGATTTTCCAAGTGGTATAGGGAGCTAGACGTTCATTCGTTCTTATCTCGCCAAAATTGGATGCCTGTAAATCGGATATTAACTTCTGCATGGGAAACCTCCTTCACAGAACGCATGGTAAGAAATGATAGGACTTACCGAAGGTAGTCTCCTCATTTCATCCATAAGGACCTTCTCGAAGTTGGCCTTTTCTTCGCTAATCAGGTGGCTTATGGAGCCTTAGGTGTCTGTCACGGTTATAGTGTAGTTTATGTAAAATCGGATAGAGTGTGACAATCGCCTATACGCTTTAACAAAATCATGACGTACGGCTATGTGCTTCAATGAGTTTGACGATGGCGGAGACAGCATCCGTTACATCGCGTGATTGCATCGCGGCTTTATAAGTCTCACGATTGTTATATAGTGCCTCAACGCGCTCAACCAACACCTCAGCGGTTAGATCTTCTTCTTGTAAGACATCGGCGTATCCAGCTTTCTGGAAGGACGCTGCATTTAGAATCTGATCACCACGGCTAGCTTGTAGCGATAATGGAATGAGCAACATCGGCTTCTCCAAGCCCAAAAATTCAAAAATTGACGTGGCACCCGCACGTGAAATAACGAGATCCGTCATTGCTAATACATCGGGAAGCTCTTCATTCAAGTACTCGAATTGCTTATAGCCGCGTGTGTGAAGCAATTCCATGTCGATGTTGCCCTTGCCGCAAAGATGAATCACCTGAAAACGGCTAAGTAAACGCCCTAGATTTGCTCGTACAGCTGTATTCAGCACTTGAGACCCTAAGCTGCCTCCCATAATAAGAACCACTGGCTTCTGCGTGTGAAAGTCGCATAACTGCAAAGCGCGGGACGCTTTCCCGCTGTTGATTTGTTCACGGATCGGCAGTCCCGTCAAGATCGATTTGCCACTTTGGATATGCGAGAGGGATTCAGGAAAAGTCACACATACCTTCGTTGCAAAAGGAATTGAAATTTTATTGGCCAGTCCAGGCGTCATATCAGACTCGTGAATGATGACCGGAATCTTATTCATTCGACTTCCCAGAACGACCGGAACAGAAACGAACCCGCCTTTCGAAAAGACGATGGCGGGCTTCAAACGTTTCAGCAATCGATACGATTCATACACACCTTTCATCACTTTGAAAGGATCTTTTATATTTTTTAAGTCGAAATAACGGCGCAGCTTTCCCGAAGAAATCGGATAAAAGGGCACCCCTTCTCGATCAATAATGTCTTTCTCAATACCAGTGTCCGAGCCTATGTAAGCAATCTCCCAACCATGCGCTTTCAGCCTATGGATGAGTGCTAGATTAGGCGTCACATGGCCTGCGGAGCCACCTCCGGTAAAAACGATCTTTCTCATTCCCCTGTCACCTCGAATAGCGGGATATATTAAGCAGGATGCCGACGGATGTCAGCATAAGCGTCAAGGACGACCCCCCTGCACTTATGAACGGCAATGTTATGCCGGTTACTGGAAACATACCAATAACTACACCAATATTAATAATTACTTGAACGGCGATCATGCCGATAATACCAACTGCAATAAGACTAGCAAATGTGTCTGGGGCGGTAATCGCTGCACGCATGCCTCTCCAAACCAATATCGTAAATAACAACAGCACGAGAGCGCCGCCAATGAAACCAAGTTCTTCACCTATGATGGAGAAAATAAAATCGGTTTGCGGTTCAGGTAAATAACTGTATTTCTGCCTGCTCATCCCGAGCCCCAGCCCAACTAAGCCGCCTGGTCCAATCGCATATAAAGACTGAATCGATTGATAGCCAGCGCCTAACGGATCTTGCCATGGATCAAGGAACGCAGTAATTCGTTTTAGTCGATACGGCGCAGCAATAACCAGACCTACAAAACCAGCAACTCCTATCATACCTAGATACGAGAGATGAAGCAATCTCGCACCTGCCGTATAAATGATAAGCAGCGAAGCGCCAACAAGTACGACACCTGTACCAAGATCAGGCTGCAGCATGATGAGACCAAAGGCCAACCCCATGATTCCTAAAGGCGGCATAAGCCCCTTGGTCAGCAGCGTAACTTTGGATTGATTTTCAGAAAGTAGCTTGGCTAGGAAGAGAATCATCCCAATTTTCATAAACTCAGAGGGCTGAATCCCGAATGCGCCAATCCCTAACCAACTTCGGGCGCCGCCGCGCACGACGCCGATTCCAGGAATAAGCACAATAATGAGCATACCGAAGCAAACGAACAACGCCACTTTGGCAAACCGCTTCCATACCAAATAATCCACATTCATGGTGAAAAACATGGCTACAATACCAAGCACCGCGAAGATCAATTGTCTTTTTAAATAATAAAAAGAATCGCCAAATTCACGAAAAGCAAGCACACTGCTTGCGCTGTAAACCATAATAACGCCGATCGTCAGCAGCAGCAAGGTCGGAATAATAATCCAAATGTCAGGAGCGGAGCGAGCTTTACCCATTACAGACACCTCTTTGTCAGTTGTGGGCCTCCGCCTAACCACGTACTCGCAACAAACAACAAGTTCGCTGAATTGGATAAGCCCTACTTAAAGGTTATGCACGGACTCCTTAAACATGCGTCCCCTGTCCTCATAGGATGGAAACATATCCCAGCTCGCACAAGCAGGTGAAAGAAGGACGATATCCCCTTCCTCACTCATCTGCCAAGCAAGCTGAACGGCTTGTGAAACCGCGTCCGCTGCATCCTTAGCAGTATCGACCGTTTGGATAGCGCTAATCCCTGCAAGTTCGGCAATATGTTTAATTTTCTCTTTCGTTTGCCCTAACGTCACAATGCCTTTGATCCGCTCTTGGAATGTCGGGAGGAGTTCCATATAATCAGATCCGCGGTCAAGTCCGCCTGCTATGAGGATAACTGGTTGGTTGAACGCCTCGATGGACTTCACTGACGCGGCTGCATTCGTCGCTTTGGAATTATTATAGAAACCGACACCATCAATTTCTCTCACGAGCTCTAGTCGATGCTCTACACCTTGGAAACTCTTCAATACACCTGCAATCGTAGTCAGATCTACGCCTGCTGTTATCGCCGCTGCAGCGGCTGCCAAGGCGTTTTCTACGTTAAAGCTGCCAGGAATCCCCATCTCCGACGCCGAAAGGATCGGGTGGATCTCGTTCCGTCCATCTGCATACACCAATTGATTGGTTTCCGCATCCAAATACACACCAAATGCAAGTTTTTCCTTCATAGAAAAAGGAAAAAGCTTTGCTTTCAAGCTTGGCATCAGGTTTCGGCACACTTCGTCGTCCGCATTCAGAATCGCTGTGTCCTCAGCGGTTTGATTCTCAAAAAGCTTGGCTTTCGAGGCGATATAATCCTCCATGGTGCCATGATAATCCAAATGGGTCTCATATAGATTCAATAGTAAAGCGATGGATGGGCGGAACGATGTTGTCCCCTTTAGCTGAAAACTGCTTAATTCCACAACCATCCAATTCTCAGCCGTTACCTCAGGCGCTGCTTCGGTTAAAGCGCGTCCGATATTCCCTGCGACAACGGGCTTCAATCCAGCCCCATCGAGCATTAAGCCAATGAGCGTCGTCGTTGTGGTTTTGCCATTAGAACCTGTAATCCCAATAATCGGAGCCTCACAGAACTGATAAGCGACCTCAACCTCGGTTACAACCTCTATGCCCAGTGCCTCCGCTTTACGGATCGGCTCAACCGAATAGGGAATTCCCGGGTTCTTCACGACAAGAGAAACGCCTGGATGAACGAGAGACTCGGGATGATACCCGCAAACAACAGAAATACCCAGAGCCGTAAGTTCGTCGGCTTCAGGGCACAGGTTTCGTTCCTTTTTGTCGTTAACCGTGACGATTGCTCCTTTTTGATGAAAAAGCTTAGCTGCAGCGACACCGCTGCGAGCCAAGCCAAGTACGACCACTTGGAGTCCACGATATTCCCGCGGATGCTTCATGTTCTACAACACCTCATTCATATATAGTCCGAGAATGGCAAGCAGGAGTCCAACGACCCAGAATGTAATGACTACACGCCATTCCGACCAGCCTACCAATTCAAAATGATGATGAATCGGGCTCATTTTGAATACACGCTTGCCTCGAGTTTTGAAAGAAACGACTTGGATGACGACAGATAAAATTTCCACTAGGAATACGCCGCCAACAATGGCAAGCAACAGCTCCGCTTTCGTTAATATCGCGACAGCGACTAGACCGCCGCCGATTCCTAATGAACCTGTATCGCCCATAAACACTTTGGCAGGATGTGCATTAAACACAAGAAAACCAAGTACGGCTCCAACCATCGCCGCTGAAAAAATCGCCGCTTCTGGCTGCGTATTGTTCATCGCGATAATCGTGAAAGCACCAAATGCAATCGCACTTGTCCCTGCTAACAAACCGTCCAAACCATCTGTAAAATTGACCGCATTCGATGCGCCTAGCATCAGGATGGCCATTAACGGGAAATACAGCCAACCTGCGTTGAGATGATACGAAACGAACGGTACATAAATATCTGTGCTGTGCCCTTGACTAATAAGTAAATAACAGACGATGGCCGAAATCAACAATTGACCGAAAAGTTTTTGCTTGGCGGTTAAACCCAATGACCGTTTAAAAATTATTTTAATATAATCGTCTAGAAATCCAACAAGTCCGTAGCCTAGAGAGGCTAATAAAAGAATGAACAAATCGGTGTTCTTATCTGCAAAACGAAGCGTCGCGAGCGACAGCGCGATTAGAATGATGATCCCGCCCATCGTCGGTGTCCCTTGCTTCTTCAAATGTCCTTGTGGGCCATCCTCACGAATTTGTTGACCGAATTTCATGCGCCTCAAAATAGGGATACAAAGCGGCCCCATGATTAGCGCAAGCACAAAAGCCACACCCATTGTTAATAAAACTGCGTTTTCCACGTTCGTTCCCCCTGCTCGTGTCCATCACTCTAGTTTAGCTGCCTTGCTTGATCCTGTTAATCAAGCAAGCAGACTTTGTACGACTTGCTCCAGCCGCATGCCGCGCGATCCCTTCACAAGCACAAGATCCTGGGCTCGTGCCAGCAAGGCGAGCTCCGCTGCGAGCTCCGCCTTGTCGTCGTAGGCGCGCACCTGCGCCTCCGGAAAGTGCGCAGACGCTTCCTCTGCGATGAAGCGCCCGAGCCGGCCGAACGTGAAGACGTAGTCTACACGTTCTGGCGACAACATCGCGCCGATGCCGCGATGGAACTGCTCTTCGTGCTCGCCAAGCTCCAGCATGTCGCCGAGCACGAGGAACTTCCGACCGAAGCCGCTCAGCTGCTCGGTCAAAGCAATCGCCGCCCGCATCGAGGCGGGGCTGGCGTTATACGCATCGTTGAGCACGGTCAGCCCATTGGCTGCCGTGAGCTTCTCGATGCGCATGCTTGTCATTTGCAGCGAGCGAAGCCCCGCTGCAATGGCACTTGGCGAGGCGCCGAAGGCCTCGCCGACAGCGATGGCTGCCAGCGCATTGATGACGTTATGCGTGCCGAGAAGTGGAATGAACATTTCCCCGAAGGCCGAGTCATTAAGCGTGAAAAAGGCGCCGTCTGCATCCATTCGGATATCCAAGGGATAGCGGTCATTGCCTTGCTCGCGACCAAACCGAAGTCGGCGTAAGCCTGCTGGCAATTCTAACTCCCCTAGAGCTTGTTCAATCAACGGCTCATCCCCGTTATAAATGAGCAGACTGTCCCTTGGCATTCCCGTTACGATTTCAACTTTGGCCCGTGCAATTTCATCACGAGATCCTAATTGTAGCATATGCGATTCGCCGATCATCGTGATAATTGCCGCTTCTGGCTCCGCGATCTCCGAGAGCAGCGCAATCTCGCCGCGACCGCTCATTCCCATTTCAACGACGGCGAATTGCGTCGTTTCCGTTAGCATGAGAAGGGTAAGCGGCAAGCCGATATGGTTGTTCAAATTGCCCTTCGTTTTATGAACCTCATAGGTGCTGCCAAGTACGGCAGCCACCAGATCTTTGGTCGTCGTCTTCCCGTTACTGCCTGTAATGCCAATAATCCGTACTGGCAGCTCCTTGCGATACGCTTTGGCTAATCGTTGCAGAGCCGTAAGCGTATCCTCCACCACAATACATGGAACGTCTCGTGGCGCCGCACCATGATCGGCTTGCCATAGAATGGCTGCGGCTCCTTTATGATAAGCCTCTTCCGCATAGTTGTGTCCATCGAAATTCTCGCCGATAAGTGGGATAAACAAACTGCCAGCGTGAATCGATCGTGTATCTGTGGAAACGCCGTGAATCGAAATGTCCCCTTGCGAGCCTGACACCTCGCCTCCCAGCATCGTTGCTACTTGAACTAATGTGCGCTGTATCACTGTGTTCTCCCCTTTATCGCAGCCTTAGCCACCAACCGATCATCGAAATCATGTTTGACCCCCATGATATCCTGATACGTTTCGTGGCCTTTTCCCGCTATCAATATTACATCTTTAGGGCCTGCCCCATCAATAGCCTGATGTATCGCTTTTTTGCGATCTGCCACTAATGTATATTGATTTGCTGGGTAATTGACTTCCAGAAGGCCAGGCTCAATATCGTCAAGGATTGCCTCGGGATTTTCGGTACGCGGATTATCAGATGTCACATAAATATAGTCGCTGTACTGCGCAGCAATTTTCCCCATCAGGGGACGTTTCGTACGATCACGATCACCGCCGCAGCCAAATACCGTAATCACCCTTCCCTCAGCAAACTCGCTAACCGTCGAAAGGGCGTTCTCTAACCCGTCAGGCGTATGGGCATAATCCACCAAGACCAAGTAATCTTGACCTTCGTTCACCACTTCCATACGGCCATCAACGGAGGTAATTCGTTCTAGACTCGCCTTGATGTCTGCCAACAGGAATCCTTCAGCAAGTGCTGCCGTTATCGCCCCTAATGCATTATACACATTGAATTTACCAACTAATTGCATGCGAAATTGGGCTTCACCCGCGAATGAATTCACGTGAAATTCCGTGCCTTTGGATGACATGCGAATATCGGAAGCACGAACATCGCATTCATTGTCGATGCCATAAGTAATGACTTGCGCAGCTGTAACACGCTGGAACATTTGCGAAGCCTCATCGTCTGCGTTCAGTATCGCATATTGGCGAAGGTTCGGATCCGCTGAGAAGTCATTACCTAACCGCGCAAATAACAACCCTTTGGCCGCCGCGTAAGATTCCATCGTTTTGTGATAATCCAAATGATCCTGCGTTAGATTCGTGAAAATACCCGAACGGAAATGGATCCCTTTCACCCGCCCCATGTCGAGACCGTGCGAAGAGACTTCCATCATGCAGTATTGCGTGCCCGCATCAGCCATCTCCCTCAAAATACGTTGAAGTTCATGCGCTTCCTGCGTATTGGTCGCTGTATTCTCTATGTAGGCGTCGCCAATTTTGATATGAATATTGCCCATCAGCCCCGTAGTGAAGCCGCGATCCGCAATAATTTTTTCCAGAAGATACGTGGAGGTAGTCTTCCCATTCGTGCCTGTGATGCCAATCATTTTCAAAGACTTGCTCGGATATCCATAAAAATGCGCCGCTAACGCTGCCATCGCGTAACGGGCATCCTTCACCACAAGTTGCGGGACAGGAACATCGAGCACTCTTTCCGTTACAAGCGCAGAAGCCCCAAGCGCAATCGCTTTTGGGGCATAATCATGACCATCTACTTTGAGGCCAGGGATACATAGAAACAAATCTCCTGGTTTTACTTTGCGAGAGTCTGCCTCAATTCCCGTAATTTCCGTGTCGATATCGCCATGTATGCGGGTGATCAGCAGTGCGGAAGCAAGTTCCTGCAGCTTCATGTGCAACCCTCTCTTCCTAAGAAATATAAGAAAGTACCCTATCTATTATGGACAATTTTATGCGAGTAGAAAAGCTTAAATGTAAATATTTTTAAAATCATAAGCAAAACCGTTTATTTCTCTGGATCAACATCAGATAAGAAAATGCGAATCGTCGATCCTTGATCCACACGTGAACCCGCCTTCGGCGCCTGTGAAATGACATATTTGCCATTCCCCGACTTCGCAAGTCTAAAATTCATGTTCAGGTCTTCTAATATATCATCAACTGACGCGCCAACCAAGTCCGGCACTTCGACAACAGGAATTTCCCCGTAGCGATAGTCTTTATCCAGTTGATTTTTATTTGGTTCCACTTTCATGTAACGCAGTGCATCAGCCATCATATTTTTGACGAGCGGCGCTGCGATGAGACCTCCGAATTGAATGCCCTTCGGATCGTCCACCGCTGCGTAAATAACAACCTTCGGATTATCCGCCGGTGCGAAACCGATGAAAGATACGATATGTTCGTCCGGTGAATAACGGCCGTTAATTACTTTTTGTGCGGTACCTGTTTTACCGCCAACACGATAGCCGTCAATGAAGGCATTGCGCCCCGTTCCTTTCGCGACTACGCTCTCCAGCGCTTCACGCACTTCTTTGGACGTGGACTCCGAGATCACATTGCGCACTAATTGAGGCTCAACCACATCGACCACTTCACCTGTATCGGGATTCGAGAACGATTTGGCCACATATGGTTTGAAAAGCTTGCCGCCATTAATCGCTGCAGAAACAGCCGTAATTTGTTGAATTGGCGTCACGGATACCCCTTGACCGAAAGCGGTTGTTGCCAACTCTACAGGACCGACTTGGGATGGTTTGAACATAATACCATTCTCTTCTCCACCAAGGTCAATCCCTGTCTTCTTACCAAAACCAAATCGGGATATGTAGTCGAATAGCTTCTCTTTGCCTAAACGCTGTCCCATCACAACGAAGCCTGGGTTACAGGAATTTTGTACAACTTGGAGCATCGTTTCACTGCCATGACCGCCGCGCTTCCAACAGCGTAGTCTAGCCCCTCCAACTTCAATGGCGCCTGGATCGAAGAATTGCTCGTTCTTAAGATCGACTTTCTTTTCTTCAATTGCTGCAGCTAACGTAATGATTTTGAAGGTTGAACCTGGCTCATACGTTTTCCAAATTGGTAAATTGCGATTATAGGTTTCCGCTGGTGATTCCATATATTTACTTGGATCATAGGTCGGACGGCTTCCCATTGCTAAAATTTCACCCGTATTGGGGTCCATCATAATCGCAATAACGTTCTGCGCTTGATATTGCACCATCGCTTGATCCAGCTCGCGTTCCATCACGGTTTGAAGGTGGCTGTCAATCGTCAGCTTCACATTCAACCCATCTTTGGGCGGTGTGTACGTATCGGTTGTCCCTTTCAAAAGCCTGCCCGCAGCATCCGTCATGTACGAAATGCCGCCTTCAATACCCGTAAGCTGGCTATTGTATTTGGCCTCGATGCCTGTTAACCCTTTATCAATGCCCGCAAAACCGAGAATGTGCGCAGCTAAGGAGCCATATGGATAATAGCGTTTATTATCTTCCGCTACCACGATGCCAGGCAAATTCAGCTTCCGCACCTCTTGCGCTTTCTCGAGCGTAATTTTACGTCCTGAAGGTTTTATATAGTTTTGAGACGTTTTTTTCGTGATTTGCTTATAAATATCATCGGCATTGCCATCCAGCACCTCGGCCAGCTTAGCTGCTGTGCTCTGTGCATCTTCGATTTGCACTGGTATCGCAACAATCGTTGGCGTACTCATGCTATATGACAGCGTTAGTCCATTGCGATCCTGAATCTCGCCTCGTTTTGGCGCGAATTCAATATTACGCCGCCAGCTTTCCTCGGCTTTAAGCGCCAAGTCTTGTCCAATCCAAAGCTGAACATAAGCTAAGCGAACGATCAGTGCTGCAAAGATGACAGTGCCAATAATTAACGCAGTAAATAATCTGCGACGAACGGTAACGTTAGAAGCCCGCATGAACGTTCAGTCTCCCTTCCCTACTCAGGTCAAGTTCATTCCTAACATGACTATTCGGGACAAACAGGGGTTAGAACAAGCTATTCCTTAACGTGCTGAATTGGCTGTTGTGCGTTGCTGATCCGATTGCGAATTGGGCGAAGATTTCGGTGTCGGCTTCGGCGTTGGCTTAGGTGTCGCTGTTGACTTCGAAGCTGGCGTAGCCGTTGCACCAGGCGTTGGAGACGCTGCTGAAGAATCCTCTGACTGATCGCTAAGGGGCTTCAACTGCAACGTAACACTGCGCCCATCCGTTGCAGCTGATTGCTCTGACACATAACCCTCGCCTGTGGTCTGGCAATCCCATTTGAAGAAAGAGCACGCCTCAACCGCATCGCGAAGCGACTTGCCGACAAGACTTGGGAGCTGCATCTCATCAACGGGCTGTAAGGCCGCATAGATGCGCTGCGTCGACAAGATCTGTGTGCCTGCCTTCGGAAATTGATCAACCACCGAACTTCCTTTCCCAAATACCTCGAGAGAAAGACCGTTGTCCTTCGCAGTAGCCTTCGCACTGTCGACAGGAACGTCGAGCAGATTCGGCACATTCAGCTTATTTGCTTCTTTGGTTACCGTTTTCGGCTTCTTACTAGAAGCAACGCCCATATATTGAAGTGATTCCCCAACGATTTCTTTGAAAGCTGGAGCGAGCACCTGTCCGCCCAAGTGGTAGTTACCGCCTAGATCAGGCTGATCGGCAATCAGCGTGACTAGGATTTTCGGATTCTCCACAGGCGCATAGCCAATGAAAGAAATAACCCAGGTGTCCGGAGAATACCCACCACCACCTGGCAATACGATATTCGCAGTTCCTGTTTTCCCAGCAACTCGGTAATCTTCCATGAAAGCAAGCTTACCCGTACCAATCGCCTGATCCGATACGACTTGTTCCAAGTAATTGCTGACTTGCGTCGCTGTTTGCGGGCTTACGACTTGGCGAATGACTTGAGGCTCGAACGAAGTGATCGCCTTGCCTGTTTTCGGATCCAAAATATCCTTCACAATGTGCGGCCACATGAGCTTACCGCCGTTCGCCATCGCTGCGTAAGCAGCCGTTTGTTGAATCGCCGTAACAACGACTTTCCCTTGTCCATACGTCGCTGTCGCGAACTCAGACGGATATTTCATATCAATAAGTCCAGACACTTCGCCTGGCATGTCAATATTCGTTTTTTGATCAAAACCAAATTTCGTGATGTAATCCCGTAGCTTCGGCTGGGTCAGTTTCTCAATCCCCAATTTAACAAACGCAACATTACTGGATCGCTTAAGTCCCTCAAGGAATGTGATTTTTCCCCAACCGACGATGTTATGGTCATGGAGTGTACGGTCAGAAACTTGAATCGCACCCGATTGATAGGTTTCATTTGGATTGAATAACCCCTCTTCAACCGCCCCTGCCAGTGTAACAAGCTTGAAGGTAGATCCAGGCTCATAGCGAGAAGCGATCGCACCGTTCCTGAAATCACTCTGATCCTTAATGGTCCAGTATGAATTCGGGTTAAAGGTCGGCGTATTGGCCATCCCTAAAATTTCCATCGTTTGCGGATCAACGGCAATGGCCGTCAAGCTTTTCGGATGCCACTTCTCATTCACTTTCGCCAAAGCGCTTTCCAAATAAAATTGAATATTCTTATCGATCGTCAATCGCACATTACTTCCGTCTTCCGCAGGCTTGAAGTTCACCTTCGCGTCTGGCAATTCGACACCTTTACCGTCCTTCTCATAGCTCAACATGCCAGGGACGCCTTTTAGGATATCGTTCAATTTGAGCTCCATCCCGAGTGCCGCTTCGCCTTCTTTGTTCGTGTATCCCAAAATATGAGAAGCCAACGTCTCACCTGGATAATAACGCTTCTTATCTTCTAAAATGGAGATCCCGATATTCGCTTTGGTGCCCAGTTTCAACTTCGTCTGGATCGAACTGATCAGTTCACGAACCTTATCCGCTTTCTGCTTCTCAATCTTCCAGCCTTCATTACGCACTTCCACATTCGCCGCAAAGTCCGTACCATCCTGATTCTTCTTGGTCGCCCGATCCCGAATCTTGTTTACAAGCTCCGCCCTGGAGGCTTCGGATTCTTTCAGAATATCGGCGAGCCCTTGTGTAACATCCTCGGCAATATGATAGGTGTCAATCACCTTTGGATTAAGTGCAATGGTGTAAGCTGTTGCCTCAACCGCCAACACTTTGTCATTACGATCCAAAATAGAGCCACGAACAGGCATCAACACTTTGTCCGTTTCCCATCGCTTCTCTGCCTTCTCTAGCAGCCAAGAAGCTTCTACTACTTGAATCCAATAGACTTTTACCATGAGCACAACAAAAAGAAGGGTAAAGAACCCTCCGATTAACAACGATCTAAGCTTAATTTTTTTTGTCATAAGAGTACCTGCCTGTTACGGTTTAGAAGCGGATTTCGTAGTTTTCACGCTGGATGCCACCGCGGTAGCACTCGACTTCGTTTTCGACGTTGCGGTGACTTGTGCCACTGTATTTCCTTGCTTCTCCTCTTGTATATTAAACCCGAGGCGTGCAGCTTCCTCTTTTAAACGATCAGGACTTTGCAGCTTTTCCACTTCTTGTTTGAGCGCACTATTTTGTGCTTGGATCTCGCGGATCTCGCCTTGCATTTTCAAGATATTCGCATTCATCTGATAGATTGCAGCAAACCGCCAGATAATCACCCCGGCCACGATGACACAAAGCACAACCGTAAATAAGTAAAGCATTTTCTCCTGCGCAGGCAAGGAGGCATTTCGGTAAACGACCTTAGTCGTTTCTTTTATTTTCACACGTTGCTGTGGATTCGGTTTGCGTTTCGGATCAAGGGCCAAATTGCCTTGGATATATGCTGGCATTGCTGATTCCTCCTCAGATTCAGAGCTTCTCTGCAATTCGGAGTTTCGCAGATCGTGCTCGTTGATTCACTTCTAGTTCATGTTCACTAGGAACGATAGGTTTGCGTGTAACTAATTTCAATTCTCCTGCTTTCGTGCATACGCACATCGGAAAAGCTGGAGGGCATGTACATTTCGCCACATGTTTCACGAAATATTGTTTACAAATGCGATCTTCAAGCGAATGGAAGGTGATGACGGCTACGCGACCTTGAGGTGCTAGACAACGTAAGGATTGCTCTAACGCTTCTTCAAACGCGCCTAACTCATCGTTCACCGCGATACGCAGTGCTTGGAAGCTCCGTTTGGCAGGATGCCCACCTGTTCGACGAGCTGCCGCAGGAATCCCTTCTTTAATGAGCTCAACGAGTTCACCTGTTGTTTCAATCGGCTGCTTTTCTCTCGCCTCAACTATCACATTCGCAATGCGGCGGGAAAATTTCTCTTCCCCATATTCAAATAAAATTCGCGCAATTTGGTCAGCGGACCATTCATTGACGATCGTTTTGGCCGTTAAGGTTGTTTCGCGATCCATTCTCATATCCAGCTCAGCGTCCTGATGATAGCTAAACCCCCGGTCTCCATCGTCCAATTGCGGGGAGGAAACGCCGAGGTCGAATAAAATCCCATCCACTTGAGACTTCCCATCTCGCATTGCTTTCGGCACAGTCCGCAGCACATGTTCCAGTTCGCGGAAGTTGCTCTTGATAATCGCTACACGGTCAAGGTAAGGCGCTAGCACCGTCTTTGCATTCTCTAGTGCGACATCATCTTGATCCAGTGCAATGAGCAGTCCCTCTGGCCCTAGCTTTGAGGCAATCAAGGAGCTGTGTCCTGCGCCCCCCATGGTACAATCGACATAAACGCCATCTGGTTTTATATGTAATCCTTCAACAGATTCTTCTTTCAGTACAGTCACATGATGAAACACTTGTTGTCCTCCTAAAAGTTTTGCTGGAGCAAAACTGACTTCGTAAGCATTGGCTCTAAAACTATAAGTCAAAATTAAAATCGACCAGCTTTTCTGCTATTTCATTAAATGATTGTTCAGACTCATTGGCATAGCTTTCCCAAACTTGCTTGCTCCAAATCTCTACACGGTTGGAAACACCAATTACGACACAATCTTTCTCTAGTTTGGCGTGCTCGATCAGGTTGCTCGGAATATTGGCTCTTCCTTGCTTATCCAATTCACACTCTGCTGCGCCTGAGAAGAAAAACCGGGTAAACGCGCGTGCGTCTGACTTCATCAATGGCAATGCTTTCAGCTTCTGTTCGAGTATTAACCATTCGGCTTGGGGATAAACGAATAAACATTGATCTAAACCACGTGTGATGACAAAGGATTCGCCAAGGGCTTCACGATATTTAGCCGGGATAATCATTCGGCCTTTCTCGTCAATGCTATGTTGATATTCACCCATAAACATAGCATCTCGCCCCCCTTTCCCTCCACTTTGTACCACTTTTCACCACATTTTAATGATAATTCGCTAAAAACGAAAGAAATCCTGCTTAATTAGCAGGATTAATTAAATTTATTTTTCAATTTAGTTCTTTTTTGTGTCGTTTGAGTCTTTTACTCATTATCGTTCGTGTTTTCTAATTGTTCCTGATCCTTTAGTCCCAATCGGATCTGTTGCAATTTCATTTTTCGTTTGCGACGGTATACCCCAATAGGTATAGCGAGAAGAAGCAAAATGATCAGAACAGGAACCACTGCAGCTAAAAACACAAGAATGCCTTGCAGAACGGCAGCCAAAACATTCAAGCTGGAGCTCCACGCTTTTTCAATTCGCTCCATTAAGGTTAATTCGTTCGGATCAGATAACAGCGGCTTCTTCCCCGTCTGTTGGTACATACGAATCTCTATTGTGGAATAGGACACATTCTGATCCAGGTATCTCATTCTCCCCTTAATTTGCTCAATCGTTTCTTGGACTTTCGCCAATTCATTGGAGAAGGCAAGGAGATCGTCTGTTTTAGAGGCTTTCTCCATAAAACTGAGAAGTCGCGTTTCCACAAGCTGTTTGGCTGCGAGTCGCGAGCTTAAATCCACATACTCCTCGGTCACATCCTGCCCCTGTACATTTCTCTGAATCGATGGACTCAACTTCTCCAAGCCATCTAACAACGAAACAAAGCCTTTCGCCGCCACCTTGACGGTAAATGTACCACCTTTTTCATTCGTACTCGCATTCTCGGAAAATTGCAAAATGTAAGCTCCGCTCAACGCAACTAAGTCGCGCAAAGCGGTTTGCGCTTTCACATAATCCTCTACAGGCATCACTATATTCGCATGATAAATCAATTTTCGGTTAAATCCAGCATCCTGTTCACTCCCTGTGGCAGCTAATACAGCATTTGGTGCAGAGCTAGGCGCAGCCTTCAAATCCGAAGTTTCAGACTGCTTCTTATTAGCGTCAGCCACACTAGCCATAGCTGCAGGAGCCACTTTGGCAGCAACCGAATCCTTAGCACCGCCAGCCTGATTCATCGACGTCGCCACTTCAGGTTGCACCATTTTCATCTCAGAGCTTGAAGCTGTTGATGGGCTTCGATCTTCCTTGGACGAAGTTGAGCCGCAACCGGTCAGCACCCCCACCACCAAAACAATAACTGCGATCCATCCGCCTAACTTTACACTCACTTTTGCCCCCATACCTCGAACCCCCATTTCCATTTTTAGGTTATTCCCCCTCTAAACGGTGCTTGATCTCGGAAAGTTGCAGTGGTAGATGATTCAGCAAAAAGAAAAAAGCCCTTCCGCCCATGAGAAAGGGTCGAAAGGACTTTTCGTTAGCTTTTAATGCTCATCCCAGCTGTCTAGGTAAGCTTTTTGTTCGTCAGAGAGCGCATCAACGCTTGTGCCAAGGGATTCTAGTTTGTAGCGAGCTACTTGCTCATCCAGCACGTACGGAACGTTTACTACCGTTTTGCCTAGGGATTTGTATTCATCATTCACGTGCTTCAGGGACATCGCTTGCAACGCAAACGTCATATCCATAATTTCAGCAGGGTGACCGTCGCCTGCAGCTAGATTCACTAAGCGACCTTCTGCGAGGACATAAATTTTGCGGCCATCAGTCAATTGATACTCTTCGATGTTGCGGCGAACTGTGCGCTTCGAGGAGGACTGCGCTTCAAGCTCAGGTTTGTTCACTTCAACATCAAAGTGACCCGCGTTCGATAGGATTGCGCCATCTTTCATCACCTTATAGTGCTCGCCGCGAATGACATCGCGATTTCCTGTTACAGTCACGAAGAAGTCACCCAATTTCGCAGCTTCGATCATCGGCATAACTGCGAAACCGTCCATATAAGCTTCTACACCTTTAATCGCATCGATTTCAGTCACGATTACGTTGGCACCTAAGCCTTTTGCACGCATCGCTACACCTTTACCACACCAGCCGTAACCAACGACAACAACTGTTTTACCTGCAACAACTAGATTCGTCGTACGGTTAATGCCGTCCCATACGGATTGGCCTGTGCCGTAACGGTTGTCAAACAAGTATTTACAGTACGCATCATTCACAGCGACCATCGGGAAAGCCAACTTGCCTTCTTTCTCCATCGCTTTCAGACGTAAAATACCCGTTGTAGTTTCTTCCGCGCCGCCGCGCACATTCACAGCCAAATCTTTGCGCTCAGAATGCAGCAAAGATACGAGATCCCCACCGTCATCAATGATCAGATCAGGTTTCGATTCCAAAGATTTGATGAGAAGCTCTTTGTACTCTTCTGGCGTTGGGTTATATTTCGCAAACACGGTGATGCCATCCTCAACAAGCGCTGCACACACGTCGTCTTGCGTGGAAAGTGGATTACTCCCCGTAATCGTCACATCAGCTCCACCTGCTTTAACTACTTTCGCCAGGTAAGCTGTTTTCGCTTCCAAGTGCAAGGAAATCGTCACTTTCAAGCCTTTGAACGGCTGTTCTTTCTCAAACTGCTCGCGAATGCGGTTCAGAACCGGCATATGCGCTTGCACCCAATCAATTTTCAAATGCCCCTCAGGCGCCAACGCCATATCGGTCACAATACTTTTCGTTCCAGTTGTCATGTTCGTTCCTCCTACAAATAAAATACACGGTGCAACCCATCTACGGGGATCTGTGTCTCTAGCAAAGTATGTAACCAAGCATGCCCATATCGATTCAGATAAGCACACCCATTATACACTCTTTCTTGCGGCTTGGCTAACGGGAAAATGGTAAGTCGCACTCTCTCCAATTGACGAATCGCGGCATCGAATTGGGTATTGGTCGCTTCTGCAGCCTTATGCTGCAAGTAATCGATCTGCTCCACGATTTTCGCCAAATTCGTATCTCCGAGTTTCTTAATACCCGGGTTAATCGTTTGCAGCGACTCGACGAGTGGTCCATAGCTGCTTACAAAAGACGCCTTCACGCGTTCGAATTGCTCGCCCAATTTCAGCGTATCTTGCTCATCCAGCCAAGCTTGCTTCTTCTCATCAAAGCGCTCCAGCACATCAGCCAAGCTGAAATTGTATTTATCCATCTGCTTCTTGATCATACCTTCAATAAGTGTAAATTCAAGCCGCGGAGCCACAATCGGCATCTGCAAGCCGAAATGTTCGAAAGCACGCTTCGTAAGTGCCCAGTAAGCAATTTCACCTGGACCGAGTACAGTTGCGAGTACAGGGAATAAAAACTCCTGCATCAGCGGACGCGACATCACGTTATTACTCATCAACTCCGGATGGGTGAATGCCCGATCGCGAAGCTCAGCTTTCGTAAAGTGTACGGTCGACTTTTTATCCGTGAACAAGTCTCCCTCGCGGTGCAGCAGCAATCGTTGTCCCTCTGCAAAAGTGAACAAATTTGCGCCATCGGGATGGATTTCTGCTTGGATGGCATAACCCGCCGAGCTGACTTCTGTCTGACTGTGAACAAGCGCAGCCGCATAAGCCTCATTCTCATCAATGAGTCTGCCAAACATCGCAGCCTCGAGCTTGCGCAAATGCGGGTCATCGGCGTCGATCAGCACTAGACCGAATTCACCGAAAATCAACGCCATCCAACGTGCAAATGCATCACTAAGTGTTGCATCTCCGGCCGTGACAGCGCGCATTCTCTCCATTAATCCCGCCTTGAATTCGGTATCCATCAGGGAATGATCCAACTTGTTCAACGCGTCTTCCCACACTTCAGAAGCAATCGGCAGCCGACTAACTGCCGTGCGCTGTCCGGTCGGGTGCTCGACTTTGATTTTCTCGATCTGCTGCGTGTTGGAGAGCAGTTGGATGTGATTCACTTCATCGAAATCGTGATCCTCGCCTGCGATCCAGAATATCGGCACAACGGTGCGATCTAACTTCGCACTCCACTCGCGTGCCAATTGAAGAATCGTGACGGCTTTATAGAGGACAAGCAACTCACCGCCAAATAGGCCTGCTTGTTGACCGCCAACGATGGCCAGCGTCTCATGATCAACAAGCTTTTGCACATGATTTAGGGCGGCATCATGATTACCTACACGCGTATTGTAAGCGCGAAGTACCTCCGTAAGCTCTTTGCGATCTGCATGGGGTTCATGTCCACCGTCCAGCCACTGAACACGTTTCTGCCAGTCTGCTTCCCTGCCATAATGAGAAGGAAATAAGGATAGGGCCTTCTCAGTTCCCAATATATATTCTTCCGATAATTGCTGATTCTTCTTCCAATGAAAAGATGCCATTTGCATACGCGACTAGTGTCTCCTTTTCAACCCATATAAAACGACTATCCGTTAATTGTACACGTTCGCTATGTAATCGTCAAAACTGTATTTATTAAAATTACAATTACGATGACAACTCCAGCCATCGCCGCTATGTACGACGAAAAGCCGCCCCTTTCGGGACGGCTAAGACCATTAGTATAGGTGGCAAGCTACGAAGTGATTCGGTTCCACTTCTTTGCTAGGCGGCATAGAATCCGCACATTTCGCCATCGCTTGCGGACAACGTGTACGGAACGGACAACCGCTTGGCGGGTTGAGCGGACTTGGCACGTCACCTTGAAGAATGATACGCTCACGCGTACGCTCTACTTCTGGATCCGGAATCGGAATCGCAGAAAGCAGGGATTGTGTGTATGGATGTAAAGGCTTCGCATACAACGCATCAGACGTTGTTACCTCAACAAGATTCCCTAAGTACATAACACCGATACGATCGGAGATATGCTTAACCATCGCCAAGTCATGCGCGATAAACAAGTACGTTAAGCCCATTTCTTTTTGTAATCTTTTGAAAAGGTTAACGACTTGCGCTTGAACGGATACGTCCAACGCAGAGATCGGCTCATCGGCGATGATGAACTTCGGTTCGATCGCAAGTGCTCGGGCAATCCCGATACGCTGACGCTGACCGCCTGAGAACTCATGCGGGAAACGACTTGCATGCTCATCGTTAAGCCCAACAGCACGAAGCAGCTCCATAACGCGCTCTTTACGCTTTGCGCCTGTATATAAACCGTGAATATCAATACCTTCGGCAATAATATTCCCGACCGTCATACGCGGGTTCAAGGAAGCGTAAGGGTCCTGGAATACCATTTGCATATTCCTGTTAAATTCTTTCAGCTTTTTCCCTTTTAACTTATGAACATCTTCACCGTCAAAAATAACTTCACCCGAAGTTGCTTCATACAGATTGATGATCGTACGCCCAGCTGTGGATTTCCCGCAACCGGACTCGCCAACAAGACCGAACGTCTCGCCGCGTTTAATTTCTATTGAAAAGTTGTCAACAGCTTTCAGAATCTTGCCGTTTCCAAGATTAAAGTGCTTCTTCATATTGCGAATCTGCAAAATTGGTTGATCAGACTTCGACATCGTCTTAGACATGCGTCCTACCTCCCACTCCTACAGGGCGTTCAACCTTCGGTGCGTCAGGGTGCAGCAACCAGCATGCTGCTGAATGCGTATCAGATAGCACGGTATGTGCTGGATCTTCTTCTAAACAGTGATTCATCGCATATGGACATCTCGCTGCAAAAGCACACCCTTTTGGCGGAGCGAATAGATCTGGAGGTGTACCAGGAATCGGCACAAGCTCCTCGTTCGTATTCGTATCCAACCGTGGCACAGAACGAAGCAAGCCCCATGTATATGGATGCTGCGGCTCGTAGAAGATCTCATCTACGGTCCCTTGTTCGATAATTTTTCCTGCATACATAACCACGACACGTTGTGCCATATCGGCAACAACACCAAGGTCATGCGTAATTAAGATAATGGATGAGTCCGTTTTCTCCGAGATCGTCTTCATTAAGTCAATGATTTGAGCTTGGATCGTAACGTCTAACGCTGTTGTCGGCTCATCGGCAATAAGAAGCTTCGGCGAACAAGCCAATGCGATGGCGATCATCACACGTTGACGCATACCACCAGAAAGCTCATGCGGATATTGGTGAATACGCCCCTCAGGGGAGTTAATACCAACCAGCTTGAGGATCTCGATCGCTTTGTCTCTTGCTGCTTTCTTATTTAAACCTTCGTGCTTGATCAAACCTTCCGTGATTTGATCACCGATTTTCATCGTAGGATTCAAGGAAGTCATTGGATCCTGGAAAATCATACCCATTTCAGAGCCACGGATTTTCTCCATTTGTTTATTGGAAAGCTTCGTAATATCAACTTTCCCATCGAACATAATGGAGCCACTTTTTATATAACTAGGCGGAGAAGGAATTAAACGCATGAGCGTTTGTGCCGTTACAGACTTACCGCAACCGGATTCCCCTACAATCGCCAACACTTCACCTTTTTTCAAAGAGAAAGATACGCCGCGCACAGCTTGTACTTCACCCGCATAAGTACGGAATGAAACTCGCAGATCTTTCACTTCTAGCAAATTGTCTTTGATGCTCATCAATGATTCACCCCTTCTTACTTGCGCATTTTCGGATCTAGCGCATCACGAAGCCCGTCACCGAGAAGATTGAAACTCAACAAAATCAAGCTGAAAATAATGGTTGGGAAAATAAGGCGATGCGGATATAACCGGATATAATTAGCACCGTCTGACAGCAAGTTTCCTAGGGATGCCAGCGGTGGTTTAACACCAAGACCAATAAAGCTTAGGAAAGCTTCGGTAAAAATCGCAGATGGCACAACGAATGTGATCTGTACAATGATTATACCAAGCGCATTGGGGATCAAGCTACGCATAATTATTCTCATGGGAGAAGCTCCCAGTGTGCGTGAAGCTAGAACAAATTCCTGTTCTTTCAACGTGAGCATTTGCCCCCGTACAAGCCGCGCCATCGGCACCCAACCCGTAATACTATAAGCAATAATAATCGAGGAAATCCCAGAACCGATTACCATAATTAATAGAATCGCAATCAACAAGAACGGTATCGCGTACACAATTTCAATGGACCGCTGCATGATTTCATCGACTTTTCCACCATAGTACGCCGAAATCCCGCCATAAATAACACCTATAACCAAATCAATTAATGCCGCGACAATCCCGATAAACAGGGAAATCCGTGTTCCCCACCATACACGCGTCCATACATCACGCCCGAAGTCATCTGTACCGAACAAGTGAGAGGAACTTGGAACAGCATTTTTAAGTTTTAAGTTTTGTGTCTGATAATCGTAGCTTGAAACCCATGGCACAATAATCGCAAGAACGATTAAAGTTACCAGTATAATTAAGCCAGCCATAGCCAGTCTATTTTTTTTAAGTCGTCTCCATGCGTCCTGCCAATAATTGAGCGAAGGTCTTACAATCACTTCACCAGTTAAAGATTTCTTTGAAACGGGAGCAAACTTGTAGTTAGTCTCAGTTGATTCATTTGGAGTTTGCATGAACTATTTCCCGCCTTTCCCAAGACGAATTCTAGGGTCTACTAAGCCATAAACAACGTCAGTAATGAAAATAACAACAATTAAGATACTCGAGTAGAAAATAGTTAAACCCGATATCATCGTATAGTCATTTGAAGATACAGATGATACAAAATGTTTACCCAATCCTGGTACACTAAAAATTTGTTCAACTACCAACGTACCTGTGATGACATTTACAAATATTGGACCGATAATCGTAATAACCGGTAATATCGCGTTTCGAATGGTATGCTTAACAACAACTGTAAAGCTGGCCAAACCTTTAGATTTCGCTGTTTTAATGTAATCTTGATTTAAGACATCCAACATGGACGTACGCATTAAACGGGCAAGAATCGCAATCGTTCCGAACGATAGAGCAATAGCTGGTAACACTTTATAACTCGGTCCTTTCCATAGCCCAGCTGGTAGAATGCCCCATTTAACACCAACGTAATAGGAAAGCATCGGTCCCAAGACGAAAGAAGGAATGGATACACCAATAATCGCGATGAACATCGCTGTATAATCGCCAGCTTTGTTATGATTTAAGGCTGCAATAATCCCCAAAGTCAAACCAACTACAATGGCAATGACAATTGAAATCAATCCAAGTTCTAAAGAAGAAGGAAATGCTTGTTTAATAATATCGGTTACTTTGTGAGCAGGGAATTGAAAGGAAGCTCCTAGATCGCCATGGATGATGTTATTCATGAATGTCAAGTACTGTTGCCATAACGGCTTATCCAAACCATATTGCTTCAATAACATATCTCTCGTCGCTTTAGGAATCTTCTCAGCACCTTCTCCTAACGGATTACCTGGTAAGTTTTTCATCAAGACGAAAGTAACTGATGCAATGAGCCATAATGTAATAAGCGCATATAGGAAACGGCGAAGAATGAACTTAACCATATTGCTCCTCCTTTATTAGAATATAAAACAAGAAAGTTAGAAGGGGCCGCTCCCACGAGGTGCGAACGGCCCCTTCTGCACAAATACAACTAGTTGGAATTACTTAACGGAAGTCCATTTCAATTCCCACTCTTGACCGAATGATGGAAGAATCAAACCGTCAATGGATGGTTTTTTCAAGTAGGCACGAGTACGGAAGTACAATGGAGCTACACCTTGATCATCCATAAGGATTTTCTCAGCTTCCACTAAACTTTTCGCACGTTTTGTAACGTCTGTTTCGGATTGAGCTGCTTTAACAAGTTTATCGTACTCTGGATTGCTGTAGTCGCCTTCGTCAAACTCGCCGCCTGTTACCCACATATCCAAGAATGTCATTGGATCGTTGTAATCTGCGCCCCATAGGGAAAGTGCGATGTCGAAATCATGTTTGGAGGACAACTCGATACGCAAAGCATGCGGAACTGGGTTTGCTTCAGCTACATACCCGAGATTCTCTTTCCATTGTGCAAGGATGAACTCAAGTGATTTCTTAGCCGTATCTGTATCATCTGCGTTTACTTTCATTTTTGGCAGAGCAGACAAACCAAGTTCTTTCAAACCATCAGCTAGCAATTGCTTCGCTTTAGCTGCATCGAACTTCGGTTGAGTGTCACCTGCTGTTTTACGGAACTCGCCGCCAGCACCGTCAGAAGTACCGTTAGGTACTAGACCTGTGGAAGGAACGGAACCGTTAGCAAGTACTGTGTCAACATAAGCTTGACGGTCGATTGCCATACCAAGCGCTTGACGGATTTTTTTGTTCGCAAGTGCTGGTTGTTTCTTAACTTGGTACATGAGGTAAGAGTTCGTCAACTCTGGTTTAGGCAGGTTATCTGGTTTACCTTTGTACAATTTCAGTTGGTCGCGGTTAATCTCAGCCAAGTCAGCCGCGTCTGTTTCATATAGGTTTAGACCTGTATTTGGATCTTTAACGATATTGATTGTTGCTTTTGTTAATTTCACATTAGCAGCATCCCAATACTTTTCGTTTTTAACAAGCTCAAGTGTTTGGCCGTGATCCCATTTGCTCAAGATGAATGGACCTGCACCGATAACTTTGTCAGCTTCAGCGCCGTATTTGTCGCCAGCTTTTGTAACGAAATCTTCACGTTGCGGCAAGAATGTACCAAATGCAAGCATTTGCGTGAAGAATGCAACTGGTTTTTCAAGAGTAATCTCAAGCTTTTTGTCGCCAAGAACTTTAACGCCTAGAGCGTCTTGCGCTTTTTTCACTTCATCAGGAGTTTTAGCTTTAGTAACAGCTTCTCCACCTTTAATCCAAGCTACTACGAAGCTATATTGCCCTTTTGTAGCAGGATCTAAAGTACGTTTGAAGGAATAAGCGAAATCTTGTGCTTTAACTGGCGTACCATCTGACCAATTCGCATTGTCGCGGATCTCGATCGTGTAAGTAAGACCGTCAGCAGAAATTTTAGGGAAGTCTTTTGCAAGACCAGGAGTCGCTTTGCCGTCTTTATCTGTACGATATAGACCTTCGTTAAATGCGCTAATGAATGTAAAAGCAGCATTTGCTGTAGCTTTGGAGCTATCCATAACAGGCGGCTCTGCTGAGAAATTGATTTTGATTTCTTGTGGCTTTTTGGATGGTGCAGGAGTTGCAGTACCCGATGTCCCATTTGGGGATGTTGTTGGAGTTGTTTCCTCTTTTTTACCGCAACCAACCGCAACGCTACCCATGAGCGTTAATGCTACTGCTGTAGTAACCCATTTTGTCGCTTTCATATTAACTCCTCCTTTAAAATATGTATGTCTAAACATCTATGGTTAGGTGTATGTTGTCAGCTTTATTCACATAAAGACCACACCGTAAACCCGTAAATCAATGAAACCGCTTTTTCAATGTTATATTACATTACGCATATCTCTGGTAAAAAAAATTACTAGAGTCTACGCAAGGAATTATAACATATTCAGAAGGTTTGTCCACAAATAATTTACCTTTGTTTAATTGAATGGTAAAAAAATTTACCCTCACGAGTATTGATTATACAACCATCGGTCAATAAAATCTAGACGATTTTATTTGTTATTTTCTACAAATATCATAGAAATATTACAAACGCTCAGAACAATATTGCCCTGAGCATCTAAATACAGCTAATTCAATTGAAATCTAGGCGGCAAATAAGTAATTTTTTCCAATATGTACGAAAAACAATACGATGTATAAACTAGACAACCCTAGAAAACTAAGTCGCCAAACTACCCGACCAACCTTAAGTAAGTTCGTTTGCCCCTTCAAATGCGTTTGATAGCCACCAATGATGCCAAATGAAATGAGAAGCAGAAGCACAATCAGCCAAAAGCCGAATTGTGTATGGAACAGTTTATTCCACATCAAGGAAACAGACCCTAATAAGAATATCGTCGTTACATCCATGGTGAGTCTCGTTGTCATCTTCTTATCTTTTAGAAAAAAGAAGACAATAAACCATAAGACGATAAATGTTATAAATGGCGCAACAGCAAGCGCAGCATAGATCGTGGACAGAAAATTCAGGATGCCATTCATGCTTAGCCCTCCTCTTTAGTATTCGATCGCTTTTATCATCCGATACACGAAGTCGTTCATAGGCAGCTTTAGCCCTTGCTCTTTAGCAAACTGAACGAGACTGCCATTCATATAGTCAATTTCGGTTTGGCGTGAAGCTTCAATATCCTGAAGCATGGAGGAGTGATTCCAACTTGTTTTCTCACATACATCAAGGATGGATGTCCATAAATCACCTGGTAGGTCAATCTGCAGTGCTTCGGCTACGGATCGCGCTTCCTCATAGAGATCTTTCATTAAAGAAAGTGCCCATGAAGAGCTAAGCAATCCCCCGTTATTCACGCGCAAAATAGCCGTCAACGGATTAATAACCGCATTGATAACTAACTTGCTCCACACCCTTACTTCCATATTTTTCGACAAAATCGTATGGATTCCTTCTCGTTCCAGCGCTTGCGCGAACAAAAGGTGGTGTGGATTGGCGTCGATTTGCGAGCTTGGATCCATGCTACCTAAGTACGTGATGCCGCGGCCAGTATGCGCCACTGAAGATGCCGTCAGCCTTTTGGCCCCCTCTGTCGTTACCGACAGTAATACGCGCTCCTGTCCGATGAGTTCACTGAGCCTTCGTTCATGTCCGATCCCATTTTGAAAGCCTATTACGTACGTATTGGGAGACATTTGACGCTGAATCTGATCAATCAACTCATTGTTTATTGCAGCTTGTTTCACCATGAGACAGATATAGTCAATGGGAGACGATTGATTAGAATGAGCATTTAAGTCATCTATGGTTATAAACTTGAACTTGTTATCCCTTGTCAGCACAAGCTCTTCGCGATCCGGCTCTACCACCGTAATCCCGCGTGCTTGAAGCTCAAGGGCTTGCTCTTTCGTTCTAGTGACAACCGTCAAATCGTGCCCGCTTTGTGCAAGCTTTCCTGCAAATAGCAGTCCTAGCGAACCCCCGCCAATGATCATGATGCGCATTGTAATCCTCCTAAAATGATTCCATGCTTCTATTATGTGAAAAACTTCTTTTGATGTCCATCTAGGATATGCGTCCGCGTGTAACAAAAAGCCACAGTCCAAGGACTCCCTGGACTGCGGCTCTTCAACATTTTATTCATTATGCTGGTCGTTCAGCTATTCTACTCTTTCTAAATTCCCGTTCGCATCCATCTTGAAGCGCGGCTTCTCTTCTTCCTCTTCTTCCACAAGGAATGCCATTTTCCTAGCCCGGTCCATAATTTGAATAAGCGCTTTATAATCATCATTCACAACGCGATAATCCGTTTCCACTTCATTCACTTGCTTATTCAGCTTGTTATTTTCTCGGCCAAGTCTATCGAGTTCGTCCTCTTTGTCCTGCAATTCTTTTTCTAACGATTTAATATGACGATTCATATCCTGATACGTACTGCGCCATTGACGCAAGAAGCGAATAACCGCATCGATCGAAAGCGTTTCTTCGGTAAATGATTCATTTTTCCCAAGAGCTGCTTCCGTACTTTCCAGAAGTCCAATAGAATTGGAACCTGAAATAGAAACAGGAGCATGCTTCTTCAATTGTGTTCGTTTCTGACGCTGAGCTTTGGCAATCTGAATAGCCGCTTCATACTTCTTTCTAACAAAACTGTTCCAACGAAATCCGCAAGCGGCTGCTGTTCGTCCAATGCGCTCTCCAACTTCCTCAAAAGCAGATAATTGTGTACTGCCTTCACGGATATGACGTAATGTCAACTCCGCTAAAATTAGGTCGTCTTCATCGCTCCATGCATCTTGTCTAATTGCCGACATAAGGTCAAACCTCCTAAAATGATATAGGGATCTTGGTCGGAGAGCAAAGTCTCTCCGTTTCGGGAGCTTCAGAATCAGATAAAGCCTCTCCTATTGCAGTTGCATCAATAATTAAGAATCAATTGGGCTAGACATTATCCATTGATTCGTTCCATTATTACTATTTCTATGCCCGTACTAGAGTTCATAGAATCTATTTGATACTAAATGGTATTGCCAAATTTTTTGACACTCATACATGGGATTTGGATAAAAAGACATACTACCTCTATCTGATGAAATGTTTTCAATTTCGTCACCGTTTGACGGTTTACACCACTTGGATCAAAAGGTATAATGTGATGTAGTTAAAGTGCAACGTGGTACGAGAGGGGGATATAACGAGAATGGATCGCATGTTTCGGGTTCTAGGTTTTTGGACACTTGTTATCGCACTAATGAGCTTAGCTGGCGATATGATACCTATGTCTCTGATTTTCTTTTTTCAAACAGCCGTATTCGTCATTCTAGGCTATATGCGCTTGTCTGAACGTACTTACATATTGTTGTTCTGGGGATACATGATTCTCTCCTTCAGCGGATTTACGTACTGGTCATTTTTCAAAATGTCCATTTAATCCGAAAACGCGCAACAAATTAAAGGTGGATCGGCTATTTAGCCGACCCACCTTTTTTCGTTACAATACACACTTTAAACAACTCACTCATGCCATCGCTCAAAAGCAATTGACGAATCGTTCGGTTACGTTTAGATACCTCACTGAAAGGATTCGGATCAAAGTGGTTTTGCAACTTCTCTAATATCCCCTGTTCCACTAGGAATTGACGTTGAGTCTGCAAGGGCGAAACTTCAAATCCACATGCCGCCGCGGCTTTCATATAGGAGCTGAAATCCACGTGTGCGGTAATGTCCTGCTCACCTTGATAGATGAAAGGATTATCGTGCGCCTCATGCTTGCGATAACACATCAGCGTCCCTTGATGACGGTGAGCCCCGAATATTTCGTCTGCCACATCGCCATAATCAATCATAATGACACTGCCGCTGCGAATGCGAGCGGAGATCTGACGGATCCAATCGCTGCCCGCGAGATTGATCTCAGCAATTTGACCCTCCGACCATTGAACCTTAAGCGATTCCAGGTAGTCTACTATTCGTGGATGTTCAAGCGGGAACCAATCCTCTCGAAAGCAGGGTTCCTCGGGATGCCAACTCACGAATGATTCTTGGAATTCTCCCCCCCAAAAGCGGATTCGATGTACAGGGAAAGCATCCACTAACTCATTTGCCAACACGTAGACATGATCTTCCGGCTCCTCTTGCAGCCACACTGCTCCATCGATAAAGCGAATCTGCTTAATATGCTCAGATAGACTCTCCGCCTGCAGCTGACGATGATAGGGACTTGATTCAATGAGGGTATACGTCGTTCGCCCATAAATAGCTGGTTCAATTCGACGCAGCTCATCCAGCATCTGCTTGGCCATGCGCCCATTGCCCCCTCCCCATTCCACGACTTGGAGATCCTTTTGCCACTCTGGGAGGCTTTGAAGTTGTTTATGTACGAAAGCTGCAATCATTTCACCCATCACCGTGCCGATGGAGGAACTCGTATAGAAATCGCCTTGTTTGCCAATTTTGATCTGCTGGTTCCGATAATAGCCATGAGGTTCCTGGTAGAGACAAATATCCATGTAATCGCGAAAAGAAATGCGTTGATCCCTCGTGGACTGAATCGCGTCCTGCAAGGCTGCAACAACCCCTGAATGACCTAGTTGATACGTCAAATGAAATCCCCCAGTTCTTTACTTACAGACAAATGAATGCGAAACTCGTATAATGAAAAAGGATTATGGAAGGAGAGAAAAAATAGCATGATGAAGAAGTGGATTACCCTAACGGCCATATCGGCGATCAGCCTAGTTTCGTTAACGGCATGTACCGATAACACCAAAGTGAAAGAAACATTCCAACAATCGATGGACAAACAAGCGGAAATGAAGTCATATACGTTCGATGGAAGTACGACACTCGCCATAAGCGACGGACTCATGAAATCTGCTAACCCTCTTACGAATGGGTTATTATCGCTAATTCGTGAAAGCACAATTACGTGGAAGGGGATCAGCAACATTGACCCGCTTCAATTTCAAACGGATCTGCATGTCACACCTAAGGGATCTACATCCCCAATTGACATCCCAATTCTCATTAAAGATAGCAAATTGTTTTTCAATATGCCAGCCTTAAATAAGACAGCCGATGAATTTTACTCGATTGATTTACAAAAGATGAGCGGCTCTTCGTCAAGCCCATTGAACGCCGATACGCTGAAGAACACGCCGCAAGTTTCCAGCGCATTAAGCAAGCTATTATTCGAAGGCATTGACGCAAAATGGTATAAGGAAGCCAAAGAGCCTGTTAAATTGGCTGACGGGACGTCGGCCAAATCCATTGAAGTTGATGTGACGGCAAAAAATAGCAAAACCATTAACGAACAGCTGCATACGAAATTGCCAGAGTTCCTTTCCACTTTACAAACCAACGGCCTCCTAGCAGCCGACAAAGTCGAAACACTCAAGAAGAACCAATTCAATTCACTTACGATCAAAACTCCAAGTTCCATGAAGGTTGCAATTGATGAAGCTGGCTTCATTCGTGATCAATCGCTCGATCTCACCTTCACGGTTACCGTAGATGGCAAAGCACTTGATAATCACATTGTGCTCCATCAAACCTATGATGCTATCAATAAAAGCACACCATTAACCAAGGAAATTCCGGCCAAAGTAAAGAGCTTCGACGATATACTTAAGCTATTGGCGCCAGCTGCAAAGAAATAGCTTGTCATCGAAATACTTACCTTTCCCCGAAGGTAAGTATTTTTTTGTGCTTCATTTAATAGAAATATGATAATCTATGCATAGGGGGAGAGAATCATCCATGAAAGCTAATAAACTCACAGCACTGCTGTTAACTATTGTTTTACTTACACTATTCACCTTGCCATCTGCCTCAGTGACGGCGGAGGAAACCAAATCCCCGCAGGATGAAGCCAAAGAGCTCCTCCAAAAAGGATTGACGATTTTCGAAATCGATAAAGAGGTCGCGCGTTTAAACGAGCAAGACGCCAAGATCGTCGAGCAAATCAAGCAAAACGAACAAGACATCGCAAAACAAAACAATAACGTTGAATCGACGCGCAAACACGCGGGTAAAGTGCTAAGAGCCTATTACACTGGTGACCGCGATTCGATCTGGATGCTGCTCTTCTCAGCCAGTTCCTTCACCGATGCACTCAAGATGCTCGAATACTTGCAAATGATTGTTACAAATGACCATCGAGCGCTTACAACCTTCACCGATTCTGTTCAAAAGCTGAATAAACTGCAAGGCGTACTAGCAGATTCGCGCACCGAGTTGCAGAAAACGAAAGATAAATTCCTACAACAACGTGAACGACTTGTTACGCTGCAGGAGGAACTGGACAAACAGCTGGCCGCTAGCACGCAAGCCGCAGCCATCACAGCCCAAATCAAGAGCTTAAATGATCAATGGAAAGAGGAAGGTCTTCCGCTCGCTCGTGATTATTTGGACAATTTGTCCACTGCATTTCGCGAACTGCCGCAATATTTGATAGGTAATTCGTCGAAGTTTCTGAACACTTCTACGAAGCCGCCTACCATAACCCTGACAGACACAGACTTCAATACATACCTCCATTCTAAGAGCGAGCTGCTTCAATCGCTTAACTTCGAATTCCGAGATGGGTCCATGTTGGCCACAGGGAAAAAAGATTCGCTGCAGATCGTCATTCAAGGCAATTTCGTTTTGTTGAAGAACGCAGGCTTGAACGAAGTGAAATTTGTCGTGGATAACCTAGAATTCAACGGATTTAAGCTGCCCGATACGACAATTGAAGATTTTACCAAAGAGTTTCAGTTAGGCTTTACGCCTAAAAAGGTCGTAAGTTATCTCGATGTGCTTGGCGTGGAAACTAAAAAAGGCGTCGCAGTTGTAAAAATTGAAATTTCTTTTTAAAATAGAAGGCACCACGAACCGAAACGAGGACGATTCACAATGGAAATGAAAATAGGTCTCATGATGGACCTGCCCGACGGTAAGATCCCTGGCTTCTATGCGCAGATCGTAAAGGCGCTTGCTGGGAAAGTCGAGTTATTTGATCGCGATAAAGAAATGCTAATTGTCAGCGATGAAGAACAGCAACGTGCCGTCCTTCAGGTCATGACTCAATTCAATATCGAGACTACCGCCATGGCACTTCGCTTACTGCCCGAAGACGCGGAATTGACGGACTTGTTCAGCGACTACGGTTTCACTAGCCGATCTGATCGTCAATATCTCTATGATAAAATCGTCATTTCCTTCCGCTTCACTAAGGCAAGCCCGATAGTAGAAGTCGATCAAGCTGCGCTTCAAATCGAAGAACATCTGATTGCCCTCTACACGGTTGACGGTCAAGACGTATACATCGTCGATCGACAACTCGAAGAGTTGATGCACGGAATTGCCAAAGCTTATCGATGCAGCATTGAAGTCTTGTAAGCTCTGTAACTACACAAGCAAAAGCCCACATCGCTTGAATGTGGGCTTTTCTTATTTTTCGGCCTACAGCAGATCCGCCGCCAATTGCGCGAGATGCGAACGCTCTCCACGCTCCAGCGTGATGTGACCGCTGATCCCCTCTTGCTTAAAACGCTCCACAACGTACGTTAAACCGTTACTGGAGGCATCAAGGTAAGGATGGTCGATTTGATCTGGATCCCCTAGAAGAACAATTTTACTGCCTTCTCCGACACGCGAAACGATGGTTTTCACTTCATGCTTCGATAAGTTCTGCGCCTCATCGATGATGATGAATTGTCCTGGAATGGAGCGTCCGCGAATATACGTTAGCGCTTCAACTTGAATACTGCCTAATCCGGCAAGTATTTTTTCAATGTCTCCCGGTTTCTTCGTGTCGAATAAATACTCTAAATTATCGTAGATCGGCTGCATCCATGGGCGCAGCTTTTCATCTTTTTCACCTGGCAGGTAACCAATATCCTTGCCCATCGGAACAACAGGACGAGCAATTAACAGTTTCTTGTATTTCCGATCATCCTCGATCTTCATGAGCCCAGCAGCTAATGTGAGCAGCGTCTTACCAGTACCCGCTTTCCCAGTCAGGGTGACGAGCGGGATATCGTCGTTGAGCAGAAGCTCAAGTGCCATTCGCTGCTGCGCATTGCGCGCGGCAATTCCCCATATGGGATCATTGCTCATATAAAGCGGCTCAAGCTTTTTGGCATCAGGCGTTACTTTCAGCAGCGCCGATTTGGATGAACCTAACTCATCGCGCAGGATGACGAACTCATGCGGATGGAGCATATAGCTCAAATTTAAGGAGGTCACTGTTAAGAATCGGTACGAGTAGAATTCATCAATAATGGATGGATGGACGAACAGTGTAATATACCCTGTGTACATGTCGGTTTGAGCTACGATGCGGTCTGTCAAATAATCCTGTGCAGGAATCCCAAGGACATCTGCTTTAATACGAACTAACGTGTCTTTACTGACGATGACAACAGGTCTAGCAACCTCATTTTCTTGCTCTTCCAAATGGTAGTTGAGGGCAACCGCTAGAATGCGGTTATCATTCGTTAACTCAGCAAACGTATCTTGCAGCTTCGCAAAACTTCTGTGGTTAAGCTCGACTTTAATGCTTCCACCATGTTCCAATGTGATGCCATCGGACAAGTTTCCTTTCGCTCTTAACCCATCCAGTAACCTGGAGACATGCCTCGCGTTGCGACCTATTTCATCCGCATTTCGTTTCTTCGAATCGATTTCCTCCAACACCACGGCGGGTATGACTACTTCATTATCTTCAAATGCGAATAAAGCATTAGGGTCCTGAAGCAGAACATTGGTATCCAACACGTAAATTTTTTTCATTGGTGTGTCCCCTCCCAGATTTGGCGTTAGATCAATGGTTATATTCATACATACAACCTAACCGTGCAGGACAAACTAAACGCGAGATTCAAGGACAGAAAGGAACGATTCTGGTGAGACTAATATGCGTATGTGTACTACTACTGACCCTCGCGGCAGGCTGCAGTCAAGCGCCGAAAAGTGGTGCCCCCTCTCAAAATCCGAATCAAAAACAAGTAAAAGTTCAACAAATTGCTCCGCAAAAGCTTGAGATTAAAGATTCGAAAGCCGTTGCAGACCATTTGGAAAACCTAGCCTTGGGTATCCCGCAGGTGGAAAGCGCACATTGCGTCGTCTTCGGCAACACAGCTGTCGTCGGTATTAACATTAAGAAGGATTTGGATCGTTCCAAGATTGGCACCATTAAGTACTCTGTCGCTGAAGCGCTCAAGAAGGATCCTTATGGTGTGAATGCTATTGTGACGGCCGATATGGACTTAGATCAACGCCTGCGCAACATTCGGGATAACATAAGAGCTGGAAGACCGATAACAGGCTTCGCCGAGCAAATGGCCGATATTGTTGGCCGAGTCATGCCTCAGTTGCCGCGCGATATCCGCAATGAACCAAATATTGATCGTGCAGGCCCTGAAAGCAACAACCCCGCTCCTGGAGGTCGGGCCCAATAAGCGCGAAAGATGACAAAAAGCCTGACTGCATAAGCAGATCTAGGCTTTTTTTATCGCGTCAAAAACTCGGCAGCACATCGCATTTCTAAGTCTGCACGCACAAGTTTTCACATATTGAGTTCCAAAAGACGGTCGGGCGCTGTCCATCCATTGCTTCGGTGTAGCTGTTAGGTGTTCAGCCATAGTCGTTTGCGCCTCCTACTAGGTGGTTGAAAACGCTGCTTACACTTATAGTATATCATAGCGAGTGCCGAGCGTTCCACCATTATGTATCTATTTTCAAATAGTCTGAGGTCAACTTCCCTGCCCAGATATACTTAAGTGTACGTCGATTTATCCAACTTATGTCCGTCAACCAGCGCATTGCGCGCTTATTGATTGTTATAAATAGGGTTGGAGTTGATATCATCCAACAATTTCTCAGCGCTCTCCCGATCAAAACAATGGCGGTGATACTCCCCTTCTTGTTCGTATTCGATCCAAATCCTTGCTGGATCTTCTTCATTCAGAATCGTAAGTTGACTGACACCATGGTCTTCTCGCAAAATAAGAGCAAAAAAATCAAGCGTATCTTTCGCCGCTTCATCATCAGGCCTAGCATGAGACACAATATGCATTTGCAACCAGTTAAAGAAGGCATCCCCAAGCTTCATATCACTATCCATCCTCTCTCAAAAGAACAACGTCATATCCCGCTTCCAACCAACCAAGCCATAGCTTGATCCACGCCAAATGACTGCTGCGATCCGCAGTTGCGGACGCTTCTAGCTGCTTCACTAGCCCCACAGCCTCTTTCACAGGGAGCAAACGGTCCATAAAGGCCTCTGCACAATGTGAAAGGTGCAAAGGGGACCCATCAAACACAACGTCTCCAGATTGCGTTAAATCGAGTTCTACGAGGTCTGAACCACAAAGGTCTTCGTCGTCACTCAGCAGCAAGCTCGCTTTGAACAAGGTGAGCAGACGCGGATGCTGCTGACTAGCCGCACTGCGGAAAGCGTCAAGCTCCTCACTCGCAGGGACGCAGAATCGTTCTGCGCCCAGCCTCAAAGGGGCATAACCCAGGATTGGCGTGAACCAATACCTTGTCATAGCGGCCTTTTACCCGTGCGTTTCTCGATAAAATAACGGATTCTGACCATAAACATCAAAGAAATAGCAACAGCCAAGCAGAGCACGATCGGCAAGCCTACAATTTGAAAAACAAGCAGCATGACGGAGCCTATCGCCAACAGCACATAGATCAGCGCCGCCTTGAGAACAGGCAATTTGCGTGTGCGAAACACTTTATTATACACATACGACATGAAAATAAAAATTAATAAATATGTGATCAGCAAGTGATCGGCAAACCATTCATTCAGGGCAGTCAACGAACATGCACTCCGTTTCATTATGTAGTTACATTATTCCTCATTATCGCTTAAATCGGGAATGAAAGAAAGGGAAATGCGGCATAATCGCCGGCATTTCCCTTATTTCGAACATTTTGTGACTTAGGCGTTTGTTTCCGCCATTTTGCGGTGTTTCTCCGCACGCTCGCGCTCGCTCTTGTTCAAGATCTTTTTACGGATACGAACAGACTTCGGCGTGATTTCACAATATTCATCATCGTTCAAATACTCAAGCGCCTGCTCCAAGGAGAATAGACGAGGAGTTTTCATTTTAACCGTTTCTTCTTTGTTCGCAGAACGGATGTTGTTTACTGCTTTTTCTTTACAAATATTTACGATAATATCGTTGTCACGTGTATGCTCACCAACAACCATACCTTCGTAAACTTCTGTTTGCGGATGTACGAACAGAATACCGCGATCCTCAACAGAAAGGATTCCGTAAAGTGTGGAAACACCGGATTCGCTGGAAACTAGTACGCCTTCGTGACGACCACCAACGCCTGCGCCTTGGTAAGGACCATAGCTATCGAAAGCATGGTTCATGATTCCGTAACCGCGAGTCAGTGTCAAGAAGTTTGTTCTGTATCCGATCAAACCACGAGCAGGAATTAAGAACTCAAGACGAACGTTTCCGCTGCCGTTGTTGATCATGTTCACCATTTCGGCTTTACGTGAACCAAGGCTCTCCATAACTGAACCCATGCTATCTTCTGGAACGTCGATGATCAAGCGCTCAATCGGCTCCATACGTTGTCCGTCAATTTGACGAATGATAACTTCTGGTTTGGACACTTGAAGCTCATATCCTTCACGACGCATGTTCTCGATCAAGATACCTAAGTGAAGCTCACCGCGGCCAGAAACGACGAATGCATCTGGGCTGTCTGTGTCTTCAACGCGTAAGCTTACATCGGTTTCAAGCTCTTTGTATAGACGTTCACGAATCTTACGGGAAGTAACCCATTTCCCTTCACGACCAGCAAATGGCGAATTGTTGACGATGAACGTCATTTGAAGCGTAGGCTCATCAATTTTCAATACAGGCAGTGCCTCTGGGTTAGCTGGATCTGCAACAGTTTCACCGATGTTGATTTCTTTGATCCCAGCAATCGCAATGATATCCCCTGCTCCTGCTTCTTCGATCTCAATCCGTTTCAAACCGTTGAATCCGAACAACTTCTCGATTCTTGCTTGCTTTTGTCCGCCTTCACGTGTCATAACAGCAACGGATTGCCCTGCGCGAATTTTACCGCGGTTCACACGGCCTACACCGATACGACCCAAGTACTCATTATAATCCATCAATGTAACTAGGAACTGAAGTGGTTGATCCACATCTTCTGTCGGGTGCGGAATGTGGCTAACGATCGTTTCGTAGATCGCTTCCATGTTCGCATCTTGCTTCTCAGGGTCAAGACTGGAAGTACCTTGCAACGCAGACGCGTATACAACGTGGAAATCAAGCTGCTCGTCAGTTGCGCCAAGTTCAATAAACAAGTCAAGCACTTCGTCAACAACTTCTTGCGGACGTGCATTCGGACGGTCAATTTTGTTCACCACAACAACTGGTGAAAGGTTGCTCTCTAAAGCTTTACGTAAAACGAATTTTGTTTGTGGCATCGTACCTTCAAACGCATCGACAACAAGCAAAACGCCGTCAACCATTTTCATGATACGCTCAACTTCTCCACCGAAGTCAGCATGTCCAGGTGTATCTACGATATTAATCAAATAATCTTTATAATTAATGGCTGTATTCTTAGCAAGGATGGTAATACCGCGTTCTCTCTCAAGATCGTTTGAGTCCATCGCTCTCTCTTGAATAGCTTCATTCTCACGGAATGTACCAGATTGTTGAAGCAATTTATCTACGAGTGTTGTTTTGCCGTGGTCAACGTGTGCGATGATGGCAATATTGCGAATCTTGTCTCTTGCATGCATGAATGTCAAACCCTCTCTACCCTATAATTTTCGTCTCTGTTCATAGAACAAGCGTCGGACGAAAGCGCCGACGCTTGACATTTACACTTATTATACGCAGTTTCTCGACATTATGCAAGGTAAAACGCGAGCTTCATCAAACTTTTAAATGGAAAGACACCCAATTACAAGAGTCTTCTCTTTCGGAAAATCATGGAAAGCCCAGCAATGACAAGGATCAAAGCGATTACATAAATGCCTAGCTTAAACAGTACAGTTAGGGCGAAGAAGCCAGCAGAGATACCGCCTAGAACCATTGCTGCCATCCAAATGCTGCGATCACGGCTCCGTTCAAATAATTGAAGCTCATACAACCCAATCGCAATACCTAATAGAAAGCCTGGCCACAGATAGCTCATGGATCCCCAGCCAAACAAATTGCAGAAGAAAAACATAACCGCATACGTGATAAACATGCCCCCTGGTACAAGAGCACCCGCAGAGATTCTGCGATTAAAGTAGAAGACATGCAAAAGCAAACCAGGAACAAGTAAGAGGAGCGGCCAGAAGAATGAAAAGATGAGTTGGAAGACTCCTAATTTACCTAAAAGCAAGACGACAGCCAAGCCAATAAATACGATGCCGATGGAGTAGCTATTTCTAGCGATACGAATCCCTCCTATACAAGTTCAAGTCACAAGAGCGACGAATCGACACTCTTCTACAAATAGTTTATCTCACCTGACAGCAAATTGCTAGGTGTTAATCACATGAAATGAACGCGTTCGATTCTTAATGCGTGGGTATACTAAAACCCATGCTGATTCTGCCATTCACGTGAAGATGGATAACAGGGAGGTTACATGGACCAGACGACTACCGCAAGAGCAAAAGGGTCGCGAAAACCCCTTTGGACCAAGGACTTTCTAATTACCGCGTTAGCGAATTTGCTGCTGTTTTTTAGCTTTCAAATGCTTATTCCAACGATCCCAATACATCTCTCACAATTGGGAGGAAATAATGTTCAGGTCGGTTTAGTGATCGGCATTTTTACGATTTCATCGTTGCTTACACGCCCCTTCGCCGGACGCGCACTGGATATACTCGGGCGAAAGCACGTTCTGCTTGTTGGATTAACGATCTGTGCACTCACTATCGCTGGCTATACGTATATCGCGGCCGTGACCCTCATCTTAGCTGCGCGATTCGTTCACGGGATCGGTTGGGGCTTGTCGACGACGTCCTTAGGGACCGTCATTGCCGATATTATCCCTCCCGAACGCCGCGGGGAAGGGATGGGGTATTACGGCTTATCGAACACATTTGCTATGGCAATTGGACCGCTTACAGGACTATGGATTATGCAATCCTACGGATTCTCCTATGTGCTGCTCATTTCCACGATCCTTGCCATTCTCTCCATCTGCAGCTCGTTGTTTATCGCCTACCCTAAGCCAATTCCGCCAACGAACCGAGCCAAATCTCAACGATTCACAGATCGATTATGGGAACGATCTGCCTTACTACCCTCCTCTTTACTGCTATGTACAGCAATTTGTTATGGAGGCATCGTAACCTTCATTACCTTATTTGGCCATGAGGCGGGAATTCCGAATGTTGGCTTTTTCTTTTTCTGCAATGCAAGCATGGTACTCCTTGTCAGACCGATAACAGGCGTTCTCTTTGACCGCAAAGGCCCCGAATGGGTACTACTACCAGGTGCCGCGTTTACCATAACAGGACTTCTGTTACTGTCTTATGCGAACTCCAATCTTAGTCTCGCAATAGCTGCGTTGTGCTACGGCGTTGGTTTCGGCTCCATCCAACCTGCCCTGCAGGCATGGACCATCTCGCGAGCCGCGCCAGATCGTCGCGGAGCAGCCAACGGAACTTTTTTCTCCGCCAACGACCTCGGCATTGGACTAGGTGCCATGGTGCTCGGAGCAATTGCGAATTGGAGCGGCAGCTATGCGCTCATGTATCGCTTCTCTTCGACCCTCATCATTGTTTTCCTGCTGATCTATGGCTGGTCAATTTGGTCCTACTCTCTACACAAAAAAGCAGCACACTGACGAATTGTCAATGTGCTGCTTTTTTATTGATTACGCGTTTTTAGCGCGAACAATCGAACCCACTTCGTAATGACGCCTGTTGCTAAGACGATCAAGGTTGCCATGATCGGAATCCACACATGCAAATACTCATAATCGTGGAGCAGCCAGTCAATCATTTTATCATCCTTAACGAACATTTCGCCTGCCGTATAACCCAGAATTCCAGCGCCTAAATAGACCAAGATCGGGAACTTCTGCAACAAGCTCATGACCATCGTACTCCCCCAAATGATGATCGGGATACTAAGCCCTATCCCTAAAATAATGACGGTATTATTCCCATTTCCCTTAGCCGCAATGGCGAGAACATTATCCAAACTCATCACGAAATCAGCAACGATTATTGTCCAGATCGCTTTGCCTAGTGTGGCTGCTTCTTTGACATGAGAATGCCCCTCTTCTTCCGTTAACAGCTTAATCGCGATCCACAGCAGCAAGACCGATCCTCCAGCTTGTATAAAAGGAATATCAAGCAAACTGACAGCCACAAGCGTCAAGATCAACCGCAGCGCAATGGCCCCAAATGCCCCCCACCAGATCGCAAGCTTTCGCTGCTCAATAGGTAAGTTTTTGCTCGCCAAGGCAATGACGACCGCATTATCTCCGCTAAGCACGATGTTAATTAACATAATTTGCAGGAACAAAAAGAGCGCTTCAATCATGCTTCTAACCTCCCTGGTCTGAGCATGGCATGCAGTTGATCGGAAAGTCAAATTCGATTGCTGCGATGAAGAGCTAGAATAAGTGAGCGATAGATTCCTGTTTCAATTGCCCATGCACAATCTCAATCGTTTCTGTTTCTAGGACAGCTTTGTCAATCAGAGCTTGCAAGAATTCCATGCTCTCTTCCAATTTCTCCACAAGTCGCAGATTCGGATTTGTACTTGGTGACGGGGGTAGAAATAAGGAGCAGCAGTCTTCATAGGGTAAAATCGAGATCGGGAACGTGCCGATCTTCTCGGCCACACCGATAATTTCTTGCTTGTCCATCATCATCAACGGCTGGAGCAGCGGAAGTGATACGACTTGCCCAATGGCATGTAAGCTCGGTAAGGTTTGACTGGCCACTTGACCTAAACTCTCTCCGGTAACTAGTGCCCCTAACCCTTCTCGCTCCGCAATTCGCTCTGCAATTCGATACATCGCTCTTCGTATTAATGTCACAAGCAAATCGTCCTTATACGCTTGATGGATCGACGTTTGAACATCTGTGAAAGACACCAGGTGCAGCTTCAAGACATCCGTGTAACCTGCTAATTGATGCGCAAGCGAAATCACTTTCTCCTTCGCACGCTCGCTGGTATAGGGATAACTATGGAAATGAATCGCCTCCAGTGTCAAGCCTTTGCGCATCGCCATCCAACCCGCTACGGGACTATCAATACCGCCAGACAGCATAAGCAAGGCTTTGCCGCTCGTCCCTGATGGGAAGCCGCCAATCCCCTCAATCACATCGCAATAGAGCAGAACTCGATCCTCGCGAATCTCTACACGAAGCTCTACCTCAGGACTACGCACATCTACTTGTAAGCCTGGCATCGCTTGCAGCACATAGCCGCCAACGAGATGATTTATTTCTTGCGAGTCATGCGGAAATTGTTTATTGACCCTCCGTGCCGTCACTTTGAAAGTCGCTGGCCGTTTTGGCAATGCCTCCATGATCCCCAGCGCTGCACGCTGAATAGCGGCCAGTTCCATGTCTGCATGATAAGCTGGACTCCAGGAGGCAAGTCCAAAAACTCGCTCAAGCGCCTTCGCCGCCAACACATAATCGGTATCCCCTAGCACCACATATACGCGGCCAAACTCAGGAATATACCTGACGTCTGGAAAAGAACTGAAAACCATGCGGATTTGAATCATCACACTATGTTCAAATTTTTTACGATTTTTCCCCTTCAACATCATCTCGCCAAATCGCAAAATCAAACAATCCGGTTTCATACTCGTTTCTCCTTTCGCACCACGGGCTGGTTTCTCAGGGGAGCAAGATCCCTAACCACATTCTGTAATGCGCTTATGAATTGCTCAATCTCCTGCTCCTGATGGTCAGCTGAAAAGCTCACTCGCAGACCGCTCATGGCCATTTCACGGCTTGCACCCAAGGCTAGCATGACCTCACTCGGTTCAGATTCGCCTGACGTACATGCTGACCGCGTCGAAATGTACACACCTTTCTGTTCCAGCGCATGTACAACAACTTCAGCCTTCATTCCTGCAAATATAAAATGAACGATATGCGGCGCCGCCTCATGGTCTTGATGTGCCCCCGTCACAACCAATTCAGGCATGGCTGCGATACCTGATACTAGACGTTGTCTCAGACGATAGCTATGTGCCATTTTGTCCATTTGATTATCCATGCTCATCCTTAACGCCTTCGCCATCCCAACAATTAAAGGGACATTCTCAGTACCCGACCGAACGCCATATTCTTGTCCGCCGCCTGCTAGCAACGGTTGTAAGTTAATGCCTGCTCGCCGATACAGAAACCCCGCTCCTTTCGGTCCGCGAAATTTATGAGCTGAAGCGCTGCATAAGTCTATGCCCCATGCTTTGGGCTGTAAGGGTAATTTCACAATGCCTTGAATCGCATCCACATGAAAAATAATTTTCGGATACGCCATTAACAGCTGACCGATTTCCTGAATCGGCTGAATGGCCCCCATCTCATTATTGACATACATGATGCTCACAAGCGTCGTATCCTCACAGATGGCTGCGCGAAGATCCTCAAGTTGAACCCTTCCTGTAGATGACACAGGCAAATACGTTACCCGAAAGCCTTCTTGCGCAAGCTGGGCAAACACTTCTTTCACGGAGGCATGCTCTACTTGGGTTGTAATTAGATGCTTGCCGCGGTGTTGATACCCATAGGCTACACCTTTAATTGCTAGGTTATTACTTTCCGTTCCGCCTGACGTACATATAATCTCATTGGCTGATACACCAATTGCTGTTGCGATTACACCTTTTGCTGTCTGCACGAGTTTCTCCGCCTCTACACCCAGACGATGAATTGAGGAGGGGTTCCCGTAATGCGTCCGCATGACTTCCGCAATGGTTTGAATGACTTCTTCATACAGCGGTGAAGTTGCCGCGTAGTCCATATAAAGCATAACTTACCAAATCCCCTTTATAGCCAACTATGTTTTGTATTTGCAATGCTTGCGTATACCATGCATTAAACCAAAAAGCTGATCCCGCAGCAATAAGCGGAAATCAGCCTTCATCCTAACGCTATTGTGAAAAGTTTTGACGATGCTCGAGCACCTTCGAAACATAAGCTTGTGTTTCTGTCGGTAGAAAGGAAAGCTTCTTCGCGAGATCTTGATCAGTCTTGATCCCCAGACGGTCAATCCGACCTGGCCCAGCATTATAGGCAGCAAGCGCAACGCCTTCATTCCCGTTATATTTCTTGAGTAATCCGCTTAAGAAATGGGTCCCTGCATCCACATTTTGCTGAGGATCGAATGGGTTTGTCACACCGTAACCGCTGCTCGTCCCATCCATAAGCTGCATCAACCCTTTGGCGCCAGCTGAGGATACAGCTCGATGATTAAACGATGATTCTTGCTGAATCACTGCTTTCACTAGCGAGGCGTCTACCCCATATTTCTGGCTTGCTTGACCAATCAACGCTTCGAACTGTGTACCTCCCGATGTCTCAGGCACGAGTTGCAGCGGTGTATATGATTTATTCATTGCGCCTAGCTCATTAGGCAGTTTGCTTAAAGATTGCGTTAGTACATTGGCGTCCAAGTTAAGCTCATTCGTGCTAGTTCCGCCTGTTTGTCCCATTAACGTATTCAGCAGTTCACTGAATTCATTTGAATCTTCTGTACGCGAAGTCGATGAATTATCAGAGAACAAACTTAGTTTACTCAATGTTTGAAGCTGCAGCAGCTCTTTCAATACCCTTGGGTCAATACTGTTCGTATTCGTGATGTTACTCATCTGTTAGACCTCACTTCTCTCATAATCATTGCTCTTATTGTACACGGTTTGGCCCCAGACGACCATCCTTTTATTCGAAATGGACAAAATCTACGAACATAAAGAAAAAAGGACAGTCTAATGACTGTCCCCTCTTGCCCTTCAAGAAATATTTTGCTGCAGCATATCATCATCATTCAATAACTTTCGGACAACGACACGTGATATCCGGAGATGATCCGTTTCTTCGACAATGAACTCAAATTCATCGTTATATCGTACACGCTGGTTACGGCTTGGTGGAATTTCTGTTTGCGAGTAAATCCACCCGCCAATTGTATCATAATCGTCCGATTCAATTTCTAAACCGAAGTAATCGTTCACTTCATCGATGAGCAACAAGCCGTCAATTGAGAACGTATGCTCATCCTTGATCTCAATCGTTGGGCGTTCTTCATCGAACTCATCTTGAATTTCGCCAACGATCTCTTCCATGATATCTTCCAACGTAACTAACCCTGAAGTTCCGCCGTACTCATCAATAAGCAAAGCCATTTGGCTTTTGCGTTTCTGCATCATTTTCAGCAAATCACTGATATGAATCGAATCAGGCACCGTCGTGATCGGACGGATGATTTTCTTAATGCCTTTCAAATTCGCATCAGGCTTCAGCAAATCCTTAATGTGCACGAAACCGATGATATTATCCTTATCCGGATCACATACAGGGTAGCGTGTGCGCATTTCTTTGATCGCAATCGCTAAATTCTCTGCATAGGAAAGTCCTGCATACAAGCATTCCATCTCTGTACGTGGAATCATAATTTCGCGGGCTGTCGTTTCTGCGAATCCAAATATATTATCAACAAGCGCGAGCTCTGTATTATCAATTAGTCCGTTTTTGTGGCTCTCTTGCATCAAAACGCGAATCTCATCCTCCGTATGAGCCGATTCATGCTCGGTTGTGGGTTCAATCCCTGCTCTGCGCAGCAACCAATTGGAGATTCCGTTCAGGAGCCAAATAAATGGATACATGAGTTTATAAAAGAGTACCATGGGGCCAGAAGAAAGCAACGTAATTTGCTCTGCTTTTCGAATGGCATACGTCTTCGGGAATTGTTCTCCCAACGTAATGTGAAGAGTTGTCATTAAGGAAAACGCGATAATAAAGGTAATCGTGTGAAAAACGGAATCAGGCAAGTGGAGCGGTGCGAATAATGGCTCCAAGATCTTAGCGAATGTTGGTTCCCCAACATAACCAAGTCCTAATGATGTGAGCGTAATACCCAATTGGCATGCACCTAAGTAAGAATCGAGATTGTTCATAATGCGTTGCGCGAATTTCGCGTTACGGCGGCCTTCCCCAACCAGTGAATCAATACGGGTACCCCGCACTTTCACCATAGCGAATTCAGCTGCGACAAAAAAACCGTTTAACAACACCAGTCCAAACATTAACAGAAAACTGATTAACGTTTCGGGCAAAGGATCTTCCAATACCTTACCTATCCCCGTATAGGCACATCTAGCAGCACCTCGGAGAGTAGGTACACCTCCCTTAATTTTCGATTTGAATGATTAGAAACATTACTATTCATTATATAATAATACTCTAAGCATTCAAAGGTGCGAATATGACTCTTGAAGGTAAATAGTACGAGCAAATGGGCGCAAACATAGGAATATGAGCTTATTTTGCGTCGAAAACCTCTAAAAATGGTCTCTCCATGCTTATTTTTACGTTTTTTTCACCTGCAAATAAAAACAAGCCGATTTCTCGGCTTGCTTCCATCCTAATTATGCATAATAAGGAACTAATAAAAAATAGGCGGCTACGGCAATAAATCCGAGTGCCACGGACCAAGAACCTAACGCTTTGTTCCCCATAATGAAAGCAATTATCCCCAAAACGATGCCAGAAATGCCAAGAAGGACCGGCCAAACGAAAAGTGAAGCAAGTGCAACGAATAGGGCTACATACCCTACCGCTTTATTGCGTGTCACCGCTTCGACTAAGTCGGCTACTTCCTCATCAGAAACTTCTGAGTCAGCATGATATACAGATTTCATGCTCGTCCTAGGAATGGCAATTTCGGCTGCATATTCCTCCTGGGAATGCAATCCGCTTTCAATGCGAAGCTGATCCTGCTGGAATCGCTTCTTGTTGGCATTGTCGAGAGAATGATCATCCATCTTCATGCTGCCTCCGCGTTGCACATGCCTAATGTTTGACCGCTGCTTTGAACGTGTGGCAACACGTGTTAGCGGCTTTCGTCGCTTCGTCTTGATGAGTGGTATCGAATGAGTCCTCTGAGGCAAATTCTTCATTGTAACTGGCATTGGCATGCTTATCAATTTCAATCATGATCGTATCTGCATGACAGTTGTTGCCTTGTGTCCAATATTCACAATTAGCAACGGCACATTTGACTGCTGGCATCATCATCACCCCCATTAACATTTTGCTCGCCACAAGGGGGATCTATCCTTGCCTCAGTCTGTCAGATAACACCAGAAACATAGCATGTGACCATAAGAGCGGATGCGCGGGTTGCCCATGCTCCCTAGTCCATCTCTCAAACTCCGCAGGCTCTCTCAAATTATCAGCTACTTGCTCTGGAAGTCGACCTAACTCATCCGCTTTGCTCGCGATCCACATTAAGCAGCGCTGAGCCTCTTCGAGATTCCCAAGTTCTACTTGCGCCAAACCGTACCATGCTGTGAGCAACAGCCACTCACCGCCTCCATAATACCGATCTTCTATATAACGTTGAATGCCTCCGTGGGCTAAATCTTTTTCGATGGCTTGAATCGTGCGAATCATGCAAGGATCATCAACTTGGCATACCCCAAATGGAAGCGCGAGCCAGAGTAAGCTAGCGTCCACACCGGGCAGAGCAGGAAGCCACTCTTCATTGACACAATGAATCGATTTTACAAATCGTCCCTCATGAATCGCATTCTTATGTATAAAATGTTGGATGAGAGCTGCTTTCTCGGTAAGTGCTGGACGGGATTCCAACTCACCTAACGCTTTCAGGCCGCCATATAAACAAGCCAATGTAGCTGGATGCACATAATCGGGATATTCCTCCCAGCAGTCGAAATTCGGGAAATGCCAGAATGCCATCACATAATCTACCGTAATCTCGATGCTTTCTCTGAACTCTGTCAGGAGCTCTGTGAGGCCCGTTAGACGAATATGTTGGACGAGTCCCCATAACCAAGCGCCATAACCATCAAGCTGGAAATGTCCCCATTCCGAATGATCATCCCTTCCGTCCAGATGATACCGTGTACCTAAAAATTCAGAACGATCAATCCATTCCTGATTGGCATGTTTCTGAAGCAATTGATTCAGACGCGGTCGCTTGTCTTTCAAGACTTGATGTACCCATCGATAAAATTTTTCCGCACTCTCGACTTCGCCTACACGGTCCATCGCATTTGCAATGAATGTTCCATCTCGCAGCCAACTGTAAGAATAAGCTGGAAACAGCGGAGAAGCCACATATCCGCCGCTGGCATGTTGATTTAACTGAATGACATCAATACTTCTGCGAATAAGTTGCGCAATTTCCATCAAGTCAATCCCCTTTGCTAATAGAAAAGAGATGCGTTAGTCGCATCTCTTTGTAGTCTGATTAGTATGATTTGTATTAAACTTTTTCGCCTTGCATACGGCGTTGTGTAATGTAATCTGTCTCGTAGTAAGCAAGATCTTCACGAAGCTCTTCAAAGATCTTGGATAATTCAATCGTTAAATCACGAACTTCACGAGATGGTTTTTTGCGAAAACGGATTGCGTCTTGGCCTGTGTAAGCGTAACGTCCGTCTTCCGAGTAACACTCATTTTTCGGATAGAAGAAGGCATTAACACATGTATGATATACCTCGTAGAGCACTTTTTCCGAAAAATCAACATTGAATGTAGGGCGTCTCAAGCTCACGCCTAATTTCTCATAAGCAACTTCACAGAAAACTAGCAAATGACGAGTGTCCTGCAAATATCCGCGGTAAAATTCATCCATTGCAGGATCATTTTCCACATTTAACTGAGAGAGAGAATGTTGATTAAGAAACAGCTCCATTTTGGCCGTCGTTTCTTTGAGCTTAGTACGCGTGGAATCACAAATATTTTTCACATTAAAAACAGCCATGTAAGAAGACCTCCTATAATTGCGCTACTTCTATCCTACCATAAATGTTCCCGAGATGGTATATGTAAAACACCTCTTACCATGTATAAAACATTCCCGCTCGCCTAACCCTAACCTTAGTTAACTTGTTTTTCTATGACGAGCAGCCATTTCATTTGAAGTAACTAGGAGGGTCTGACTATGTGGCGTTTTCTCTCTACCCTTGCCGTTGCGCTTGGCTTGGGCATATTTCTTTTCCCCCATCATACCTCGCATCGCACCAAACCTGGACCTGAGGTCTATAGTGCGAAGTATGAAACAACGTCCAAACTTGCCCTATTGGAACAGGATGTCAAACTAACCGATGAACTATGCAGAAGCCAATGCTCTATTGATTATACCCGGATGCTACATGACATTGAAAGCGGTGCGCCAGTGACGAATGTGCTGAAAAATATGCGCGAGCATCACGAGAAAATGGATGTCCTCATTTGGTCGAAACGGTCTCAACCTTGGGAGCAGGGAATTAAATCCGGTGATGTGCCAGCAGCCAATAAGGATCAGGCAATGGCCTATCTGAAAGAAGCGAAAGCTGCTGTGGATGCAGGCAAATCCTATCAATCCCCGAAATTTGGGGCAGGCAAACAAGTTTATTTTGTCCAAGGGACTCCATCGACTAAGGATGATTCATCTCTTATTGGAGTTATTCATCAAGATGTCTTAGCATCGGTCACCGATCATCAAATGAAAAATTTACGACTCGAACCTTATCCAAGTGAACATCGATGGAAAGTAGAATCCGTAGATACGAATACATTAAAAGATAAAGTCGTTGATCATCCTGAGGATAATCAAGGAACAAGCCATTATCACCAAAACGAAGTCGTTGTTCGTTTTAAGACCGACCCTACCGAAGCGCAGCTTCAGCAGATCAAATCGGAGATTAAAGCCATTTCCTCTCAAAAGCTAGGATATACGTATGTATTCCGAACGGAAGGCATGGATGCCAAAGCGTTAATGTCTTATTTCAACAAATGGAATGTCGCATATGTGGAACCTCATTTTCTATATATGACAAATGATGTCGATCCTGCTCTAGATACAACTGTTACAGATTCCAGTTCAACACCTATCTCTACGAATTTTATACCAAATGATAACTTATTTCAGAGATACCAATGGAATTTGCCGCTCATTGAAACTACGCAAGGCTGGCAGCTAAGCCGCGGTGCGAATGATGTGATCGTCGCCGTTGTGGATACTGGGGTTGATTTGCAACATCCCGACTTACAAGGGCAATTATTGCCTGGTTACAATGTGATCAGCGCCAATTCTTCGCCACAAGATGATGTTGGGCACGGTACTCATGTGACAGGCGTCATTGCCGCGCTCGTTAACAATGAGCTAGGTGTAGCTGGCATGACTTGGTATAACAAGGTACTGCCTGTCAAAGTGCTCGACCAGACTGGCGCTGGCAGCACGTATTCCGTAGCGCAAGGCATCATATGGGCGACTGATCACGGCGCAAAGGTAATGAATTTAAGTCTTGGCAACTACGCAGATTCAGGCTTCCTACACGATGCGATTCAATATGCGTTTGACAAGGATGTAGCCTTAATCGCGGCTAGCGGCAATGATAACACCGAGCAGCCTGGTTATCCAGCAGCTTATCCAGAGGTATTCGCGGTCGCCGCTAGCGATTCTAAGAATGAGAAAGCTCCCTTTTCCAATTATGGGGACTACATCGATGTCACGGCACCAGGCGTTAGCATCGCCAGCACGTATCCCAATAACCAATATGCGGCATTATCAGGTACATCCATGGCGAGTCCGCATGTGACGGCACTGGCAGCATTAATTCGTTCCGCCAACCCAAATCTCAAAAACACAGAAGTATATGAGATCATGCGAAAATCCGCCCAGGATCTTGGCGATGTGGGTCATGATAAATATTTTGGCTACGGCCTCATAGATGTCGTAAAAGCCATTCAAATGGCGAAGCAAACAACACCGCCATTCTCCTATTAGCCGTCGGATTTGGCCCGTCAACTGCATTTGGTGCCTAGGAAGTATGCTTGGTAAGATGTCGGTGAAATGCATAAAATTAGGTGTACATCCCATGAACTTCCCTCTCAATAGACAGTACAAAAATTAAAAGTCAGTTATACGACCTCAGCCCTGAATTCCATGGGACTGAGGTCGTTTAACTTTAATTGTTGATCAATAGCGCCCTTTTAGCCGTTAAAGCCCAAAAAGGGGCTTAAGGTGTGAAGGCTGGATAATCCAGCTTCAGCGATGGGAGCGGGGAGTCTGGTCCGTTCAACGTTGGATTATCCAGCGTCTGGCAGGTGGGCTAGCTAGAACAAGCATACTAAGGCTGGATTATCCAGCCTCAGCGATAGGGAGCAGGGAATCTGGTCCGTTCAACGTTGGATTATCCAGCGTCTGGCAGGTGGGCTAGCTAGAACAAGCATACTAAAGCTGGACTATCCAGCTTCAGCGATGGGAGCGGGGAATCTGACTTGTTCAACGTTGGATAATCCAGCGTCAGGCAGGTGGGCTAGCTAGAACAAGCATACTTAGGCTGGATTATCCAGCTTCAGTAATTGGGTGCGGGGAATGTGCGGGGAATCTGACTTGTTCACTCACGATAGATTATCCAGTGTTAGGTAGAGTGGACAGGCTAGGTGGACAATGCATACCAAGCGAGTTCTCTGCTACAGGCAGGATTTGAAACATTAATACCTCTTTCTGCCGTTAATGCAATGCTCCTTGCTCATGAATTCGCGGTCCATGAGGGTCTTAATGTGCGGTGAATTCGCACTACCGTTGGAAATGGAGTTTTTTAATACAATAGCAAAACCCGCAAAGCCTAAGCCTTGCGGGTTAACCGACTGAATGGAAAGTTTGCCGTAAGCCGGGTTCTGTACTTCCTGTGGTCATAACGGGCGTCTGATCCCCTGCCACTATGGAAGCGACAATCATCTATCTAGGCTGTACATTGCTGAACAGCTCAAGCGACCAACCCGAACGCGTCTCAGGCGAAGACTGCCGCCTCGAAAGCGGCTAGCGTTCCATTAGGTCTTGCTCCAAGTGGGGTTTACCAGGATCTATGTCACCATAGAACCTCGTGGTCTCTTACACCACGGTTCCACCCTTGCCTGTGCTATATTTCAAGCCATCGGCGGTCCATTTCTGTGGCCCTATCCTTCAACTCGCGTTGACTGGACGTTATCCAGCACCCTGCCTTGTGGAGCCCGGACTTTCCTCTCGCTATGGCTTACCCATAGCCAGCGATTGTCTGTCAAACTTTCCAGTGCAAGAGCTAGTATACTAGGAATGTCTTCGAATTACAACATAGGATCGTTTCCTCGATTACCAATTCGATGAGAAGGCGTTTATACGAACTGGAACGGTTCTGTTTCAAGGGCAGATGCCAGGACTTGCGTATCTGTCTTGGCGAGCTGCGCGGCGAGGTAGTCTGCGACGCCGCGCTTCATGACCTTCTCGACGTTATGCCCCACGTCGAGGAGAGCGATCCCCGCTGCGAGCGCATCGTGCGCAGTGTGGTAGTCAATGTCGCCGGTGACCAGCACATCGGCGCCAGCAAAGATGGCGTGCCGCACGTAGCGGCCGCCAGAGCCCCCCAGCACTGCCACCTTGCGGATGGGCCGTGCCAGATCGCCGACGACGCGCACCGTCGGCACGTCGAACACCGCCTTCGCGTGCTCCGTGAGCTCGCGAAGCGTCATAACCGCGGGCAGCTTACCCACGCGGCCCAAACCGAACACTCTACCCTTCAGGTCCATCGGGTAGAGGTCATAGGCCACCTCCTCGTAGGGGTGGGCCTTCAACATTGCAGTAACCGCTTTGCGCTGTACGCTCGCGGTTACGATCGTCTCCACGCGTACCTCTTGTACGCGTTCCAGCTTCCCGACTTCCCCGATAAACGGGTTTGCTCCTTCCTGCGGCAGGAACGTTCCCGTGCCGGGGATGTTGAAACTGCAGGAGCCGTACTGACCGATACCGCCAGCTCCAGCCTTAAACAACGCGTCCAGCACCGCCTCGTGATGCGTCTCAGGAACGAACACGACCAGCTTTTGCAGCTTCTCCGTATGCACATCTTCCAGATGTGCCAAATCCGTTAAGCCCAGCTGATTAGCTAATAAATCATTCACACCGCCTTCAGCCACATCGAGATTCGTATGTGCAATATAGACCGCGATGTCATGTTTAATCAATTTCTCATATAAGCGACCTGCTGGCGTTTCCGTCTGGAGGTGTGCAAGGGGCCGAAAAATGATCGCATGATGTGCGATGATTAAGTTGGCCCCGACGTCAATCGCTTCATCAACGACCGCATCTGTCACATCCAGCGCGATTAGAACCTTGGTAATATCCTTTTGAAGGGTGCCTAATTGTAAGCCAATTTTGTCACCTTCCATGGCATAATGCTTGGGAGCTAACTGTTCAAACATTTGAATTACGGTTTGACCTTTTGCAAGCAAGCGAGAACCTCCTTAATGTCTCTGATCTCTTGACTAACTTGCTCCGCTTTGGCAACGGACGCCTCGGTATTCGACAGTTTCAACTGAGATTGGATCATCGCTAGCTTTTTCAGCTCGCTCTCCCATTTTACAAACCAGATGTCCGCTGCTTCTTTGAGTAAGTAAGGCCCCATCAACAGTAGGCGATCTTTGTTTACGCAAACCCCGCCTGGGATTTGCCATGTTTGATACAGTACTTCAAGCTCAAGCTTTTCCGCTTCAGACGCAGCTTCTGCTGTTAAGATCTCATAGATCTTTCCATCTTCTTCTAAAATCACTTCCGATGTCAATTTCCAGCCGTTCTCCAATAACCAACGACGTACTTGCTCTTCGCCCACATTCGGCTGAAGAATGAGATGCTGAACGCCTGCCAGCTTGGATTTGCCCGCCTCGAGAATGCTAGCCATCAGACTGCCGCCCATACCGGCGATCGTGATGACATTCACTTCTCCCGCCTCGATTACTGCAAGTCCATCGCCAGATCGCACCTGAATAATTTTAGATAAACCCGTTTCCATCACTTGCCGCTTGGCTGCTTCATACGGGCCTGGATTGACCTCTCCCGCAACCGCATACACGATTTGGCCCTTCTGTGCTAAATACGTCGGAAGCAAAGCATGATCGGAACCTATATCAGCAACCTTGGAACCTACAGGCACGCGATCTGCAATCATTTGAAGTCTTTTTGATAATTTCACCATATGCTACATTACCCACTCTACCCATTTTTTACGCAGCAGAAATAACGCCGCGCCTACTGATACTAATTTTGCTGTAAAAGATAATTGAATCATTTTCGCGCTCATCTCTACGTCCATGACGAAGGACATGGCTTCTGGAATAAACCAAACCAAGCCTCCAACTAGCATGAGCACACTTGCCGCTTGCTTATTCGTATGATGTGCAAGCCAAGCCATCCATATAAGCACAACACTCACTGGAAGCCAACTTAATTCAAGCGAAAACCAAGAAGCTTGCGTAAGCTTATGCATCAATAACCAACCATATGTAGCAATAAGTCCAAACCAACCGCAAATTTGAAAAATCGCCATACGGGCAATTAACCCATTAAATAACCAAATACAACTACAGAAAGCTAAATAACCCACATACGTCGTTGAAGCTTGAATGCCTGCTTGATTCATAATATAAATGCCAAGAAGCAACAATGCAATTGAAGCGATACCGCAAAACACAAAGGAAAGCAGCGGCGCCCGTTCAAATTGTCTCTTGGCAATGAAGTAACATATGATGACAAAAAGTGCCGAAATCCCAATTTGCAATGGTAATCCAAAAGAGTTAAAATTAAGAGCAGATAAGGCAAGAGCAGTTACAATGGATAAAATGCTTAACCATATTTTCCAAGAACTGTTTGTCACAGCAGTTGAAGATACACCCAAGATTGAAGCTGGTTTCTCTGTCGTTTCATCTACATATAAATTTAATAGAAAATCACAATACTGCGCGGGAAGCAATTTACTTCTTCGCCAGTGATCAATTTCTCTTACTATGATTTTTCTTTTCTCAGCATCCATTAGATAGCTCACCTTCCTAGCTACATTATCGGTGATTTCATTCGCAGATGTTAGACTATCTTACAAATTATCGCAAAAAAAGACCCCGCCGAATCTGGCAGGGCCCACTCATAGCGATGTTATTCCAAAAAGTCTTTCAATCGTTTACTACGGCTAGGATGTCTCAATTTGCGCAACGCTTTCGCTTCAATTTGACGAATCCGTTCCCGCGTAACACCGAAAACTTTTCCTACTTCTTCTAATGTTCTTGTACGTCCATCATCCAGTCCGAAACGCAAGCGAAGCACATTCTCTTCTCTTTCCGTTAACGTATCAAGCACATCTTCTAACTGTTCTTTCAGAAGCTCGTATGCCGCTGCATCTGCAGGTGCTAATGCCTCTTGATCCTCGATAAAATCCCCTAAATGTGAATCATCTTCTTCACCAATCGGAGTTTCTAAGGAAACAGGCTCTTGGGCGATTTTCATGATTTCACGAACTTTATCTGTGCTCAAATCCATCTCTTTAGCAATTTCTTCTGGCGTCGGTTCGCGCCCTAATTCTTGCAGCAATTGACGGGAAACACGAATCAATTTATTAATTGTTTCCACCATATGTACCGGAATCCGAATCGTTCTCGCTTGATCGGCAATTGCGCGTGTAATCGCTTGACGAATCCACCAGGTCGCATAGGTACTGAATTTATACCCTTTGGTATGATCAAATTTCTCAACGGCTTTGATCAGACCCATATTGCCTTCTTGAATCAAATCGAGAAACAACATGCCACGCCCGACATAACGTTTGGCGATACTTACAACGAGTCTTAAGTTTGCTTCAGCCAAACGACGCTTGGCTTCTTCGTCCCCGTTCTCGATACGCTTGGCCAATCCAACTTCATCTTCCGCAGAGAGAAGCGGTACACGCCCAATTTCCTTCAAGTACATCCGAACAGGATCATTAATTTTAATCCCTGGCGGCAAAGCCAGATCATCATCGAAGTTAAATTCGTCGCGCTCGTTTTCTTCTGGATTCATCGAATCATCATCGGACTCGTTCCCAACATCGATCCCTTGCTCGGAAAGTTGTTCAAAGAACTCATCGATTTGTTCAGGATCCTGATCAAAAGGAGCTAATTTCTCCATGATATCCTTGTAAGTAAGTGAAGACCGCTTCTTCCCTTGTTCGATAAGCTGGTCTTTCACCTGTTCCAAGGTTAATTCTGTCTCTAGTTCTGTACGCTGATCATTCGCCATGGTACGGACTCCCTCCTCCCTAGTCATATCAGTCTATCTAAGATGACTTCAACCGTTTTTCTAGGGCAATAATTTCAATTGCTATTTGTGCAGCTCTAAGATGGTCGCCCGCGCGTTCTGCGCGAACTTGTTCTTCTTTCTTGCGTTCTACTTCTTCTTGCATGGGAACTTTACGAATTTGGCGAATATAGTCGTCAATCACTTGTTCGTTCATTCCATGGCCTGCTCCCATCATAACGATGGAGCTTGCCAAGCTCTCCAGCTGTTCGTCTTGCAGCATGGCAATGTACCGGCTTGCATCGGGCTCTACATACTGAGCGTAGTAAGCATATAAATAAGCAGCTAAGACTGCGTGAGCTTCAACATTAAACTGATCACCCAATTGCGCTTCAACGTGCGCACATACGTCACGATCATGCATCATCACAGCCAAAATTAACCTTTCGGCGTTATGATAGGCTGGTAGTAACGAGGGGGTCTTTTTCCGTGTTCGTTCCGCTGTTCTCCCATTATTCATAACATTATTCCACAGAATTGGTTTATTATCCCCATCCCACCGTTTTTTTTCCGACTGCAGCAAGATTTCATGAAGATCCAACTTCATCGCTTCATACGAGGAATCTGGGAACTCAGATGCTAGCTGTTTGAGATAATGTTCACGTTCCATTGGAGATTGTAAATGACTAATCAATTTCACAGCAGATTGCAGATAACGAAGTCGTTCATCGTCTTCATGCAATTTAAAATTCCTACGGATATATAACAGCTTATATTTCATCGATGGCACGGCAGATCCAATGATCTCCCTTGCGAATCGGTCAAACCCATAATTGCGAATATAATCGTCGGGATCCTTCCCATCTGGCAGCATCGCGACCGTGACTCGGCTACCTGTCTCTTCCAATAAAGGAATGCTCTTATAAGCAGCGGATTGCCCTGCATTGTCGCCATCATAACAGATGACGATTTCATCAGCATTTCGGTTGAGAATGAGTGCATGCTCTTTCGTAAGCGCTGTTCCCATCGAGGCAACACCATTCATGACGCCAGCTTCCCAAGCTTTAATTAAGTCCACATACCCTTCGAAAATAACCGCCTGCTGCTGCTTGCGCATGTTAGGACGAGCTAAATGAAGATTGTATAAGGTTCGACTCTTATTAAAAAGAATTGATTCTGGACTATTTAAATATTTGGGCTGAGCATCTCCCATGGCTCTTCCAGCAAAAGCAATTACTTTACCCGTAGAGTCGCAAATAGGGAACATGATACGTTCGCGGAATTTATCCACGTAACCATGACCTTCATGTTTGGCGGAAAGGAGTCCACCCTTTTCCATGAGTGCTAAATCGAATCCTCGCTTATCCAATTGCTGAACGAGCGTGTCCCACATTAACGGTGCATAACCAATCTGGAAAGTGTCAATCAACTTATCGGATATCCCTCTTGAGGTGAGATAGCCTTTGGCCGCTCTCCCTTGATCGGTGTTGCCCAATACGTAATGATAGAACTTGGCAGCAAACTCATAAGCTTTCAACAATGTTGCTTTCTCCTGTTGCCCCTCGCTCTGTTCCTCGGATAGTTCTTCCCACGTAATGGGGATATCCGCATCTTCTGCGAGCTTTGTAACAGCTTCAGCAAAGCTTAGCCCTTCAATCTCCATAATAAAACGAATCAAGTTTCCGCCTGCCTGACACCCGAAACAACGATAAATTTGTTTCTCCGGCGTCACGGTGAAGGAAGGACTCTTCTCTGAGTGAAAGGGACACAGCCCTTTCATATAATGCCCTTGTTTACTTAAATGTACGTGCCTGCCAATGACATCTACAATATCATGGCGCTTCAGTACAGCCTCAATTACCTCTTCAGGTATGCGTCCGTACCTCATTTCAATCCACCTACAATTCAGGTCGCTTTTCCGACTAAGAAGTATTCGCTACTTCTTTTCGATTTCCTGCAAATATTTTAAAAGTTTTGTCAAACCATGTAGAAAATTTTTACGATCTTCCTCGGTAAATGGCCTGGGGCCTTTTGTATGCTTTCCATTTCTTCGCATTTTGGCAGAGGCATGACGGCGCTCCAGGAGGTAATCAATTGAACTATCGGTATATTCTTGCCCCCGATTCGTTAGACAGATCGAACCCTTCGCTAAGCCTAAGGCGGCAAGCCCGAAGTCCTGTGTCACCAAAATATCTCCTGACCGAATCTGATTCGCAATATATAAATCGACAGATTGATCGGAACGATCGACTTGTACAACCTTAACGCCGGTACTTTCCTTCATCTTGTGATCGTAAGAAGCAACTAGCATAACTTGTACACCAAATTCTCTGCCCGCTTGTTCAATTTCCGCCTTTACAGGGCATGCATCGGCATCCACAATAATAGTTCTGGCAACCACTTGACAGCTCCTGCCTTTTGTTGAAATCTCACCGTACTATTATATACGATGGACATACAAAAAATCCTGCAAGACATGACATAAAAGGAGATTAAACATGTTCGATATGATCCATGATCAAACTTGCCGTTTCTTCTACCGCGCGATTCGATACATCGAAGATGACGCACCCGATTTTACTCATAATTTTATCAGCAAAATCCAGTTCTAGTTTAATACGTTCTACATTGGCATAGGTTGCATTTTCCGCTAAACCTAATGTGCGCAGCCGTTCTTGTCGAATCACGTTCAATTTATCGGGGTCGATACGAAGACCTATAATTTTATCTTTCGGCACGGTATAAATGGCCGCTGGCGGCTGCATTTCAGGTACAAGCGGCACATTGGCTACCTTTAATCTTTTGTGCGCGAGATACATCGATAACGGCGTTTTGGAAGTGCGGGATACGCCCAGCAAAATGATATCTGCCTTCTGAATGCCGCTGAAATCACGGCCATCATCATATTTTACAGCAAATTCGACGGCTTCCACTTTCTTGAAATAGTCCTCATCCAACGGATGAATCATGCCTGGCTGCCGACGCGGCTCTTGGTGCAGCGCATGCCCTAGTGCGGTAACGACAGGTCCCAGTAAATCGATATAAGGAATATCGTACTGGTTGGATTTCGCAATTAAATCATCCCGCAACTCTGGGATAACAAGCGTAAAGACAACAATTCCACCGTGTGTACGAATGGCGTTAATCACTTTATCGATGCCTTCGAAATCATGAATAAAAGGAGCACGTACAATTTCAACAGGAACAGGATGAAACTGCATCGCCGCTGCTCGAACGACGGATTCCCCTGTTTCCCCGACAGAATCCGAAACGACATATACACGCGTAGGTTGTGTGTTATTCATCCATTTAACCCCTTCCAACAGGGACAAGACCCTAAACTGAAAAACCTCACCGATATGCGACTGCACAAGGGCGAGGTGATTTCCAACCATCATATCAAAGCCAGAATCACATGTCAATTTGGCTAGCAGCCGCTAGATATTGTATTTCTCCATTTGTTCAATAAACCCTCTTGATTTCCATTGAACGCCGATATGTACATCCATATAGGTACGCATACAGAGTTTCAGCTGCGCCTTCGTTTCTTCCTTCACCTGTACGGAACCTAATCTGCGCATATCCATCCTTGGAAATAGCCGAAGCAGTTTGTAGGTTCCTTCGCCGATTGGAATCGTCGAAGGGTCTTTATGTCGACAACGCAAGCATAATGTCCCGCCTAACGTTGGGCTGAACGTCGTTAAACCAGCGGTTTCGCCACAAGAAACACAGGCATCAGTGACAGGTAAGTACCCCGCCAAATCAAACATTTTCATCTCATAGAGATGCGTAATAATTTGCATGTCTTTATCTTCTTCTATGGCCATCAAACCCGCACGAAGTTGTTCGAAAAGAAAGGCATTCCCCTCTTCATCCGCTAACATGCGATCGGTCATTTCAGCTAAATAAGAAGCATACGCCGATTTGTGTAAATCTTCGCGAAGCGCATGATGAGCCTCAATGATTTCCGCACCGTTTAATGAGCCCATCTGTCCCCGCTGTTTGAAAAAAACAAAATCGCCGTACGTAAACAGCTGCGTAACGGCGCCATGCTTGCTTTTCAATTTCTTCGCTCCGCGAGCCATAATGCCAACCTTCCCCAGCTCGGGGGTGAATAAACGGATAATTTTGTTCCCTTCACCGTAGTCCATGCTACGAATGACAATTCCCTGGACACTTTGCAGCAATTGGCTTCCCCCATGAAAGCCGCTAACGCCTTATAATCACGTTACATCGTTAGACCGTCGAGCGGCTCTTCGTTACTTTGATCCTCTTCCTGAACTTCCGTATCCATGCCAGGCTCTCCCGTTACTTGTTTGTACAGCAGATAGGCGTCTACATCACCGGTCTTTGAAAAATACGTCCACGAAAAATCTTTCATGTTCAGCATCCTCCCCATCGAACGTGATGTTCATAGGATGTGCAATGGGGGCTTCACTATGCGAATTAAAAACTGGTACTCTCAGGGAATTATGAGCGGTGTGGATTAATCGTGACGGAAACCGAGATCACGCAGAACTCGATCTTGATTTCTCCAATCTTTCTTCACTTTGACCCACAGCTCCAAGAAGGTTTTGGAGCCAAGCAGCGTTTCAATGTCGCGGCGCGCTTGCGTAGCCACTGACTTGAGCAATGCGCCTTGCTTGCCGATAACAATCCCTTTTTGCGAATCGCGCTCGACGAAAATAACAGCAGAGATATGAACAACACCGTTCGATTCCACGCGCATATCTTCGATTTGTACCGCGATCGAATGTGGAATTTCTTCCCGTGTCATATGCAAAATTTTCTCACGAATGAGCTCCGCGCAAACAAATTGCTCTGGATGATCGGTAATTTGATCCGCAGGATAGTATTGAGGACCTTCTGGCAAATAACGAATAATCTGCTCAAGCAGCGTAGTCACGTTATTCCCTTTCAAAGCTGACACCGGAATAATTTCCGCGAAGTTATATAAATCTTTGTACTTTGTGATAATTTCAAGCAATTGCTCTGGTTGGATCAGATCGATTTTGTTCAGTACCAAAATGACAGGTGTTTCGACATTCTTCAATTGCTCAATAATATAACGGTCTCCGCCGCCAATGCCATCCGCAACATCAACTAGGAAAAGTACGGCATCGACTTCGCCCAGTGTTCCATGAGCAACTTTGCTCATATAATCCCCAAGCTTAGACGTAGGTTTATGGATACCAGGTGTATCCAAGAAAACAATTTGACCATTAGCTGACGTATAAACGCCATGAATCTTGTTTCTAGTTGTCTGAGGCTTGTCGGACATAATGGCGATCTTCTGGCCGATAATTTGATTCATTAGCGTTGATTTCCCAACATTAGGCCTTCCGATAATTGCAACAAAGCCTGATTTAAATTCTTGTTTGGCCACTAGTACTTATCCTCCGTTTGTGTGCAAATCTTTCGTTGTAAAAGCGCCAGGCAATAATGCTCCCACGGTCGTTTGAACGAAAGCTCCTTTGAGATTACTTAAATAGACGGGCATTTCTGGACTGCATAGCTCAATCAAAACTTGACGGCAGACCCCGCAAGGTGAAATCGGACCTTCTGTATCTCCTGTTACCGCAATGGCTCGAAATGACCCTTGCGCATGCCCATCTGCTATCGCACGGAACAAAGCTGTTCGCTCTGCACAGTTCGTAGGACCGTAGGCCGCGTTCTCGACATTACAGCCGAAGTGAACATGTCCATTGGCATCCAACAGCGCGGCGCCGACCTTAAAATGAGAATAAGGCGTATAGGCACGCTTCATCGCTTCTTTGGCGAGTTCAATGAGTTGTTGAGGTTCCATCTCCATACCCCGATCCGTTTATTTTGACTAATAGTTAAGTTATAGCATGTTTAGGCATGAAAAAGCGAGGAGCGTCACTACAATGCCAATTAATGCGCCTAAAAATAGCGCGGGGAATGGTCTTGTTTTCTTATCAAATAAGACAATCAAGATAATAATAGAGAGCGTGTAGGCGAGCAGTACGACGATCGTTTGCGCAACAAACACTAGGATAACTGTCGATATGGCAAAAGCAATCGCTGTCAGCAAGCTAGGACGGACGAGCTTCCCTTTGTCAGCAAAGCGTGTCTCAATCACGATCACCGTCAGGATGACTAACGCGATCAGCACCCAGATGGTGCCTGCTGAAATCGGAGTCTCTTCCAATCTCGCATGCCGCAGCAGGCGATCGATCGGTTCATAGAATATAATCATGCCTACGACTACGGCAAATACCGCAGACACCAAAACTGACGCCGCGGCGACGTCCTTGGCGATTTTGGCAAGCGGATGCTGATCAGGCATCGCAAGATCTACCGCTTTTTCAACAGCTGTATTAATAAGTTCGGTAACGATCATTAATGTGACAGCAAGTAAGATAAACAAGATGTCTGTCTTCGATAAATGAATAAGAAGTGCTGCCAGTAGGACCAAAAACGCAACGGTGAAATGAAATTTCATGTTCCGCTGCGTATCTAGTGCATATTTGATTCCTTCATAGGCGTATCGAAAGCTGCTGCGCCATTTCCGGAAACCGCCGGCCATTAGCGCGTCAAGCCTGCCTTCTGTAAAATGTCCTCCTGCTTGGCGAACATCACTCCCTCTTCCTCTTCACTTTGGTGATCATAGCCAATTAGATGCAAGAAACCGTGAACGAATAGGAAGCCAAGCTCCCGTTCCACGGAATGACCGTAATCTTCCGCTTGGGCAATCGCTCGAGGCACCGAAATAATAATATCCCCTAGCGGCTCAATGAACGCCTCAGAAACCGTTTCACCTTCCTCAAGCTCCCCTTCGGCGTCATCCCCATCATCTTCGTAATTAATCTGAATTTCATCATCACCGAACTCGCTCATCGCAAAGGATAGCACATCCGTTGGTTTATCCAAATTGCGATATTGTTTGTTCAAGTCTTGGATCGTTTCATCATCGACGAAAGTGAGTGCAACTTCGCCTTCCGTAACGCCTTCCAGCTCACCCGCGAGCTTCAGAAGCTCTTCTAACTTTTCAATAAATGCAGGAGCGATTTCTTTCACTTCTTGCTCACTGCTCCATGCTAATGTCAAATCAACACTCGCCATGTTAACAACCTCCCTATTTGACCTTCCGCTTAGGCGCCTGGTTTTTTCGTTGTCACTTCACTTGGATATTCAATGCGTGAATGGAAAATGCCGAGCAACGTTTCATTCAGTGTCTTCGCGATCGTATCCAGTTCTTTCAGTGTCAAATCACACTCATTGAACTGTCCGTCATCCAAACGAGACTTAATAATCTTCGTAACCATGGAGTCGATTTGCTCAAGCGTTGGATTACGCAATGAGCGCACAGCGGCTTCAACACTGTCCGCGATCCCTACGATTGCCGCTTCCTTCGACTGAGCTTTCGGACCTGCATAACGGAAATCTTCCTCACGAATTCCTTTCTCACTATTCTCTTCTTGCGCTAGCTTCATCGCTTTATAATAGAAAAAGTGCAGGAGCGTTGTTCCATGATGCTGTTCCGCGATGTCCCGGATGGGCTTCGGCATTTTGAAATCCTTTAGCATCTCAACACCATCACGCGGATGTGCGACAATAATGGACTTGCTCAAGTTCGGATCGATCTTATCGTGCGGATTCTCAATGTTCGTTTGATTTTCGATAAAGTAGCTAGGTCGTTTCGTTTTTCCAATATCGTGATAATAGGAGCCAACCCGGCATAACAAGCCATCTGCGCCAATCGATTCAGCAGCCGCTTCAGAGAGATTCCCCACCATCACACTGTGATGATACGTGCCAGGCGTTTCTGTTAACAACTTGCGCAGCAAAGGATGATTCGGGTTCGATAGCTCCACGAGCTTAAGCGGTGATAGAATGCCGAATGAGGCCTCAAAGAATGGCAGCAGTCCGATCACAAACACAACCGTCGCCAATCCCCCAGCCGTTGCAAAAGCCAAGGACATCAGCACTTCCTTCTGTTGGAAGTGATCCTCCAATAACAGCATCGACGTGATCGTTAACATGGAGAAAAAGGCAATCATGAGACCGGCTTTCAGGATCGTTGCACGCTGACTCGCACGTTGGATCGTAAACACTGCACTAAAGCATCCCACTAAGCTAACCAAACCGAAACGGAAATCAAACAGCAAATCATGCTCGGTGTTGAAAATGATGCTAGCGATAAACGAGAAGATGACTGAAGCGATGAACGCTAGAGGCGCGTCCAACAAAATAGCGATCAGGATGCTTCCCAGTGCGGTTGGTGCCAAATAACCGATAATTGGATACTCTACATTTTGGAGAAAGGAAATAATTTTCATACCTGATATGTTCATGGCGAAAATTAAAATTAACATAACCAATTGGGAATTGTTGTACTTGAGTTCCATCATACTTTGCTTAACGAACATAAACATCACGAAGCATAGAAGTACAGATAGAATACCTAGGCCGACTTGAGGCAAATGATTCGCTTTATCTTTCAACAGCTTTAACTTCTCGAGTCGGGTATAAATTTCTTCCGTGATGACGTCGCCCGCTTTGACGAGCACATCGTTCTTATTGATATAGACAGGCTTCATATTTTCACGAGCTTGTCCTTTGGCATCATCTGTACCCTTTTGATCGAAAAATTTGTTCGGCGTAATCAGCGCCCTTGCAATCTCCGTAACCATTTCACGTGACGTATTCTTGGCCAGCTTCGATGTGTTTACGACTTCGGCAACTTTCGCTCGTGCGGTTTGGGCATCTAAAATCTGATCATTCATCAACTTCGTAACGATATCTTTGGTGACCGGCCGCATTTCCGCCAAGTCTTCTTTCGTTAGCCTTGGCAGTTTGAAATAGACCTCTTCTGGCAGTGGATACTTCTGCTCGTCAAGCCCTGACTGCATTTGCTCCAATAGCAAATCGTTGTATTGACCGCTATTGCGAAGCGTTTTGATCGCATCGTTCGTTAAATCACTGATGATTTGCGGAATCACCCGACGGTAAATGCTAACCTTATCATCGAATTTCACTTCTTCATCGGCATTAATTTGAGATAATTTATCAAAAATAGCATCGCTAATTACTTCATTTTTCAAGTTGACGATTCGGTAGACAGGCTGGACACGTTTTGCAGCATCTTCCTTGGCCTGCTCTGTCGCGACGGCGTTTTCAATTTGTTCAGGGGCATAAATCGTCTTCTCACTCTTCATCCCTAGCGTAATATCAAAGACTTGAGGAACAAGCTTAGCATAAAGAGCGGTATAGAAAATTACCCCCAGCAAGAGAAACATGACCACCCTTATGCCTGTATTGTATTTCCATCCGCTCAGCCGATAATGAAATTTGCCTTTCATCTGCACTTCATTCTTCATTACGGAGGTCATTCCTCTCTGTCTCTCCAACCTAACTTACTTCGTCGTTTCTGCATTATAGGCAACAATTATTTTCTGAACGAGCGAGTGACGAACGACATCCCCCTCATCGAAATGAATAAACCCAATCTCCTCAATGTTGCTGAGTATACGAGATGCTTCAACTAACCCCGAGGACTTACCACGAGGCAAGTCAATTTGCGTAACATCGCCCGTAATAACCATCTTCGAACCGAAGCCCAGCCTTGTCAGAAACATTTTCATTTGCTCTGGCGTTGTGTTCTGCGCTTCGTCCAAAATGATGAACGAATCATCTAACGTACGGCCACGCATATAGGCTAATGGCGCAATTTCGATAAGTCCACGCTCTAACGATTTAGCCACTTGTTCAGGACCTAGGACGTCATTAAGAGCATCATACAATGGGCGTAAATAGGGGTCAACTTTTTCCTGCAAGTCACCTGGAAGGAAGCCTAGACTCTCTCCAGCCTCTACCGCAGGGCGCGTTAGCACAATGCGTTTTACTGCGCCCTCTTTCAATCTAGTGACAGCAAGAACAACAGCCAGATACGTTTTCCCCGTTCCTGCGGGACCAATTCCGAACACTACGTCTTTCTTCCTGATCGTTTCTACATATTTCTTTTGTCCAATCGTTTTGACTCGAATTGGCTTGCCTTTGTGGGTGGACGTGATCTCTCCTTTAAACAAATCAAGCAGTTGTTCTGCTTTCATCTGCTTCGCTAGCTCGACAGCATAATGGACATCACGCTCAGTCAATGTGTAATTATTACGGATGAGCTGCAAAAGAACTTCAAAGAGCTGCTGAAGTGAGTTCACTTCGGCAGCCCTGCCTTGTATCGATATTTCAGCTTCGCGCGTAAAGATTTGAGCATTAATTTCTTGCTCGATAATATATAGAAATTTATCTTGCGGCCCAAATAAAGCAAGTCCCTCAGCCGGGTTTTTTAACGTCATTTTCACAGTTTGCACATTGTCTATCAACAGGCCTCATTCTCCTTGTGTCACAATTGGTTGTACTTCGGCTATATTCTCTTCGACCTCAAAATGAACGTCTATATAAATTTTACCATTCTCTGTTTTTTCATGCAAAATCTTTTCTCCGACAATCCTAGCATCCTCACCTGCGGCCGCGAGCAGTTTGGCCTTCGCTTGATCAATGCCCGTCTGTTTGGCCACTGCAGGTTCCACGGGTTCCTTGATTAAATGAACCTCCTGTACCTTCTCGTGTAGCCAGCCTAGAGGTAGTGAGAATGATCGCCACGCTAACGTTTTGCGCTCTGGAATCGTCTCGAAATGCTCAAACGAAGTTTTGCCATAACCTGTGAGTTGTAAGGCTCTTGTCCCAAAAACGAGATAGCTCCGATGTACAGCTTCGCCTGTGAAGACTTTATATTGTTTCGTAAGCGGAACTTCAATTCGGGAGGTATACCAGACGACTCCCCTTATCTTACCATCTGCGACGACCACTTGGCTATTTTGCTCATCGCCAATCGTACCTGAAATCAGAATGGTCCCTTTTCGCACATACGTATTGGGTTTGACCATCGGTTTGCCTTTCTGCGCTTGGATTACAGTTACTAAGGCACTCTTGGATGCAACGATATTTCTCGGATCACGCAGCTGTGATTTATCTGGAATCGTGGCCTCAACCACCTTGATTGTAATGTGCGTACCGCGAATCTCGACGCCAACCCACGCTGCACGCGGCAGATCTTGCTGAATGGCTCGAGAGAGTTCCTCTGACTTATTCAGTTTGAATTTCCATTGAAATTTATGAATCCCCTGCTTTGAAGCAGCCTGCAAAATATCCCCAGACGCAATCCGGTCGTTACCTTCTACCGACACTTGCCAGACAAGTGAAGTCAGTACATAGATGCCTATGACGAAAGCTATAATCCCTCCAAGGAACACTTTCCTACGGCCAATCCTCTCCATAAAAAAAGGCATACCGAACCGCTCCAAGACATGCAATCTGCAGCCTGTCCTTTTTAGGAGCGGACGAAGTCGAAAGAAATCCTTAATCAGGATGCAGAGCTCGAGCTTCCCCTCTTGGCCAGCTTGAATATCCCAAATGGAGAAACCATCCTCCACCATGGGACGAATCAACCTTTCGCAGTCCTTGCCTCGAATTTGTATGCGCACATAGCCTCGCAATCGGGCAATGAATAGGGATTGTTTCATGATTCAGCCTCCAGTTCCTCGTTCAACCATTACGGTATATATTTCACGTTATCGATAATTCCCTCGATGAAAACTTCCTCCGATAGAATCGCTCGAATGACTAGTTGCCTACCGAATACTTCGAGCGTTCCCTTTGTTAATTCAAGCTTCAGGTTCTCACTGGAAAAATGAAGTACGCCACGGTGATTCTCTACATACAGCTGTACGTTGCCGATCATCGTAATCCGCGGTAAATCCTGTACAACATCTTGGGGAAGATCAAGGATCTTGGCCGTGAACTGGTTCCATTTGCGGGACAAGCGACGCATAGCTGGGCAGTACCCCCTCAACTCGAAGATCGAACATGTAAAATAAACGACTACGCCGCAGCGCATAGACTTTCTACCAAATTATGCGAGTGTGGCTGTTTTTATGTCCGCGCAAGAACTAAAAAAGCACCCTGCTCCAATTCAGTTGGAGAGAGTGCTTCGTGCTTATCGTTTGCGGAAAGGCTTCTTCGATCGCGGCGGGCCCAGAACCTCTGCCCATACGATACCTTGCAGCAATTGTTCGCGATTGGGCCCAGCGGGGAAAACTGACGATTTGGAAATGTCGTTCTCGTAAATAGGTGAATCAGCTGGAACTGCCTTCGCTTTTGGTTCGGTAAACGGTGAAACCTTCGGATCGGTCCGAACTGTCTGTTGAACAGGCGGCGGAGAAGGTTTACGCTGAGAGGGCCTCCTAGCGACCTCTGGGTTGCCACCGAAAGAAGGCATACCTGGCGTCGTATTTTTCGACTGCGAGTGCGCCCTGCGGCTCTGAAGGCGATAAAAGAAGGCAACAGCGATAATGGCCAGGTACCAGTTTTTGAAAAGAAATACGAGTAGCGATTCCATGGGATCACCTCATTGCGTTATTCTTTCTCTGGCTTCCCATCATTCATTTTGCCCAGAGATGATCTCATTTGGGTATCTGATTCAATGTTTTTCAAATTCATATAGTCCATGACTCCTAATTGACCGTTTCGCAGCGCTTCGGCCATCGCAAGGGGAACCTGTGACTCTGACTCGACAACTTTGGCACGCATTTCAATTACTTTAGCCTTCATTTCTTGCTCTGCGGCAACGGCCATTGCGCGGCGTTCTTCGGCTTTCGCTTGCGCGATACGCTTATCTGCTTCTGCTTGTTCCGTTTGCAGATGCGCACCGATATTTTTGCCTACATCCACATCGGCAATATCAATGGATAAGATCTCGAAGGCTGTACCTGCATCTAGTCCTTTGCCAAGTACCGTTCGTGAGATCAAATCTGGATTTTCCAACACATCTTTATGAGATTGGCTGGAACCCACTGTCGTGACGATCCCTTCGCCTACACGAGCGATAATCGTTTCTTCCCCTGCGCCACCAACAAGTCTGTCAATGTTAGCGCGCACCGTTACACGGGCAATAACCTTTACTTCAATCCCGTTTTTCGCTACTGCCGATACATTCGGCGTCTCGATTACGCGCGGATTCACGCTCATTTGCACCGCTTGTAACACATCACGTCCTGCTAGATCAATCGCTGCCGCGCGTTCAAACTCCAAATGAATTTTGGCCCGATGCGCTGCAATCAACGCATTCACGACGCGATCCACATTACCACCCGCTAGAAAATGACTTTCGAGCTGGTTGACGCTCAGATCAATGCCTGCCTTCGTCGCTTTAATCATCGGATTCACAATACGACTGGGTGTTACACGACGCAACCGCATAGCAATTAACGTTATAATGCTAATACGTACACCAGACGCTAAAGCCGAGATCCACAACATGACAGGCACAACACTAAGTAATACCGATAATACAATAATAATGATGGCTGCGAGCAGTACCAAATACAATGCTGGGTCAATCGTCATCGTTTCAATTCCTCCTAGAATGGTAGGTTATGAGTCTAATTCCTTCACGACGACACGAACGCCTTCCACTTGGACAACGATAATGTTTCGTTGCGTGTCGATAAAACTGCCATTCGTGACAACGTCCACACGTTCTCCTTGAATGAGGGCCGTGCCCGCTGGTCTTAATGGTGTAAGCGCCAGCCCTGTTAATCCGATTAATTGTGATTTATCTGGTTGCGAAACAAAACCCTTGCTTGTTGTTAGCTGCTCTTTCAAAATAAACCGATTCCAGACACCGCGATGCTTCCAGTATTTGATCGCTATGCTAACCGCTATGATTGCAACTAGTAGTGCAATACCCAACATCAATCCTGCTTCTTTCGGGTCGGATGACGCCAGCAGCACGCCGCCGAATAAACAGATGGCACCGAGAACACTGAGAATACCGAAGCTAGGAACGACCAATTCAAGGGCAAGCAACACGATGCCGATGATGAACACGGCCAAATCTCCATAGCCTGCAATGCCTGCTAAGTAATAGCCTAGGAAATACAGGGCAAAGCCTGCAACCCCTGCAAGAGCCAACAAACCACCACTGAAAAAAAGCAACTCAAGCGCGATACCAATGATTCCTACCATTAACAATACGGTAGCTGTTACAGGATGAGTCAGAAAGGCGGATAAGTTATCAAGAAACATCTTTCTTCACTCCTTTCCCAAAGACTTCCATCATAAGGTATGTACGTAATATTGTATGACTTGTTTCAAAATTTATTAGATGAAAAAAGACCGAGTGGAACGATCCGCTCGGTCTTTAACTAACATATTTGGGATTAACCTAATAATTGTTGAACTAACTGATTCAAAACTTTACCATCAGCGCGTCCTTTAACCTGAGGCATCAAAGCCGTCATCACCTTGCCCATATCCGCTTTGGAAGAAGCACCAATTTGCTGGATGGTCTGCTGTACAATGGCTTTCACTTCTTCCTCAGAAAGCTGTTGCGGCATGTACTCAGCTAGAATAGCAAGTTCCGCCGTCAGGTTGTCGGCTAGATCGTCACGACCTGCCTTCGTAAATTCTTGGAGGGAATCCTTACGCTGTTTGATTTCACGAGTTAGAACATCAAGCACTTCATTGTCGTCTAAGGGTCTTTTCAGATCAATCTCAGAATTCTTAATCGTAGAACGCACCATTCGAATTACAGAGAGCTTAAACTTGTCCTGACTCTTCATCGCTTGTTTCATATCTTCGTTCAATCTATCGCTTAAGCTCATGTTGCCTCCTAGAACTTTCTTTTGCGAGCAGCCTCAGATTTAAGCTTACGCTTAACGCTAGGCTTGTCATAATGCTTACGTTTCTTAACTTCTGCAAGAACGCCATCCTTAGCGATGGAACGCTTAAAGCGACGAAGTGCAGCATCTATAGTTTCGTTCTTACGAACTCGAGTTTCTGACAACAGTTTTCCCTCCCTCCGAACAGACCATCTAAGACAAAACGGTTCATCAAATCTCATTATAGGTGATAGTAATTAGGGTGTCAATCGCAAACCTAATGTTTCCTAATAGGAATGTTTAGTTATGAACACCTAGAGGAGCTAATCTTGCGCCAGCCATCAAATGATAATGCAAATGGTGAACAATTTGGCCAGCATTATCTCCAATATTCGTAACTACACGATAACCAGACTGTTCGACGTCTAGTTCTCTAGCAATTTGCGCAGCAACGCGTTGCATTTGCCCAACTACCGCCCAATCCTCCGTTTCACCTGCAGCCAAAGATGCAAAGTGCTTCTTCGGAATGATGAGAACATGAATCGGTGCTGCTGGCTGGATGTCATGAAAAGCTAGAATATGCTCATCTTCATAGACTTTTTTAGAGGGAAGGTCCCCGGCAATAATTTTACAAAAAACACAATCTGACATGGATCCGATCGTCCCCCCGACATTGGATAACTACTTACTTATAAGTTTATCGGAAAGCCATCAAAAAATCCAATCCAAATTATATTGCATTAACGGTGAGGTTGGCTTTTGAGGGATTGGTGAATCTTCTTCCACTTCGCTTTCTCCGCGGCTTGCAAGCCCTTGTCTTCCTTCCGAGCTAAATAGGCTAATTCCTTCTGCAATTTCACATAACTCTGGAATCGCTCAGCAGCCAACGCGCCTTGTTCTAAAGCAGCTTTCACAGCGCACTTGGGTTCATTCTCGTGCTTACAATCTTGGAAGAAACATTGCTCAGTGAGCTCCTCAACATCTTGAAAGGAGGTCCCTATTCCTTCTGAGGCATTCCACAATTGAAGTTCCCTCATACCAGGCGTATCTATTAAAATGCCCCCATCCGGCAGCAAAATAAGCTCACGATGCGTTGTGGTATGTTTTCCTTTGTCATCACCAAGACGAATATCACCTGTATTTAAAATATCCCTGCCATAGACTCGATTGACTAAGGTGGATTTCCCAACACCTGACGACCCTAGCAGAGCAACCGTGCTGCCAGGTGACATATAGTCTCTCAATTCATCCAAGCCGCGGTTTTCCGCAGAAGAGATAATATGAATTGGAACACCAATCGCCACGGAAGCGACTTCGGCAGCCAGTTCATTTGGATTGGGGCAAAGATCGGCTTTACTCAATACAATGACTGGATTGGCCCCGCTTTCCCAAGCCATAACCAAGTACCGTTCCATTCGGCGAACATTAAAATCTTGATTAAGTGCCATGACGAGAAAAACGGTATCTACATTCGCAGCAACGATTTGTTCTTCAATGACTTGACCCGCCACTTTGCGGGAAAACTTACTTCGACGAGGTAGAATGCCATGGATGACCGCGCGCTGCTCTCCTTCCCTGAGGGAAGCCACGACCCAGTCGCCTACGGCAGGATAATCCTCCCGTCGTTCAGCATTGTGACGCATTTTGCCAGACACTTCAGCTAGCATTTCACCAGCTTCCGTCTGAATTCGGTACATATGCTTATGCTCCAATGAGACGCGGCCTGCCACATAGCCTTCTTCATTCCATCGCGACTCCCAGCTTTTTTCAAAAAAAGAATGCCAACCTAGTTCGACTTTGTTCAAGTGGTACTTTCATCCTTTCGAGCTGATCTTACTCAGAGTATATACCTATCCACTGTACCTCACACGGGAAAGAATGGTTAAGGCTAAATTATCCTTTACATCTGCAACGCCATTCGAACAGAGGTCAATTCATTTGTAGACTCTAAGTCTACTTTTGCATATAATAGGGATAAATGGATCGCCAGAATGGAGTGATCGGATGAGCCAGTTCATGAGAGCTTCCACCCGCAAAAAGCGGGATGTCATGATGGATGTCGCCCTTGCCATGTTCATGGAGAAAGGCTATGAAAATGTGTCGGTTGACGATATCATCGCCGCTACGAGCACATCAAAGGGTACCTTTTATCATTATTTTAAAAGTAAAGATGCCATTATTTCCGCTCTATTTAGCAAGCAGATTCAATTGATCCAAGACTGGGTAAAACAACCTCCCTCGAAGGTCCAATCGCTTGAGGGACACATCAATCGTTTGTTTTTAGACTTAGCGTCGAACATTCGACTCTCCCCAAGACTGATACGCAGTTTGCAGGCTCTTTCCCTACAAAATGAAACCGTGAAGCTGGAAGAACAGCATCAACTCGATGTTTTAACCGAAAGCTTGCTGCACTGGCTCCCAGATCCAACCAAAATTGAATTACTCGTCTGCATGTATGCAGGAACGATTCGCACATGGTGCAATCAGGAACATGCCGATCTCGTCACGATGATGAGAAACAATCTAGCCTGGTTATGGGTAGGTCTTCGTTCTGAAGCCCCTCAGGCGTCCCTGCAAGTAGATCTAGTCCCCAAGGAGGAAAACATCATGAAAATAGCTATTATTGGCGGAGGACTTGCCGGCCTTACAGCTGCTGCTTATTTATCCGAAAATCCACACGTAGAAGGGATTCTATTCGAGAGAAGTCCGCAACTTGGCGGGCGCGCTTTTACGTATGAAAAGGCTGGATTCACACTTAACTACGGGGCTCATGCGATTTATGGCATCGATCGTCATACAATTACGAATATGGAACGAGAACTGGGGCTTTCTTTTTCCTCCAAACAAGTTGATAAACGCAAGGTTGTATATGCGAAGCATGACCAACTGACAACTGCACCTCTGGATGCGATCAATCTGCTGAGAACGGATCTGCTGAACACCGCCCAAAAGGTTCGTTTTGTAGGTGAAATCGCCGCGATTATCGCGAATATACACAATATCAAAAATTATGCAACATTAGCTGACTACTTGGCGGAATCGAATGCAGATGAAGATGTAAAAGAGCTTTGGGAGCACCTGGTTTGCTCGAACTTCTTTATCACCCCAGAGGATGCGCGGAACGTTTCTGGAGCGGTAATCAGCGAGTATTACCATAACTTGTTCCTTTCCAGTAAGCCCGTCAATTATATTCTTGGCAGCTGGGCTGTGATCACGAATCAGTTAAAACAAAAGGTGACAGCAACCGGCAAATGGGAAATCGCTCTTCAAGAAGGCGTCGATGGCCTGCGGTATGAAGATCGCAAATTCGTTTTGAAAACAAAAACTCGTGAAATGGCGTTCGATAAGGTAATTTTCGCTATGCCTGTTCAGCAGGTTGTAAAATTGTTAAAAGGCACGGCATGGGAGCCATTCCTCGCACCATATGAGGCAAACACAGCTACTGAGGTTATGGTTTATGATATCGGGCTTAGCCAAGTTGTCGCAAGACCGTTTAGTTATATCAGCGACATGGATAACAAATTGTTCATCAGCGACGTTTCCGCGACTGACCATACGCTCGTTCCTGATGGCGGCCAATTGCTGCAAGGGATCGCTTACCTCAGTGACCAATTCGAGAGTGAAGAAGAACGGAAAGCATACTTGGATAATAAAACAGCACAGATGGAAAATCTGTTTGATAAGCACTATCCTGGCTGGCGCGATGTCACAGCGGTTAAGCGTGTCTCCAAAAAAGCGATGGTATCCAGCGTAAAAAACATTTCTACCAACCGATTGCTCCCAATCCGCGTTGAAAATATTCCTTTCTACTTCTGTGGCGACGGCTGCACAGGGAAAGGCGAGCTCGCAGAACGTGCTTTCTCGAGTGCGCGTACCGCGGCGTTAGCGATTGTGCAGGAAGTTGAGCAAGCTTTGCAGCATGTGTAGGAAGAGCTTTGAATAACTAATAAACGCGTATATTTAAAAAGCTGCTCATCTCTGACTTGTGTCAGTAGGTGAGCAGCTTTTTTAGTTTGCAGGTTTATTTCGTTGTAATCGTCACCGTACGGCTTGAACCATCCCAGTTTACGGTACCGCCAAACGTCTCACCGACGAATCTTGCAGGCGCAAGCGTATACCCGTTCACTAGTCTTGCAGGCTCTTCCAGTTGTTTGGCAACACCATTCACGTAAACTGTACTCTGATCTAACGTCAACTTAACAACTGTGCTGCCTTTGGTCGCTGTTACCGTTCTCGTTGAGGCTTCGTAATCCACCTTGGCTCCCATAGCTTCGAAGATCGCGCGGAGCGGCGTAAACGTAGAGCCATTAACGATAACTGGCGGCTGCTCGAACTGTTGGGTTGCCCCATTAATGTCAACCGAAACCTGTGAGGATAGGCTGAAAGTTCGGAGGGCAACCTGCTGTCCTGACTTATTAAGAATGCGTAGTTGGAGCACAGAGCCTTCCGGCACTTCCCCTGCTTTAAGCTCCAATCCATAAGGTAAGCTGGTTTGCGAGCTGATCACACGGCCATTCAGCAAGTATTCCACTTTGCCTATGTACACATCAGGAATTTTGATAAAAGGAACAATTCTAGTTTGCTTCGTAAATGCTGGATGATTTGAATCAATCGGCACATAACCTACATGATCCGTTGGTTTCGCGGCATCCTTCACATCCGAAAGTAAGTAAGGATTTGCAATCAATCCGCTGTAATAGCTTTGAATGTCAGAGGATGTTGACAATGAATAATCATTCTTCGCATTACTCATACCCTGATCTACGTTAAAGTAAGTAATGGCTTTCAACCGCGGGTACTTATAAGGCATAATTTCGTACAAACGTTGCAGGTTCAACTTCGCCCATTCTGTGTAATCTTCGCCAGCCGAATGTGAATAATGGGGCACGCCCGTTTCACTCATCATAAGCGGCTTCCGATCGGAATATGTATTGTACAACCTTGTTAGACGCTCCACATTACTAGTGGCAAGCATCGATGGCAGTGAAGGGTCCCCATTCTCATACGGCTCGATGTATAAGCTAACCCCTACCCAGTCTACGTAGGCATCCCCTGGATAATACGGATCAATATCATTGGCTGGCACGTCTCCTGGACTCCATACCATCGCTACATTTGGCGCTTCTGCAGCAAAGACATCATGCAGCATACGGAACTTTGCTATATACTGAGCTGGATTCCCATGCCACTTGACCCATGCACCGTTCATCTCACCCGCAAAACGCAAGAAGATTGGAATACCTGCCGCTTTAGCTTCTCGCGCCCAGCTTCGTAAGTACGCCCCGTCTGTTACAGGGTCTAAACCATCATCTGGCTCCCATGCGATTTGCAAGGCACCACCTGCGTCCTTGGCACGCTTGGCATAAGAGGATGGGAAAGTTTGTCCCCAATGCGCATAAGCCAAATAAATGGCATGCTTTTTGCCATAGACCGATTGCATTTTGGTGAAAATATTACCGACTTTAGGATCTTGTTCAGAGTAGATACCCAAATACGTACCGTATGCAGGTTCAAATTTGGCAAGCGAGCTGCCTTTAGGCTGTGTTAGCGCCTGAACGATAGATTCGGAGCTTTCTTCGCGATAAAGCTCAACCGTTGTACGAATCTGATCCGCACGTTGTAATTTAACTGCGCCCCAATCCTTACCCGCATTCACCCAGAACTTGTTTTCCTGTTCATAGTAATAAATCGCTTGATCATAATCACCAATTTCATCAAAATAGCTATCTAGCTTGCCGCTAAAAAGAGCCGCATTCTCCCAATCCCCATTGCTAGCATAATAATCGGTAAGGAATTGCCAGTGCGGAACAGCCCCTTTGGAATTACCTGCAGCTTGCAGAGCATCCGCTTGGGTCCAATGATCCCAGACGACATCTGCACGTACAGGTGCTGGTGATTGTCCAATGCCTGCAGCCAAAATTCCAACTGCTAGTGAAATGATGCCAATTCGTTTGTGAAAGTTCAAGTAAAACAGTCTCCCTCCATCAAGTTGTAAAAAGTTCCCTGTAGTAGATACGCTGCAATAAAAGAAAAGTCGCATATAAACGACAAAAAAGTCAGCGGATTCGACAAAATGTGATTCCGTTTAATCGTCGTATGAATACTACGGACTATGTAGTGACATGCCGTCCACTTTGACAACCCAGTTTAATCAACTCAGTACAAAAGTGGAACAGCGTCGCAAATTGCGTATATTAGAAGCATATAGAGGGTGAAATATGTTAATTGGATGTTCTAACGCGAATCGCTCGATTGCTTTTTCTTTGACTTGCCGTCAAGGGCTGAACATAGGACTGATCTCCGATATGTGCCGTCCCTTTCACGCTCCCTTTCCGAAACGAGCCACCAGCTGCAGGAACAGCGATTCGTATCCCATAACTATCCATAACTCGAGCAATGGGATTGCTAATTGAACGCCGACCATCTGCTGTTCCCGCGAAATTAAGCGCTGCTGCAAAACGATCGTTGGCACGAAGCCAGACAGAACCTGAGTCACCCGGAAGTGAGACGGGACCTGAGTTGCCGACTATGACGGATTGATTACGAAAAAGTAAAGTACCTAAGCTTCCTCCATACGATACACGCACGTCCGCATTATTCGCTTCAACGGTTCCCCTCACATATCCCGAAGTGCGACCTGATTTGACGACATGCATGCCCACAGGATAACTAATTAAATGTCCTGGAACCGTAATCAACAAACCAGAGCTTCGCATATAACGAGGAGTTAGCAATCGATTCAATAGCGGTTTCGAGATGGAGGAGTCTTGATAGTTAACGTGACCTTTGCGCAATGGGACAAATTGATAAGCTCTTCCGATCCGACTCGAAACTGGCAATCCGCCATCTGCTGGACCTGGTTGAACGGTTCTAGAGTACGCTGTGGCATTATTTCGGATTAAGACGTGATTATTGCTCAAAACGAACAATTGATTATTTTTCGTAACAATCACACCGGCTGTACCCGTTGCAGATGGACCTGTTTTTCCAATACTGACACCACCGGGTACTGGGCGGAATCTCCCCCGAAAGCTTGTTATTTTAATGGCTTTGGGCTTGATCGCTGTTGTCGCGTGCGATTTAAACGTGCCAGAAGGCAGGAACCGCACAGGTACACTGGATCCTAATTTTGCTGCGGTACTTTTGAGAGAATTCAGCCCCGACGGCACGATTTTATGATGTGTGTACACGATCACACTGGCTCCTAAGCTCGGTTTCAAGGGATCAACATAGCCAACCCCAACCGCCATAACACCTGCTCTTTTCAGTAAGACAGGCGAAATTCGGTTTTTATGCTTCAATGCTTCATGAAATGTAGCCATGCCCATTCCCCTTTTCGTCATGTTGCAGCAGTGTATGCTAACTTGTACGAATCGGCTTGATTGCTTTACCTAAGGGGTGGGTAATGATTGAAAAAGGGCGGATGAAACCTAAAGACCCTCAAGAATAATACGGCTTCCTCGTCCAGAAGGCTCAGCTGGATGTACGATTAGCTTACGTACTAGACGCGCCCTCAGCTCAGGTACGTGCGAGATCACCCCAACAGCTAATCGATCCATATGAAGTTTTTCCAAAGCACCAATCACCATATCCAGCAGCTCTTGATCCAATGTTCCGAAGCCCTCATCTAAGAAGAAGAACTCTAATGGATATTCGCCTTTCAACTGAATCTGTGCTGAAAGCGCCAAAGCTAAGGCTAATGAGGTGAGGAAAGTTTCCCCTCCTGATAACGTTCCTACAGGACGCTTCACCCCGCCATTAGCGTCATCGCGAATGACAAATCCACCGCCAGAATCCACTTCGATGCCGTACCTTCGTCTGGTCAATTCACCTAGTCGTTCGGAGGCTGCTCGACTCACTTGCATTAACTGCTCTTCCGCCAAATATTCAACAAAAGCGTTGGCCTTGAGCACAGATTGCAGCTTGCCAAGGCGCTCCAGCTGTTTCGCTTGCTCGAGGCGCAGCGCCTCGAGCTCGCACCAGCGCTGGTGCCGCGCAGCGAGCTCGCTCGCGCCCTGCGCCGCCTTGGCCCGCGCTTCGAGCACAGCCTCGGCGGCAGCCTTCGCTGCCTGCAGCTGCGCCTGCGACTGCGCCCACTCGGCCGCGCTCAGCACGCGGCCCTGCAGCTTCGCTGCCAGCTGCGCCAGCTGGGCGCGCAGCGCCTGCTCGCGCTCGCGGTGCTCCGCCGCGAGCTGAGCCCATTGGCGGCGCAGCTCAGGCGCAAGCGCCGCCGCCACGACGGCTTCGCGCGACGCGAAGCCGTGCTCTGCGAGCGCGCTATGCAGCGCGCGCTCGGTTTGCTCGAGCTGCCGCGCAGCAGCAGCAGCAGCTTCTGCGGCGGCGCTGTAGCGCTGCGCCGCCAGGGACTGCTCGCGCTGCGCAGCAGCGTGCGCGAGCTTGGTCTGCTGCGCGAGCTGCCGCAGCTGCGCAAGCGCGGAGCTCGCCTCCGCGATGAGCTGCGGCACCGCTGCGCCAGGCGCGCGCTGCGCAAGCTGCCGCGACTTGTCGGCGGCAAGCTGCGCTAGCCCTTGCAGCCGCTCGTGCAGCTGCAAGGCGGTACGATCTTGCTCTTGCGTCGCCGTCTGGAGACGCTCAATATTCGCGGACAGCTCCTCAAGAAACGGAACACTTTTCTCAATTCTGCCTCTCAACTCCTCAGCTTGCTGCTCCTTCTCCAACAAGAGCTGAAGCTGTTCATCCACTTCTTCCCAATGGAATGAAGGATATCTTTGATGCCATTCAGCAAATTGATTCTTAATAGCTGCTGCTACATCTACAAATCTTCTTTCAGCTTCCTCATAAACACCAATTGCAGCTTGCATTTGCGTACGTATCATAAGTTCTTGCTGCGCAAGATCCCGATGCGCTTTATTCAGGTTTTGGAAGGCATTTTCCAAATCATTTGCCTGTGAAGTACATGATTGTAGGGATGTCTCCAGAAGGTTCCATTCCTTAAGCAAATCCGCCATGTTCTTCTCTTCAATAGCTTTGCTCTTCGTATTTATCATAACAGCAGCTTGACCCGCTGCAGCCTCTAAGAACGCGAGATCAACACTGCTCTCAGAGTTAGCAATTGATTTATCCTTGTGTTCACGTGCATCTGCCAACTCAAGTACGAAAGCTAACGATTCAGAGAACCTCCGCTCCAACTGAATCCCTTGAAACTGCCCCTCTTTTACACGCTGCACGAGTTGTTCACCTTGATGCAGGAGTTCCTCCCAATGGCTTTCTTGAGTGGCATTTGAACGCGTTGAGGCTGATTGTTGGCCTGGATGATCAAGAGACCCACAAACGGGACATGGTTCACCAACTTCTAATTCAGCAGCAATCCTTAATGCCAGTGCGTGACGTTCTTGTTGCTTCCATAGTCTCCTTTGATGTTCCATCCAATTCTGCACTTGCGACAAGAACTCCGTAAGTTGACTAGATACACGCTTGTGAATCTCAGAACAGGTTGCATGCGTCTGAAGCCAATTGGATAATCGCAGCTGCAAAGCTGATTTTTTGTTCGCAATCACTTCTAACGCTTGTTCCAGCGTTACTTTCGCCTGAAGCTTATCGTCTTTATTTTTCTGGGCATCTTGCTCTTGGGCCTGAAGCTGCACGATAGTCTTTTTTTCATGAACAGCACCTTGAAGCAGTTGTCTTGCCGTTGTCTCGATATGAACGAGCTTCAATTGCGCTTTGAGTTCATTTTGTTTCGTGATAGCTTTGTTTTTGGTCTCGACCGCTTTCGTAAGATCCGCTTGCAGCTTGGATAAAGTAAGCTTCACTTCTATTTCTTGCGTTTGAGCAGTCCCCATCTGAAGTTGAACTTGCTCCAGTTCTTTCTGGATAACGAGCGCCTGTTCTAACTGATCCAAACGCAGTAAGAGCGGCCCCTCTTGCAAAGTTAAATCCGTTTGAGCCTTCTCAAAAGCTTCTGAGGCCTGCCCAAACGCAGTTTCAGATGCCACGTGAGCCTTCGTCGCTTCTTCCAAGTGAACCTTCCTTGCGACAACCTCTTTTGATGCAGTTTCATATTGCTGCGCAAATGGCAATACCCGCTCCGCACGTTCTGCATCTTGGAGTTGGCGCTCTTTCTCCGCAATGGCTCCGCTCTGTTCTCGATGCTGTATAAGTTGCGATTCCAGCGCTTCTGATTCCTTTAACCACTCATGAACTTGCTTGTTTTGCGCATAGATCGTTTCTTGCTGCTCTAGCGAGATACGCGTTCGAATCGCTTCCTCTTCCGACTCTTGAAGCCTGCGATTCGCCTCTTCCAAAGCCGTAGAAGATGCCTCACCAAGCCCTTGCTGTTCCGCGCCCAGCTGTTTCACCAGACTGTCCGTTTCTTTGACTTTCGAACTCACTTTGATACTCAGTTGATCCCCATAAGCTTCAAGATGAAAAAGCCTTTGCAGCATTTGCCTGCGATCTTTGCCCGTTAACGTCAGGAATTCAGCAAACTTTCCTTGGGGAAGAACAACAGCTCTTGTAAAGTCTTGCATGGAAAGGCCTAAAATGTGCTGTACCTGTTGGTTAACCTCGCCAGCTTTATCCGCTAGAACAATCGTCTCATTCCCTTGAATATGCAAGAATCGCGCTATGGTCCCGTTAATTGACATTTCCGTGCCTCGTTTGAATTGTCGTTCAACACGATAGCGTTCCGTACCCACAGCATTCGTCAGTTCAAATGTAAAAGAAACGAACAGCGTAGATTCCGCATGATTCATAATTGCTTGCGTCCCACCGCTAGCTCTTTCTACTTTGCCATATAGCGAAAGGGTGATTGCATCTAAGAGCGATGACTTCCCGCTTCCTGTCGGTCCAAAAATACCAAACACACCCGCATCCACTAACTGACTAAAATCGATCGTTTGCAATTCGCGATAGCTCTGTAAACCCGACAACTGTAATTGAATTGGACGCATCCGTTTCTCCTCCTTCCATTACCCGAGTTATCCACAGGTACTCATTGGGCATAGATTTGTTATTCTCCTGATGCCTCACCATGATCTTTCTCCTGTAGAAGCTCCAAAAATAATTGAATAAGTGCTGGCTCCGGCTGCGCTCCACCCGTTTGACGCGCATAGAAGCGCGTGAAATGTTCTTCCATCGATAAGGCTGCTTTCGGCATCGAAGCGCGTGCAACTTCCATTTCTGGATAGATCGGCCTTATGTGAATAAAACCATCATAAGCTTTGCGCAGCGATTGGATTTGTTCGATGGACATCGCAGATGTCATCGTTATCTCCAAATCTATCCATGCGTTACCCGCCTTTTGCTCATCAAGCCATTGATGAACTTGCCCAATGCCTTCTTTCGCTCTCCAGCTCACAAGCGGACGTCCTGAGCTTAAGAAAATTTCTTTCGGCTCTGCCGTTTGACCAGGAGAAAGATCCAGTATGGTAACGGATTTGGCCTGACCCTCTTCCGAAAAACTATATGCGATAGGAGAACCGCTGTACCTGATCGGTGAAGCTGCCTTCACGTTCTGAGGGCGATGCAAATGACCCAGTCCCACGTACTGGGCACCTGCCGTCAATGCAGATGTATCCACGGTATAGGCGCCTCCAACTTGAATCGGGCGCTCTGATTCCGTCTCATGCCCCCCAAGTACATAAAGGTGGCTCATGATTAAATTCACGGTGCTCGGCTCGAAATGCGCCGCCTGCTTGCGAATGAGTGCGCCAACACGCTCCGAATATTTGCTTCTGAGGACTTCTTCCTCGGCGACTTCAGATAGCAATTCCTTTAACCGAGACTCCGAGGGATAAGGCAATGCGATGAGTTTGGCAAGCTCACCCGTTCGAGCGATGCCAATCGTTTGGATGTCTGGAACTGGCAAGCCAATTAAGGTAATTCCTTGTTTGGCCGCAAGTGGACCAGAAGCTGCTAAGCGATCGGGATGATCGTGGTTACCTGAAATAATAGCCACTTGCCTCTTAGCGCCATTCGCTAGTCTTGCTATTCCCTCATAGAACAACTGCTCCGCAGCAGCTGGCGGATTTACGCTGTCATAAATGTCGCCGGCGATTAATACCAAATCAATCTCTTCATCCTGGACGATACGGACAAGCTCATCCATAAAGGCAATCTGCTCTTCCAATCGGCTGCGCCCCTCTAGTGCTCGTCCAAAGTGCCAGTCCGCTGTATGCAAGATTCGCATAAGCCACATCTCCTTTCTCTTACATCTCCACGAGCTTAGCACCATCAAAGAAATACAAATATTTCCCCGTAATCGGACGCTTCCAAATATGTTCCACAGCCCGCGCATAAAGCTCGATTTGCTTCTCGTAACGCTTTTGAAGCTCTTCGTCACTACTTCCTTTGACGACATCCGTTTTATAATCAACAAGAACAAGTCCCAGCTCATCTTCAAATAAACAATCGATGACACCTTGAATCAGCACGGTCTCTCCAATGGTTGTAGAATCTGATTCAGGATAAACCTCGGATGCCGGCAATCCAAAGCTAAATGGCACCTCACGCTGGATCTGTTTAGCTTCTATCATTCGTTTACCTACATGTGTCTCAAAAAATTTCAAAATAACAGGAATATCAACCACATCACGCTGATCCTGCGTCATATTCTGTTTATCCATCATCTCTTGAAGCGTAGTCGTAATACTCATTTCCGTTGGCCTTTCATGCAGAGACAGATTTTGCATCACCGCATGAACGACAGTGCCTTTCTCAGCGGCAGTCAGCTTCTTCTCTTCCATAAATCGCGGCCTTCGCCAAATCATCGATTTCGTCTGGCTCCCGTTATTATCCAATGAAGGGATGCCCGCTTGAATTGGGAATTCCATCTCATTTACGATTCGTTGAGCCTCTGATAATCGTTTTACCTCGGATACCGTCGTTTTGGCAAAACGTTTTGGCGCATCGCCATAGGCGTATTCCCAGGAGAGTCGATCCCCTAGAATCCCTTTCCAAGTATCGTTCGTCGGAACAGATGCAAGCTTTAGAATGGCTGCTAGTTTATCATGATCAGGCAATTGTACTTCGTCTTCCAGATCAGCAACCTCTTGTAAACTTTCTGGTGTAATGACAGTTAGTTTCCAACGCGATGAATCCTGGAGCAATCTCAAGTCTGACGCTGCGTCGGAAATGCCGAGACGTTCCCGCCACAACACGGCATCTGGATGACGAAGAAGCGCAGGACCTACCCAATCCAAGTAGCTTTTCGCCTTTGCAAGTTCAAAATCTGGCAAATACCAGTTTTCACGCGTAAGATGTCTTCCCCAGGCCCGTAATAATTTATCTAGCGACTTCACCGTGCCTAGCAAATATAACTTCTCTCTCGCCCGTGTGAGCGCCACGTATAGAACACGCATTTCTTCTGCTAGAAGTTCTAGCTTCAGCCTCTTCTTGATTGCAAGTGAAGGCAGCGTCGGATAGCTAACACGAAGTGTCGTATCTACAAAGCGAGGTCCAAAACCAAGCTCCTTATGCAATAAGAAAGCATCATTCAAATCTCGTTGATTGAACATTTTGGCCATACCAGCAACAAATACGACAGGGAACTCTAGCCCCTTACTCTTGTGAATCGTCATGATGCGGACAACATCTTCTTGTTCACCGAGCGCTCGCGCGGTACCCAAATCTCCTCCGCTCTCTTTCATACGCTCGATAAAACGTAAAAAGCGAAATAAGCCTCGCAGAGATGTACTTTCATATTGCCTAGCACGATCGTACAGCGCTCTGAGATTGGCTTGCCTTTGTAAGCCGCCAGGCAAACCGCCAGCGTAGTCATAGTAACCTGTTTGTCTAAAAACGTGCCAAATCAGATCTGCTAATGAACCTTGTCTTGCCTCGTTGCGCCATTGCTCCAAGCGCTCTAGAAACAAGTTAAGTTTGGTTGCTAAATCGTCTGATTCTCCGTCTATTGTTAAAAGCTGCGCTCTAGCCAAAACAGACTCATAGAACGGCTTAGACTTGTCTACTCCACGAATTTGCGCTAATTCCTCCGCATGCAATTGAACGATTGGCGATCTTAATACGGCTGCTAATGGGACGTCCTGATAAGGATTGTCGATCACTTTCAACAACGAAAGCATCGTCTCGACCTCAGTGGCTGAAAAATACCCCGTACTCAACTCTGCATAGGCAGGGATTCCCTGTTTTTTAAGTTCCTCGATGATAACAGGCGACCAAGCTTGTGTCGCTCTTAACAAAATGACGATATCACGATACGTGGCTGGACGATTCCCACCCGACTTTTTATCAAACACTTGGAAAGCTTCTTGACCGCCGCCACCTAACAGTTCACGAATTTGACGAGCTATTGTACGAGCTTCCAGTTGGGCAGTTTCCAATTCTTCCGCTTCAATGGCTGGATCAGCAGTACTTTCTCCTGACTCTACTTGTGTTTCGACTTCAGCATCTTCCACTTCTTCAGCGAATTCATTCGAATCTCCGCCTTGCTTGCACCGGTCTACAAGGAGCATTTCAACTGCACAGTCTGATGTAGAAGGAGGATAGCCCGCGCCATACACCAATTCCGCTCGCTTGTCGTACTCAATTTCACCGACCGTTTCATTCATCATCTGTTTAAAAATGAAATTAACGGCATCGACAACCTCAACCCGGCTGCGGAAGTTTTTCGCCAAATCAATCCTTCCACCTGTAAGAGGTGTACCTGCAGGCGCTTCCTTGCTGGAACGATACGCTTTGTATTTCTCCATAAACAAACCTGGCTCGGCCAGACGAAACCGATAAATACTTTGTTTCACGTCGCCAACCATAAAACGATTCCCTGGCTTAGGTGCGGATATCAACTCTACAATGGCTTCTTGAACGCGATTCGTATCCTGATACTCGTCGAGAAGCACTTCCGCAAACTGCTTTCTGTATGATTGCGCTGCCTCTGAAGGAGATAACTCCCCAGGTGCCGCGTCTTGCGAGGTCAAGATTTGCAAGCAATAGTGCTCCAAATCAGCAAAATCAATTAAGCCTTTCGCTGCTTTCGCGGATTGGTATCGTTCACCAAAATCAACAATCAGATCAACCAGAACGTGCAATAAGGGTGCCATCTCCGCGATTTCTTGGTGAAACTGCTCGGGTGTGCGACCGAACAATTCTTCCTTGAGCTTGTTAATGCCATCCTTTGCTTTATTGCGCAACTCTTTCACTTCTTCTTGCAAAGCTTTATCATAATCGTCACCTTTACAGGCTTTGAGTTTACCGAACTCAACCGTTTGAAATCCTCGGTACAGAACAGACCATGGATATGTCGTCGTTTCTTGTAAATTCTGAATTAGCTCTATATCTTCACGCAAATTCTCGAGATAAGGCGCTGGTCCGCCTGGGGATTCTGCAAGGTCATAAGCTTGTCTTAACAAATCCGCAGCGCCTTCAAGTTCAAGTGAAAGGTCACGAATCAAGCTTTGCTCCCAAAGGGAATAATCCACAGGAGCAGCACCCGCGGCAACATAAGGCAATGACGCCTCATATGGCGCATACTCCATTTCCTCTTGATCTGCCGCAGGCTTTGCATCTGGCGGACCAAACATGGAAGCCGTTCCTCGCAGCCACATCTCTGGCCAAGGATGACTGCGTGACACATCATAAAGTTTTTGAATAAGATTCATGATCGCTTGATCGTTTCGCTCACCACTGAAAGAGTCTACCAACCGCCAAAACGCACTATTCTCATCACTTGCCGCGTAGTATTGCTCGAGCATTTCAATGAGCAAGTCTTGGCGAAGCAAATCAGCTTCTGTTTCATTCGCGATCCGAAACCCTGGATCCAGCTTAATAAGGCTGAAATAACGCTGAACAACCTCTAAGCAAAATGAATGAAGTGTTGTAATCGATGCTTTCCCCATTAACGCCAACTGTTTGCGTAGATGCTGAGAGTTTGGCTGCTTCGTCAGTTCTTTCTCCAATGCTTCACGTATACGATGCTTCATTTCCGAGGCAGCAGCCTTGGTGAACGTAGCAACCAGAAGGCGGTCTACGTCGATAGGCTCCCACTCATTGGAAATTCGACGAATAATACGTTCTACGAGTACGGCCGTTTTACCTGAACCAGCCGCAGCGGCGACTAGCATATTCTGACCTTTCAACGTAATGGCGTCCCATTGATCATCCGTCCATGTACTGCCAAGGGGTTTAGGTTCTTGCCCTGTTATCATTCGTAGTCACTCCTCTCCGCCCTCATGACTGGCTGGCTTGCTCAGCCAAATCCGTCCATATTTGGTCTTTGGCACGCTGACGAAATACTTGAATGTCATTCCCTTCAAATAAGGGATCTATTTGACATATAGCTGTATACGAACAATGTTGACAGGCTGATTTCTTGCCTAAACGATAAGGCGCGATGTCAACATGACCGTTCGTAATATTCGTGCCGATTTGTTTCACTTGCTTGCGCACATAGGTCCGAAGCGTATCCCATTGTTCATCCGTAGCCACGGAAGAAGTGGCGTAGAAAGTCCCGTCTTTTTTAATACCGACTGGAATCAGCTGCGAATTTCCCGTGCCTTGGATAAGTTCATCATCCATCAACCCAGCAACTTCTGAATCAGCTGTTACGAGGCCTTTCATTTTATAGCGTTTGCGAAGTTCCTTCTCAACAGCAGCAGCATCTAATGCGTTTTTTTGCTGCAACATCGGATTATGCACGTGGAAATATAGCACACCAGCAGGCTTTGCCGGGGCACCGAGCCATGTCTGGGCATGCGTAAGTACAACATCTAAATACGTCAACATTTGGAGGGACAGCCCATAGTAAACTTCGGATAACTGCAGCGCCGTTTGGCTAGATTTATAATCAATCACGCGCAATAACACACCTTGTTCACTATCCGCGCGATCTACACGATCAATTCGCCCAATAATCTCCATCGTACACCCATTGTCTAATTCAAAGGTAAGTGAAGGCAGGTCCTTACCAGGTCCGAAATCAATTTCTAAGCCTAGCGGCTGGAATTGACCATGCTTGGCATGTTCGCCGAGAATGACCGCTGCTTTCCCTACTACTTGCTTCAACTTCCTCGCAATATAGGCATATCGGCTGGAGCTCAACAGTATTTCCCCTTGGAGTCTTGGCGCTAACTCATCGACAACCACAGCAGATCGCTCCATACATTCCGATGCTGAAAGTGAACCCCAATCCAACTGATCCTGCTGCAGATTCCGAACGAATTGATTCAACGCAGCGTGGAACAATTGACCGATATCCGGGGCATCCAAACGATATACATGACGCTCCTGCAGTCTCAGACCATGTGAGACAAAGTGAGAAAACGGACATGCTACAAACTTCTCCATCCTAGACACACTTGCTCTCAAATGCTGCCCGTATAGCTGTATACTCGTTGCAGGCGACAGTCCCTTCTCTTTATTCGTGTAATGAAGAGCTTGTACAATCGCTTGCAGCTTAGGCTGCCATTCAGGATGCTCTGCATACCAGTTGTACGTCTCCCACCAAAGTTCAGACATTCGCCCACCTAGCATCCAGTGCTTCAAACGAACTGCCAAATGTGAGATCGCTTGTCTCGGATGAGACAAATAAGCAACTTGCTCCGTTTCCGAAGACTCTAGGGATGGTTCTGCAAGGAGCAACGGCCGCTCCGTCCCTGGAAACAGTTGACGAATTTGCTTGATTAATTCAGAAGGCAGCAACGACTTTCCTTCTTCATCCGCCAGGGGATAGCTAAGCCACAGTCGCTTCCCTGGAACTGATAGAGATGTGTAAATGATAAATTGCTCGTCCATCAACTTGCGCCGACTGCCATCAGCCATAGGTAGACCCGCGTCCATTAAAATGCAGCGCTCTGCCTCTGTTAGAACGCCTTTTTCAGCCATTTGCGCGGGGATGACCCCTTCACTTACGCCAAAAATATACGCATAGCGAATACCGCTAGAGCGCGTTCTGTCCATGCTTCCGATCAATAATTGGTCCATCGCTGGGGGAACTAGTCCCAATTTCATACTTTCCATGCCCGTCTCAATCAGTGAAGTGAACAATTCAAGCGAAGTCTCATCTTCGCCCATGGATTCCACTAATTGATCTAACATATCCATCACGCCGTTCCACATTTGCCCATGTTCACGAGCCTTTTCAGGATTGCCTGCCTCTGTCGCTAGGTCTGCCCATGTCTGCAATCTTTCTGGCACCTGAACCTGTACAAGGAGTTCATAGATCGCTTCTACTTTTTGTTTGACAGTACGTGCTTGATCAAGTTTCTTTGAAAAGGCTTGAAGCGGACCAACAACCCATGATCTGCTCCGATTCAACGCTTGCAATTCCGCGGTTTGTTCCAGCTGTAAGTCATCAGACTGCTCCAAATTCGCACGCAATGTATAGGTCCAAGGCTTGCCATCGGTCCATCGATATCCTTGAATACCGAAAGCCAGCACATAATTTTCTAATTTATCAAGTTCAGTCCGCTGCGACTCCGCCTCCATTGGAAGCAGTAAATCCGTTTTGACACAGCGAAAAACCGCATCATAATGCCAGTTATATCCTACGACCTCAAGTGCGGAGCGAATAAACTCTACCAAGGGATGGTGCAGAACTGAACGTTTCTGATCAAAAAAATGAGGAATCTCGTAATCCGTCAGCACCATATTCAATAAATCCTGGTAGCCTTCCATATTCCTCACCATAATCGCAATTTCACGCCAGCGAACACCATGTTCTCGGACTAGTTGCAGCATGTCTCGCACTGCACCCTCAACTTCCGCACGACGATGGACAGCTTCCCGAATCACGAGTTGGTCAGAAAGCTTTTCATCACCAGTCACGCTGTAAGGCGATACCCTGCCGCCGATACGACGATCGAAATTTCGCTCAAGAAACGCTAGGGCAGGACTGTCTTCAAATCTTGGCGCGTGCTCAGGCGCAAGTTGAATAACCTCGGCAGATCCGAGTCCAAGCTGCCACACCATCTCTTGCAATCGAATCATCGTGGTGGCAGTCGGATGGAAAAGATCCAGCTCATCTGGCACGTCGCCAGCTTGCAGTTCCCTATTTAAGCATAACGTAATGGTCACTTCCTTACAGACAGCTAACAGCGCTCCTAAGACTTGAAATTCTTGCGGCGTAAAGCCATGAAAGCCATCAATCCAAATGCTGGCATCGCGCAAATAAGCAGAGTTCTTCACTTGCTCAGCAAGCAATGTTAAATAATCCTCACCATCCAAATATTGCTGCGCTAACTCCGCTTCAAATTGACGATACACCAGTTGAATATCGTGCATTTTATCTCGAAGTAATCCCTGTTCACCTAAACTAGTTACCCGTTTTAGCTCATGTGCCTCCAACCCTTCCGCAGACACGCAATAACGTTTCATCTCTGTAAACAGCTGATTCAATCGATCGACGAAACCCATTTGTTCAGCGGAATGACCGAAAATGCGAAGTTCATCTTTCCTCCTATGTAAAATACGCGTCAGCAGCAATTTCTTACCCGTATCATCAATTGGCAGCCTTGCCGTCCCGCCTTCTTCTTGCATAACACGCCATGCTAAACGATGAAAACTCAAAACTTGCGCACGAATCATCCCGCGAATCGACGGATCCGATACGATGGCATGTTCATCTTGGAAAGTTGCTTGTTCGGGTACTAATAAAATCAACGGTGCACCCTCAGGTGCCGTTGTTAACTGTTGTTTGATTTCGGACAGACAACGCTGGCTCTTGCCGCTTCCCGCTCTACCAATCACGAATCGAATGGACATTCAGGCCTCCTACTGCTTCCAGATTGAAGCATCGCTACGCTAGTTATTCAAGATTAATATCTCTCTATTCTATCATAATTTGAGTAGAGAGACGGTGTGGTAGATGATGGGGTAGAACAAAAATAAAAACAGGCAACGTCACTCGGACGGCCTGTCTCTACATAAGGCTTATTTACTTCTGACTTCAAAAATCGCAAACTTCAAATAATGCCCTTCATCAACGCCAAGAATCCGAGGGTGATCCATCCCTGCCCCGCGGAACTCAATCAAACGAAGAATTTTCCCGGCATCGGTAGCCGCTGCATGAATCGTCTCCAGGAATAGCTCAGGGTGCATGTGGTAAGAGCAGCTTGCCGTTACGAGGTACCCACCCTCATTCACAAGCTTCATGCCATGCAAATTGATATCTTTATAACCGCGGCATGCGCCTTCAACCGCGCTTTTCGTCTTCGCAAAGGCAGGTGGATCGAGGATGACGACATCCCATGTGCGTCCGCCATTTCCAACAGGCTTGGATGTGTCAACCTTTGATTGACCAGCGGCCCCTGCTTGTGCGCGCAGCTTCCGCTCGTCTAGCCCTTTCACTTGCATGCGCAAGTATTCAAAGGCATCCGCCACAACGAACTCTACGCGATCTTCAAATCCGTTCAGCGCAACGTTCGTACGCGCACTTTCAATGGCATGCTCCGAAATGTCGAGGCACGTTACTTTTTTAGCACCGAATTTACAAGCATTCAACGTAAAGCTTCCTGTGTGGGAGAAGCATTCTAGCACAGAAGCGCCATCCCATAGCGGAAAAGTGACAACTTTGCCATTTGCATTGACAGGTAGTTGTTGTCTCACACCGTTTTCTTCAACTTCAGCCAATTGAATCCCGCTTCGGTGACCCCAGCCCGTCATTAGCGGAGCAATTGCGGCACGATTCTCACGTTGGTCGAAGAAATATCCCGTCTTCTGACCTTCCTCAATATCAACGCGAATCCGAAGCCCATTTTCCAAAATATCCACATGTTTGGAGCAATCCCCGTACAGCAACCCTTTGGTCTGTTTCAGCCCCTCCAGCTCACGAATAGAGACATCGCTCCGTTCAAAAATCCCAACTGGCTTCATGACTTGCACCAAGGCCTCGACGATCTGCTCTCGGCAGCGGTCCATCCCCAAGGTTAACAATTGAACGACCAAGGTGTTCTCGAATTTATCAACGATTAAACCTGGTAAAAAATCAGCTTCACCGTAAACCAATCGATACGACTGGGCGCCTTTCACGAAGCGCTGACGATGCTGCAAACACCGCGTAAATCGTTCTACGAAAAAGTCCGTCGTCATCGCTTCAAGCGGACTATATGCAACGATTCGTACAGTTAGTTGTGATGCCTCGTTGTAATACCCTGTCGCAAGGTATTTGCCTTGATGCGTTTGAACAGCTACAAGCTGTCCCGGCTCAATATCGCCTTCAACACGCTCGATCTCACTTTTGTACACCCAAGGATGTCCTTGCTCTAAGCGTGGTTTCCGTTTTTTATGTAAAATTACTGCTGCCATTTATATTTTGCCGTCCTTTGTTTGAAACCGTTCGCCTGAATCCGCTCGCTTGTCATGCTTGTCTGTACGGTCACATATATTGGTTGAAAAACGTTGCTCTCTCACGAAAAGGAGAATCCTTCCATGATCCATGCCATTATCTTGCCTGTTGCCGCAGGCTTAACCTTGTTTCTGATCGGAATGAAGCTGATGGAATCATCGCTTCAAGCTTGGGCAGGCCCCCGCCTTCAGCAATGGCTGGAGCGGTTTACCCGAACGCCGGTGCGCGGCCTTATCACCGGCACCGTACTTACCGCGGCGCTCCAGAGCAGCACCGCGATCACCGTCATCGCCATCGGCCTCGTCGGCGCTGGCGTGCTGTCCTTCCCGAGAACACTTGGCGTGATTCTCGGGACGAACATCGGCACCTGCCTCACCACCGAGCTGATTGGACTCAGCCTCGGTGGTATCGGTGTGCCGATCCTGCTCGCCAGCGCCAGCGTCTGGCTGTCGAGCTGGCTGGCTGGGCCCTTGAAGCCTGCGGCTCAAGGGCTTGGCCTAGACCAGACCGCAGCGCTGCGCCGCGGTCACACATGGCTGCCCAGCGTCCGCTACGGATCGCTGGCAACGGCCGGCTTCGCTCTCGTGCTGCTCGGCATCGAGATCATGCAAACGATCGGGCCTGCGCTGCAGTCCCGAGGTCTGTTCGCCTGGTTCGTGCACCAGGCGCAAACGAGCCTGCTCTGGGGCATCCTCGCAGGCGCTGCAGTGACAGCGCTGGTGCACAGCAGCGCGGCCGTCATCGCGATGGCGATGGGCCTCGCCGCCGGCGGAGGCATCCCCGTCGAGCTGGGCATCGCGATCACGATCGGCGCCAATGTCGGCACCTGCGCGACCGCAGTCATCGCGGGCATTAGCTCCTCGCGCGCGGGGCGATACGTCGCCTGGTCACACGTGCTGCTTAATGTGGGCGGCGCGATCCTCTTTTATCCTTGGATCCATCAGCTTGCCAGCCTCTCGGAACTGCTTGCACATGACGCCGCATCTCAGATCGCTCGTTCCCAAACGATCTTCAATATCGTTGGTTCACTGGTAGCACTGCCGCTTTGTTATCTTAGTATGTGGAAGCGCCTTGAGTTCCGTTCACAATAGCAACGCCAGAGCTTGTACCCAAACGTGTCGCGCCCGCTTCGATCATGGCCAAAGCGGTTGCCGCATCGCGTACGCCGCCAGATGCTTTTACCCCAATCGTGCTCGATACGTTTTGGCGCATTAAGCGAACATCTTCAACTGTCGCTCCGCCAGGACCAAAACCAGTCGATGTTTTCACAAAATGTGCCCCCGCTTCTTCGGAAAGGCGGCATGCCGCTATTTTTTGCTCATCATTCAGAAACCCTGTTTCCATAATAACCTTAACGATCGCTTTTCCTTTAACCGCGTCCACAACTTGTTTAATATCCGTACGAACTGCATCCAATTGACCTTCCAAAAGCAAACCGATCGGCAATACCGTATCAATTTCAGCGGCGCCATTATCAACCGCTTTCGCTGCTTCGAAAGCCTTCACTTCACTTAAACTCGCGCCAAGCGGGAAACCAACAACAGCTGCAACCTTAACGCCAGTTCCCTCTAATGCTTTTGCCGCTGTGGCAACAAACTGTGAGTTCACACACACGCTGAAAAATTGATGCTTCGCAGCTTCCTCACACAACGTAAGAATTGCCGCTGTACTTGCATCTGCTTTCAATAATGTGTGGTCAATGTAACTCGCCATTTCTTTCGCATTTAATGTCATGGGACATGCACCTCATCTATTCTAAATTAAATAACATCCTACTGCCTCACGTGAGAAAACCTCTACAAGGGCATTCTCCAGAAGAGAAACCACAGGTAGAGGTATTGTTGCCTGCACCGGATTACAAATTCACAACAGTCGCTGTTTCTAGCACACGTACAAGCTGACCTTTGCTTTCGTTCACACCCGCTTCAGTTACTTTCACACGGCATACTTCACCGATCATATCCTCGGAACCTTCGAAAACCAACTGAACATAGTTGTCGGAGTATCCACTGTATAAACCACTGTCTGGCGCACCTTTGTACGCACGCTCTGGAATCACTTCCAGCACTTGACCAACGAATTTCTGTGCATACGCTAGCTGCATTTTTTCAGAAAGATCAATGAGCTCATGAACGCGTGCATTTTTAATTTCCTCATCCACTTGATCCTCCATCCGCGCAGCAGGCGTACCTGTTCGTTTCGAATACGGGAAAACGTGCATTTCGGAGAATTGCATGCGCTCCATAAATTCAAAACCTTCGCGGAACATCTCATCGGTTTCACCTGGGAAACCAACGATCACATCCGTTGTGATGGCCACGTCAGGCATAATTTCATGCAGACGCTCGATTTTACGAGCAAATTCAGCTGTTGTATATTTGCGGCGCATCCGCGCCAGCACGTGATCATTACCCGCTTGCAGCGGGATATGCAGATGACGGCACATTTTGTCTGAAGACTTGAGCACCTCAATCACTTCATCCGTAATTTGGCTCGCTTCGATGGAGGAAATACGAATTCGCTTCAGTCCTTCAACCTTGTCCAAATCCTTCAAAAGCTTCGCCAAACTGTAGTCCTCAATATCTTCACCATAGCCGCCCGTATGAATACCCGTTAGTACAATTTCCTGATACCCGGCTGCTACTAGCTGTTCGGCTTGCGCAATAACGCTTTGCGGTTCACGGCTGCGCATCAAGCCACGGGACCAAGGAATAATGCAGAAGGTGCAGAAGTTGTTGCATCCTTCTTGGATTTTTAAGAAAGCCCGCGTACGATCGGCAAAATCAGGCACATCCAATTCCTCGAAGGAACGAGTTTTCATAATGTTTCTTACGGCATTAATCGGTTGGCGATCGGATTCAAACTGTTTCACAAGCGGAATAATTTTGTCCCGGTCTTGTGTCCCGATAACCATGTCAACGCCTGGAATAGCCATAATTTCAGCTGGCGACGTCTGCGCGTAACAACCTGTTACGGCGACGATCGCTTCTGGGTTGCGACGAATGGCGCGGCGAATCATTTGGCGGCTCTTCTTGTCCCCTGTGTTTGTCACCGTACACGTGTTAATTACATAAACATCTGCCGTTTGTTCGAAATCGACTTGCTCATAGCCCTCATTCTTGAAAAGCTGCCAAATCGCTTCTGTATCATAAAAGTTAACTTTACATCCTAACGTATGAAACGCTACCGTTGCCATTTGCTTATCCTCCCATTTCTCCGGTTTCATAGAACAGACAGGTCAAACCGACCATCGCCGCCGTCTCTGTCCGTAAAATGCGATTCCCCAGCGAAACCGAGCGAAAGCCAGCTTCTTCAGCTTGCTTAATTTCTTGCTCTGTGAATCCACCCTCGGGGCCTACCGCAATAACCACTTGCTTGCCTGGTCCTAGTTGTCCTGCTGCTAATGCGGCCTGAATCGCTGGTTTCAGCTGCTGGCCATCTTCCTTCTCATAACAAATCCAAGCGACATCCGCTTCCTTCGCTCGCTGCAGCAGTTGCTTCCAGGTATAGACGGCTTCAATCTGCGGTACACGGTTGCGGTGTGCTTGCTCAGCCGCTTCTTTGGCAATTTTCTGCCAGCGCTCGGTGCGTTTCGCTTCTTTCTTCGCATCATACTGCACAATCGTTCGTTCCGATAAAAAAGGAAGAAACCGGGTTGCCCCGATCTCGGTCCCTTTCTGAATAATGAGCTCCATCTTATCGCCTTTAGGCAAGCTCTGAGCAATCCATACGGATACAGACGCTTCCGCGTCCATTGCAAGCTCTTCCACGATATCTGCGGTGACGATCCCTTTATCCAACTGCGTAATCCGAACGAGCACCTCGCGGTCCACGCCGTTGCTGCAGATCACTTCATCTCCAACCTCGGCGCGCATGACGCGGCCTAGATGATGTGCATCGTCCCCTTCAATGGTGACGGTATTGGTATCCCCATGGAACTGCTCCACTGGCAGAAAATAACGCTGCATACGAACTGCCTCTCTATCTACGTTCAATTAAAAATCTACGTGTCACTTGAAACTTCCACACACCATCATACTCTTTTTGTGAGCGAAAATCTATATGGAACTGTTTGGTGAAATTAAATTCCTAGGATCTTTGCAATCCATTTTAAGAAAAATCGAAGAATGTCATTCCCCAAGCCTAAATAAGGATCAAGTGTAACACGACGCAATGGACCAACAAATACAACTAACAAGAAAATAACAGAAGCCCATTGTTCAAACTTTTGCACGGCTTCCGTATATCTGAAATCAACCAGATCTTGAATAATCCGATAGCCATCGAGGGGTGGAATTGGGATCAAATTAAACAGAAACAATGTAATATTAATACTGATCATTTTATTTAGGAACTGAATGATCGCATCGCCGCTCCCCTTGGACATCCCATCCAACCAACCGTATTTCTGACAAAGTACTAAAACAAATAAAGAAATAAAGGCCATAATCAAATTACTCAATGGTCCTGCAGCGGTAACGATAATCCCATACAAGCGTGGGCGTTTGAAGTTCCCTCGGTTTACAGGCACTGGCTTTGCCCAACCAAATCCAGCGAGCAGCAGCATAATCGTTCCGAAAAGGTCCAAATGAACCATCGGGTTGAGCGAGACACGACCGAACTTATAAGCGGTGTTATCTCCTAATTTGAAGGCACTGTACGCATGCGCCCATTCATGGACCGTGAAGGAGATAATGAGCGCAAGAATAACAAACGGCAACGTATTCCAATCGTAAAACAATAAGCCTCCCATTACTTGTCACCTACAGCTTTCTAGCTACGATCGCAACCCAATTCGAATCATAGTTTTTCTCTACAATTATAAAATTAGCTGCAACCAGCGCTTGTTCTACATCCGCTTCTTTATTCGTAATAATCCCTGATGTGATGTAATAGCCGCCTTGCGCGAGCACGTCATACACATCTTTCACGAACAGCACAATGACTTCAGCTAAAATATTTGCAACAACGAGTTGTACCGGAATGGACACACCTAACTGTGCGTCGCCTTCCGTCTCGCTCTCTTTTAGTACGCCTAGAAGGTCACTAAGTTTCACTGTAATTTGATCTTCTAAATGATTCTGCCTTGTATTGTCCAAAGCGCTGTCAACAGCAACTGGATCGAGATCGACTGCCAGCACATGTTTTGCGCCAAGCTTGGCAGCAGCAATGGAGAGAATGCCGGAACCCGTTCCCACATCTATGACGTCGTCACCTGGTTTCATTACTTTTTCTAAGGTCTTTAAACACAATGAAGTTGTTGCATGTGTACCCGTTCCGAACGCCATCCCAGGGTCGAGTTCAAGAATGATTTCACCTTCGGAAGCTGTGTAATCTTCCCACGTAGGCTTAATTGTTAAGCGATCCGAAATGCGAATCGGTTTGAAATACGTTTTCCACGCATGCGCCCAATCCTCATCATCCACCTCTACGACTTCAAACGTCGGATTGCCAGTATCAATATCGAAATCCGTCAATTGTGCCACAGATTCCTTCAGGCTTGCCAATACGGGCTCCATATCCGTCCCCTGATAGAAATACCCCTTAATGACAGCTCTGCCCTCAGGAATATCGTTAAAAGGCGCCTCGTACAATTGGCCAAAAGACGTGTCTCTTTCTTTATTTAAGGTGCCGGATTCCTCGATAGAAACACCTCCAGCGCCTAATTCATGAACAAAGTTCGTAATCATTTCTATCGCTTCTTCTGTTGTATGTACAGTTAATTCTTGCCAAAGCATCGGTATGGCTCCTCCTGTCGGTTATTCCGTATGTAAACTCCAACCCCAATGGGCTAATTTCACAATAGACATTGTACTACACTTCGCTTCGCGGGTAAAATGAGACCTTTTCGGAGCTTTCAATTTCTTATATTTTCCTAACAACTTTCTAATAATTACGTGTTACAATGAAAACGTTATCATCCTTATTAGTTATCGTACGAACGGAGACTTCTTATGCGCAAAACACTTCTGTTACTTCCCGTTTTCTTAACCTTGGCCCTCACATCACCACAAACAACGCAAACGATTATCGCAACCAATTACAGTCAAGTAACGGCACACCGCGGCAGTTCAGCGGATGCGCCGGAGAACACGCTAGGAGCTTTTCGACAAGCGATGCTTGACCATGCTGGCTATGCGGAATTGGATGTGCAGGAAACAGCAGACGGCGTCGTCATGCTCATGCATGATGATAATGCCTTACGCACAACAGGCTTAGATAAAAATATGTGGGAAGTCACTTCCACAGAGTTAAAGCAGGTTAGCGCTGGCAGTTGGTTTCATAAAGATTTCAAAGATGAGACCGTTCCTACATTGGACGAAGTCATTTCGCTCGTCAAAGGGCACATGCGGCTGAATATTGAATTGAAAAATAACGGACACGGTGTTGGGCTCGCCCAGAAGACGGTTGATCTCATTCAAGCACACGACTTTGTCAAAGAATGTACGGTGACTTCGTTTGACGTTAATCTTTTGCATACCGTGAAAGCGCTTAATTCTTCGATTAAAACAGGTCTCATTGTTAGTCAAAAAACCGAAAACGTGGAAGAATCCATGAAAAGCGCTGATTTCGACGTCATATCTGCCGCCTATCCGATCGTGAATGAATCTTTCGTGAAGATGGCTGAGGATCATCATAAAGAAGTCTATGTTTGGACGGTCAACGATGCCAGAATGATGAAACGCATGCTTGCGCTAGGCGTCTCGAGCATTATTACGAATGAACCTGCGAAACTAGTTAATCTTATGAGTAGTGAATAAATATAGCACTATATTGAAAAGCACCTGCTCCGCCATGCCTCATCAGAGGATGTTGGGACAGGTGCTTTACTAATTAGCGGGTACCGCCCGCCATCTCGATGACACGACAAGCTTGTTCATAGCTTTGCTCGTCCAGCACAGCCGTTAACACGATATCAAGACCAACGTCGTGTAGCTCACCTTCGTGACTCATCATACTATCGGCCATGGCGGATTCTAGACCATGCCCTACATCATTTTGGAAGCGATCTACTTGAACTTCAACTGCTCGCAAAGCTTTCAGCTTCGTCGCCGCCGCTTCCGCTTGTTCTGGAGAATGGAAATAGGCAAGAATCGCTTTCTCTGCCATTACTGATTTTCCTGACGCTGATCAGCTGCTTCTGCACGCTCTGCAGCTTCAAAATCATCTCGATCCGCTACTTCCGATGAAAACTCGACATCTTCTTGCTTAGCAACGGGCAGATTCCGATTCGCTTGGTTGTTTGGATTACTCATGTAATTGCCTCCTATAAACCATGGATTAAAAACCAGTTTATAGTTTGCCTAGCATCCGTTCTTTTATACAAACAACAAACATCTCACTCAAACGGCATCCGAAAAATCGAATGTCAATTGAATGAGATGTTGGGTTATTTGCTTAGTCGCCTAAGAAGGCTCTTTTCATACGTTCAAAAATAGACTGGCTTTGTTCATGCGTATGCTCGCCGCTTTGTTTACCGAACTGGCGGAGCAAATCTTTCTGCTCTTCGGACAAATTAGTCGGTGTCATGACAATTACCTTCACATGCTGATCGCCTTGGCCGAAGCCGCGAAGATGCGGAACCCCTTTGCCTTTGAGTCGGAAATACGTATCCGTTTGCGTTCCAGCCGGAATTTTTAACTTCACTTTTTCCGTCAAGGTAGGGATTTCGATCTCATCGCCAAGTGCTGCTTGCATGAATGTTAGTGGCACTTCACAGTAAATATCATTTCCTTCACGTTGGAAAAACTCATGATTCTTCACGCGGATAACAACGTACAGATCCCCAGAAGGACCGCCGCGTGTACCGCTTTCCCCTTCACCAGAAACACGAAGCTGAGCACCATCATCTACCCCAGCAGGGATCTTGATGTGGATCGTGCGGGTTTTCTTCACTTTCCCTGCGCCATGACAGGTTCCGCATTTCTCTTTAATAATTTTCCCCGATCCATTACAAGACGTACACACACGACGATTGACGATACGGCCAAACGCCGTATTCTGAACCACTTCCTGCTGCCCGCTTCCGTGACAGCCGCCGCAAGTTTCTGGCTTAGTTCCAGCTTTCGCGCCTGAACCATGACACGTATCGCAATTCTCGGTACGCGGAATGTTAATGTCCGTTTCTTTCCCGAACACCGCTTCCTTAAACTCGACTGTCATTGTATACTGCAAGTCATTCCCACGCTGCGGTGCATTCGGGTTACGACGATTGCCACCGCCGCCGCCACCGAAGAACATATCAAAGATATCCCCGAAGCCGCCGCCGAAGTCTTGACCGCCAAATCCTTGATTTGGATCGACATGTCCGAACTGATCATATTGCGCTTTCTTTTGATCATCGCTCAATACATCATAAGCTTCCTTCGCTTCTTTGAACTTATCTTCCGCATCTGCCGCTTTATTCACGTCAGGGTGATATTGACGCGCCATTTTGCGGTAAGCTTTCTTGATCTCATCCTGTGACGCATTTTTGCTGAGACCTAACACCTCGTAGTAATCACGTTTACTCATTGTTCCACTCCCATGTTCAAGACTACAAACGGAAAGTCAAAGCCACTGAGGGGATCCCCAGTAAGCTTTGACTCGTACGTTAATTCACATTAATCATAACCAACCCATAGAACGAACTTCTATTTAGTTAGAATATGTTTACTTTTTAGTTTCGTCAACCACTTCGTAGTCAGCGTCTACAACATTCTCTCTGCCTTTAGGAGCTTCACCAGCGCCTGCGCCAGCACCTGCATCAGGTCCTTGTGCTTGGGACGCTTGCTCATACAACTTCACAGACAATTGTTGAATCACTTCAGTCAACTCTGCAGTAGCTGATTTGATCGTTTCAAGATCATTGCCTGCTAGGGCAGTTGTCACTTTCTCTTTCGCTGCATTTGCTTTATCGATCTCACCTTGGTCCACTTTGTCACCAAGATCTTTAATCGTTTTATCAACGGAGTACACCAATTGATCCGCTTCGTTGCGAGCTTCTACAAGCTCTTTACGCGCACGGTCTTCTTCAGCGTGAGCTTCCGCGTCTTTCACCATTTGTTCAACTTCCGCATCGCTCAAGCCGCTGGAGGAAGTGATTGTGATTTTTTGGCTTTTGCCTGTACCTTTATCCAAGGCAGATACGTTAACGATCCCGTTCGCATCGATATCGAAGCTAACTTCGATTTGCGGTACGCCGCGTGGAGCTGGAGGAATATCACCTAGCATGAAACGGCCAAGTGTTTTGTTCCCGCTAGCCATGGAACGCTCACCTTGAAGAACGTGAATTTCAACGCTCGTTTGGTTATCTGCATACGTGGAGTACACTTGGGATTTCGTTGTTGGAATCGTAGTGTTGCGGTCGATCATTTTTGTGAATACGCCGCCTGCTGTTTCGATACCAAGGGAAAGTGGTGTTACGTCTAGAAGAACAACGTCTTTCACTTCACCTGTCAACACACCCGCTTGAACCGCTGCACCAAGGGCAACAACTTCATCTGGGTTAACGCCTTTGTGAGGCTCTTTACCGATTAATTTTTTGATCGCTTCAACAACCGCAGGAATACGTGTGGATCCACCAACAAGAACAACCTTGTCAATTTGGCTTGTGGACAAACCAGAATCTTGCAGCGCTTGACGAGTTGGTCCTAGTGTTCTTTCTACCAAGTGGTGGGAAAGTTCTTCGAACTTCGCACGCGTCAAGTTTACCTCCAAATGTTGAGGAACGCCGTCTGCAACTGTGATGAACGGAAGGGAAACTGTCGTTGTCAGAACACCGGAAAGTTCTTTTTTCGCTTTTTCAGCTGCATCTTTCAAACGTTGAACAGCCGCTTTATCTTTGGAAAGGTCAATGCCTTGCTCTTTTTTAAATTCAGCTACGAGGTAATCAATGATCACTTGGTCAAAGTCATCGCCGCCTAGTTTGTTGTCGCCGCTAGTTGCTTTAACTTCGAAGAAACCATCGCCAAGCTCAAGGATGGATACGTCAAAAGTACCGCCACCTAGGTCATAAACCAGGATCGTTTGGTCTTCTGTTTTCTCCAAACCGTATGCAAGTGCTGCTGCTGTAGGCTCGTTGACGATACGTAGAACTTCTAGACCAGCAATTTTACCAGCATCTTTCGTCGCTTGACGTTGGCTGTCATTGAAGTAAGCAGGAACTGTAATGACCGCTTGTGTTACCGTTTGACCAAGGTAAGCTTCTGCATCAGCTTTCAACTTTTGCAGGATAATTGCAGAGATTTCTTGTGGTGTATATTCTTTACCATCAATGTTCTCTTTGTGGTTCGTCCCGATATGGCGTTTAATGGAAGAGATTGTTTTATCAGGGTTTGTGATTGCTTGACGTTTTGCTGTTTCACCAACAACACGCTCGCCATCTTTCTTGAAACCTACAACGGATGGTGTTGTGCGGTTACCTTCTGGATTTGGAATTACAACGGCTTCTCCGCCTTCCATTACGGCTACGCAAGAGTTTGTTGTACCTAAGTCAATACCAATTACTTTACTCATGTAGAGCTGCCTCCTTATGTTCCTATGGAACGTGATTAGTTTATTTTAAGTGATAATGTCAATTAAACGCTGACTTTAACCATGGCTGGTCGGATGACCTTATCTTTGAGAATATAGCCTTTTTGCAATTCTTCCACGACGATACCTTCTTCATGATCCTCAGATTCCACTTGCATAACCGCTTGGTGGAATTCAGGATTGAACGGGTGACCCACTGCTTCGATTGGCTTAAGCCCTTCAGCCGTCAGCAATTGATCGATGCCGCGGTATGTCATGTCCAAGCCTTTCACTAATGCGTCGAAATCCTTCGTCTCCTTGCTTGAAGACAGCGCGCGATCGAAGTTATCCACAATCGGTAAAAGCTGTTCAATCAATTTAAGCGAAGCGTATTTCGCGAAATCTTCCTTCTCCGCTCTAGCGCGGCGACGGAAGTTATCGAAGTCCGCTTGAACGCGTAATAAACGCTGATAGTTTTCTTCGGCTTGCACACGCGCCTGTTCCAATTCGCTGTTCGCTTCCTCGGAAACCACTTCCTCTACGACTTCTTGCTCTGTCGTCGGTTCGTTCTCGGCTGCGTATGTAGTGTGATCTTGATCTTGTTCGACTGTTTTGTTATCTCCAGTACTCAATTGTCCTTCACCTCCTAAACATAATACAATACTCAGTTGTGGCTTAGTTTGCCCATCTTCAGCTTTCTTCAAAAGGCTGTTTCATCTTGATCACGGTATGAATACGCAGCACTGCGGCAGCTACTTCGCCAGCCGCTTGCAAAGCGTGAATTTTCACGTGGGTCGGGTCAACGATACCCGCTTCAACGAAATCCGTAATCAACCCTGTATCACAATCAATGCCTAGGCTGTCCGTCTCTTGTGCTAGCTGGGCGGCCTTGAGCTCTTCTACCTTCTCCAGGGGATTATAGCCCGCGTTCACAACGATCTGGGACAACGGCTTCCTCAGCGCTCCCGCGACCGCGGTCACACCGAAGCCTTCCATGCCCTTCATCGTCTCGCGCAGCCGCTCCAGGTCGTGGGCGACGGCCAGCTCGGCCGCCCCGCCGCCAGGCAAGTACCCGCCGCGCACAGCGGCTTGGACGGCTGACGCCGCATCCTTCGCAATGCGCGAACGCTCGTGCGCCGCTTCGCGTGTCGCGGCGCCGACGATCACGGTCACGTGTTGCTCACCGTGACCGTGCGCCACGCGCACGCGCTCCAGCCGCTCGTCATACGCGGCATAGCCCGCGTGACCGAGCGCGGCGCTCAGCTCCGGCGCGCTCTTTCGCAGCGCCGTGCGCCGCACCGGCCTAGCGCCGGTGTGCTCGCTCAGCAGCTGCAAGTCCCTGCGGGACAGCCGCTGCATCACGAGGATCCCGTGATCGGAGCAGAATTGCTCCGCCTCGGGGTCAACCCCGCGGTCGGACGCGATGAGTCCGACCCCAAGTTCCAGCAGCTGCGCGAGGCTGCTGCGGAAGAGTTCCCGGAGCTGCATGTAGCGCTGAAAGCCTGCCTCGGTGACCAGCGATTCCTCGCTGACCGCCTCAGGCTCCAGAGCATCATGCAGCACGAGAATACGGGCATCTCGGCGTTCTTCCGAGATGTGCAGGTTCATCGGCTTCTGGTTCAGCAGAATGCCGGTCCAGACCTCACTGCTCGCTTCTTCGTGGGCGAGCACGCTGTCCGCGAAGCGATAGCCCTCTTCGCGCAGCTTCTCTTCACCTACGGCTTCAGCGGCCTGAATGATGAGCTTCGCGATATCCATCTGCTCGCGGCCAGCCGTAACGGCGATCCGCTGCAGCGCTCGGTCTTGCAAACCTATAATGGTACGGCTACGGCTTTGTAGTTGCTGGGTTGCCAGCTCAATACCTTGCTGCATGCCAGACACGATTTTCGCTACAGGTACACCGCGGGTTACTTGCGCAACACCTTCCTGTACGAGAGCACCTGCCAGAACGGTTGCTGTCGTCGTTCCATCGCCAATCTGGCGTTGTTGACTACGCGCGACTTGAATCATTAACCTGGCAGCAGGATGGGTCACATCCATTTTCTCTAAAATCGTAACGCCGTCATTCGTAATAATGACATCGCCTTGACCGCCTACAAGCATCGTATCTAAGCCTTTAGGTCCTAGCGTTCCCTCGACTGCAGAGCAAATCGCTCTTACAGCCGCGGCATTATTCACCAGTGTGGAGTAACGCTCTTCACTATCGCCATGCAAGGGTTTCATTCCACTCATTTGCCGTACCAACGTCCGAGGACCACTTCCAAATGCTTCGATAAGTGCTCCATCAATCCGATCACACGCCCGTACTCCATGCGCGTAGGTCCCAAAATACCAATCGTACCGAGCGGTGTTCCGCCAATCGAATAAGACGCGGTAATCAAACTGCAATTTGAGATCGCTTCAAGACTATTTTCAGCACCAATTTTAATCTCAATGCCTTCATTTGACGGTGTAAATAATTTAATCAAGGTTGGTGCTTCTTCTAATAGATCGAAGATGCTTTTCACTTTATCTACATCTTTGAACTCTGGCTGTGTGAGCATGTTCGTCATGCCGCTAAGGAATACACGATCCTTCTCATTGCTCTGAAGAACACCCTCCACCATACCCAGTAATTCTTGATAGCCGCTGACGTATTTACTTAATTCATTCGAAATTTCGTTATAAAGCTTCGATTTGAACTGAATCAACGGGACGTTCTGTAGTCTTTTATTCAATATGTTAACGACCTTCTCGATATCAACCATCGAGATGCCTTCTGGAATCGTCACCGTTTTGTTCTCAACATGCCCTGTATTCATCACCATGATCGCAACAGCCGACGTCTCTGATAGCGGAACAATCTGGATATGTTTCAAGGTCGTGCTGAACACCTCGGGTCCCAGTACGATGGACGTATAGTTCGTAAGACTTGAGAGCATACCAGCAACGTGCTGAATAACGCCTTCCATCTCTTGAATACGTTCAGCAAATGCACCCTTCATGGAGTTCAAATCTTGCGAGTGCAAGGAACCATGTTTGAGCAAATGATCGACATAATAGCGATACCCTTTGTGAGATGGAATACGACCTGCGGACGTATGAGGCTGCTCCAAATAGCCCATTTCTTCGAGATCAGACATCTCGTTACGAATGGTCGCCGGGCTGAACCCAACATTCCCTCGCTTCGAAATACTGCGCGAACCAATTGGCTCCGCTGAACGAACGTAATCATCTATGATAGCACTTAAAATCATGCGCTGACGCTCTGTCAACATGAGTACCTCTCCTCCTCACTAGCACTATTTGCCGTTTCGTTAGCACTCGTATTTAGTGAGTGCTAATTCCTAATACAAAAATAACAGACCCTAAGGTCTGTTGTCAAGTCAATCCAAACGTTTAAGCACGGCGATTTCGTCGCAGCAATACTGTTTTTTGCAATGCATGCAATCTCTCCAAACCTTCTCAGGAAAAATCTCCTTCGGCACGAGTGTAAACCCGTTCTTTTGGAAAAAGGCAACCTCATACGTTAGCGCCATTACCTTGATAATCCCTTGGCTTCTCGCTTCTTCAACCAAGAAATTGACGAGCTTGCCGCCAATGCCTTGCCCTTTGAAGCCAGGCGTCATGCCTAGCGAGCGTATCTCGACTAAATCGGGTCCAAGCCGTGTCAATGATCCGCAGCCGATTAAAACTCCTTCGAATTCAGCCACGACGAAGGTGTCGATCCCATCCTCCAGCATCTCTCTCGTCCGTGGGAGCATAATGCCTTGCTTCGCATAACCTTGTATAATGTCATAAAGCTTCTCGATATCATCCACCGAAGCTTTTCTTACGGATACTGTAGTTGATGTATTCACGCTTATCCCACCAATCGCAAAAAAATGCATAAAAGCCACGCTAGCGTTCTGCGGCTTTCCGCTCTTTCGCTTGTGGATTCATGTATAAATATACAACATGACGTATAAATGCACAAGCGTTTTTTACTTGGGAATGACCCTCGTTAGGATAGGAAGGACGCAAACACTTCGTTACCTAATAAGATGCCTTGTTTCGATAGTCGATAGCCATCGGTTGTTTGTTCGAGCAACTTCTTTTTCAACCAACCTTGAAGCGTCTCGCCAAATTGCGATTCGATCGTTGTACCGAATTGCGCAATGAAATCTGCGTTGCGAACGCCTTCCATCAGTCGTAAGCCAACCATCATGAAGTCTTCCATGGCCTCCTGAGGCGAAACCTCGTTCGTTTCCAGTATCGGCAGCCCTTTTTCTGTTGCATCGATATACGGCTGTACGCCTTTTATATTGATGTGACGAAGACCGTCTATATATCCGTGAGCACCTGCGCCAAGCCCATAATAGGAGCGATTGCGCCAGTACATCGTATTATGCCTGCTTTCGCGGCCGGGTCTGGCGAAGTTGCTGATCTCATACTGCTTATATCCTGCACTCTCCAGCCTGCGCATAATCAACTCATACATCTCGACTTCTTCATCCTCACTCGGTAGTGGGAGCTGATTCTTATTGAACAAGGTGTGGAACAGTGTGTTTTCTTCTACTTTTAAGCTATAGATCGAATAGTGCTGCAAATCGAGGGACAACGCCTCGTCTAGTGTTGCCTGCATAATGTCAACCGTTTGCTTCGGAAGTCCGAACATCAGGTCGATGGACAAGTTATCGAAGGCCAGCTTCTTGGCGTTAGCAATACTTCTGTGCACATCATCTGTATTATGAATGCGGCCAATGGCCGCCAGGATATCATTATTAAAAGACTGCACACCAAAACTGATGCGGTTTACCCCGCCTTCCTTCATGACAGCCAGCTTATCCTCGTCGGTCGTCCCTGGATTGGCTTCCATCGAGAACTCCACTTCCGCATCCACAGGGAAATACGTGCGTACCATACGCAGAAATCGCTCCATTTGATGGGGAAGCAGCACGGTTGGCGTTCCGCCGCCCACGAAAATCGTCTCCACCTTATGCGGTGGATGTTGACGCACTGTAAGCGCCATTTCGCGCTCCAACGCGTCTAAATAAGCCATAACAGGCTGGCCTTTGAGCACATACGAATTAAAATCGCAATAATGACATTTGTTCGTGCAAAACGGGATATGAATGTACACCGCTGTTGGCGCTGCATACGTAACTAACATAAGGGCATTCCTTCCTAGGGGCTTCATTGACAAAAAGCCAAGGGACAGCGTACGCTGCCACCCCAGCTTTTCATGCCATGGATCTATTCGTCGATTTTTAAAACAGCCATGAACGCTTCTTGCGGCACCTCGACGCTGCCGACTTGCTTCATGCGTTTCTTACCTTCTTTTTGCTTGTCTAACAATTTACGCTTACGGGAAATGTCACCGCCGTAACACTTCGCGAGGACGTTCTTGCGCATCGCTTTAACCGTCTCACGCGCTACGATTTTCTGTCCGATCGCCGCTTGAATCGGCACTTCAAACATTTGCCGCGGGATGAGATCCTTCAGCTTATCACAAATGATTTTACCACGGTTATAAGCCGTATCCCTGTGAACGATAAAGGAAAGAGCATCTACCTGCTCGGAATTGAGCAAAATATCCATCTTAACGAGATTGGACTTCTTGTAACCTGAGATTTCGTAATCAAAGGATGCATATCCTTTGGTACGCGACTTCAGCATGTCGAAGAAATCGTAGACGATCTCGGATAACGGAATATCATACGTCAACGTGACGCGATTCGTATCCAAATACTCCATATTCAAATATTCTCCGCGCTTGCCTTGGCACAGATCCATAATCGTACCAACAAAATCGTTAGGCACAATGACCGACGCTTTGACAAAAGGCTCTTCAACGAAGTCAATACGTTGCGGATCTGGATAATTGGACGGATTATCAATCTCGAGCACATCGCCATTCGTTAATGTAATACGGTAGATAACGCTCGGCGCCGTTGTAATCAATGGAATGTTGAACTCGCGTTCGATCCGTTCCTGAATAATCTCCATGTGCAACAGTCCTAGGAAACCGCAACGGAATCCAAAGCCCAATGCCGTTGACGTCTCTGGCTCGAAACGCAAGGACGCATCATTCAATTCCAGCTTTTGCAGCGCTTCGCGCAAATCGTTGTAATCCGTTGTTTCGATCGGATACAAGCCGCAGAATACCATCGGGTTAATGCGACGATAACCTGGCAGCGCCTCTGGTGCAGGGCGGTCTGCTTCCGTTACCGTGTCCCCTACGCGGGTGTCTCCAACATTTTTAATACCAGCCACGATAAAGCCTACATCGCCGACCTCTAGGGAAGGAACCGATGACATTCGTGGTTTGAATGCCCCTACCTCGATGACTTCGAACACTTTGTTCGTCGCCATCATTTTAATTTTGGAACCCGCTTTGATGGAACCATCCACGACACGCACATACACGATAACACCTTTGTAACTGTCGTAGTGAGAGTCGAAGATCAAAGCTTTCAACGGATTGTCCGGATTTCCTTGTGGCGCAGGCACTTTCAAACAGATTTGCTCGATGATGTCTTTAATCCCGATACCCGCTTTCGCTGAGGCAAGAACGGCATCGCTAGCATCAAGCCCGATCACTTCTTCAATCTCGTTCTTAACTTTCTCTGGGTCCGCACTTGGCAGATCAATTTTATTAATAACAGGTAAAATTTCTAGATTATTCTCTAACGCTAGATACACGTTTGCAAGAGTCTGAGCTTCTATCCCTTGTGCCGCGTCAACGACGAGCAACGCGCCTTCACAAGCCGCAAGGCTTCGTGATACTTCGTACGTAAAGTCGACGTGTCCAGGTGTGTCGATGAGGTTCAGGATATAATCAATACCGTCATCCGCGCGATAAGCCAATCTTACCGCTTGCAGCTTGATGGTAATGCCCCGTTCGCGCTCCAGATCCATCTGATCGAGAACCTGCTCTTGCATTTCACGTGATGACAATGCACCTGTATACTCCAGAATACGATCCGCTAATGTTGATTTACCATGATCGATATGAGCGATAATTGAAAAGTTGCGAATTCTTTGTTGTCTTTCTCGAATGTCCGTCATGCTAAAGACTAACCCCCACTACATGCAAATAATTTTCATTATAGCAGTTGTGAGTACGCGGAGCAATGGACACCCTACCCTTTGCCCAAAACGGCGTCGAATATGGAAACAAACAATTTAATGCCATGGTGCATCGTAATTTGCAGAAGATCGCCTAATTTATTGCCCACACGGTTCAACGAATTATCGTGATCTGCTACGACAGGAGCAGGTGTGGCTCCCCCTGTTGGGTTAGCTTTCCCTGTTGTGTCTTTCACAACAGACGTAGGCTGAGGCGCTGATTTTACAACTGTTGCCCCTGTTTTACCTGGTACAGGTGTGGCTGTTGCGCTCACTAACACTGGCTTTGACGAAGGCTGCGCTCCTTCAATCCGCTCCATACCGCCTGATGCCAAACTGACGCCAAACAGCACACAGAACAACAGTAGTAAACCGAACAAGCCAACCTTTAGATAAAAGTCTCTCAGCCTCATTTTACCTATCTCCTTGCCTTTACGATTTATTCGTCGATGCGGCTGGCGCATCCACTTTCTTCGCATTCATAATTACTTCAGAGATCGCTTCAGCCAACCAATCGGTTGTACGGTAGCACTCTTCCAGTGTGTTATAGGGACCGCCTACTTCTATTAAAATGCTGTTGGGCGAAATGTTCTGGTTATACAAGCCATTGCCCTCGCTTGCTTCTTTCGCATGAATCCCTTTGGAAACGCCAGGGTGTTTCTCTTCCAGTACTTGATGAATTTTGCTGGCAAATTCCTCATTCTTCTTCCAGTTCGGATTTTTGCCGCCGATGATAAAATACACCTGTGCAACATCTTTACCATCAATGGTGGCAGTGGTTTTGCTGCGAGCTGCCGAATCCCGATGGATATCGAAGAAGTATGTTAAGTCTTTATGCGCTGACATCGCTTCTTGCAACGTTTTGAGTGAGTACTTGTAGGAGTACGGATACTCGAAGTTTTTCACCGTACTTGGATACACGGTTTCGGAGTGCACAGCACCAATCCCGTCTTTTTCCAAATTTTGAGCCAAACGTTGACCTACCGAAATGATATTGACTTTATCGCTATAGGCCATATCTGGATCTGTAACCCCTTTGAGTTCAGGCAAGAATGACTCATTACTATGGGTTTGATAAATGAAAGCAATATTATCGCCAGCCGTTTTCGGCGGTTGCCCGACCGCGCTAGGAGAAGGTGTTGCAGAGCTATTCGGTGACGGTTGCGCTGAAGGCGAAGGGATCGGCACTCTGGCTTCCGCTTCTAAATTATTGGAACCCGGATTGTAATCAATGGGCGAACTGGGATTCGTCTCACTCCCTTTTACCAGCACAGTTGATCGATTCGTGTCCATGCCTGGAACCTCGCTGGCAACCAAGCTTTTGGGATCACTCGGATTGATGTTCGTCATGAATTGGAAAGCAAAATGAAACACGTTGCGTTGGGAAAAGGTGAATTTCTTATGGTTCTTATTTAAATGAGGGACTTCCATTCCGATCATATCAATGAAAAATTGATTGGTGACAGATGCGGCGAGACCTTTCATGGATGAAACCGGCGAAGTGGTCATCATGCTACTTTGTAGAACGCTTCCCAGCCCGATGAGTACGAATAGCGCTAAGGTCGAGGTGCTGAGAATGATAAAGGTTTTCCCGACGGAACTGGCGCTTTGAAAGGTTTTGCGAACTTGGCTGAAATTCCATGTAGCTGTTGTCCATTTCATAGTTACCATGCCTCCTAAACTATCTTAATTCAATCTATGAAACGAGCCCGGCCGATAGAACCAGTTTTCGCTAGATTTTTGGATAGTAGCTTCATAGGAGAAATGTCTGATGGAGTTTTCATGCCTGTAAAACGCAAAAAGAACTGCCCACGCAAGGCGGGTTCAGTTCTTCATCCTGCATTAATGCGTGTAGGCAGCCACATTATCAACATCAACAGCGTCGTGCAAGGCTGCATTCAATCCGCTGGCAATGATATTGGCGATATCTTCAATAAACTGATCAATCTCTTTCGGTGTGACGAGCAGATCGTGCCCGACAGGATTGAGCACTTCTTTGACAAGCTGCAGCCGCTCATCCTCATTAATGTTGTCCAATAGACCTAGAATTTTACCTGTAGTGTTCGTTTGATCATTAAAATGCTTCTGCATAAGGTCAAAGGCAAAATTGACGATGGTGGACGCGTAAACAACAGTCGGTACACCGATGGCGATGACGGGGATGCCAAGATTCTCTTTCGTCAAGCCTTTGCGCTTATTCCCGATCCCTGAACCTGGATGAATGCCTGTGTCCGCAATTTGAATCGTTGTATTGACACGGTCCAAGGATCGGGATGCCAGCGCATCAATGGCGATTATGAAATCTGGCTTCGATTTGTCAACGATCCCTTGCACGATATCGCTGCTTTCAATGCCTGTTGTACCAAGAACCCCAGGTGCTACGGCACTTACCGCTCGATAACCTGGACTCACATCTTGGGGAACTAATTCGAAATAATGCCGCGTCACCATCACATTCTCGACAACAAGAGGCCCTAACGCATCCGGCGTCACATTGGCATTACCAAGACCGATAATAAGTGCTTTTGCGTTTTTGGGAATGCCTATTCCCTTCAGAAATTGTTCAAACTCCTGTGCTAGCTTCGTCGCGACTCGATCTTGAAGCTGGCTGTCTTTCTCCCGAAGTGCAGGCACCTCGATGGTTATGTAATGACCGAGCATCTTGCCAAGCGCTCTAGAGCCTTCTTCGTTCAATACATTAATTTTCGTCACGCGAATGCCATTTTCTCTCGTAAACTCCTGTTCAATACCAGGAATTGGCTGCCCTTGATTAGCGGCCTGGGCCATATCCCTCGCATCGAGCGCAAGATCTGTATGTGTATTATAAAAGCCTAAGTCCATGGGAGAACCCCTTTCTGGGCATTTTAGAAGGTTGATGGTATCCCTTATTGTGCGACAGATTCCAGCCCCTTATACAATGCGCAAAGACCACTGAAAACCTATTGACAGCTCTTGCAATTTCAATTTGTGCGTGGTAGAATACTTAAAGTTGTCAGCAAACATACAAATGTAACGTTGAACGTGTTTTGTAAGTAGGAGGTGAATTTCATGCCAAACATTAAATCCGCTATTAAACGAGTTAAAGTTAGCGAAAAGCGTCGTCTTCGTAACGCTTCCCACAAGTCCGCTTTGCGTACTGCTGTGAAAGCTTTCGAAACAGCTTTAACCCCTGAAGCTCTAGTTTCTGCTTCCAAGAAATTAGATAAAGCAGCTTCTAAAGGTTTAATTCATAAAAATGCCGCTAACCGCAAGAAGTCCCGTCTAGCTAAAAAGCTGAACGCTCTTACGGCTCAAGCGTAATTCCCGGACATAAAGCAAAAAGACTAATTCTAAGCGAATTAGTCTTTTTTTCTTTTCTCCCTAGGCAGCCAGCCTAAGGAGGAATAGTTCCAAACCTAACACTTTATCAATTTTCCCCGTTTTCATCTGCAAATCAAGGTCCGCTAACTCGCCCATAATTCGGCTCAGCTTGTCTATATCGTACTTACGCGCCTGACCTTCGGCTACCTTGACCGCAAAAGGATGTAAGCCGATCTGAGACGCCATCTGCTGCCCAGAATACCCTTGCTTGCCGAGCTCCTTTACTTGCAGCATAATCCGGAACTGTCTGGCGATGAGCGAAGCAATTTTGATCGGCTCTTCACGCTGCTTCAAGAGCTCCTCCAAGATGACAAAAGCGCGATCTAAACGAACATTGACAATATCCTCAATAAGAATAAAAACGTTCTGCTCCGTGCTTCTCGCGACCAATTGATCGATAACAGCCGGCGTCGCTTCTCCCCCCGCGCCTACGAATAAGGAGATTTTCTCTAATTCAGCAGAGAGGGATTGCAAATTGCCGCCTGTGTACAGGATAAGTTGATCCGCGGCCCCTCCTGTAAACGTAAACCCCAATTGACTGGCTCGCTTGGCCACCCACTGAGTAAGCTCCTCAGGGCTTAATGAAAGGAACGGCACCGCGGCTTCCATGTCCTTCAAAGCTTTCACAATCTTCTTACGCTCATCCAGCTTATCCGCGTCTACGGTGAATACGACAACCGTATGCTCAGCCGGCGATTTCAAATACGCGGTTAACCGATCCAAGTTATGGTCGAGCTTGGCATTTTCCTTCGCACCCGTGAAGAAGAGCGCATTCTTGGCGATCACCAGCTTTTTTGGCACCATAAAAGGCAATGTCTCCGCATCATCCAAGACAGATGTGAGCGGGATTTCACTCAAGTCAAATTTGCTGAGGGCAAACTCTCTATCTTCAGGTTCCATTAACGCGTCCGTTAAAACTTGAATGAATTCACGCATTTTATATTTCTCAGGACCGTAGCACAAATATACTGGCGCTGGCCGGCCTGCTGCTATGTCTTTTAATGCTCGTTTCGCATCCATCGCTTGCCTCACCCCTCCACCTTATTCTAACAACAACAAAGGGATTACGTCAAAGTCCTAAGACCTTGATGCAATCCCTTTGCCAGTCTATTTAAACACAGATATAAGGCCCTAGAAACCTTAAACCATGTGGATGAATGAACTGTCTAGTAGCGATGTACTATAACTTACGCAGGCGAAGATCAGTTGGTGCATATCCATCCAACTTTATTTATTGGCTTCTGTCTGCGCATTCACATCAATTAAAATCGTTTGAATGGTTCCGTTGCTTGTCACTTGATAGAACAGCTTATCATCCTTCGACCATTCGATCAGCTTGATTTCATCATTCCCTTGCCATACTTGTTTGGAAGCAAAAACAATCTCCAATGTTTGACTGTTCCGAATCACAACATGTGCATCTTCAACAGATGCAGCGTATGCCCCTGAAGCCGACTTCAAGATGGAAGGGTTCTGAAGTTCATTATTCGGAAGGATGCTCGCCATCGAACCGATCTTGAACCCTTCACCAGCGGACGGTGTCAGCTTCTTCGAAACAGCATCTGGATTCGATTCATTCGGTGTCGTAGTTGGTGTTGCTGAGCCGGAAACGGCTGACATGTCCTTCGTGTCGGTTGCATTTTTCGCCATATTCGAATCCGTTGGTATTTTCATTTTTTCTGGCGCTGACGTAGAAGGAACCTGTGGCTTCACCAATGCATCTTGCCCGCTGATAGGTGCTGTGTAAGCACTGGGTTTCTCAACCATTGCGTCCATTGGTTGTGTCTGATTACCGCTAGCTGCGGACGCTTGGGGGATCAGATCTTCCTTCCCCTTCGTCTTAGTATCCGACATTGACGACTTCGGCACCGCCTGGTTTGATGTTGACAGCTCCTGTTTATAGATGTCGGCACTGTCTAGCGCACGGCTCTGACTCGAAGTTGCTGCACTAGGTCGGTCTGCTTTAGACTCAGAGCTGCTTGATGTAAAATTGAAGATGCCATCCGCATTATCTAATACAGGGTGCTTCATATTAAAGGCAAAGAACCCAATAATGAGCCCTGCGGCGACAACTCCGCTTGCGATTTTCCAGGAAAATTGCTCTCTGATGCGACTTCGTTTCGTTATCTTCCGCCCCGCCATAGACTCCGAAGCGGCTTGGAAAGGTACGACGACCGGATTCACAGGTTGTTTATCTAATTCAAGCAGCTGCGGCATGATAGCATCAACCAAAGAGAAAGGCGGCTTTACCTTCGGTAACTGGGATAACTCGTCGGACAGCGATTGCAGACGTTCGTACATCTGAGCACAGTCCAAACAATGCATAAGGTGAGCATGCAGCTCATCTTCCTCATTAGGAGTTAAATCTCCATCTAGCTGTCTTTGCATGTAGATCATCACCTCTTGACATTTCATCCCCGAACACCTCCTTTCTGATAATCTTGGAGCATCGACTGCAACGAGTGTCTAGCTCGGAATAAGTAAGACTTCACCGTATTCAGCGGTAAACCAAGCGATTCTGCGATTTCATGATACGAAAAGTCTTGCAAATAACGAAGCACAACGACAGTCCGGTGGTGTTCGGGAAGCTTATCGATTGCCTCTCGAATATCTTGCGCTAAATAGCCAGTCATAATTTCGCGTTCAACGTTATTCTCAGCTGTAAACGTCATCTCATGCTCATCCATTGAAACCGTCGGTTTCGCCTTGCGAAATTTATCGATGCAAATATTCGTAACAATCCGCTGCACCCACGTTGTAAACAGTGCTTTCTCTTCATAGGAATGAATTTTCGTATAAATTCGAATGAGTGCCTCCTGCGAAGCATCCAGCGCGTCTTGTTCATTATTTAACAAATAAAATGCGGTTCGATAAACGTGAGACTCAATCTCTCGCAACAGGGTAATGAGCGCATCACGATCACCGGCTTGTGCTGATCTTACCAGCTCGGGTGCTATCACTGGGATCCCTCCCCCTTGCACTCTTATAAACGCGAACACGTCTCATAAGGTTGCAATTCTTTTAGAATAAATATCATAGAGCGTGCAACTACCAGAATAACAAAAAAAAGACGATTTCACATCTTTTAGACGCAAAAAGGCGATTATAGTTTCAAATAACTAAAAAGCCCTAAGCAAACGATCCCATTGGGCACGTTCACTAAAGGCTATTTTTAAACTTTAAATTTGGACTAAGAGTTCTGCAAGGCGTTAGATAGCACCTCCAGTTTCGTAGACAAGTCTACTATTTCGTCAATGATTCTTAATTGCTCAGAGCTTAATGCCGCTACTTGTTCCGAAGTGGCTAACGATTGCTGGGAAACCGCACTGACATTCATCATCGATTCGCTCAGCAGGATCTGCGACTCTTCCATCGTTTGTTTCGTCATGCCCCTCAAAATGTCGTTCCGCCTGAGTCGCTAGCCCAGCGGCACCGCCAGAAATTTCAAAAATTTTGAAATAAAAATACCTGTGACCTACGACCTTTCACCTATAGAAGACTTGAACTTCTAGTTTTTTAGCTTCATCCGTGTATAAATGCCTGATCGTCGCACTTCCATTTGGATTTCCCCCATTTGATCAGTTCGAAATACGGCAGCATGCACATCATCCAAATGTTCGATAGTTTCGGGAGACGGGTGTCCATAGCTATTCATGACGCCTACTGAAATCACAGCGTAATGGGGCTGCCAATAGGCGAGCCACTCGGGTGTTGAGGAGGTTTTGCTCCCATGATGTGCGACTTTAAGTACATCGAGTTTTGTATTTTTGTTATTGGGTTGGATAGCAGTATTCTGGTTTAAATATTGAAGGACCTCCGCTTCGGATTCTTTCTCCATATCGCCTGTGAACAACCAATTCGTTCCGAGCATCTCCAACAAAAAAACAACGGATCTTGCATTTTGTTCTTTCACAAGCTCAACCTGATGATGCTCTGTTTCAAGGGGAAACAGCACTTGTAATCTTGTGACAGGATCAATTACGATCCAATCACCAACCTGTGCAGGCAGCAAAGGAACACGATGTTGCAAAAGCGTAGAAAACAGCTTCTTCATACTTTCCCCTTCTTTAAAAGTACCGTTAAATAAAAATTGTTTCACAGGAACTTGTTCCACAACAGCTTGCAACCCCCCGCTGTGGTCAGCATCCTCATGGGTAAGCACAAGCAGGTCCAGTTGTTGAATACCTCGCTTCTTCAACAATGGCGTTAGCAATTTTTTGCCTACTTCGTAAGGATCGTTACGCTTCTTCCATTCGTCTCCAGGCTTATGAAAGGTGAGCGTTCCACCCCCATCAATTAAGATATGTTTACCATAAGGTGTACGAATTAAGATCGAATCTCCCTGTCCTACGTCGAGGAATTGAACTAGACCTGTTCGCTGGAAGTGATGCGGAGAATAACCGATCCACAGTAAGATTCCAAAGCAGCTAGGCGCAACCAATAGGCTTATTTTACGGTAGCATGTGCTAATGGTTCGTTTCACCTTAGGCTCGAGCATGATGGGCAGTTCATCAGTTTCAGATTGCACATTTCGTTTCGCAAGGAAATAAAGGAGAAGAAGTGCCAAATAATACAACACCATCCATGGCAAGCTCGGGCTTGGCCAAATCATTTTGAGATGAGGAAGCTGCTGGAGGTGATCGGTCATCCAAAATATGGCTTCGTTTAACTTGGCAATCAACCACCCGATCGTTCGGCCAATGGGCACATAAATCAAGCCAAGTGCAAGTGCAACCAAGCCTGCAGGAAAGACAACCATGGAGATAACGGGCACCAGCACCGCGTTAGCGAGCCATGACAACAACGAAAATTGATTGAAATAATAGATCGAGACAGGGAAAGATACGGCTTGCGAGACGAGGGTTATGGCGATGGTGTTTTGAATTATCGGTGAATCGATATATCGCGAAAGCAGGTCAGTAACTCGCTGTACGCCAAGGATTAGACCCAGCGTAACTAGAAAGGACAATTGGAAGCTGACGTCGAGCAGGTAGTACGGATTCCAGATCAGCATCGCCCAGGCGGTAACAGCGAGGATGTGCAGAACATCCTTGAGTCCTCCCTGGCGTGCCGCAAATATGGCGATCATCGACATTAGCCCTGCGCGGATAATGGATGGGGATGCGCCTGTTAGAAGTATATAGAGCGGCAACAGGCAAAGACAGACGAGGAGGTACTTCTCTTTCGTGAGGCGCAGCCGTCGCATGATCCAGATGCAAACCGCAAGGAAAACAGCGATATTAAGCCCCGATATAGCTAAAATATGGGTCAGACCCAGCTCAGAAAATTGCTGGAAGCGGTCGGGATCTAGATCGTCGGTGAGGCCGATCAGCATGCTTTTCATGAATCCCGCCTGCGACGCGGGAAAAATGCTATCCATGCGCCTGCTGAGCGCAGCGCGCAGCTCGTCGTTCCAGCGCAGCAGCTGAACGACGCTTAGGCGCGGTGCCGCAGGCTGCACCTGCGCCTGATCCACCCCTTTGGCTGACAACAGCCAATGGGTGTGGTGAAGTCGCAAATATCGGCGGTAATCGAAGCCGCCGAAGTTGCGGGCAGGGGACGGGCTGCGCAGCGTCCCCTTAATTGTTAGGGCGTCGCCGCGGCGCCAGCCCGACGGCATGGCCTGCTGCTCCTGCTCCGTCAGGCGCAGCGAGACCTGCACGCTTTCCCCGCTGAGCGGGAAAGCGGTGTCCTGGAAGCGGACGGACGCCGCTTCCACGGTAAAGCTGGCCCTGTCACCGTCGAGGGTGACAGGGCTGGCGAACCGGCCGAGCAGCGTGACCTCGCTGCCGCTTTCGTTGACCTGCCCCTGCTGCGCGAGCGGCAGGGCTGTGATGTTGCGCTGGTCGGTCCCGTGGTAATAGCCGTAGGCTATGACGACCAGCAGCAGTGGCCCTAGCGCCTGCCGGCCAGGCAGGCGCAGCGCGAACATGACGACGAGCGCTGCGAGCAGCAGCGCGCTCGTCGTCCAAGTCAGCCATGCGATTTCGGTGAATATCGCAAGGGCATAACCACTTATCCACAGACAGCATCCTAGAACAACTGGTCTTCTCATGCGGGCACTCCCTCCATTTAACAAATAAATTGCAAAATCATGTTTTTCATCACTTTAGCGTTTGGAAAGCCAACTTTGGGTGCTGAAATGATGTTTTTCATCTTTTCAGATAAGACTGGAGACTCAGCGGTGGTCGGGGGTCAGTGGTCCCTGGTTGGGTTCGGGGTTCGGGGTTCGGGGTTCGGGGTTCGGGGTTCGGGGTTCGGGGTTCGGGGTTGGGTTTCAGCTTTCAGGCTTCAACGTTCATCTCCCACACAAAAAAACCTCCCCCCCAGCACTGCCCGATGGGCAACTGCCAGAGAGAGGTTCTTCCTCTCAGAACATTTATTTAATTCACAACTTCCGACACGGTGCCCGCAGGAGGTTCATAGCTTGCCAGCTGGCGGAACGAAATGCCTCTTGCCAACATTAATTCGCTGACTTTCTCGTGATCCTTCGGATAACCCCTATGAAAAACGATTTCCGTCACACCGCTGTTCGCTAACATATTCGCGCAGGTCCAGCATGGCTGGTCCGTTACGTACACCGTTGAGCCTTCACGATCCTCGCGATCCGTAAACAACAGCAAGTTTTGCTCTGCATGAATGGTACGAATGCAGCGATGTTTGCGCACAACTTCCTCGATATCGGCAATCATTTTCAGTTCGATTTCCTCAACCAGCATACAGCCCGCTTCGGTGCAGTCAGGTACACCCATGGGTGCCCCATTATAGGCGGTTCCCAGCAGTTTTTTGCCTTGTACCAGCACAGCACCAACATGTCTCCGATTACAACGCGAGCGCGTAGATGCCATATAGGCGATATCCAAGAAATACGTATCCCAATCCTTTCGAATGCTCATTTCGATGAACCCCCTCCTGATGACGTGATCGCTATTCCCCGATTAGAAACGATGTCCATAACTATTTCTAGTATTCTCTCATACTTCTATCGAAATGAAAAGATAGACTAGGAAGGCGCAACATAGACGAGTTCTCGCAGCTTCGCAAACATTTTGTCACCAATCCCCTTGACGTCCTTTAGCTCTTCGATCCGTTTGAATTGCCCCTTCTGCAATCGATAGGCAAGAATTGCTTTCGCTTTACTTTCGCCGATACCTGGCAGTTTATCTAATTGCTCGAGCGTTGCTGTGTTCAAATTCAAGCGTCCCTCTTTCGCCTCTTGTTTTTGATTCGGAGCTGCAGCCTGCGATGTCGGCTGGCTAGCGTGCGTTACCACAGCAGGAACGGTGGGAGAGGGAACGGCCGAACTCGAGGATGCTACTCGATTGGAGGCACTCGGACTCGCCGAAATCACTGGCCTTGCTGACTCCGGAGACACCATCTTTGGTTCAGCGTGCGGTTCACTTTTTTCCATCTCCAACAAATCCGCCATCGCATCATTGATCGGGACAAAACCCGTTTGGATCAGCGGCTGGCCCCCTCGCAAAAAAGGCCAAACAACCCCGACAATCAGCGACGCAACGCCGATCATCAAAAGTATTTTCTTTATTTTGCTACCAAAAAAAAACACGGACTACCTCCTTACTAAGCATAATTTCAGACGTGCAGCCATATACATGAAAAAGCGTCCCATTGACTATATGAATTGGTGAATAAAGAGAACATTCTTATCGGGAGGGATTACTTGATGAAAGCTGGATTCATCGGTACTGGGAGTATGGGAAGTATTCTGATCGAAGCATTCATTCATTCTGGGGCATTCAATCCCGAGCAAATTCTAGCGAGCAATCGAACGTTACGTAAAGTAGAGCTGCTTGCGGAGAGATATCCTGGACTGCAGGTTGCTGAATCCAATCGAGATGTCGTGCGGGGCTGCGATCTTATTTTCCTATGTGTGAAACCTTCTGAATTCAGAAATGTTATTGACGAAATTAAAGAGGACGTGCTCTCCTCTCAATTTATCATATCCATTACGAGTCCGATTCTGATCAAGCATCTGGAAGGGATGCTGCCTGCCAAAATCAGCAAAATCATTCCTAGCATTACGAACTATGTACTTAGCGGTGCTACCCTTTGTATTCATGGAAATCGTATGCAGCCTGAAGATAAAGAATGGCTCGAAAATATTTTCACACACATCTCCACACCTATTCGTGTTTCAGAAAATTATACTCGGATTTCATCCGATTTATCCAGTTGCGGTCCTGCTTTTCTATCTAGCTTCATTCAAGCGTTTATCGATGCGGCGGTGGAAGAAACAGGTATTTCGGCTGAGGAGGCTACACTGCTTGCCAGTGAAATGACTTTAGGTACAGGCAAACTGCTGACAACTGGCGGCTTCAATCCGGCTTCATTGCAAAAGCGTGTCTCTGTTCCTGGAGGAATTACTGCCGAAGGCTTGCGTATTTTGGAGAAGGAGCTTGCTGGTGTATTCTCTCAAGTGATTCGTGCCACACATGGTAAATATGAAGAAGACATCGAGAAGGCCGAACAGCTCTTTACATCCAAGCAGCAGTAGCCTTCTCTTTTGTCCTTTCTTAGGTATTACCCAACGACGATATTAACTAACTTACCTTTCACAACAATCAACTTGCGAACGGCCTTTCCGGCGGTCGCTTCTTTGACTTTGTCGAGGTCAAACGCCAATTTCTCCATCGCTGCTTCATCTGTATCTTTGGAAATCATCAAACGGTCAACGATTTTCCCATTGATTTGTACAACGATTTCGATTTCGTTATCCACTGTCCATGCTTCGTCATACGTTGGCCATGGCTCATAAGTGATGGACTCCACACCGCCGAGTTTTTCCCAAAGCTCTTCCGCCAAATGCGGCGCAAGTGGAGATAGCATCTGTACGAAGTTTTTCATCGCTTCAAGCGGCAGACGTTCTGTCTTGTAAGCTTCGTTGACGAAAATCATCATTTGGCTAATCGCGGTATTGAAGCGAAGCGCTTCGAAATCTTCTGTAATTTTCTTGATCGAACGGTGCCATGTACGTTTGAATGCATCACTGCCCAACTTCTCATCCGCGCTGATTTTAGCATGAACTTGGCCATTGTCATCTATGAACAAGCGCCATACACGGTTCAAGAAACGGTTAATGCCATCCACACCCGTTGTGTTCCATGGTTTCGTTGCTTCCAGCGGTCCCATGAACATTTCGTAAATACGCAGCGTATCAGCACCTTGATCGTTCACGATGTCGTCAGGATTTACAACATTACCGCGTGACTTACTCATTTTTTCCATGTTCTCGCCAAGAATCATCCCTTGGTTGACGAGTTTGTGGAACGGCTCTTTCGTGTGCACAAAGCCTAGATCGTACAGCACTTTATGCCAGAAACGCGCATACAACAAGTGAAGTACTGCGTGCTCTGCCCCACCGATGTAGAGATCAACAGGCAGCCATTGCTTCTGAAGCTCATCGGAGCAGAACGCTTGATCATTTTTCGGATCAATGAAACGCAGGTAGTACCAGCAGCTTCCCGCCCATTGCGGCATTGTATTCGTCTCACGGCGAGCTTTCATTCCTGTTTCAGGATCAATCGTATTGACCCATTCCGAAACGTTGGCAAGCGGTGACTCACCTGTTCCAGACGGTTTAATCTCATCCACTTGCGGAAGCAAGAGTGGCAGTTGGTCCACAGGGACAGGCTTCATTGTGCCGTCTTCCAAATGAAGAATCGGAATCGGCTCACCCCAGTAACGTTGACGGCTGAACAGCCAGTCTCTCAAACGATACGTCACCTTGCCGCGGCCTTTGCCGTTTTGCTCCAACCACGCGATCATATGTGTGATCCCTTGCTCAATGTTCATGCCGTCGATTGGGCCGGAATTCACATGTTTACCATCGCCTGCGTAAGCTTCCCTGTTCACGTCTCCGCCTTGCACGACTTCGATAATCGGCAAATCGAATTGCTTCGCAAACTCCCAGTCACGTTGATCGTGTCCTGGAACCGCCATAATCGCGCCTGTACCGTAGCCGCCAAGGACATAATCTGCGATCCAGATTGGCACCTTCGTGCCGTTTACCGGATTGATTGCGTAAGCCCCTGTAAACACACCGGATTTGTCTTTCGCCAAGTCGGTCCGCTCCAAGTCGCTCTTACGTGAAGCTTTCTCTTGGTATTCTTTGATCGCAGCAGCTTGCGCATCTGTCGTGATGCTGCCAACAAGCTCATGCTCAGGCGCCAGTACGCAGTACGTAGCTCCGAATAGTGTATCAGGACGTGTTGTAAACACGGTCAAACTTTGATCCGCATGCCCATCAATCGCAAAGACAACTTCAGCTCCTGTTGATTTGCCAATCCAATTGCGTTGCATATCCTTGATGCTTTCTGACCAATCCAATTCTTCAAGGTCTTCTAGCAAACGCTCTGCATACTCTGTAATTTTCAAAATCCACTGACGCATCGGCTTCCGAATGACTGGATGATTTCCACGCTCACTCAGACCGTCAATAACTTCCTCATTCGCAAGCACGGTACCCAGTGCTGGACACCAGTTAACCGGTACTTCATCGACATAAGCAAGTCCTTTATTGTACAATTGGATGAAAATCCACTGTGTCCACTTGTAGTACTCTGGATCTGTCGTGCTAATTTCGCGATCCCAATCATAGGAGAAACCGAGGGATTTGATTTGACGACGGAATGTGTCAATATTCTTCTTCGTGAACTCACGTGGATCGTTCCCTGTGTCCAGCGCGTACTGCTCAGCAGGCAGACCGAACGCATCCCAACCCATCGGGTGAAGGACATTGAACCCTCTCATCCGCTTGAAACGTGAAACGATATCTGTCGCTGTGTAGCCTTCTGGATGTCCTACGTGCAATCCTGCGCCTGATGGGTAAGGAAACATATCCAACGCATAAAATTTCGGCTTATCCGAATTTTCCAGCACCTTAAACGTTTTCTTCGCATCCCAATATGCCTGCCATTTCGGCTCAATCGCTTGGGGGTTATAACCTTGCTGTTCTCTTGTCTCTTTCAATTCCTGTGTCATGACCCATTGCCTCCTTCAAGTTGCCCTTATCTGCCTATGCGCACAAAAAAACCTCACATCGCTAGCGGATATCGCTAGGGACGAGAGGTATAATTCCCGTGGTACCACCCTAGTTAACACAAGGCATTCTTTGCCCGTGTTCACTCTTCCCCTTAACGCGGGTGAGACGATCCAGCTAGCGCATCTGATCTAGGATCAGGCGGTTCACCTTCTAGCTCCGAGGCGAGTTCTCAAGACAAACATCTACCGGCTTCCACCTAATCTCCGGCTCTCTAAAAGATGCTGTACAAGGTACTATTCCTCATCTAAGCGTTGATACAACTAATTAAATTAGATTATATGTAAAATAATGCCGCACTGTCAAGCCGCGAACGCACGCCGCACACTTATTTTTTTGCAATAAAGAAAGCTCGTTCCGTCATTATAGTCGGTTGCTCCCACGTAAAGTCTGCAGCCAAATGTACTTCTCTGAAGCCCACATCGAGCAGCGTTTGCTTCAACCATGACAGCGGATACGCTCGTTGATGATGCGTCTCGTCAATGCGTCTGAACTTCGCTCCAGCCCCTTCATCTTTGACGAAGATCGTAAGATCGTGTTCAATTTGCACCCGGTCTTCATCTAATTCACTTGTCCAAATATAAGCGACATCGTCTTCATTCAGAAAAAAAGGCTGGGAATCCGCATACGCAAACAATTGCTCTGGTGTATGAACATCGAACACAAATAGGCCATCTGACTTCACACCTGCATAAGTTTGACGGAAAGCGTCCACAATGTCCGCTTCTTCCAGTAAATAATTCAGGCTATCACAGAATGACATGGCAACATCCACCTCTTCACCAAGCTCCCATTCACGGATATCTTGCTGAATCCACCGAATCGTACCGCCGCGCAATTGCCCTTGTGCGTCAGTTTGCTTCTGCTCAGCGACAGCCAGCATGTCCTCCGAGAGATCAATACCCGTAAGTTGATACCCTTGTACAGCAAGAGGAATCGTAAGATTGCCAGTTCCACAACCAAGGTCGACCAGTGTTGTCGGTTTCATCTCAAAGCGCTCGAAGCACTCTTGCAAGAAGCGCAGCCAATCCTCATAAGGCATGCTGTTCATCAGCCTGTCATACGTGTAGGCAAATTGTTCATAACTCATATTAGCCCTGGCTCTCCTCTTGCTTCATGTACGTCCAATCCTCTTCCTGATAGACGACCCCATCTTTCATCAGCTTGCCTAATGCGCGTTTAAAAGCTGACTTACTGAGTCCGAAACGGTCTTTAATAATATCGGCCTGCGTTTTATCAGAGAATGGCATGGCGTTTCCAGGTCGAGAACGGAGTACTTCAAGAATACGCTCGGCGTCCTCATCTCTTCCCTTTTCCTTCGGAAGCCGCATGGTCACATTCACACGTCCATCTTCTTCGCGCACAAAAGCAACCCTAACATCCACTAGCTCACCTAGTCGAAGCAAACGTGTCCGTTCTGTCGGCGCAATCAAGCCGATTACCCCAAAACCTAGAACGCCTGCTTCACATACCACAAATGTTCCCATTTGAAGCGGTCTGTAAACCCGTGCCTTTACCCACTGATGCTGCCAACTTGATGGTGCTCGTACACAAAGCGGTGCCAAGTCATCTTCCAGCGCTACCTTAGCAATTAATCGGCCTTGTCGATCATGCGTCAAGGTGACGAACACCTTGTCCCCAACGACAGGACGAAGTTCATCCAGTTCAGGTACTTGACGGTAGGGCAGCAGCAGATGCCGGCCTAGTCCCATTTCTAAGAAATAGCCGAAACGTGGATGGATATCCACAACCTCCAGCAATCCCACTTGACCCATGGTTAGTAAAGGACGTTTCATCGTCGCCATGATGCGATCCTGTGTATCGTGGAATAAGAACACTTCCACTTTGTCTCCAGGTTGAATGCGACTACCTACGATTTCCGCATAAGGCAGCAGAAAATCCTGATACCCATCACTCAGGAAAAAGCCGTTTGGCGGAACTTCCCTTGCTACCTCTAGCGTAACAAGGGATCCTGCTTCCACTCTCATACGCGCTCCACAACTTTCGCATCCGACCAAAGTTTCTCAATGTTATAATACTGACGATCATCGCGGTGGAACACGTGGAGAACGACATCTCCGAGATCAAGCAGAACCCATCTCGCGGTATCGATACCTTCGAAGCCTCGAATGTTCACGCCATGCTCATGCGCTTTCTTGCGTGCTTCACCAGCAATAGCCTGTACTTGTGTTTCCGAATTTCCGTGGCAAATAACGAAATAGTCCGCAATTAAAGATACGCCTTGCAAATTCAAACTCACGATGTCTGCAGCCTTCTTATCTTCTGCAGCCTCTACCACGAATGCTAATATTTGTTCTGGGGTTTTACTCATGCAATCATCCTCCATGTCATTGTTTCTGAACTTCCTCAATTAAATCATTTCGCGTCAAAATCGTAAGTGGATAAATTCGCTTCCCTTTGGAAAGTAAAAAGGAAATCGTGGAATCAAATCCCGCGATTAACGCCTTCTCCAGGCTGCTCTTCGCGAGCTCTCGAATAAAATCGACCCCAGGAAAGTCGCGACCTGGCTCCATATAATCCGCCAAGCAGACGATTTTGTCGAGCTGGGTCATCCGTTCACGACCTGACGTATGGTACCGAATCGCATCCAAAATTTCCTCATCATCGATTCCGAATTGCGTCTTCGCGATGAAGGCGCCTGCGTGCGAATGCCACAGTTCTTTATCGAAAGCCAACAAATCCTGTGGTAATCCGTTCTCGCGAATAATCTTAGCTTGCTCTTCGATCGGCCAATACTTGCAATAATCATGCAAAATTGCAGCAATGTCTGCTTTAACCGCATCACCGCCGAAACGTTCAGCGAGCATCACGCTCGTTTCCATCACACCCAGTGTGTGCTGCCAGCGCCTTTCAGGCATTTGCTCCTTCACAGCAGCCATGAGGTTCTCACGATTCATATAAGTGATTCACCTCCATGAATTGCCTTACCTTATCAGGCACAAGGTACCTGACAGGATCTTGTTTCTGTCTCAGCGCACGAATGGCTGTCGATGAAATTTCCACCTGCGGCATGGGTACAATGTGAACACGATTTCGAATCGATTCCGCCAGTAGATCCACATCTAATACGTAGCCAGGACGGGCTAATCCAATAAACTGAATTTGCCGCACGATGTCATCAATGCGATGCCACTGCGGCAAATATTGAACCATGTCGGCACCGATGATATAAAAGAACGTGTAGTCCGGGTATTGAGAGGTTAACAGCTCAATCGTCTCGATACTATAGGATACGCCGCCTTTGCCGATTTCGATATCAATTGGACGAAAAAAAGGATTGCCTTCCGCTGCAAGGCAAACCATTTCCCAACGCTGCTGGCTTGTTGCCTTCGGAGCATTAGGCTTATGCGGTGGTGTATTGGCGGGCATGATCCATACCTCGTCAAGACCAGCTTCAACTCTCGCACGCTCAGCTGCGATTAAATGCCCAGTATGGATGGGATCGAACGTGCCTCCCATAATTCCGACAAGCATGTGTCCACCTCTTTAGCGCGGCAGTTCGATTTTCTTCTTGTCACGCGATTCTTTGTACAGAACGACGATTTTACCGATGACTTGAACAAGCTCTGCGCCTGATTTCTCGGATAATTCATTCCCAACTTCTTGACGGTCTTCACCGCTGTTGTTCAATACTGTGATTTTAATCAATTCGCGAACTTCTAGCGCCTCTTGGATATGGCGAATTAAGTGTTCGTTCACACCGCCTTTGCCCACTTGAAAAATGGGATCCACATGGTGCGCAAGCGAGCGCAAATACCGTTTTTGTTTGCCTGATAACATTGCTGTCCCTCTATTCATTCTTATTCAGATAACGACTGTTCTACCACCTGTCTCATCGCCGCAACCGGCGCAGGGGTACCCGTCCAATACTCAAAGGCATACGCGCCTTGATAAATAAACATGCCGAGCCCGCCATGAATGCGTGCTCCGATCGCTTCCGCTTCACGAAGAAACCGTGTAATACGCGGATTATAAATTAAATCACTGACGAGATGATGCGATCGAAGGAGATGAATTGGCATCGGAAGCTCATCCACGTGCGGGTGCATGCCCGCTGAAGTTGTGTTCAGCACGAATTCTACCTGGTCCACAACGTCAGCTAGTTCATCCATGCCTAACCCGACCGTTTGCGTAAATGCGCCGATCGTCTCGGCAAGCTCTAAAGCACGCGCCTTTGTCCGGTTTGCCATATAAATGCAGCTTGCACCTTCCTTGGCTAGCGCATACGCTACGCCTCTCGCTGCACCACCTGCACCTAGTACGAGAACACGTTTCCCCTTAAGCTCAATCCCTGTCTCTTCTTTCAAGGATCGCACATAACCGATGCCATCTGTGTTGAAGCCTTTGAGCTTGCCCTCGTCATTCACAATCGTATTGACTGCGCCAACTATCAAAGCCCCTTCATCGATCTCATCGAGATAGTTCATCACATCGACTTTGTGAGGAATCGTCACATTGATACCGCGGTAGCCCAAAGCACGAATTCCCTTGACCGCTTCTCCGAGATCTTCTGGCTTCACATGAAAAGCAGCGTAAACACCGTTAATGCCCGCTTCTTGAAAAGCGCGATTTAACATAATCGGTGAACGGGAATGCCGAATGGGATCCCCAAAAACACCGTAAAGTACCGTATGGCTGTCAATTTTCCGTTGTTTCTCCATGATCTCCCACGTCCCCCAAACGTTAAATCAACGACTCCCGTGTAATCACTTTAATGCCTTTCGGTGCATGAACAGCAAGCTGTGCTCCAGCCAAGCTGTTAACTTTGATCCAGCCTAGACCTGAAATCAACACATCCATCGATTTCCCCTTCGGAATGTGCAGCGGGTGTTTCACCAGTTTAGGAAGCTCCTCTAAATCAGCAAGCTTTGGTGGTGTTAACATTACGCCTTTATGCTCTTCGTATAGAGTATCAGCCTTCTCCAGCTTCGTCCGATGAATCTGGATCGCATTCGACGTATAACAGGTAAAGGATTGGTGCTCACCTTGCAGGAAATCAAATCGAACCAAAGCCCCGAAGAACAAGGTTTGTTCTGGATTCAACTGAAATACCATAGGTTTCAGCGGCTTGTCCGGCATCAAAAGTGTTAGATCACGCTTCTTCACAACCTCAGTGAGACGATGTTTGTAAACAATCCCTGGCGTATCGATAATAAAACGACCGTCATCCAGCGGGATTTTCACAAGATCAAGCGTCGTTCCTGGATATTGCGAAGTCGTCAACTCGGATTCCAGATCACTATAATCACTAATGAGTCGGTTAATAAGCGTTGACTTCCCAACATTCGTAGCGCCGACAACATACACATCCATATTGCCGCGATACTCTTGCACAGCAGAAATAACACGCTCGAAGCCCATGTTTTTCTTTGCGCTGCACAGCACAATGTCAACCACCTTCAAGTTCTCTTCTTTTACTCTGCGCTGAACCCAGTTAATAATCTTGTTCGCATTCGTTACCTTGGGCAATAGATCAATCTTGTTAACAACGAGCAAGACTGGGTTATTGCCAATAAAGCGAGCCAACGAGGAGATCATACTGCCCTCAAAATCGAAAATATCGACGATTTTGACGACCAATGCCTTCGTTTGACCGACACTTCCTAATAATTTCAGGAAATCATCCTGTTGCAGCGTAATGCTCGATGATTCATTGTAATGCTTAATTCGGTAGCAGCGTTGGCAAATCAACGGCTCCTTCTGTAAGGCAGCCTCAGGAATAAACCCCAGCTTCTGTTTGTCTTCTTTCTGCAGCGTAATGCCGCACCCCGCACAATGTAGTACTGTTTCTATGCTCATGCATCCTCCTATTTCTTCATCCTTGCCAAAGCCCACTTCTCAATGAGGCGATTAATTCTTGTAAAGAAGCCTTCATCTTTTCTGGAAATAGGTTGTACAAGGATCGTATAAAGCCCCATTCGGTTGCCGCCAAGGACATCGGTCAGCATCTGATCACCGATCACCGTCGTCTGCCTAGCATTCGTTCCGAGCAGCTTCATCGCTTTATGGAAGGAAGCGTTCGTTGGTTTTTTGGCACGGTGAATAAATGGAATGCCCAGCGGTTCAGCAAAAGTCGAAACTCTCAACCGATGATTGTTCGACACGATCACGATTTTGAATCCAATCCCTTGCATGTTTTTCAGCCATTCTATCAACTCAGGCGTCGCGTGAGGATCGCGTGCACCGACAAGTGTATTATCAAGATCCGTTATAATTCCGCGAATACCGAATCCCCACAGGTGATTGGCATCGATATCATAAATTGTATGAACAGACTGTCTAGGTACAAGCTTCTTCAACAAACAAATTCCCTCCAACTGCTTCCTTGACATATACGTGAAACTATACCATAGTGCCCCGATTGTTGCAAAACGAAAAGAACATATTTTCCCACTAGACGCGTTCAGGCAGCGGCAGCCAGTTTAAGACGCGTTGAATCTTCAAATCCCAATAGCCCCATTCATGCTCGCCAGGCTCTTCTTCATACGTAAGCGGAAGCTCTAGTGCACGGCAATAATCGCGAAACCGCAGGTTATCTTCATATAAAAAGTCTTCCGTGCCGCAGCACTGATAGAGCATTGGCGCTTTCTTTTCGCTGGCGACGAGCTGGTTGGCAAGATGAAATAAGTCATTAGACCCGCCTTTAACAGTCGTTACATCCCCATAAATCAGTTGAAAATCAGCGGGAAATGTAGTTGCTCGCGTTACGATATCAACAGCTCCCGACAGGCTCGCTGCTGCTGCGAAGCGCTCCGGATGCGTCAGTGCTAATTTCATTGCGCCATAACCTCCCATGGAAAGACCCGCAACATAATTGAGTTCTCTTTCTGAAGCTAACGGGAAGAAGGAACGTGCCAAGGCAGGCAACTCCTCACTAATGAATTCCCAATACTTTGGACCATAAGCCATATCGGCATAAAAGCTGCGATTCACCGCTGGCATTACCACGGCAATCCCTAATTGCGATGCATATCGCTCTATGGACGTTCTCCGCATCCAGATCGAATGATCATCGGATAAACCGTGCAACAGGAATAAGGTCGGATGCTTACCTCCGTATTGCTGTGAATCAAGCCCAATCTGGCTTCTTGTCGCTTGAGGTACAATTACATTCATCGATGCGGAAACCCCGAGAGATTCCGAATAAAAATTACATGTCATAAACGCCATAATAAATATCTCCCTTCTCATAGGAAGCCACCCCCCAGGATGGAGAGTGGCTTCGCTCACCTATTTCATTTGTTCTTTAACTCGAATAATTAATTGATTCACTTGCTGGTATTCTACTTCTGTGAAGGCAAGCTTGCTGTATTTCGCTCTTTCGAATAGTTCGATTAACGCATCCAGCTCTTTCTTCAACCACTTGCTCTGCGTCGACCATCTGGTGGTTGCTTCACGCAGAGTTTCGTGCTCGTGTCGCGTGTATCCTTTTCGGCGGCTTGAGCGGAGCATCCTCTCAAACTCAACAACAATCTTCTGATTCCAGTTCACAACTTGCATCTGTTTGCGACGTTCTCGCCAATTGTGCCAGGCTTCGCTTCTCATGAGGAAAAATAAACCAACAGCTGCAAGACCTGCTGCAGCCACACCGCTAAGCGTCAGCCACAACCAAGTTAAACTCGGCGCATCGGACGTCGTTTCTGGCGTAGTGCTCACATCTGAATCCGGCAACTCATCAACTGGAGGCGGCGCAGCTTCAGGGAATACATTCGGCAGCTTAAAGCCAGATGTCGGTTCGAAAGAGATCCATCCGAAACCTTCGAAATACACTTCAACCCATGAATGCGCATCCGAATTGCGGATCGTATACGTGGCGGCTCCATCCAGGTCGACGGATGCCCCAAGCTGGCTCAAAATCCCTTGTTCTCGAATCTCGTTTGCTATCGAAGAGGAGCCAGATGAGTAGCCTTTCACCCAACGAGTCGGCAATCCAAGTGAACGCGTCATGACTGCCATCGCTGTGGAGAAATAATCACAGTAACCCTGCTTTACTTCAAATAGGAACCGATCTACGAAATCCTTACTTTTCGCCTTGGAGTCATCCGGTGTATTTGTGTACGGGAAATGCTCTGATAAATATTTCTCGATCAGCTTCGCTTTATCATAGGGATTCGTTGCTGTTTTCGTAATATCAGCAGCGAGCTGCTTCACCCGCTCAGGAAGGTCCGCAGGCACTTGCAAATACTCCGCCCATTCAGGCTTGTTCGCATAGTCCGCCTTTACCGCACGGAGTAGATCCTCCTCAATAATTGGTTCTTGAGTTACCAGCTTATAGTCTTTGGGGTAATTGTTGCGCCCCGTAAACCGCAGCTCCGATTGGCGCGGAGCCCAGACGATTCGCTGCAGGGGATTCTCCCCTTTGTTTACTTCTATAATTCTCTGAATGGTCGTACCCCCAAATAAAACAGGGAACACCTCGTCTCGCTCCATGACAACACTTTGCGTAACTTCCTTCGTCTTCAATTGGGAAAGGTCAAAGCGCGGATCTGGCGGTAAGGGATTTAAATTCACCCGATAGAGCGGCAATCTTTTCTCTGTCGGTGTGAGCTCCCATCCTTTTCCGTTGTACAGGCTCCTAGTTTCACCACGGAAGTAAGTGCGTTTACTAGATTCAACCGACATGACCGGCGTGTAGTCAAAACGAAAGCCGCCGCCAAGTTGACTGTCATCACGGCTATAACCCGAAGACGCATCAGCCGTTGAAGTGACTACGCTGACACCTTTACCAAGCATCGGCACCGTTTCCCCGCGACTCACTTTCCAAGCCGTATAAGGGTCTGTCAGCAAAGGATTCACTGTCGGCGCGAAAACACCAGCAACGGCGATCACCCCTACCAAGATGACGATCGGAACGATAAAGGAAGAAGGATAGTCGGAAATCGTCTCCCAGATGTCAGGCGCACGCTTCTTGAGCAAAGTAAAGTGCCGAACAATTAAAAGCAGAAAACCGCATAGTAAAATCATGGCGACCTGCGGCCATAAAAAGATCGTACTGAACGAATCGCGAACGGCAAAAAATAAAATACTGATAAAAATAAGAATCACAATGCGATATCGCTCTTGAATGGACCACATCGCAAACAAAAATGTGATCCATGCCCCTATACTGAACCAAATATAAGGCTCAAGTTGCCCCGCATTTAGTCCAATCCATCGAAGGGCATCCCGCCAAACTTTTACTTCGACTGAGACCCAATGATAACCCATACCTAAACCATGCAGCCAAATGATTAAAACGAATTGGATAAGTGCTCGCCAACCCGTCCGAATGCGCGGAATGAGAAATGTCGCTACACTCAGAACGAGCGTCCATGTCACAAATGAGACGGTTTCAGGCAGCCAGAGGCCGTCCTCTTTCATAATCCAAATTACGAATTGATACAAATAAATCCCGACAATGAGCGCTGATACACGCAACGCCCATTCTTTGAGCAACAGGCGGCTCCACCAAGTATTAGGCATATCGTTTCGCCCCTCCCAGCTGGTTAGGCAAGTCTGCTAACTGACCAACCTCATACCCCATATAGCCTTGAGAGCGAATCGCTTTAATGTAATCCTCCTTCGTGGATACCTGCGGCTCTTCCTGCGGTTGTAGATCTGGGACGGATGGTGCGTGAATCCAAATATGACATGGCTTCATTTGGAGAAGCGCCATTTGTTGAAACATTTGCAGCATCGCAGTCCCTTTTTGCGGGGAAATCAACACGATCAAGCTGCCAGCAGGCCATTCCTGTGAACGCTCTTTCAACGTTTGCTTCAGCGATTGATAACCGTCTGCTTCGACACCGACAAGATGCTTTACAATTTCTTTGTAATGTTGCTGCGTATGCTTCGGTTCAAAATACGTAAATTCCTTGCCGATAGATAGCAAGCCTAGCGACATCTCCCTCCCTGTCCCGTAGCGGAACAAGGAGGCAGCGACAGACACGGCAAGCTCAAACTCCGCTTCGTCCCTATAGGATCGAGCCGTACGATCCAACAGCACAATCGTTTTCGGCAATGACTCCCGTTCGAATTCTTTCGACTTCCACGTCCCCGTTTTGGCCGTTGCATTCCAATGAATGCGAGAAAGTCGATCGCCATAAATGTATTCGCGAACCCCATTAATTTGCGTCGTTTCACGCTGCGCGTTCGTTGCGGTAGAGTGATGTTGCAAGCCTTTGAGCATATGGTGAAATTGCGCCCATTCGCGAATGGCAACCGTTTGTGGATATACGGTAATCGCTTGCTCTAGTTCGAGACGGCCTCGATGCTGGAAAAACCCAAAAATATCTTCCGTTAAACACTCCGTCGATGCGAAACGATAGTAGCCTCTGCGCAGCGGTGGTGTACTGTACGTAAACTCGCCTCTGCGCTTCCAATCAGGAACGATGGAGCCTTCGAAGATCGCCTCATCCCCATTTTGGCGAATGAGTTTATCCTTCATTACGACGTAGGGAATCGGCCAAACCCCAGGAATTTGCAAGCCGATTTTAATCTGAAGCGATTGTCCCGACTCAAATTTCGTTTCAATGCCCGTGTTGGTCAGCCTGCGCGTACCTTGTGAGCGCTTAATTCCGCTCCAATTTCCTGACAATAAATAGACGGATAAGAACGTCATCATAATGAAGAGCATGGAGGCAAGCTTGCCACCCTGATACAACATGAACATCAAGCTAGCCGCAAAACATGTCAAGAGCAGCCAGAAAGCAGCCGGAAACCTAGGAATTTTCCCTATGCGTTGGAATACCGGTTGTTTCATAGGCTCACTTCTCCAATCTGACCGGAACACGAACTCCCTCAAAAATCGTCCGCAGCACAGAAGCTACTGTCACGCCATCCATGCGCGCTTCCATCTGCAGTATCATCCGATGTCCGAGAACGAATGGCGCCAAATACTTAATGTCATCCGGGATGACATAATCGCGACCGTGTAAGAAGGCATAAGCTTTCGATGCTAGAACGAGTGACAAGGTTGCGCGCGGACTCGCGCCTAAGAAGACAGCTTGATGATCCCTCGTTTTTCTGGATATCGTTACTAAGTAATCGGCAACCGCATCATCCATATGGACTTGGCGGACTTGCTCCTGCATCTCCAGAACTTGATTCGTATCGATAATCGCCTGAAGGGCTTCCATCGGGTGAACTCTGCTTTGTGAGGCAATCATTTGTTTCTCTGCAGCTTCATTCGGATATCCAAGACTGAGCTTAATCATGAAGCGATCCAATTGCGCTTCGGGTAATGTATACGTGCCCTCGAAATCAATGGGGTTCTGCGTAGCCAGCATCAGAAAGGGAGATGGCAGTTCATGCAAGTCGCCGTCTACCGTAATGTGCCGCTCTTCCATGGCTTCTAGCAGTGCGGACTGTGTTTTGGTGGTGGCCCGATTGATCTCATCGACCAACAAAATGTTGGTCATAATCGGACCTGAACGAAACAAAAATTTCTCTTCTTTGGGATGATATATAGAAACACCAGTAATATCTGTAGGTAATAAGTCCGGATTACATTGAATACGGCGGAACTGGCCATGTATAGATCGCGCGAGCGCCTTTATAAGCACGGTTTTGCCTGTGCCAGGAACATCCTCAAGCAGTACATGACCACCTGCCAACATAGCGGTTAGTAACAATTCAATTTCAGCACTTTTGCCCAGAATACACGACTCCAAATTCGATTTCAGCCTAGCTAAAGTTTCTACATGTGATTGAGTGGCAGTTTCCATGTGTGGTTCCTCCTTAGAGTTTGCGTAGAAAAATTCTTCGTCAATTCGTTAGTTCGCAGAGGTGCAAAAAATGAAGGAAAATGTACATAAATCTAGTTTACAGGAAAGTTTTTCTTCCGTATACTTGTAAATCCTCTAAAGTTATTTGTTAAAATTACCCATCGAGTGCAAGGTGAAAATAGAAATAAAAAAGACGCCTCACGGCGTCTGCGTCTCCAGCAGTTATCCTTTTGGTTTAACGAATAAAGCGGCCAAGAACGAGAAAATAATCGCGGACGATACACCCGCCGAGGTGACTTTGAAAATCCCAGTGATAATCCCGATGTAGCCGTCCTTCTGAAGCTCTTCTAGTGCTCCGTGTACTAGCGCATTCCCGAAGGAAGTAATCGGTACGGTTGCACCTGCTCCAGCCCATTTAATAAACGGATCATATAAACCCAAACCATCGCCAATCGCACCTAACACAACAAGTGTGCTCATTGTATGTGCAGGTGTCAGCTTGCCAACGTCCATCAAGAGCTGCCCCAACACACAAATCGCGCCGCCAACGATAAAAGCCCAAACAAAACTCATACGTACACCCCTCCAGACTCTATGGCAACCGCGTGCGCGATACAGGGAATGCTTTCTCCTTGCTGAAACGATAAAGGTGATAACAAGGCGCCCGTCGCGACAACAAGGATTCGCTTCAATTCCCCCGCAGCGATTCGCTTCAGCAGATGACCGTAGGTCACCGTGGCTGAACAGCCGCAGCCGCTGCCGCCAGCTTGGACCGTTTGCGTTTCCCGATCGAAGATCATGAGCCCGCAATCGGAGTAGGTAGTTTGCTCAATCGGGAAATGATGCTTCTCGAAAAGTTCGCGCGCAATGCTTGTCCCGACGGCTGCGAGATCCCCAGTCACGATCAGATCGTAATACGATGGATCGCGTTCCAACTCGCGGCAATGTGTTTGGATCGTATCGACCGCAGCCGGCGCCATCGCTGCGCCCATATTGAACGGATCGGTAATGCCCATGTCCACGATCCGCCCTATGGTTGCCGCGGTGACCACGGGACCGTCACCGCTCTTCCCGAGCACGGCGACGCCAGCGCCCGTGACCGTGTACTGCGCTGTCGGCGGCTTCTGCGAACCGTATTCCGTCGGATAACGGAACTGCTTCTCCGCCGTGCAATTGTGGCTGCAGGTACCCGCCATCACATAGTTGGCGGCTCCAGAATCCATCAGCTGCGCGGCAAGCGCAAGACCTTCCATCGACGTGGAGCACGCACCGAATATGCCGATATACGGCATATTTAAGGTGCGTACCGCGAAGGTGTTGGAGATGATCTGGTTCATGAGGTCGCCGCCCACATAGAACTGAATCTGACCATCCGTCAGGCCTGCCTTCGCCAAGGCGCGCTGCGCTGCTTCTTCCAGCAGTGCCTTCTCTGCTTTTTCCCACGACTTCTGCCCAACGGTCAAATCATCATGGACGATATCGAAATCCGCAGCGAGTGGCCCTTTCCCTTCATCTGGACCTACCACAGTTCCCGTAGATAAAATGACAGGTCGATTCTTAAACAGCCAACTTTGATGACCCTTTAACATCGCATCAGCTCCCGTTCATGAAGATCAGATGGGCAATTCCAACGAAAAACGCTGCTACCGTACCGAATACGATGACAGACCCCGCTAATTTGAACATATTGCCGCCGACGCCCAGCACTAAACCTTCTGAGCGATGCTCGATCGCCGCGGAACAGAGCGAATTGGCAAACCCCGTGACGGGAACCGAGCTTCCAGCGCCTGCCCATTGAGCAATTTTGTCATAGATACCAAAGCTGGTGAGGATGACCGAGATGATGATCATACAAGCAACGGTAGGATTCCCAGCCGTTTTTTCAGTGAATCCGAACCATTTAATGAACATTTGCATAAAGCATTCACCAATGAGACAAATCGTCCCGCCAACCAGAAAGGCGCGACAGCAATTTTTAACCACAGGCCGCTTCGGTTCTTGCTTTTTGGCTAGCTTTTGATACTCTTCCTGCGTCATGGTCATATTTTTTTTCTTGTTGTTAGCCATATCTTACACCAATTCCTTCCGAGGCTACATTTTCAAAAGCACTCCAATTTGTTGAATCACCTTGGTTAGCTGTTCGGAACTTGTTTCATACATTTGTTTAGCTTCCTTATCCTGCGTTGTTAACGAGTACAGTTCCAAATCAGCTTCACATTTCTTCAGCATGGCCAGCAACGCAGGCCGCTCCGTCGGTTGCGGGACTTGAAGCTTGTCGTCATACAAATCAACCGTGAGCTCGCCATGTGTGTCGACTTGCCCGAGGAACACATTTTCCTTGATGACGCCCAGCTTCTCTAACTCGTTTAACAGCCAGCCTTGACCTCTGCCAGCCGCGGCTAATGGTTCATTTTGGATCACGCCATCCATCATTACAGCTTGTGTTGGCTTCTCCGTGACAAGCTTCATGCCCAAGTGCTTGGGCGTCAGCGGCTGCAGTTCGCTTTTCAGCAGTACACTTAAATCTCCACTGGATTCCAGCATCGCAAATTCGACATCAGCCACACGAAAAATGCTTTTCGTTCGGAGCTGTTCCAACAACTCGTCGCCGGTATACCGTTCTTTCTTTAAATTGTCTTCCAATATCTTTCCATCTTTAATTAAAACTCGGCCTCTTCCTTCAAACCAAATGCGTAACGTTTTGCTTTTCAGGGTTAGGGTCTCCAAGATAAAAGGAACAAGCACCCAAACCAGAATCGCAATGATACCATGCCAGTAATTCGATTCAACATCGGTAGAAATGTTCCCCGCCAAATCCCCTAACGTAATCCCGATCACATATTCAAAGAAAGTAAGCTGGGATATTTGCTTTTTGCCTAGAATCCGTGTCAGAACAAATAAAAACACTAAGGTGGATAACGCTCTTACCGCAATATGTAACCAATCTGACATCTCGTTCCCCCTTCTCAACAATCCCTCATTACGTTCATTATGTGCCATTTCTGGGCGAACTATCATTGATCTCAATTGGATTTAATTGTTATATTGATTCGCTGAAAACGCGGGCATATTAACAACCGCAAACCAGAGAGCAAGGACGAACTGTTCTCATCCCATCACAGCGATTAAAGGAGTGCAAGTCCCATGACAGTTGCCACACAAGTGAAAACCACCCTAGCTTCTTTAAAAAGCGCCCAAGCCAGCTTAGAATCCTTCGCGCTAAGCACGCAAAATCAAGAAGCGAAGCAGCTGTATGAGTCAGCAGCACAATCCACGCAGCAAATTGTGGATCAAGTCTCTTCTCGTGTGCAGCAATTAGAAAGTGAAGAGCCGCAGTACAAAGGATTCTAGACATAAAAACAGCCGCTGCGATGAACTCGCATACGGCTGTTTTTTACATGAATAAGGCTAGAAAAAGAACTAGCAACACGTATAGAACAAGAATACATAAACGTAACTGTTGAATTGGCATCGAAGCCGCCCTCGTTTCTTTAGGTTTCAAGGTTTCAAGCCCCAGGCTTACTCAGCTGGCTGACCTGATGCTTTACGCAATTCGTTTGCAAGTCGATTGAACTCTTTTCTAGCTTCCCCATCATCGGTAGCGAAGTAAGCTGCCGACAAAAATGCAATGATCTTGTTTGCATCCTCCACACTCAACATAACTTAACGCCTCCTGAACTGCCTAAATTACCTGTCAAGTACTCCAGTGTATTCACCCATGGGCAGGTGCGTGCACAAAAAAGAGCTCGACTTCATCCCTGAAGTCGGCTCCTCGCTAGGTCCAGCTTATTCGGTTACAGTTACCGTAATTGGCGACCATTCACCAATAATGGTCTGTCCATGCAGGGACGTGCTCCCTTGCGGCGACAAATCTTTCTCCGTCATTAAACCAAGGGCTACGGTGAATCGATTGAATTTGATCGGCACATGTTGTTCACGTCTAACTTCCTGACCGTTTACATAGAAAATGACTTCATCATTTCCACGGTCATACGTAATTTTGTATGTGTTGAATTCACGCGGCTGGAAATTCGTTTCCTCTTTGAAAATACAGAAGAAACGCGTTTTATCTGTCTCTGGTACTTTAACGCCCGGGAATGGCAGAACCGCATACACACTTGCATATTTATCATTGCCTGCGAAGAAATCAAGCGCTGCCCCTGTCGTGAAGTCAAGCAGGTTCAACGAAACGAAACCATCGTAGAGATCATTCGGCTCTGTATTTTGCGTGCGCGCCCGGATTTGTAGCTCGAATGAAATTTCACCTTCCTCGGGAACGTCAACTTCCTTCGCTGAATAGTACATATGCTTCGCATTATCTAGAAATTGCACATAATCGTTCTTGCGGCTTAACGGCGCGCGTGCATACAGAATGCCATTACGCACAATAATCGTTGCGTTAGGCTCTCTAAACTCCCAGAACGATCCGTCAGGCATCGGGAATCCCCCGATTTTCCAAACTTCGCCTTCTGATAAAATTGTATGAAAATCACCCATCGTAAATTGTCTGCTCATCGATTAGCCCTCGCTTTGTTGTTAGTTTGTTTGTTAGTTAAGAATAGCTTGTACAACCAACGCCAGCATCATAATCAGGCCGCTTCTGGTCGTAGCCTTTAATGACGCTCCCATCAAAGGAAGATAGGCAGGAGATGGATTCTCTGACTTCAAATTCCGATACACCTTGATCAAAGGCACGGCTGTTAGCAAAGCGATCAGTGTATAATAAGGGAATACGCCAACGAGCACACAAGTAATAAGTACGATATACGAAAGTGCACATAAGGATTTGGAAAAGAGCAATGCTCTTTTTTCGCCCCAGACAACAACTAGGGTTCGTTTACCTGCGGTGCGATCTGCTTGCCAATGAAGAAAATGATGATTAAATAAAATCAAAGTCGTAAATAAGCCGATCGGTAGTGATAAGAGAAGTGGACGGTAATCGACCTGCATCGTTTGAACATAATAACTACCTAACGTAGGCAAAATACCAAAAGATAAGAGAATGGCAATTTCACTATAGCCTTTACCGCGGTAACCAAATTTAATAGGCGGCGCTACATAGAAATACGCGATCAATCCACCTAACCCGCCAAATAAAAGCACGAGCCAGCCGCTGGTAAGACTTAAAATAAGCCCGCAAACAAGAGCAAGAGCGAATATGGCCCACGTCACAAAGCTAAATAAACGTAACGTTATCGTTCCATTCGCCAAAAAGCCCGAGTTTGTTGAGATTGCAGATGCTGTCTCCTTGGCTGCTGTGTCGATACCATTACGAAAGTCCCACAAATCATTAATCATATTGGAGAATAAATGCGCAGCAATTGAACCGATAAACGTTAAAACAAATAAATACGGATGAAACGTATCGTTCCATACAATAGCTCCTAATCCACCTAGCACAACGGGAATGACCATGACGGGAATAACCCGAAACCGGGATGCTTTCAGGAACAATGATAGGTTATTCATTTCTCTCAATCCTTTCGATAAAACTCGCTATGTCCCTCATACTATCCCAATCTTACTAGATTCTCAAGTAGGTTTGGTTTCCCTCTCAACCACCTGTTGCCAACTGTGGCAATTGCGTGAAAACGCAAAAAGATGACTAGCATTTCGCTAGCCATCCTCATCTACTATTTTATTATTTGAGATAAAAAACTTCACGCATCGGTTGAATCGGTACCGCTTCTCGAAAATCGAAGGAACCTACGACCATCTTAGAAGTAATTGCGTTCCAGCGGTTGCAAGCTTCACTTTCAGCCAAGTAAGCGAATGCTGCGTCCAAATCATCACAGAGGAAACAATAGAAGAATTGATTCCCATTTTGAAAAATGGAATAATCCCGAATGCCCGCTTTAGTGTGCTCTTCCAAAATTTCTGGCCACGGTGCCAAGTGCATGCTTACATATTCTTCTAAATCTTCTTCGCGAATCGTCCACGTCCACGCGAATTTACCACTGTTCGTCAACGGAAACATCCTCCCCAGGTTGAATTTCTATACCTATTTCAAGTCGAATGACTTATAATCCTTTATGGTTACAAGAATTATGATAGATAGACATCTAGATGGGAGCGATCACATTGTTCAGCACGGTTGTACATGCCTGTCTGCTCGGCTTCGGACTTATCCTGCCGTTAGGCGTGCAAAATGTATTTGTATTCAATCAAGGAGCCAGCCATCGTACTTACTTTGGCGCACTTCCTGTCATTCTCACTGCTGCGGTATGTGATACGATCCTCATTAGCGCTGCCGTATGCGGCGTTTCGCTCATGATACTCACATTCGATTGGCTGCAAACTGTACTCTATGCGCTGGGATTCTTCTTCCTTCTCTACATCGGGTGGATGTTGTGGAGAAGTCAATCACAGCCCGAAAGCCATCAGGTTCAAGAGAAAATCAGTCCCAAGAAGCAAATGCTGTTCGCAGCCTCTGTCTCATTATTGAATCCTCACGCCATTATCGATACGGTCGGTGTTATTGGAACCAACTCCATTCAATATGCTGGCGGAGAGAAGTGGGCGTTCACGATCAGTATCATTCTCGTCTCTTGGATTTGGTTCTTCACTCTAGCCCTAGCTGGCCGCTTCGTAGCTTCTCGAAATGGTAAGGGTACGCTCATGAGCAAATTAAATAAAATCTCAGCCGTGATTATCTGGGTTGTTGCCATTCAGATGGCTATTCATCTCCTCTATACGTAGAAGAAACTAGCGTTTAACAAGATCCTCACGAATTGGCGTAAAGACGTCTAGCAAGGCAGAATCCTCCAATGCGGTAACGCCATGTCTAGCTCCGCTCGGTATGTAAATCGTTTGACCTTGCTCAATCACGGTCACAACGCCATCGATAGTAAACTCGATTTTTCCTTTTAAACAATAAGACATTTGCTCATGCACATGACTGTGCTGATAACCGACGGCACCAGGTTCAAAGTGGACCTCCATCATCATAAGGCCACCTTCAGCCTTCAATATACACCGTGTTACACCTGGTTCTGCTGCTTCCCATACGCCGATATTAGACATTCGATATACTCCCTTCCCCTATAAGCACTGTTAATTTGAATGCAAAAAAGGGCCGCAAGCGGCCCTTCACTTACCTAATCATTATATCTTAGAAGAACCTAAATGAACATACTTGAAAACAAATGAACGTTACGCCGTTGTAGCTGCACGATCTTTTCCTTTGTCGGCCTCGCCAGCGTTCTTGTTCGCCGCTTCGCGATCCAACTGCATCTCTTCCACCGATTTCACCTTCACTCGAGCTGCCCCTTCATAATCCCTCGTCGGAATGAGCTTGCCTGCGGCCAAACGCTGCTTTGCTTCTGCAATAGCCGAGCTATACTGTGGCAGCCACGCTTCTTGGGCGACCAGCATTTCATCCACCATCTGCCAAATTTCCTTCGGATTACAGACTGCGCCTACAAGCGGATCCATCATGAACGCTTGACGCAACAGCTTGTCGTCCCCATGAACCGCTGCTTCTACCGCTAAACGCTGAACCGAGATGCTGACATTACACACAGCCGCGGGACCTAAAGGGAGATCACCAACAAGCGGCATAGAAATTCCGTTGCGATCCACATAGCCTGGCGCCTCAATAATCGCATCGTCTGGCAAGTTCGAGATGACACCTTTGTTGACCACGTTGAAATGTCCGCGATAAATACGGCCTGTTTCAAGCCCCTCAATGATGTAGGAGCCATGCTCTTCACTGCGCTTCTCACTGGAATAGACGAATGCAGGATCCCTCATCCAGTTCGGGAAATCTGTCTCGAACCAGCGGCGGCCTTCGGTGCATACACGCAAGTATCCGCCTGTTTCCCCATTAATCCAGGAGCCCATGTCAATCCAATCTTGAATTTCACTAGCGCGTTTGCGATACCATGGCACGTATTCACTGAGATGCCCATTCGATTCTGTGCTGTAGTACCCAAAACGACGCAGCATATCGATCCGTACTTTCTCCGTACGTGCGTATTCGGTATGGTTTTCGAACGCTTCCAGAAGTCCAGCCGTTAAATCCTTACCTTCATGTGTTGCTTGGATATACCAGGTTTGATGGTTAATCCCCGCACAAATAATGTCCACGTCTTTCTTATCCAGCCCATAGACATCCGCGATTTGATGATGCCCATGCTGAACGCCGTGACAAAGCCCGATCGTGCGTACACCGCCGTATTTGTTACATGCCCAGGTCAACATCGCCATCGGATTCGCATAATTCAAGAGCAGGGCATCGGAAGCTGCAACTTCCCGAATATCCTCGCAAATCTGCAGCATTTCAGCAATGCCACGCTGTCCGTACATGATTCCGCCTGCGCATAACGTGTCACCGACGCATTGATCCACCCCATATTTCAATGGAATATCAACATCGGTCGCAAACGCCTCCAGACCTCCAACTCGGATCGTGCACAAAACATACTTAGCGCCTTGCAAGGCCACCCTGCGATCTGTTGAGGATTGAATTTGAATAGACAACCCATTCTCTTGAATGTCCCTTTGGCAGAGCTCCGTAACCATATCCAAATTGTGTGAATTGATGTCAGTAAAAGCAACTTCCATATTGTGGAATTCAGGAACCGCGAGTAAATCTCTCAACAATCCACGTGTGAAACCAATGCTTCCTGCTCCAATAAATGCAACCTTAAATGACATATTCATCGCCCTCTCTATCAACTCGTCTATGTTTCACATTGTACCAAGTCGATGAGAGAAAACGTTATCAAATTCCTAACCAGAATGATCTCCATGTGTCAAAAATTCTAACTTCCTTCTGGATACATGAGCTTATGCGTATTCATGGAATTGCGATATTCCGTCGGGGTCGTGTTCGTATGCGCTTTGAACAGCATATGGAAATATTGCCTGCTGCCGATCCCGACATACTCCGAAATATCCGAAATGGGGATATCCGTTTCAAGCAGCAGCATTTGCGCTTTCTCCATGCGTATCGCAGTTAAATATTGGACAAGTGTTTGTCCTGTAACAGCTTTGAACACACGCTGCAAGTACCCAGGATGAAGATTAACCGCTAGGGCGATATCTTTGACTTGAATCTCACGATCATAATTTTGAAGCATATAGTCCATGCTTTGTCTGACATAGAATTCACTCTGTATAAGCCTGCCGCTGACTGTTTCACGCTGCAATCGAGCGATTCGAATTAAGAGCTGCGCGAGTAAAAGTTGAACCATCGTCTCGCTTCTCTCTTGCCCTTTATCCAGCTCTAGTACAACGCTTTTCATCACATGATAGACTTCATCTGGATCACGCAGTACCAAATATGGCGTCTCCACCTCTAATAAGGAGGCGAGTTGCGACTCATTCGAGGCTAGCTGCTGGATGGATGGCATCAACCCTTGCTGCGCCGCGAAGCGGAATTCGCAATTTAGCATACGGCACGGCTCGTCGTCCCCGACGATCAGTCGATGAGGAACATTCGCATCCAGAAGAATGAATTCTCCTTTTTTAAGGCGGACGGTATCGGTCTGATCGGGGGTACGATCCATTTCAACATCGCAAACCCCTTGGATCGTATACATAATCTCTGTCGCATCGTGTGTGTGAAACGCCATATGGAAGCCTTGCCACTGTTTAAAATAATACGCAACCACTTGGGGTTGGACGGGATGATTCGTCGTAATCGTTGGGAACAGACGTGAACGTCGCTGCATAGGAGCTCCTTCTGCCTTCTGATGGGATCTTATGGTCATTGTACTCCCGCCTTGGCAAAAAGAAAATCCCTTCCTGCGCCTGCAGAAAGGGATTCTGATGTTCAACATGAACTTTCCTATTCTTTTTCTCTACTGGTTTTCGAAGAAAAAGGATGCCGTAAATTATCCACGATTTCTTCAACAGCTTCACTGATCAAATCCGTTGCTGTCGTCGCTTCCTCTTCAGGCAGGGTTGGAATCGTGTCATTGCATACATGATCGAAATAGTGACTCTTATCCATCATTGATCGCCTCCTGTTTCGAATATCTTCATTGAATTGTTTTGTGTCTTTACCGCCATTTTTATACATCCAAGTGTGACTAACCCCTAAATTCATCTTGCCTAATTGCCTTTTATGGAGTAAATTAAACCTATATGAACGTATATCAACATAAATAAACCAATTTTAAGGAGAAATGAACCCATGGAAATCCGTTATGCCTCACACCCGAATGAAGTTAAACAATTTGATACAGAGCGTCTTCAAGCTGAGTTTCAAATTCAATCCTTGTTCACACCTAACCAAGTTACCTTAGTATACTCTCACGTTGACCGTTTCATCATTGGCGGTGTATTACCAACAACAGAAGCTGTTCAACTGCAAGCTGATACAAAAGAAATGGCAGCTGACTACTTCTTAGAGCGCCGCGAAATCGGAATCATTAACGTAGGTGCACGCGGAACCATCACGGTTGATGGTACTGTTTACACGATGGATTCCAAAGATTGCATCTACATTGGACTAGGTTCCAAAGAGATCACTTTCGCGAGTGATGATGCCGCTAACCCTGCAAAGTTCTACTTCAACTCGACACCTGCTCACAAAACATACCCAACGGTGAAAGCCGCGATCAGCGAAGCGACACCTGCACACCTGGGCAGCATCAATACATCGAATGAGCGTACGATCTATAAATACATCCACTTGGACGGCATTCAAAGCTGTCAGCTTGTAATGGGGATGACGTTGTTGAAACCAGGCAACATGTGGAACACAATGCCGAGCCATACACACAACCGCCGTTCCGAGGTTTATTTCTATTTTGACATGCCAGAAGATGCGGTTGTGTTCCACATGATGGGTGAGCCGCAGCAAACTCGTCACGTGGTTATGCGTAATGAGCAAGCGATCATTTCCCCTAGCTGGTCCATCCACAGCGGTGTCGGCACGAACAACTACACATTCATCTGGGGCATGGCTGGCGAAAATCAAATGTTCAATGATATGGACGCCGTGGCCATGCAAGATTTAAAATAATCGGTAATCCCTTAAATAAGAAACGGATGATAACCGATGAATCCTTTGCGCAGATATGAAACAATTATGGAAGTCCTCCTCGCTCAGAAGGAAGTTTCCGTGAATGAATTGAGCGAACGACTCGAAGTCACAGGTAAAACCATTCGCGAGGATTTAGCTAAACTGGAGGAAAAAGGACTGCTCATCCGCATCCATGGCGGTGCCATGCTTGCTCAGAGTGATCAGCTCGGGATTCTTTCCGCGAAAGAACCGAATATCAAGCATGCAGACAAAAAGTCGGAAATCGCGACCCTTGCGCTTCGCTATATCCAGCAGCGCGATATTATCGCGCTGGATGGCGGCAGCACCACGCTTGAAATTGCTAAGCGGCTGGACAATCAGCCGCTTACCGTTGTAACGAATGACCTCTATATAATCTCGGAGCTCGTTCACAAAGATGAAATCCGGCTTGTTGTTCCTGGCGGCTATCGCATACGCAATATGCTGGCAGGCCCGGAAGCCGTAGAGTATGTGCGCGGGCTGAACATTCAGAAATCGTTTATTTCAGCTACTGGTGTGCATTTGCAGCACGGATTCACGATCTATACGAATGATCTGGTTGAGTTCAAACGTGCACTTATTAGTTCAAGTGCGACTGTCTACGGCGTGATTGATCATTTCAAATTCGGTCAGTGCGCTTTGCGCACGTTCGCCACGCTGCCTGAGGTTGCTAAGATCCTAACGGACAGCGCATTGCCTCCAGAAACGGCGCAGCTTTACCGCGATAGCGGCATTCAGATTGAAACCTTATAAAACGGCTTAGACTATAGATTGTTAAAGGAGAACGTTATGACACTTTTTAATCTTACAGGCAAAACAGCATTCGTTACTGGCGCGTCAGGCGGTTTAGGGCAAGCAATGGCCATCGGACTTGCGGAAGCAGGAGCTAATGTCATTGCCGTGTCTTCATCAGAAAGCGTTCAAACCGTTGAAGCCATTCGTGCGATTGGCGGCAAAGCCGAACTGATCGCGGCTGATCTAAGCAACGAAGACATCCTGGAAGATGTTGTTGCGAGAGCTATCGGCATTTACGGCGCCATTGATATTCTTGTCAACAATGCGGGTATCATTCGCCGCACACCTGCCGTGGATCACGCGCGTCAAGATTGGCACGATGTGATTGACCTGAACTTGAATTCGGCATTTTTCCTATGCCAGCTTGTTGGTCGCCATATGATCGAGCGCGGCAGCGGCAAGATCGTCAATATCGCATCCATGTTGACGTACCAAGGCGGCATCAATGTCCCTGGCTATACGGCAAGTAAACATGCGATTGCTGGTGTAACCAAAGCACTAGCGAATGAGTGGGCTGGCAAAGGCATTCAAATCAATGCCATTGCACCTGGCTATATGATGACGAACAATACAGCACCTATCTTAAAAGATGAGAACCGCACGAAATCCATCACGGAGCGTATTCCAGCAGGTCGTTGGGGTGCACCAGAGGATTTGAAAGGCCCAGTAGTCTTCTTATCTTCCAGCGCTTCCGATTATATGAATGGTCATGTGCTTTGTGTTGACGGCGGATGGATGGCACGATAGATGGGCATCGGAACCCTGGCTCACACCGTCGGGCATTTGCCGTTGAAGGAACTCACGCAGAAGCTTAGCGGACGCGGGATTGACTTCGTTCAGCTTGCACTAAGTAAAGCGATTAGCGACTATGATACGAGTCTTGGCAAGCTAAGTCCAGCTCTCGCCAATCATATTGGCGAGCAGTTTGATCGCGCGGGGGTCCGTATCGGCGTATTGGGCTGCTACATCAACCCGATCAACCCCGACGTGCAGCAGCGTCGCTATGAAATTGACCGTTTCAAGGAGCATCTGCGCTATGCGCGCGACTTCGGTACGTCGATTGTGGCGACGGAGACAGGTGATCTTGCTACGTATCTCACGCAGGATGCGACCGGGTATGAAGCGATCGGATGGTCGATCTTGAGACAAACCGTGGAGGAATTAGCAGAAGAGGCCGAACGATGGGGCGTCCATATTGGGCTTGAGCCCGTGTATACCCATACCCTTTCTAGTACGGAGAAAATGGCACGCATCCTGGACGAAGTGCCGTCCAGCACGTTAGGTGTGGTGTTCGATCCCGTGAATCTGATTCCACCAACGGTGGTTGAACCACAGGATCAAGGAAAATTTCTGGATCATGCTTTTGCTGCATTTGGCAGCCGCATTGTGCTCGTACATCTGAAGGACTATATTGTGAACAATGGTCAAAAGAATGAGCTTGCCTCTGGTAAGGGTATATTCGAGACCACTTCCTTCTTATCCAAGCTGCACAAAGCTAAGCCTGGCATCGACATTTCCTTGGAGTGTCTCGAAGATCAGACCATTGAAGAAACGTTCCGATATGTGCGCAATCTGCTAACATAAGAGCCAAAAACCCCCGAAAGTCTCGTGTTTCGAGCATTCGGGGGTTTTCTCATTTTTTAATATTAGGATCCGTTAGAACTTGATAACTCTCACCCAAATGACTTTGCAGCGCCTTCAGGGCCGCAACGCCGACAGCGATGTCATCCTCGCCCGCGCCGCCGCTCACACCAACACCGCCAATGACTTGCCCGTTCACCACAATGGGAAATCCGCCTACGAAAATCGCAAACTTCCCTGGCATCATCGCATGGATGCCAAATGCTTCACCGTGAATCGTCGCTGGCCCCCCTGGCTGATTGAATAAATGCGTCGAACGCCGATGTCCGCTTGCTGTAAAAGCCTTGGCAATCGCAAGCTCGGGGCTTGTGTTACGCGCTCCATTCATGCGCTCAAGTGCCAGGAGATAGCCTCCTTCATCCACGATACAAATGGTTTCGACAGCCTTCAGCGCTTCTGCCGCGGCAATACCAGCAGCTATCATGACTCTAGCTTCTTCCAGTTCCAGTTTCAGTGTCGTTCGCAAGTTGCACATCCCATCCTTCCAAGCACATTTTTCCATGTATATGGATAGTGCTTGGGAAAAAGTCCATTAAAAAAGCCTAATCAGCCCCCGAAAATGGGACATGATTAGGCTTTTTTTAGCTTTCTTGGTCGTGGGCTTAGTCCTTCGTTGGACTATTCCGCACTACTCGCGTCGGACGCTCCACCCAATTCTCACGGTTCATGCGTTTAATCTGATTAATCGGATTAGCTGCATCTATTACTTCAACTTGCAACTCTGTCTGTGCAGCAGCAAGCTTTTCTTTATAGCCTGTTCCAGGCGCGGGTCCACCGCCGCCATTGCGTTTTCCTTTGTTCCACACGCGATTCTTGCTCATGCCACCACTCCACTTTTTTAGGTTTAAGTGTAATAGCAGAACCTCCAAAACGCAAATGTTAGTTGCGCGAATGGTTACAGAGCAAATGCTTTGGCCAGCAATCGATACGAATGCAAGCGAGACTCCACGTTGTGAATGGGTGAAACCACCATGATTTCATCTGCATGATACGCCTCATTCAACTTCATGATTTCTTCCTTCACTTGCTGTGGCGTGCCAACAATGCGTCTATGACGGCCACTGCGGATCATCGCATAATCATTCTCGGTATACGGATAATCTAGTGCTGTACGTACCGAAGGGAACCATGGCAATAACTTGCCTTTCCCAAGCGATAGGAAAAATAAATCCGTGCTCAGCGCAAGCTGATTCGCTTCTTCTTCCGTGTCCGCACAGATGGCCAGCACGGCTGCCAAGGAATACGGCTTCGCATTCAATCGAGACGGCTTGAAATGCTCCCGATATATGCGCAGCGCTTGCTCACAATCCGCATTCCCAAAAAACTGGGCAAAACCAAATGCAGCCCCTTGATCCGCGGCAATCCTCGCGCTGTCATAGGACGAGCCGAGCAGCCAAATTTCTGGCGCCGTCGAAATTACAGGTGAAGCGTGCAAACCTGCGAAGCGGTGCCCCGCTGGCAAATCATCATAGAGATAACCCGTCAAATCGGCGATTTGCTGCGGGTATGAATCAACGCTTGTATATTTACCCTCTTGCAGCGCACGTGTAGAGATTGGCATGCCGCCAGGCGCACGGCCTAATCCCACATCAATACGCCCAGGATGCAGGGCTTCTAGTAAACGAAAGTTTTCCGCAACTTTATAGGCGCTGTAATGAGGCATCATGATACCTCCTGAACCTAAGCGGATGCGTTCTGTTTTGGCAGCCAAATGTGCAATCAGAACTTCTGGGCTGGAATGCGCTAAGGCTTGGGAGGCATGATGTTCGGACACCCAAAAGCGGTGATAGCCGATCCGTTCTGCATCTTGCGCCAGCTCCGTCGTTTCAGCTAAAGTCTGAGCGGCGTTACGACCTTCCCCAATTTGTGACTGATCTAAAATACTTAGTTTCAACATACAAATTCACCTCCAGCTAACTGTAACATATAAAAGCACAGAATAGCAAAAGCCAATTCTGCACACGAGGATGACGGTGAAAACGGTTAACGTAAAAACATTATAATATTTTAATCCAATTAGTCTTAAAGTGACAAAATCTCACATTTTACACCTCTATCAAACGGTATCAATAGATGGTAATTTAAGATATACATCCTAGTGAGGGAGAGATTTCCATGAAAACCATTTACGAGAATTATAGAGGTTTTAAGATTCATAAAGACGACAGTACGTATAAGGCGATACAAGCGGATCAGATCATGTTCGCTCAATCGCCGCTTAGTGAAGTTCTGGATTCCATTGACCATTATATCGACGTGACGGAAAGCACAAATACAGCCCATCTAACGTCTACCTTACCTCAAAATTAACACTTATCTCTGCCCGAGCAGTTGGAGATGGCTATGTTGTACCCTGTACAACATAGCGGCTGAGATCGGCACTGCCAGCCTGCAAGTTGTAGTCCTGTGAGACAGCCCCATCCAAACGCAACACACAAAAGCCCGCTCCTCCAGCCATAACGGCTGCGATAAGCGGGCTTTTCGCTATAGAATTACATGGTTCACCTTCATCAATTCGGCTACCTTCTGAAACAGCGACGCATTGTGTCCGATGGACATCGCGCAGTGATGCGTCGGCGCCTCCGCGAACCAACGCGTCATATAAGCGTCTGGATGCTCACGGAACTTTACCGGCGTCTGCGTGTTGCCGATCTTCATGATCGCTCCGTTCGTCGACGTCCCTTCACTGGAGATCAGCTTCAGCCTGCCATCGCCCGTCTGTGTCACATTCAGCGTTGTGATCGCGCCAGTCTTCACTTTCGCCTCAACGGATACGCCTGTCCCCTGCTTCCCATGGTACAGCCCCATGCCGCGCAGAATGGGCTTTCCTTCGGAAATCGCGATGTGGAACGGCCCGTCATGGCCGAGAAGGATCGTCTCGTCGAAATAGTCGACCACGACGATCTCGGAGAAGCTGCCGCCGACGCCGAGAATGTCGCTGATTTTCATTGCGACTGCCGTCTTCAAGTCGCCTTCGCCTGAGCACGGGATGCCTCGCGCTGTGAGCAGCGAGTGCCCCACAATGAAGCCGCCTTGCAGCTTCTCATACTCACCGCCTGGCGCTCCGTGGTAGTAATACGACAAGGCGTCCAGATCGTAAGCGCGCACGAGCTTCTCCTGCGCAGCCGCGACTCGGCAGGACCATTCGAGCTGTTCTTCCGTCGGCTTCTTCGCGATGGGATCGGAAGGCGAGTCGCCGCTTATTTGGAACATCGCATGGATTTCCTCCAGCTTCTGCTTCACATCCTGGGCAGTCACTTCCTTCAACATCCGGTCCAGATCGCACATTTCCAGCACTTCCACGTGCAAACCTGTCTGCGCCGAAATCATTGTGAAATCGCTATACATATCCAGCATACCGCTGTAGGTATTGCCCAGGAAGCCGAAACGGCTGCGCAGAAGGGTTCTAGGCACGGCAGCAGCACGGACCCACTCCTCGATTTCCTTCCATGCGCGAATCGCCTCGAAACGCTCATGGGTCACTTCATCCGTCAGTGAAATCGCCGGCGTATAATCCAAGCCCAAGAGGCCGTTCACAACTCGGAAAGGAATGCCTGCGCGATTGAATACATTCGCAAACTCTGGTACAGGACAAGCTCCGCAATGCGCTAACCACTCACCTGTTGTCGATTGCTCATAATTAAGCCTCGCTGTTGGCTGCAAGTTCAAGAACACGACAGGTGCCTTGCAAATCTGATGGACAGGCAGCACCGTTGAGCTAGTGGAGTAGGTTGCTGCGTGGCAGAACACAAGATCAACGTGACGTTCGGCTAACCACTCTCCCGCTTTCCGCCCCTCGCCTTCGGTATCCACAAGCCCATAGTCATACACATCCGCCCAGGCAGACATCTTTTTCTCAATGAATCGTCCGTACGCTTCCAAACGCTCTTTCAATCCAGGAAATTGCTCCCAATAGGCACGGAGTCCGATTGAGTACAGCCCAATACGCGGTTTTAAACTTGCTTTGATAGGTGGAAATATCGACATCGCAGCCACTCCATTCGTTCATAAAAATAATAACTTTATAAACTTATTGTAACGGCTTACAATATAGATAACATCCAATAATCTTGGTTAAAAATCATAGAATCTTGCTAGGGCATGGTGACATCACACATGAGAGAAAATTATACGACCGCCTGGTCGGACGACTCGATCCGTTTCATTTCCAGCCCCTCTACGTTCGCAGCAACGAATTTGTATTATGTTCAGGAAATCGGCCATTTCCACACCCTCCCCGGTTATTTCACGGAGCGTGAAGGACTTGATTCTTACCTGATCGTGTACATCCAGAGGGGCAAGGGGAAATTGATTTATCAAGGGCACACATATACCTTGGAAGCTCGTCAGCTGTTTTTTATCCATTGCATGCCCTATCATCAGTACACTGCTGATCCTAACGATCCGTTAGAACTGCTGTGGGTCCACGTGTACGGCAGCTCAATTAGCGCCTATTACGAACAATATGCTGATCAGTATGAGCCTGTTCTTCCGCTCGCCAATGAGAGGATTCCCGAATTAATCACGCGCACGCTCCAAATACAGCAACAAAAAAGTGCGGCCACAGAACTGCTGACCTCCCAGTTGCTCGTGGAATTGCTGACGACCATCCTCCTGTCCTCACAGGAAAAAGACCTGTCCGAATCGGACAAGCCTGCCTATATTCATGCGATTCGTCAAACATTGGAGCAGCGCTTCTCGGAGCCTATATCCCTAGACCAATTAGCGCAAAAGCATGCGGTCAGCAAATACAATATGGCCAAACGATTCAAGCAGTTCACAGGCTTCTCGCCGCACGAATATTTGATTGGTATTCGCATGGTTCATGCGAAGGAGAAGCTAAAGTATTCCGATATGCCGGTCTCCGAAATTGCGGCTGCGGTGGGTATCCATAACGTCAGCCATTTTATCAACCTTTTCAGAGATCGCACAGGCGACACACCGCTTGTCTATCGGAAGAAGTGGCAGCGGCCCAGGTAGACAATTATTTCAGCTCTGCTTCATCCAGAATGGCTGGAATTTCAATTTATTCAAACTCCCCGTGCGCTATGCGGCTATCGTTCTTCCCATTTATGAATGATAGCTGCTACAATTTCCTCTTTCGTCTCCTCCGTTAACCCATTCCGAAGCTCAGTAATAAATTCAATGAATAAGAGCGATAACAGCTCATGCAGCTCCATGTTCAGCGACTGGTGATGCTTCCATTGCAAATCGTCGAAAAAGACACGCATCCGATTCACCTCTGCTGGGTGCAATCGGACATTTAACGTTAAATAGGATGCTCGGTCATGGCTGCTCGATTGGAAAGAAAGTCCCCATTGAAACCCAGGCACACTGCCTGACGAAGTTCGACCTGTCAACGGTGAGTTCGCATTCGAGCTGGATACGATCCCTCCAAATTTACTTCTCAACTGCAGCATATAGGTAAACAGATCCTTCCCTTTACGGACGTGATCCATGAAATTATCAAAGAGCAGCTTCACGAGAAATGTCTTATTGATGCCGTTAAGATCCTCTTGCGAGGTATAGACGATATCTTCCAAAAAGGCGTCTGCCCGTTCAAAATAATCACGAGGCGCCCGCACCTTGAACGTTGGGTAGACGTCTTCGGTCCCCCTGTGAAATAAGCCCGTCCATGATTTTAATGTGAGCATCCGAATCCCCCTCTTCTTTTCCCTCTTAAACTACTATTCCGAATCTAGTAAGAAAATGACTAGCCTGAAGCAATATCGTCCAACTTTGCAGTAAATTTTAACTTTCAGCGCATGACTTGCATACACATAGTACTTATAAGCAAAATGAAAGGAGTGCACGTCATGAGGTTAGATGAATTGCGAGGGCGGATTGATGAGATCAATCTGGAGCTCTTGAGCCTGCTGACAGAGCGCGCACAGACAGTTCAAGAGATCGCTTCCGAGAAGGAAAAGCAAGGCGTGCCTAAATTTGACCCGCTTCGCGAGAAGAAAATGCTAGAAGACCTAGTTGCTAGGAACACAGGCCCTTTTACCGATGAGACCATTCGCCAATTATTTAAGCAAATTTTCCAAGCCTCCCTGTCTTTGCAGCTCATTGACCATAAGCAACAACTGCTCGTTAGCCGATCTAAGCAAAAGGCAAACACCGTAATTCAGCTGGGCTCCACGGTTATTGGCACTGGAAAGCCTGTGATGATCGCTGGCCCCTGCTCCGTGGAAAGCTACGAGCAAGTGCGCACCGTTGCTGCCGCGCTTAAGGCGGCAGGTGTCACTGTGATGCGCGGAGGTGCGTTCAAACCCCGAACTTCACCTTACGATTTTCAAGGCTTAGGACTAGAAGGGTTGCAAATCCTCAAAGAAGTTGCCGACGAATTCGGGCTGCGCACGATCAGTGAAATCGTTGACCCTTCCCATATTGAAATCGCAGATCAATACATTGATGTGATCCAAATTGGCGCAAGAAACATGCACAATTTCGAGTTGTTGAAGGCGGCGGGCGATGCGCCAATCCCGATTCTGTTGAAACGCGGACTCTCCGCTACAATTGATGAATTCATTCACGCGGCTGAATATATCCTATCCCGCGGCAATACACAGGTGATGCTGATCGAACGCGGCATCCGCACGTATGAGAAGGCCACTCGGAATACGCTGGATATTTCCGCTGTTCCTATTCTCAAGCAGGAGACCCACCTGCCTGTTTTGGTTGATGTGACGCACTCGACAGGTCGCAAAGATATTTTTGCACCATGTGCCAAAGCGGCCCTAGCCGCAGGTGCAGACGGGATTATGGTCGAGGTCCATCCGACCCCTGCTACCGCGCTTTCTGATGCCGCGCAGCAACTGACCATAGACGAATTCAACACCTTTTTCGAGGTGATTCGGCAATCTGGCTTATTTTGAATAGGAGCGCTGCAAGAAGCAAAAAGCCCCCAACACCACAATCATACTGTGGCATTGAGGGCTTATGTCATTAAACCGTTTTATCAACAAAAGCGACGTGATTCTGGTCAGCGAACTTTTTCAATTTCGCTGCCATGGCTGGGATATCAAAGCGATTGAACGTGCGGTTGTACACCCAACGCGGCGATTTGCCTGTGAGTTCAATAATAATTTGACCTGGAACGTGAACGATTTCTTTAATATTTTCAGCCTCAAGAACAAGTTCTCTAGCTAAACCGCGCTTCGCGAGATTCGTCTTAGATACTCGTAAATACGGTCTGCGCACGGTATAAATAAGCAATCCCACTACAAGATAACTCAACGTTGTAAACCAATACATCTTGTCCCCGTCTGTCTTCGTCAGCGTGAACAATAAGAAAATGGCGACGACGATGAAAAACGCTGATAATAAAATACTTCTGCCTTTGAACACTTCTGCACGATCAGGATCTGTTGAAATCGGGGCTTTGCCCTGTTTGGCACGGACCAGGTTGGCCTTTTTTGAATTTTTGCTAACCATTCTTTCCCACTTGCGAGACATGTCTGTCACTCCTTGGCTAATATCGTCCCATTGGCTTCTTTCCTGCGATTCTAGCCTCTGAACACTCTGATCTCATAATCCCATATTTCCAGGCGAATGTCGATATTTGTGTTTAGGAAAAAGTACAGCCACATGTCTTCGACAAACGATTGCAGAAGAACCTTGTCGAAATCAAACCATTAATATCTAGGGCTTTTCCCTCATTGTTCCGCGTGTTTCTTTGGGCTATAGTTGCCTCATGGCATATTGGTTAGGCATATTCCCCGTCACCCTCGCATATCTTGTATAGTTGCTTATTTCTGAAAACCCAACTGAAATTTTACAGAAAATTAAGTTCAAACTTGAAGGGATGTTGATTTCCAATTCTTACACTCGCGCAAATTCAAAGTATCGAGACACAATGCCTGAATCCGCAAGATGCCATTATTCTCCGCCTGCTTATCGAGGGTGTTGCCCCTCACGAGATTGTGTATTTGAGAAGTAATTCCTTAGATGAATTAAAACAAATACTTACGGTAACCGATGCGTTCGGCGCCACCAAGCAGATTCAAGTTTCACGAACGTGTGTGGAACGGTTTCATGCCGCATTGAAACAAACGAAGTACTATATGTGCGGGGATGGGAAGAAGCAAGTGGCGTCTACACCTACACCGTTAAGAGAGAGTTCTTTTCTGATCAAAATGAGCATGTCCGACTACGTGGCGAACCGTGCCATGATCACGGAATTGGATTCCGTGATTCTGCGAACAATCTATATGCGGCTTCGCCGATTAGCCGAATATTTCAAAATGCCGGAGCTCACCCATCTAACCACGGTGAAGCTAGAATTGAAGCAGCTTGCGCACGCATAACCTGGGATGATGTGAGGGCCGATTGGCTTTTTTATAGTTAAAATTGTATGCAAAAAAAGAAGGCGGATCCCCAGTTTCACTGGTCATCCACCTTCTTTTATTTCGTTTGTGCGCCTTGCAGCACATGTCTTCGTTTCTTTAGCTCCGGCCATGCAATGCCGAACATCGTAATGGTGACACCGCACCATTGCAGTGCATTGACCGGTTCATGCAAAACGATAAAGGACAAAATGACCGCGGTCGGCAGCTCCGCCGCGCTCATAATCGTGGCCATGCCTCCACCGATGCGCGGCACGCCAATCGCGAAAAATAACGGCGGGATGACCACGCCGAACAGGGCTAATAACAATGCCCAAGGCAATAAAGATTCATGCAGCGAACCGTTCCACAGGAAGTGTGGCGGGAAGATCAGCATGATAATCACGAAAGAGCCTGTCTGCATCACAGCGCTTCGTGTGATCGGTGCAACATGATTCACTACTCGGCCGTTCATCGCAATGAACAACGCGTAGGTTAACGCAGATAGCAGCCCAAGCAGCACACCTACCAATGACGGCGCCTCTAAGTGGCCTTGTAAATAACCGCTCGCCATCATAATACCGATAATTAAGAAAATAAGGGCAATAAGCTTGTCTTTACTTGGTCGCTTACGATCAATAAGAGCCTCAAGTACGATGCCGATCCAGGTGAATTGGAACAATAGAAGAATAGCAAAAGAAGCCGATACATATTGCAGTGCTGCATAATAAAAGATACCCGTCAAACCAGAGCTTGTTCCAACAAGCATGAGCAGAAGCGTTTGCTTGGGTGAAACACGAAACGTTGGTCTCTCGGCACCTGCCTTCGCTGACTTAGACGTCACGAAAGCCATCAACCACAGCATCATTAATCCGAATAAAATTTGACTGCCAACGACATCACCTACATGAAATCCAGCCTCATAAGCTTTCTTCACGAAAGTTGATAGAAGTCCGAAGCTGATAGCGCCAGTTAGGACGTACACATAATACTTCATGCTAACGACCTTATCAGAATATCGCGCACGCTGTCTCTCGTCATCACTTTATACTGTCCAATGCTCGGTTTCATAAATGATTTATGAACTAATTCTTCAATTCGCTGATCGTCGATGCCATAATAGCCCAATCGATTCGGCGCCCCTAATGAATCCCAGAACTGACGCAAGGCCTGAATCCCTTCCATCGCAATTTCGTAGTCGCTCCTGCCTCTCTCTTCAATACCAAAAACGGTCATTGCCAGCTTCTTCATCCGACTTGGATCTTCCTCCGCACAGTGGGCCATCCAGTTCGGAAATACAATCGCTAACCCACCGCCGTGCGGGATATCATAAACAGCGGACAACCCGTGCTCGATTTGATGTGAAGCCCAATCCCCTCCGTCTGTTCCGCAAGAGAGCATACCATTAAACGCGGTCGTCCCCGCGTACATGATCGTTGCTCGATGCTTGATATTCTGCAGATCGTCAACCAGCTTAACGCCCGCTTCCATAACGGTTAGCAGCACAGATTCCATGAACCGATCCATCATTGGCGCATGTTCGGTTCGGTGGAAATACTGCTCGAGGACATGGGACATCATATCGACGATGCCATATACCGTCTGATCACGCGGCACAGATACCGTATAGGCAGGATCTAAAATGGAGAAAGCAGGATAAGCGAATGGACTGCTCCAACCGCGTTTCTCATTTTTTTCCCAATTCGTGATCACGGAGATATTATTCATTTCGGACCCCGTCGCAGCTAACGTTAGTACCGTCCCAAGTGGCAATGCGCGCTCTGGCGTTGCCTTCCTTGTGATAATGTCCCAAACATCTCCGTCATAAAACACCCCTACGGAGATTGCTTTGGCGCAATCGATGACACTTCCCCCGCCTACGGCCAAAATGAGATCAATGCTCATCTCACGGCATAACGCTATGCCTTTCTTGACGGTCGTCAACCTAGGATTCGGTTCAACGCCTGGCATCTCGATAACCGTTGCTTCACACTCACGTAGCTGCTTCATCACCGCATCATACACGCCATTTTGTTTAATGCTTCCGCCGCCGTACACCAGCAATACACGCTTGCCATGTGTGTCTACTTCCTGCTGTAATTGCTTGATTTGGCCTTCACCAAACCATAATTTGGTTGGATTATACTGCATAAATGATTCCATGTGTGGGTAAACTCCTTCGATGACTGATATCTACAGAAGTATAGCACATGTCGAATTCAATAGCATTGGTAACAAAAAACCGCACATCTCTCTGTAAGATGTACGGTTTGCTCTCGTTATATACGATGCATCGGGAGTGAAAATGAAATGCTGCACCCTTCTCCTAAACGACTCTCTGCCCATATTTGACCGCCATGGTACTGGACAATTTCTTTGGCGATCGCGAGGCCTAGCCCACTTCCGCCCGAGTTGCTGCGGGATTTGGAAGCCTTATAGAAGCGCTCGAAAATATGCGGTAAATCTTCATCACTAATCCCGACACCGCTGTCGGTTAGCCGTATGACAAGCTCGCTTGGTTCATCTCTAATTTCGACTTTCACCGTGATAAAGCCGCCGCGACGAGTAAATTTAATCGCATTATAGACGATATTCGCATACACCTGTTCAATCCGATCCGAATCGACGGTAAGCATCAGCTCATGCCCCGCTGTCAGCTTCATATCTAGGGTGTAGGTGATTCCTGCGTTGGCAGCGTCTAATTCATACTTCGCGAATAGCTGCCGAACCATCGTCACACCAGCTGTAGGGACAAGCTGAAAATGAAACTGTTTCGTTTCTAGGCGGCTCAGCTGATATAAGTCCGTAATGAGCCTTTGAATGCCTACAATCCGCATATGGACGACAGATAAATACTTCTTCTGCTCATCGGGTTCTTGAATAACGCCGTCCAAGATTGCTTCGACATAGCCCTGAATGGAGGTCAACGGTGTTCCCAGATCATGCGAAATGTTAGAGAGCAGATCGCGCCGCGACGTTTCCATCAAGATCAATTCATTCGTTCGCTCTTTCACTTTGGACTCGAGATCATTGTACAGCCTCGCATTCTCAATGGAGATTGCAGCTTGCGCTGACAACAATTTAATGACATCCAAACGGTCGGAAGTGAAGGCATTGCGTGTCAAATTATTTTCCAAATAAAACACTCCGACTAAATTGCCCTGATGCAAGATCGGCTCGCAGAAGATCGATTTACTTTCCGTCTGACGAATATAAGGATCGTGCATGAAAAATCCAAAATTCTCCGCATCGTCCAGCACGACCCCTTCCGTCAATCTCGCGGCATATTGAATCACCGTCTGAGGGAGATCGTCGCGTGATTCAAGCAGAACTGAGCAAACTGTGCAGGAGTTTTTCCCTTCACTTGCAAGCATCTCAGCTTCCACATATAAGCTGTCTTTATCCTTAAGGACGAGCACGCTTCGCTCAGCCCCAGAGGAATACGTAACAATTTCCATCAGTCTCTTGATGAGTTGTTCCAAATTGACTTCACTGGATAAGGAGCGCGATGTGTTCATAATCGTCTTGAAATCAAGCGCCTGCAAGGAATAATCACTCAGCTTCGTCGTCGCCCATTCTGGGGCTTGTCCGATATTGCCTGGGTTCCGCAGGCGCAAATTGTCCGCTTTGGCTTTCGCCCCCCAGTTCATATACCCCATATAAGCATCAAAGAAGTACAATTTCGCAAATTTGTCTTTCCCCATCTGCTTGTAATACTTGCCTGCAAGCTCGCTCGCTAACGCTTCATACTGAATGAAGCCTTCTTCCTTAGCTTTCCGAATCGCCGCCTCATAGCCCTGCTCCGCTTTTAAACTGCGTCCACAAACACGATCCCACTCTGCTTGCATGAGATGAGTCATATGCAAGAAATTTTCTGGACAGTTTTTGGCCCATTTGTCCATCTTCCGCATCATCTTCTTAACTTGTTTGGCGTATTTCTTACGATCAATGACCGATGCGTCCTGATACACAGCTGCGATGGATAACACATAATAAAAATAATTTTCTGGGATATGAAACAATCCGAAAGAAACGCCTTCATACATTTCGGACATCTTGCCCATTTTCACAGCTTCCTCATAAGAGCCAAACAAGTAATACAGCATCATTTTCTTAATCGTATACACATGCATGATGACTTGGTTCGGATGCTCTTTCAGCTTTGTTACGAACAGTTCTTCCTCTTCTTGGTGGTTGCCGAAAAGAAGCGGATTGACGCTCATTCCCTCCAAATTCATAATCACCATGCGAATGATTTCCATCATAAGCAGCGTATCGTGATGATTCGTCTGTTCTAAAATCCGATAGCTTTTTGCCAGCTCCTCTTTGAGCTCTGACAGAACTATACCTTGAAAATCTTGAACCAGCACTTGGTAAGTTAACGCATAGCCGGCAAAAACTAAATCGCCATCTTCGATGCCGCTGCGAAACGACTCCCTTAGACGCTCTGAGCTTAGCCTCATCGATTTCACCCAAGGTGTAATGAACAGCCCTAAAGCGAAATAGCTTTTGCTGCGATACGGATGCGATTGAAAACGTGCATTCATCCGCTCACCCAGCTGACCGAACAGATAACCGCCTTGATAGTCGCCAAAGCCCGAACCAAGAATAAGTCCATACGCGCTATACACATACGCCATTGACGGTGTGTTCCCGTATTTCAAGGCGTTTTTGATCATACTAAACATAAAAGGTCCGAACAATTTCGTATCTACAAAATAGGCGGAAACGGCCACATTGATCATCAAATTCATGAGCTTGATTTGAAACGGATCGGCCATAACGGGCAGTTCATACAGATCAAGTGTCGTTCTTCGCCCAATCCTTCTTTTCACATCGAGAAAGTTGACGAGTACATAAGGTGTCGATGGGGAGTCAGATATCCGGATGCCATACTCGGCCAATGCTTTAAGCCCGACTTGCACGCTCTGATGCTGTTTGCCAATATTCGTATATAAGACAACTTGCAAATTATATACTTCCAGCTTCTGCTCACGAGATAGTGGCTCTTGCAGCAGCTGCTCGTATAACTTCGCCGCTTCATCGGCCTGCCCGTTCAGATACAAGCCCTCCGACTTCTCTAATCGAATGTCATAGCTGCGCTCATCGAGTTCATCGCCGTCGATCAATGCCAGCACATCCAGCGCCTTATCCAAATATTGAATCGCCGATTGATACGCATTCGAAGATTTCGCTTTGCGTCCTGCATAATGATTGTAGGCAAGCAATTGTTTAAGCTCCTGCTGCTCCCGAATCAAGGATGACCCTAAATTCAAATGATGGACAATCTCCAACAACCGTTCATTCAATTCTTTCTCGCCCAACGCTTCGATCAACATGCGCGCAATCGTGAGATGCATATCTGGCAGCATGGACTCCTCTATGGAGCCATAAACAGCTTCTTGAATCGAGTCGTGGATAAAGGTGAAACGAATATCTCTAGCTTTGGAATCACTCTGACCTTCTTGAAAAAATTTATAAGCTGTCCCCACAGGGATGATTAGTCCATTTTGGATGGTCAATTCCAGTTCATGCAGCGTCTCTGCAAAAGATTTCTGCATAATAATGCCAAGGGTTTCCAGATCAAACGATACGCCTAAACAGGCGGCTAAACGCATTAAATGCTGTGTTCTAGCGGGCATTCGTTCTAGTTTCTCCGCGAGCAGGAACATGAGATTATCCGTAATGCGCAGAAGCTGAATTTCGTCCAAATCCCATGTCCAACGATTCATCTCATAGTCAAAGGTAAGTACGCCCTGCTCATAAAGCGCGGTCAAGAACACCTTGATGAAGAACGGATTTCCCCCTGTTTTCTGCAAAACAAGCTGCGCCAAGCCTTCTACCTCATCTGCACTCGTCGCTAAGGCTTCGGCAACTAGGCTGCGGACGTCTTCGGTTTTCAGCGCTTGCAATACAATCCGTTCAGCAACTAATCGCGCAGGCAGCTTATCCAGCAATTGCACATGCATCGAGGACAACCAGTTCGTATCGTACTCTCCGCGATAGGCTCCAATAAAGAGGAAATAACGCATTTGTGAATCATTCAGCATTAAATTAAGGAATTGTAACGATGCTGCATCCGCCCACTGTAAATCGTCCAAAAACAAGACGATAGGGTGATTTTTTCCCGAAAATAAAAATAAAAATTGCTGCAGCAAATAGTTCAAACGCTTCTGGGCTTCTTGCTGAGGCAGCTGTTTAGCGCTCGGTTGTTCCCCAATAAGTAAAACAAGCTCTGGAATAAGATCAATCAAGACGCTGCCGCTTGTCCCGACGACCTCTAACAATCGTTTGCGATAATCGTCAATTTCCCGATTTTTCCCTGTCAGAAGCTGTCGTACCAATCCGCGCAACGCATTCGAGAGCGCCTGATACGAGACATGCTGTTTATTCGGCTCAAATCGACCCGAGAGAAACCAACCACGATCTTTCATGATCGTTCGCATCGTTTCACCGATCAGAAAGGTTTTGCCAAATCCGGATTCACCTGTTACCCATACCGCTTCAAGAGAGCCATGCGTAGCTTGCTCATACACGTGAAGGAGTTTCGTAGTTTCATTCTCTCGGCCATACAACCCTTGAGGGATTTGAAACATATCGGTCAGATCATAACGACCAGCTTGAAAATCGTCTAAACGTTCACCCGCCGTAAGTTGGGTCAAACAATGCGTTAAATCTTGTACGATACCATATGCGCTTTGATAGCGATCTTCTGCATTTTTGGCAAGCAATTTCATCACAATGTCAGAAACAGCCTTAGGAATGCCTAAGTCCAAGCTATCAGGCGCAGGAGGCGTTACAGCCAAATGACAATGGATCAACTCGATCGGATCGTCCGTTTGGAAAGGCAGTCGTCCTGTAAGCATTTCGTAGCAGGTAACACCTAAGGAATAATAGTCCGTCCGGTAATCGATGATGCGATTCATTCGTCCCGTCTGCTCAGGAGACATGTAGCGAAGCGTCCCTTCTAGCAGCAGGGGATCGATGATTTCTTGCCGCTCCCTTGTAAACGAAGCAATGCTGAAATCATGTAATTTCATCATCTTCGTATCCACATTGACGAGAATGTTACTTGGGTTAATATCTTTATGGATCACATACCTTTGATGTAAATCGCCAATTATTTTGACTAATTGAATCGCCCCAGCTAAGAAAGCTGTGATGGATTGTGTATACAACGGCAGCAGATCGGCAAGCGGCACTCCGTCAAAATCCTCGAGAATCAAAGCCACATTCGTAGGATTTTGCCACAATGTCAAAGGCTTGAGAATGCCTGGGATGTCCAACGGACTCCCTACCTCGTGTTCCCGTTTCAGCTTTGCGATATCGGATGAGCGCGGGAAGTCTGAGCGCAGTGCTCGGATCATCACCTTCTCCATCGTTACCTTATGAACTGCGCGATAGAAAACCGTCCGTTCATTCCGACTGATCTGTTTGATGAAATCATAATCTGTAAAAACCACCACTCACAGCCTCCTACTTCCTAACGCAATTTACCATTCCAAGGCTGCCCTTGTTCAAACCGCTTCTTGTCATGCTCACGGAAACGCTTCAAGATATCGATATTGCCAATTTCAAATGTATACATATCCCAGATCTCACAAGGCTGCTCCAACGATTCATCTTGTTGTAAAATGGCATTGACCGCTCGTCGCGCCGCTTCGTTCGCGCCTTCCATCGTTGCGAGATTCGTGTTCGTGCGCACATAATCGGATGCCAAGAACAAGTTAGGAATACGTGTATAGGCTTCTGGACGATCTTTCCAAGTATCCTTGCGATTAATAAACAATGGTGAATTATTTTTGCATCTTTGATCGACAGGATCATATTGGATTTCACTGTCCAAGAACCAGGAATGAAGCATGTCATCTTTTAAGATAACAGAATCTCCCGTATTCAGGCTACGCTTTAATTGCTCCCAGACTTCTTCTTTTACTTCTTCCAGCGTGCAATTTACAGCGGGTTTTCCATATAAAATGCCAGGCATGTCCCAATCCGAAATATCTACAGACAATATGCCTTTTACACGGCCGTCCCCATATTCACTTAACTCGATGTCTGGCCAGAACTGTTTTTGGGATACCGAGGTTAATGCCCATGGCGCATCCAAATAGATGACGTGTCCGTGTGTGATTGTCACATCTTCATTCAGATAGAATTGGATGCCATTCATCCACTCGACGGAATCAACCAGTCGTTTCACTCCATAGAGTGAAGGGTCCGCTTGCAGCATTTCTGGCGAAATTAGCGGGCCCATGACCTCAACAGGAAACGCAGCAATATAGTAATCCGCTTCAATTTCGATGGATTTCCCATATTCCGTAACTTGGACACCTATGATTCTGCCATCCTCACATCGGAAACCTTCCACTCTGGCTTCCAAATGATAATCGACACCTTGATCCTGCAGATAGGTCATCCAAGGATAAATCCATTTATCATTCGTTGGTCCATTCAACAGCCTTACGAAGCTCGTCCCTGGCGTTGTGAGATCAAGTGTCATTTGGGCCGCAACAGGACCCACGGTTTGCGTACTCGCCACCTTCGATTGGCATGCGACTAAAGTCGTGGTAAATCCCGCGAAAATTTTCAAAAAGGCCTGAGACTGCTCTTTCGCATGGATGAAATCCCACCAATCAACCCCATCATACTCTTCGCGAATCCGCTCTTCACAACTGGTCATCACTTGCCATAATCTGCGTCGATATTGCCTCAAATCGCTGTTGGTCAGCCCTAGTTTGTGATCAATCAAACCTTTCAAAATTGACAAGTTTTCTATGTTCAATGCCACTTTAGCAGGTAGAGGTTGAATCGGATCTGTAAAAGAAGCAATGTCTAAACGCGATACTTCGGTTAAATTGTCGTACACTGTCTTATCCCCATAAGGGATTCGTTTCAAGGTATCAATGACATGTCGGTAAAAGCGAGGGAATAGTCGGAACCCATGCTCGCCTGGCAAATCACGTCTTCCTCCTTTACCGCTGCCTTTGAAAGGCATACTTCTTGCCTTCCCCCCTGGAATATTTCGACTCTCGTAGACAGAAACCTGGTAGCCTCTTAGAATTAGCTCATGAGCAGCACTAAGTCCCGCAACGCCTCCGCCCAAAATTGCGACCTTTTTCAACAAATTCACTCCTTATAATGGCTTTTTTTGTCATATCGTAGATTGACCTAATCATATCATTCTAGGGCTAATGTCGCATAGTAGAATCATATAAAGTCCTATAAAAAGATAGACTTGCCCGGTTTGGTTTCATTTTTCACAAGATGATTCCCATACGTCGCAAAAAGATGTACAGTATAGAGAATGAATGTGCAGAGAGGTAGGTTATTCCATGTCCGATCGAATTGGTTCACGATACGTGCCAAGTACACAAATCGTCTCTTTCCCTCATGGAACACTCCATTACGGTGATGATGTATTCCTGTCACGTAAGGTACTCCTGTATCGCAAAACAGTTCGCCATCCCCAACACGGCGATATCTACATACGCTCCCTACATGATAAAGCCGCCTTCATCCATGACGGTTTCCATCACATCTTAGATACGTCAGTAAGCGAAGATGCGGTCACAATTATTTTGCAAGCGAAGTCAGGTTCCCTTTTCTCTTCGCTTATTTCCAATCGTAAATGGCCCTTTAGCGCCGTTGTCGAGATGATTAGCGATTTAGGTGTATCTTTGCTGGATGCACTGGAAGAACGGATTACAGGCTTTTCTGTGCGACCTGAGAACTTATGGCTATCCGATCACAATAAACTGTCGGTCATTAACTATTGGGAAGATGACGAAGACCAGGAGCAAAGCGCGATTGGGCTGTGCAGACTGATGATTGGGCTCCTAACTGGCGGCGAGCCGATTACGGACACTTTTGAGGTTATGCATACGACCTTGGAGCGTACTCCAATCCCAAGCGCAACGATGGAACAGAAACAAGCGTTAATTCGGGTGATCAAATTTATTTGCCACGGACAGTCATCGCTCTCATCGCTTGTGTTTGGCTTGCGTAGCTTGCCGCCCACTATTACATCTACAACTACCGTCGCTTCTGCGGAATCATCGAGTCGGGAGCAAGATTGGGTTATGGACTCGTCCCAGCCCCCTGATCCACTTCCACCGCCTCGAGATCTCGACGATGTTGATCGTATACACAACAACCATACATTCGCTAAGGTTGCCTTGAGCGCAGCAACAACGCTCGTTGTTGGCGGGATTGTCGTCTGGGCCGTCTGGCCATCGTCCTCGCCGAAGATCGTTGAGAAGGTCGTGATTGTATCGCCTTCACCAACGGCAAGCATCGTCACGACAGCTAGTCCCAGCGCATCAGCGAAACCTGTTCTCGCAGGCGCCGATTCCGAAGAGACTGTTGTTCCGAATCTCGTCGGTCAAACACAAGAAGCCGCGGAGAAGATGGCACTAGCTGCTGGGCTTCATTACAATTTCTTTATTGAGGCGAGCACCTTGCCCAAGGGGACGGTCAGCAAGCAAGATCCGAAACCAGGGACTAATAGCCTGCAAGGGGAAAATGTGACCTTCTGGGTGAGCAAAGGCTCGCAATAAAGCACAAAAAAAGGCAGTCAAAAGTGTTAGCTACTTTTGACTGCCTTTGTCATCTTATTATGCGTGGAAATCTTGACCCGAACGAACTTCCTTTACATACCCTGCACGAATCACGAAATCTCCGAAATGTTCATCCGCTTGACGCTCTTTGGCGTAGTGCGGAATGATCGTTTGGAGGGAATCCAGAATTTCGGATTCACCGATGTTTTCTTTGTATAGCTTATTCAAGCGGTTTCCAGCGAAGCCGCCGCCAAGATACATATTGTACTTACCTGCAGCTTTTCCGATAAAGGCAAGTTCCGCCAGCATCGGACGCGCACATCCATTCGGACAACCTGTCATCCGAATCGTAATTTCTTGCTCACGAAGTCCAACGCTCTCAAGGATCGCCTCAACTTTCGTAACCAGCGAAGGCAGATAACGCTCCGATTCCGCCATTGCAAGTCCGCACGTTGGGAATGCCACACACGCCATCGAATTACGACGCAGCGCGGAATAGTGTAAGCCATCCGTGATGCCGTGATCCTTGATCAAATCTTCGATCTTCTTCTTTTTCTGAGCGCTCACATTGCCGATAATCAAGTTCTGATTCGACGTCAATCGGAAGTCGCCGTTGTGAACTTTAGCAATTTCACGAAGCCCTGTCATCAAACGGTAGTCGCCATCATCCATGACGCGGCCGTTTTGAATAAACAGCGTGAAGTGCCATTTTCCGTTGCTGCCTTTCACCCAACCATAACGATCACCATTGGATTCGAAATGGAAAGCACGTGTCGGCTCCAAGTTCCAGCCAAGACGCGTTTGCAGCTCGTTCACGAACCACTCGATACCGCGATCATCGATCGTGTATTTGAAACGTGCATGTTTACGAACGGAACGATCGCCGTAATCGCGTTGGATCATTACCGTTTTCTCAGCCAAATCAACCGCTTGCTCCGGCTTGATGAAACCAATAACTTGACCAACCTGCGGATATGTCTTCGTATCTCCATGGGACATCCCCATACCGCCGCCAACGGATACGTTGAAGCCAACCAAACGACCGTTTTCAACAACAGCAATATAGCCTAGATCTTGGGAGTATACGTCAACATCGTTAGATGGCGGAATTGCGATTCCGATTTTGAACTTACGCGGCAAGTACACAGGTCCGTAAATCGGCTCCTGCTCTTCATCGTCGCGGCTGTCCACGATTTTCTCACCGTCAAGCCATATCTCATGATATGCTCTCGTGCGCGGATCCAAGTGGTTGGAGATGCGATTCGCCCACTCATACACTTCACCGTGTACATCTGATTGGTATGGGTTCGGGTTACACATCACGTTACGGTTAACGTCACCGCAAGCAGCAAGTGTGCTGAGCATGGACGCGTTCACTTCTTGAATCGTTTTCTTCATATTCCATTTGATAACACCATGCAATTGGAATGATTGACGCGTCGTCAAACGAATTGTGCCGTTCGCATACTTCTGAGCAACACGATCCATCATCAACCATTGATCAGGCGTAACGATCCCGCCCGCTGCTCGTACGCGGAGCATGAATTGGTAAGCAGGTTCCAGCTTTTGCTTCGCACGCTCGTTACGCAAGTCACGGTCATCCTGCATGTAGCTTCCATGGAATTTCATCAAACGGTTGTCATCCTCTGGGATGGAACCTGTGATGCGGTCTTGCAGCGTTTCTTCCAAGCTGCCGCGCAAATAATTACTGCGGATTTTAATATGTTCAACATCACTATGCGGTGCACTATTCTTCGATAGCAAATTATTTTCTGACATCGTGAGCTTTCTCCTCTCGTGATCGCGGGGATCGTGAATTAATAAACATCCCGTTGATAACGTTTTTGCTGTTGCATATTAGCTAAATATTGCAAGGCCTCATCGTTGCTTAGTCCGCCTTCTTGCTCAAGAATCGAGACTAACGCGGCATTCACATCGTGTGCCATTTTCTTCTCATCACCGCAAACGTACACCACTGCGCCTTCTTGCAGCCATTGATAAAGCTCACGGCTTGACTCTTGCATGCGATGTTGTACATAAACTTTTTGATCCGTATCACGGGAGAAAGCGACATCCAGCTTCGTCAAGACGCCATCTTTCAGCCAACGCTGCATTTCAACTTGGTATAGGAAGTCTGTCGCGAAATGTTGATCGCCATAGAACAACCAGGATTTCCCTTCTGCACCTGTTTCTTCACGATCTTGAAGGAATGCACGGAACGGCGCTACGCCAGTACCAGGTCCGATCATGATGATTGGCGTTTCTGGGTTTTCAGGCAGTTTGAAGTTCGGATTGCTTTGGATATACACAGGCAGTGTTGAACCAATTTGTGTACGTTCAGCCAAATGTACGGAACAAACGCCGTAACGGTTACGTCCATTCGCTTCATAGCGTACAGCGCGAACGGTTACATGTACTTCATCCGGATTCGCCTTGGAGCTGCTTGCGATCGAATAAAGGCGAGCAGGCAATTTGCGCAGAATCGCAACGAACTGGCTGGCAGGAATGCCTTTCAAAGCGAAATCCTGAACCAAATCAAGCAGATCACGTCCATAAATATAAGACTTCAACTCTGGTTCATTCCCAGGGGCAACCATCTCTTGCAGTTTCTCATTCGAAGAAAGTTTCGCCACTTGCTCAAGCAATGGTTTCGTCAGTGCTGTGATCTCATAGTAACGAAGAAGTGCTTCTTGCAAAGGACGCTCTTCCCCATTTTTGTTAACAGCCACTGGTGTGCTTCCATTCCATTCCATCGCCTGAATCAGTTCATTGACAAGACGCGGGTGATTCTCAGGGAATACCCCGATGCTATCGCCTGGTTCGTATTGCAAGTTGGAGCCTTCCAAGGAAATCTCCACATGGCGCGTTTCACGGTCAGAACCGCGGCCATTCAAATTCAAGTTCTCAAGCACTTCCGCTTGGAACGGATTCGTTCTGGAATACTCGGATTCAGGGGATGCGCTTCCTACTGCTGCAGCTGCTCCAGCAACTGGCGCAGATGCGGAAGATGCTGCATTCAAAGCAGCTAATACATTGCTAACCCAAGCCGCTGCCGGCTCATCGAAATCAACATCGCAATCTACGCGATCGGTTAATGTTTTACCGCCAAGTTCTTGCAAACGCTTGTCGAAGTCTTTGCCCGTTTGGCAGAAGAACTCGTAGGACGTGTCGCCCAAGGAAAGAACAGCATAGCGCAGATCATCCAATTGCGGCGCTCTTTTGCTATGAAGGAACTCATAGAACGAAATCGCATTATCCGGCGGATCGCCTTCCCCATGTGTACTTACAACCATGAGCAGGTTTTGTACCTTTTTCAAGTTATTCGGCTTGAAGTCGCTCATCGATGACAATGTCACAATAAACGATTGTTCTTCTAATTTTTTAGCAAGCTTTTTGGCAAGACCAGCAGAATTCCCTGTCTGGGATCCAAATAGCACGGTTACTTCTTTGGAAATGGCAGGTGCGGCCACAGTCGTTGGTAATGAAGCTGTCGGCGCTGCCGCTGCCTGACCTGCTCCTTGCTGGGCTGTCAGATATCCGCTCAGCCAAATACGTTGGGTGTCGGTTAACGACGGCAGGACACGATTAAGTAATTCAACTTGCTCTTGGTTAAAAGGACTGTTTATGACTTGAAGTTCCAACAAAATCCACCTCATCAGCATGTATTGATAAGCTTTGCTATTTTTCGCACTTTTTTTACTCTCCATTGAAACCTATCATAGAGAGCACCACAGGTCAATTAGAATCATCTTATGATACTTATAAGCGTTCTTGATATATGGGGAATTGAGCACTTTTCATGCAAAAAATGACCCTCAAGGGGTCATTTAAGTGCCATATTTCCCAGTATTATCCTTTTACAGCACCATCCATCAAGCCAGCAAATACATACCGTTGTGCAAATAGGTAAATTAGAATGGTCGGCAGCATGATGATCAGAATCGCCGCAGAGAGTTCATTCCAGTAAGAAGCGCGCTCTCCGACGAAAGACATCAGCGCGGTAGACAACGTGTGAAGCTTCTTCGCTGGCATATAAAGAAATGGAATGTACATGTCATTCATAATTTCTACCGTTTTGATAATCGCCAGTGTTGCGGTTGCTGGCACCATAAGCGGGAATATGATGGAACGGAAAATGCGGAAATAGGATGCACCGTCCATCATGGCACTTTCATCCAATTGCACGGAGATTTTCTCCATGAATTGAAGGTAGATGAAAATTTGCAGGAGATCCGTTCCCGCGTAGATGAGTGTTGGGGCGTACAACGTGTTGTACAAGCCCAGTGCTTTAATGATTTGAAACCTAGCTACCTCTGTGGTGTAAAAAGGGACAACCATCGCGACGGTGAACAGTGCGAAAATCACCTTTTTCAACCGAAAATCGAAACGATTCAGAATATAGGCCGTCATTGTGCCTAGAATCATGTTTAATACAACAGAGACAACGATGAGGATCAACGTATTCTGAAAACCAGTCAGTATATCCCCCTTCACAAACGCCGTCTTCAGATTTCCCCAATACAAACTGCTTGGAAGGGAAATGGGAGACGATGCGGCCAGCTCTGACGCTGGCTTCAGAGAAGCAAACAGCACCAACACTAAGGGAATGAGCACAATGACTGTGATAATCGCAAAAATAAGGTAATAGAGCGGCTTGAATTTTGAGCCCATTGTCATGATTCACCGCCTCCAGCCGCACGGAATAGCGTCTTCTGAATGTAACTAAACACGATGATCATCACCATAAGCAGAATCGCCATCGTCGACGCTAAGCCATAGTTGTTGAATTTGAAAGCTGTATCCACGGTGTATAAGGTAAAGGTCGAACTGGCATTGGCAGGTCCCCCTGTGTCATCAGGAACGGGATATCGAACACCTGTAAAGCCCCCCGCACGTTGAGGAACAGCACGATTTCAATGACACGACTCATGCCAGGCACGGTAATGTGCCACAGTTGTCTCATCGGACTCGCTCCATCCATGCGCGCTGCTTCGTATAAATCCTCAGGTATAGACTGCAAGCCAGCTAGAAACAAGATGACATGCAGGCCGCAATATCGCCATAAGGAGACGAAGATTAAGGAGTAATTGACAACGGCGGGATCACTGAGCCAACGCTGAATCCAGGCATCCAAGCCTACCGCTTCCAGAAATAAATTGAGTGGCCCGTTAATCGGATTATATAAATAGCTGAACACGTACGCCACCGCGACGCCATTAATGACATATGGAAGAAACACAATGGAGCGAAAGAACGGATTCGCCTTCAATTTGGCGTTCAAGAGCACAGCTATCATAATTTCGAGAGGAAGAATCAAGGCATGTACAAGGAAATACTGCCAATTGTGGTAGAGTGATTTCCAAATTTCCGGCATATGAAATGCCTGCACATAGTTATCCCAGCCTACATAATGAAATGTTCGACTGATGCCATTCCAGTCCGTCAAGCTTAACTGGATTAGTTTGAGTGTCGGATACATGAGCAGCAAGAGTAACAGAAATACGGGGAAGGCTAGAAATAATACGATAATCAACTTCTTTTGCATGTTGTAACTCATGTAGGTCTCACCTCCAAGCACGCAGCGGAAACACGGCCTCCACGAAAGAACCGCATTTCCACCGCATTGCCATCTCTATGCTATCCTATTTCTTAGCGTCGCGAGCCTTATTCCATTTGTCATCCAATTGCTTGGAAATGTCACTGAGCTTTTTACCTGAAATCATATCTTGACCGACGGTCTTCCAATCCAATTGCGTGGCGTTAATGAGATCGGTGTACTTCTGGTTACCAGGCACATAGAGGAACGGCGTGATTTTATTGTTTTTGTAGAAATCATTTAAGAACGGCACATTGGCTGTAACGCCATCGATCACTGCGCCAAGCTTTACTTTATCCACATATTGTTGGTGAACCGCTGGGCTATAGAACCACTCCATGAATTTCTTCACGGCTTCTGTGTTTTTACTGTTTTTGTTAATCGCGTAGAAATGATCGGTAAACGTCATCACAGTTAACGGCTCCGATTCACTGTCGCGAACTGGCATTGGGAATGCTGCTAGATCATCCGCATTGCCCACTTTGGACATATATGTATCCAAGTACCATAGCCCTGCTGCAACCACTGCAGCTTTCTTACTCTCGAACAAGCCTGTGGCTTGATCCCAGCTCACGCCAAGCGGGTCTGGACCCATAACTTTTGCACTGTACAGAGTTTCAATCTTGCTGTACGCCTTATAGAAAGGCGTGCCTTCCGCGAACGGGTGAGCCGCAGTCGCCAGGTTGCTCAAGTAATTCTCATCGCCTGAAGTCAGGTGATGCATGAATTCATTGAATGGATAATCCGGCCAAGCGTCCTTGCCGCCCATCGCATAAGGAATGTACTTCTTGTTATCTTTAATTTTGTTCAGCACATCTAAGAATTGCGGCCATGTCGTCGGAACGGCGAGACCAAGTTCTTTAAAAATACTTGGGTGGTAGTACACCATCTCAGGGAATTGAACGGTTGGCATCGCCAACACTTTGCCGTCTACGGCGTATTTTTTGGCATATTTATTTTTAGCTGTTGTACTGAGGTCATCAAGCGGAAGCAATTCAGATTTGAAATCATTAATGAAATTCGGCTTCAATTCGAAGAAATCCGGCATTTCGTTCGCAGAAAGACGAACCTTCATCGCTTTCAAGTAATCGCCATCGTTCTTGAATGCTTCAACTTCCACGTTGACATTAGGATCAACCTTGCTGTATTCCTTTACTTTTGCGCTGAGAAAATCAATAAATGACGCGTTGACATCCCACATCGCCATTTTAATCGTAACTTTATTGCCGCTTACCGCTTGCTTTGGTGTATCCGTACCCGTTGGTGTTGCCTTGGTGCCGCTCTCTGATGACCCACAACCGCTTAATACAACTGACATGGTCAATACGCTTGCTACAAGTGTCCCTGCCCATTTTCTTTTCATTTTGTCTTACCCCTCCATACGGCTATTGTTTGCGCTTACAACTCTAATAATAAGAGCACAGAGACGGCAAGGACATGACGATTCTTGTGCTTACTTGTGCAATTTTTGTGCTTTGACGAGTCTACTCTAACTTGCAGGATTCTCGGTATTGCTGCGGTGTCTGACCCGTCACTTTTTTGAACATACGACTGAAATGTCCTTGATTGGGATATCCGACCCTCTCTGCAATTTCGAACAACTTCATCCCTCCCCACATCAACTGAATCGCTTTCTCGATCCGAATTTGCGTCACATAGGCGATGAAGTTTTCTCCCGTTTCCTTCACGAATTGTTTGCTCAAATGACTTTCCGTCACACCCACCCATTCGCTCACATCCCCTAAGGATAACGGCTCATGATAATGAGCGTTGATATACGCTTTGGCCTTATCAATCAATCGAGGAGATTGCTGAATGGCTAATCGCCGAGGGTCCAAATGCGCTGCAAGCTTACCTACCAACCCTTCCAGCCAAAAATGAACATCAGCCATGCTTGTTAGAGCTAACAATGTTTCATAGGGAGCCTCATGATGACCCAGTACCTCTGGCCAATCACATTCACGAGCATGGAGCAGTGCTCCCAATTCCCATAGAAAGCCATGGTACATTTTCTGAATGTCTTTCATCGGCTTCGTCTGCATGGATCGCCAATAGCCAAATCCCTTCTCCAACTCCTCTTTCCAAGGTTGGCCTGTTTCTATACAACGGAATAGATCCTTCCGATTCCATGTTTCCGTGCCTAATGCTTGCAATTGCGCTCGATTCAGCGCCGCATGTTCAGGAAAGAACACTCTTCCCTCCCTCGTAAAAAAGCGTAACTCCGCAAGTTGCTGTGCTTGCTCATACGCTGTCCGCCATTCGTGTCGCGACTGTATGAAATCAGACACACCAATCGATACCCCTTGATTCACATACTGCTTGAGGTGGCTAATAATTCGTTCCATTCCCTCTGCCAGGCGGTTGCGGATGTGATGTCGACCTTGAGCAGCCTCCTCACCAAAGTAAATCATGAGCGCATACTCCTGCTCTGTTATTGGCAGAACCGTCAATTGAGTGAAATAGCCTTCTAACGACTGCCGAATCATAGGCACGGTATAGGTGGTCGCCTGGTTAGAGGCACCTATATGCACACAAGCGATGATTTGCTCCCCCTGTGCATCGCTTTCCCCGATGGAGATCTCATCTTGCGTGCTCGTACCGCGTAATTGCGCCGTCCACGAAGCCTCTACCACTTTCGTATGAAGCGCTCGCTGTTCTCTTTCTTCGCGTTCCGCTTGAAGCATACGAGCTTGAATACCAGCCACAGCTTTGGCAATAACTACCGTCATCGGCTTCGTTTCCATACGGGTTTTCATCATATAATCAATGGCCCCGAGCAGGAACGCTTGTCGAACATAGTCGTACTCGGAATAGGCACTTAACACAATGACGGTTGGTTTCTGGACATCTGGAAGTTCTCTCAACTGCTCCAAACAGGTAATACCATCCATCCCTGGCATCTGAATATCCATGAGCATCAAATCAATATCACCTTTATTCTGGAGCAAATGCAGTGCCTCTTGACCATCAGAGGCTTCAGCCACAACCTCGCACTGGAAGTCTTCCCAGGCAATGAGTTCTCGCAGGGCCAGCCGAATGAGCGGTTCATCATCCACAAGCAGTACTCTAATCAATCTAATCCCTCCAGTTTCAACTAGTTGGAACCAAGCGAGCCTTCATTTAAAGGTAGGAATAGTTCCATGTTCGTACCTTCGCCAGGTACACTACTCATCATAAACTTGCCTTCGTGTCCATAGTGGAGTTCGATGCGGCTTTGCACATTACGAAGTCCAATGCCGTTAAAGGAATCCCGCGCAAGCTTATGCACCGTCCGTTCCTTCTCTTGGACGAACCCGTTACCGTTATCACGAATCGTGATACGCAGATGCCTATCGCCATGCTTATGAACCCCTATATGAATGACACCTCTGCGATCAAGCCCATGAAAACCATGAACGATGCTATTCTCCACCAGCGGCTGCAATAAGAGCTTGAGTATCTGCGCCTTACCAACGTCATCATCAACATTGCGATAAACGTCAAAACGATCACCATATCGAATACGCATAATCGTGAAATAGTCATCAAGCAACGCCAGCTCCTCGTGAACCGTAGTCAAGTTGCCCCCGCGATTAAACGCCGAAGCAACCAGATGCATGAGGGACTCCGTCATGTTCTGAATGTGCGGTGCTTTGGCCATGAGCGCCATTATTTTAATGGCATTTAACGTATTCACGAGGAAATGAGGACCAATTTGCGATTGCAGCGCAGCCATCTCTGCATGTAATCGCGCTTCCTCCTTCAGCTTCCGTTCTTTCATTAATTCTTGGATGCGCAGCGTCATTTCATTAAAACTATGGCCTAACACATAAATTTCAGTAGGTCCAGATGCTTCTAATTGCGCTTGAAAATTACCCATTTTCACCCGATTCATTTGTCTCACTAGCGTTAGAATCGGTTTCGCCATACTGCGTACCCAGAACCAGGAAGCCAGCAGGAATACAATTAGCGCAACCGTGGAGAGAAGCATTGTCCGGTTATACACATGTTTTACGCTCGCAAGCATTTGATCATAGGGCATAACATGAACGTATTTCCAGCCCGTCTGTGTGGATGTTAAGTAGCTAACGAAAGACCGTTTGCCCCCTTCGCTTTGCACATAGTTTCCCGTCTGTTCGCTCATCGCTTGCGCCAGCAAAGTTTGACGCGAAGTATGATTCGCGATCAATTCGTCCGAAGAGCTTGTAATCACGCTGCCGCTAGGAGAAATCACAAGGAAATAGCCCGCTTCCGACACTTGGGTGCGAAGCAACTGCTGCAGAACACTGCCGCGGAAAATAAAGTATACGTTCTCAACGTTGTTAAACGCGTCAGGAAATTTCGGTGAAATGGACACCGTAATTTCCATGTGTCCGCTTGTACCTGGGAGCAGGTTATCCTCCGCGCCAAAGATTTGAACTTTGTTGACTTGACGCAGCGATTGACCGTACCAACTCGCTTGCCGCAGCGCAACTTCATGCAAGCCCAGGCTTTGCTTATACGCATAAGTCCCGCCGTCTCGATAAAAAAATAAGGCCGCAATCACATCCGATGTATAGTGAAAATAATTACTAAGCTGATGATCCAAATCTAACGTAGCCTCATGGCTGGCTTGTTGATTGCGATCCGCTTGTGTATGTATCGTTGTCGCCGTGGCAAACAATTTATCGTCGTTGGCGATCGTAGCAACCGTATGAACCATCCGGCTCGCTTCCGTATCAACCGTATACGAAACTTGCTCCAGGGTTTGCATGGCTCGCGTCGTGACATTGTCAAACAGCACATCATTAAAGGACCTCACTGAAAACCAGGTCACAATGAAAATTGGCAGTAGAATGAATATGACGAAAGAAACATATAAGACGGTGGCCATATGCCACCGCCTTGTGAAGGAGAATCCTTTTATCATTCCTTATCCTTTCACAGCGGACCCAACGGTCATCGCCTTCTCCACCTGCTCACTAAACAGAACGTAAACCAAAACAGTCGGCAAGCTCGCAATCGTCATCGCAGCCCCCATCGCGCCCCAATTCGTGGTGAATTGTCCTTGGAAGAACAAGAGACCGAGTGGCAAGGTTTTGAGCGATTCTTTCGTAATGAGAATGAGCGCCATCGTAAATTCATTCCATGAAGAAAGGAAAACGAAAATCACCATCGTTGCCATCGCAGGCTTAATTATCGGCAAAATAATCGTGTAAAACGTGCGATAAATGCTGGCGCCATCCATACATGCGGATTCTTCCAGTTCCACTGGAATGCTGCGGAAGAAGCCATAGAATACCATACTAGAGAAGGAAATATTAAAGGCGATATAAGGTACGATGAGTGCCCAATACGTGTTAGCTAAATGAAAATCACGAACGAGAATCGCCAGCGGGATCATGATAACTTGGACAGGGATAAACATGCCGATCACGACATAAATGCGTGCCGTTTCCTTCAGGCGCCATTGCATCCGAGCGACCGCATAGGAAAAAGTCACAGAGAGAACGATCGTACCAATGACCGTAGCAACTGCAACGAGCACGCTGTTCGTGAAATAAGCAGGTACATTAAATTTGGACCAAGCATCCACATAATTCTCAAACCGGAAATGCGTTGGAAGCCCGAACGGATTCGTGACGAAAATTTCGTTATTATTTTTCAATGAATAGAAGATCATCCACAAGAGCGGATACACCGACAACCCCGCATACACCCAGAGCAGGATGCCGAGAAGCGGATTTTTATTGCGTAGTTTCCAGATGCCGTTCATCTGTCATCACCTTCTCTTAAAAAGTAATTCGTTCACGAGCAATGAGCTTATTAATCGCTAAAGTCACGATCAAGCACTCTATGACGAGGAACGCTGCAGCCGCGCTGCCGTAGCCGAACTCGCCCACACGGAAAGCGGAACGGTACATGAGATACGTGAGCGTATACGTGGAGTTACCTGGACCCCCGCCTGTCATGATGAACATATTGGCAAAAGCATTCAACCCGCCCGTAATCGCCAGCACGAGGCAAAATTTATACGTTTCTGCCAGCATCGGGATGGTGATTTTGAGATGTGCTTTGAATTTCGAAGCCCCATCAATGCGCGCAGCTTCTAGGTATTGCTCTGGGACTGATTTGACAGCGGCAAGGAGCAGCGCAAACTGATAGCCCATGTACTGCCATGCGTTCACGAACGCAATCGCGAAAATCGCTGTTTTACTATCCGTCAGCCAATCCTGTCTGTAGGAGATGCCAAGTGCTTCGAACACTTTATTAATCAAACCGTACTCACTGTTATACATCGCTAGCCATAGCTGGCACACGACTGTGATGGACAGGACGACAGGAATGAAATACGAGATACGGAGAATCTTACTTCCTCGAAATCCTTCTGCTACGGCAAAAGCAAGGACGGTCCCGATCCCAATTTGAACGAATGCTAGGATCGCGGCGAACACAAGTCCATTGTAGAGCGACGTATAAAAAATACTGTCCTGAAACAAGCGAATGTAGTTGTCCAAAAAGATAAACGTGCCTTCGCTTAATCCGTCCCACTCGAATGTACTACGATAGAAAGTTTGAAGAATAGGATAGAACACGATCACTGTATACAAAAGGAGAGCAGGCAGCGTGAAAAGCAGTATCGCCGCTTTATTTCCCAAGAATTTGCGCATGTCATCACTTCCCTTATAAAGTAGGAGACTCATCTGGTATCAAGCGTTCCAGAGTGAGTCTCCTTGCCATGAATTACGTTTATTTCGCTGTCACTGCTGCTTTATTCAAATCTTTGACGAACTGATCTGCGGTATAGTTACCCGTCATTAAGTTTTGCGATGCATCTTCCAGTGCTGCTTTGAATTTCGGATTGGACAAGCCCCATGAGAAAGCCGTTGTGCTTGTGATTTTCGGAATATCTTTGGACAGCTGCTCCATCATTGGAGGGAACTGTTTCACGACGGGTTTATCCACTTTCGTGGCTACAATTGGGTTGCTGCGGTTTGTAAATTTGTACTCAGCGTATTTCAAGGAGATGAAGGAAGCTACTTTGGCTGCCAGTTCTTTATCCTTCGTATTAGCAGATACGGCATATCCGCCAGGCCCGCCGCTGCCGCTGAATGCTGTCTTGCCTTTATCATACGCAGCTGCATCTGCCGCCGGGATGTACATGTAGCCGGCTTTATCGCCTAGCGCTTTCGTCGCGGCTTCAATTTCCCATTGGCCGTTGATGAACATTGCTGCTTTGCCTTCATGGTAAAGTGCTGCTGCTTGGTCATAGTTCAAGTTCGTTGCACCTTTTGGCAACATGCCTGCTTTCACAAGCTCAATAATTTTTTCAGCTGCTGTTTTGTACGCCGCGTCTTCCGCTTTTGCCGTACCTTTATCCAGCTTATTGATCCCGCCTGGCTCAGCACGTGTGACGAACATGTCATACAGGGCTACGCACGGCCATTTCTCTTTGGCGAAAATGGAAAGCGGTGTAATGCCTTTCGCATTAAATGCTTTCACTGCCGCCATCATTTCATCGTACGTGGTCGGCACTTTGACGCCATTTTGTTGGAACAAATCTTTGTTGTAGTACAGCAAAGCAACTTCATTCCCCGCGTACGGGAACGCATACGTGTGGCCATCATCGGTTACTAATGTATTCATGGCACTCGGCTGCATCTTGTCCTTGAAGCCAAACTTCGTTACATACTCATCCAACATAAGGATGTTATTGGACTTTTTGAACGTATCAATGATGTCCAAGCCTGCTTGGAAAATATCCGGCAGGTTACCTGTTGCCGCATACGTTTTCAACTTTTGACCATCATCTTGTGCTTGAATATCCAGTTCTAGCTCTACGTTCGGCATTTCCTTCTTCAGTTCTGCCACCGCGTAGTCGTAAGGGGTTTTCGTATCTTCATCTGCGTATTGTGCATAGATTCTCAGTTTGACGGGTTTGGCATCTGCCTTGGCTGGTGCCGTCGTTGCTGCTGCCGTTGGTGCTTTTGTTGCACTGCTCGTTTCCTTTGGTTCACTTGTGGATCCGCATGCTGCTAATGTGGTTGCCGCGAGCAAGCTCACGAGCGTTACTGCCATCTTTTTCATGTGTAGACCTCCCTGATTTCAAGTGCGTTTCGCCTCTTTACACCCTCAGTATAGAAGGAAAAACCCTCAGTGATAATGGAATAACTGAGGGGTTCTTGTAAAATCCGCACATTGGAGATAACGGTTTTTTAGAGGCATCTTATAGTCGATTATTCTCATATTCGCTAGGTGAATATCCGAAAAATTTCTTAAAGCTTTTGCTAAAATAACTAGGATCACTTACGCCGATTTGCTCGGCAATATCCGAAAGTCGAATGTTGCCCTTGCCCAGCAGCTCCTTCGCTTTATGCATACGAACATGGGTCACATAGTCAGTCACCGTCATTCCGATCTCTTTCTTAAACACAGCCCGTAAATAACTCGGATTAATATACACTTGCTGCGCAATCTGATCAAGCTGAAGCTCGGTATCGCCATAGTTCGCTTCGATGTAGTCTTTGGCGGATTGTGCGATTTTCGATGAACGCGTTTTCTTATGCTTATGGGTATACTGCATCGCTTTCCCGAACAACTCTTTAATCCATGCCGATGTACTCTCGATCGAACCAAGGCGCTTGATTTCACTGTAAGGATAAAAGGCTTCGCCAAAGCAATCCGCGATCGGATGTCCCATCTCCGTTATATACGAAAGACATACCGAAATTAACCCCATTGAGATCACGTAGGTGTATTCCAAAGACAACCGTTGTTCACGGATCGAATGGAAAACTTCCTCCAGCTTCTCTTCCACTTTATCCCCTTGATGCATGCGGAGCAGTACAAGCAATTCTTCGTTAATCTCTGTTGGGAAAAGTGCTTCCTTGCCTGAATCCAAAGCATTCGTGCCATAGGCAATCACACGATCGTTCCCGAGGACGAACTTGTTTTGCAACGCTTCGAGTGCTTCCAGATACGATGTCCGAATGCCTGTGAAACCCGACTGACTACGACCGACACCGATCGTGATCGTGAATTTCAAATATTTTTTAATGAGAAAAATAAGCTTTTCATACCCGTCCAACGCTGGTACCTCCAACTCCCTGCTCCCAAGGTGCTCAACAAGACAAATGATCCGACCTTCAGGTCCGTTGAAAATGAGATGATGCCCCGTTTCCTCCAATGCTTCGTTCAAAATGTTAGTGACCGCATATTTCCAAAGCAGCCTTTCACTCACCTGATTCCATTTGACATCCATATGGTCAATCTCAATGCACGCCACAACAAATAACGAGGAGGTGAACGACTCCCCTAGCTGCTGCAGGCGCAATGCGGTTTCCTCTGAGGATTGATGATATTCCGGACTTAACAGATGATTGAGGTAACTCTCCTTCATCAGTTGCTGATTTTCAATCAGGGTCGAACGTTCTTCCCGTGCTTTCTCATGTTCTTTCTGCAGTTTCAGCAGGGTAAGCACGAGCTCGTCCTTTGAGAAGGGCTTGAGGATATAATCTTCAACGCCGAGCTTTAACGCTTTGCGCGCGTAATCGAATTCATTATGACCCGTGATAAGCACCACACTCGTTGCTGGGTATCGCTCCTTCAACTGCTCGGTCAGCTCCAGACCGTCCATGAATGGCATGGTGATGTCGACGAGCGCAATATCTGGCCGGTGCAATTCCACCTGTTCCAAGGCTTCTAGGCCGTTCTTCGCCTCCGCGCAAATATCAAAACCATACGCCTCCCAATCGAGGACGGTACGCAAGTATTCACGAAAAATCGATTCATCATCGACAATAATAATTTTCTGCATCGGTTATCCTTCTTCCCGTTGAAAAGGGAGCCACAGCGTGACGACCGTGCCCTGCCCCTGCTCACTCTTGATTTGCAAACCATACTCCTCGCCAAAATAAAGCTGGATGCGGTCATTCACGTTCTTGAATCCATAGCCGACTGCCTCTTGTGAAGAAGCTGCCTTCTTCACAATGGCTTCGAGGCGTTCAGCATCCATGCCTACGCCGTCATCGGCGACGACGATTTTAATTTTATGATCGACGATTTCACCTGTTACGGTTAGAAGTCCCAGGCTGCCCTTCGTTTTAAGACCATGATAAATCGCATTCTCAACTAACGGTTGAATCGTGAGCTTCGGGATTTGACCCTGCAGCACATCGTTGTGGATATCGAACTCATACGTAAACACATCGGAATACCGAATGCGTTGAATCGATAGATAATCTTTGACGTTCCTAATTTCTTCCTCAAGCGAAATCGTTTCACGGCCTTTACTTAGTGCGGCGCGATAGAAGTCCGCCAACGCTTTCGTTGTGCGCTGCACATCGCGAGCTCGACCCATCTCGGACAGGGTATAGATCACATCGAGCGTATTATACAGAAAATGCGGCTTTATCTGCGCTTGGATGAGCGCGAGCTCGTATTCACGTTTCTTCTTTTGCTCCCAGTTAATGTTCCGAAGAAGCTCTTGAATTCGCCGGATCATGGCATTGAATCCTGAAGAGAGCATACCGATCTCATCCTCCGAGTTGACTTGAAATTCCATGTCCAAGCTGCCTTCTTTTACCCTTTTCATATACTTCGTCAGCCCCATGATGGGCTTGGCAATGAGCTGTGACAGCATGCTCGCGCCAAGCAAAGCGAAAAATAAGCATACGACACCCAAGAGAACAATCAGCAATGTGATTTTGCGCGTATCTTCCGTGAGAGAGGCAAGTGGAGCCATGGAAATAAGCTTCCAGCCGAAGCTAGGCAGTTCTGAGCTAACGACAAGCGTTTTCTCATATTCGAAAGAAGCGGATCCGCTTCGAGGTGCGTTTGACGTTACCCATGCCTTAATTTCAGGAATAGCGACCTCCTCTAACACATCCTTTGCATGCTGAGATGACGTGACAACGCCCGTTTCGTCCACAATAAAGTAGCTGCCGTCTTGGATCGAACCGATCTTTCTGTATATCGCGGACAGCGAGCTTTCTTTGATATTCAGTACGAGGATACCGAGCTTCTGGCCCGTATAAATATTCACTATACGCTTGCCCAGCGTCATAATCGTCTCCTGCTCGCCATTGGTCAAATAATTCCTTCGCTGCATGGGAAACCAAATATTGTTCCCGCTGGAGGCATCGATTTGTTTCAGCATCGTGCTGTCCACAATCCCCTCTTTATTTCGTTCCATGAACAGATTGGAGCCATAAATACGATTATTCGTGTCGATGAACGCTGCCGACTGAACATCTGGAAAGACGAGCAAGGCGAAGCTAAGCTGATTCGTAATCTGGGTGTACATTTGCAAGCTTGTCTCTCGCTCGCTTAACGATTGCGGATCTTCCACGATGACCTTATTGAGATTGATCGTCAACATATTCGCGCAGCTCTCCACATTCGTTAACATGCCTGAAATGCGCGTAATGATTAAGGAGGAGTTGTCCGAGACGTTCTTAATCGTTTTCTTGACGATCGCATTCGTATACACTTGGTTGGAAACGAACGCCAGCACAAACAATGGAACGAAGATGAGCGGAAAATAAATGAGTATAATTTTGGTCCGAATCCGTTGATTCCGAAACCAATGGGTTGGTAGTATTTTTCGAAAAATAGCCATGCCTTCTCTTCCTCTCTGACCATGCCGTACGACAACAAAAAAATCCTCTACCGTCGAACGTCAGGTTTCCCTGTCCGTATCATTGTAAAGGATTCATGTCTTGAAATAAACTTAGTATTAGCCATTGTCTTCAAAAAGCGAAAGCTGCCTTGCTTGAATTTCAACAAGTAGAAATACGAGAAACTCCTTGCTTAATTTCATTCTGCTTGCATTTATATAAGCATCGACGAGAGTGTCATTGGAAATGTACTTCAAATTGTCGCGATCATTCATTTGCCATCAACCGCTTCTTGTTTTCTTCTAAAACCGACATCATACGTTTCATCGACTGTTGAATTTGTTCCTCGGAGGGCAGGCACGTGTTACCATAGGATTGCTGCACAACATCGGTTAGTACGGAATCAAAAATACCATTAAACTGCTCTGAATTCATTCGAACCCCTCCTAATTTTCATTTATTTGGAAATTCTAAGTTCTATTTTATATCGAAGAGGGTGGAATAACAGCGCAATTTTTTTTGCATTACGCGTTGCGTGAATTTCTATTTTATGTATTTTTTTTGCATTCCGAGGTGTTCAAAAGAGGGAAAATCAGGATTTTTCCGAGGGGAAACATGGGCCGCAAGCCCTACTGCATTGGGGAAAACTGTCGAAAATTGAGCAATGTGGAGAACACATTGTCGGCTCGGTAGCAATTGGTAATTTTTCGAGCAAATTTGATGCAAAAGGAGAGGGAATTTGCGTCAGATGCGTTTCATCCTTTGCGCTAATGTGCAAGTACGCGCAAACGCGAATGCTGAGACACCCATTTTGGGAGGCTCAGCGCTGCGGGGCTGGCTTTGGGGGGGGAGTTGGCGGGGCGAGCCTCCCAAGCTCGTTGCCAAGATCAACAAAACAAAAAACAGCATCTCCCTAAGGAGATGCTGTGCCATCGCGATGATGTTGGTGGCTCTCAACAAAAGCAGCAGCAGCTATAAGCTCGCGCATGACGTCGGATTGCAATTGTTGGTTCGTATATTCACCTTTGACAAACAATTGTCCCTTTTCACTAGAGGTATACCGCGGGGGTATGCGATTCAGAACGAGCGCCATCATATCCTCTTGGCACGTTTTGCAGTCACATTTCAACTCATAGCTTTTCCGAAACTCTTCGAACAATTGGGCAACCACGGTTTCCATTGCGTTGAATACACCCATGCGCAACTCTCCCTCTTCAAACTTCGATAGGTTTATTATAGCCTATAAACCTAAAATGAAAAAGTTTAAGAGTTTGTAACGTCCACTTGCACCTGATAATGGCCCGATCCGAGCTCGATTCTCACATGGCCATCCCGATCCTCAAAAGAAGTAACCCCTTCTGACTCCGCCAACTTATGTCCATTGCATGTGATGTTTGCCAGCGTCGTACTGCGCAGCACGACTTCCCCCGTCGTATTCGGCGGCAGTTGGAACACATATTGTACCGCACCATTTTCCGTCAGATGCCATTCGCTTCGAACCTGACCATAACTCGTCACAAGCGACGCTTTCGCATACGTAAGTGCCGAATCCGTGCGTGGGCGGAATAGCAATCTTTGATAACCCGGCTGACGATCATCCGAATCTAATCCTGCAACTTTGCGATACAGCCAATCGCCGATCGATCCGTAGGCATAGTGATTATAGGAATTCATATCATCGCTCCAGAATGTACCATCTGGCTTAATCCCGTCCCAGTGCTCCCAAATCGTGGTCGCGCCTTGATGAATTGCATATAGCCAAGAAGGATAATCCTCTTGCTGCACTAGCTTCACGGCAACATCATGATAGCCATTCTCGGTAAGCACGTGACATAGATAAGGCGTACCCACGAACCCTGTGGTTAGATGGTAGTTCTGCTCTTTCACATACTCTGCGAGTGTAGCGGCGAACCGCTCACGCGTAGCTCCTTGCACCAATCCGAACATGAGTGGAAGCACGAGCGACGTTTGAGTATGGCCAGCAAGCCTGCCTGTTGGCGTCACGAATTCCGCATGGAAAGCTTCCACGATTCGCTCGTAGAGCTCAGAGAACTCAGCAGCGTCTTCCTTGCGTCCAAGCACTTCCGCAGTTTGGACCAGTAAGGATGTCGAGTACGCGTAGAAGCATGTCGCAATCAAATCTTTTGGCGTCGCGCCGATATAACTGCCCTCTTTGGCATCTAGACCGAGCCAATCCCCAAAGTGGAAGCCCGTTTGCCACAAGTAAGCTTGGTCGCCTTGGTTACGAATATACCTCACCCACGCCTTCATGCTGTCATACTGCTCCTCCAGCACGCGCGTGTCCCCATAAACCTGGTAGAGCGTCCATGGACAAATGACCGCTGCATCCCCCCAGGCGGACGATGAATGCTCGTTCGGACCGAGCACATGCGGAATGACGAAAGGCACACCGCCGTCCTCACGCTGATCCGCTTTAAGATCCCGCAGCCATTTACGGAAGAAGAGGGCAACCTCATAATTGAATGCAGCCGTGCGAATAAAAACTTGCGCATCCCCCGTCCAACCAAGCCGCTCATCACGCTGCGGACAATCTGTCGGTACATCAAGGAAATTGCCCCGTTGTCCCCACACAATATTGCGCTGAAGCTGATTCAGTAAAGCATGCGAGCATTCGAAATCTCCTTTGACCTCCATATCCGTGTGAATGACTTGACCCGTAAAGCAGCTGGAATCGAAAGCCGACTCAGCCGGCCATCCTACCACTTTCACATAGCGGAACCCTTGGAAGGTGAAATGCGGCGCATAGACCTCTTCCCCTCCACCTTTGCACACATAAGTGACCGTTTGCTTCGCTTTACGCAGGTTCCCCACATAGAAATTGCCGTTCTTATCCAGAATTTCGGCGTGCTGGAGCTCTAAGCATGTTCCTTTTGGCAAGTTAACGCGCAGCTGGACTCTTCCAACCATATTTTGACCAAAATCAAGCAAAGTCTCGCCAGCCGGCGTTTCTATCACAGCGATAGGCTTCAATATTTCGGTTACACGTGAGAGCTCATTCTCCTGCATAACGAGATTACCCAATCCGTGCACAACCTCAATGACAGGCAGCCAGGCATTCGTATCATACGTGGGGCTGCTCCAATCGCTCCGCTCTAATCTCGCATCGTAAGTTTCACCATGATACAGCTCAGACATCCGTACGGGTCCTAGCCCAGCTTGCCAAGAAGCATCACTCACAACAAGCTCTTCTGTCCCATCGGCATACGTAATATGCATTTGGAAGAGGAGTGCTCTTTCACTGCCGAAGATGTTTCTACGGTCGCCCCACGCCAAATTCCCCTTATACCAGCCATTAGCGAGTACCCCACCGATCGTGTGCTGAGCACCCGAATTTAGCAGATGCGTGACATCATACCGCTGCACTTGCAAACGATGCTGATAACTGGTCCAGCCAGGTGTTAACTCCCCGTCTCCGACACGTACCCCATTAAGCTCCAGTTCATAAACACCATGGCATGTCGCATAAATCGTGGCTTGTTGAATCGACGGTCTTACGCGGAACGACTTTCGCAAGTAATACGCTTCCTCCGCGTCTGCATCGATCTCTTTCGGATCGGGCGTAATCCAACGTGCTTCCCAATCGGATGCGTGCAGCAGTCCCATCTCCCAGTAAGCAGCTTCACTCCAAGGCGATTCTTGCCCCGTTTGATCCCATACTTTCACCCGATAGAAATAACGAGTACGAGACTTTAACTCAGGTCCTCCATACGCGATCAGCACCGATTGATTCGATTCGATCCGTAAAGTATCCCAAATCAGATTCCCCGTATCAAAATGCTGCCCATCCCTGCTTACTTGAATCTGATAAGCTGTTTGCTTGATGGCAAATCCTTCAGCTTCGAGCTGCCAAGTAAAGCGGGGACGCAGGGTGTCGAGCCCGACAGGATTAACCCGATACTCACATTGCGTTGCTAAAATTCGAATCGTACTCACGGAAATTTCCTCCTCCAAAGATAGACAGTTAATTGGCTAATAATCTGATGAATTAACTAGATTACGTCCTATTTTAAGGGATGAATCCGCTTTCTTTTACGGTCTTTCACGACATTTATATAGGTCATTCGCGACAAAATTTCTGAATTCGCAACATCCCCTTAATTTCCAAGTAACTTTCGAATAGTATAAAGTTAAACGGACATTTTGAAATGGAAAGGCGATCTCCTATGTTGCAAAAAACACACAGCGTTGCCGGCATGATTGCTGCCGAAGTGGTTCTCATCCACGGAAACACCAGTTACTTCACCTGGGATGCAGTCGGGGCCTTATTACTCGGATGTTTGGCAGGAACTTTAGCCGATGTCGATAAACCAGGTTCCACGATGGCAAAGGTCTTATTTCCCTTATCGGCCTTACTTCACGTACTCAAAATTAAACATCGCACCTTGACGCATTCCTTGTTGTTTATGGCTCTGCTGGTTATGCTAAGCCTTTCGCTGAGTCCGCTCTACTTCTGGGTCTTCATGCTTGCGTATGCTTCCCATCCGCTCATCGATCTCCTGAATGATCGCGGCGTTCAATTGCTTTGGCCGATTCCGCTCAAGGTACGCATTCTTCCGAAATGGCTAGCGATCGACACTGGCTCAACAAGTGAAACGGCTTTCCGCTGGCTGCTGCTAATAATTTGTCTGGTACTGCCTTTTGGGAATTACGTGTTCCCTTATCTCCACAGCCAATAATGGTTGTGGTTTTTATTCGTTCCTGGTGCTGCGACTTTACTTGCCTGCAGGACTTTAGTAGTATAGCTAATATCGAATGAAACGAGGTGCTTACTTTTGTCCAATGATGAAGTCATATTAACCCCTGAGGGTTTGCGCAATTTAGAGCTTGAGCTGGAAGAATTGAAAACCGTAAAGCGCAAAGAGCTGGCCGCTCGTATCAAAACCGCGATCTCCTACGGCGATCTCAAGGAGAACAGCGAGTATCACTCTGCCAAAGAAGAACAGGGTTTCATGGAAACTCGAGTAATGACCATTGAACGGATGCTCAAAAAAGCCAAGGTTGTCACGAATACGAGCACATCTACCGTACAAGTGGGTTCAACCGTTGTGTTAAACGATATCGAATTTGCTGAAAAAATTGAATACAAAATCGTTGGATCTTCGGAAGCGAATGTCAACGAGAATAAAATTTCATACGAAAGCCCGCTCGGCGCTTCCCTCATGAATAAATCCGTTGGAGATACGATTAGCGTGAATGCGCCAATGGGTATCATCAGTTATGAATTACTGGAGATTCGTGTATAAGCGAAGTCGGAAGTATAGTAAAAAGCAGTCGGTAACTAGTCTCTATCTAGTTATTCGACTGCTTTTTTTGTTTTTATGAATGGGGAGCAGCTTGGAGGAAGGCTAATGCCTTCTGCATCTTCTGCAAGTAAGCTGGATCCGAGTTAGAGCACATCCATCTGACATTGGAAGAACCCGCTCCTTGCAATTGGTCGCTCTCTTGAAGCACCTGTATCAATCGATTGACGGTCCCTCTGCTGCCATCCACAATCTGGATGTGAGCGGGAAGGATTTGGCTTAACAGCCTTTTGTAAAAAGGATAATGCGTGCAGCCAAGCACAACGGTCCCGTATGTACGCAGGTCGTAGTCTTTCAGCTTCGACAAGAAATAATCTGCCATCCGAGCGCCTTCCAGCTCAAGATTTTCACAGAATTCAACGAGTTCAGGCAGCGGCAGCGAATCCACCATGCCCATATCATCGATCCGAGACACGAGTTCTCGATACTTTGCTTCCTTCAAGGTGAGCGGCGTAGCGAATACGAGTACTCTGAGCCCTGATCCGCGATTCATTTCCAGTGCAGGCTTCACGGCAGGCTCCATCCCAATGATGGGCATGTTATAAATATTCCTTAATTCGGCGATCGCGATGCTCGTAGCTGTGTTGCAGGCGATCACCAGCGCCTTAATCTCATCTTGAATGATCGTATCGACAGATTGTTTGACGAACGTCAGGACCTCCTCTTTCGATTTGGTCCCATAAGGCACATGCGCGGTATCGGCAAAGTAGAGGAAGTCCTCCTGAGGCATTCGCCTCATGGCTTCGTCTAACACCGTGATTCCGCCAAGGCCTGAATCAAAAAAAGCTATTTTCATCGTATTCACCCTGTTTAGTTTCGATCTGTCTGTACTAACAAAGAAGTCCCGCCGTAATTAAGCCGTTTCGGACACCCTCTTCATCCACATGTGTAGTCACATGGTCTGCGTAAGGCAATAAATCTTGATGCGAGTTGCCCATCGCAATGCCGAAGCCGACATAGGATAGCATCTCCATATCATTTAATCCATCGCCGAAAGCAACGGCGTCTTCAGGCTTTAAGCCTAGAAGCTCCAGCATTGCAGCAATGCCCTGTGCTTTGGAGCCGCCTGCAGGGAGTACATCCATGGCATGCGGGTGCCATCGAATGAGTTTAAACTCATTCTGAATGCTCTCGTACAAATGCTCATCCTTATCTTCACAATGGAGGAAAATTTGATAAATATCGTTCGTTTGCCAGAAATGCGGATCGTACTTAGGCAAATCCACTTTCAATGACGTGACGGAACTGTTCACAAATGGATGATCTTCCGCATCGGTCGCATACGTATGCTGCCCTTCAAACACAAGCGAATGCCCGTGCTCACCAGCTAATTTGACCAAAGCCTCGATTGCGCTCTTTGCAATGACGCGATGATACAAAGGCTCTCCTTTGTAAACCGCATAACCGCCATTTAAACAGACATACGAATCAATCCCCAGTAGTTCTGCTAATGGTTTGATAAAATAAGGAGCTCGTCCCGTCGCAATAACAGGCTCGATGCCGCTTTCCTTCAATTGGTGAATCGCCTTTACGGTACTTTCGGGAACCAGCTTGTCTTCATTGACTAGTGTGCCGTCGATATCAAAAAATACAATTTTATACACAGTAGGAATCTCCTTTTCCGCGGAGTCAGCCCCTGCTGCTCCATCTCTCTTTCTCTCAATTAAACACCAAAAACCGAGAAAAAACAAAGAAAAAAGAGAATCCCTTGGGCTTCTCTCCTGCCATGCCTAAACGATACCGTCGATGATCCCGTAGGCCATTGCCTCTTCAGGACTCATATACCAGTTCCGTTGGTGCTCCTGCACGCGATGCAGCTCATCCTCTTGCAAATTTGTTTTGGATAAAAGGTACTCATCATACATGTTTTGAAGCCGCTGAGTCTCATCTACCCGATTTTTCAAATGCTCGAGATGCCCATCAATATGTGTCGAAACCGAATGATACATAAAAGTGCTGAGACGTCCTGAGTACCGCTTGTGACCGCTGACTGCGATCAACAGGCTCATGCTTGCGGCAAGTCCATACACGTAGGTATGAACAGGGGTTTTGCTGTTTTCAATCACGTTGATGAGACCTAGGCCATCGTAAACGCTCCCACCGTTACTATTGATGATGAGGTCAATCGGCACGCGTTTGAAATCTTTTTCCTTCTTATCTTTGTCTTCATCGAATTGATTCACTTTCATGATCTGCTCAACAATCGTCTTCACAGAGCTCTTGTTGATGCCATCGAAGAGATACAACGTTCTGTCCAACATAACACGCCTCCTGTCCGTAAGGCCTTGTATTACACTAGTCTATTCTCCGCTTTTTCACTTTGTAACCCGAGCTCACGCTATTTTCAGATATTTGGGCGAAAATAGGCGGGGGAAGAGTTGCCCCTGTGTAGTAGATTTGAGATAATGCTCCTAGTTAGACAAAATAAACGACTACGCCGTCCTCTTAGGAACGGGAGCGTTTATCTAGAAATATAGCCAACTTTTTAGGTGAAACATATATATTCTGATATTTAGAGATGAATGGGAGTGACCACTGTGGACAAGCCGCAACAAACAATAGCTTTTATCGGTTCCTATGCCGATGCGAAAAATCCAGGCGTTTATACCGCTCAATTTAATTCTGACAAAGGGAACTTTACACTTACCCATCAAGTTGATGGGCTGCAGAATCCGACCTTTTTAGCGATTGATGCTATGCATGGAAGATTATACGCTTTAGGTGAGGGAGTCGGTGAGCAGGGGCAGAAGTGCGGCGCAGCGAGCGCCTATACCATTGATAAGACGAACGGTGAGCTGACGCTGCTCAATCAAGTCAACACGCTGCCTGCAACAACCTGTCACATCCAGCTCGATAATACAAATCAGGTCGTCATGGTGGCAAGTTATCATGGCGGTATGGTCGGGCTATCACCGATCTTGTCGGATGGCACGCTAGGTATGACGGCTGATATTCAGCAGCATAGAGGGGCAAGTTTATTGCCCGTTCAAGATCGACCGCGTGCGCATTCCGTATTCGTCGATCGTGCGAATCAGTACGTTGGCGTTTGCGATTTAGGCCTAGATAAAATTATCTTGTATAAGCTCGATCTTGCTAAAAAGCAACTCATTCCACAAAGTGAAGTCTCGGTTGCGCCTGGTTCAGGTCCAAGACACTTTACGTTTCACCCTTCGTACAAATTTGGTTATGTAATCAATGAGCTAAGTTCTACCGTAACCGCATTTGCCTACGATGAGGAACTGGGTAGACTGAGCGAAATTCAAACGATAGCAACACTTCCTGACTCCTATGAGGGAGAAAATGCTTGCGCTGATATCCATGTGTCCCCAGATGGACGCTTCCTCTATGGTTCGAATCGTGGACATGACAGCATTGTGGTATATGCGATTGATGAGGTGTCGGGGAAACTCACAATTGTCGAGCATGCCTCCACTTTAGGCAAGCATCCGCGAAATTTCGGGCTATCGCCTGATGGGCGATTTGTTCTAGTCGCGAATAAAGATACCGATAATATCGTCAGCTTCGCACGGGATGAGGCAAGTGGGAAATTGGTGCCAACTGGCGATCAACTCGTGTTGTCGCAGCCCGTGTGCATCAAGTTCCTGACCGTCTAATGACACCTTTTACAGAAAAGGTGATTGCGATCATTTGCGCCATCCCCGAGGGACAAGTCATGACCTACGGACAAATCGCGCGGCTTGCCGGCAGTCCGAGAGCTGCACGTCAGGTTGTTCGCGTCCTGCATGCCATGAGCAAAAAGCATCGGCTTCCTTGGCACCGCGTCGTCAATGCGCGAGGCGAAATCGCCATCCAAGATGCTGAGGGGGCGGAATTGCAGCGGTTTTTGCTGGTGAGCGAGGGAATCGACATATCGGAGGGTGGGCTTGTGGTTTTAGAGCAGTATCAATTGGCGACTAAGGAATAGCTCCAATGTTGCGAGTCGAGCTGGTTAGAACTGATTGAATGAAAACTGTTGTTTGGATTCAGTATACTTAGATAAAATAATAGACGTTGGTCGTGAAGCACACGCCGCTGTCAACTTCGTTGGTTAGGAGACTCCTCCTTGCTGATGAGGATGAGGGCGGCGTTTTGTTTTGCGGTTATCATTGAGGAGAGGAGATGACGATGATGAAATTCGAGCAGGCTTTTGAACATTTTATGGACGAGCAATTGGTGAAAGAAACAAACCCGTCGCAAGGAACGGTTAGCGCGCGGCCTCGGCCACGCAGAAATGGCATTTCTTCGATCCGTCTGGTACCCTATTGTCGGCAATTTCAACGACTTGTACCTGGAATGGGAAGTTCGTGACTTCGCAAATGGGTATCGCTATTTGGATTTTGCCTACATGCCGCGTGATGCGAAGGCCGCAATTGAAATTCAAGGCTACAGCTCGCATGCGCGAGATCTGGAGCTTTGGCGGTTTAAAGATTTGTGCAGCAGACATGCCCATTTGGCCTTGGTCGGTTGGCTTGTCCTCCCCATCGCCTACCCATCCATTGTCGAAGCGACGAAAATGTGCCAGCACCTCATTCTTTCGTTGATCGGAAAGTTCATCTCTACCGATATGCACGCGGACTTGCCTTGGCTTGAGGCTGAAACCGTTAGGTTCGCTCGAAGAACTCCGCGTGATTTCACCGCGAATGAATTGGCAGCGCATCTGAATATCAGCAGTCGGCACGCTAGAACGCTGTTGCATACGCTGTGTGACAAACAATTACTAGCTGTTTCTAGCGGAAAAGAACGTGCGCGGAGCTACATTCTTCATTTGTAGCATGGTTGACGGAACGTGGGTGCGCTATTCGTTGCAAATCGGTTGATTGGTGGGTTAGGCGGAACGTAGATGCTCTATTCGTCATGGAATCAGTCATTTTGACGTAATTTGAGCGAAATAGTGTACTGACGTTCCGCCTAAGCATAAAAATAGCTGAAAACTGCCAAATAGCACATCGACGTTCCGTCTGGGCTACCCCACCCAACAGCAAAAGCCCCACCTCTCATCGAAGTGGGGTCACGCCGTCTCATGGACAGCAACTATTTTTACACCTTGCGGGATGTCAATTTCGCTTGCGTCAGCAACATAAGGTAGTCGTAACCGCCAGCTTTGGAGTCAGTACCTGACATGTTGAATCCGCCGAATGGATGTACGCCAACCAATGCACCTGTGCATTTACGGTTGATGTACAAGTTGCCGCAATGAACAGTTTCCAATGCTTCCGCGATGCGGTCTTCATCGGATGAGAAGTAAGAACCTGTCAATCCGAACTCCGTATCGTTGTACATCGCAATCGCTTGTTTCCAGTCTTTCGCTTTAGCAATCGCAAGCACAGGTCCGAAAATCTCCTCTTGCATCAAACGGGCTTTGCCGCTCACATCGCCGAACACAGTTGGCTGAATGTAGTAGCCATTCCCTTCAGCTTTACCGCCGCCAGCAAGCAGTGTACCTTCGCTTTTACCGATTTCGATATAGTCCAAAACTCGATCATACGAAGCTTTATCAATCACTGGCCCTGCAGCAAAGTTCTCCTCAGGCAGACCGCTTTGCAATTTGTTCGTGTAAGCAACGACCTTCTCCACCACTTCATCGTAGACAGATTCCACGATGATGGCACGGGAGCCTGCGGAACATTTCTGACCTTGGAAGCCAAAAGCTGAAGCCACAATTGCAGCCGCTGCTGCGTCCAAATCGGCCGTTTCGTCCACGACGATGCCGTCTTTTCCACCCATCTCAGCGATTACGCGCTTGATCCAAATTTGACCTGGCGCCACGTCCGCCGCAAGTTTGTTAATGCGCAGTCCAATTTCTTTGGAGCCTGTGAAAGAGATGAAACGCGTTTTCGGATGCGTCGTCAAGTAGTCGCCAACTTCAGCCCCGCTTCCCGGAATGAAGTTAATAACGCCTGCTGGCAGACCCACTTCCTCCATCAAAGCTACGAATTTATGTGCAATCACAGGTGTTGTAGACGCTGGCTTCAACAATACTGTGTTACCAGACACAACGGCGGATACCGTCATCCCTACACAAATCGCAAGCGGGAAATTCCACGGGGGAATGACAACGCCAACACCTAGCGGGATGTATGAAATTTGATTGTTTTCACCTGGAATTTTCACCAAAGGCTGTGTCTCGTTGATTTGACTCAAACGAATCATCTCACGCGCATAGAACTCGATGAAATCGATCGCTTCCGCAGTGTCGACATCGGCTTCAACATAATTTTTGCCTGATTCGAGAATCATTAAAGCTGAAAACTCATGCTTTCTAGCGCGCATTAGTGCAGCCGCTTTGAACAAGTATTCCGCGCGCTCACGAGCGGATACCTTCTTCCAAGACTCGAACGTTTCGAGTGCGGTATTCATTGCTTTTTCAGCCAAAGCCTGATCCGCTTTACTAACGCGACCGATCACTTCATCCACATTCCCAGGATTGATGGACGTAATTTTCGCTTCTGTCATGACCTTCTCTGCACCGATGTACAGCGGGTAATCTTGACCTAATTCACCTTTCACCTTCGCAATCGCCGCTTGCATCGCCTTTACGTTCTCCTCAAGCGCAAAATTCGTAAACGGTTCATTCGCATAAGGTTTTACAATAGTATTTGTATTCATCTCTAGTATCTCCTCTCCAATTTGGGGACTTGCCTATTATTTGAACATATTTTTAAGAACAAACCAGACATTTGCTGGGCGTTCGGCTAGCCTTCTCATGAAATACCCGAACCAGTCCACACCATAAGGGACATAAACGCGGACACGATAGCCCTCCTTGACGAGTTGATTTTGCAGATCATCACAGATACCATACAGCATTTGGAATTCGAATTGATCATTAGAAATTCCATGCTGCTTAACAAAATCTTTCGTAAAATCGATAATCGCTTTATCGTGACTAGCAACTGCCGTGTAGTGTCCACCAAGCAAATGCTTTTGGATGATGTTCACATAGTTCTTGTCAACGTCGCTTTTCTCTGGAAATGCAACGCTCGGAGACTCCTTATAGGCACCTTTCACTAAACGCAAATTAGCGCCAATGGCTCCTAAATCCGCAATATCTTGCTCGGTGCGATATAAATATGCTTGAATAACAATTCCGACGTTATCATACTCCTGACGAAGCTCACGGTAGATATCAAGTGACACTTGGCAATGCGCATAATCTTCCATGTCAATGCGAACGAAGTTGCCATACTGCTTCGCGCGATCAAGAATGCGTCTCATGCTTTGCATGCAAAGTTCTTTGCTAATATCAAGACCTAATGAAGTCATTTTGAGTGATAAATTGGAGGTAACATGGGATTCTGCAATTGCATCCAGCGTTTGAAGGCACATGGCAGCCGACTCTAACGCTTCTTCCTCGCTAAATACGAATTCTCCTAAATGATCCAAGGTGGCGACGCGGCCACTTTGATTCAGACTGCGAACCGCAGCGATCGATTGAGCAATCGTTTCCCCCGCTACAAAACGAGCAGCTCCGAAACGCAAACCATATTTTTTGGCAAGACGATTTGCCGAACGACTTTTGCCTAAGGATTGAAACATATTTCTCATGATGAGTTCCATCTGTGCATTCCTCCACAGGATAATTGTACAATAGTGTTCAATTGATAATTTAACTATACACTATCTCGATTAGTTTGAACACATTTTGTTTAAAATAAAATAAATGTTGTACAATCCACCTATTTCAGCATCTTTATGTACACTATTCACCGATCGCGCATCATGTGTTGAACCCAATATGTTTTTCATGGTAAATTAATACCAAATATCTCAGATCGAATGAGGGTTATTATGTTCAATTTTGAACACTTTTCGTTAAACACACAGTACATTAGTATACCAGCATCAACAACGATCCAAGAATTAACTTCCTACTTACAAAATGGAACGGCCGTTATTGTCGGGCAAAGCACCGATTTCCATGTGTTCACACCTGAGGATAAGGAGTTGATGGGCTGTTTTTCAGCACAGAACATTCAAGCGTTAATTGAACACAATCGTTTCTTTGTATCTCCCGTTTTGAGGGAATCCTCCGACCTGCTGCCTCTACATGCTTTTAAACAAGAGGGAAATCGACCCTACCTGATAATGGATAAGATGGGTGAAATCAAGGGATACTTCACTTGTGTGCAGCTCCTGGAAATAATCCATCGGGAACAGCAAAAGTGGGCAGCCTATTTTGAAGTCTTAGCGGATACCGTAACGGACGCCGTGACGGTCGTCGATCGAGATGGCGCCGTCATCTGCTGGAATGCAGTGGCCGAAGAACTTTACCAGCTTCCTAAGGATCACATTATTGGTAAGCGAATAGGTGAGCATTTTGACATTGAAACGCTTATGGTGCTCAAAATTTTGGATGAGGGGCGCATGATCCGCAATACGTATCACCGACCTCGGTCTGACACCCATGTTCTCATCAATGCATCGCCGATTCGAAATGAGGAAGGTCAAATCATTGGCGGTATTGCCACTGAGCAAGATATCACGAATCTTGTACGGTTGAATGAGCAATTGACGACAGTGGACGCATTTGGACTTCCAAATAAGGAGCAAACCGAAGATTTATTTACCTTGATTAAAGGAAAAGGTCCAGCCATCGGCAAAGTCGTTCAATGGGCCAAGAAAATTGCAGCAACCGAAACCCCTGTCCTCCTGATCGGAGAATCGGGTGTTGGCAAAGAACAATTAGCCCATATCATTCATCAATCTAGTTCTCGATCCCACCAGCCCTTCCTGACTGTGCACTGCGGGCTTATCCCAGCAGGCTTACTTGAAACGGAATTGTTCGGTTACCAAGGCGGAGCATTTAGCGGGAGTGAAAGCGGTCAGCCTGGTAAGCTGGAGTTGGCGAAAGAGGGAACCTTATTCATTAACGAGATTGAAAAACTGCCCGTAGAGCTTCAAGCCAAACTATATTTATATTTGACCCAACAAACGATTGTACGACCTGGTGGTCATCAACCGATCAACGTTCGAACACGGATCATCGTAGCGACAACAGAGGATTTGGCCAGTCATGTCGCTAGTCACGAGTTCCGCTCAGACCTGTATTATGCACTTAATGTAGTCTCCATTCGGATTCCGCCGCTGCGCGAGCGAAGCGAAGATATTCCTGCGATGGTTCAAATGTATGTAAAACAATTTGCTTTGCAATATCAAAAGCCTGCACCTGCTCTATCACCAGAGGTTATTCTAGCCATGACACAATATGCGTGGCCCGGTAATATCCAGGAGCTAAAAAATGTAATTGAGCGTTGTTTGATTTTGACCGACGACGGTTTAATCACACTCGAACACTTGCCAGTAACTTTGCAGGAGAAGCAGCCAAGTCTAGTACATTTGGAATCGGAGACATCACGAGAATTGCTGCAAGAGAAAATGACTGAAACGAACGAAATGAGTTTCATAGAAGATGCGTTGAGGAGAACCGCGGGGAACAAAAGCGCAGCGGCCAAGCTGCTCGGTATTTCTCGAGGGACATTATATAACAAAATGAAAGAGTTTGAGATGGAGTAAAAAAGGGGGCCGCCCACATGAAAAGTGAGCAGCCCTGTTTCCATTATACGATTTCTAGACCTGCGCTTGCGTAACCGATGATCGTATTGACAAGACTTAAACCAATAGCTGTAGCAGAGAATACAAGCAATAAGCGTGTTCCTGCTGTAACTGGAATTGACAATCCTGTCGCAACATCGGCCGTAATATCACCAATGTTAATAATACCAGAGAATGCAGGTAATGTTACCAAACCACCTGGTACAGGATTAAATATATTATTAGGCGTTGTAGATTGATATAGTTGTGCCGTAATCGTTAGCGATGAATTTAATAGGTTCAATCCAAGAACCGTACTGAAATATGCCGCCAATGAAGTAATAGTACCATCTCGAGGCACGGAGAATGCAAAGTTAAGCAAAGCAATGGTTGAACCCGTTAGATCGATCGATGGGCCTGCTAACAAGCTGACACCTGGAACGCTGCTACCGAATCCTACAAGTGTTGACGTTCCCACAACTCCACCTAGAACCGTTGTGAGTGTTGCAGGAAGACCTGAGGCAAACGGTATGATTGAGCCTGAACCATTCAGACCAGTTGCTCCTGTTGGACCTGTTGGACCCGTTGCTCCTGTTGGACCCGTTGCTCCTGTTGCTCCTGTTGCTCCTGTTGCTCCTGTTGCACCAGCTGTCCCTGTCGCTCCTGCTGTACCCGTTGCTCCTGCAGGACCAGTCGGTCCTGTTGGTCCTGTTGCGCCATCTGCCCCAGTTGCACCAGCTGTCCCAGTTGCACCAGCTGTCCCTGTCGCCCCTGCCGTACCCGTTGCTCCTGCAGGCCCTGTTGGTCCTGTCGGTCCTGTTGGTCCTGTTGGTCCTGTGCTACCTGTGGCTCCAGGTGCTCCTGTTGGTCCAGTTGCTCCTACTCCTGGTCCTGTTGGACCTACTGCTCCAGTCGGACCTGTCGGCCCTGTTGCTCCTGCTCCAGTTGGTCCTGTTGGCCCCAACAAACCTTGCGGACCCGTTGGTCCTCTTCTTCCTCTGTCACCATCGTCACCTTTTTTACCTCTTGGTCCAGTTGCTCCGGTTGCCCCAGTTACGCCTGTTGCTCCGATCTCTCCAGTTGCTCCTGTTGGTCCTGTTGCTCCTGTTGCTCCTCTACAGCCTCTAAATCCACGTGGTCCACGATCTCCTTTGGGACCTTTCTTACAGCATCTGTGCTCGCCATTCACTAGAACGGTTTTGTGAGTACGTTTTTTGCTTCTAACTTTCGCTTTGTGACATCCACAACTACATCCACCAATTCTGTGGAGCCTAGCACTACTTTTTTTAAGAGCTATACGCTTTTTCGAAGAATTTGAATTTTTCTTTTTGCCAGCTAAGAGACTCATTCCAACACCTCCTGTGATGCTTCATCATACGAATTATCCACAGGGTTTGTCTGTGCTTTTTTCCAATAGATGGTTGTCCAATCCAAAATATGCATTTAACTAGATGTCCAAATAGGCATAAAAGATATGTAGTTGATAGGCATTTCGTATATTAAAAAATAAGGACTGACCACAGCGTCAGCCCTTCAAATGTCATCTTAATAGATTAGGAGATGCGGAAAACCGACCAGTACATCCCTGCTGCATTGTTACCGCCAAGATTCAGAGATACTGTGATTCCATCAGCTTCATAGAAGAGACCGATGACATCATTTTGTGTAAGATCAAGCGTACCTACCATCGTTACCGTACCGTCGCCAAGGATTACTCTAACATTTAGAACGGCAAGAATGTTAACATCTAAGATTGGGAATATCCCTGTTATTAAGTCCGATGTAGTTGGTGAAGTTTTACGTAGAACAAATGAAGGATATACCCCCGCCCCCGTTGCCACGGTTATCGTCGCAGACGCAGAGTAGCTTAGCGTTGCTTCAAATTGATACTTTCCAGTTGCTGGAACCGTGAAGTTCCCAGTAGTCGGGTTAAATGTTGTATTGTTATAAAAGGGATTGGCTACAGACCAGTTCGTAATTTGCGTGGAAGCTGCTGTTGTTAAAGAGCTCTTAAAGGCCGAGAAAGAATCGGTAAGCACATTCGGACCTGTCGCTCCTGTTGCCCCAGTTGCTCCTGTTGCACCCGTTGCTCCTATTGCTCCTGCAGCTCCTGTTGCACCCGTCGCTCCTTCAGCTCCTGTTGCACCCGTTGCTCCTGTCGCTCCTTCAGTTCCTGTTGCACCCGTCGCTCCTGTTGCTCCTGCAGCTCCTGTTGCACCCGTCGCTCCAGCTGCTCCTGTTGCTCCTGTTGCTCCTGTTGCTCCTGTTGCTCCTGTTGCTCCTGTCGCCCCATCTGCACCTGCTGCTCCTGTTGCTCCTGTTGCTCCTGTTGCTCCTGTCGCTCCTGCTGAACCAGTTGCACCTGTCGCTCCGGTCGCTCCTGCTGCCCCTGTTGCTCCTGTTGCACCTGTTGCCCCTGTTGCTCCTGTTGCTCCTGTTGCACCAGTTGCTCCTGTCGCTCCTTCTGCTCCTGCTGCTCCTGTTGCCCCAGTTGCTCCTGTTGCACCCGTTGCTCCTGTTGCACCCGTCGCTCCTTCAGCTCCTGTTGCTCCTTCTGCTCCGGTCGCTCCTTCAGCTCCTGTCGCACCAGTTGCCCCTGTTGCTCCTGTCGCTCCTGCTGCCCCTGTTGCTCCTGTTGCTCCGGTTGCGCCTGTACTTCCCGTTGCTCCTGTCGCTCCTGTTACCCCAGTTGCTCCTGTTGCCCCTGTTACCCCTGTTGCTCCTGCTGCTCCAGTTGCTCCGGTCGCACCTGTTGCTCCTGTTGCTCCTGCAGGCCCCGTTCCACCTACACCGTAAGGCCCTGTCGCTCCTGTTACCCCAGTTGCTCCTGTTGCCCCAGTTACCCCTGTTGCTCCTGCTGCTCCAGTTGCTCCGGTCGCACCTGTTGCTCCTGTCGCTCCTGTTACCCCAGTTGCTCCTGTTGCCCCAGTTACCCCTGTTGCTCCTGCTGCTCCAGTTGCTCCTGCAGGCCCCGTTCCACCTACACCGTAAGGCCCTGTCGCTCCTGTTACCCCAGTTGCTCCTGCTTCCCCTGTTGCTCCGGTTGCTCCAGTTGCTCCGGTTGCTCCAGTTGCTCCGGTCGCTCCTGTTGCTCCTGCAGGCCCCGTTCCACCTACACCGTAAGGCCCTGTCGCTCCTGTTACCCCAGTTGCTCCGGTTGCTCCTGTCGCTCCTGTTGCTCCTGTTGCACCTGCTGCTCCTGCTGCTCCTGTTGCTCCTGTCGGACCAATCGGGGCATTAGGAAACTCCATTTCGATCTCATCACTATTGTTCAACTCAATTTGAATTTGTTCAACTTGAATCCAATCTAAGCCATCTAGGAATGTTGCAAGCTTCGTTTCTCTTACCAACACGCCATCTATTGCGAGGAATTTCAGTTTAAATTCACTTCCATTGAAGTACTCTATCTCGATTTTTTTGATGTTCATGATTCCCACGTTATTGATTTCAGCCATTAATTGAGCCAGTTTACTCAAAATCCAACACCTCCTATGAATGTTATTCTAGTTTTCTGCATGTATCTGATAGACATCTACTTCGATCTGTCTCTACCTCCTTTCATCTATCGAAACTGCTCAAGTTTCCTTCTACTACTATATGGATACTATCTACTTGTGCATGGACGAATGAGAGAGGACATATGATTGAATAAACAATTTTTGTAAATAAATGATGATATTAGTAGAGCGAAAAACAAAAAACAGCCACTGATCCCCACATACATGGGTGTACAGCCACTGTTTCTCAATTTTCAAACTTTTCATATGACCACTAACTATAAACCCGAGGAATCGATGATATACGAAATGACCGTCTCCATCTTCTCATCACTAGGAAATAGAATGCCTAGCCCATTATTCGTGTATAAACGATGAAACGTTATCGGAAATGATGTGACTTTCAGGAAATCTTCGATCGCTGTCAAAACCCCGTTCTTATCTCCATACTCGTTCCATGCATTGCATTGATCAGCATTGATGCCCCCTGATTCAACGAGTTCGTTGGATTCCGCTAGAATTCCCTTTTTCGCATACCGATGTTGATATTGGGCTGGGATGGCTTCTGGAAAATAGTACGAATCCCGTCTGCCATATGGCCACTCCGTGTCATGCAGGATCACGATAGGAAATGTGCCCTTACGGATCGCGCTTTGCTCAATAGCCATGAGTTCATGATACACCGTGTACCAATTGTGATCTCCGTCAATTACATATAGATGCGCTGCTTGAATCTCGGGCAGCACTTCCAGACTATGCTTTCTATGAATGTCCACTTCGTCTGAGAAAACCGCTTTATACGCATTCGTATCGAATCCTGGTGCAGGATCAATTACGGTTAGTTTACTGTTCATCATTTTGCAGAACTCCAGCAATTTAATCGTTGTACGGCCAGATAGGTAAACGCCAATCTCTACAATGTGAGCAGGCTCATATTTAACTAGAATGGGCTTTATTACCTTTTCCATAAATCGATTCATACCGCACCTCCTCTTTGATCACCATATTCTCTCGATGCCATTTTGGTTCAATATGTCCTATAACTGCCGTGCCCCAACCAGAAACGAAGAATAAATTAGAAAGAATACGATACCGAAACGAGGTGGGACGAAAGAAATGAACATTGTCTTATCCATCCTGATACCCTCTGTACCAGAACGTTTGGCTTGTCTGTCGCGAATGATTGAGCAATTATCCCTACAAACAACGGGCTTGCCTGTAGAAATCCTAGTCATTTTAGATAACAAAAAAAGTACGATTGGTACAAAACGAAATACGTTAATCGCGCAGGCAAAAGGGACATATATCGTGTTTGTCGATGATGACGACCGCCTAGAACCGCATTATGTTCATACACTTTGTGCACAAATCGAAGCTGAGCCCAATGCAGATTGCATCGTTTTCGATGTCGCCGTTTATTTCAATGGTCGGTTTAATAAGCTGTGTAAATATGGCATTGAGTACTCCTTTGGTGAAGGTCACACTTCCTACTATAGGAAACCTAACCACATCATGTGCTATGCCAAAAGAATCGCCGAGCAGCATAAGTTCCGTGATATTAGTTTCGGTGAAGATGATGAATGGGGAGGCCGCGTTTCCAAGGATATTGTTAACCAAGTCAGAATCCCTTCTGTCCTCTATCATTATGATTGCGACCTAACGAAACCCATGAGCTGGTATTCGACCAGTTGATTAGAGAGGATGTGAACCATTGATCACGATCAGTCTTTGCCTAATTGTTAAAAATGAGGAGGACACCATTCGTGCTTGTTTATCCTCGGTCGCTCGAGCCGTTGATGAAATCATCATTGTCGATACAGGCTCTACGGACCAAACGAAGCAAGTCGTCAGCGCCTATACGGATCGCATTTACGATTTCAAATGGATCGATGATTTCTCGGCCGCGCGCAACTTCGCATTTCGTCAAGCCACTAAGGAATATATTCTTTGGCTGGATGCGGATGATATTTTAAAAGAGGAAGATTGCAATAAGCTCATAGCGTTAAAAGAAACGCTCGACCCTTCGGTAGATTCGGTCACGATGTTCTATAATTATGCATTCGACGAATATGGCAACCCGATTAGCCGCTTTAAGCGAAACCGTCTTGTGAAACGGGAGAACTACTTCCGCTGGATTGGAGCCATCCACGAATATTTGGAGGTAAGCGGCACGATTTTCGAATCGGACATTACGGTCACACATTGCAGAATTCATCATAAGAGCGATCGAAATCTTAAAATTTTTCAAAATAGGCTAATGCGTGGAGTCCAATTTACTCCAAGAGATTTGTACTATTATGCGAATGAATTAATGGATCATAGAAAATATGCCAAAGCGATTCAGTACTACAATAAATTTCTCGCCACTGGCAAGTGCTGGGTCGAGGATGCCATCTCATCCTGCAGTAAGTTGTCCGATTGCTACCAGTATCTTGGCAATCGTGAAATGGAATTAGACTCCGTATTCCGATCTTTTCGGTATGACAGCCCTCGTCCTGAGTTCTGCTGTCGGCTTGGTTATTATTTTCTAACGCGTCAGCAATATGAATCTGCCGTGTTCTGGTATACCTTAGCGACAACCGCACCTGGCCCTGCACATAACTGGGGATTTGCTAATCCTAGCTTTTCAACCTGGCTCCCTCATCTGCAACTCTGTGTGTGTTATGATCACCTCGGGGATTATGAAGCAGCCTATCGGCATAATGAACTCGCCCGAGGCTACCGTCCGCAAGACCCAAGTATTTTGCACAATAAAAAGTATCTAGAATCCGTTTTGCATCTCGCCACAGGCGACGAATCTGCTCCAATTGCCTAGTTAAGAGCCATCTTGGCGCACAAAAAAGATCGCCCATTAAGGCGATCTTTTAATATAATGAGTGGATATTATTTTTTATGAATTGGTGCGGGGACATGAGCGACGGGCTTATGGCTAGATACAACAACCTTTGTGTATTCTTGCCCTTTAGAAGTTTTAACCACTTCATTTTTTATGACTTTGACTGCCATTAGTATCGCCTCCTTATGTAAAATTATACCACGGACATTAAATTCTTGTCTAGTTGTGCAAGATGGTGAATCAAGCTTGTTGAAGTTATAAATGCTCTTTGTGTTCTCTCCGACTCTACTTTATTGTTCTCCATAAAAAGAACTGCCACCCCAAATTTGAAATCTCCAATATTTTTAATAAAGGCGAACTCTTTTGCATCTGTTTTATACAACAGGTATCGGTTGATTTGATTGCACACGAACACGATAAAATTCTTTTCCAAGTGGTGTTTTTACTATTCCACTTTCTATGATAGTCACTGACTCTTTCTGTTGTTCATCAAAATTAGGCAGCCAAACCACCTCCAACCCATGTTTAATTTTATGGTTTTATTCATAAAAAAGAACTTATTACACTCACCTTGTTTAGAATTTAAATACTACAATTATTTCCCTGAAAGTTATTATGTAACCTTGAGGTAAGCTCTGCTTACCCCAAAACTTATAATTTCCGACATATTAATTTGAAAGGACGCTGGTGCGTTCAACTCTCTTGTTCGATGATGCTTTGATAAATGGCTAGGTACTGATCGGTCATCGTACTTGTTGTAAAGTGCTTCAGTACATAGTCACGGAGCTTGTGGGGTTCTGGCAGCTTTTCATGCATTAATTTATGCGCCATCTCTTGGACATTGCGGCAAATCAATTGCGGGAAGCCGCTCATCACTTCGGGCACAGAACCGTTTGGCAACGCCAGGACTGGTGTTCCGCAAGCGAGCGCTTCAATCATGACGAGACCAAATGGCTCTTCAACTAGCGTAGGGAACAGCATACAGCGAGCATGCTTCAATAAATTTTGGCGATCTTGCCCGCCAACCTCGCCTACATATTGAATGTTAGGATTCGATAGCGCTTTGGACATGATTTCCTTCTGGAAATAGTCGTAATCATAGAGGGGTCCTGCAATGATTAATCTCTGATTAGCGCGCTCCGCCGCTTCGATCGCATGATGAACGCCTTTATATGGAAGCAAAGCCCCGATGAAGAGCAGATAGTCACCCTTTTGATCAGAGAATTGAAACTCATCCGGGTTTAATCCGTTGTACACAACGCTGTCTTGCGGCGTGCCGAACAAATCTCGATGTCGTTTGCTCAAATAGACAGGATGTTTGACGGGATTCGTTAACGGATTGTGAATCGTACAAACGGTGGGAGTTCGAAGCTTCTTCTGCCCGACTACGGAGAGCTGGGTATGGTCGTGGATGATATCAACACCTTTGGGCAAGGTCAGTTTCACGAAGCCTGGGATTTGCCACATATCATGACCCTCATGCAAATAAGGCATCAACTTCCCTCTGGTCTGGCTGCCGATAGGCGCATAGAGGATGACCTCATGTCCGCGAACTACCAGTCCCTCAGCCAACGTATAGACAACTCGCTCGATACCACCATATTTAGGTGGCGGAACGGGCAAGTAGTCAGGACTTATCAGTGCAATCCTCATGAACTTTGCCTCCTATCGGGACATAATGCCGTTCGATACGGAAAGGCTTTTCCCGTTCCACAAGCTCGGAGGGATTATAACCGAATTGATCAAGCTCTAAGCCAGTCATGCCAAGCGACCACTTTCGTGAGAACCGTTCGGCATTGGCAAAAGCACTTGCTGAATAATTCGTTTGGTTCGATTTGAACGTACTTCCGCCATAATGATGAACATACACGTCGTTCGCTACCCACAGAATTTGTCCGCTGACGCGGGCACGTAGACAGAAGTCATCATCTTCATAATTGCCAGGGAAAAATCGTTCATCAAGACCGCCAATCTTCGTGATCAAATCCTTGTGGAACAACATGCAATGACCGATCAATTTATGCGGGAAAAAGCCTTGATCTCGGTTCAACTGCGACCAATTGGCGGCGAACGCCTCCATCTCTGACATGGATTTGTAGGGAACATTGTAGACGAGCTGTGCCCATGCCACATTGTTGGACCTTGGTCCTACGATAGCTATGGCAGGATTTTGCTCTAAGCATGACAACAATCGCGTCAACCAACCTTTGGTCACGACGGTATCATTGTTTAACAAGCAAATATATTCACCGTCTGCGACCGCAAGCCCTTGATTGTTCCCAGCGGCAAATCCCCGATTCACCTGATTGCAGATCAGCTTAGAGGAAGGCACGCTGCGTAAGTACTCCACAGTCCCGTCCGTCGACCCATTGTCTACGAACACAAATTGAATCTGAATACGCTTATCGGCATGACGCAGAATACTATCTACGCACTCTTTCGTATAATTCAAACCATTCCATGTCAGCATCACAATGGAAATCAGCGTAGACATCGTTCCTCATCCCCCCTGATGATCAAAATAACTCTCTTACTACATATTCATTTGTTCACATATGGTGTAGGCTGTTCGGGAAATGAAAAAATCCTCTCTCCGCGTTCGGAAAGAGGATCATTTAACTAACACTCCGCATTGCTCATTTCATTCGTAAAAAAGCGTTTATACTCCTTGGGCGTCAACTTCGTCGCTGATTCTCCTGCGTAATGAAATTGTAAGGCGCGACGTTTCTTCGGTGATAGGTTATAAGGTGTTCCATGTTTAAGCAGCCCGTGAAATAGCAGGATACCGCCAGGCAATAAAGGCACCGCGACATCCTTCTCAACTTGGACATGCGCATCGCATAACTGCCAATCCCTGATAGCATAATGAGGTGTTGCCCCATCTGCGTGTGAACCAGGGATGACATGCATGCAGCCATTATCGAGACCAGCCTCATCTAATGCGATCCACACGCCGACCACTGCTTTCTCAAACGCTAAATTACCGTATGCCATATCTTGATGCCAAGGTTTCTCGCCTCCACCATGAGGCGGCTTAAGTAGTGCCATATTCTGAACTAGACGCGGTGTCTCACCGAGAATATTTTGTACCATAGCTAGAATCGCAGGATGCTCAGCAATTCCCCTTAAACAATCATCCACTTCAACAAAATTATGGACCTTCCGAATGGCCAACTCCATCTCTTCCTCTGACTTCAATTCACTTCTTGGCTTTGTAAATTGAATCTGTGCGCCTTTATCATTCTTAAAGATTAGATCATACAGTGCTAGTTTCGAATTCTCAATTTCATCTTCATTTAGAATATGCTCAAGAGCTACATAACCATCTTTACGATAGTTAGCTAGCTGATCTTCGTTCCAATTCTCAACCCCGATCACTTTTTCAGCAATACGATTAAATCGATATAACTTAGCTGAAATTTCTTCCGGCGATAGTGAAATAGGTTCTTTTGCAGCCATGATTTGCATCCCCTTATTTAAATTATTCGACGTTTCATATCTTTATTATATAAACAGAAAGTAGTAATATAAATACATTATACCACTAGAGTATTTGCACTATTTTACATAAAGAGGTGTTTGGTTATGCCATCCCAATTATCATACGAAATAATACTCAATCCCTTTTTCGGCAAAGTCAATTGTGAAGTTAATTGGAAGTGGAGTCGTGACAGTGAGCCGTTCGTTGACTTCGATTTCTGGTATGTATGGGAAGGCGAAGGTGAGGTCACTTTAAATAATGGGATGTACCCAGTGAGAGCGGGAGATTGCTTTCTATTTAAGCCTGGCGATCTTGCAAGTGCGAAACATAATTCAGCGCGGCCGCTAACCGTAACCTACATCCATTTCACCGTGCAAGGGGACGCGTCAAAGCTCATGTCCTTGCCATCACTCGTCCACTTTGATCCGGCAGAATTTCATGAATCTTATCTAGACCGTTTCGTTCATGTAAGGTGGGCCGAAGGGTATGGTCATGATGACGAAGCAATTACACTGCTGAAGTTGTTACTACTTCTATTTGAGCGTCAAAGCCCTGAACACGCGGCGGTTGGTGATCCTGCTCGTCGCACATTAAACCGCGTCATGCTGGAGATTGCTGCACGCATTCGGCAAGATCCTGGGCGCCATTACCGCATTCATGAGCTGGCAGAAGCTGCCCATCTCTCCCCGCGCTATTTCTCATTGAAGTTCAAAGACACCATGGGCCAAACGATCGAATCGTATCTTATTGACAAAAGAATTGAACGCGCCACCTACTTGCTGAAACTCGGTATGAACGTTAGTGAAGTGGCGGAAGCACTCGGCTATCGCAGCATTTACTTCTTCAGCCGCCAGTTCAAAAAAGTGACAGGAACGAACCCTTCCGAGATTCGCCCTTGAGAAAATTTTTTTGACTGTTGGGGATGTCATGTTAAAATGGAGCTTTACAGCATCTAGGCGTATTTCATCAAGGAAGGTTAGGTCATCATGAATTCTGCTCACTTACTTCGCTCTTTTAACTTCATCTACTTCGCCTTATTGGCCTTGTTCGTCTCCTTTTTACCTGTCTATCTGGACGCCCAAGGTCTTCCCACTTCTAAAATTGGACTCATTATCGGAACTGGCGGATTCATCGCCATTTTCTCTCAACCCCTCTGGGGCATGATTAGCGATCGGACGAAAACGATCAAAAAAGTAATGCTTGTTCTCTTGTTATTCTCAACGATCGTCGGATTTCTACTGTATGATTCCAAAAGCTTTGTCGTACTCCTGCTCTTTACGATGTTGTTGTACTTCTTCCTATTACCGCTGGATCCCTTAACGGAAAGCCTTAATTTCCAAACGGCGGAAGCGCTCGGCACCAGCTATGGATCCATTCGAACATTCGGAGCTGTCGGCTATGCAGTGATGTCTCTGATCGTTGGCTATGCCGCGCAATACTTCGGGATTCAAAGCTTGGCTTACTTGTTCGGCGGCTTCGGGATTCTCTCCCTGCTTATCTGTCTGGCTCTACCTGATGCGCCTGTCACAAGCAAGCCGATTTCACTGCGAAGCCTGCGTAATTTCCTAGGCAATCAAGAGACGATTTGGTTTATGATTTTGATTTTCATCTGCGCGGTGCCGCAACGGATCAATGATACTTTTCTAGGGGTGTATATCCGAGAATTAGGCGGAAGCAACCATTTGGTCGGCATTGCGTGGTTTCTAGCGGCGGGGAGTGAAATTCTCGTGTTTGCTTTAAGCTTCTGGTGGCTGCGAAAAGGCAAGGAACTCGCCATCATTGCGTTCGCTGCCCTCTTCTATTTCATCCGGTTTCTATTAACGGCATGGATTCAAGAACCTCACTTGCTAGTCGCGATACAGTTGCTGCAGACGTTCACTTTCCCGATTTTTTACTCCGCCGCGATTCAGTACTTGTATCAAATCGTGCCGGAAGAATGGCGGGCAACTGGCCAAACCGTACTTGCCATCATCTTCTTCGGCATCTCTGGGATTGTCGCCTCGTATCTGGGCGGATGGATGTTTCAAGCCTATGGCGGCCATCAATTGTATATGTTTGTCTCGATCATGTCGTTCACTGGGTTCCTATTCAGCGTGGTACTCCGTGCCGTCTATCGTAAACAGAAGCTGGCAACCTAAGTATTTTCTGTTAATATAAATAGGATAGAATCGAAACGGGGGCCCGCATCATGGACTACATTATTTTGGATATTGAATTTAACGGGCGCAAATTTGCCAGTGAATTACCAATGGAAGTCATCGAGATTGGTGCTGTTCGCTTGGATGCGGATCTGCAAACGGTTGATGAATTTTCAGCCTTGATTAAACCGATTTATTTCGCTAAATTAAATCCTTTTATTAAGAAGAAAACAGGCATACCTCAAGAAGATATTGATGTCGCGGCAGGCTTTCGGACCGTGATCGCCAATTTCTTGACATGGCTTGGTAAAAGCCAGGAACTCATGCTCGTCACGTGGGGCGGCGAAGATGTGAAGCGTATCGTATTCGATACCCGCATGCATAAATTGGATGATGCTTATTGGATGGCGGTGCCTTATTTCGACTTGCTAAAGGGCTACATCCGCTTTAAAAATGTCACCAACGACGTCAGCGTAGAAGCTGCCGTTGCCGATCTGAATATCGTGGCGGAAGGCTCCGCACATCGGGCTTTGGACGATGCTCGCATGACGGCCGATGTCTTCCGTGCGATTTATAACGAGCTTGACTTCGAACGGAAGCAGTTCTACGTCGACATGTATACGAACGCTAAGGAACGCCGCTTAATCAAAACCGCGGTTAAAACGATCTCCACACAGAAGATCACCCCTACCTGGGAGCTATTCGTCGAGAAGTATTTCGCGGACAAAATCGAAGCCGCCGACGACAAAAAAGTCGCCGAAATGCAGACGCTTTTCGCCGCCGAAGTGGCGAAAAAAGCGACTACAGGCAAGCCTGCAGTCGCTGTGGAACCAGCAGAATAGTTGAAAGTATATGCCAAGAGGCAGATACTTCCCATAGCGTAGAAGTCATATTTTCCATTGGCGCTGAAAGCAGAGAAGAAGTAGATACTTTAATTCAATAAGTAGAGTTTACCGGAGGAAGTATCTTTTGCAAGCCAAGTGAAATTGACGGCTGGATGTACGGGGCTGGATTTGAAAAAAAATTGGAAAAATTTACAAACAGATCCTCCTGTGCATTTAGATTGAAACGATTTCATAATAACGAGCTTGATAAGTACCCTTAAAATGAACAGTTAACATGCGTGTACGATCATTATAGTAAAATTGACTCTCATGTCCGTTTGAAGGATAGACTTGTCGAACAACTGCGCGCCCAGGAAGCCACTCGTCTAGTGGGATGTCAAAATAGTTATCAGGCGCATTCATCCGCCATACAGCTAATAGAATTTTCTCGTTATCTGGTGATACGATGCCTAGGGAAGCCCAAGTCAACTTATTTTTAATGGGGATGAACCCTGTTGGATAGATGGGATAACCTTTATGAATATGGGTTCTCTCCTTCTTATAAAGCTCCACAGCTTCTTGAATAAGGCTCATATTCATGGGGTCCGCCGCATGGAAGTGACCTGCCAGGTACATGTTACCGCACAAGCCATTGACCATATTGAAAATGGTCATCTCGCCGTCTCTCATTTGAGCCTGATAGGCTTCACTGAAAATGATGTCTGGCTTCGATTTATCGTGCCACAACAGCGGATACGGATACGCCCATATCCCTGCTTGTTCTGGCAGCATGCCGGCAAGAGACCCTTGAATAATGGATGGATAATTATGATAAATTTCCTGGTCACTCGTGCTCTGAATATGAAAATGAGCCAATACCCCGTTATCCTCCCGCATGCCCCCCGATCCACAATTCTCCAGGATCAATCGCGGATGGCGACGACGCACCTCATCAATAAACGAATAGAAGCTTTCGTTATTGGCTTGAAGCCCATCCGTTGACATATTGTCAGAACCATTGTCCGCAATGGCAATGAAATCATTATAATCGTTTTTGATAAAACCGATGCCCATGGCAACCAATCGTTCAATTACGCTATGGAGATAGTCGCATACCTCAGGATTCGTGAAGTTGAGGAAGAAGCGGTCGGCCCCGCCCACGCGAACACCCCCATGCATGTTGAACCAATCATCAGGCTTAAGAGCTAGATCGGAGCCTTCGCTAGCCATCTCCATTTCGAGCCAGATGCCTGGCGTCATTCCCTTAGCCTTAATATAATCTAACACACCCTGTAAGCCACCATCGCCAAAACGCTCTTCTTTGATTGTCCAATCACCTAGAATATAGACCATTGGATCCACATCGTCGGCAAACCAGCCTGCATCGATGCAGAAGCATTCAGCGCCAGCTTGCGCAGCTGCATCGATCAGAGGAATTAGCTTGGAACGATGAGGATTGCCCCAAATGCCATTCATAAAATCATTATAGGTCACGGGAAACTCGCCATCCCATGCGTTCTTTGGCTTCAAGAAACTGCGGCGGTACTTCGTCAGCTCACGAACAGCCCCGTTTACGTTCCCATTCGTGCAGCCAAATGCGGTAGGTATCGTCGTATAGGTCTCGCCAGGGAGCAGCTGCTTCTTCCAACCTCCGAACCTTTCACTGCCTCCGTCGGTATGCACATATAGCGATCCTGATGCATCATCCCATGAGCCGCGAAACCCAATCTCTAAATTCCATGAGGAGGAGGTCTCCATCTGAAAATACCAGATCTTATTGGTCTCGCAGTCCTCAATGAGAACCATAGGTAAATATTTCGCTGTGCTGAAGCTGCCTAAGGATGAAAAGCGAATCGTACAGGCCGGTGGATGGGGTGAAGCATGGTACAGCCCTAACTCTTCCAATCCTCCAGAGCGCCACTGACCTTCTCCATGCCAGGTTTGCATGACATAGTGGATCTTGATTTTGCTTGGATCCTGCCAAGGACGAAGTCCATCCGTCGCTATGCCATTCATCAGCATGGAGGACAGATGCGTTAGCACAATGGGCTTCTCACTCTCGTTCGTAACGATGGTCTTCTGCCGAATAACTGATGTGCCGGGAACAAAGTGCATCTCCGTCGTCACCGCGAGGCCGAGCCCATCATGCTTATATCGAATCGACAGATGATCATCTGTGCGAATCGCCGATTCTTGCTTCATTTCATGGGGGAGACTCGTCATCCCGTTCAGAGGAACCGGTCCTAGCTTGCGAGGGACGCCAAGAACACCCAATTGAAAATTAAAATAAGGAATCGGTGCCTCCACATCCTTGCGATCCCGCTCTGTATTTAATACGTTCTGAACGATACCATTACCACCGTCCAAAAACTCAAGCACCATACCTCCGTGCTCATAGACAACTTTTTCTACGTTAGGTTCCATCATTCGATATCCTCATTTGCAAGTGGAATGTGATAAATGCTGTGTGCATTTCGGTACATGATGCGCTCCGCGAATTGTTGCGCGTCCTTCAAACGAAGGAAGCCATCGTCCACCTTCTCAGCCAGCACTTTTTTGAGTATGAAGCGAAAGGCCATCGATGCGCCAACGGACTCTTCTGATGTCCAATTGTCACCACCCCAGGCTATTTTGTCCCAGCGGGGGAGAACCTCCATGTAAACATGCAAGGCTTGGCAAGCAGCTGTGGTCGAGATGAGCGGCAACCAGTTAATATCCAGATAAACATTCGGATAGTTGTGGGCCAGTGCGGCTGTTTCATAAATCCAAGGGAATCCCCCATGGAACAAAACAAATCGTGTACCGGGATAGTCTCTCAGGACACTCTCCAGCAGCATGGGACTAGATCCACTCAACTGAGCTAAACCGGTATGCAACTGAATAGGCAGATCAAGCTCCCCTGCGACGGAAGCCGCAAGACGGAACATATAATTTCCGAATGCATTTCGCTCCCCTTCGGTCAACGAGGATTTCTCTCGTCCGAAGACCGCTGCAGCCTCATCACGATGTGCCTCATCAAATCGCAAATTTCTGAAATAAGCGACAGAGCACTTCAGTGCAGCTACGCTCGGTCTTCTGCGACGAAGCTCGTCCGTAAATAATTGCTCATATGTGTTAAAATCCGTAATCTTTTCCCCATATATACGATAAGGATTCCATCCATCATTATCGAGAGAATCGGGATGATAGCCGATAATCCACATATCGATGCGATACACAGGAGTGACAAAATCAGGATGACCTAAGTCTGTACCCGTATTCCAGAACGCATCTTCCAGAAAACCTTGATAACCCGCATACTTGCGTAGAAGCTGCAGGTGGTAATTGGGATCCTGATGCGCTTTACGAATACGCTCCGATAAGGAATCCCAATTCGCAGCTGTGATCTCTTCTTCTCCGTAAATGGTGCAAATGGCTTTCTCCAACCATACATAGTAAGAATTCATCTTCATGCTATTGATCCAGTGCTGACGTTCTACCGCAGTTGAATCCCCCGCAGGGACTGCCCCAGACCAACCTACGTAAGACCAACTGAACAGCGTAGAAAGATCGAGCTGCGCATACAGCTCATCTTCCCGATGATGCTCATGTGTGCTGAATATGGGGGTGAGGTCAATGAAGGTGGACAACGCCTCATAGCTGCTTGTCATGTCTTTCTCCTCCTTAATATGGCTTCTCTTTATGTTTGGGGGGATGAAGCCGCTCCAATCTGTTTAGCCAGATGGGCAATTCTCTCAAAGTCACCCTTCACGAGCAGTTCCCCGTAGCTTACAAGCTCAGAACCGCCAATATGCCGCCAGAATTCCCAAGGACCGATATGTCTCCAGCCCTTCAGCTGCTGCTGGATCAGCGCGTGCTCACTCGCTGCAAACGCATATCTAGTTTCTTCATCCCAACCCACCATCGCTTGGGCCACTGTTGCCAGCCTGTGTGTGATCAGATCCGCATACTTCTTGCCGAGTTCAGGGGAAGAGCCCTTCTCAATAATGTCATCCACGCCGTAATCAACATCCCCACGGATACGTTCAATCTCGACTAACTCAGGGTGAAGATGCCAAAGGAGGGATGTTTCGCCAATACCAGCATGGTCGCCGAGGTATCCCGCATCTAGGGCAAGCCAATATTCAGGCGTTCCCAGGACAGGAATTTGCAATCGCTCCGTCATTCGTGCAGCCACTTCTCTAACCACAATCTGCTGATTATGGCCATAGTGTCCGGTTAACATAATAATCGCCTTGAAACCGATACGATGAAACTCGCTGCACAGCTTTTCAAGCCAAGGCCGCAGCAAGTGATTATCCCAAGTCAGTTCATCTTCCATAATGACAGTAGCGGGTTTATCCAAGCCTCCCATGCCCCCGTAAACAGGCGGATGGACGATTCCACCACCAATTCTAGCCGCATTCACACATAGTTGGTGTGCTTTAAGTGCGTCTAAGCCTAAGGCATTATGCTCGCCATGCCACTCGACGGTTCCAAGGGGCAGGTACAAGACAGGCATGTTCGCCATAGCTGTTCGAAATTCTTCTGGCAGCATGCGCTCCCATTGAATGGTATCTTTGCTCATTCTGTTTTTCACTCCTTATGTAGGCTCTTTCCCAATCATATAAGAGTTCCTATTTGTCGTGGAGAGCAACATCTTTACAATCCGTAAATATATTTACAAGATCATTTCGCTTATGCAAAACGGGCAGCCTATGGCTGCCCGTTCCCCACTCCTATACCGACTGAATATGAATCCCTTCCGGATAGCCCGCCTCTTTCTCCCACGAGAACTCTTTCGGGATTTGCACGGTTCCGCTTACCTTTTCTCCTAGTGCTGACCACGCTATACGAATGTCCCCGTGCTTGGTTGGAATGACACCGCTAGCCTCTCCCTCCTGCAGCGCAGGCGTCAGTAGTCTAACCTTGCCCGTTCCTAAATCCGATATGTCGACGCCGTGAAGCATTCTGCCCAGTATATAAGCAGGGGAAGCACCCCATCCGTGGCACATACTCACTAGCGGACCCTCCCATAAGTAGGTAGGAACATTGCCTTGATATGTGCTTGGTATTGTACATGAAGGACTCTCCGGATCAAATGTTTCCCACCATGTCTTCGCTCCCCGATCTACCATCCCTCCCCAGAAGCTCCGAATCAACCCCATTGCGCGGTCTTGCAGACCCAAAGAAAGCAGTACTTCAAGTACCAGATGTTGAAAGAATGCACCTGTAATCCGTGGCAGCTTCTCTCCGTCATAATAGGTATGAATGAAGCTAAGTGCCTCTTCTTTCGTCATCAAATCGCACCATATTGCGGCAAAATTGGTTTGGAGCGACAAGTGCGACGAAACCTCCGCACCGTCCATACAATCTGCATACGCCCCCTTATCGCTAAGCCATAAGTGCTTCCTGACAGCTGCCGCAATCCCTTCCGCCTGATGCTGCCAATTCAGCGACTGGTCCGTATGGCCAAGTACTTCGGCCATAACTGCCGCTGCCTTCAGTGCTTTCACATACAGAAGTGAAATAACGGTTACTTTATCCCTTCGGTCGATATGGGGTGTCCAGTCAATAAAACAAAAAAATCCAGGCCGCGTTGCGCCTGCAAACAGCCCATACGCGTCCTCCTGCAGCTTAAACCAACTCACCAATCGTTCAACGGCACCCCACAATTCGCGGAGCAGTTCCACATCTCCCGTATAACGGAAGTAGTCATGCACGCCAAGCAGCCAATGCGCACAGAAGTCAGGGAGCAAATGCGAATTAGACTCCGGTCCTGTCCCAGGAATAGATCCATCTGCATTCTGAATTCGAGCCCCTTGAAGCAGGCATTTGCGCAGCAGCTTAGTGTCACCGTAGACATGATAGATCACCTTGCCCATAACCACTGCATCCGCCACCCACAACGCTTTTTCACGCCATGGACAGTCCTCTAGGTGCTCCTGGCTATTCTGCGTGGTCGTAACAACACTGATATCCCAGATTTGCATCAATCTCACATCAGTGGTCTCGAGCTGACCGGCAGGCCCGAACGCATAGTGACCAGCATCGAATTGTACAGACGCAACCTGAATGGGCACAGGCAATGCCATAAAGGTAAGCTTCATATATCGGCAAGCCCTCCGACCAAAGGGCTGAAGGACATTTAATCCTTTTTTAAGAATAAACGTATCAACATCCTGCAGCTCCAGCGATTCCCCGTAAGCAATTCGGATCGTGCCTCCTTCAGGTGCCTGTAACCGAATAAGAGGTCTGCCTACGACTTCCTTTTCAAAATCAAACACGACTGCTGGCATGGCACCAGGACGATCCGCTACAACCTCCATTCTCCCCCTAATCTGGTCACTCTGTAACATCATTCGCGGATTGCTTATCCCTCCATAATTCGTTTCCACACGGACAAGAGAAACTGGATCACTCAACTCCGAATACAGGAATGGAATTTCTCTGGGGATAACGTGTTGCCAAGGACTCTTGGGATCTGAAACGGATGCCCGCACACTTGATTGGGACCATCCGCTGTCATCATAGCCATCATGCTCCCAACCATCCTCATCGGCCACTTTATAAATTTCATTAAACCCGCTCCAACGGCTTATTCGATTGTTTATATGCGCCCAACGTAGAGAACGTCTGCATAACCAACTCTCATCTGTTGATGCGACCGTCTCCCTGTCTATGTCTAACTGAAGCAGAAACCCTGCCTCGCCTTGCATTTGTTCAATTACGATATCCTTTTCACCGAAATGATAACAAACAACCCCAATTACATTCCGGCCAGGTTGCAGCCAATCCTCTATTTCATACGTATCGTAATATTGATACTTAGGTGTGCAGGGTGAAGGCCCCCTCCCCCTTAACACGCCATTGATATAAAGCGCATATTCTTGGCACGCCGATATATGAAGAAGGGACCCCTCGTACGAATCGGCTTCTATCACCTTTCGAAATTCCGCGTAACAATTACTCTCCTCTTCCAACCCTGGCACCCATACCCATTTCGCTGCCCATTCCATCACATATCCTCCTCTGTGTGCCTATCCGTGCTTAATCTCTTACACTCGCTCAGACAGTTGGTTCCAAACCTGTCTTACATGATCCTTTGTCCATCGGCATATGTGGAATAAATCTGCCACCGGCTGCTTCGTATGCGGAATGGTAGGCATGTAAGGGGATGGACCAAATTCAGGCGTAAACGTCATGATTGACGCTCCTTCTGAGCGGCGCTCGCTTAAAATTTCCATCCACCACCCTAGATGCACCTGAAGCTCATTGGCATATTCAGGCGCACTGGGATCAGGTACCTGCGGACCTTGTGCATGACCGACTCGACCATGGATATGAATGGTTCGCTGGCAAGCAAGCTGTACAGCCTGGTGATGATGCTCAAGCAGGGATTCGCAGACGCAGCACCAATGACTGAAATCTGCTGTAATTCGTAAATCTTCGACTTCCTGAAGAAGCTTGCTTGTCACCCAAGGAGTAAACATAGCCCTCCCCCTATGGGTTTCATGTCCGACTGAAATGCCATAATACCGTTCCATGCGAACAGCTTCCTTATAGAAGTGAAGTTGCTCTTCATAAGGCATTGCATCCTTAGCACTATGTGCGACAATAACCAGCGGATCAAACCTGGCCGCCGCTTCGAGTCCATAGCGAAACGTTGCTAAATGATCATCCCCCGTGAATATCATCGCTGCATACTTAAAGTTATATGCTTCTAGCAAAGAACGGAACAATTGTTCATCTTTTTCTAGGGGTAGCGGGGACTCTATACCATCGTAGCCCGCTTCTGCTATCGCAGCGAATTGCTCCTCCATGCTGCCTCCCATGCCCCATACCGATTTTAACCACTTCATTTCCATTGCGATATCCTCCTTACAATCTGATCTTCTTTCTTCATCATACGAGATCACTCTAAGCTGCGGTTAGAGAAAGATGTTTACGTGGGGACAAATTCTTTACCAAAAAAAAGAGTCACCTCCACATGGGAAGTAACTCTTCGTTTATCTCGAATGGGCGATTCGGTAATCAAGTGGTGCTGCTCCTGTTGCTTTTCGAAATACTTTGGCAAAATAATTGGGATTATCAAAGCCGACACGAGCCGCAATTTCATTGACCTTTAATTCTTCCTTCTCCATTAGAAGCTGTTTAGCCAGTTCGATCCGTTTGCGAGTCAGATAGACACTGAGCTGCTCCTTCGCGACCTGACTGAAAATGCGTGATAAATAGGAAGGATTCACATGTATTTTCTGGGAAAGTGCATTTAAGGAAAGATCTTCGTTTAAATGACGGTCAATATACAGCTTCACTTGCATGACAAGTGCATCTGAAGGATTACTCGGTGATTGATTTAATTGTGTGAAAATCACATGCAGGATCTCCATTAAGAAGGTTTTGAAAGCTTCGGCATTCTTGTGCATGTATAAATTGGTGAGCTTCTCCACCTCAATCGGTCCAAGAAGGGAGGAAATACCATTTTGAAGTGCGATATTGATTACATTTGCCGAAATAGACATCAGGAGCACAGACAACCTATGAGAACTGTCGGTTGGTGCGCTCTCCGCATAAGCAATCAGCTTACCAATCCCGCGTTCACAATCCCCATAATGACGAAGGTTCATGGATTGAATAATCGTTTGAATAAGCTGTTTGGCCTCACCTAAGTCGTGATCATTTCCCATCTGGTGTGGAATGATCATGCGTCCCTTCCCAAGTGTTTGTTTCACATAGGTGATTAGCAGACGCATCTCAGTTGCCCATTCTTCCCATGAAAAGGGCTGCGGTGAGACCGCAACGGAAACAACCACGCCTATGATGTGATCAATGGCATCCTGGATTTCCATAAGTTTAGATTTCAAAATAGTAGCGACATCATACTCCGAATCTATGAACTGGGGCTGCAACGTAAGCGCGATAAATCCATTTCCGATTCGGAATGACATATTAACCTTCGTGGATGCCAGCATTTCACTAATCATATTTTGAACAGCAAATTCAACTAACGTTTCGTCATGCGAATGAAACTTTCCTCTCCACTCATCAATACGAACCACCAGAGCCAGCACCTTGGTCCCCGCCTGAAAAGGGAATTGAAGTCTACGAAACTCGGTCTCCAATTCCTCTAATTTGGGTGGCGGCTTCGATGAAGAGAGCATATTTTTAAGATATTCGGTTTGATGAGCCTGCAGCAACTCATCGCTTCGTAACTTCGCCTGTTCCAACATCATCATTTGTTCCATGCTATGTTCAATCGTTCGAATGACTTTATCAAGGCTTCTCAGTACTTCCTCATCCTCTGCAGGCTTTAATAAATAATCACTCGCACCGAGCTGAAGCGCTTGACGAGCATAATCGAAATCCATGTATCCCGTTAGAAAAATGAACTGTGTATCCTTATTGTAGGCACGAATGTTGTCCATCATCTCTAACCCGCTCATATGCGGCATCCGAATATCCGCAATGACGATATGGAAGGGTTCCTCTTCGAAGAGTTCAAGAGCTTCTTTCGCAGAGTAGGCTAGTCGGATGCTCTTCAGGGGAAGCTGCTGCAGCTCCACCATCTCTGCCAATCCCTCCACAATCGGCGGTTCATCATCTACAATTAGCAATCGGTACATAAGCTTCCTCCATTCTATGAAACTTCATGCTGGACTTCAGATGCCATAACTGGGATCGTAAAACGGACAACCAAGCCAGAACTACCGTCTGTGCGATTCAATAATTCGAGCCCCTCGGTACCTTTGAAACGATGCTTTAATCGCCAATGTACGTTCCATAGCCCACAGTGGTCAGGCTCATGTGCCGACTTCTCAAGTTGGTGTCTAAGTTGACGTTTCTGCTCCTCTCCCATGCCGACACCATTGTCCTCTACCGACACTTGAACGCAACCTTCCAAACGCTTTACTTTAATCTCGATCATGCCTGGATGATCGATCTTCTCAATACCGTGAAGAATGGCATTTTCGACGAGAGGTTGTAAAATTAAACCTGGTACTGCAGCAAGACTAGCCTCATCCTCCATGGAAATCGCATAGTCGAGTTTATAAGTGAAACGCATTTTCTGAATTTCCAAGTAAATACTCGCGTATTTCACCTCATCAACGAGGAGTACTTCGTGCATCGAGCGATGCGTAACGAATCGAAAATAATCACCTAAATATTTGCACAGCTTAGCTACATTCTCCGTTTCACCTGACTTCGCCATGCGATAACCGATATAGAAACAGTTAAAAAGGAAATGAGGATTAATTTGCGATTGCAGTTGCTTCAACTGAGCCTGCTGGAGCTGGATTTTACTCTCCAGCACCTCTTGAATCAGCGTCCGAAGCTGATTCACCATGCGATTATATTGACGATGCACATAGCCAAATTCATGATTTGGCACGTGTAAATCACTTGTCTGAAGATTACCGCCTTCTACCAATCGCATCAATCGTACTAATTCACGCAACGGCTTATGAATTTGGTTATAAATGAGCACAGAAAGGAGTAGAAATAAGGCCAATGATCCCAGAAAGACTAGCCAAAATAGGTAACGCAGCATGTAAATCGGTGATAAGATTTTTTTCTCAGGAATGTAGGAAACAAGCGTAAAAAGGCCGTCTGGCGAAGTATCGGATTGAACCATATAGTTCTCACGCTGATACGTGACTGTCTTAAGCTTTGGATCCTGTTGAATGCCTTCATATACTTTTTTTCCGCTGTCTGGCACTTGGTTAGCCCCCACCAGAAGCTTGGATTGATTATTAATCAGCAGCATTTGATGATCGGAGTTACCACGGAAGCTGCTTAGTGCCTTTAAGATCCGCTCTTGAGAAATTTCGACACCGAGCACATAACTAACCACTTTCTGCTCTGTCTGCTGATCCGGAAAGGAAACAGAGAAGGACACGGTATCTTGTTTAACATAATGATCTGTCTGTTGAACAGAGGCAGCATGTCTAGCTAATATCCCTCTCTTCCTGTCATCCAAATCGGATTCCCCGTTATTGAAGGTAATTTGCTTATTCGTTTCAGGAAGCAGCAAGAAGACATCAGAAATATAGTTACTGGAGTAATAAACAATGTTCATTTTGCTCTTAATTACCTGATAAAGCGTATATTTCTCATGAGAAAAAGCAGCACTCTGTTGCAGATAATAGAGCGGGACGTCCACATCATTATTCAGCGCCATCATCATTTGTTTCACATTCTGCATCTCTTGTTCCAAGAAATCCACGTAGAACTGCAGTCTCGACTGATTGGTCATCTCTACTTCCTTCGTGATCACGTCCGAAGCCTTAGAGGCTGCCAGGAAAGTTAGCCCATAGAAGGGAATAGACACGAGGACAAGTCCAAAAAACAATCGCCACAGCACACTTTTTCGGGCTACAGCCAGTTTAAAACGCATGCTAATCATGGTGTTCCTCCCCTAAGGGATGTATTCGCACGAGCCCATGCATTCACTTCGGTTGTTATATCATCCCCGCCATAGGTTCGCCATAAGGCCGTAAAATCATCAAACTTAGAAAGCGGCGCTCCCATAATAATTTCGTTATACATTTCGTATTCAAGCTTGGCAAGTGCGTTTCCTTTTACGATCATAGTTGGCGTAGGAGCTCCAAAAAACATGGAGTATTGCACTTTGTCGTATTGGGCAAGAACACGCTCCGCATCATAGAACACCTTACGAAACCCCCACCCCGATAATCCCCCCGGCTTAATATTCTGGAAGTAATTATCTTTCGCTGCTTGCGTCTTCAGATAGGACTCGTCATTATGGTCAATCGTCTCTAGAATTTGCTTACCTGTCTGCATGTTGCGATTGGGCGAATCGAAGGCATATGGTTTGGCATATAAATGAATCGACATATCCTTGTAAGTGCCAGAATTGGCCTCTCGCCAAAGTTGACCAACCTCTCCGATCCCCTCCTGCATCGCAAAATATAGGTTCATTGACTTTACCAGCGCTTCCGGATGCTCATACCCTTTACGTACAACAACCCAGTTATTCGTGGAGATGACGGAGCGCGGAACCACCTTCTCTCCTCCCTTTCCTGGAATCGGAAGAACAAGCCAGTCTGCCTTAGGATCATTCTGCAGAGTATCTTTTAGCGGCCATAGTGGGTAGTAGAAGGGTCCGAATACAATTCCAACTTTTCCGTTAATTACTCGCTGCATGGATTTAGGCAGATCATGAATGGGAAACTCCGGTTCTATGGCGCCCATCAGATAAAAGTCCTGGACCGCTGCTAGCGCTTCCTTCATCTCTGGCTGAATGCCGCCATAGGCCGCAGAGCCGTTGCTTTCCCGAATCCAGCTGCGAGGATAGGCATGAAATGCAGCAGCAAGCGCTTCAAAGGTAAAGCCGCCAATTCCTCCCTCCGCGGACCCTTGATCCATAGAGAAGGCAAAGGTATCATTCTTGCTATTTCCATCGGGATCTTGCTCGACGAATGCCTTCGCGACCGCACGCAACTCTTCATAGGTCGTTGGTGGATTCAAACCAAGTTTAGATAACCAATCCTTGCGAATATACATCATGGCCGTATGATTACCAGCATCATAGGGAAGTGGAATCCCATATATTTTTTTGTCTTTCGTTGCAGGAAGGAACGCAGCATTATCCTGGTAGCCCATATTTTGCTTGAGGGCCTCGGAGGCATAATCCTCCCATATTCCCGTTAGATCCTGTATCTGTCCATTTCGAATCAAACGGTTTAATTGGGAAATATCCACTTGAATCACATCAGGCAGATCATTATTGGCAATAGCGAGATTTAACCTTTCGTTAATTTTGCTGCCATCGGCTACCCATTTATTGATGTAATGAATGTTTAAGTACTTCATTTGGATGCGTGTATGGAAATTATCATCGATCGATTCATTGGGAGCGAATTTCATCACATCATTAATTCCAGCGTAGACGGTCATATCGATAGGTTTATCGTATTTCCCAAATAGATCATGATCAGCTGAGGAACTTAGGGGAGCAGGATTATTCTTGGTAGGATGAGCTCCTGTGTTCGTCTGTGAAGGGTCGATAATATACTGGTAGAATAACGCCATTCCCCCAAGGAGAAACAGTGTGCCAAGTACATAGATGAGCTGGTTACGCTTCTGCATATGGGGCTACCTCCATGGTTAGCGATTTATGAAATCTCTACCCTCATCATAATATGATTCCCCCTCCGGAACAAAGGAAAAAATATTTACCGAAAGGGTAATATCTTTACATTACGATTACCAGTGGGGATGCTTATATAAAAAGAAAACCTCCACTTGCAGCCACTCCAATGAGTGATTGCATATAGAGGTTAGCCCTACCCTTTAACAGAACCAAGGACAATTCCTTTGGTGAAATACTTTTGCAGGAATGGATAAAGAATTAAAATAGGGAGAGTGGTCACGAAAATTTGTGCGCTTCGCAGCGTCCGACTCGAGACATCACTATAATTCTTGGCATCTTCCAACGATTTGATGTCTGCTCCCTTTAAGACAGTTTGAAGCGTAGTCTGTAGGGGATAGTTCTTGAGATCGTTCATGTAAAGCAGACCTGAGAACCAATCGTTCCAGTGGGCAACAAAATGAAATAAGGTAACCGTCGCAATGACGGGCATGGACAGCGGAATGATCACATAGAGTAAACTTTTCCAGTAAGATGCCCCATCGATAAAAGCAGCTTCTTCTATTTCGTTCGGCAGCTGCTTAAAGAAATTCATCATGAGAATAACGCTGAAGATGGGCACGGCACCAGGAAGAATAAGTGACCATATTGTATTGATAAGATGAAGATCTTTAACAAGAATGTAGGTGGGAACAAGTCCCCCATTAAATAGCATAACGAATATGATCGTCCACATGTAGATATTTCGTCCACGGAACCGCAGGCCTGATTTGGACAACGGGTACGCCATGAAGACCGTTAGGATGTTGTTAAGCAGAACGCCCAACACCGTCCGTTCAATGGAGATCACAAATGCGTCATGAATCTCCTTCCTGGAGAAAATTAGTTGGTAGGACTTTAGCGTAAAATCTACAGGCCATAGCTTTACAAGGTTTGCGTTGGCCGCGTAGCTCGAGCTGAGTGATACGGACAGCACGTTAAGCAGTGGCAATAGGCATAATAAGGCTATTGCGGTCAGAAAGAGGTAATTACCGATAGCAAAGACTCGAAAGCCCCATGTTTGATCCCATTTTCTCATCGTGTACTCCCTTCTGCCTTTTAAAATACCCGATAATCCGTCCACTTATAGGCCATCCAGTATCCTGTAACGATGAGCAGGCTGTTTACAACGGATTTGATGAGTCCTACCATCGTACTCAAGCTCCAGTTGGCATCATTGAAAGCTACCCGATACACATACGTATCAATAATGTCGCCCGTCTTCATGACAAGTGGATTATACAGATTAAATATTTGATCAAAGCCCGCATTTAGAATATTCCCCATACTCAAGATGGCTGTGAGCATAATAATGGGAACGATGCCGGGTATGGTAATATGCAAGGTTTGTTTCCAGCGGGATGCCCCATCCATAATCGCAGATTCATATAGTGAGGGGTCGATGCTCGTTAAGGCAGCCATATAGATGACCGTTCCCCACCCGAAGTTTTTCCAAATATCTGTAGATATAATTATGGATCGAAAATACGTGTTATCCCCTAAAAAATAAATAGGTTCTATGGAGAAAAACTTCAGAAAACTATTAACAAGTCCGCCATTCACCGCAAATACATCCAAAATTAAGCCCGATAAAATGACCCAAGATAAAAAATTCGGTAAATATACGATCGTTTGAACCGTCCGCTTAAACCATGACCGTCCTATTTCATTTAATAGCAGTGCAACAATAATCGGTACAGGAAATCCAAGCAATATTTTAAGACCCGCGATAATGATTGTATTTTTCGTTACTAACCACACATCTGGCAATTGCATCATAAAATCAAAGTATTGCAAGCCCACCCACGGTGAGTTCCATATTCCTTTACTTGGAATAAAATCCTTGAATGCAATGAGAATGCCGTACATGGGGACAATATTAAAAAGGAATAGAAGCAACATACCTGGAAATATCATGGTGTGCAGTTGCCAAGCCTGGTTATTGCGCTTAGCTGACCTATGAGGGCGACGCTGGAATCGGGTAAGTGCTCCTTCTAAAGAAATCCTCATGCGCTTGCTCCTTTATATTCTCTGCACCGGATAAGTTGCAGGGGGTGCAACTTACCCGACGGAAAGAATAAGTAAATTAAATACACGTTATTATTTCGAAGCAGCGTTCATCTCATCTAGAATTTGTTGACCGCCTTGTTCTTTCCACTGTTTGACAAAGGCATCAAATTCGTCAACCGGCTTCTGACCAACGATGATGTTAATGATCGCTTCGTCTTCCAATTTCTTAAGCGCAGCGCCTTTTAGCTTGCCCGTTGCCGTAGGGGAACCAATCCAATCGTTCCGGACTACGTTTTTATAGCTGCCTGCGGAAGGTACGCCTTCCAAGAACGTTTTGTACCATGCCCAGTTATTCGGATCTCCTTCCATCCCTTTCTTCACATTCAGGAAGGTTGTCCGTTGATCCTCTGGCATCTTCGTATCATCTTTATTATCAATCGCATATTTAAACAAATTATAACGGTTTAGGTTAGCATCAGGACGATCTAAAAATACCGGTAACCAGTTATTGACGCCTCCTAGAGCTGCATACTTCTCGTTTTTATTTATATCCGCATAGCCCTTCGACCAGGCATTGTTCAAGTTGTTGTAGCTCACTTCGGCTTCATTATTCAGAATTAACATAAGTGCCTCTGGATGTTCAAAACCTTTGCGAACAACGAAATAGCCATTAGCGTTGATTGGCACATACGGCTTATATTCCTTGCCGCCAAGACCTGGAACCGGTATACCAATATAATCTGCACCTTTAACATTCTTTAGTGCATCCTGCAACGGCCATAGCGGTGAGAAGAACTCGCCTAAGAAGATACCTACACTGCCTTTGGATACACCCTCTGCCATTTTCGGCATGTTTTGTGTAACAAACTCTTTGTCAATGGCACCTGCTTTGTACAACTCCGCCAGCTTCGCAAGACCATCCTTCATCTTCGGATCGATACTTCCATAAGTGAATTTGCCGTCTGCACCTTTCATATAGACCTTTGGATACACGCCATATGCATTCATAAAGGACGTGTAGCGTAGATCCAACTCATTATTAAAAGCGAATCCGAGTGTATCCGCTTTACCGTTTCCATCCGGATCTTTCGTGGCAAAATCCTTACCAAGAGCAATAAGTTCTTCAAAGCTGGCTGGTTTTTTGCCACCTAGCTTCTCCAACCAATCCTTACGAATGTAAGCTGCTGGTACACCATTCTGTGCGTCAGACACATTCGGCATGCCATACAATTTACCGTTCTTGGTGGCTCCTTTAAAAAGCACCTTATCGCCGTAAGAAAGGATTTTCTTCGCGTTTTCTGTTTCATACTTCTCATAGTACGGAGTTAAGTCAGCCAGCATATCATTCTTAATTAACTCTTCCAGCATTTCTTGGTCGGCATAGAATATATCCGGAATATCATTAGAAGCAATTCCCAGCTTAATTTTCTGCTGGTACGTATCAAATGGAACGGCAAACTTGTTCTTGGCTACGATGTTAATCGTGGTGTTCATCAACTTGTAAACAGCGTTATTCTCTGGATCCTCGCCCTCCGCGTATTTCTTAATGTCCACAACGCTCTTGCCAAAATTGACTGTTACGGGATCCTTAAATTTAAATGGATCGATGTCCGGTAACGCCTTCGCAGGTTGTGCTGATGCACTCGCAGCTGCCGTTTCAGCTGGAGCATCCGATTTCTTCGTAGAGCAAGCTGACGTAAGCAGCAACGACAAAGATACAGCTGTAACCATTAACACTTGCAAGTTCTTCTTCATTTGACTCCTCCTATGAACGCTGTTCTTCTTTACAAATTCATCATATCTCATAGCCGTAGGGCCTCTGTAGACAAACATTTTTACATAGGGCAATTATCTTTACGATCTGATAAACTTGCTTTTCGGGTTAATAAGCAGCCTAAATAGCCAATCCCAAACGAGAGCTCGTTTGGGATTGACGACTGAAACGTTTAATAGGATATTTGTGGATTCCACCAAATCGATTCGCTTGTCGCATCTGTCTTCGCATTTACTCTGAAGTAGATGACATCTCCTTGATTAACGGCAACCGTTAGAGAATGCGTCGCGGATTCTGTTGCGTAACTAGTCGGGGCAAGGGATGCGGACCATAATTGAGTGCTATTTTTTAGAATCTTCAGGTCGGCCCCATCTCCCTGTGTTCGGTTCGAGACGATATATTCAGGCCTTCCTGTTATCGTAATATTGCCTGTGCTCGGAGCAACCCATTTCAGAACAGGATCATTACCAACGGCCGGATTCATGGATACCCGCGAAATTTTAGCTCCGCCTCCACTCCAATAATCGTTAAAGCTTTGGTCATGTACATAGGTCATATTACTGTAAGTACTGCCATTATACACTTGATAATACCAATTTCCTGTACCGCTTATATACTGGGTGAAATTGGGTTCGCGCAAAGTTATCGTTCCTGTGGAAGGGGTCATGGCCCCTGTTGGCCTTGTCATGATACCCGATCCCAACCAATTCGTATATTGAAGCTTATAGTAATAGGTCTGCCCATTCACAGCTGTAGTATCTTGATAGTGCATGGAGATCGGGGCGTCATTGATTTTGGTATACACACCATCATAACTGGTGCTTCGGTACACATTTGCCCCCGTATCACCACGGTTCTGTGCCCAATACAAATCAACCTTGCCATTGCCTGGCATGCCAAAGGTTACAGCATTGGATACAGGAAGACCTGCTCCGAATACGAGCCGATCGATATCCATCGTACCGCTCCACGTTGTTGTTCCATCGCTTGTAATCGGATGTAAACGCAGCTGCCTAATGGTCCCTGTCCACGTAGAGCTAGCACCAACAGGGAAGTTGTAATCGGTAAATCCGCCATCATTGGGATTGATGGAAATTGTCGCACTCTTCGCCTTATCCCATGTCGAATCGGTATCCGTAATCCACTGCAGGGTTGCCTGATGAGCACCTGTGCTATTCTTAGCAAGCATGCGAAGGGATTGGTTTGGACGAGCCGTTATTTTAAGATTATCTAAGGAATTGACGGTTGGATCTGTCCGATTCGTAAATGAAAGTTGGAATACCCCGCTCGTGACGGTTGAACTGTCTACTTGGGCTTGGGTGACCCACCCCTCTGCATTGCCATTCGTATTAAATTCCCAGGCGTTCAACTCAGAACCGTCAACAATCTCAATAGAATCAATGTTAGCTGACCCTGAGCTTGCATTCCAATCCAACCTTATATTCTGCAGAACACCCGCAAATTGATAGAGATCGCCAATATTAAATAGGTATGTGCGATATAAAGTATCATTTGGGACAAGGGGAACTACTAACGTTTGAGAGCCTGAGAAGTTGGGATTCTGGTCGGTTGTCCAGAACAATTGAGCAGACGTAGCTGGTGTATTGTTCTTCATCACCACTTTCACATAATGACTGCGCTTGCCACGTAAGTTTAAATTCGTTGTGTAGGTGATATATGGATCAGGTCCAGATAACGTGACATTGAGCTGGCCATTCACTGAGGTGCTCGTCACATCGTTCGCCATGTTCCAACCTTCGTAATTGCCGTTCGTGTTAAAGGACCACAGTTTGGAATTACCAGGTACCGTTACGGAAACGGTACTAGATACGGCACTGCAAACATCATTGGTATTACAAGCGGTAATTTGATAATAATAGCTTTTGTTATCAAACAGGGCATAATCGGTATACGATGTCGTTGATCCCGCTGTTACAGAATCAATGAGCTGTGTCGCATCCGCTGTAAACGAGCTCTTCGTACTGCGATAAATGTTATAGGTTCGAATATTACTCGCACCACTGGCAGCCCAAGATAAGGCAACAGAGTCTTTCGAGCCGCTTAGCGTGGCTGTAACACCGGTAACTTGCGGCGGAGCCGTTATATTATTAGTGCCGGAAGCTGAAGACGCTTGCGCAGAAGGAGTGCCTTCGTTCCCCGCATCATCTATAGCCGAGACCTTATAATAATAGGTTGTGGAAGGTGTTAAGTTCGTATCAGCGTACAGCGGCTTATTACTGAATCCGACCAAATTACTTTGACCTGGTGTGAAACCTGAGGTTGTGCTGCGATATACTTTGTATTCCGCAACTCCTTGGTTGGAAATCGGGCTCCAGCTCAGATTGATGCGATGACTTCCTACAGCTGTTGCCGATAACCCTGTAACTTGGCTTGGCGCCGTATAATCAGGTGTTCCCTTATAAATCGCAGGGGTACCAAAGACAATCCAGTCGTAGTTGCTATTGCTGTCCCCCTTCTGGGAGGCTAATGTCACCTGTACGGTCTGACCTGCATAGGCGGTTAAATCAATCATGGCTGGTTCCCAGCGATGCCAAAGACTATAAGCCGGTACCGAGTAATCACCGGTAAATACATTCGTTCCGTTCACAAGCACTTTTACTACATACCCATCCGAGCCGTTGGCTCCATCCACTAGTCCCGAATATAGGGCCAGCTTTAAGCGATCTCCATTGGCAACGGTCGGAAGTGCAATATTGTTGTACACCGCTGTCGCATCTCCAGTATTAGGGGCATGCAGAAAGATGCCGTTTTTCGATTCGCCGCCAACAATCTGCGAGCCACTGCTGGCAGCAGGAGAATTACTTACCACAGCTTGATTAAAATTCGATACAAAATCATAAACTAGCGTTCCTGGATTTTCAATATCGAATTGAGTAGGACGACGCTGCCCCCCATAGTTGGCTATAAAATCTTTAATGGCTGCTTCATATTGCGTATTTTTGATTTCGTAAGGCGATGTTGCTGGATCGTTCCAACTTAAGGGAGAAATATATTGCGCGCCACCCTCATAGGTCTTTTGCAAGCCTGTGTAAGCGGAAGCTTTATCCGTTTTCTGCTCGGGATTATACTCAGGTGCCCCCCAATTCTTGTTATATCCAAGCACTTGCGCCATATAACTGGAATCTTTTGTAGCATCGCCATAAAGCGTTACGCCTAAGGAACCAGGGGATAAATCAGCTGTTGTTAAAATGGAAGATGTTAGATAATACCCCTCAGTCCCTGATGGATTGTAATTCTGATGAGAATATACCCGATTAGCCGGCAGCCCGGCATCAATGAGTACCTGCGTCAGATCTTGCAGATGATGCTTGAGCAGCATCGTCCGCCAGCGGGTCCATTCCTCCCAGAAAGGATTCCCATCATTACGCGTGCGTGGAGGATCGACTTGGCTCCAGGATGCGAAACTTGTTCCCATCGACGTATTAAACTGAGCAATCGACGTAAACACAGGACTCCGTGCTTCTCCCTTGTAAGCACCGTTCGTTGGATCGTAGATGCCCGTGGCTGTTAACCATTCAATCCACTCCGAGATTGAATAGGGATTATAGTCGGAGTAACGCGTACCATCCCATACATATTCCCAATCCTCGGAATCCAGGCTGACACCTACGAGAAGATCAGGATTCTGCGCGCGCCATTCCACTAACCGATTAGCGACCTGTTGCAGGTTCCGCTTCTTGAATGCATAATGCTTTAGGTTCTTCCGCGAGTAAGACATATAATTGTGCTGATCAATGCTCCGATACATATCCCAGTTGTTGGTATCCCACGTCGTGACACGCGTATCATCCGATAATGCATTCATCAGTCCTTCATGCCCAGCCCATCCACCTGCGTTAAGCTGAATAAGGACGGGCACATTGTTATCATGCGCAAATTGCAATTGTTCGTTTAAATTAAAGGGATCCCAATTATAATTCTGTTGGTGAGAGTACGTGTCTAAGCTTAAGTATTGCGTCTGCATGCTCAATCCCGTTTTCACATAGTTCGATTGGCCAAAGGTGTTCACCACATCGTTAAATTCTACATTCAAACGTGATAAGGGACCTGTTGGTGATACGTTAGGCAGAATATAATAATTCTCGTCAAATGTGCCCGCCTGTGCAATGCCAGTGCCTATTCCGCTAATCAACAAAGATACAGACAGAAAGAAAGCGCTTACCATTTTCGTTTTACTCATCATTTCACTCCTCTAATTTTTTTGCCAAAGCCATGTCATCAAACAAGCTCCGAACTTAGTTGACATCTAGCAGACATCTATCATTACTCCCTTCCTCATCCCATTTCGCTTACCCGAGATGATGATTTCATGTTAAGCCATGCGAATCAACCTCGAAAGGAAAACTTCTTTACGATGGGATAAAATCTTTACCACTACAGTCTTCGCCGTCGTGCCCGATACTGGGATGGCTGTTCGCCCGTATACGCTTTAAATCCCCTTGAAAAATAATGAATACTGGAAAAATGTAATCTCTCTGCGATTTTCGTTATCGTTTGGTCTGTTTCTTGCAGTAACTTACCAGCCAGATCCAACTTTCGGCGAGCGTGATAGATATGTGGAGACACCCCGTAAACTCTTTTGAACATACGTGAAACATAGTCATGACCGTAGGGAGATTGGTCTTCTAACCAACCTACTTCGTAAGATTCTTCTGCATGATCTTCTAAAAATAGTCTAATTTTCTTTATGAATGCATGGTGGGGCGAGGATTCCTCGAAAGAGAGCTGCATTTGCCGAAACAATCTACCTACTAAAAGAAGCACAAGTCCTTGTAAAATAGCCTGTGCCGCCTGATCCCCTTTGCGATACTCATAAACGGCTTCTTCAAACAAAGGACGTAACCAAGCACCTGGTTTACAGCTAACAGGTATGTCAAGAATGCGAGGCTGAGCATCCTCAATGGTATATAGGGCTTGGAGATCACCAGCAGGGTGAATACCCCACACGCTTTTCTTTCCCACCCCGCTGTTCGGTAGAAAATGCAGTCCATATAAGATAAAAGGATCATGGCTATCAGCCTGAAATCGATGGGGCTCACCAGGACCATAATAGAACAATTGTCCGGGCATGGCGTCGTATTCTTGCCCTTGGATATTGACTGTTCCTCTCCCTTTGTCAACGAAAATAAACTGGTGATCCTCGATATACCGAGGTCCGAAGATCTCATTACCTGAGCAAACCAATCGATTGACATAATGAACATTCGGCTTCATGTCATTAAGATTCATGTGTTTCCCCTCTTTCCCTTAGAAAAACCGATAAAGTGCAAATCAACAGGTTAAATTCTAAAGACTTCTAATCCCTTTCTAAGTACGATTATCATAGTCCAATTCAAGGAGGGAAATCAATGAGCAAGCCTAAAATCATCGACAACAATAAGAAACCCATTACTTCTTATTTAGAAGACGCTACCCCGCTATTATCGGATCCGGAACAACTGCGCAAACGAGCTGAGGAGCTTGGATACTTGTACTTCCGCGGATTTCTTGCTAGAGAGAAAGTGCTTGACGTTCGTCGTTCTATTTTACAGATTTTAGACGAACAGAAATTGTTGGATGGTAAAAAGGATTATATGGATGGGGTGGCTGATTTAACCGAAGTTCATCGTTATTCCAAGGAGGACATTTCATCGAACGGGGTTGGTGTGCCAGAAGACATCTACCGTAAAGTACAAAAACTTGAAAATTTCCATGCACTTGCTCACAGCCCTGATTTATTAAACTTATATAGGCTGCTCTTCGATGCTGATCCATTTGTACATCCCCGAAGCATCGGTCGGATTATGTTGCCACATAAGGAACTAGCTTCAACACCCTCTCATCAAGATTATCTGCACATACAGGGAGCAGAACAAACCTGGACGTGTTGGGTTCCCTTAGGCGATATTCCTCAATCCTTAGGAGGACTTGCTGTGCTAAAAGGGAGCCAAAAAAGCGGCTTGTTAGGAGTCACGAACGCTCCCGGGGCCGGGGGATTGGAAACGATTCTATGCGGTCTGGACTACGAGTGGCAAGGCTGTGACTTTACCGCAGGCGATATTCTGACATTTCATAGCCACACCGTGCACAAGTCGTTGCCGAATCAACACCCCGATTTGATACGACTATCCTGCGATTTCCGTTATCAACCCATTCACGAACCCATTGAGCAGGCATCTTTGCTGCCACACGGCACCTTCACTTGGGAGGAGCTTTATGAGGGATGGAAAGAACCTAACTTGCAGTACTATTGGAAAGACAGCACATTCGAAATGAAAACATTTGACGACTCCATCCGATGGCAAAAAGAGAAGATTTGTTAAACCTCAGAAAGAATGGAGATTCACAGCTCTCGGTTTATATGGAAGAAGCCATGAGCACAAACGAAGGAAATTCTCTTCGTATTGGCGATTCTGCTTATTACAAAGTTCTTAATCAGAAAGTTAACACTTGGCGAGATCACGCGGGTATGGCACGCTATACTTCGCACCCAAAGATAGCCCAAATTGCTTTGGAACTTACTGGAGCTACGGGCATTCGATTGTTCCACGACCATGCCCAAGCTGCACCTTCCACAACGGTCTTACCTTTCATTACGCACATGCGAATATGAGTGATCAGCCACGACGAGTGTTAGCCACCATTTATATGCCCGACGGTACTACCTTCAATGGCAAAGAGCATCCTTGCACAAGAGAGTTAGGCTTAGAGTCGAATGCTCTATTAGCAGGCGGATTATTCCCAGTGTTGGCAAAAGTCTAAGAATGTACTCACGTTGCTATGTGCCAACCATTATTGTCAATATTAATCAAAAAAGCCAACCAACTGCCACCTTGTTTAGCAAGATGGCAGTTGGAATGGCTTTTATTTATATTACAACGTGCCTACAGTTGATCAACACCTAATCGGTTCTTGAAGAAACCTTGAGCCACTTGCGTAGGTTGAACACTGGACGTTTTTGCCTGTATGGCATGCAATGTTTCGGTGAGCTCCATGAACCACTTCTCATCCTTCAAAGAAAGGGCTACATCAATGACACTTCGGATGCTCTCATCGGTATCCCATCCACGCACTGGCAATTTCTTAATCGTAGCAAGTTTCACTTCCATGTGATGCCCAATAATCTCATCTTGATCAGACGCGATGACTTTGACGAACGCGATACCTAGCTGCCCTGCAACGGATTCCACATAGCCATGTACCATTTCATCATCGCTGGTTGTTGCGACAACCCAATCTCCAATTGCAACATTCAACATACGCCTCGCCACCTTTATCTTGAAAATGAAAAACTATACTGTAATTATAATGATTACAGTATAGAATGTCAAGATTGGCAGCTTGGTAACTCCACCCACTCCTACTTCAACGGTTTCAGTATTCCATCTTAGTAGCTTCTATTTGTTTTCCACTAGCTCGCTGCACTTCGTACTAGTCGACGTAATCCCATCAATGAGAAATTTACAAGTTGATCTCGACATTTTATACTTAAGGAATGTCCTAATATCGTCGAAATTTAAAGGAGCATTGGCATGCCTGCTACAACCGTTTTGAATGATGACCAATGGTCGAAATTACTCGAATATGTAGCGGAAACCTATAACGAGGTTACGTTAAGTCGAGGTTTTCATTTCTATAAACAACAGATGGTGACCTCTCTCAAAATTCTTGATTCGCGTTCCATCGATGCGCATGTAGAAGAGTTTGGGGAGACTTGTCAGGTGCTCATCGACTTTGATTCGCTTAAGGCGAGCATCTGCACGTGTCCCGTCCACAAATCCTGCAAGCATTTAGCCGCTTCCCTCATGGAATTAGCTGATCGGCAGGGCTATCCTGCTTCGCAAATCATGAATGCCAAGATGGCCCTAAAGCGTGTTGCCGCCCAAGCTACGAAAGCCTCCACATTAGAGCAATTGCCAGGAATGACGGTCGATGGCTGGCACAAATTCATGGAGCACTATACGTATTTGATTAAATCATCCTTTGATCAGGGTGGCTATGTGCAATCGCTGCGTGGCCAATTCTCACAGCTTCACGCCTCAAAGGCAGCACTTTCGCCAGTGGACGCGCTCTATTTCGAGCTGCATGAGAAGCTCTTCATTTTGCGTAAAATTGTGGAGCAGAACGCGCAAACCGGCGTTACTTTCTACACCGCAGCAACCATTTATAACTTGAGCGATGAGCTCGAGGATTGGTTGAAAGAAGCTGCGCCCCGCGCCGCTTATCTCCAAGCTTGCTTGGGGGAACGCATGGCGCAAACGTTAGCCTATATTCGCGCTCAGCAAGAAAGTGAAGCCCCCAATAAGCTTACCCATTTCCGCGTGTTCACAACGATATGGACGTATTGGATCTGTGAAGTTGCACAGCCGCAGAACACCAAAGATCGGGCACTTTCGCCCGATGTTCTGTCTTTCATGGAGAAGGAACTTGCCGCCTACGAGGCGATGAAAGCTGCGGATCTATCCCTTTCCTTATGCGCAAGCCGCGCGTTCCTAAAGTTATATCAGCAACAGACCGAGTCTGCATGGGACGTGCTGGACGCGCACAGTTCTTTCAAGGATGCGCCGACGGTGCTGTTTGTTCCGTTCTTATCTTATTTGGAAAACAGCCGGGAGTTAATTGTTTGGCTGCAGCGTTTACTTCCTTTTTATGCGAGGAAAAGACAGCTTGAGGTTGAAATTTACTTCGGCTATTGGAAAAAGGCTGTCGCCCAGTTTCCCGAAATGGAGGCTGAGATGTGGCTAGCCCTTGGTGAGCTATTGCCGAGTTCGTATCGGCTCATCGAGTCGCTTCTATATGAGCAGCGCAAGTGGAAAGCATGGATCGAAATGCAGATCGTGCAAGGGTATGATCCCTTCGCACACCGCGTCAGTGTACTGCAACCGATCGAGAAGGAATCACCGGAGCTCTTACTCCCCTACTATCATCAAGCAGTGGAGCATTACATTCGGCTCAAAAATCGCCACGACTACAAGTCTGCCGTCCGACTGCTGAAGCGTTTGGAAAAAGTGTATAAAAAAATGAAGCAACCCGAACGTTGGGAAGCCTTCTTCACGCGATTCGTGAGTCGGTACAGCCGCCTTCGCGCCTTACAGGAAGAATTGAAGAAAGGGAAGCTGCTAGAATGAGTACCAAATTGCATGAATTAGCCTTATCCCTGTCGTTAACCGAGGGCGGAGATGCTCTACTTTGGGGATATCGAGACGGACGAGAAGTATCTGGCGAGCATTTGCGGAAACTGTTGTTCACCTGGCATGAGCCTTCTTGCTATGGCACATTGTTAGAGACACAGCTAGCGGGAGACCTGCCCATCGTCATTCTGCCTGCTGAGCAGGTGTTACCCTATTTCGCAGCGCCAAGCTTCATGGATATCGTTACTTGGACCATGGATACGGATGCTGCTGAGCAGTTAGTGAAGTTGGCGCCTGCACTATTCGAAGCGGTTCAAAATGGACACTTCCAGCCCAGCTATGAGGCGTTCCGCAGCGGTCGCTTACTATGGACTTGGGATGCGGCAGCGCCAGAGCTCGCCGACTTTGATTGGGAACGGGTAGCCGACATAGACGGGCTCGGCGAGGGCTTGAGCGGATTGCGCGCAGCTTTCTCCGCTGTCGTCGTGGAGAGCCATTATGCGACGGATGCCGCAATGGCGGATTTACGGAGCGAATTCCCCGCGCTTTTCGGAGCAAAAAGAGGGGAGTTGGCGGACTCTCCTGCCGCCTTCACTGAGAATGAATGGCTGTCTGCCATGGGCTGGCGACCGGATACAGCGCCATTCCGCCCTGCGTTGCAGCTGCTCGAGCCTGATGAGTTCGAAGACGAATGGCGGCTTCGACTCGTGCTGCAAGCGAAGGAAGACAGCACGCTGCTTACGCCGATTCGGCTGCATGTGGACGGCACAGCGTCAGGCGCTTGGCCTACGGATTGGACGCCGCATGTCGTCGAACGCGCCCCTGGCTGGGTGACGCGCTTGCTTCAAGCGCTGCCGCGCATGGCCGATGACGGCGAGTTGCTCGCGCACGGCATCAGCGATGATTCCGCTTGGCAGTTTTTGACGAAGGACAGCCGTGTCTTATTAGAGGATGGCTGGAACGTCATGCTGCCCGCGTGGTGGGAAGCGGCTGCGAAGCGGAAGCCACGGCTAAGCGCGAAAGTGAGCGCAGAGGCTGGCGCCAATGCAGGTGGACGAGGCCAGTCGCTGTTCGGCATGAATTCGCTTGTGAATTTCGATTGGCGCATTGCTATCGGCGATTCCGAGCTCAGCGAAGCCGAATTCAACAGCTTGCTGAGCCGCAATGAGCGACTAATCCGTTTCCGCGGGCAATGGGTGTATCTCGATCCTGCCTTCTTGGAACAAATCCGCAAGCTGATGGATAGCATCGACCCTGCAGAGGGTTTATCTTTGCAAGACATTTTCCAGCTGCACTTACTAAGTGAGTTGGAGCGAGACAAGGTTCATTCTTCGTCACAGCTGCGTGAGGACGCCGACTTCATTGACGAGGAAGAAGAAGCTCGTTTGCAGCTGGAGGTTCAGCTGAACGAGCATTTGTTATCTTTGATCAGACAGCTTGGTCAGCCCTCCGATCTAGCGCTGATTCCCGTGCCTGATGGACTTCGCGCAGAGCTGCGCAGCTATCAGCACCAAGGCTTCACGTGGCTCAGCTACCTGCGGAAATTCGGGCTTGGCGCCTGTCTGGCTGATGATATGGGACTTGGTAAAACCGTCCAATTCATCACCTATTTGCTCCATCATAAGGCCGAATCGGAGCAGCCTGCCCTGTTGGTCTGCCCGACCTCTGTGCTCGGCAACTGGCAGAAGGAGCTGGCTCGATTCGCGCCAGAGCTTCGCGTGATGCTGCACTATGGGAAAAGCCGTCTCAGCGGCGGAGCTTTGGATGATGCGTTGGCACAGACCGATATTGTCTTAACGTCATATACGACAGCACTTATGGATCAAGAAACGTTACAGCCTTACACGTGGAGTTCGCTCTGCTTGGATGAAGCGCAAAATATTAAAAATGCGCAAAATAAACAATCCGCTGCGATTCGCTCGTTGAACGCACAGCATCGGATCGCTTTAACAGGGACACCGATTGAGAATCGGTTGTCCGAGCTGTGGTCCATCTATGACTTCCTGAACCCTGGTTACCTCGGGAACCAGCGCGGCTTTCAGATTCGCTTCGCGAATCCGATCGAGAAGCATCAAGATGCAGAGCGGACCGCGCAGCTGCAGCAGTTAGTCAAACCTTTTATGCTGCGCCGCAAAAAGAAAGACCCTGCGATTCAGCTCGATTTGCCTGATAAGCTGGAGATGAAGGTGTACATCAATTTGACCGCAGAGCAAGGTGCGATGTACGAGCAGACGGTGAAAGAATTGATGGAGCGGATGCAGAAGCTCGAGGGCATGGAGCGCAAAGGCGCCATCCTCGGCGCATTGACACAGCTCAAGCAGCTGTGCGACCACCCTGTTCTGCTGACGAAGGAAGCGGATACGGTGGCGGCGCTGATGGCGAGCGAGGATGGCCGCGGCGAGTTGGTGCAGCGCTCTGCGAAGCTGGAGCGGCTTGTTGCGATGGTCGATGAGCTTCGCGATGAGGGCGATTCGTGCTTGATCTTCACGCAGTATGTGGGCATGGGCCGCATGCTGGCGGATGTGCTCTCCGCGGGGCGCGGTGAGCCCGTGTACTACCTCAACGGGAGCACGCCGAAGCAGGAGCGCGACCGCATGATTGAACGGTTCCAAGCCGCGGATGGCGAGGGACCGCATATTTTCGTGCTGTCGCTGAAAGCCGGCGGCGTTGGGTTGAACTTGACCGCGGCGAATCACGTGTTCCACTTCGACCGCTGGTGGAATCCCGCGGTCGAGAATCAAGCGACAGACCGCGCCTATCGGATGGGCCAAACACGGAACGTGCAGGTCCATAAGTTTATTTCACTCGGCACGCTCGAAGAACGGATCGACGAGATGCTCGAGAGCAAGATGAGCCTCAGCGACAATGTCATTTCCTCCTCCGAGGGCTGGATTACAGAGCTTTCGAATGATGAGCTGCAGGATTTGTTTACGCTGCGGAAGTCGTGGTAGTGGTGTACATCCCATAAATTGAAGAAACGACAGACAAGGACAAGAAATAAGTCCTGACTGTCGTTTTTTCTTTATAAGTTAGAACCATTTTTTCTTTTTGAAATAAAAGAGCATTGAAATTGTAATCAAAACCATTAGTCCCCATACATAAATATAACCGAAGTTCCAGTTTAATTCAGGGATATCTTTGAAGTTCATCCCATAAATCCCAGCAATAAATGTTAAAGGGAGAAATATGGTGCTGATTACAGTTAACGTCTTCATTGTTGCGTTCATTCGATCGGATTTCATACTAATCTGCATTTCCAATAGGCCAGTCATTGACTCTCGAAACATATCAATTGAATCCACAACCCGTGAGATGTGATCAAAGATATCTACAAAATATACATCTGCATCGGGATGGGAATAAGGAAGATTTTGATGGCTAATGGATCCCAGCACCGTTCTTTCTTCAACGAAAATTCGACGAAGACTATGTGTGATTCTTTTCATTTGAAAAATATCGCGGGATATCTTTGCATATGGATCTTGATAAATGATCTCTTCCCAAGTTTCTATTTTATCTTCAATCTGATCTATAATTTGGACATAATCATCTACACATCTGTCCATGATATGGTAAAGAATCTGCGCCGGGAATTTCATTTTCCCCTCGATCTCTTTGAACTCCTCATATAAATTATCTAAGATTGGAATATCTTCTTTATACAAAGAAACAACATAGTTCTTCCCTATCACTAGAGCAATTTCCATAGGTTCGAAATCATTATTTATAGCAAAAAAAGAAATGAAAAAATTATTTTTATATTTATCCATTTTAGGTCGTTGGTTTAATTTAATACTATCTTCTACCAAAAGATGGTGACTTTCTAGAAGATCAAAGAGAATATGATTGGTCTCCAAAGGATCCGGATTACGAAGGCGAATCCAAACAATCTCGTGCTCCTCAGGTTTTCTAACTTTTTCTGTCGTTGTTTGGTTAGTCAACGTATTATAAATTAGCATATGTATCCTCCAAGTTCCATTTTGGCACCCTAATAATACCACATTTAAAACGTTGCGTCCTAAACCCATCAGCTAGTCCGAATGGTATACGAGTAGATTATTTTCTGCACTTTTGGACATTCAACCCGTTGAAGGAGATATCGTTATGTTACGTCGCAAACTTCTCATTCCGACTACTGCCCTTCTGCTCAGCGCAGCGCTTTTCGTTGGCAGTGTGCCTGCCTCTGCCTTGTATTCCTCATCCGTGAACGCGTCTACGAAACTCGTCTACGCTTCAGGTCGAAACTTCACTGTCAACGTTGTAACAATTGACCTCACAGATCCTACCCTGGAGCTCGCTCCCGCATTGGCTGACGGCGGCATCGGACACGATGAATCGATGCAAGCGATCGTAGAACGCGAAGATGCAGTTGCCGCGATTAACGGCACTTTTTTCAATGCCTACGAGTCCGACCCCTATATTCGTTACCCGAACGGAACGTTGTTAGCCGCTGGCGAACCGATGCATTCGGGCGAGAATCAGACGCTGTTCCTCAATAAAGATAAGGTGCCAGACATTCAGTTTGTCGATCTTGATCTTTCCGTGAAAACGAGCGAAGGCGGCGGTACGTACACCATTAGCCCCTGGGGGATTAATAAATATTACGGTGACTCAAGTACCGATCAGGTCGTTTGGTATACGCCGGATTTTGGCCGATGGATCGGCTTTCCAGGAACCAAAGTGGTGATTAATGACGGTCTTGTCACCCGTATCACGACAGATTCCGTGCCTGTGCCAGATGGCGGCTATGTGCTGTTTGTTGGCAACAGTGCGAACAATCGCCAGTACGTTCTGCCCAAGCTGGACGTAGGTGATCGAATCACCAAGAATATTGTTGCAAAAGGTGAAGGCGGCACCGCCCTCGACGCCAAGTCCTGGCTGGCTGCAATCGGCGTAGGTCCGAAGCTAGTGACGAACGGCGCTTCCGATATTGATGTCAAACGGGACGGCTTCTCCGACCCTAAAGTGACGCAGTCCTCCGCAGCCAGAAGCTTCGTCGGATACGATAGCGCAAACCGTCTCGTCATGGGCACAGTACCTAGCGCTACCTTGTCTGAACTTGCTGCGATCTCGATTGCGCTAGGTCTCAAGGAGGCAATGAACATGGACGGCGGGTCCAGCTCAGGTCTATATGCTAACGGCACGATGATGACGTATCCGGGTCGTAAGCTCAGTAACGCACTCGTCGTGCGCAAATTGGATAACCCTAAAGTTCAGATCGAAATCAACGGACAATATGTGTCCGATTTCAGCGGTTTCATTGTAAACGAAACGACGATTGTTCCAATTCGACCATTCATCACGGCGATGAATGCTGATTTCTCTTGGGACTCAGCTACTCGAACAGCTACCATCACCGACGCTGGCGTCACCCTAAAGCTGAGGGATGGAAGTTCAACAGCCACGGTCAACGGAGTATCCGTCTCAGTGCCCGTTCCTCTTCGAATTATGGCTGACAGCCGCATGTATGTCCCGCTTCGCTTTGTGAGCGAATCACTGAAAAGCAATGTCCAATGGAACAGCAAGCTGTACCGCGCGTCGGTGCAGCTGCCATAAGAAAAGGCAACCCGTTCAAGTAGGTTCATCTACTCGAACGGGTTGCCTTTTTCCTATTAGTGCAGACCTTCTAGCGCAACATCAGCACGCGCTTCTGGATGTGCTGCCTGCTTGCCGCGGCGAACGAAGAAGCCGAGAACGATGCCGCACATTGCGATGATCATCATCACTTTAAAGGTGTAGCCAAACGCATCTGGCGCAACGGCTAGCATGGATTTGTGCATATCCGCAGGAGTTCCGACTGGAAGCTTCTGCTCCGTAATCATCGTGGTCACACGCGAAGTTAGAATCGTTACGACGATAGCAACACCGAACGAGCTAATGACTTGCTGCATGGCACTTGTCAACGAAGTTACACGGCTAACTAGATCTTGCGGAGCTTTTTGGATCAAATGGGAATTAATCGGCATCATCATCAAGCCCATACCCGAACCAGCCATCGCAAGCGGCAGAATTAAATCTGTTCGCTCTGTTAACAAAGTCATGTGCGAATATTGGAATATGGCTCCTGACACTAAGCTTAATCCGATTACGACAAGCCAACGCACACCGATTTTATCGAACAAATAGCCGCCAACCGGCATCATAATTGCTGAGGCAATCGCTTGTGGGAATAGCGTTAATCCCGTATCAAATGCACCGTACCCGCGGGCTTGCTGGAGGAATTGCGGAAGCAGGAAGATCGCCCCGAACATACAGAATTGGATCACCCATTGAATGAAAATACTAAATGAAAAATCAAATGATTTAAATACGCGAAGCTCAAGCAATGGAATCTTGGTTCTTAGCTCAATAATGACGAAAACAAGCAAAGCAAGGGCACCGAAAATAATGCCCCCCAGCGCTTTATCGGATGTCCAACCAGACGCACCTTGGGTAATGCCATAGGAAAGGGATGCGAACGCGATTGGTCCAAGAATCATCCCTGGCAGGTCAAAACCAGCCACTTTCTTACGAGCAACAACAGGCAATTTCCATAAGCCGAAAATAAAGCTAAAAATACCGACTGGCAGGTTAATTAAAAAAATCCAGTGCCAGGAATGATATTCAACCAACCAGCCTGACAAGATCGGTCCAATCGCTGGCGCTAACAAAATGGGAACACCCAACATCCCCATCACTTGCCCGATTTTATTCGGAGGACTAAGTCTATATACATAAGCCATTGCAACTGGCATGACGAAGCCGCCGCCTAGGCCTTGAAGAATACGAAACGCAATCAACATCTCTGCACTATTTGGCGTTGCGCACAAAAGGGAAGCAATCGTAAATAAGAGTACGGATGTCAGGAATACATTTTTCGCCCCAAAACGATCCGATAACCAACCTGCCAAAGGAATAACAGCCGCTGAAGCCAGCATATATCCTGTTACTGCCCACTGAATCGTCGGCAAGTCTGTTTTGAAATCAACGACTAGCTTAGAAAGGGCAACGTTCATAGCTGTCGTATCAAGAATAACCATGAAAATGCCTGTGATAATGGCAATTAAAGGCACCAAAATGCTTGTTAATTTAAACTCTGGTTCTGTTCCACCGCCGTGTACAGCTGTTTGACTCATACTCCATGCCTCCTTAGACAATCGCTCTCTTCTCGTGGTACAATGATTACGGACAATTGTCCGCTACCCCATATTACGGACAATTGTCCGTAAAGTCAAATTATTTTTTTATGAACGATCTCTCTCAGGAGGCATGGTAGATGAAACATCCAGATGAACACGCTATTTTCAGTTGTGAACCTGATAAAGAAGAAACCCCGCCACCCATGGGCCGGCGCGAAGAGCGGGATACGGAGTACCGCCGCCGCATTCTGTCCGCTGCAAAGACGCTCTTGGCGACGCATGCGATTGACTCCGTTACGATGCATCAAATTGCCAAAGAATCCGGTGTTGGTCAAGGCATTTTGTACCGCCGCTATACCCATATTGGGGATGTGTGCAGCGACTTATTCAAATCGACAATGGTGCGGTTTATTGAATCCATGGAGATCAAATATTCGGCGAATACACTCCCAGGCACAGGATTGGAGAAATTATCGGCCTGTATTCATGATGCCATTGATTTTATCGATGCGAATGTCTCTCTCCTGTCTGTCATCTCGACGATGCATCTGGAGAAACACCGCTACATCATTTATAAGAAACCTATCTTTATCCGACTTCATAACCTGATCGTTCCTTTATTTGAACAGGCGATTCAGCAAGGAGAAATGAAAGAAATGGACGTCACCCTCGCGACAAATACGCTATTGATTTCCCTTTTTCCTGACCAATATTTATACCACAAAGATGTGCTTGGGTATTCGAAACAGCAATATACAGAGGGGATCTGCCAACTTTTCTTAAAAGGCGTATAAATCGATGAAACCGGGTATGAATGCGAGCCAACGGAACTTTTGGAAGAAGTATATCGCCAGAGCGAATCTCGACGTCGACTATGCGGCGCACACGAAAGTACACAAAACATGGACAGATGAAATTCCCTCCTGCCCCGTGAATCGGCTGTATTATTTTGTTGAAGGTGAGGGTTATGTCAAAATAAACGGCCAAACGTATTATCCGCGGCCGGGTGAGCTGTACATTCTCCCTGCGGGCAGCGACCAAGCCTATGGGACGATTAGTGACAACACGTTTGGCAAGTATTGGTCTCATTTCACCGCAAGAATTGGGGATTTGGATTTGTTCCAAATTTTGCACACGTCACCATCTATTGTTGTCAAGGATCCGGAAACGATGAAACACTCATTTGAGAAGCTTATTGCCTATAGGAACAGTGACACATTAACTGCTGAATTCAGGGTTCAAGGGATTCTCAGTGAAATTATCGCGGAATTTATCGAGGAGAACGCCTCGGTTAAATTAAATCTAGCTACTACGCCTACGCATGAGAAAATGGACAAGGTCCTTCGCTACATGGAGCAGCATATGGCCGATCAAATCTCGATCGAAACGTTGGCCCAGCTGGCACACTATCATCCAAATTATTTCATCAACGCGTTCAAACAGTTTACGGGATACTCCCCGATCCAATATATGAATCACCTTCGCTCTGAAAAAGCAAAGCACCTGCTCCTGACGACGGAGCTGAATGTGTCCCAAATTGCCGATTCTTTCGGCATGGAGTTGTCCTACTTCTCCCGTATGTTCAAGGAACAGACGGGATTCAAACCGACGGCGTTCCGGGATTTACGGCCGCAAACCCATAGCGATGCTGGCAGATGAGACAGGTGATAGAATGCAAGTAAGCCTCCCAGGGATGGGAGGCTTTTTGAGTTTCGTGTTATCTAGGCGATAGGATTACGGATAAAAAGCGTTTTTCGCAGTGGTGGTTGGACACCACCGTGCGTTGAGCAGGAACCGAATGAGCGTGTTCTTCGCCCTCTCGGTACCGATGTAACTTAGCGTTTCTGCGGCATGAGCGCGAACATAACGGTTCTCGTCGTCCATGGCGATTTCCAACTGCGGAATCGCAGCCTCGGCATACGCGCCAAGCCTAGACAGTGCAAGGCTTGCCATAAACCTCACTTGCGCGTTCTCATCCTGCAAGGCTCGCGCTAAGCAAGCTACCACGTCATCGTGCTGAGCTTCCATAAGCCCCAGCGCATCCACAACTGCGCAGCGAACTTTTGCCGAAGGATGCTGCATTTGTGCAACAACTGCAGGGATAGCCTCGCTCGCCAAGCCCCGCAATTCCCCAAGCGCGAATACGGCGTGAGCGATCACATCATCGTCCTCACTTGCTGCTTCAGCTATTGTCGCAACTAATCCTGCAATTGCCTCACGACCCGCTGCGGATAAGCCGTACGCAGCCGTTCTGGACACTTGCTTTTCTCCGTTGCGAAGCGCTTCTAGTAGCACATCCACCCCAGCCTGACCGCTTGCCGCAAGCTCGTAGGCCGCATTGATCGCAACGGGCTCGAAGTCCCCTAGCCCCTCTCCTAATTCCTTGATCCGCGCTGCGTCTGGTGCAGTCGTATTGGCAAGACTGCCAACTTGTCCTGACAGCCAGTTCCAAGTCTCTCTCCACATCACATCGTGCTCCGCGATTGGCAGCTTCAATCCCGCAGGGCGCCGCCATTCGCTCTCCTGATTGTTCCAGCTTGGTGCTTGCGGCATCTCCGTTCGCATGAATTCGAACTTCAGCATATAGCGAGGTTGTCCCAATACATTCGGCGTGGATCGGTGCCATATATCATAATGGATCAAGGCGAAAGTTCCCGCCTCCCCATTGGCCAACACCTCCGCTTCCTGCTCATCGGCTTGGAACGTGCGCGATTCATAATTTTGCGTGCCTGGCATTACGCCAGTTGGTCCTAATTCCATGGGAGTATCCTGCGGAAAATACATAATCATGGCCCAGTGCGGATGGTGATTCCGCATTTTTTTATATCCCCAATAACTATCTTTATGCCAAGCGCCAGCTGTAGAAGAAGCATTATAATGACCATGCCGATGCGCATGCATCATATAATTCGGCCCTAGCACACTGGTCAAGGCGCCTGTCACAACCGGGTGCTCGAACACTTTGCGCAGCTCCCGAATGCGCGGCAGCAAATTGTTTCCCGGATTCCCTTCCGCGGTATACACCGTGTTCAGTTGCTCGACGAGGCTCTCGTGAAACTCACGCGGAAAATCCGTTTTGAGAATCAGGCACCCCTTCGTAATAAAATTTCTCATTTGTTCATCCGTCAATAATAAAGGCGAGTTGTTCAGCATCGTTTTGCCTCCTTGGCACGTAAGATGTGAGGTTCATGCCTTTATTATAGTGACGGCCATCCGGTCATGAAATAAACAATGTTAATTCAGAATAGCACAAAATTAAGGTGTTTTTATCCTGCCTGTATCATTTATAACATCAGCCTTAGCTTATAAAAGCGCAGGCATCACATAGCTGTAGACAGCTATAAAATGACAAGCACTTCCGCCGAGTACGAAAAGGTGCCAGACCGCATGATGAAAGCGTAATTTTTGCCAGAGGAAAAAAGGAACACCTGCCATGTAACTCGCCATGCCGAGTGCCAGCCAAATAAAAGCCATGTGGGGCAGTCTCACATATAAGGGGACGAAAAAAAGCATCATGAAGGCGCCCATGCCCAAATAAAACAGCAAACCCCACGGCATAAACCGCTGAATAATGAGATGCACGTACCGCACGCCAGCGAATGCTAACGCCCAAATGACGATTAGGAGCTCTGTCGCCATGCGGCTTTGCCAGGTGATCAGCAGAAACGGCGTATAGGACCCTGCCATCGCGATGAATATCGCCGCATGATCCAGCATTTCGAAACGTTTACCCCATTTCAGAGAACGAGTGCCGTGCAATAGTGTCGATGAGACATACACCAAGCATAAGGACGCGCCGAAAATGACGTTGCTAACCATGTATAATCGGTCTTCAAATAGTGCGGATCGCTGCAATAACAGGAAGAGACCGTACACACTCAAGCATACGCCAATTCCATGGCTAAAAGCATTAATGCGTTCTTCCTGAAGTGCGAACTTATTTTCCATTGGGCAGTCACCTCTATGTCCTAGGTTTTCCCAAGACACAGTGCCGTATGTAGGCGCGTTGCTTGACCTATGAGAAAGAAGGATCCCCGGATCTTAATGCGGAGATCCTTCTTTGATATCGCTTTTTCGATGGAGAAGGGCTTTCACTTCTTTCCGATGTTTCACTATAAGCAGCAGTGAGTTGCCCATCCACACCCATATTTCCGCGGCGGAGGCATCCCTCACGTACAGATAGATACCCAAGAGCAGCATTCCGATCACTACCTGCTGCCCGTCCGTCTCCGACGAAATCGGCTTCCACTGGTTGACGATTTTCATAATGCCCAGCATGATCGCCAAGATGACCGCAAGCGCAAGCGACACTTCGAACTGCGTCAACCCGCTCCAGACGCCGAAGGTGACGGCGATGGCTTTGCCCCCTTTTCCAAGCAGGAACGGAGAAAACGCATGCCCTACAATCGGAGCAAGTGCGATCGGAATCACGGCATATCCCGAGATACCCCCAGCTTCAAGCGCAAATCGGACGATGAGATATCCTTTGAGAAAATCCAACAGCACCCCTAGAATCCCAAGCCGATACCCAGCTGCTTTCCATAAGTTAAGGGCACCAGGATTTCCGTCGCCAATGGTTTGTAGATTTTTCCGAGCCAATCGACCCAGCCAATAACTGAACATGATCGCACCTGACACAAATGCCCCAATCGTCCAAACGATGATCATTACGCTCGCCTGCTTCCTACTTTGACGTGCCGCCCTTTCCATGCAACATGCCCGAGAAAGACGACCTGATACACCGAGTACAACATGACTACAATGAAAAATATCGTGGAAAACACGTAAAACACAGGCATCACGATGCCGAAAATCCCCACATATTTGACGAAATAAAATAGCTGTGCCATGTAAAGCAAATACCCGATGAATAGTGGAAGCCCCCAGTTAGTCGATAAGAAAAAGGGAAATGTGCACGCTAGGATCAAGCCGATGGCCCATATAGCAGTCAGGGTGAGCGTGCCTCCTTTGAGCTTCGACGTCCCTAGCACCGCACCTTTGCCGAATCCTTGCACCTGACTTTCCATCCCCTGCGGGTACATCCGAAAGGACACGAGGCCGTAGCCGATGTAATTGTTGACCGGAATGCCTGCCCTGGCGTATGTTGCGCCGAGATTCAGGTCATCCAGCATTTCCGACTTGATGCCTTCATGCCCTTTCACTGATTCGTAATCAGCCCTAGTCGTTAAAATGCAGGAACCGTACAGACCCTTTTGCCCATTATTTTTTTCAAAAGGTGACGTAAACGCGAACACCCCCAGCACGTTAAAGATCAACGCGAGTCTCTCGCGCAAATTTTCGGTGTAATGGTAGGGTACGATGGAAAGAACGCCGCCCAGCTTATTCCGCGCTTTCACCAGCAGTTCCAGAGCCCGAGGGGCAAATCGGATATCCGCGTCTAAGAACGCGATCAGTTCTCCTGTTGCATGGGAATAGCCATTCCATACGGCCCAGTTTTTGCCCGTCCACCCTTCAGGCAGCGGCGAGTTCGCTATCACCGTAACGCCGAAGCTCTCCGCGATCTCCCTGGTGTTGTCTTCTGAAAAATCGTCAACCACAATAATCTCATAGGGTTCTAGGGTTTGAATTTTCAAGGTGTGCAGCAAATGGGGTAGATTGTCCGCTTCGTTCCTAGCTGGAATAATAATAGATAGCTTGACCTCATTCAGAGCTTGGTCAGCGCTGCGCGGTATCACGTTCCTTCTGAAAATCACGAAACCCGACAGGCAGCCGAGAATGCATATAACTAGAACCGCCATCCTTCTTACTCCTCCTTCGCTTTCCGTTGTTAACAGAACCCGGGAAATACAGACTATAAAGATGTATATGAAAGATCATTCACGGTTCATGCGAACAATTCATTCGGTATGCTATAATAATCCTTATCACCAATTAGGAGGCACACCTTGCCTATGAAAATCTATGTCATCCTCTCATTTGACGGGGAAACGCTTGAGAATGTGTATGTCGGTCCAGACGAGGAAAAAGCGCTCGGCTTCAAACCAACTGATTTCGAAAATTGTGATGCCCTCTTCGTGGAAATTTGGGAAGACGGCGAAAAGACGGATGATTTCCGTTTAGAAGAAGAGGACGAAATTGGCGAAGAGGATGCCACTGAGAAGGAAGAACAAGACGTGTAGGTGCATTTGCACCTGCTGAATCCATAAAATGCGTGTTCAAAAAGTCGACTTTCAGCACCGAGAAGGTTGCGAAAACCTGAAGAAGGAGTAGCGGAGTGTAGGCAAACCTACATGAGCAACGGACTTCGAAGGTGAACGCAAGATTCGATGTCGAATAAACTTCATGGCTTGCTTCGTGATCAAAGGCGACTTTTTGAACAACCTCTTATATATAGAAAAGAAAGGTTGATACTTGATGGAGTATGCGTTTGCCATCCAGCCTGGCGCTTTCACTCGTTTCGATGATGAAGCTGAGCTGCTGGATCAATGTAAAGAATGGGGATTAGTTTCGGAAAAAGCGTCGAAAGCCAAAGCTTTCTTCTACAAAGGCAATAACCTGAATGTGCCTTGCAACATCGTTGGGCTTGTGGATCCGATGACCGCCGTCATCGAATTGGACACGGGGCAGCTGCACTGCATCCATCCTTCCTATTTGAAGGAGATGCAAGCCGCGAATTACAGCCAGCGCGGCGCGGCTTTCACGGAGGATGGCGTTGTAGACGAGATTGAAAGTGAAGCGGAAGCAGCTGTGGTTGAGGAAAAAGCGTCCAAGCCTGCGAAAGCTCCCAAGGTTGCGGAGCCTGCTGGCGGCGGCGATGGCGAGGCAGCGCCTGCGAAGAGCAAAGTGAAAAAAGAGAAAGCGCCGAAGCTGGAGCTTCCGGAGGAGAAAGTGAAAATGAAGGCGACGGTTATGGAGTTTACGACTGTGCCGAACAACTTCTCCGATACCGATGATGAGGTGATCATCTATGAGGCTGTGTCCATTCTCGAGCCAGCTATTGAAGTCGGCAGCGCGTGGTCCAGCCATAGCGCAACGCTCAAAAAGCTGGAGCTCGCGGTTGGCGACATCGTCACGTTTGAGTGCAAAATCGTCGCCAAGAAGCTCAGCAAGCACCCTGTGGCGTACAAGATTAACAATCCTGGCAAGATGCAAAAAGTGACGGAGTAAACGATTAGGACTTCAGCCTCGTGAGGGGCTGGAGTTTTTTTGTTGTGGGGGTTGCCAAAGGCACTCCGCAACTCCCCGCCTTAATGCTACAATGAGAGTACATAGAAAGGTGATGATGCCATGGCGCCTAATTTGACCACCATGCAGCCTGCAGAGACGATGGATATGCTGCAAGATTACTATTTCCCACCGTATATTACACTAGCTCATATGTTCCACGCTCCGCAAGGGTGGGCGATCCGCAATCGGCTGATGTCGCAGTATATTTTGCAATACGTGGTCGATGGATTTGCCGACTATCCAGTAGGCGATCAGCCGTATGAGACGCATCGCGGCGATCTGCTTTTCCATCGGCCGAACGAGCTGCACTCGATCATCAAGGCGGACGATCGTCCGTACGTGTGTATCTCGTTGGTGTTTCACTTCGGGACGTCGGCCTTCCCGTACGAGGAGTTGTTCAAGGGAAAGCATCTGCTCGGCAATTTCGCAGATCATCCCGTCGAGACGATGCTCTCGCAGCTCGTCACGCATTACCGCCAGCCAGGGCTCGTTCATCAGATGCACTGTCAGAGCCTGCTCATGAGTATCCTTGCCCAAGCGGCGCAAGGGAACGAGACGAGCACTCGATCCGACGCCATCACCATGCCGAAGCTCGTTCTCATCAAGAACTATCTCACGGAGCACTACAGCCGCGAGATTCAAATTAAAGAGCTCGAGGACGTGTCGGGCCTCAGCAAGAACTATATACTCACCCTCTTCCGCCAGCATGTGGGCATGTCACCCATGCAGTATTTGACGTGGATTCGCATCAACAAGGCAAAGGAACTCGCCATTCACAGCAACTTGTCGTTCAGCGAAATTGCGGATCGGGTCGGCTATTCCGACGTCCACACCTTCGGACGAATGTTCAAGAAAAAAACTGGGCAAAGTCTCACCCAGTTTTGTGCCAATTTAATTTATTCCTAACCCCGCCAATAATCCCCATGCGCATAGCGATATGTGGCTGGCTTCACCTTCGCCCCAAGCGCGAAAGCGCCTACAGGGAGATAGTCATAAGCCGTCTCCCCTGCGGAATAGGCGACTTGCTTCCTCTGTTCAATGCAATCCACGAGCATATGCTGCTTCAGCGCCAAGTACTCGAGCGTATGCGGCCCGAACTCCGCTTCAATTTCACCTGGTCGGAACTCGTAATAGATGGTGCGACGCAGCGCATTGCCATCCCCTTCAGGCGACCCGTGAAGAAGCTGAATGTTGTGGAAGATCACATCCCCGGGCTGCATCGGGACAGGTACCGCATCACTGAAGTCGAAGCCAGGACGCGCACAGCGCTCTTCAGCCGCTTCGATCGACCAGTGATTGCTGCCTGGAATGACCCACAAGCAGGACTTTAAGTCCGCTTCATCCAAATAAAAATCCACATTGAAAATCGGCCGAGGATCGGTACATCCTCTAGGAACTAACGCATCTCGGTGCCATGGCACGCTTGCGGCTTGATTTGGTATTTTCACAACGAGGGAATCCCAGGTTGGTATGAAGTTAACGCCTTGAATCTTCGCAACCGAACGCAGGATGAATGGATGTGCCAGCAGCGCCTTGGGAGCCTCTTGCTTATCGATGATGTACTCCGTACGCCAGTACTTACGCTCGCCATTTTTCCGAACACGGTACATATAATCCTCATCGCCGCTGCCTGCGAGTCCACTCTCAACTACTTGCATCGTTTGCTCCTGCAGCAGGCGCAGCTCTTCGCCAACTACGACATTACGGATGATCAAAAACCCATTTTCCAAGAAAAATTGCGCTTGTTCACTTGTGATTTCATCTTGCCGTAAAGCATCAGCTTCAGGAATGTGCAACTCTTGTTTGCTCATGAGAACTACCTCCTCGAATATCCTTCACACCTTTACTTTACGGCTTTTCACTTGAAAAATCTTTAGTCTAAACAGGCATTATGGTTGCCAAAAGCACGTTGGTTTAAATATCATTCTCTCACATGGTGAGTGCCGCGAAAAAAAGCACCAGCTCTCGAACCTCGAGATCTAGTGCTTCATTCTTCTACGCGATTCAAGCTCCTGTTTCAGGGCTTGCTCTACCAATTCAGCCATCTGGTCAAACTTCTCAGCGACGGTGAAGGTTATCTTAGCCCCGCAGTAGGGACAGTTCTGGAAATGGGGCTCGGTTCGTTTGGAACAAGATGGGCAATTCTTCATCCGAAGTCGCCTCCTTATGTATAGATAGTTCTATTATACACAAGTTGAGCGCATCTCACACTTTTCTAGCGTCCATCTATTGCCAAAACCAGAAAAACAGCAGCAGCATGGTGAAACGAACGATTTCATATGAAGTATCAACGGCCACGACGACCCAACTTTTGAATTGCCACACCTTTTTACCGACCGTAAATGGAAGGGTGTATCCAGCAACTAGCAGCATCGTAAACCAGAAAGCATTCAATAACCGATCGCCATCATACCCAAATGCTTGTCCGCCAGCACGCCATAGTTCTAAGCAAATTGCGAAGGCAATAGACGTCACGAATGACACAAGGATATAGATGACAAAGGATTGGATTTTCGTGCTTTTGCTAACGTCTAACTGGCTATCTTCCTTCTTGCCGTACATTAACCCTTGATAAGGTTTGGCCCAAATAACCGCCATCCAAAGAAATCCCAAGACTAAGGATAATACGCCAGTTACAAGCACAGCCCAGTAATTAATCGAACTTAACATCGTGATCTCCTCAACTTTCTTCAAAATAATACGAAACCTTTTGGTTACACTTTGGATTATATACAACCATTTGGTTTCATGTCAATCCAAATCTTTTACAAACTCCACTCTTGTACATATCAACACTTCCCCTAATGACATATGCATAGGAATAGATACACCTAAGCTGTTTCTGTTTGCGTCGTACAATTCACTTAAAATATGTGATGGAGTGATGGTGGTGGAAAATTATCAAATCGTCCCTTGGCTTGATGTGCTCTTAGATCCAGGAATCGTTGCCGAACAATATGTACCTCCTGAGCTAGAGCAGCTTGCCCGCGAGGTTATGACCCACTATGACATGGAGGTTCATGACATGCTCTTGGTTACTTCCAAACCAGATAAAGGCGGAGCTATTTGGAAAATAGCCACAAACAAGGGCAACCTGAGCATTAAATGTTTGCATCGCAGGCCCAGAAGAAGTCTTTTCAGTGTTGGCGCGCAAAAATACATGTCCGAACTAGGACATCGTGTCCCTTCTTTCATCCCTACTAAGGAAGGTAATTACTTCGTCGAAGCCGGAGGTAAACTCTGGATTGTGACGGACTGGATCGAACCGCTCATCCCTGTTTCCAAAATTGATTTGGAAGGTGCCTCTCAGCTGTGCTACGGGTTAGGTGAGTTCCACAAAAACTCCAAAGGTTACGTCCCTCCTGTTGGCTCTGAGAAATCATCCCGTATTCATGGCTGGGGAAAATATTATGAGAAAATCATCGCGAAGATCGGCTGGTTTCAGGATATTGCCCTTGCTTATCCAGAAACTGGCGGAAGTGGAAATCTACTTGCCGTTGTCGAAGATTTCAAACGTCAAGCGAATGAGATCTACCAACGGTTCCAAAACTCTGCTTACACCAAAATGGTTGCAAAGGGCGGCCCGCATTGGGGGCTTGCACATCAGGACTTCGGCTGGTCCAACGGTCAAATGGGTCCTGGCGGTATCTGGGTCATCGACTTAGACGGGGTTTCGTATGACCTGCCTATTCGCGATCTGCGCAAATTGATTACGAGTACCATGGATGATATGGGAGTATGGGATCTCACTTGGATCCGTGGCATGATTGACGCTTATCATCAGGCAAACCCGCTTGATCAAGAAACGTTCGAAATCTTATGGATCGATATGGCGTTCCCAAATGAATTCTACAAGCATGTGAAGGAAATTGTGTTTAATCCCGTTCCTTTCCTTGATCTTGAATTGACTCCCATTCTTCAGCGCGTACTCGCAACGGAGACAAGTAAATGGCAGGCTCTCTCCGAATTAGAGCAGGATAAGGCCAAATATCCTGCTGGAGATTACACGGCCGAAGTCATCGCTCCTTTTGTTTACGAGCGCCCTGCTTCTACACTTCCAGGCGATCTTATCGCACCGCCTGCACCTGTATTTACAGAGATCCCTGTTCCAGAACCCGTGGTGGTCCCAGCTATTCCAGCGCCACGTGTTAGACGACCTAGAGTCATCATTAGAAAACCTGCCCGCCGTCGTAAAAGAGTTAATCTGCGTGTGCCTAAAAAACGTGTGGTTTCAGGCGCAAGAAACACGAAAAAAGTGCTCCCTGTCAAAAAGAAACAGCAGCAAAAAATTATTTATTGGAGATTCAAACCACGCTATAAATTGGTTTGGAGTACCAAAAATAAACGCTATGTAAAAATTCTTCTTCCTGCTCATAAACCTTTACAAAAACTTGTGAAGCCAGCAAAACGCATCACTCCGCCGTTGAAGAAAAAAATCAATACACCTACGAAAAAATCGACATTCAATTCGCAAAAGCTCCAACCAATGAAAAAGAAGCAGTTAAAACTAAAACCGAGGACTGCTTGACGAAAGGAAGCTGTTAACCTGTGAACATTCTGATGATTTGTACAGAAAAGCTGCCTGTTCCGAACATTCGTGGCGGAGCCATTCAAACGTATATTTGTGGCGTGGCTTCACTACTGCGTAATCATCACACCATTACCATACTGGGCAGAACTGATCCTGATTTACCGAATGATGAAGTAAGAGACGGTATCCGTTATGTGCGCGTAGATTCAGAAGGTTTGCTTGAGCCTTATACGACAGGGGTTGTCGGTTTTCTCGCAAATACAAAAGAACATTATGATCTTATCCAAATTTATAATCGCCCCTTGCTTGTCTTGCCTGTCCGCAGTGTAGCGCCGACTTCTCGCATCATACTCAGTATGCATAATGACATGTTTACCCCAGCCAAACTCCCTCACAACATTGGCACTGAGGTGCTTGAGCAGACGGAACGCATTATAACCATCAGTAATTATGTTGGACATTCAATCACGGATTATTACCCGCAAGCTGCTCCTAAGCTCAAAACGATCTATTCCGGCGTTGACCTCGATCGGTTCGCGCCTTGGATGGAATCTGCAAGCGCCAAGAGCGCGAGGGAAAGTATCCGAGCGGAATATAACTTATCTAATAAAAAAGTTATCTTATTTGTCGGTCGTTTGACCCGCAATAAAGGCCCGCATGTCTTAGTTCGGGCGATGTCAGAAATTAACCATTCGGATGCTGTCCTGGTCGTTGTAGGCGGCGCCTGGTTTAATGACAATACAGTCAGCGATTATGTCGCTTACGTGCGCGCCTTGGCTGACCGCTCCCCTCTGCCTGTCATAACGACTGGCTACGTGCAAGCACACGACATTCACCGTTGGTTCTGTGCGGGAGATGTCTTTGTATGTACGTCCATATGGCAGGAACCATTAGCACGTGTACACTATGAAGCCATGGCAGCCGGTTTGCCTTTTCTCACATCGGCTAGAGGCGGCAATCCAGAGATCGTCATGAACAATAATGGCGTGCTGGTTAACAATCCAGAGGATCCAAATGAATATGCGCAGAAATTGAATAGCATGCTTTCGAACGTCAACAATGCGCGTCAGATGGGGATTAACGGACGACGCTTGGCAGAAAAAAACTTTACTTGGCATCGTGTAGCTCAAGAAATACTCGCTGTGTGGGCTGGACACTAGGCACTGTCTAGTGTTCCCCCAGCTCAATTAGGGCTATCCACATGTAGATCACAATCTACGTGCGGATTAGCCCTTTTGCTACAAAATGAACCAACGAGAAAAACCCGATTCTCTGGTTCCTTCTGCTACAGCAGAAGCAATCAGAAGATGTCGGGATTTTTCATTCATTAATTTTCTTCTTCCTCATCGTCATCGTCGTCTTCATCTTCATCTTCATCTTCATCTTCATCATCGTCATCATCGTCATCATCGTCATCATCGTCTTCATCGTCATCATCGTCATCATGCTCGTCGTCGTCATCGTCGTCTTCATCTTCTTCTTCTTCTTCGTCTTCATCTTCTTCTTTTGTTTCTTCTACTGGTGTTCTTATTTCTTCTTCATTTTCTTCTTCATTTTCTTCTTCTTCATTTTCTTCTTCATCATCGTCTTCGTCTTCTTCGTCTTCTTCGTCTTCTTCGTCTTCTTCGTCTTCTTCGTCTTCTTCGTCCTCTTCCTCTTCCTCTTCACCACCGAGAGCTGAAACCATTACTTCGCCTTCTTCGTCGTCGTCATCATCGTCGTCATCATCGTCGTCATCATCGTCGTCATCATCGTCGTCATCATCGTCGTCTTCATCTTCTTCATCTTCTTCATCTTCATCTTCTTCATCTTCTTCGTCTTCTTCTCCAAACACTTTCTTAGATCCGTCAGCAAGTTCTGCTTCTACTTCATCAACTTGACTCCAATCAAGTTCTTGCAAAAAGGCATGCAAAGCCTCTTCCGACTCAACTTCATCGAAATCAACCTTGTCCCCATTCATGTACTCAACTTCTACTCCTTCTAGTTCTCCCAAACTTGCTAAGAAACTTTTAATTGCTTCTAGGTTCAAATGAATCATTCCTCTCTCGCCTTCTATTGAGAAACTTTTATTGTCTCCATGTATACTATGATGTTTCTTTTTCTATGCTTAGACGATTGCTCGTGTCTATTGGCGGATTATATGTTCCATTTTAAACATTCGTAAAAAGAGAAAAGACCCAACCTGATTATGCCTAGCAAATTAGCCCTTCCATTTACTAAAATTCATCATAAATTAATAATATGTCTACATGCAGACAAGGAGGTCGTAGCAATGAAAGGATTAATTCTATGTGCTGGTAAGGGCACAAGACTCCAACCATTTTCCAATATTAAGCCCAAAGGGTTGCTTCCTGTAGCGAATAAACCCCTTATCTTTTATGGGATTGAGAAGCTGGTTGAGTTAGGAATTTCCGAGATCGGTGTTGTCATTCGACAACCCTATTATGAGATGTTTTTAGAGGAAGTAGGCATGGGCGATAGATGGGGCGTTCACATCACGTATATTTTCCAAAAGAACCCGCTAGGCATCTCGGATGCTGTGAAGTACTCGGAATCTTACATTCAAGGTGAACCGTTTATTTTGCTCCTTGGTGATAATCTCATTACAGAGACTTTGCATCGCATGAAAGAGGCCATGATGGAAGAAGGACATGACGCTTCTATTCTGCTGCGCGAGGTTGCCAATCCCAAAGCATTCGGCATTGCCGAAGTCAATGAAGATAAAATTATCGGACTCGAAGAAAAACCGGCGATGCCCAAGTCAAATTTAGCCGTATTGGGCGCCTACGCATTTAAACCTAGTATTTTTCAAGCTATTCATGCCATCAAACCATCCCCACGTGGTGAATATGAAATCACCGATGCTATCCAGTGGTTAATTGAGAAGCAGTATTCCATTTCGTATCAGATTACGCACAAAAACTTCTCCGACGTTGGAACCATGGAAGGCTGGTTAGGAGCGAACCAATGGATGCTGGATCAGATGGAAGAAGAAGGCCTGTTGGATTATACCTTCAGAGATTCACATGCTGGAACTACCTTTATTCATCCCGTATGCATTGATCCAACTGCAGAAGTCATCGATTGTGTCATTGGACCTTATGTGACGATTGGACCCAATGTACGGCTTAACAGTTGCAAATTAGAAAACAGTATTTTACTCGAATACGCCATCCTCAACCCTCATCATTATCCGATGACGAACTCGATTATTAGTCCACAGTCCGTTTTCATCCAAAACAGTGGAGGTTCAGATAAATGAACATTTTAATTATCGGTATGGGCTATGTTGGGGTAACGACCGGTTTGGTTTTTGCCGAGCTCGGATGGAAGGTGACGGGATTAGATACGGATGCAAATAAGATGAAATCTTTATCGGAGGGCAGGCTTTCGTTTTATGAACCTGGGCTGGACAGCTTATTGCGCAAACATCTCCTAACGACGAACATCCAATTTACCACAGATGTTGAAGGGGCGATTCATGACAATTCGATTATTTTTCTTTGCGTGGGAACCCCCTCCGATCAGGATGGCAGCGCGGATCTCCGTGCTGTTCGCATCGTGTCTGAGCGAATTGGCTCTACCATGAAGGACTATAAATTAATTGTGGTGAAAAGTACGGTTCCAATTGGGACGAACGCGAACGTCACACAGTGGGTCAAAGCTTCACAAACGGATAGCTATCCCTTCGATGTCGTTTCCAATCCAGAATTTTTGCGGGAAGGCAGCGCTCTGCATGATTCTTTGCATCCAGACCGAATTATTATCGGCAGCACGAGCGAGCACGCCACCCAGGTCATGAAAGCGTTGTATGCTCAAATGAACGCTCCTCTATTAATAACGAAACCGAAGACGGCAGAAATGATCAAATACGCCTCGAACGCTTTCCTAGCAACTAAAATTTCTTATATCAATGAATTGTCCAGGCTTTGCGAGAGTTTAGAGGTGAATGTCACAGAGGTTGCGAAAGGCATGGGGCTGGATCATCGAATTGGACCTCATTTCTTGCGCGCTGGCATCGGCTATGGCGGATCCTGCTTTCCCAAAGACAGCAAAGCCCTGCTATATACAGCGAAAGAAAATAACATGGAGTTAAGCATTCTAGAGAAGGTCACGCAAGTGAATGAGACACAATCCAGACACTTCCTGGATGTCTGGGAGGGGCAGCTTGGCGGTTTCACACAGAAAACGGTAGCCATCCTCGGTCTCTCTTTTAAACCCGATACAGACGATCTGCGCGAAGCACCTTCCATTTCAATTCTGCATCAGTTGATGGAGAAACAGGCCATTGTTCGTGTACATGACCCTGTCGCCAAGCTTCCTGCCTCTTTGCTCGCTGAACGCGTTTCCCAATTCGATACTGTCGAAGAGACGCTGCAGCAATGCGATGCTGTGATTCTTTGTTCCGAATGGGAGACGTATATTCGTGCGGATTGGGCGCATCTACGCAATGTGATGAATGCTGGGTACATCTTTGATGGTCGTAATATGCTGAACGGCGAACAACTAGCGACATTAGGCTATCACTATTACGGCATTGGCAATCGATAAGGTGCAAGTACAAAAGGGAGGATATTCATCATGAAAATACTCGTTACGGGAGCTGCAGGTTTTATCGGGTCACATCTGTGTGAGCGATTGCTTCAAGATCCGAATCACGAGGTCATTGGGCTGGATGCCCTTCTGGAGACATCACCCACACCTATTGCCACTCGAGAGCATAACCTGCGTCATCTCCTGCTCCACCCCCGTTTTACATTTATCAATCGCAACCTACTCCATGTAAGATGGGAGGACATTCTGCCTCATATCGATATCGTCTATCATTTGGCGGGCATGCCGGGTGTTCGCTCAAGCTGGGGCGAAGATTTCAAAACATACATTTCGAATAACATTGAGGCTACACAGCGATTGTTGGAAGGCTGCCGGCAGTTCCCCGTTTCAAGGTTCATTTACGCCTCCACATCGTCCGTCTACGGCGAGCAGCTCAATCAGGTGAATGAAGATGCCATAACGATCCCTCTCTCTCCCTACGGCGTCAGCAAGCTGACTGGTGAGCAGCTATGTAAAGTGTATGCGCACAATCTGGGCGTCCCCGTCGTCATTCTGCGTTTCTTCACTGTATATGGGCCGAGGCAGCGGCCTGATATGGCCTTCCATCGTTTTATAACACACATCATGGCGGATAAACCGATCCCGATCCATGGGGATGGCCTGCAAACACGCGACTTTACTTATGTCGAAGACTGTGTTGATGCGATCGCAGCAACCGCGTATGCAGCCAATATTATCGGTGAAACAATCAACATTGGTGGGAAAGAGCGCGCGTCCGTGCTAGAATGCATTGCCATTTTAGAGGAGCTTTTTGGGAAAAAGGTGGAGAGACAATTTCTCGGCAAAGCAACAGGTGAGCCTCGTCATACGTGGGCAGATATTAGCAAAGCGCAGCGCCTTCTAGGCTATCATCCGATTACGGACCTACGCACAGGGCTTCAAGCCGAGATGTTGGATCTCCTTTTACCAAAATAATCCCTTTGCAATTTCTACGCCCATCGTTTATATTCTTATATTGCTGGCTATCCTAGAACCATAGAAATGGGTTATTCGGGATAGTAAGTTAATTAAATGATGAGGTGTACATAAATGACATTGAAAAAAACCGCAGCAGGACTTCTTATCCTATCCTTGGCAGTAACAGGCGCTGCTTGTTCCTCCACCAAAAATACAGCTTCCCCAAGTCCAGCTGCAACTGTTTCTGCAGCACCACAAGCAACAACTGTTTCTCAGGACGCTACAAACATGAAAGGCTACATTGCGGCGAGAATCGCTCGCGAGAAAGTCGATTATTTATTTGCTGAAGCCAAATCTGCAGACGGTGCCTTCATCGTGAATCCTGTCGCAGCAACTGATAAAGAATCAGCTAAGAAATTCCTTTCCAGCTACTTCGACGCTTCCATGTTGGATACGTTAGTGAATCATTACATCACCGATGCGAAGGCAGGCGCTGCGTTCTTAACGAACAAAACTTCCTATTTCAAATCCAATATCTTAGCAACGAAAAAAGAAGAAATTACCTTCGACAAGGCAAATACCGCTGATCTCGTGAAATTCACGACCAAAGACGGCGTTACCTATACAACGAAAAAAGTGAACGATAAGTTCCTTGTCTCTGAGGTCAAATAGGAATTAAATCGGAATTCAAAAAAAGCCCGCTTCGAGTAGATGAATCTACTTGGAACGGGCTTTTTTCTGTATTCCGATTACCGATTAGCAAAATAATTGCTCTCATGCAGCCAATTGGCGATCTTGAATGATTGCAGCAGATGATCTTCCTCCGCATCGTTCGGCTGGCCGACCAGCGTGCCGTCGTTCAAGATCGTGAAATTTTTGCGCGTATTCACCAGTACTTTCCCCATGGCCGTTGTCTCAAACTGCGCTTTATCCACGCCCATCACGTAGGCAAGCGTAGGCAGTGTATCAATTTGCCCGCCAATCGTGGCAATTTGTTCACCTTGCATGCCTTTGTTATAAATAATGAACGGCAGCTTCAAGGAATGTGTGCGCCACTCTTCATTTTCCAAAGCCGGGATTGCATCCACTTGATCCTGGTAGTATTTATGCACGCCCGTATGATCGCCATAAATAGCGATGACGGATTGGTCTAACAGACCCAAGCTATCCAGCTTGTCCATGAAGGCGCCGATTTGTTGATCTGTATAATGGATCGCCTGGAAATACGCCCCCATGATCGTGGAATCCAAGCTAGGATCTAAGTGCAGGGTTTTCGTTTTGTCAGGTAAATCGAAAGGACCGTGACTGGACAACGTAACCGCATGCAGCATGAACGGTGCGCTCAGCCCTGCCACTTTATCCCCGAGTTGTCTGAGATAGGTCTCGTCAGACAATCCTAGACCTACGTGATCATCTTCCTTATAAGTGCGCAAATCCCAGCTCGTTTGGTAGCCGATATTATGATGAGCTTCCACCCAATTCCAGCTTCCCGCAGGCTCGGAGTGCGTCGAAATCGTTTGATACCCCATGCCCTGCATCAGCTTAGGCAACGAATTATAGGTGTTGGTCGGATAACGGAAGAAATTCGCCCCCGTACGAACAGGGAACACCGACGTCGTCGTCATCAGATCGCTGTCAGAACTCGTTCCGTTATTCACTTGCTCATAGAAGTTCGTGAAATACAAGCTGTTCCCCAACAAACGATTGATGTTTGGCGTAATATCTTGTCCATTCACCCTTTGGCCGATGACGAAATTCTCGAGCGATTCGACTTGAATCACAATAAGGTTTTTGCCTTGAAACATACCCTTATACGCATTATCTGGCAGCCCTTCGGCATTGCGCGTCAGCCATTGCTCGACCTCTGATTGCTCAGACCCGGCAAGCTTGATTTGCTTGGCTTCACCGAACAATCGCAAGCCATCGAAGAAGTGATAGCCGATCGGCGACATGTCCGACATCGACTGAAACGGCGCCCAGCTTAGCTTAAAGAACATCATTTCACCCTTCGTTGTATCCTTCACATCGATTCGGTAGTGGTCGTAATAAATAACACTACTTGCAAACAGCAACAGAAGGAACGCCAGCACGGGATGACGGGGACGCTCTTTGCGCCGCGACAGGATGGGTGCATTTTTCCATTGGTAAAAAGCGATGGCGCCAAGGAGCACAAAGTCAATCAAAAACCAGCAGTCGAACGGTCGAATGAACGACCACAAGTTGTAATCCAACGGATTAAACCCGTTCGGATGCGGGATGAACCGCAGCGACAGAAATGCGGAATAAGCCCGATAGTAGACGACATCTCCTACCAACAGTAAGCTAATGATGAGATGAATCACAAGTAAGTAGGCGCGGCGTCCGCTTTTTTTGAAAAACTGACCGATGACAACGACGAACAAAATCAACATCAGATGGGAAAGTACTGGCGGATATGTAAAGTACATTTGACCAATATTAATGCCATCGACATCTGGTGCATGTAACGCGGCGAGTAGTAGCTGCGACTTAAGTAAAATTGCCACGTACGTATACAGCGTTAATTTTTCACTGCCGAGCAGGAGTTGCAGCACTTGTTTAACTTTGGAGCGGAACGTTTTTCTTTTATAGGATGTTACATAATGCAAAGAACATTCACCTCAAACGTCATGAATTAGACCGATTTTTCCATTTTAGCACAAGTTCAGGACGTATGTAGCCTACAAATATTGCAAAACAGCAAAAATAGAGCCGCGATTGCGATCGCAAGGCTCTATTTCACTTTAGCGAGTACCTTTTTGGATATAGGTCAGTAGGTTATGAATGAGAACAACCGCCTGGGCGCGATTCGTCGTTTCTTGCGGATGAATGCCATCCGCGAAGCCGTGAATCAGACCGCTTTCGACGAGCGCCGCGACGCTTTCGACAGCATAATCCGAGATTGTGTCTGCATCGTCAAATGAGGCTAGCTCAGATACCTTACTCGCTGCCTGGAGGTACTTCGTTGCTCGCAAAGCTCTATGGGTCAGCACCATCATATCTTCACGTGTAATCGACGCCTTCGGGTGGAACTGATTGCCCTCATCCCCTTGCACGATGCCTAGCTCCCTTGCGGCAGCGATCGGCTGCGCGTAGTAAGCCTCGTTATCAACATCCGCAAACGGCTCGCCGCCTCCACCTTGCAAACCAAGCGCTCTCATCAACAAGACGAGATAATCCGCTCTTGTCACAGCAGCACCTGGACTGAATGTCCGGTCCCCCGTTCCGTTCACAATGCCTTTAGCAGCTAAGGCTTCAATTGCTTCGATTGCCCAATCGAAATCGGCCATATCGTCAAATGACAGCGTACTAAGGATGTTCAACATCGTGCTCATATCAGTCAACTTCGTAGTGCTAACAAGTTTGGAGTCAACGACTCGAACATTGCGCAAAATCACCTCCGCTTTCCCGTTCTGCAGGGCTTTGAAGCGAAGCTTCATCAGCGTTTGGTCTCCTTCAAGTCCCTTGTCTTTCCCTACTTGCGTATGCGCAAGCTGAATCTGCTTATCCTTCAGAATTGGCGGCACCGAAAATCCAGGTACACTCGTTTTGGCATCTATAAAGGTTAACCTAGTAGGATCGTACTCCACATTAATTTCAAAAGCATAAACATCCACTAATGCATGACCTACTATGATGACTTCAATCGTTTCATCTTTGGCAGGCAGCTTATTTGAAACAACCATCGAATACGTACTTGGTGAACTGGCCTCAGAGGCCCATGCTGCGGTTGGAGAAATGAGACTCATTAGGATTACGAGAGATAGACAGGTGTGCAACCATTTGCGCATAACCATGTGCGATTTCCTCCTTCAGCGTTTACCCAGTAACACGCTATCTAAGGCGGAACCGCCCGCTATTATACTACAAAATGTATCATAGCGGGCATGTTTCACCCTACATAAACCAATGATTCCTATTCCGCAAGGATGCGCTGAGCAACAGCCGCCAAGTCAACCAGATCCACTTTGCCATCTTTGTTGAAGTCAGCTTTTGCAAATTGAGCCCAATCACTATCTGCAGATGTTTTGCCATATGCTGCAACCACATTCGCCAAATCAACGACCGTGAAGTTGCCATCGTTGTTCACATCGCCTGGATCTCCAACATACTTCATCGTTGCAAAGAGATTTAATGCTTCTTGAAGGTCAGCAATCGCGTCTGCAACTTGAGCCCTTGTCACATCTGGATTCGCCACAACCGCTCTCGCCGTACTAATGGCGGACAGTAAGGCGGTTTTCGAGCCAGGTGCATATTGACCATTCGCATAGCCCTCTACAGCCCCATCGTAAATGGATTGAGCAGCAGTGATCTTATCGTTCAAGATCGTCAAATCAACGATTGCTTTAATGAGAACAACTTGGGAATCAGGTCCGAGCCCCGTCGCTGTTTGCAAATCAGCTAGTGCCAGACTTGTAAGAGTAATCGTTGTTGAAGCATTATCAGCTGGCGCCTTCGCTCTCCAATGCAGCGTCAATAATGGACCATTCACATTAGCTTGGGATAGGTTGGCTGTTAGGAAGCGAAGCTGGCCTGCCGTGTCCGACTGTCCCACTTTCGAAATCGCTGGATTTACGAAATCAACTGAGACGAACTCCAGTAAACTGGTGTCATAAGTGAAACGAATATCCTGCGCGTACACAGCTGACACGACATTCGCTAAACTAACCGTCGTATCGAACGTTTGACCGCTCGTGACCATCGAAGGGCCGTCGATGGAGGCAGTTGCTGGCAATAGGCCGTAGGCTCTTACTTCATGAACGGACCACCAGCTGGAATTCGTGCCCGTTTGAACGACTTTGAGATAGCGTGCTACTTGTGGGGCAAATTCAACCGTAATAATTTTGTTCGTGCCCGTTCCTGTGGCGATTGGACTGCCCCACGTCACGCCGTCCATTGAGACGTAAACCGCATAACCACGCGCATAGTCATTATTGCTGCCGGTGGAATCCATCTCAATGCCATTGAGCGTCGTTGGCACCTTCATATCGATCGTGAAGGATTGCTCTGGCGATGGCGACATCGGTTTGCCCGAGCTCCAGCGAGTCCCCATATCGCCATCCAGAAGCCGCGAGACAGGATCTGCAGACGTTGATGTTCCCGTCCATGTTGAGCGATCCAACGCCCGCTTCGGAGTCGTTACACTTAACGAGCTGCTGAAAGCGGATTGATTTCCGCCGCCATCTACAGCTTTCACCGTATAGCTATAGGTCGCCTTTGGCTGGACACCCATATCTAGATATTCCGTTGTGGTTGTATGACCGATCAGCGTACCATCGCGATACACGTCATAACTCGCAACATTGAGGTTATCCGTCGATGCGTTCCATCCGATTTTGACGCGATCATAAGCAGTTTCCTTCGCAACTAGCGTCGTAGGCACACTCGGAGCTTCCGTATCTCCAACATCGGTACCATAGAAATTTATCGTCTGTCTTTGCGCACTGCCTGATGTACCATAGACACGGCCCCCGACACCGTTCACGATGTGCGTGATCTCACTGCCAGCAGTCCCGTTCAACCAAATCGTCGTGGCATGATGAATCTTGACGCCCGCTGCAATCGGCACTTCAATCGCATTGTCTAGCTTCACAGCCGCATCTCTGAAATAGGAGTACACACCAAGCCCCCATGCTTCATGGGTCGTAACCGAATCCGCTACTTTGTAAGAGGCGAATCCTTTCTTGCTTCCATCCATCCATGCCGCTTGGTTCGGAACATCATAAGGAATTTCGGATTGATAGAAATACACACGTCCGCCGTTCCCATTCCATAGCGTTTGATACTCGTTGTGATGCTCGTTAAATAATCCGTATAGGGTGACATCATCGCCGTTGACGACAAGTCCGTTTTTCGAAACGTTATCTGTCCAGCCTGCACCCGCACCGTGATCCGCACGCCACATCCAGAAATGATCGCCAATCACATCGTCACTGTTGATCGTCATTTGCGCTAAATTCTCACCAACGACCGCACCGCCTGTACGGAAAAATAAATCGTGCAACGAAGTCGGATTTGCCGCATGATCCGCCGAACTGCCGGCAGGTCCTACCTCGACGAGCGAAGACGTTTCATTCGGTCCCGCTTCAAACAGCAGTCCCGCAAGCTTCACGCCATCCACATCGGCTACCTTCATCGCTGGTTTATCAGTAGTTGGGATTAGCGTAGGCATCCCGATGCCGAGTACGACTGTATTCGCGTTATTGATCCGAATTGTATCATTCAAGGGGTAGATACCTGGTGTAAACAACAAATTCTTCCCATCCGCTAATGCGGCATTAATGCTTGCTGCGCTTGATGTACTTGGTTGATCCGCACGAACGATGTGGAACTGGCTGATTGGAATCGATGTGCCTGGCGTCGGTCCATTCGCCCAACTCGTTCCTTGCGTATTCTGCGAAAGTGAAGGTACGAACACTTGGTATTGATTCGTATTGTCGAGATACAAATATGGCTTTTCGCGCATTAGAGATGTATTCGGCACGACCGTATACGGTGGATCTGGGAATTGTCCTGTAGGCGTATTCTTATCACCGACGAAAACCATGTTCCAAACCCCATTCGACCAGCTCGCCCACTCACTGTTTCTGGAAAACCATTGCTGCTGTGAGGCTGGAATCACTTGACCGTCAACTTTGGAATCAGCGAGGAAACCACCGCTTGCCCAGCCTGCACCCCAACCGCTGTCAAAATCAAACAAATTCAATTTCCCTTTGATATGCAGACGTCTAAGAGGTGCCGCTTGCGAAACCGCGATCTGCGTCGTCCCCGCTGAGAAGTGCGCTGGTGCTGGTGGTGTATAATTGAACGTTGGGTTAATGCTCAAGTTCTCAATCCCTCGCCAAAAGTTGCGTGTTGCATTTCCATTATCCCAGTCTGCGTTGACATTCAATCCGCCATTGATTAATACATCGTCCGGATTTTGCCCAAGACCTGACGCTTGCGTATTAAAGCCAACAAAAATATTCACATTATACGTGCCTGGCTTGAAAAGGAAGGCATCTCGTTCCGTGCCAAATTCATTCGATTCTTGTCTTACAAATACGGCACTTGCTGCGCTTTGAATATCAGCTGCTGGCATATCAGGATCAAACACATACACATTAGGCCCGAAAATCGATGAATTTGCATCCGTGATCGGAGTTGCCGCATGGGAAACGCCAGGATTCCATAAACTGAGGACAATTGCTGCCATGGATATCGAAGAACTTATTTTTTTCAAAATACGCATCGTATTCCTCCTTAGATTACAAGCAAACCTCTCCACCTATATCCGATAATCTCATCTTGGTAAGCGATTACATATTTGATTTTCTGTTCCGATCACCCTCTATTCCAATATTAAAGTAGGATGCAAGCTCGTCGTTGATATCTTCATCATAGGCATGAAGCGCTTACATGGAAAGCGGTAAACTTAAGAAGAAAGGGAGGGGAAATTAAGGTATTCCACAATTTTAAGACGAGTTTGCAACCCCGTAGACAAGAAAAGACCTGAATCGATAGGGCTCGACTCAGGTCGCTATTTCTTGCAATTAACGAGATTGAAGTTCCTTCGCAACTGCTCTCCCTGCCACTCTGCCTGTGAACAGACAGCCGCCGAGAAACGTGCCTTCCAAAGCACGGTACCCATGAAGACCGCCCCCGCCGAATCCACTAGCTTCGCCTGCGGCATACAGTCCTGGCACCACCTCACCAGCCTGATTCAAGACGCGCCCTGAAAGATCAGTTTGCAGTCCTCCTAATGTTTTGCGGCTGACGATATTTAAACGAACGGCGATGAGCGGTCCACTCGCTGGATCCAGCAAGCGATGGGGCTTCGCCACACGGATCAGTTTATCTCCCACATAGTTGCGAGCGCCTCGAATGGCGGTAATTTGCGCATCTTTCGTAAACTTGTTTTCGATTTCCCGATCTCTCGCTTGGATTTGACGCTCGATCTGAGCAAGATCTAATAACTTCTCCTCGGTTATCGCATTCATTCCCTTAACAAGTTCGGCCAGCGTAGAGGCTACGACGAAATCTTTTCCTTTATCCATAAAAGCTTGAACGGGAGCCATCGCCCCTGGCAGTGCGCGAGACAGTACTTGGCGAATGCTTTTCCCAGTCAAATCGGGATTCTGCTCGGACCCTGAAAGTGCGAATTCTTTCTCAATAATCTTCTGAGTCAAAATAAACCATGAATAGTTATAACCTGTTTTCTGTATAGCTTCCAGGGTACTTAAAGTATCAAAGCCAGGAAAATTCGGCGCCGTAAACCGCTGCCCGCGCGCATCGAGCCAGAGCGACGATGGCCCTGGCAGAATGCGAATTCCGTGTCGCTCCCACACGGGATTCCAGTTCTCAATGCCTTCCGTGTAGTGCCACATCCGATCACGGTTCACGATCCGACCGCCAGCTTGCTCGGCGATCGCCAGCATCCGGCCGTCCACATGGGCTGGGACGCCAGACAGCATCTTTGCCGGGGGTGTGCCCAGCCGGCTCGGCCAATATTGGCGAACCAACGCATGGTTCGCCCCGATGCCGCCGCTGCTGACGACGACCGCCTGCGCGCTGTACACGAACTCGCCAACAGCGTCGCGCGAGCTCGCTTCGCCGCGTGCAGCTGTGCTCGGCGCGAGCACGTCGCCGCTTACCCCAACGATGGCGCCGCCAACTTGGAGCAGCTCGTTCACACGGTGGCGGGGCTTGTATTGCACCATCCCCGTCACCATATGCGCTCTTAGGCGCTGCTCGAACGGCGCTACAATCCCGGGGCCTGTCCCCCACACGATGTGAAATCGGGGGACAGAGTTGCCGTGCCCATCGGCCAGCTGGCCGCCACGCTCAGCCCAGCCCACAACCGGAAAGAAGCGAATGCCTTGGCTGCGCAGCCATTCGCGCTTCTCGCCTGCGGCGAACTCTACGTAGGCTTGGGCCCATTTTCGCCCCCAATAGTCCTCGTCGTCCACGCGGTCAAAACCCGCCGAGCCCTGCCAATCCTGCCAAGCCAGCTCTAGTGAATCCTTGATCCCAAGGCGACGCTGCTCGGGTGAATTCACGAGAAATAACCCGCCGAACGACCACCAGGCTTGTCCGCCCAAGGAAGCTTCCGGTTCTTGATCGAGCAGTAACACCTTTTTCCCAGCATCCGCGATCTCGACGGTTGCCACTAATCCTGCGAGCCCTGCTCCAACGACGATGACATCATAGTCCATGATCGAATTCTCCTTTTGTTGTTTTACATGATGGCCGCACATAGAAATTGCCCCCCTTCTGACCATTATAGCCAAAAAGGAGGCAATCATTGTTCACATGCCGTTTGTCGGCCATGTTAGCTGTCCTTCAAATCCTCATCGAAATCGTTAAGGCCATCTGCTGGTTTTTCCAGTGAGAGCGGCTTTTTCAGAGGTGCAGGTTTAACCTCAATCGCCCGAGGACGCGAGTCTCCATACAACTCTGTGAAAATATCTTCAATTTCATCGCCTGTCAAATCTTCACGTTTCAGGAGCTCTTCCGCAATCTTATGAACGAAATCTGCATAATCGAGTACAAGTTTCTTCACTTCTTGCATCTGATCTTTCAGAAGCTCATTAATCTGTGGTCGAAGCGCCTTGAGCCCATCGGTACGAGAACCGACCGCTAAGAAGCTGAACAGTTCATCTCCCATACCTAGCATACCTAAGTAGGCTCCAGCAATTTGAGTAGCATGCTGCAAGTCGGAGGTTACACCATTTAATTTCTTGTGAAGGAATTCATCCTCCACCGCACGAGCTGCCAGACACACCTGTATCTCAGCTAACATCTCCGAATCAGTTCGGTTATAACGCTCGTGTGTCTCTTTCGTTGCCGAAAGTCCAAGCGCTCCGCCACGCCTTATGATGGTCACTTTCCACACACGTTCATGTGGTTTAAGCAGGAACTGCGCCACCGCATGACCCGCTTCGTGATAGGCGACATTGCGCTTCTCGTCGTCCCGCATGGAGCGAAGCGGCTGCTTGAGCCCCCACTCGTAGGTCTCCATCGCAGCTCGGAAGTCTTCGTAGCTGGCCGCTTGCGCACCGCGTTGATGCGCGATAACAACAGCTTCATTGACGATATGTTTGATTTGAGCAGGGCTATATCCAATGGAATCGAGACCCGCTTTCTCTGCGGTTAGCGTTTCGTCCATTTTCACCTTTTTTAAATAGTATTGGAAAATGTCGACCCGACCGTCATAGTCAGGAACATCTACCCATAGTTGACGATCGAAGCGGCCTGGTCGTAGCAAGGCTGAATCAAGAACATCTGGCAAGTTAGTGGCTGCTATGGTTAAGACTGGCGGTCGTTCTGCCTTTTTACGACGTAGACCAAGCGAACGCAACAGCTTCACAATTTTAGAGTTATCGATATTTGGCGGGTCCATTTGCAAGAGCAATTCGTTCAGTAGGCCTGAGCCGCCGCCCATTCCCATCATGCCCATCATACCGCCGCCAGCACCGCCGCCTTGACGGCTCATCCCGATGGCATCGATTTCGTCAATAAAGATGATACAAGCGCCATAAACGCGCGCAAGCTTGCGAGCTTTTTTGTAAATGCCCATCACCTTCAAGTTACCGACACCGAAGAACATGTTTTGAAAGCTAGGTGCGGATGCATAAGCAAATGGTACCTGTGCTTCATTTGCAATAACCTGTGCCAAGTAGGACTTCCCCGTTCCAGGAGGCCCGCAGAGCAGCAATCCGCGAATCGCTTCTCCACCCATTTCTTTGAACGACTTGACGCCTTTGAGGAGGGTCACGATCCGTTTTGCATTCTCCACGATTTCAGGGTTTCCACGATAATCATCCCACGTCGAGCCCGTCTCTCCAGGCAGAATCCAATACGTTCGCCCGCGAGCAAGGAACCAGAACAAGGCAACAAACTGAATAATCATGAACACCATTGCGAAAAGCAATTGCATCAGAAGGCTGGCTATACTAAGCGCAATCCCCCAAGCTGTCGGCCCACCTGCCCATAACAGTCCGCCAAGCAAAACAACGGCTGCTAGCCAGAGGATGAACTTTCGCCATTTAATCCATTGATATCTCCTCATGGCTACACTTCCTTTATATATAAGTTTGAAATTCCACATTGCATACACAAGTTCGACTTCTGGAGAAAGAATTCCTTCCAAGCCCTGCCTAGGGCAGGGCCCTGGCACAACTATTGGAATCTTCGAATAACATCCAACACATACTTGGCCATGATCGCCAGACCGCCGATGAAGTAAAAAACGATGATCGTGTAGTACGTTGGATCAAACGAAACCATAGAAAGTAGAACGTTCAGTGGCAGCACGTAGTATAAGACATCTTTTAAATAACCTAACACGATTGTTGGACCGAAAGATCCTTGCCAGAAGGATTTGAAAAAAGCGATTAGGAAATCAATCAGCATAAAGCCAAAAACTCCCCATAACGTGTAAATCATCCAACTTTCAAGTGTAAAAGTCACTTGTCATCACCACCTTCCTACATACTATGCTAGGAATTTAGCTGGGTGATAGCTGATTGGACGACATTTGACGTGCTAGGCAAATTTCACATCTATTACTTATCTCTTCGTCTGTTATTTTCCTTCTAAGCAACCTCGTTTTAAGAAAAATATATTAATTTTTTTTGCAAATAAGACCGAATCTTCTCCTTAATCTTTGAAAATGTCATGCATCCGCTAGACAGTGAGGCTATGGCGCTTGGAAGCGGATTCTCTTCTAATTTGAATTATTTTACAAATGACACCCAGAAAAACCCAACTTCTTCCGAATCCTGTAATATGTTTTACCTACGCAACAAGCGCTGCATAATCGTTATTCCATCTCATTTAATTTATGAAGGAGAGAAGAGAAAGATGAAGCATTCGCGTATGAAAAAATGGATCGTCCCCGCACTCGCCGTCACACTTGCACTAGGCATGGGAACATCCGCTTTTGCACAGGGAGGCCGTGACAACAAGGATAACGATCACAAGAATAATGAGCGGCGGCTGCCTGACAAAAACCAGACGATTCAGCTCAAGATTGACTTCAAAGATACGCAGGGCAAAGAGTTTGAATGGGCTTTGCGCTACATCATGAGCCTTGCAAATCGAGGCATTTTCGATGGATATCCCGACGGTTCCTTTCGACCTCAGGAAACGGTTTCTCGGATCGAAGCCATTACAGCCGCTGTTCGGTTAATGGGACTTCGCGACCAAGCGGAGTCAGCGGAAGAGAAAGCGACGAAGTTGAACTTCAATGACGCCGCTGCCATCCCGTCATGGGCTGTCGGCTATGTGGCTGTTGCCCTGGAGAACGATCTCTTTGGTGAAACGGATACGAATGTGAATCCGAACCAGCCCGCAGATCGGCTATGGGCCACGACTTTGCTTATTAAAGCACTGAAGCTTCAGGATGAAGCCGAAGCCAATATGAACGCAAAGCTTCCGTTTGCAGATGCGAAAGCCGTGCCCGCTGGTTCTGTCGGCTATGTGAAGGTAGCGGTCGATAAAGGGCTTGTGAACGGCTTCGAAGATAACACGTTCCGCCCTAAACAGCTGGTCACCCGCGCGCAAATCGCCGCGCTGCTCGATCGAGCTGGCAATCAATTGCCGAGCAACAATGACGGGCTGATCACAGGAACGGTGTCCACGCTGGTAAGTGGAAATGTACTCACGTTCCGCAACAGCGTGAACGGGCAAACGAGCAGCATGACGTTGGATGCGAATGTGTTTATTTACCGCAATGGGGCCCGTGTAAGTGCATCATCTTTACTCGCTGGAGATTCCGTGAAAATTCGCTATTATAACAATACGATTATTTATATTGAGGTTACACAGCTCAGCGGCGGGACGCCAAGTACCCCTACTCAGGCTGTTGGAGTCAAAACGGGCATGGTCGCCGCAGCAGTTACGGGCAACACGCTTACGCTCGTAAGCGGCGGGCAGACGATTACGTTGCCGCTTAATGCAGGCGTGCTATTCTTCCGCAATGGCGTGCAAATCCAAGCCTCTGGCTTGCAATTAGGCGATATCGTGAGCACGCGTTCCTACAACTACGGCGTTAGCTTCGTTGAAGTGACACAGCCTGTAGGAACAACTGGAACGCCAACGAACTATGACAGTGTTGAATCTGGAACAATTGCTTTCCCGATTCGTGACAACGTTCTGCTAATGAACACGAGCAGCCAGGTCAAAGGGCTTCCGCTTAACAGCAGCGCGGTCGTCTATCGCAACGGCTCGCTGACGAATCTGGCTGCACTGCAGGTTGGCGATATCGTGACCACTTATGCCTACAATAACTATGTCGCGGTCATTGAAGTGACGAAAAGTGTGGCACAAGTCACCACGACAGGCGAAATGACAGGCACCGTTGTGGGTCCCATAGCGAACAATCAGCTAACACTGACTAGCGGCGGCCAGTCGTATCAGCTTCAGCTCCATGCGAATTCGTTCCTCTACTTAAACGGTGCAGCTAGCTCAGTGGGCATTCTATTGCCGGGCGACGTCATCAAAGCCCATTATTATAACGGCCTTCTCGTCTCAGCAGAAGTTACTCAGCGAGCCGATGGATCTGCCTCTTCCCAACCGACGATTACGGAGAAAACGGGCACAATTATCTCCGCTTCGAACAATGTGCTCATTCTCGTCAGCGGCAATCAAGCTGAAGCCATTACATTGAATGACAAAGCTTTCGTCTATCGCGGCGGCTCCTTGATCAGCGCCTTTGCCCTGCAGGCAGGCGACGTAGTCAAGGTTCGCTCGTATAATAATTCAGCGCTCTTCGCTGAAGTGACTCAGTTGACGAACGCGAATAATCAACAGTTTAGCGTATCGGGCACGTTCAACAGTGTAACCTTTACGAATCAAGGGAAAATTGCTACGATCACGATTAACCAAACAGGCAGCAATGGCAGCAACGTAACCACGACCTACAATGTGTCGTCGAGTGTGACGATTACAGGCAACATTGCGAATTTGGTGTCCAATCACGCCATCGTTCTGCAAGGTGTAGGTGCTGTCATTAATCAGATTACGATCCAATAAGAATCAGCAAAGGGTGTCCCCACTGAGGGACACCCTTGTTTTATATCCGTAGTCATAAGATCCGTCGTCGAGACGGAACGTCGGTGCGCTCACCTCAAATACCTTCGAGCGTATTATGTTTGCGGCAGCGATGGAAGGGATTTTCCAGTGAAGTTCCATGACTTTTCCGACTTTTTAGCTGGATGGGACAAAAAAAAACAGGCCGCTTCGCTTGAAGCAACCTGTTCGATATGTTTTAACCTTGTTTTGGTTGAATGTAACCTTCGGCTTTCAATAATTCAGCGATCAGAACCGCTCCGCCAGCTGCGCCGCGCAACGTGTTGTGCGATAGTCCAACGAATTTGAAATCATACAGGGAATCTTCACGCAATCTTCCAACGGATACACCCATTCCGCCTTCGATGTCGCGATCCAATTTGGTTTGAGGTCTGTTCTCTTCTTCAAAATACGTCACGAATTGCTTCGGCGCACTTGGAAGACCCAGCTCCTGCGGACGGCCTTTGAATTGCTGCCAACGCTCCAGAATGATGTCTTTCGTTGGTTTATTCTCAAAGGATACGAATACGGTCGCCAAGTGACCGTCAGTCACTGGTACACGAATACATTGCGTCGTAATTTGCGGCTCGCTTGCTTTCACGATTTCATCGTTTTCGATAGCGCCCCAGATCCGCAGCGGCTCTTGCTCGCTCTTCTCTTCTTCGCCACCGATGTATGGAATCACGTTATCTAGCATTTCTGGCCAGTCGGTGAAGTTTTTGCCTGCACCTGAAATCGCTTGATAGGTCGAAGCCACAACAAATTTCGGTTTGAAATCCTTCAACGCGTGAAGCGCTGGAACATAGCTTTGAATCGAGCAGTTCGGCTTAACCGCGATGAAACCTGTCTCCGTACCAAGACGTTTTCTTTGTGCCGCGATGACTTCGATGTGCTCTGGGTTTACTTCTGGAATGACCATCGGAATGTCTGGCGTCCAGCGGTGAGCGGAGTTATTCGAAATAACAGGAAGACCTGCTTTCGCGTAAGCTTCTTCCAGCGCTTTGATTTCATCTTTCTTCATATCGACTGCGCAGAAAATGAAGTCAACGTTCGCTGCAACTTCTTCCACTTTGGATGCGTCTTGAACGATGATTTTTTTCACAGCATCTGGTAATGCGAAGGATAGCTTCCATCTGCCTTTTACGGCTTCTTCATATGTTTTTCCTGCAGATCCAGCACTAGCTGCGATTGCTGTTACTTCAAACCATGGATGCTGATCAAGGAGCTCAATAAAGCGCTGCCCCACCATACCAGTTCCTCCGACGATACCTACTCTTAATTTTGCTGACATCACTAAGTCAAATCCTTTCCACGTAGTATGATTTGTTTTATTCTAATTACTATTCAAACTGAATGAATTGGTGTGTTACTTCTCCCTGAATAAAAAAAATCCCACCCCTAAGACTTCATCAGTCTCAGGGACGAGATTTATATCCTCGTGGTACCACCCAGTTTCACTCATATGTCGCCATATCAGCCTCTTCAAGTACGGCATTTCTACGAAATGCGATTACTTTAGCTCTATAACAGGAGCTCCTGGCTCACCATCCCCGTTCAGAACGGTTCCGATTCGCTGCTCAGAGGCTTTGTTCAATAAATAATTCTTTACTCCTTTTCAGCTAACGGAGCTCTCTGCGAAAGAATTCAATTATTTACTCTTCTCTTCGTTGCATTTGAATATTGCGATAATAGTATCAAATTCCGAGCGAAAGGTAAACCCTTTTTTTGAAAAAAGTGAGGCTCAGTTGGACTTGGCGGCGAAGAAGCCGCTGAGACGGCGATTTCGGGAGGCTCAGCGCCGAGTCGTGCTGAGTTGGGGTGGTTTGTCGACTGAGACGCCCATTCAGTGTGCGTGTCCACCAAGCCCACCCACCTGAGGCTGGATTATCCAGCGTCGGTATGCGCGTTGCACCTAGCCCATCATGCCTGACGCTGGAATTTCCAGCGTTAAACGAGTCGTATTCTCAGCATCCTGTAGCTGAAGCTGGATTATCCAGCGTCGGTATGCGCGTTCCACCTAGCCCACCCACCTGACGCTGGAATTTCCAGCGTTGAACGAGTCGGCTTCCCCGCATCCTACAGCTGAGGCTGGATTAACCAGCTTCGGTGTGCGTGTTCCCCCAAGCCCACCCACCTGACGCTGGAAAATCCAGCGTTGAACTAGTCCGATCGCCGCTGAGGCGGCCATTTCGGGAGGCTCAGCGCCGAGTCGCGCTTGCCTTCGCCATACTCCTTACATTTTAGGTAGCCGCCGAGCGTTGCCTTTTCTGGATCGCGTTCACACCCATAATGACGGCAACAAGCTCGTAGGTATCCAACATCTCACTTTGATTGTTCAAACGAAACGCACCCGAGGCAAAGAAGCCATTTACTTTCTCGAACATGGCCACCTGATTCTCAGATTCGTCCAGGATTTCATATTCGCTTGAAAATGCGGGAGAAACAATCTCGTAGCTCCCACGTCGATCCGTTTCATACGTGTATTTCTTGGAGAAAAACGCCATTCGACTTCGCAGCACGCCGAGCTCTTCTCCGCCAGCACCACTCACTACCCATTTGCCTGATAAAAATGGAAACTCACCGCTGCAGACCAGCTTGCCCTGCGGTCCAAACACATCAAGCGCGGAACCAAATAAGCTCTTTAAATCCAAATGGCCGACCTGATCCTCCCGCTCATTCAAAATCTCTGTCACACCCGCATTAAAAAAGTTATCGCGAAAGTATAAATCCATTTCACATACCTCCCTGGCGCCTGGCCCCATACTTTTTCCATAATATGTATTAGACGTGCGGCTACGGATTTAGTTGCACGAAAAGCCTCCAAGGCATAGTTCCTTGGAGGCCACAGTGGCTGACGAATCTGTTAAAATGAGTCTACCAAACTCCGAATCTTCACTTGCTGCTTCAGTTCTTCAAGCGTCGCAGCCGAAGAAAGATTCGACTTATGAAGCACGATACGTTTCGGCTGACCAGCGGAAACATGGAAGTAATTATTGCTAAATTGCGCATCCAGCGCTTGGAAATCAAGCTCAACGAACAAGGCTAAGGAATCCGCTTCAATGAGTAAATTGAAATCTTCCCCCACATCCTGAATGGAAACTCGCAGTCCTGGCTGCGCTTGCAGCGCCAAGTGTTTCGGCTTCACGAACAGCACATACCCTTCGCTCACGATGCCCTCGTTCGTACCCCAAGCATACTCAAGATACGCCCGATCCTCGCGGCCCCGAATATCTTCAGCAAAGTCAAACTCAGCACAACAGCTTGCAGATAACGGCTCAACTTCCGTGTCAATAACTCCTGACCGAATTATCGTCCCATCCACTTCTCTTAAACGCCATTCTACATGTCCAGAAGCCAATGCTAAGGTATCATTCGTCACCGTCAGCTTCACCCGTGTTCCCGTCTCTTCCGCGGACACGATGAGTGGCGCATAGAACCGCTTCGCCGCATAATGCAGCGCTTTCCAACGGCCAAAGTAGTCAAGGCTTGACCATGAAGCGACAGGCCAGCAATCATTCAGCTGCCAATACACAGAGCCCATGCATCTTCCGCGATTGCGGCGCCAGTGCTCGACCCCGTAACGCATCGCTTCCGCTTGCAGCAGTTGAGAAACGTACAACAAGGAATCGAAATCTTTCGGATACAAGAAATTTTCACTGATTCCGCTCAAAATTTTACTATTGCCGCCTGCGTTTTTCTGATGACCCTCCATCACCGCTGAGAAAATATTACGATCTTCTGGGTTCGTCACCGCTTTAATTGTTTTCAAGGACGGGAACGATTGATACCCGAATTCCGAGCAGAAGCGGAAATAATGCTTGCGATATTCGGTGAATGGCTTATTCCCATGCCACACCTGCCAGTAATGCACGTCACCGCGCTCTGAAGCGTTCGGATCATCGAACCCGCCGCCAGAGGAAGGCGAAGCCAACCAATAGAACGTCTCTGCATCATGCGCTTGCGTTACTTCTGGAATAACTATTTCAAATTGTTTGATGTAATCCGTTTTTAATTTGCTGCGCTTCGGGAAATCCCACTCCACCCAAGCCCATTCCATTTCGTTATTTCCACACCAGATGCCTAGGCTGGCATGATGACGGATACGGCGCACATTGTCTGCGACCTCAGCTCTGATTTCGGCTGTGAACTCCGCTGTCATTTCATACTCCGCGCAAGCGAATAAATGATCTTGCCACACGATAAGCCCATACTCGTCGCACAAATCAAAGAAATAATCGTCGGGATAGAAGCCGCCGCCCCACACACGAATGCAATTGAAGTTGGCGCTCACACAGTCCTTAATCAATTTCTCCGTGCGTGCCCGACTCTGCCGATCACGAATGTTATCTTCGGGAATGTAATTGGCTCCCATCGTAAAAATGGAATGACCATTGATTTCGAATTCGAACGTTTCTCCCCATTGATCAGGTTCTCGCTTCACCATCAAGGTGCGAAGGCCGATGCGGTACTCGCGCGAATCAATGGCGGATTGCGCCTCACGACCTCCCGTGAGCTTCACTCGCACTTCATAAAGCGGCTGCTCACCCAAGCCATTCGGCCACCATAGCTGTGGATTCGCTACGTTGAAACGCACTTGCTCCTTGTCCTGTGTGACAGCGATCGTTTCAGCAGCGACCTCTGCGCCTGTTGGTGACACTAGCACTAGCTCGAGCGACAAACCTGCATCCTGACCACGTTCAATCGTCACATTAGCCTGCACAACAACAGGCTGATCAGCCACATGTTCCTGCGTAAACGAAACATCCGCGATACGGCTGTCATACGCGCAGACATAAATATCACGCCAAATCCCGCTATCTGGCACTTTTGGGCCCCAGTCCCAACCAAACATATGGTGCGCTTTCCGCAAATGCGGATAGCCTTGTACGACATAATCGTCATTGGCCGCCCATAGAAAGCTTTCCTTCTGCTTATTCTCAACAAACGTTACAGGTGAGCGAAAAACAATGCGAAGCTCATTTTCGCCAGCATGGGCTAGCGCTCGCAAATTAAAAGCATACGTACGATGCATATTGCGGGTTTCTGCCAACAAGCAGCCGTTCACATAAATCTCTGCAAGCGTATCCAATCCTTCGCAGATTAATTCCAGATTGGCGTGCTGCAACATCTCTTCATCTAATGCAAATTGCTTCACATATTCATAATCGCGGCGAAACACTTCAAATGCTTCATATTGCTGATTTCGAAAATAAGGATCTACCATCGCACCCGCACGTAATAAATCCGATGCGACAGAACCTGGTACGACCGCAGGCAGCCACGCTTCCTGGGCCGTATCCTTCATTTGCCAACCTTGATGTAAGTCTAATCGTTTCATATCAAATCACACTCCCTTTAAGAAATATGATAAAATAAGGACGACTCGATTTACTCTCATTTTGGCAACAATGAATCTCATTTCGAAAAGAGGGACCTGTGATGACGTACCCACAAACCTATGACGCCTCCTTCTTTCCGATTCTTGCGTCTGACATTCCATTAGTGGTGACACGCAATACGATTCATCATCATTTTCCTTTACACCGCCATGATGTGATGGAAATATCACTCGTCCTGAGCGGAGATGGCGTTGAGACGATTAACGGAATGTCGCATCCGATGACACCAGGCACGGTGACCGTCATTATGCCTTATCAATTTCATGAAATTCATTCCACAGGGTCCACGCCCCTGGTGCTGTTCAATTGCATGTTCGGACTCGAACTCTTGCTGGCCTCACCTACGAATCAAGAACGGGCGATTGTCGATTCCTTGCTAGCCACGGATTCCACAGAACCTTATGTGTTGAAGCTCGCACCAACAGCCCACCGCAAAGTAGAATCACTACTAGGTGATCTGCTCGTAGAATTCAATCGTCACAATCCTTATAAACATACGATGCTGAAGTCGAAAATGCTGGAATTGTTAATTCATTTGGAACGTGAACGCACCAGCTCTGCACAGCCTTCACAGCTGCGGCCCGAGAACACCGATCCGCTCGCAAGCAAAATACTGTTGTACCTGCATCAAGCGTACCGAGAAGAAATTTCGCTCGAAGATGCAGCCAACCATTTCCATATCAGCACAACCTTGTTGGCATCCACCATCCGTCGGAGCGTTGGGAAATCATACTTGGAGTTACTGCATGAAATAAGACTGCGCCATGCCTGCTCCCTGTTGCTTTCTTCCGATATGAGTGTAGCTGATCTGGCGCTGGAGGCGGGTTTTCAGTCGGCGCAAACCTTTTTCCGCGTATTTAAACAGGCGAAAGGCATTACGCCGAATGCGTATCGGAAAGCGAATGTTTTCCCTATTTCTTAGCCGCCGCGTACAAGTCGCTCATTTCCTTTACCAAATCATCCCCGCCTGATTTTGACTTGCCTTCTGGGCGATTTACAGTCGGTCGCTTCAAGCATAAGGTAATTCGATGGGAATGCGCAGCTAAAATCCTAACCCATCTTACACGGCCATAGGTAAACACACAGACAAGCAGGTGCACACCCGCATACGCTGTCAAAAAGAGGTGATCTCCCTATGGCCGCAAAGTATAAAAGCCATTCTATTAGAAGCAAATGGCGGAAAACCAAATGGCTGCTGAAGCAACCCAATTTACGCCGTTACGTCCCCCGTACCCTGCTTTTTACGAGAAGTCATTTAAACACTATGCTGGCTTCCTATTCTACTGTTTTCTTCAAGCCAACGGGCGGTTCCGGCGGTAACCATATTATTAAAATCACGAAGAAATCAGGCAGCGGTGGTTATCACACCCAATTAAATAGAAAACGATCCTTTCACAAATCGGTTGATCAGCTTCATCGATATCTCGTCTCCTTCGCGAGAGGACGCTCTTTCTTACTGCAGAAGGGCATTTCCCTTGCCAAAACACGCGGAAGACCGTTCGACATTCGTGTTATGGTGCAGAAATCGAATGCAGGGAAATGGATTAGCACTGCCCTTTTCGCCAAAATCGGCAAGCTTGGTAAAGTGGCGACGAATTATAACCAAGGCGGGACAGTCGGGTATTTCCATCACACGCTACAAGGGGCAGGATATTCCGTAGCCCGCAGCAGACAGAAGGAACGAAGCCTCAATTGGCTAGGCGTCGAGGTTGGGAAGAATTTTGACCGCAACTATAAGGGGTTCCGTGAATTGGGACTGGACGTGGCGTTAGATCACCATGGGAGGCCATGGATTCTTGAAGTGAATACACGGCCTCAATTCTACCCTTTGAAGCATATGAGCAATCGCTCCTTGTATCAACGCATGCTCAAAAGCGGCAAGCAGTACGGGCGCACCCGATAGGGGTGCGCTTTTTTGCTTGTAAAAAAGGTAACCCTCTGCCACCTGCACAGCACTTTTCTCAAAATAAAATTGATAATAATTCTCATTTATATTGTCAAGAACTACCAGAATACGACACCGTCATTCGAGCGACATCGCAAACGAACTGCGTTATTCTATGAAAAATGATTCATAGGAGGCGTACTAGGATGATGCAAAACTTGCAAATCTGCGGATTAGGTTTTCTCAGCATTAGTATTATGTACTATCTCATGATCGATATTTTTGAGAAGAGTAAGCGCCTCAGACAGAACACTCCCTCCTTGCAGGAGCTACCCGCTCAGGTTGTTACGACTATCGTTCCTCCTTCCGTACACGAAGGTGTTTATCCGATGTATATTGATTGCAGCCGTCTGCCGCGCGGTTCCGCGTCGCACACGAATTCGGCCTTAACCCCTGCGGCTATATGATCTCAATAATAAAGGAGCTAAGCAGCCTATATCTGCTTAGCTCCTTTGCATTTGGCTCGCCAATTAACGCCAACAGGTTTAGATATAATCGAAAATAATTTGTTATATTGATTTATAATCAAATAGATAGTTTTCACAAATCGGAGGGAAGTACATGTTTCGTTTAAGCAAGATTAGTTATCATTTGTCATATTTCGTTTTAGCTGCATTGGTGATTACAGGATGTGCAAAAGCAGAAACGTCTGCTGAGAAGATCGAATTAACGATTTCAGCCGCTGCAAGTTTAACGGATGCTTTGAAAGAGATTCAAACTAACTATGAAAATAAGAACAAATCGATTAAAATTAATTTTAACTTCGGTGCTTCCGGCGCGTTGCAGCAACAAATCGAGCAAGGTGCACCTGCGGACTTATTTTTTAGCGCAGCAACCAAAAATATGAAAGCTTTAGTAGATAAGCAGTTGATTGATTCTGCCCAACAAAAAAACTTGTTAGTGAACGAACTCGTCGCTGTCGTGCCAGCTGATGGCAAAGTCAGCGTGCAAAAAGCAGAGGATCTGAACAACGATGCGATTAAGCACCTTGCTGTTGGTGAGCCGCAAACGGTTCCTGCGGGAAGTTATGCCAAGGAAGCATTAACGAACGTGAAACTATGGGATACGCTGCAAGCCAAAATCGTGCAAGGCAAAGATGTTCGCCAAGTCCTGACTTATGTGGAATCTGGCAATGCCGAAGCAGGTTTCGTCTATAAGACGGATGCGCTGACTTCCAAAAGTGTGAAGGTCGCGTTCAGCGTTGATCCGAAAACGTACACGCCAATTCAATACCCTGCTGGAATTGTTAAAGCGACGAAGCATAGCAAAGAAACGCTGGACTTTTTCACCTATTTGCAAAGTAAAGATGCACAAGATGTGTTCGTGAAATACGGATTTACGATTCCCCAATAAGGATGTCACCCATGAACTGGACTGAATTCACTGCTCCAATCTTGCTTTCAATAAAAGTTGCCATATGCTCAAGCCTAATCGTTCTGGTCCTAGGCGGATTCACCGCATGGCGGATGACTCGGCGCACATTTCGAGGGAAACTTTGGCTCGAAACGGCCTTTATCCTCCCTCTAGTGCTTCCTCCGACGGTCGTCGGGTTCATTCTGCTTGTTCTGCTTGGTAAAAGGAGCTGGATCGGTTCTGTGATGGAGCATCTCTTCCACCAATCCATCATTTTCACTTGGGGAGCAGCTGTGATCGCCTCGATCGTGGTTGCTTTTCCCTTGGTTTATCAAACCATGAAAACGGGATTTGCGCTCGTTAGTCGCGACTTGGAAGATGCGGGGAGATCGCTTGGCGCCTCGGAGTGGCAAGTGCTCCGCTACATTACGTTGCCGCTGGCGTGGCGGTCCGTCATGGGCGCTTATATTCTAGGTTTCGCCAGAGGGCTGGGGGAATTTGGCGCAACACTTATGATTGCGGGCAATATTCCGCACAAAACGCAGACACTGCCGACCGCCATTTATATTGCCGTTGAATCGGGGAATCCGTCCATGGCATGGTATTGGACAGGATCCATCATTCTGATCTCGTTCGGACTCTTATTTATCGTCAATCATCGTTCGAGAAACGCCACATAGAGGAGGACCTTATGCTAGGACTCGCCATTTTATTGATTTTTAACCTGATTGGGATTGGGCTTCAGACGAGTCTGCATCTACCTTTACCAGGCAATGTCATCGGACTTATTCTGTTCACGATCGCGTTATTTGCGAAAATCATAAAGCTAGAATGGGTCGAAACGACAGCCAATTGGTTCACGGGCAATATGATGCTCTTCTTTCTCCCTTTCGTTGTGGGAACGATGGCGTTCTTCCCGTTGATAGGGGCAAACTGGCTATCCATTGGCGTTGGCGTCGTTGGAAGCACGATGGTCGTGCTGATTGTGACGGGTTGGATTACGAAGACATTGCAGCGTAAAGAAACGAATGCAGGCATGGATAAAGCGCCTCCACAGAAAGGAGTGAGCGTATGAGCGTTCCTTCTTGGGTCGCGAACCCCATGTTTGGTATTACGCTAAGCGTCGCTGCCTATTCCGCTGCACAGCTGATTCATAAGCGCTGGTCATGGCTGCATCCGCTTTTCGTATGCTCATGCTTTATTATTTGCCTGCTGCTCAGCTTTCGAATTCCTTACTCTGCCTACAAGGCAGGCGCTGATTACCTTACCCTGTTGCTTGGACCCGCAACCGTTGCCCTCGGCGTCCCGCTGTACAAGCACGCGGGCCTGATTCGAAAGCAGCTGACGGGCATCTTGATTGCCGTCACGTTTGGTTCGCTCGCGGGCATCGCTGGCGCCGCTGCGCTGATAGGCTTACTCGGCGGCAGCCGCGAGATTCTGCTCAGCATGCTGCCGAAATCGGTCAGCTCGCCCATCGCGATCGAGATCTCCAGCCGACTTGGTGGGCTGCCAGAACTGACAGCCGTGCTGACGGTGCTGACCGGTCTGTGCGGAAGCATGATTGGCAGAAAACTGCTATTCTGGCTTGGGTTTCGCAATGCGTTACCGATCGGCATCGCCATTGGAACCGCTGCGCATGGCATCGGAACCGCTCGGTTGATTAAGGATTCCGAAATCGAAGGCAGTATGAGCGGCTTCGCCATGGGCGCTGCGGGCATTATCACCTCGATTTTATTTATACCGATTTACTGGTGGATTGGTTAAGTGTGGCGGATCCAAACGGCCATCTCACCCACACCTCGATTGCCCCATAAATAGTAAGGCACCGCCTTTAGCTTAACCAGTTCTGCGTCACGACCTTGCGAAAGCGGGCGATAAGGCGTATGCGCTTGCCAGGAAGAGGTCTCCGCCCTAGATCCATGCGCTTCAATTACGACAGCTCCACCTAGCAGATTCCCCTCGAAATGCGCGTGGAGCGGTTGATTGCTCGATATCGTTAGCGAAGCGAGCGGCATGTGATTATCCTTTCGGCTGGCCTATCACATGACACAAAAAATGAGCCTCCCCAAATCGGGGAGACTCATTTCACAATTACTGATACGTAATGCGATACGTCATATTTTTCACAGTCTGGAACTGCATAATATCCTGCTCACTCACGCACGGTACCTCATTTCCATTGGCATCCACAACACGCAGTGGTTTGCTCGCGTATAGGCGGCACAATCCCCCCTGCTTGGACACAATTTCCGCCTCCACCATCTCACGGTTCTCCCAGCGCAGATTTACCTCGAACCCGCCTCTAGCACGAAGTCCCTTTACGCTGCCTGATGGCCACGCATTTGGCAATGCAGGGAGCAGCTCGATATAGCCCTGATATGACTGCATCAACATTTCCACAATGCCTGCCGTCACGGCGAAATTTCCATCAATTTGGAAAGGAGGATGCGCATCAAACAGATTGGCGTACACACCGCCAACGTGGTAGTTTTCCTGCTCATTGTCAACGAGCTTTAATAGATTCGTAATAAGCCCCAAGGCGCGATTGCCATCGCCGAAACGTGCCCAGAGCGAGATTTTCCAACCAAGGCTCCACCCTGTTCCGCCATCTCCACGGCGTTCTAACGATTGCCTAGCCGCATCGAACAGTTCAGGCGTCCCCTTCGCCGTTAGCTGGCGTCCTGGGTAGACACCGAATAAATGCGAAACATGACGGTGGTGGATATCCTCATCCTCGAAGTCCTGCGACCACTCCTGCAGTTGACCATATTGGCCAATTTGCATCGGGAACAACCGAGCACGCGCCTCCACGAGTTGACCTCGGAAGTCCTCATCCAGCTCTAAGAGCGTTGAAGCCTCGATACAATTTGAAAATAAGTCCCAAATTAACGCCATATCCATCGTGGATGCGATGCTGACGCCGACTTTGGCGCCATCTACAATGAATTTGTGTTCTGGCGATGTGGATGGCGAAGTGACAAGTGTCCCCTGCTCATCCTCGATGAGCCAATCCAAGGCAAACAACGCTGCCCCCTTCATAATTGGATAGGCGCGTTCACGCAAGAAGTTCTGATCTAAACCAAACGCATAATGCTCCCATAGATGTTGTGAAAGCCATACCCCGCCGAGCGGCCACAGCGCCCAAACGGGATCGCCATGCCCATAATTACCGACAGGCGCCGTCTGCGCCCAAATATCGGTGTTATGATGGGCTGTCCAGCCGTTGGCACCATAGTGAATACGCGCGGTATCTTGTCCGTTATGGGACAACCGTTCGATCAGATCGAACAATGGCTCATGGCATTCCGCCAAGTTACTGACCTCCACAGGCCAATAATTCATCTGCGCATTAATGTTTAATGTCCAGTTGGAACTCCAAGGCGGCCGTGTTTCCTGATTCCAAATACCCTGTAAGTTCGCTGGCAACGAACCAGGCCTGGAGCTCGTGATCATCAGATATCGTCCATATTGGAAAAGCAGCTGTACAAGCCCCGCATCCTTCGCTCCCAGGGAAACGATGCGTTGATCTGTCGGCAGGGATTCATTTGCCGATGTAGTTTCGATATCACCAAGCTGCAGCTCTACGCGATTGTACAAACGCTGATAATCCGCTACATGCCGCTCTCGCAGATCAACATACGAGTGCTGCATCGCACTTGCCAGTACTTCTCGTGCCTTTGCACCTGGATCTATGCGATCCTGTGTCGGCGAGTAGCTCGTTGCTGCGCTAACAAAGAGCGTAACCGCAATTGCCTCTCGAATATGCATGCCGTCTGCATCTACGACACATGTCCCGCCTTCCAGCTGCGCAGCTAAGCGCACCTCGAACGTCATCGCCTTCGTCGTTTTCGGGTCTCCATACACGATCGGATGACTCGTTTCGTAATAACTTGGATCTACATGTTCAGGAGCGTAGCCCTTCAATAACAAGCTGGACTCCTCAACAGCCGTTCGAAACCGCAACGGGCTATTTAGATGCGCATGCAAGTTCAACATGCCAGGTTCACTTGCGCGAAGCGAGACGACTAGCACCTGATCCGGATGCGAAATGAACATTTCACGTGTATAAGTAACGTTACCAATACGGTACGTCACCCCAGCCACACCCTCTTGCAAATCGAGGCATCGGTTATAATCTTTATGGATTTTTCCATGATCCATTTGCAAGCATAGATGTCCTAAAGGCAAATAGGACTGGGTGTATGGCCCCATCATTTGTTTGGACAAGCGGTCGGCCTCAACGAACTCTCCCTCTTTCAGCAGTTCGCGAACACGCGGGAGGATGCTGAGCGCGTTGGGATTGTTTTCATTTTTCGGCGCGCCTGACCAAAGTGTTTCCTCATTGAGCTGGAGCTGTTCGTTCTCCACGCCCCCAAATACCATTGCACCGAGACGGCTATTGCCTATCGGAAGCGCCTCCGTCCATGCTTTTGCCGGGTTATTATAGCTAAGTTTCATTACAGATTCCTCCCAGGTCATGAATCTAGTCAAGCATTAAACTTAGCTTAATGGATTAGGAAAGCAAGTAGGAAGGACAATTCTCATGCATCCTGGTACAAAATTAAGATGATTTTGTGAGCACACCCATATAAAAAAAGCCTTGTCACATAGGACAGGCTCTCTTGAAATTAAATCGTATATTTCGTCCGTATGCGTTCACCGATCCAGTGATTAACCTGAAACAAATCTGCGATCGGCTGCTGAGTAAACGGAATAGTCGGCATATAGCCTGGAGGCCCGAACTCTGGCGTAAAAGTCGCATTCGGCTGCGAAGCAATGAGGGGATTGTTCAGTATGTCATCCCACCATTGCTCGAACTGCTCCAAATATCTCGCAAATTCTGGTGCTGCTGGATGCGGTACCTGAGGCCCTTCTTCAAAACCAACTCTGCCATGCACATGCAGGGCACGGCTCTTAATCAAGGTAAGCTCCTCTTGCTGATCTTGAAGCAGGGATTCGCAGACACACGTAAAATGACTGAAATCTGCCGTTACTTTCAGTTCGGGAAACAAGAGAAGGTTTCTAGCAGTTGCCTTAGGTGTAAACAGAATGCGCCCGCGGTGCGTTTCGTGTGCAACTTGAATACCTGCTTCCTTCTCCACTCGCAGTGCAAATTCGAAAAAGCGCGCTTGCTCCTCCTCAGACATATAGTCTTTACCACTATGGGCATTTATGAAAAGGGGCCGATACGTCTTGGCTTGCTCGACTTGCTCTTGAAACGATTCTTCGTGTCGGCCTGCAGCTGTGAAAATCTGAGGAATAAAAGAAAGCTGAAGCTGGTCTATCAGCTCAATAAACTCACTACGTTCCTCTTGACTTGGAAGAGGCGCTTCAATGCCAGCATAACCATGATCCTTGGCACGGTACAGCTTCTCGCTGAGTGTTCCCGTCATTCCCCATAGTGCGTGAAAAAGTTGTAATTTCAACATAATCCCTCCTGAAAACCCAATTTAACATCAACTCTAATTATTGCGTTAGTGTTTGAACTTGGTCAAGTCCGTTAACTATTCTCGTGACAAATTTTCATCATATTCCAAGTAATATTCCGCTTCTCTTACAGCTTCTTCAATAGTTCTTCTATTAAAATGCCGTTTATCTTTAAGCCCGTAATGTCACAATCTATAATCTCCATATTGGTCAAGTTACAATTCTTAAATAGAATCGGTCGATAGTCCCCTTCAGGATTATAATTCCCGTCCCCTTCTACAGGAAGTATAATATTTGAAAATTCAGTGCCCATTAAATGAATATGTTCAATTTTCATATCACTCATATTTGCATTCTGAATACATGACTGAGATAAATTAATATCTGTAAGTCTCCATCCAGACGCATTTACATTATTTAGTGCCATTTCACTCAAATTAGCGTTGTTTACCTTCGTTTTAGATAGGTTTACATTATCAAAATCTAGCTCTTGTGCATTCACTTTCTTGAACGTAGATCCTGAAATATTCTTCATTTCAAATTCCAACTTGTTTGGTTCTAATTGCATTTTCATTCTCCTCTGTTGTTTTTGGTGTTTTTGCAATAAGTGAACTCACCATTCAAAAGCCACTTCTACTTTTTTTCTTTTCCTCTCTTATATATATCCAGAATCCAGGAAGCACGAACGGTATTGAAATTAGCATATATATTGCAAAATTCTTAAATACGGAAAAAATCCTCTCCGTGAAATCTGCAATTAATGTGAACCTTAGTGCATCAATATCACTAAAATCTTTAGTGTTAATCGATATTTCATATTGATCTTGACGATCCACTTTGAAGCTAATAATCGACTCTCCAACATTCTGATTAATTGAATAACTTAGTGATGAATCACCTTTCAAACTTAATTCATTCCCATGATTCTTGACCGAAATTTGAAGCCAATCCGTAAGTTTTACATTCTTATTGTTACTTGTAATTGTCAATGGACCAAACTGTTTCGTTGATTGATTGTATTCATAGAAAATTGTATACTTCCCAGGTACAAGCTCAACAGCTGTTTTGGCATTTACAGGTATGAAATTTCGCCCACTAATTGGATTATCTTTAATTATAGAAATTGCACTAATTACAATCCCTATTGAGATAATACTACCTGCAAGAATAAGTAATAAATATTGCCTAATAAATGGTTTCAAAATATTCTCCTTTACTCTCTCGTATCGTTCTCTTCCATCTATTGATCCACAATTCCAACACAGCTTTCTATATCAGGTTTCAATGCCCCTCTCCTTTATTCAATCAATCCCATAATATTCCTGCAAACCAGACAAAAAAAGACAGCCCCCCCAAAGAGTTACTGTCCCAAGGCTCTGTCTTCCATCACTCACTATGCACTTTCCGATAATCCCCAGGCGTCGTACCGATCATTTTCTTGAATGCCCGAATGAAGGACATTTGATGCAGGTACCCGACCTTCTCTGAGATGTCTTGAATCGGTAACGAAGTCGAGCGCAGCAATTCCTTCGCACGCTCCATGCGGATTTGGCAGAGATAAACAACGAACTTCTCACCAAATTCCTCTTTGAATAACGTACTTAAACTCGATGAATTCATGTTAAATTGATCACTGAGGCTCGTTAAAGAGAGGTCGGGATCATTGAAATTCGCCTCCAGATAATCTCGGACCTTTTGCACCACACCGTGATTGCCTTTGCTGGCACGTATGGCTTCCATTTTTCTCGCACAGGAGGTTAAGCTCTCGGAATAGAAAGACTCCAGCTCATCCAACGTTTCGAGCGCATCCATATTCTCATCCCACGGAGTTCGGAACTCCTTGTTCCAGAGGTCTTGATATTCGGGCGGCAACTCCATCATTTCTCTATAGAAATAGTAGTTCATGTAGCTTAGAATACCGCTAATCTCCTCTTTAGGGAGTAATAATCTGCGCAATCCTTCAAAAAGCAGCTGAAGCTGCTCCCGCCACCCCTCATTGCCGACGCGGAAAGCTTGCGCAATGGTCCGAACATACTGCAAGTAAACGTACAGGTCGTCATGCGATAATAGCTCGATCTCCCAGTGCCCGATGATCCGATTGCTGCCAAGTGCGGATTTGTAATCCAATGCCCTCGCCGCCGATTCATACGAATGAGATATCGCATTCACATCCGTGACCGTAACCCCCAGACCGATCGTCACCGTCAGTTTCAAATTTTCCTGCATCCATTGACGCACCTGTTCCATGAGCCCCAACAGCACGGACTTCGTCTGAATGTCATCTTGTTCTTTGAGCACGATCAGACATAGCCGATGATTCGTAGCCCACTCGTGCCAAATGTGCAAACCGTTCGCTTCGGATGTCTCTTCGATCACCTTTTTCAAAATATATTTAAATAACCCCTGATCCTGGCGGGAATGGCCGCTAATGAATTCAATATACTTATCGATTTCAACAATGCTGACCGAAGCGCTGCCGAACTGCTTCATCCCCAGCTCCTGCAATTCACTCTTCCACTCCGCGTCATCAATCCGCCGGCTTCCGTCCACCAACTCATGGAATAACTGAATCCGTCGATATTGGTCATTCACCTGACTCTGATTCTGATATTCACGGCTGACCTCAATGATACTGCTTAACGTATAATCGATATAACTAAGTTCATCCCCGGTCGGGCCCTGAATGGGACGCTCTTTATGCGCCTGATTGTATTTCTCGATCCGAGACATAATCGTTTCGATCGGCTTGTAGTTTTTACGTGAAATATAGACGATCCAACCGATACCTAACAATAAGCCAAGGAACCCGACAATAAACCAACCACTTCGCATATAGCTAAAAATATCGCCAAGTTCCTCTTGCTTGAGGGAACTCGCAATTGTCCATCCGGTATACATTGAAATTAACGTAATGTCATTAGACTTGGATGGTTTTCCTGGTTGTTCAAACAGTTTTTTGCCTTCACTATCATAAAGCGCAATCTGATTGACCTCTGATGTGCCATATTTGCTTAGAAACTCTTGAATCGCGCCCACTTTCACATTAATGACGAGCATAGCAATGCCTTTACTCTGCAAAGGGACGCCTTTAGCCATGGAAATGACCGTGCCCTCTGAATTCCCATCTTTCACCGTTCGATATGCACGAGGCAGACTCCATGAAGCCAACTCGGGATGGTTTAAATGGCTTTCAATGAAAGTCCGATCACCAAACTGCTCAATATTCAATTTGGTTTTATCACTAATAACGGTTCCATCCCCTGCCCTATACAAATAAGCGGAGTCAATCCATGGATGAGTAGCCGTCAAATTCTGGAGCAATTGTGAGAGCTCGATCAGAAAGACCGAATCGCTTTGCATGCCCGCGAAAGTCGTTAATTTCATATTCCGCGTAATCGTCTCCAGCATCATCATTTCGATGGAGTTCAGCGACATATCGATGCTGTTTTGAATATTTTGAACATATACGTTACTCGATTTCAGGGCTTCTTTCCGTGATAAGTCATTGAGCTGCACAACCCCGATAAATACAAATAAGCACACAATTAGAATAAGCACAGGTACATAGGAAAGTAGCAAGCGACGGAACCAATTTCTTCTCAAGATGAGCCCTCTCCCTTATCTGCAATGAAAAATCTATATTCATATTCTAATCGTGTTGCTGGCATCGAGCAATATACAACCTTTCGCCGAGTTAACATACATCTGGTAACAGGGTGAAAAAGCCTCCTCCGCGTATGCAACACTGGAAGAGGCTGGAAGAGATAGGGAGAGTCAGATCAGAACGATGTTATTTCGTCAACAATTTATAATAATCTTTCGTGAAAATAACGTCTTTTTTGTTATCCGTATAGGCCTTTGTCAAGAAGTCATCGACTTTCTTACCGCCGCCTTTATCCCAAGCATCTTGTGCATCTTTCATTGCTTGTTCAACCGTATAACTTGATCCGCTGACAACAGCTTTCGTATAAATATTCGTTAGCGTATTCTTCAACGTGTTTTTGATGACTGTTAGATCTTCCGTCAATGTTACTGGAAGCACGACTTCAGACGTTGTAGGACGATCCGGTGTGATGTAAGCAGCTCTAGCTTGCTTGACTAAATCCATATACGCTTTATCAATCGGCTTCGAGGGATCCAAGGTGTTCGTATACTCTACACATTTCCCCATCGTGCCTGTCTGAGACATCATTTGGAAATCACCATTCCAATTTAATTCTTTCTTGTTTTTCTCCGTATCGATTGGTTTTGGACAACCGTCTACCATTTTATAATGAACGCCTTCAAAACCGTACATCAATGTCGTTTGAACCTCAGGTTGCATCAGCCAATCGACATATTTCATAACAGCTTCAACGTTCTTCGCTGTAGCATTAATGGCCGTTGTAAATTGCATCGGCACCGCACCAGCAGGTGAGAATTGCCCGAATTCAGACTTCGGAAGCGGTATAACCGTCACTTTCGCGTCTGGATTATTTTTGATTAGCGCACTGTAAACATCGTATCCTTTAATTCCTTCTATCACATCAGAACCATAAATGCCAAGCTTGCCGTTTACCCAATCCTGTTGCGCTTTCGCACCATTTTTATCTGTGAACGTATCTTTATCTACAACCCCAGCATCATACAAACTCTTTCTAAATGCTAAATCTGCCTTTGGACGATCCCATGTCCGCACATATTGATCATTGATCAGATGATAGGACGTGATCATAGGCAATGTCTCATCACTTGCTTGATATAGTTGGAAGAAAGCATCCACATCATAGAAAGTTGAACCGAGTGTATCTTTCTTGCCATTACCGTCAGGATCTTGCTCCGTGAAGGCTTTAGCAACTTGGAGATATTCCTCTGTTGTTTTTGGCACTGGAAGCTTCAATTTATCTAACCAATCCTGGCGAATCATCACATAATGGTTGGCTGTGAATGGCAAAGTACGACCCATAAAGTACGTTTTCCCATTAAATCTCGTTAATTTTTGTAAGGACTCATTGCCAGCAATCACTTTTTTGTAATTCGTGGAATACTTCGCAATCGCATCATCAAGCGGAATAATTTGCCCTTTGGCTGCCAAGTCCTTCATATAAGGATTCGAGAATTCCATAACTAAGTCAGGAGCTTGGCCTGAAGCGAACAGGACATTCCACTTCTCCGAAGAGTTCGTACGTGGAACAGGGATAAACTCAACTTGAACAGGCGCATTCTCATTAATCCACTTTGTCCAGCGGTTATTCGTAATGGTTCCTTCACCTTCAGGTACATTGTTACGATCATAAATAGAAACCGTAATTTTTGGTTTAGGTCCTGCTGGTGTCGCACTTGCCGCAGTCGTGCTCGCTGTGCTTGGCGTCGTTGTTGCACTATCCTTTTTATCCGATGCACAAGCCGCAAGTAGCGTCGTGCTTGAGATTGCCAAAGCTAATGTAACTGATGCTGCTTTCAATGTGCTGATTTTCTTCATATGAATAAGTCACCCCTCAAGTTATGTACGTGCAATTTTTAGATACGATACCCCGATTAATTCATGTACATGTAAACTTAGACTACCATGTTTTAGCGCTTCGCATCACCTCCTTTAAGGAATTACCATTATCCTTTTACAGCACCAATTAAGACACCTTTGACGAAAAAGCGTTGTAGAAACGGATACACGATCAACATCGGTAATGTAATCACAATGATCCCTGCCGCTTTAACACCCTCTGGCGTAATCGCTGCTGCTAATTCAGGCTGTGTATTCGTCAGCTCCTGCAGCAAACTTTGATTCTGAATCATTTGTTGCACGAGTACCGCTAAATTCAGCTTGCTGGAATCATTGATATAAATCAGTACATTCACGAAGGCGTTCCAGTGGCCGACTCCATAAAATAAGGTTAACGCTGCTAGAACCGGTAATGACAATGGCAACACGATCTGAATGATCAAGCGCCATTCGGAGCAGCCATCAATACGTGAAGCCTCTTCCAACTCTTCCGGTAATCCTTCGAAAAAGGTTCTCAAAACCAAGAGGTTATATACCGTGATCAAGCCAGGCAGCCACAGAGCGCCGTAACTATTGATGAGCCCCAATTTTTGGACCAATAAATAGGTAGGAATGAGACCCGCTGAGAAAATCAAGGTGAAAATAATGGCGAATGAATAGAAACTACGTCCGATAAAATAACGCTTAGACAAGGGGTATGCAGCTAGGATGGTGAACACCATGTTTAAGAATGTCCCAACCACCGTAATAATCAAACTATTGGTAAAATCCTGGACAATCGGACTTTCCTTGAACAGCGCTTTATAGCCATCAAGGCTGAAATCAACAGGCCAAAAGCTAACCGTTCCCGACATTAACGCATGCTTATCACTAAGTGACATTGCAAAAATATGAACAATAGGTAACAAACAACTGAGACCAATGATCAATAAAAATATATAGTTGAGGTTGTAAAATAACTTCTCTCCTTGGGTATGTTTCATATGCTTCTCCTTCCTACCATAAGCCTTGTCCAAAGTGGCGTGCAATGCGATTGGCGGATAATACCAAGATTAACCCTACTAAGGATTCGAACAATCCCATTGCTGTCGCAAGACTGAAATTCGCTTGCTGAATACCGATTTTGTATATAAATGTACTAATGACCTCAGAGACTTCAAGGACGGCATTATTTTGCAGGACATACACTTGATCAAATCCTAGCTCCATGAGATGTCCGATTTTCAGAATTAATAAAATAATGATGGTTGGCGTGATCGCCGGCAGTGTAATGCGAATCGTTTGCTGCCATCTATTAGCACCATCTATGCTGGCTGCTTCATAGAGACTTTGATCGATGGCTGTAAGTGCAGCGAGGTAAATAATGGCGTTCCAGCCGGCTTCCTTCCAAACACCTGATGTCAGATAGATGGTAATCCATGAGAATTCTTTGTATAAGAAGGGATACGACTCACCAAACATCTTTTCAATCACATGATTGAGCGTACCTGTACTCTGTGAGAACACAGTCACCACGATTCCCCCAACAATGACCCAGTTGAGAAAATGCGGTAGATACACTAATGTCTGTACCAACCTTTTAATCTGTAACTTCCTAACTTCATTGAGCAGAAGCGCTAATATAATAGGAATCGGGAAGCCAATGATGATACTTAACCCACTCAGTTTTAAGGTGTTCCATATGATATTAAAATTCTGCTTAGTCTGAAAAATCATTTTGAAGCTATCCAAGCCTGCCCACGGGCTGCCCCAGATCCCTTTAATAAAGCTGTATTTCTTGAAAGCAATGACAAGCCCCGTCATCGGGTAGTATTTAAATATAAGGTAGAAAAGGATGACGGGCACAAACATGATGTACAAAGGAATATTTTGTTTAAGTACGCGTTTGCCATACTTCCTAACTAACCAATTGCTTTTGGTTTTAACTGGGCTCGCCTTCTGATTAATCATAGCGGAGGTTGAAGACGGGTTTGCTTCACTCATCGATGTCACATCCTTGCTCTGTAATTTGAACTCATCGTACCTGCTCAGCCGTCATCCGTACAATATACATGATTTCGATCAGTTAACAGGCTTGCGCTTAGCGGATTTGCGGGTTGTGATATACCTTTTTTCATGCCATATACCTTTGTAAAATATGCGGTTACGCCTCGTCAGACAAGCCTGCTTCGGAGAAGGAAGGGTAGCCCTGCAGCTTCGCCAATGCTTCCATATAATAATAATCGCCATAGATGAGCGGCTTGTTCACATTCTGGTTACTCGGCAGGTTACCTGTGCCAGATAGGAGGATAGCTTCTTCAGAATCATCCCCCTGGTAGTTGTTCGCTAGGGATTGCAAGATCGCACACGCTTGTTCCTTATAAAAGAGGGCTTTGTCGCCAGCGCATACCGCTGCCAGATCGAGAAGTCCGCATGCCGCAATCGCCGCAGCGCTCGTATCTCGCGGTGCCGCCTCGAAGGTCGGCAGGCGGAAGTCCCAGTACGGCACCTTATCCGCAGGTAAGTGTGACGTGAAGAATTGCGCAGCGCGCTCCGCCCCTGCTAAGAAATCGGCACGGCCGGTATGGCGGTAGCTAAGCGCTAAGCCATAGATCGACCATGCCGATCCGCGAGCCCATGCGGAGTTCTCCGCATAGCCTTGGCCGCCAAGAGCGCCGACCCGCTCGCCTGTCTCCGGGTCGAAGCACACGATGTGATACGCGGAGCCATCCTCGCGAAGGAAATGCTTGGCCGCCATGTTCGCGTGCGCCTCTGCGATATGCTTGAATCGCGGGTCGCCAGTCTCCTTCGAAGCCCAATATAGAAGCGGCAAATTCATTAAACAATCAATGATGGCCCATCCGACCCGTTCAGGATGATTCCATGCCCGAATGAAGCTTCCTTTCAAGTTGAGGCGACCTGCTAGATGGCTTGCGACCGTCAAGGCTCGACGTTTGGAAGTCTCATTCTGTGTGAGGCGCCAGTTCGTGATCGACGTTAATGTCCACATGAAGCCCATATCATGATCTAGTGTATGGATGTTGGCTAGAACGGCATCCATCTGTTCCTCGCAACTCTCGGCAAGTTGGCGTAAGGAGTCATTCTTTTGATCGCGGTAAATGAGCCAGCAAATACCTGGCCAGAAGCCTGAAGTCCAATAATGCGGTGATGTCATTTGAAATTGACCGTCGTTCGATCCGTGCGGGAATTCCGCTCCTACGCGAATACTTGTGTGCAATACTTTGCGAACGCCCTGTTCCCAGGCGTCTTGTATCCATTGTTCCTGTGTCATCGTTGAACACCCCTATCCGTTGAATGCTCCAAGCATACCGACAACCTGGGTGCGGCTCAATATACATGTTTTCGAGAGGTTAACAGGTGAGAAAATATGTGAGGCAGGCCACTGAGACGGCGGGTTTGGGAGGCTAAGCGAGGAAAAAAAAGAGAAAGGGATAGCTCCCCTCCTCTCTTCACTTTAACAATTAATTAATCGTCCACTGCTGATTATTCCCGCCATTCCACGTCCATTGGATGCTCTGACCGCCATCGGCTGTGGAGCTTCCGCTAATATCCATGAATTTTCGGCTGTTCCGATTCTCCAGCGCATAATATCCATTCCCCAGATCAACCAGCAACCATTCTTGGTTTTTACCGCCGTTGCTCGCATATTGAATATTGATCGCGCCATCCGCCGTAGATTGTCCGTTCACATCCATATATTTGCCGCTTTGTTTATTCACGATACTGTAATAGCCATTCGCTTTTCTCACGAATTGCCATCTCTGATATAGATTTGTCGTGTCGGTAAACTGCTGAATCGGTGCTGCGCTGAGATTTTTGTCCGTGCCGCTGACAGCGAGTGATTTGTTGCTGTTTCGAATCGTTCACGATGCCGCCCCACGCCCCAACCCATCTGTCCCTTACCACGTTTAGTCGCCGTCAATTGTAGAGGAGTAGGCAACCGCTGCTCTTGCTTCACTGTAATCGGTCCCGTTTTCTTTGTGCATCCACATGACGAATTGACCTGTTGACGCATTATAGATGACTTTCGGCCGTTCAATATTCGCTGTCGCCAATTCTGCAGCAGAAGAATGCTTCAACACATTGTTGCGGAATTCCAATGTTTTGAGATCTGTGGAACGGTAACACGCAACTAAGTTATCACCGTTTCTGTTCTCTCCAAACCAGTAGTAATATGTGCCTACTTTAATAATGCCGCCGCCATGGGCTTGCAAAATATTGCCTGCGGAATCCTTGATTTGAACGCCATTGCTAGGAATCGTAACGCTTGCCGCCTCTGGGCAATCTTAATCGATTGCACGGGTGCCTCCTAGTGAACTTTTCCAAGTTATATGAACAATCACAACGAAACGCTTCACCACTTTTCACATATTCCTGAACAATTTGTTTGTCCCTCTTAAAAATGAAAAAAACGGAGTCACGCAAGATGCGTGCTCCGTTCCTATGTTCTAATGTGCACTCTCGACTTCGTCCACGTGTTTCAAATGCTTCTGATTCATCCATAAGTAGATGACTGCCAACACAACACAGCTGCCGCCAACGATAAATGGCATATGCGGGTTAAACCATTCCGCCAACTTTCCAGCTAAGAACGGAGCAATTGCCCCGCCGATGAAACGCAAGAAACTGTAGGCTGCTGATGCAGTTGGACGTTCAACAGGCGCAGCATTCATGACCGCCGTTGTGATCAACGTATTATTATTTCCCAGGAAAGCGCCAGCGATAATTACACACACGATAATGACGGTTTTATCTGTCGTCCACTCCGCCATGACGAACAACGTAACTGCAAATAAGAATAATTGCACACACATGGACGGTAAAGTACCATAACGCTTCTGCAACTTCGGTGCCGTAAACACGGATGTAAATGCCAGCATAAGTCCCCAACCCAAGAATACATAACCAAGCTGATGTTCATCTAAGCCTAGTTTCCCTAAAACTAAAGCCGCATATACCAATAATGTGAAAAATCCGAAGTTATACAGCGCCGCTGCGATCCCAAACGTACGTAAAGCCTTGAACTTCAAGGCGCGAAATGGATCAGCCAAGGAAGTTTTGGTTTTACGAATTTGAGTTTGCGGTTTTGGCATAATAAATAGAATCATTAAGAAGGCAATGATCATCAGACTTGCTACGCCGAAGAATGGACCTCTCCAAGAGATGGCACCAAGCTCTCCACCAAGCAATGGACCTACAGAGATCCCTAAACCAACGGCTACTTCAAACAAAATAATCGATTTAGCGACACCTGTTTTGGACATGGATACGATCGCGGATAACGCGGTTGCGACGAATAGCGCATTCCCGAGTCCCCAGCCGCCACGCAGCCATACAAGGCTCCAAATCCCATTCGACATACCGCCCAATGCGGAGAAAATGGCAATGATGACGATACCCGCAAGCAGTGTTTTCTTGATGCCAAGCCGCGATGAGATAACTCCTGTAATCAGCATCGCAACAGCCATAACGGCGTTGTAACTCGTGAATAATAACGTTACATCGCTATGAGAAGCATGCAGCTTCTTCGCAATGGCAGGTAGGATCGGGTCAACAAGACCAAGACCCATGAAAGCAATAATACTGGCGAAGACGACCGCCCATACCGCTTTCGGTTGACTAAACATACTAACTTCCTTGGTATGTGGTTTCGTCTGTGCGGCCGTTTGGGCCTTGTTCATAGCTGAGGGTTGCATGTTTCATAAGTCTCCTTTATGTGGTTATTTTTGTAATCTCGTTGTTAATACGGGTTTGAATCTGTTCAATCTCTTTGCGAAACTCCTTCATTTTGGCAAGCTTCAGATCCACCATGCTCAATTGCTGATCGACCATCGCCTTGACTTCCAGCAAGTGCAACAGCTTTTGTTGGGCTTCCTCCGTTTGGAGATACCCATCTCGCTGCTCGCCGATCTTCTCGCGAATCGCGACGAAATCCAATATTTCGTTAAGCGAAAAGCCAAGGACATCGCGTGCGGTTACGATTTGCTTTAATCGTTCGATATGCCTCGACGAATATAAGCGGATACCGCCTTCGCTGCGCTCAGGAGGGAACAAAACGCCGATCTCCTCGTAGTAACGAATCGTTCGTTTGGTCAATCCGCATTCCTTAGCAACCTCATCGATTTTGAATGTGTTCACGCAAACACTCCCTTCTGACAGATCTGGCAGTTGAATGAATTCATCATAATATTTTTGGACGTTAACGTCAACGTTAACTTTATGGCAGTGCTTTCAAGTTGAATTATAGAGAACCGCGCGCATTCCCACTCAGATCTAAAAAAGCTGGATAACGAGATTTCTCGTTTCTCCAGCTTCTTTTTTATTTTTCCATTATGTTCAAAAAATGTTATTTGATCGTATACTCTGGCTTCACCTTCGTGAAGTGGGGGTTTTCCCCAGCGACCATCAGACCCATCCCCCAGTCAAAGTGGACGTTATCTGTCGGGAAATCACTTGGGTCACGATATTGGAATAGCACGTTTCTCCGCGTTCTCACACTCCGATTCGGCTCTGATCCGTGAATCGTTAAGTAATTAAAGAAAAGCACATCACCAGCTTCAGCCACGCACGGGGTTCCATCCGTAATCGGATACTGTTTATGATTTAAATAATATGTTCCAACGTGCGGCAAAGTACCTTCGCGATGCGAACCCGGAATGACGCGCAGACAGCCATTTTGCTCATCGGCATCATCCAAATGTACGCTCGCCGCGAGCATCGTATGCTTCTCATGCGGGAAATACGGATAGTCCTGATGCATCGGGAAAGCTGCGCCGACCTCTGGCGGTTTGACTAGCATTTTCGAGTGATGAAGCTGCACATTAGGCCCAATAATTTGAGTGAGTACTTCACGCATACGGGAATGAACAGCAGCTCGCGTGAAAGCGGCATCATGATAGTGTACATCGTGAAATCCTTTCAGCACCAGCTTCTTCAATTCCTCTTTCGGAAGGAAATCTCCTTGCCAGGCATGATTGCCGTCCGACTTGGATTGGGCTGCGCGAGTAATAATTTTCTCTACAGCTTCTCTCATCTCAGCCACTTCTTGCTGATTGAACACACCTTTGACTAACAAATATCCATTTTCTTTGTAAAATTCCGCATCCCTCGATTGAATCATGTCCACGCCTCCAATTTATTGATTAGCATAATTCCCTTATCACACTTATAATTATAGGAGGTTGGACTGACCTATGTCTTTTTCGAGAGCGGACTTATTTTTGTAAAATAAGGACATCTTCAGTAAATTTGCACGAGAGGTGCCAATATGTATTTATGCAAAGAAACGATGGCTATGTTGAGTGATATTGCGCTTGTGTTGAATGGCCGTGAAGCCAGCTTTAAAGTGTACAATTGGGGTATTGTATCCCCTTTATTCGATAACCCCGTCCATAAGCATTCCTTCTTCGAAGTGTGCTATGTGATGGACGGCGAAGGAGAATATACGGATGATGGTATCCATTACCTTTTGAAACCAGGAACACATTTCATCTCTCGCCCAGGGGTCACGCATCAGATTCGTACGGCCAACGGGTTATTCCTACTGTATGTAGGATTCGAGCTGGATCATGCCCAATCTAGTGAGACGATGCGCGAAAGCTTCCAACACCTCGCTGAGCACGCTGTCGTCGTTGTGGAAGAGGCAGCGCAGCATCCCACTGCTTTGCTCTGGAAATCGCTCTTGCTTCAAGAAAAACCCGCCAGCAACCTGCCGCAAGCCGCCATTCCATCCATTTCCTATTCGTTATTGTTGTCGTTTCTCACGCTATTTGGGGGGCGTGTGAATCGAACAAGCCAGCCTCGCCAACATTCGAATCACTACCTTCAGCAGGCCAAGCTATTTATCCGTGATAATTTATCGCAGCCGCTGAGTTTACAGCTTGTCGCCAACTATTTGAATGTATCGGAGCGCCACTTGTCCCGTTTGTTTGCGTCTGGCATACATGAAAACTTTACTCAATTCGTTCGCGACGAACGAATTCGTCAGGGATCACACTTATTAATGAATAGTGAGCTTTCGATCAAGGAAATCGCCGAAGCAACAGGCTTTTCTTCCGTTCATTATTTCTCGCGACTGTTTATGGAGGTTATCGGCCTGCCCCCTGCGAAGTTTCGCAAGCAGCATCAAACCTCCCAGGCATGAAGCGAGGCAAAAGAACATCAAAAAAGAGACTGTCAAGTGACAGTCTCTTCTCCGTTCCAGTTCATAAGCTTATTGAGCTTTTACAATCTCTCTACCCTTATATGAACCGCAGTTTTTGCAAACGTGATGTGCTTTCTTAAGCTCTGCACATTGTTCACACTTCACCATGCCTGGAACTTCCAGTTTAAAGTGAGTACGGCGCTTATCGCGACGTGTTTTGGACGTTCTTCGTTGAGGAACAGCCATCTTCAAAACACCTCCTGTTCATTGCATAAAACAACAAGAGTTATCATAGCCTTATTGAATTCATTTGTCAACAATTATCACAATAATGTCATGGGTTTGACAGACCCACGCATATTCATTGGTCAAACCGCAACCCGTTCAATACACCAATGAATTGCTTTTTGGTTGCCGCTTCTTTATCATGATTTGAAAATTCCAGCACGTAAATAATTTTATCTTGTATCGGTATGACAGCGAAATAAACGTCATGTGTGCCAGTCAGACCGGAGGCGGCTGTACCGTTGTCAGCGTCGAGAGTATAAAGCTTAATGCTTCCGATGGGAGTATCGATCACCTCTTCATTCGTAATTTCGCTATGGTTGGGTTTATACAATTTGAAATCAAAATCATCCGTATACGGGTACTTGGCAACACGCCCGAGGTCTGCCCCGTTCTCATCGGTTAGGAGCGCGTCTAATCGGTCTTTGGTTAACAACTGCTCTGTAGATTCTACGTTATTGTTGGTTGCTGAATATAAAGCACGTCCCCATTTACCAATAAGAATCAGATCATGATTAGTACGAGGATCTCCGTTACTATATACGATAAGTGAGCCTGGTCCATCATCTGCTTCTTCAAAATAATCCCCTTTTTCACATTTCACGTAACCGAATTTCATTCCAGGTTCTGCTGACGTGTTTTCGGTTTTTATTTGGTACACCTTTCCAACCCAAGTAATCGTCTGCGGTGGAACTTCACATGAAGTAGAATTACCGATTAGTTCGGACTTCGAATTCTGATTGATTACTTGTTCAGTTGTTGGCGAGGGACTCGATGGTTTTTGAGTAAACACCGAGCTTGTTTGTTCCAAACTCGGAGAATCAACTTTAGACTCACACCCAGATGCGAAAAAGAGAAGAAAATTAATCATAAGTAATAAACCCAGCAATTTCAAACCTTATCACCACCATGTATGAATGCCTTTCATCATTTTAGACGAAACTAATTTACGAAAAGTTATAAATATCCAGCCCTTTTTAATAGGAAAAACCTTCACTCCCACGTATGATGCGGAAATGAAGGTTCTACTTATGTACTCACCGTTCGCCGACCGTACGAATCCCTAACCGCGCGTACTTAATCCGCTCCATCGCCTGTTCTAGTCCTTCCGATGCATCGACGGATGTTTGAATGCCTTCATAGTTCTGGAGCATAAATCTATGTATAATTGCTAGAAAATCTTTCGCCTCTTCCTTGGTAAAGTCGAAAACGTCCCCCAATGTCGTGGAGTGATAGGACGATTCCAGCTTCCGCAGTTCGTAGGCGTCTTCCCCAAGAACGTGATACAAATGATATTTATTTTCCTGATACGAAAATTCCAGCATGTACCGACCTGCAATGGGAGGCAGCTTCGTCGTATTTGTCAACACAATCGGCCCTTTATCAAAGCCGTGTGAAGCCAATTGACTTGACCATGCACGGTTGAGCTTGTCTAAGTACATGTGCGGGAATCTCCTTCCGTTTTAAATGACCATTAAAAAGTTAGTATTTCATTTACCTCCATATTTATACTTTTCCTAGCATACAACAACAATAACAACAATAAGCACCCCGGAGGTGCCTATTGTCCTCATTACAACTATCTATTTACCACAAAATCATAAATTCCTTTGGTGTCGTTAATTTAAAATATGCGTTGTTCCCACCCAAGCAGCTTGGCAATCGCTTCAACATAATAATAATCGCCATAGATGAGCGAAACGTTTATGTTCTGTCCCGCTGGTTTATTCCCTGTGCCCCCCAAGAGGATGGCTTGATGATCTGGCTGATCCCACGTACCGTAATGCTGCGTCAGAGAGAGCAGCATCCGCTCGGCTGCGCGGCGGTACACAGCGCCTTCTTGGTCTGGCAGGGCAGCTGCCAGATCGATCAAACCAGAGGCAGCACATGAAGCTGCTGATGTATCCCTCGGCTCGTTATCCAACGATTGGCCGGCGCGGAAATCCCAATGCGCCACATCGTCGTCTGGCAGACAAGCCAGGAAGTAGTTGGCCACTCGCTGAGCCGCTTTTAAGTACTGTGTTTCCCCAGTGAATCGGTATACATTCGCCAAACCATGCAACGCCCAAGCCGCTCCTCGGCTCCAAGCCGATTGTGGACCAACACCTTGACCGCCAAGCGATTCAATGAGCTCGCCAGTCCAAGGATCGAAACTTAAAATATGGTTCACAGAGCCGTCCTCACGAATGAATTTGTCGACAACCGTATTCGCATGCGCTATGCCGATATGTTCAAAGCGCGGATCCCCTGACACCACAGAGGCCCAGAATAGTAGGGACAAATTCATCGTTGAATCCACGATCGCCCAACCCAGCTTATCCTGATTCCAAGCACGCAGAAATTTGCCTGCGAGATTGAATCGCCCTGCCAAGAAATTAGCCGCTTGAAGTCCGCGCCGCAAACCGTCCGAATCCCCTGTCAGCTTATGCTTAATGACGGCAGTCGGCAAATACTGAAAGCCGACATCATGATGGAAATTGTTATCACGGATGCTCGCTTGTTCGAATTTACCATCCCATTCCCAAGCTGCTTCCTTGTAATGCGCTTTGCCTGTCATGTCATGCATAATCCACAAAATCCCAGGCCAGAAGCCTGACGTCCACCAATCGAGTCGCAAATCATCATAGATGCCATCTTCCTTGGCAACATGCGGAGATTTCTCCCCAAGCTGTTCCATCATCCGATCGACCTTCACTTGCAGCGCTTCCCACAGTTGGGGCAAAATTTCTTCAAGCTTCTGAGCTTCTTTCCATCTGCCAGTATCTATAAGTTCTCTCACGCTGACGTCCTCCTCAAAGTAGTTTCATTTCATAACTTCGATAATGGCGGTTACTGTAGACATCCCTTCACACGCTGCGCTGATCACGGATATGTATCTCTGCTGGGCAGCTCGTTTAGAAACTGCTATGGAAGATGCGGGACCGCCTGCGCTTACGAAATCCGTTACCGTTATCCCAGCCGGTAAGCCACCACACGTATCTACATAAATTCCTGCACGTCCCCCAGCTAGCTGCACTTGTCTTGAGCCTCGAATCGTGCCGAGATTATCAAGCAGCTTCCCATCCCCGGCCAATCCAAATCGAACAAATTCAGACGCGTTCGGGCAAAATACACCGTTCGCGTCATACGCCCGAACTTCCACGTAAACACGGCCATCTGTCAAAGTTTCCGTTGTTAATTTGATCTCATTCGGCTCTCCCCAAGCCTCGGATTGATACGTGAATCTCAGCTCATCGCTCACAATTTCGCCGTTACATACCGCTTCCGCACGCAGGTGATACTCGCCTGCTGTAAGCACCGTCTCCCAGCGAAGTCCTGCGCAAGGGAAATCTTGCGAATCACGCTGCTTCGCGCCCAAGCTTTGTCCATTCAGGAACAACTCAACCTGCTCGGCATTCGAGTAGACTTTAATCAGCTTACGTTCTCCCTCCATGCCCCAACGAACGGGCATCGTATGCCCATAAATGCGAACCATCGGCTTGTCTGACCAGTATGATTGGAACACATAGAAGGCTTCCTTCGGCGTCAGGTCACGCTCGACAATCCCCTTCATGTTCAGGTAAGGAATCGGTGAATCCGGCCGTACTGGCGTAGCAAAATCCTTGAAGGACCACTGTGCTGCGCCTGTCAGCCACTCCATCTTCTCCTGCGATTTCAAGTACCAATCGATCATTTCACAGAAATACGTTTCCGACCAATCGCCATCTCGCGATACACGCGGCTCACCGCCGGTTAATAAATAATCGCCATCGCGTTCATCCGTAACACCATCGGCATTCTGCATCAATGAAAAGCCCGTGTACGGCTTCTCCACATGACGAGTCGGCAAATTATCTGCACCCCATTCCATATGGAAGAAGGAGTCGACGTTTTCGAATGCGGTCTGACAGCTTGATTCATAATCCGTATAGACGCCGCGATACCATCCTGCCCAGATGGAAGGCGAGTATATATCGATAATATCTTTGCAGAATTCACAACGGCGAATTGCTGTTAATCGATTAGGGTCAAGCTCATGAGACAGATCGTGCAAGCGCTTCATGAAAGTACGAATCTCCTGCTGATCGAAGTAATCGAAATCGCATTCCCAATCGTTCTCATTGCCTAGTCCCCATAGGATAACCGAAGGGTGATTATAATGCTGAGAAATCATCGCTGTCAGCATATCGATGCACTGCTGGCGATAGGCAGGACCGCCAAGCCCGCCGCGGCACCAAGGGATTTCTTCCCAGACTAGAATACCTAGCTCATCACATAGATCCAGCACAATACGAGACTGCTGATAATGCCCAAGGCGAATAAAATTAGCGCCCATCTCCTTAATAAGCTGCATTTCTTCACGAATCATGTTCTCTGTCATAGCAGCTCCGACTGCGGCATGATCTTCATGCCGGTGCGTACCGCGCAGCAATAATCGCTCTCCGTTCAGCTTGAACGGGCCCTGTTTGACAAATTCAAACGTGCGGAAGCCAAACCTTTCTTGGCTTGTCATCTCACCATCCTCGCAGCGAAGCGTGACAGAGATTTCATATAAATACGGATCCGAAACGGACCACAGATGTGGGTTAGGTACTTCAAAGACAGCGATCTCCTGCTCGTCTTGCCAAGTTGGCGATGAAAGCTCTGCTTGTTCAACGACCGATCCGTCTTTCCCTTTTAAAACAATTGTAAGTGAAATGTTCTCGGTGATCCCAACAGGATTGTACAGCTTGGCGCGTACCTTGACCTGCCCGCTTCTTGCCTTCTGTGCAGATACATTGTCCACATGTGTTTCCACATGCACCTGAGCCAGCGAAATTTGCGGCACATAGACGAGATTCAGATAACGGTATACGCCGCCATACAGATTGAAATCACTCGCATCCGAAGGGATCGTCTCCAGTTCTCGGCTATTATCGCAAGCAATTGCAACGGGTACTTGTCCCGCATAGCGATCAATGCCTTGAGCCCGTTCGATCGCCTCCGAAATGTCCACCGTGAACTCATCATATCCGCCAAGGTGGGAACCCACCTTTTCCGTATAAATGTACACGTCTGTTCGTTGCCCCGCACCTTCAAAATGGAGCAGCGTCCTTCCCTTTGGGTAAGGGTTGTGTATATCAAGCTTGTTCCGATACCAACCTTGTCCTTGATAATAGGTATGATCGGGGTCCATCACATCATACCCGTTGTATGTATGTGGAAGCGTCACTGACTCCCAAGGGACATTATAATGATTTTGCAGCTTATCGGAACGCCACACCTCCCAAACACCGCCTAAAGATCCGCGATAGTGCTCCCAATGCTCCGTTAATCGTTGTTTCATCTTGCTCCCTGTCTCCTTCTAGTTGCGCTTTAACCTGTTTTCATCGTACCAAAAAAAAGGCTGAAAAAGTGTAGCCTACTTATGATAAAATGTTGTTATATTACGATGAGGAGTTCTCCCATGAAGCTGATGAATTACTTAAACCTTAACGTGCACCCTGTGCAATTATCGTTTTTCAAAGATAGAACGCATACATTCGAAGAAATATTTCATGCACATCAGGGCATGGAGCTTCTCGTCGTTCATGAAGGTAGAGGAATTGTCATAATTGAACAACAAATTGTTGAACTTTCGCCAGGGTCGATTTTCTGCTTCAGACCCTTTCAGCTGCATCGCATCCGAATTCACAATCTGCCCGAGGATCGCTATGTCCGATCACTTTTCGTGCTGGAGCCTGCCGTTCTGGACGCGGCGCTCACCGCATTCCCTGCTCTGCGCGAGTTCTTCAGGCAATTATGGCAGGATCCGCTCATGCCGCAGGCATTACGAAGCGATAATTTGTTGGACCTTGAGGCTTTGTTACGCAGTTACGAACCGAAAATTACGGCTGCACGAGAGCACGGTCCTGAGCGATTGCTGGAGGAACAACTCCTTTTCCTCACCGCTTTCTTGCATCAACTCCGCGCTGACTCGGAAAAGGCCAGCCATTCACCATCGCATGCGGGGTTGAAGCCTTCTAGCAAAAGCTCCACAACAGCTGAGCGAATGCTTGCGTGGATTGAAGCGCATTACATGGAGCCGTTTAAGCTGGATGTGCTTGCGGAGGCGGTACACCTGACACCGAACCATGTCTCGGCCACCTTTCGTCAATCCATAGGCAGCACCATCACCGAGTACTTGACCGCTCGGAGGATCCGACAAGCGTGCTGGCTTCTGCGCACGACTGACATGTCCGTACAACAAATCGGAGAAGCCGTCGGGTTGGGTGACTTCTCCTACTTTTGCCAGCTATTTAAGAAACATGTAGGAGTTTCGCCTTATAAATTCAAGAAAAAGCCTTATGATTTCTCGTAAGGCTCTAACAAACAAGTTTTTTTCTTATCCAGCGCAACGCCGCCCATCATATCTTGCCCAAGCTTTTTCCAATCCAACTGAATGGCCTGTTGAATATCTTCGGGCTCGATTCCTTCTTGTAAGGAGTTTAGGTCTACCCATATAATTTGGTTAAAGTGTAAAGATGCAGGAGGTTATAATTATGATTAACAACCGTTCCGTACCACCCAATGATTTGCTCCCACACCTTTTCTATGAAGATGTTGAAGCAGCAAGCAACTGGCTAAATACTCGGTTCGGCTTCAGCGAATATTTCCGCTTCAAACAACCAGACGGACAACTCCATGGCGTAATGATGTATTATGGACGTGCATGGATCATGCTCAAAAATACGAGCCTCTCCTTAACTAGTCCAATCAAACTAGGCTCTTCAACCCAGTCTCTCATGATATTCGTTGAGGATATCGAGTCGCATTACGAACATTCCAAATCGTCTGGCGCTAATATCCTGGAAGAACTTATGGAAACGGAATATGGCGAACGGCATTACGTAGTCCTAGACCTCGAGGGACACCAGTGGATATTTGCGAAGCACATAAAAGATGTTAGTCCCATTGAATGGGGAGCGGAGATTAGAAGTTTACCAATTGGATTCTAAAAAGGAGTAATAAAGATCAGTACGTAAAAAACAAGCTACTCTTCGCTTTTCGATAGAGCAGCTTGTTTTTTTATTATTTATTTAATTACACACATTGAATTCATGGACCGACCAGTAATTCGCTGGAGCCGTGCCTGTTTGGACGACCTTGATATATCTAGCTGAAACGGTGAAATACTGCCCTGGCACTTGCGCCCCCCCCTGTGCTCCAGCGCGTTAACAAATTGTTGCTCCGCAGCTACCGTAGGTGTTCATCCGATTTTCATAGGTGCCATGTAGACCAGCGCTTTCTGATCGCCCATAGCAAGTCGAATGAAATTCATTTTTGGGAACCGTCCGATTTTTTAGGTAAAAAAAATGAGTCAATGCCAATAACAGCCTTGACTCGTTTAATTAATAGAGCTAACTATCTATTGCAACGAATATACTAATCTTTCCCCATCAAATGCCAACTTCATCCGTCCAGTTGGAAGCGATAGATGTAAATCAAACGGCTGCATACCTTCGGGAAGATGGGCAGTGCATCCGAACTCCTGCCATCCTTCAGCCAGTGGATGCAGTCCGATTAGATCTTCGATCAGCACTGAAATCGGCGCGCTCGCCCATGCATGGCATAAGCTCGTGTTCCACTTCTGATCTTTCCCCCAAGCCTCGAAGGCAGTCGTTGCGCCTTCACGCAGCATATTTTGCCACGAGTGCTCATCGTCAGACATGATTAACTCATAGATCAGTCCGTACTCCCCAACCTTAGCTAAGCTTTTAAGCACAAAATAAGACATATAGACGCCGCAACTGAAGCGTTTCTGACGGATTAATGCCACGATGGCCGCAACGGATTCCTCAGGTGCAATGCCATAGAACATTGACAGTACATTGGCATGTAAGGATGAATGTTCCGTCAGCTCAGAATCCGCGAACAAGCGTACTTCAGGACGATAAAAAGCAGAACGAAAAGCTCGATTCAATGCTGACGTTTGATCTTCGTAAGCAATCCCAAGTACGTCCTTGATCTCTTGCACAGATCGGATAGCGCCGATATAAAAAGCGTTCATAACCGCATGGCAACCGTCGCTAACAGGTCGAGTCAATGGGAAATCATACCCGTCTCTGAGATTGTCCGGCCAATCGACCAGATTCCATTTTTCTTTGACGTGTTCAATCAATCCGTCCTCCCGCTGATAGCGGTTAAAATAACTTACGACTCCCTCGGCATACGGCAGCATGTCCTGGAGAAACGCTCGATCACCAGTCAGCTTGTAGTACGTCAACAGCTGCAATGGCCACAAGCAGGAAAAGTCCGCAATCTCCTGCATCAGATTCCCTGGCACGACCGCCATCAGACCTGGGCACACGGCAGAGCTTGAGGAGAACTCATGCAGCGCCTTCTTCCACATGCGCGGATCGCCGCTAACGTACAAGTGGGCATGCCCGATCACCGTATTGTCACCGAGGTACTGCCCCTTCTCCCTGCTAGGACAATCGAGGTACGATTCCTGCGTACAATTGCGCAGCGCCCGATCGCAAATATCCCAAATGCCTTGTAGGATCGGATCCTGACTTTTAAAGACGGCATAACTTCCCTTCAATTGCGGATAATGACGAACAACCGCCGAGATGGAATGGGGATCAACCAAGGATTCGGTCGAAATAACCTCGACATAACGGAATGTTTTATAATCAAAATTTTCCAATACCTGCTCGCCGTCCGACAACGTCCAAAACTCCTGATAGTCGCAATTGCACCGCATTTGAAAGCGTACCGTGCCATCTTCATGAAGCTCCTCACCGCATCTGACCTCAATCTGAGCTCCCGCAGTGCCGGATGCCATAAGGGATACCTGACCGGTTATCTCTTCCCCGAAATCGATGATGAAATGACCTACGTCTAGTATTGTAATCTGCGCAGGCACCATTTGATACGTATCCACCACCGGTGTAGGCTGGCAGTAAAGTGCATAGTCATGCTTCGCTAATGGAACGGCACGTTCCCAGCTGGCATCGTAAAAGCCCGGCATGTTCCAGCCGGGAATATCGAGCCGGTTATCGATGTGCTCCAAATACTGCGTCTCATAACCGACAGTCGCCGCCTGCGAGTCGCCATACTTCCACAATCGTTTGCAGGTCCAGCTTGCGTCGCTCTGACACAACACCTCATCCCCTGCCTTCAGTTCGGCAATAAGTCCCTGCCTTAAATCCCCGCTGCTGTAGGCTCGGTTCACAAGCCCCTGATAGTACACGTGAACCGCAATAACATTTACACCTTCCATGACAAAAGGAGAAATATCGAGCTGGTTGTAATAATAATGAAACTTGTAGTTTTGAGCGGGGCCCTGCGCGACATAGCGGCCGTTCACATACAGCTTGTAATAATCGTCGGCGCTCAAATCAAGCAGCAGGGGAACTCCGCAGCTTGCAACCCGCTCCAGGAAGAACTCCTTGCGGAACAAGGCGTGATGATGCTTGAGCTGAACCGGGTGCTCGAAAGGCTCGGGCGGAAGCGTTTCTTTGTAGAGAAGGTCAACGGGACTCGCGTCGATGAAATCGGGATGCTGAATCCAAGTCGCTGCCCAAGCTTTATCCATGTTAGAATCTCCCTTATTGATACATATTCGTTATATGCCTTTACAATAATCGCTTGGCGGGAAGCCTGTCAACTCTTCAATTCGACTGACCTTTGGCTGTGCGTTTTTGAACTTTACATTTTAAAAAAAGCGGCTGCCAAGGACGAAAAGAAGTCCTTAACTGCCGCTTTATGAAGATCTAAGCTTATTTCAAATACTCAACCGCTGCGCGCTCGATAGCCAAACCTTCACGGTATCTCTGCATGAAATCTTCAAACCCTTCAACATCTGTTGACTCAGGCAACACGGTTTTACCTGCTTTGGCCGCGAATACCTTCGTTTTCAAAAATGCCTCTAAGGTCTCTGTCTCCTCTTTGTTCATCATGTAGGAAGCCAATAACGCGATCCCCCATGCTCCGCCCTCACCGGCGGTTTCCATTACGGAAACAGGCACATTCAATGCAGCCGCCATGATACGCTGACCGACTACTTCTGTCTTGAAGAAGCCGCCATGTCCAAGGATTTCTTCTAGTTTGACGTTTTCCTTTTTGAGCAGAATGTCCATCCCTATTTTGAGTGCGCCTAAAGCGGTAAACAAATGGACGCGGATAAAATTGGCCAAATTAAATTTCGAGTGGGATGAACGAACGAATAATGGACGTCCTTCTTCAAAATGTGTCATATGTTCGCCAGAGAGATAGCCGTAAGCCAACAAGCCGCCGCAGTCTGGATCGCCCTGAAGCGCTAAATTATACAGCTTTTCGTACAATTGACTTCGATCCAGATCGAGCCCCATTGTTTTCGCAAACTCATCGAACAGGCCTACCCAAGCATTAAGGTCCGAAGAGCAATTATTGGAATGAGCCATGGCAACCAAGCTGCCAGCCGGGGTGGTTACGAGATCAATTTCGTCATAGACGCGAGAGAGCTCCCGTTCGAGTACAACCATGGCAAAGACGGAAGTTCCCGCCGATACATTCCCTGTCCGCTCTGCAATGCTGTTCGTTGCTACCATACCTGTCCCCGCGTCGCCTTCAGGCGGACAGATCGGAATACCAGCTTTTAACTCACCCGTCACATCCAGCAACTTAGCTCCTTCTTCTGAAAGGGAAGATTTCTGTTCTCCTGCCACTAAAACTTCGGGTAAAATATCTTCAAGCGACCAGGAAAGATTATGTTCTGCAATCAACGCATTAAATTGCCCTATCATGTTGGCATTAAATTTTTTGGTAGCAAGGTCAATCGGGAATACGCCAGATGCTTCCCCTACGCCGAGCACCTTTTGCCCAGTGAGTTTCCAATGTATATATCCTGCGAGCGTAGTTTGGAAATGAATCTGGGAGATATGCTCCTCTTGATTCAGAATCGCTTGATACAGATGGGCGATGCTCCAACGCTGAGGGATTTGAAAGTTAAATTGTTCCGTCAACACTTTGGAGGCTTGTTCCGTTATATTATTTCGCCAAGTACGGAATGGAACTAACTGCTCGCCAGCTTCATCAAACACCATATAACCGTGCATCATACCGCTAAACCCGATGGCTCCAATCGTCTGTAATGGAACGCCGTAACGAGCTTTTACCTCGTCAGCCATCTTCCGATAACAATCTTGCAGCCCCTGCCAAATATCATCAAGGCCGTATGTCCAAATGTGATTCACATAGCTATTCTCCCAATCATAACTGCCAGAAGCAATGGGGGAGAAATCCTCGCCGATTAGAACGGCCTTAATTCTCGTAGAACCAAACTCAATACCCAGAGATGTTCTTCCGCTTAGAATAGCGTCTTTGATGTCATAACTCACCGATCATTCCTCCAATCATGTTAGGTACGCAACAACGCGACTACTCTCATTATAACTTGTACGTACAAGTTAATCTAGTGTTTTTCACATTGTACATACAAACTTGAAACGGAATTTCATGTCCTCCTCAAACCACATGCGGAAATCGTAAAGGAGCACATCGTAAAAGCAACCGTCACTTCATTCGCAAACTCCAGATTGACGACCTGATGGTCGACCACATTGTAGTCGCAACGATACACACATCTACCGTACAGTCCCTCCTTCAATGCCTGAAGAAAGCCCTCATCGCTTAGATCATGGCATACCACTTTACGCAGCACGTTGCCGACCCAATCCTTCCGCTCCAAGTACATCTTTGGGGCAAAATAAGGGCATTCATTCTGTACTAGATAGCCGTCCGTTTCGCCAGTTCCCTCTGACAAAGCTATGTGCTTTATGGCGTTGCTCGACATTTTCGGTATGCGTAATTGAGATCAGGAGACCAATCGTGCCATCTGTCAGCAGCCACTTCATCCCCTAATCACACATTCTTCAGGGCTTGGAGACATCGACTTCTCCAGCAGCACATGATAACCTTTCTTCAGTGCGCGGATAGCAGGCTCAAAATGCATCTTGTCCCTCATGTTATATGCTTCTTCCCAAACCATTCCCGAAACGACTCCCAAAGCTTTCCCAGACTTTTCCCAGCGATGTCTCTAGGAAAGTGATTTGCAGGCATTGTAAGATAATGCCAGAAGCAAATTCGAGTTGGGAGGAACATTATCATGACTAAAAAAAGCAAATCAATCATTCACTCCGTTGGGCTAAGCTCAGTGCTGGCCGGTGTAATCGCGTTTGGAGGGATCGCAGCCGCTTTTGGCGAAACGGTGCCGACAGGCGTTGAAATCAAAGAATTCAGCCTGCTGGATACCGCAAGGGATGTTGTTGGCGCTGCCGATTTTACCCCGGAAGGAAATAAGGATGGCCACTTTAAGCTGCTGCTGAACCTCGCGAATAAAACAACGATTAAGTCTGTTGTTTTGCGGTCAACTGATGATTACGGCAAAGATAACTATCAAGGCGTTTGGCGAACAAACCGCGTCACAACAGGTTGGCTGTTGGGCATTGTGCAGGATAAAACCGTAGTTACACCTAGCGGAACCACCCATATAAGTGAAATTATCAACCCAGGCTTCCGCAAAGATGTGAAAGAGCCCGTGGGCGAATTTGCAGGTAACCTTACGTTTGATTTGTACGCCAGCAATAACGGTACAATCAAAGAAACCCAATCTTATGTGCTTGAGATTGAGACCCCCGAAGGTACGGTTGTTTCGAAACCAATCAAGTATAATAAGCCAATGACAAGTGGCGGAACATCTTCAACGCCATCGCCTACATCAACGCCAAGTCCGAGCCCGACACCTGTACCGACGACACCAACACCATCACCAACACCAATTCCTAGCCCGAACCCTTCCAGTCCGCCGGTACCTGCTCCAGCACAAGGTCCGACGATTCACGTATGGCTGTTGGGTCAAGAACTCCAATTTGAAGACGCCAAACCCATTATTAAAGACGGATCTACACTAGTTCCATTTCGCAAACTATTTGAAGCTCTTGGTTTCTCTGTGACTTGGATCGATAACGGAACTACACAAAGGGCGATTGGGACGAAAGATGGGCTAACAATCGAACTCACGATGAACAGCGCCACAGCCAAAGTGAACGGCAAAGATGTCAGCTTGAGCATCCCAGCTCAAATCATTGATAATCACACCATGGTACCGCTTCGATTTGTTGCGGAAAACAGCGGTTATCAAGTCACTTATGCGAGCGATGGAACTACCGCAACAATCCGGATTGATGAGCCTGAGGACACAAGTTCAACACCCGAACCAACACCTGTACCCGTACCAGCACCGATTCCAGATTTCCCAAAAGAAACCGCTGAGCCTTATGTAGCAAAAGGCTATGTGCGCGACATGCAAGGTCACCCGCTGTCTGATATTGTGGTGTATGCCGATAACACGTTGTTATACGACAGTAACATCATTGGTGTCACCGATGAGAATGGTCATTATGAGATCGAATTGCCGCAACTAGCGACGTCCTGGTCGATGTCAGCTGATATCACCAAATCATTTAACGGCAAAAAATACAAATTCCATCTTGAACCAGAAAATGAAGTTCCATTAACGGGAAGTAAAGGCGGGGTTCGAAATTTTACTTGGACGGATTTTAACGGACAAATTTATATTTATCCATTTTTCACATCTTCCAATGACTCGATGCCAGAATTCGATTTGAGCGATCTGGAAGTGACACTCACACCGGTTGGTCCGCTCCTTGATGGCAGCACTGGACAAACGATCATTAAACGTGGCGGTCCGGTTATTGGCGGCGGAGGTATTGATGGAATTCCGATCGGTAAATACAAGGCAACGGCTCGATGGATGCCCGAAGGATACGCTCCGATCCCTCTGCAAATTAGCGATGGCGGTGTCTATTCCAATTCTGTCGAATTCGAATTTCGTGAGCCTAACGGCGTAAACACGTCCAAATATCTAAGCGAGCTTGAAGTCAAAATTCCATAAAAAAACAAGCCCGAGGATCCCTTCCTTCGGGCTTGTTCACTAACTACAACAACTTCCTAGCAAAAACATCCAGGTGTGCATCTAAACTTTAAATTTAGAGACGGTATGGGATAATTCTCTGGCTAAATATTCAAGCGACTGTGAGGATGAGGCTGTCTCTTCAGCTGCAGCGGCGGTTTCCTCACTAACAGCTGCAACCGATTCGATCGCTTCCATGACTTGAGCCGTGTGTTTAATTTGAGATTTACTGGCCTCAGAGATTTCACTTACCTTAAGCGAAGACTCTCTAACCTTTTGCATGATATGGTCAAAAGATTCGAAAGTTATGCGTGATTGTACGACTCCTTCAGATACAGAAACGACGCTTTTCTCTGTATTTTGCTGCATCAGCTTAATAATTTCTGTGATTTCGTTCGTCGCTTGACTGCTGCGCTCTGCGAGCTTTCTCACTTCATCCGCAACAACAGCAAATCCTCGGCCATGCTCACCCGCACGAGCCGCTTCGATCGCTGCATTCAGCGCAAGAAGGTTCGTCTGTTCGGAGATTTCATCGATTAAATCAATAATTTCGCCAATTTTAGCGGAATCTCTTTCAAGCAAGGTCATGTGCTGCTTCACTTGCTCCATACCTTCTATGGAAGTATGAACCGCTTCACTGCCTGAACGGGCTATGGCTACGGTTTGTTCCGATAGGATGGAAGCTTGGGACGCAACTTGATCAATTTTGTTAATAGCACGGGACAAATCTTTAAACAGCGCAGCCATCGTTTGCGAGGCCTCCGCTTGATTCATGCTGCCCTTAGCCACTTCTTCCGTACTTTGTGAAATTTCTCTACATGCATAAGCGACACTGTTGGAGGTTTGTAAAGCACTCCCGATCATGGTATGCATGGAATCGAGCATGAAGTTTACATTTTTCCTGAGTACGCCAATTTCATCATGACCAAATTCATCCAGTCTCCTTGTCAAATCGCCTTCTGCTACCGATTCCATAAGTCCGCTAAACTGAGCAATTGGCTTTAAGATAAAACGGGCTACGACCAATGCTATCATGATAACGCCTAGGATACAGAGAACAACGATAATCGCGGTGATCCACGTTATACTGTGAACTTGCTGGAACAATTCGGACTGCGGGATCGTCACAACAACTTTCCACCCTGTAGCTCCGATCTCGGCAAATGCCGTGCCACGTGCTTCTTGATTCCAAGTGTCCGTGAAATAACCACTTTTTTGCTTAAGAACGAGTGTTTCGAATTGCTTCGCCGTATCTGCCGTGGCAATTTCCGATATATTTTTACCGATAAAATCAGCATTCGGGTGTACAAGTATCGTGCCAGAAGGCGACACCAGGTAACCAAAGCCTCCCTTACCAAATTGAATATGTTTCATGCGTTCAAGAATTTGATCAGCGGAGATAATCGATTGGATAATACCGCGAAACTCTCCCTTGTCATTGACGAGGGGATTATCCACGACAACAATCTTCTTTCCTGTCCCTGCTTCAGACAGCAACTCAGATACTTGCAGGACCTTGTTGGTTTGGGCTTTCTTGACATTAGGGAAGCTCGAGCCGTCAAAACCCTCCCCTTTGGTATTCGTTAAGAATTTATTTGCATCGATATAACCGAAGCCATTCACTTCTGCATCACTCTGAACAAGAACCTTCAGAACTGAAAGCACATCTTCTGGCTTTCCATTCACAAATTCAGGATGAGCCTTCGTCACGTTCTCGACCATTTTAATTTTCTGAGATAGCCAAGTATTCAAATCATTTGTATTCAGTTGTGCTCGCTGCTGCAAATTTTCTTCTGCGTTTTTTTGCAAATTTCCATTGGTCATGTAGCCTAATAGCGAGGAAGCAATCAATAATGGGACTAGTCCTACGACAAGCAGGAGGAGAATAATTTTGGATTTAATGGATTGAAACCGGCGCAGCATAAGAACCTCTTTTCTCTAAACGATATTGGTTTTATGTGTCCTAGCTTAATCCATAACTATTAAATGAAAATTTGGTTAATGTTAGAATTGTATGTATATATACTCACAATAATCGTCCGGTAATATAACGGATGATATTCCTGATTTCATCCCTTCAAAAGTCCGAGTTATATAAAATTAACTTGCATTAGAAGTGTTAGAATTCCCCGAATTGTCGAGAGAAAATCCTTGATTCTCACGTTTCGTATATGATTCGTCCAACAACTTTTTAAAATCAACCCAACGATCTACTTTATTTAAGCTTGCAATTTTTAAAGAATCAAATAATACGCCCATTTTATGTCCACTCCTTTTCGAAAAAATATTAAAAAGCATGGATGCAATGATCCATGCTTCCGGATGTCCAGTCAGCTTGTTAATTCCGATTAATTCAATGTGTTTTATAAGTTTTAATCTAGCATGGCTTTACTTAATTGTCAATCTCCTTAATCATAGACAGTTCCCCTACCATCGTCATCTTATGAACATACGTGCATTTGGACAGATGCTTCCTCCAAGGAAGTGCGCAGCTCCCCCTCTGGGTGCCGGTCAGAAATAATACGATGAACCGTACCTAAATCAGCGAATGAAAATAAATCCCGAACGCCATACTTGGTGTGATCCATCATGATATTGACTTCAGACGCTTGTTCGATAACAAGTCTTTTTATTTCGGCTTCATGCATATTGGAATTGCTAAATCCATGTTTGATTGTAAGGCCTGTAGTTCCAATAAATACGCGGTCAAAAGCCATTTTTGCAATAGCAACGGCTGCGACAGGTCCGACCAGCGTCGATGTTTTTTCCAACAGCATGCCACCTACGACAATCGTCGAAATATGCTTACCTTGAAGCTCCGCAGCGATATTAAGCGCATTCGTAACCACAGTGATCGGCATGTCGGGCGTTAAATACTTGGCAACTTGAAGCGTAGTCGAGCCTCCATCGAGAAAAACCGATTCACCTTTTTGAATCAACTGTGCTGCACGGAGACCCATCTTCATTTTCTCTTCCATCATGACGCCTGTACGATCCTGAAGAGCTATATCCTTGCCTATAAGGATGGCTCCTCCGAAAGTTCGTCTAAGAAGTCCCATGCCTTCAAGTTTCTCCATGTCACGTCGAATTGTCATCTCCGTGACATCAAACATTTCTTTCAGTTCTGCTATTTTAATCTCACCATCAAGTGCCATACGATCCAGTATTTGTTGCTGCCGCTCATTTATCTGATTCGTTATCATGAGGAACCCCCGTTACGTTGAATGCGAGGATCGGTAAATCGATCAAACTCATCCCGACTGGTGCTAGAAAATTCAGATACAATGGCTCCGTCATCACCCGCTTGAAACCAATGTTTAATCCCTGGTTCAATCGTATATTGCTCGCCAGGATGCAACACGATTTCTTTCAATACGGTGTAGTACTCCTCACTCCCTGAGGGTAAAATAGCCGAAATTTCTGACGTCGGTTCTCCCTCCACATAGAGATATACTATCCCTGTACGGCAGCGAAAGGTTTCCATTTTACCTGTTTCATCACCTATATCAGGATGAAGATGTTCAGGGCATGTCTGTCTAGGAAATAAAACTAATTCCTTGGCACAATAACGGTCAGTATTGATATAGGTAATAAGCTCAAGCCCTTGGACCTCAAGCTGGCCCAGTCCAAAATCTGCAATTTCGATATGCGCGATCTCATGCTCAGTTAATTCAATTCCTGACGAATTCAACATCTGTTCTGCACGCAGCTGAGCTTGACTTATCTCAATTTGCCTCATTAGCTTTCCACGCTCTCTTTCTTAGACTTATGGTGGGGACCTATCCAGATCTGATCTTCATTCAAAATCCAATTTTCCAACTTCAACTTCATTTCTCGTTTATTCCAACCCTTATTTATTCGTTCCACAATTACTGCCCATTTCGGAATACCGCTCGTAGCATCAGCATACTCAACATTACAGGCACCAACCGCCACAGCCGTCTGAAGTGAATCAGTCAGTGTTAACGTTCTTGTCAGTCCCAGGAGGAAGCCTGCTATTGTACTATCACCTGCACCCGTCGTTCCAACAACATCTACCTCATAACAGGAGGAAATAAGCTCGCAGTTTAACCAATCACCGAGTTGGTCTTGCGGAGGGGAGCATAACCCCATTTGTGCGAATCTCTTCTCATCTGACGTTGTTCGAACATATAACCCATGTTCCCCGAGTTTAATGACAACAATGGCAGCCCCCATTTGAATGAGTTCAGAGGATAGTTGAGCTAATAATTCTCCATTGGCAAATGGAAGCAGGTCTCCCCCTCTAGCTTCTTTCATCATGAGATCAAAACGCTCGTGATCAAGCATATACACAATTTCCTCGAAACTAGGCAGGAATACATCCACAAAAGGAAGTGTTCTCGTCAAAATAGTGCGCCAATCCGCCTTACCAGCGATGGATTCTGGATCAGGTTTAGCCATATCAAGGGAAACTGTCAATCCGGTATCTTTGGCTTTCTTCAATAGCGTTGCAAGTTCTGTACCCTCATGTTCATACATGGTCTTCATTAAAGGTGGGTAACCGAAATGAAAAAGTTTTGCCCCATGCAACTGATCCTGCTTCAAATCAGAGGCGGAAAAGGTATCATTTGCTCCCGTCGCATGTAGAAATGTACGATCCATATTCGGCGGACTAATGACAATGGAGTAGGAACTGTGCTCATCTGGCGAGACAATCATCCCACTGGCTAATGAAGGTTCTAACTCGCGAAGCAAAGTAAGAATCGCTTGCCCAAATTGATCGGCCCCGATCTTCCCCATAAGTTTAACATCACACCCGAGATGGTGAAGCGCTATTCCCGTATTGGATACTGCGCCTCCTGTGGAGATAACAGCAGGTCCGACGTTTACAAGCTTTCCAGGTGCAAGCAGGGCATCCATGCTCGTTCTCTTTTCATACAATGTGGGAATAATATCTAAGCAAATATGTCCAGCCACGATGACCTCTGCATTTCCGTTCACAGTCATTCCTCCCAATGAAGCGCAATCGTTTGACCCGTTCGGCTCGATTCTAATGCTGCAGTAAACACAATATGACTCGAAGTCGCTTCTTCTGGCGTTGCACAATAAAAGGGTTGCATCATCTCAGCGCGATTAGTGAGCTCATCACAGAAAGCAGCCCACATTTGCAAGATAGAATCCGAGAAGCCGAATTCAAAGATGCCTCCTGTTATTGTTCCATAAGCTGATTTATAGGGAGTATCAGTTATATGCCATGACTGTACCCCACCTGACCGATATGGTAAAGAGGCAACTTGCTTCGGATTCTTGGTTGTGAATTCGGCAGACAATTCCGTGCCCGTGATGCGAATAAACCAAGTATTGGCATGCCCTGGAGCGATACGCTTTGTCGATAAAACCATTGGAAATTGTTGCGTACTGGTTTCAACCTCACAAGCTAGTATCGCATTATCCCAAGTTTCACAAGGGACTAATTCCCCTTTACCATCTGGACGCTCGGGTACGATTTTGGAAAGCAAAGCTCGAACTGATTTCGGTTTCCAACCTAATCGAATAGGCAAGTGAAGCACATGCATACCCAGATCGCCCATACAACCATATTCTCCATTGGTAGCAATTCGCCTTTTCCAATTAATAGGTTTCGTTGGATCCAAATCACTTGAATGCCAAAATCCAGCCTCAACTTCAATAATCTTCCCAAATTTATTCTCTCTCACCCACTGGACAATTTGCTGTGCACCAGGGAAAAATGGGAATTCAGAGGAACATCTGACGATGACATTTGGATTTCGTGATATCGCTTCAGTAATCAACGCGTTGGCTTCCTTATCAATCCCGAACGGCTTTTCACCAAGCAAATGTTTACCTGATTCAATAATATCGATATAAATCTGCGCATGAAGATTGTGCGGAACAGCACAGTAAATCGCATCAACCGTGGGGTTAGCAAGCAACTCCCGATAATCGGTATATGTCGCTTCCACACTTGCTAAGCTGTTTTTAAACCATTGTGTGGCTTCAGGATTTGCATCACAAACCGCTACAATTCTCGGCTCACTATTCATATTAGTAAGATGACACCATCTTGCTGCAGCACTTGCAAATTCTCTGCCCATTAATCCGCAGCCAATAACGCCAAAACGAATGATTTTCTTATTCATGAGTAGATGATCTCCCCTTGGTCATTTATTGAAGTAATAGGGCAAGTGCCTGCTCTTTTGAATCTCCATGATGAACGATGGACATTAAAGCTTTGGTCATGGCCGCTGGATTCGGATGCTGGATGACATTGCGACCGTATACGATACCAGATGCGCCTTGCTTCATCAGTTCTACCGTACGGCTCATAATTTCCTCATCACTTGCTCGGCCTCCGCCGCGGACGAGGACAGGAACACCAGAAGCAATCTCAATCACACGATGATACTCTTCGACATGATCACAAGGGTCCGCTTTAATGACGTCTGCCCCGAGCTCAACAGCTTGCCTTACAAGAGGCAGAATTTTGTTGATATCACCATCCACCATATAGCCGCCCTTTGCTTCGTTGGCAAGCATGACTAACGGCTCTACCATAAGCGGCATGCCGTACCTCTCACATTCTGTCTTGAGGAGCGATACATTCTTCACACATTGATAGTGGAGTTCAGGCTGATTAGGCAATTGCAGCAGATTTACGCATACAGCCACAGCATCCATACGGACCGCTTGCTCAATCGCTTTATCAATCCTTTCGCTGAAAAGAAACGAAGAAAGCTCATGCCCATAAATATTAGCGACATCTGTACGAAGCACAAGTCCAGGTTTATTGCTGCCTGGAATGTCTTGCAGATGTTTGGCTTGACCAATGCTAAGTTGAATACAGTTAGGCCCCGCATCAACAATGGTTTCAATGGCTTGCTTCATATTTTCAATACCGGATAAAAAAGTAACTTCATTAAAAAAGCCGTGGTCAATCGCAACATCAAAACATTTTCCCTGTTTACTAAACATGCGGTTTAATCTTGGCTGAACTGACATGAATACCATCCCCTAAATGTGATTAAATTACACAGAAAAGTTTATATATAACATAAATATAAGTTATTTTGTAACATATGTCTATTGTTTATAAAAAATCAAAAGCCCTACGATATTTATCGCAAGGCCGGTTTGATAACTATTTTTATTTATCTAAGCAATTGTCTTGGGTTTTAAACGTCGGTCCTCCAGTGTACTTAATTTCCAGCTTCCATCATTTACTCTAATAACAGCGTACCTCATACACGCCTGCAGAAGGATCCCCATTTGTAGCCAAAATCGTAATACGAAGACGATCCGTCTGTATGGCATGATCAAGCGTATGCCTAACCAACCTTTGATAATTGTCTTCCACATGAACGAGTGTGGTCCAGGTATCACATATGAATGCTTCAATGATGTAATCCTTAGGACATTGCGGATCTCGATAAAAAGGCTCATATTTATGATATTCTTGAAATAAATGACCAGGAAAAACAGCTTGAATTTCATGAATGGTTTGTTGTTTTTCCCACCCCAGCTGAACGAATGGGGAAACAGGATCAGAAGGATCCGACAACCACAAATTGGTATATTGGTACGGACGCGTAACACCGCTAACGATATTATCACCATCAAAAGATTGCTGAGGCGGTGTAATACGGTAGCTTAGCGTACCGCCATCGGATAAATAACGGCGCATTCTTCCAGCGCCCATGTCAAAGGCAGACACATGCCCCGGAATTACTGTCCCCGCGGAATGCCACTCGACGGATGGATTAGCTTCAAGCTGAAGCCTGATATAGCGATGCGCTGCTGAAGCATGACGCCAATCCACCTTCCACTCCACCCATTGTTTTGTGCCAACTGGTACGATAAGGTCCGTAGTGGCATATACTTCACCTGTGTCAACGCGGTAATCCCATATATGGTCTACGGGAACGATGCTTGCTTGAATGCGTTGTGGACGCCCTGAAGTGTTGGTCAAACAAACGGAGATCGAATCGATGTACCCCTGATTGATAGCAATCCATTGTCCACGCATATGGGTTAACGGCTCCGCCAATTGCTTTCTTAGTTGCTGCTGTTGACTGGAACGGAAACCGTTCGTAAAATCTCGATTTTCCGGACCAACACCATAGGCTAAAGCTGAAGAGCTTACGCTAATTGTTGCAGTTCTGGCTAGGTCGTTGTTATCCTCATTTTTATAATTTGGAAGGAAGCAACCATCCCGAAGCAGGCTTTGCTGAATATTAACCATCGCTGAACCTGTGAGCTCGTCTAAACCGAGTTGATGTTTGACCGCATAAGCTGCGCCCGTGCCTGCGGCTTGTCCCATCAGCGCAGTCGTTGACATCACGCGAACGGTTCCTAGTGCAGCGTGTGTCACACTCACATTGCGCCCAGCCATCATTAAATTGCCCACATCTTTAGAGAGCATAATGCGAAATGGGATACCATAAGGTCCACAATAACTTTTTTGTGCATACTCACTGGTCTCGCTGTAGCCCTCTGCACTCGCAGGCTCCGCCGTTTCGGCAAGAAGTCCTCCTGGCGTGTGAAGATCGACGAACCATCCCCCATAGGCGATTTCGTCTGAGAATACAGTACGATTCTGAATATCGTGCTCCGTCATGAAATAACGTCCTAGAATCCGCCTACTCTCCCGTTTGCCAGGGACTTGGCCAATCCAATCCAGTGCTAAGTTCGCCGTTTGCTCTTTTAATACGGGGTCTTGATTTTTCATCCAGTCCCAGATGCCAAGGGTATGTCTCGTAAGTTCATGACGAATCGTTTCATTGTCATAGACGGTATTCCAAGGAATGCCGATTTCAATCCACCAGAAGCCTGATTCCGTGTCATAGAAGGTGCGGCCCTGCTTGTAAAAGTAATCAGGATCTTCATGTTTAACTGCCCAAGAAGGCGCTTTGAACGGAACAGGACGTCCCATATCTTTGGCTCGAAAATGGATGGAGTTGCCCATGGTATTAGAGCTTGCTTGAAGCGGCGCGTGCGGCTCTCCGAACTCATCTTTTCCCTCGGATCCCCAGCGCCATTCACAGCCCGCCATATCCGCAACCATGCCATCTCCTGTACAGTCAATGAAGACATCACCTTGTATCTCAAGTTCGGTCTCTGCATTCGCAATGACAGCACGCACGGAACTGATCTTGTCACCCGTAAGCTGAACGCTTGTGACAGACGTATTTAAATGGAAGGTCAAGTTGGGAGTCCTAACAGCCATATCATACATGACCATATCCCATACACTATTCGTCCAGCCATTTTCACGAATCTTCTCATGATTGATAGCGCGTTCCTCAATAAGCAGCTCCGAAATGGTACCCGTTTCCCTTGCATACGCATGGAAATTGGCCGCTCCATGTGGGGTAACACGAATTTCAGAGGAACTGTTCCCTCCAAATACGGGTCTATCCTGAATGAGGCAAGTGCGGGATCCGTGCCGAGCGGCAGCAATCGCTGCACAGAAACCGGCAAGACCACCGCCGCAAACGACAACATCGAAAGATTGTTGTATTTTTTTCATAGGTAGAATCTCCTTTATTCCCGCTCTGCAGGAAACTGAATTAGAATCGTCGTTCCCATTCCTAAATAACTATGTACTTGTACACCATAATTTGAACCATACTGAAGTTTAATACGTTCATCTACATTACGGATCCCGTACCCAAGCGCTTCTTCCCCCAAATTAGATAATTGTTGACTGGTATGTTTATCCATACCAATGCCATCATCAATGACCTTAAACTCGATCATATCGTTCGTAAGTCTCCCTATAATTCTTACATTCAAATTATTGTTCTTATACCACGCGTGCTCTAATGCGTTTTCAACGAACGGCTGAAGAATTAATTTAACTGTCTGCATGGGCAATAGATTCGGGTCTACATCATAGCTAAACCTTAACTTCTCGTCGTATTTGATTCGCTGAATTTCAATATATAATTGAACCTGTTCCAATTCTTTGGCTATCGTTATCAACGATTTCCCGTTATTTAACGTCAGTCGATAAAACTGGCTCAATTTTATGATCATCTGACGCATACGTTCGGTTTGACCTAACTGCCCTAGTGTACTAATCGCAGATAACGTGTTATACAGGAAATGTGGATTAATCTGTGCCTGCAAAGCGGATAATTCTGCCGAGGCACTTCTAAGCTTTGTTTCATAGACCTCTTTAATTAAATGATTAATTGTCCCTGCCATATGGTTAAATGAATCTGAAATCTTACCGAATTCATCTTTATCGGTAACAGGAATTTGCTCTAAATAATGGCCATTATGAAAACTGTTCAACGCATTTACGATTTTTGTTACTCTCTTCGAAAAATATTGCGAAATGAAAGCGCCAAGGATAAGTAAAACAAGCATACTGATCAAGCAAGCCACGAGTGTGGCTATTTTAAGTTTCCTAGCCTCCGCTTGCATTTCATGCATAGGAACATATAAAAGCATTTTGCCTTGAATATCTGGAAGCTCTTCCTCAACTTTTAAATAGGAATGCTCATTCTTAAGGGTATCTAAAGAAATGGCTCCCTGTCCGGCTGGCTCGCTTTTGTAAACAATATCGCCTGCATGGTCGAGAATGATCATCACACTCTTGTTGCCTGGTTTTTCAATATTGGCCGTATCGAATAATTCATCAATTGGGATTTGAATACGCAGCACACCCAAATTTTCAAGAGGAATTCTAGTGATATTCAAGAGTGGACGAACGACAGAAATGGTATGGTATTCCTCATCATCAAAAAACTGTCCCCATTGGGATTGATCCTGTGTTAGTTTTAGTTGGTTATACCAGGGGGTATTCTTAATTCTTGAGCTATGATAGATGCTGAATTCTTTGGCGCTGAAACCAAAAGGTCTATTTGTCGTGTAGACCTCAGGCAACGTTTCATTATTGATATACATCGCAATATGAATCGTATGTGTGGAAAGCAGCAGTGCAGATCCAAGCTTAGGCTGCAAATATTTCGTATATTCTTCCCATCCCGTAAGCGGAGACTGTCCGTTGTCCAGCAGTTGTTGTGTTCTTGTATCCCAAAATAGGAAATCCGAAACTTGCTTAATATTAGCGATTCTAAACTCAAGGTTACTGCGGAGTTGTTGAATGACCAATCTCGTGTTCTCCTCTGTCTGCTTCGTCAAACTGTTTAAGGACACAAGATATGAGAAATTACCTACGGCCAGAATAGAGATTAGGACAAGGATAGAAAAGGCGAAGATTAGTTTATTCCGAAAGCTCACGTTTTACCCCTTCTTTCGATAGTCCCCTGGCGAGATGTTAAACCTTTTTTTGAATAGTCGATAAAAATGGGTCATATTCTTGAATCCTAATCTGTCCGCTGCTTCATAGATTTTCATAGTGGGGTCATCTAATAGCTGTTTAACCCGATCCAGCCTCTGATTCAACATATAGTCAGAAAAGTGCATCGATGTCTCTTCCTTGAATAATTGTCCTAAGTGATTAGGCGAATATAAGAAATGCTTAGCTAAATCTTTGAGTGTAATCCCTTCCTCTAAGTGCTCTAGGATATACAACTCAACTTTTTCTATCAACTTCTTATTCCGTTTCGCCAATTTGTTCTGCAGCAATTCTGATATTTCAAACATCTTCTTCCTTAGCCAATCACGCAGATCCTGTACGGTTTCAAACTGATAAATAATATCTAGATGGTGGAAATCCCATTGCAGCAGGTTGTAGACATCTTCATTCTTTTCGTGCAAGAAATCGTTTGCCTTTCCCAATACATAGATCGTGAAATGGTAAACGGAATTTCGGCTCTCTAATTTTAGAATAAGGTTGCCTAATTGCTCCATGATGTCATAAATGTCCACCAACTGATAATTCTGTATAGCATTAAAAAGCTGTGATAACAGCCCATCTGCATCTCCTAGAATTTGTTGGGAAGATTCAAGATTCAACTGTGATGATGCAAAGGGCAGTACCCTTCCTTTTCCGTTGAACATTTTCTGTCCTAATGCTTGCGTAGCTTCACTATAAGACTTTTTGATTACATCTAAATGGTTAACCGGGGTTCCTAATCCAACAGTGATGGTGAAAGCGGAGTTTTGATTAACGCCTTGAATCAAGTTCTCAATCCATTCGAGCGTCTCCTCGTAGGATTTCTCAGGAATTAAAATGCCCAGTCTCTTATTTTCAAGCTCCGCAAACAAATAATTGTCCTTCTGAAGCATGGTTGTCAGATAGGATAAGGCTTCTTTGAGCAATTGATGATGCTCGTCTGAGTCAAGCATATTCAGCCTTCGATCGACATCATCCAACTCTAGAACGGCAGCTCTCCAATTTACAGCGTCCTGGTCCGAGAAGCGATTCATAATTTCATACCTATATACCAAATCGGAATCGCCTTCTAGCAGCTGCTTAACGGCATTATTTTTGACAATATGTTCGGATGTGCTCCATTGCGTCTTTAATTGAGTAAAATCCCGTTCTCTTGCAATTCGTTGAACAGCATTCCCCAACGCTTCTAGAAGCTCGTTATAATCAATCGGTTTAAGAATGTATCCTTCTACACCAAACTGTATGGCTTTCTTGGCATATTCAAAATCCTCGTAGCCGCTAATCATAATAAAAATGATCGAGGGTTTGATTAGTTTCGTTCGCCTAGCCAACTCTAGTCCTGACATAATAGGCATCTTAATGTCCGAAATGACAATATCCAGAGGTAGTTCATTGATATAGTCCAACGCAGTAAACCCGTCATTTGCTTCAGCAACTAGCTTTAAATTAAGCTTCTCCCAAGGGACGAATGTGCGCATTCCCATAATTTCTAATGGTTGATCATCGACAATTAATACATTTAGCATTAGACATCACCCTATCGAAATATCTCTTCCAATTAAAATGGAGGATATACCAAGTATACCCTCCTATATGGCCTTTTGCACAAAAATACTTACTAGCCTTTCATTTTCTTGAGGTTTTCCTGCCATTTGTCCGTCATATATTTCAATACTTTATCATAACCAGCTGCTTCAGCATTGCTTTGAGCCTTATTGATAATTTGAAGGGCTTCGTCACTATTCTTAGCAAACACAGCACGTGCATAAGCCTCTTTCATCAAATCCTTCACTTGTGTATAGATAATTCCTAAGTCTGAGGACGGCAGCGGGAGTATTCCCTCGAATTCAGTTGTATCATAGGAGCTTGCTTTCAAAATTTTATTTGCAGCAATACCGTCAAATTGACCTGGCTTTTTATCGCCATAGCGCTCTTCATCTAAATTAATCAATTTTTGACGCAAGTTCGTATTGGCAAAGTAGTTGCCTGCACCAATTTTCAATTTATCTTTATCGGCTTTCGCGATGGTCTTCGCTTTCTCATTCCGAATCGGTACACCGTCTGCATCAGCTTCATCCCACAGCAAGCCCTTCGGCCCGAAGGTTAACACTTGCTGTCCTTCTAGACCCGTTGCCCAGTCCATATAGGCAAAGAGCTTCTCAGGATCCTTGGCACTCTTCGTAATGACACTGACGTTCCAACCTAGCGTGGAGAAGTTGGCCGGCTTAATCTTTGCTGCGTTCAACCCTTGTTCATGAATTGGCGGGATAACGACGTAGCCAAGATCTTTATTTTTCTCAGCCAAAATGTTATGACCTTCTTGCACGTTAAAGATGTTATTCAATGCCACGACAGCTACGCGTCCTGTTTTTAATTTTTCCTTTACTTGATCACTTTTTTGCGTAAATGCATCCTGTGTAATCAGCTTCTCATTAAACAATTTATTCGCTTCTACCACCGATTTCACAAAAGCAGGATCTTTGAAAATCGATTGAAGTTGATTCTTATCTGGGTACGCTTTTAAGTTGTCTGAGAAGATCAAGGTTTTATCTTCACCATACCCAGCATACAACAGATTGCCCGCCTGCAGCATGCCATTCCCAGTCAATTCACCCGCTTCCAATGGAACTACATTCGGATATGCCGCCTTCACTTTACGTAGATAATCTTCCAGTTCAGCAAAGGTTTCAAGCTTAGGTGAACCTAAGGCCGTGTAGATTTCCTTATTGAGAGCCCAACCTGTATTTCCGTTTTCTCCCCCATAGTAGTTAGGGAAACCATACAATTTGCCGTCTGAAGATTTCAACATGCCCAGCGTTTTATCGCCTGCCCATTTTTTTAAATTCGGATATTTTTTGACATATTCATCGAGTGGAACCAATTGGCCAGCCTGAATCAATTTCTCCAGATCAGCAGCGCGATCTAACGTAATCAGATTCGGCAAATCATTGGATACAATCATGGAATTAAATTTCTGAACTGCTGCTCCTCCGGATTGTACAAAGTTGACATTAACCCCTTTTTGCTCCTTGATCCATTGCGTTGGCGGATCTTGCCCCCAAGGCGTGGATACAGCCCAATCATAATGAATATACCAACTGAAATCCAAACCTTTGAAATCGACCGCAGGAGATGTTGTAGCTTTGGCCACATTGGTGTTAGCAGCCGTTGCGATTGGTTGCTCAGTTTGAGTTGATTTACTGCAACCTGACGCTACCAGACTTATTGCCGTTAACGCGACTGCTGGTAATAAAAACATTCTTTTCGATCTTTTCATTTCTTATTTCCCCTCTCAATCTAATTATATATCAAAAAAGGCTAAGCCTTTGTTGACCACTTGCTATTCTTTCAATGAACCGATTAAAACACCTTTCACAAAAAAACGCTGCAAGAACGGGTAAACCATGATGATTGGTAAGGTTGTCACAATCATTGTTGCCATTACAAGTGATTTGGTGGAAACGCCCTGTAGTTGGCGCACAAATTCACTGGCTGCTCCCCCTGCGGATGATAATTGTTCCGACAAGGCATTGGAATTCACAATCTGATTCAGCAAAGTCTGAATGGGCATAAGATTCGGATTATTAATGTAAATGGAAGCTGTAAACCAATCATTCCATAAACCAACCGCTGTAAACAGAGACAACGTCGCGAGCACTGGACCTGAAATAGGAAGGATAATCGAGAAGTAGGTACGGATATGATTGCAGCCATCCATCTTAGCTGATTCCTCCAGCCCAGCTGGCAGCTCCATGAAAAATGTGCGAAAAATAATAACGTTCCATACGACGATGATGCCAGGCACCACAAGCACCCAAAACGTATCGATCATGTGCAAACTTTTAATTAATAAAAAGGATGGAATCAATCCCCCACTAAAAAACATGGTGATGATACACATAATCATATACACCTTGCGGCCAATTAAATGTTTTTTGGTTAAGCCGTAGGCGAACATAGAAGTAAAGAAGATCGATAAAAACGTTCCGACTATTGTCCTGAGAATGGAAACGCCGAAGGCTTGGGCCAAGCGGTCGTCTTTAAACACCACTTCATAGTTCTCCCATGTAAAAGCTCTTGGCCAAAACGTAATGCCACCAAGTGCTGTGTCTGTTCCCACATTCAAGGAAATCACGACACTGTTCCAAAATGGATACAGCGTCACGAAAGAAAGAATGACAAGAATAATAATAACCGCAGTATCATAACTTTTATCCCATATCTTCAACTTGAACACCTCCTACCATAAGCTTGCTCGGCCCATACGACGAGCCAATACATTTGCAAGGACAAGTAATATGACACTAATGAGCGACTTGAATAGCCCCACTGCAGTTGCATATGAATACCGCTGTCCCAATATCCCCACTCTGTACACATAGGTGTCTAAAACATCGGATACAGGTCTTAGTAAAGTATTCGCTCCATTATTGGTTAGATTTAAAATATCATCAAAGCCAGCGTACAGAATGCCACCAATATTCAAGATTAAGAAAATCATAATCACGGGCGTAATGCCTGGAATCGTAATATGCATAATCTGTCGAACTCTTCCTGCTCCATCCATGGCGGACGCCTCATACAGATGCGGATCAATTCCCGCAATAGCCGCGAGATATATAATGGCTCCAAAGCCAACATCTTTCCACACCCCGGTTGAAACCAATATTCCCCAGAAGTATTCGGATCGTGATAGCCAATTTATTGGTTCATCGATGAATCCTAGTCGTTGCAATAAAATATTAATACTTCCGTTATCTATGGAAAGCATGGAGATAACAAAGCTTGAAACGATGACCCATGACATAAAGTGGGGTAAGTAAGAAACCGTTTGAACAAATCGCTTGAAACCTAAGTGTTTGACTTCGTTCAAAATTAATGCAAGCACGATGGGAGCTGGAAAGCCGAAAAATAGCTTTAGCAGTGAAATCGCAAGCGTATTTCGCATGACACGAAAAAAATCAGGCGAATGGATGAACATGTTGAAATGTTTAAGTCCCACCCAATCACTATGGAAAATACCCTTAAATAAGTCGTAATCTTGAAAGCCAATCAAGACTCCCCACATGGGCACATAGCTAAAAAGGAGAACCAATAGCACCCCAGGGAGCACCATTACTTGCAAATCGATTTGAGCTAAGAAGGATCGGAGCCTTCCTTTACGCGTAGTATGGCGCTTTTCTTTATATGTTGCTGCTTGCAACTCTGTATCCATCATGTTCTCTCCTTACTCCTTTTGTTATCTTTATTATATCTGTCCCGATTTTCATAGACTATGTTCCCAGCCAACGATAAGATATACGAAAAATCGGGATTCCTGATATAAAAGAAGCTGTAACTACGCAGCTTCCGTAGTTACAGCTTCTTTAATTAACAAATCTTAAGGATTATAGCCGTTGAATGCGCCAATATTCGGGTTATTCGTTGCCGAAACCGTAGTACCCCAATAATCTTTACCACCGTTATTGGCAATAACCACACCGGCATGAATGACTGGAGACGTATTTTGAAGCTTATATCCGTCAACTGTCGTTCTTCCTGTCCCTCCGCTTCCAGGATTCACAAGTTTGGGATCCACAGTAAAGGTTCCTGAAATGGTCACGTTGCTGCCACTTGGAGGCGTTACGCCATAAAAGTTATTGGTTTTAAAGTTCAAGTTGGTACCATTGGCAATTGCGTAAGACATGGCCACCGTGCTGTATATAATGTTATTGCTGAACGTAATATTTTGGGCATAACCAGACCAATTAATGATATCCATTACTTTAACCTGGCTATTCGAGTTGTAGACCGTATTATTATACACTTGCGTATCCGTAGTTGGACCGTACCAGGCAAAGATGTGCGTTTTATCATTTTGGCTGATGTTGTATCGAACCACCGAGTTCTTATTAGACTGAGGCGCCCAACTTCCGTCCGTATAAAGAGCTGCAAATCCTCCTTCATTATCGTGACTGTAATTGTATTGATAGATGGCCCCCGTCTGTAGATAATCCAAGCCAAATCCAAGACCGTCCTTGGTTGTTCTTGTTAAATAGGCTTCATTGTATTGGACTTTGGCATTCGTGGCGTTATACGTCCAAATGGCGTTATTGTAGTCTCCTGAACGAGCGTTGGCATCATGAACCACATTATATTCCACAATCGGAGAAGTGGTATCCCGAATGCTAATGCCATCTCCCCCCAAGCTGTACACGAAATTATTTCTAACCACTACATTGGTAGAAGGTACATAAGCTGGGCGATTAGCGCAAGTGACAACATCCGGATTGCACCACCAGTCTGAGGTCATTACGATACCTGCACGGTCCGTATTGTACACCGTTGTATACGTAATTTGGACATCGTTGAATTTGCTCTGCACCGCATTGCCGTAGGTGTGCACCCATATCCCGCCGTTTTGCTTGTCGGTCTGAAGTCCATTCACATCATGGATGACCAAAGCATTTAAATAGATGTGATTCAACGTCCCTATATCTTTGGCTTCGATCGATACGCCCATCTTTTGTCCAGTAGCGGTACCCTTGTTCGTGATCTCTAGATTGTTGATCTCCCAATACTGCTGATTATACAAGCGTAAGGTACCTGTATTTGTAAGCCCTCCTCCATTAATGATCGGCTTGTTCCCTGTTCCGTATTGGTTGATGATAATTGGACTTGTACTACTTCCAGAGCCTTTGGGACTTAGTTGTCCCGTCCAGATGCCGCCTGTTTTGAATAGAATCTGGTCACCAGGCGCGAACGTAGTTGCATTCACTTTACTCAGTGTTTGCCAGGCAGCGCTCTGCGAGGTTCCACCGTTCCGGTCATCACCACCCAGCGAATCTACATAGTAGATCGTTCCAGCTGCATAGGTAACAGGGACGTGGGAATAGCTCAAAACCAGCATCAGCATGACCACCAACGAAACCAACCTTTTTCTTGCCATTTCCTTCAACATAAATTCCTCCTAGTAAAATGTGTATCCGGAGCAGGTATGCCCAGATTATCTACATCATAGATAAAGCGCTTACAAATTTAAAACATCTCCTATCAACGATTTTATGTGCGTGAAATAAGATTTGAGCTTTAGTTAGTTAAAACTTTAGGAATTGATGGAAAAAAGAGGTTAAGCTACTATTTCTGCTCAACCTCTTTGAGATCTTTCATCCATTTCCTTCTTATGAAGACACGAATCCTTGAGAATACTTTATGTCAAAATTTGAAACAGTCTGTAAAGTACTACTGCTGCTTGTGCTCTAGTTGAGGTGCCTTTCGGATCAAAATACCCCTCCATTATACCGTTCATTAAGCCAGCTTCCTGCAGGGTAGTAACAGCAACTTTCGCATAGTCTGCTGTTTGGTTCAGATCCTGAAACGGTGTGCTATGCGTACCACTGGCATTCAGTTTACCTACTTCCAGCAGCTTCGATACTCGGAAAATCATTACTGCCATGTCTTCTCGGGAGATTCTGTCGTTCACACCGAAGCTGCCGTCTAATTGACCATGGACAAGTCCGGATTGTTGCGCAGAGGCAATTGCGCTATAATACCAAGCACCTGGCGCAACATCAGTGAAAGTGGCTGCTGCGGCCGAGTTTTTGAGGTCAAATAGTTGCACGAGCATTTGTATAAATTCAGCTCGAGTCAGATCCCCATCTGGCACGAAACTGCTTTCGCTTCTGCCTTGAATGACCTTACGGGCAGCTAACCCGAGCACCGCTTCGTTCGCCCATGCAACTCCGTCCATATCTCGGAAAGTGACCTGCGTGTAATTCGCTGCATATTTACTAAAATGGTTTGGTCTAAACTCTACCATGCCCGTAGCCGCATTATAGTGTCCATTCTTCACGACCTCAAGTGTTCCATCGCCCGCAATATAGTAAATAACGACCTGATTCGGTTTCTCGCCAGGTGCAAGTACATATGGTAATTCGACTTTGATGTCCCCTTTAAAAGAGGGCAATTTCTGGTCACCCAGACTCAAGCTAAAATCATACACAATATTAGTGCCTGTTACTTGTCGAACATCGCTAGGAAGTGCAGCAGGCGATACCCGCTCTACTTTGAGAAGTAATTCAGGTGAAGCTCCAGTCATTGGTACCTTGTCAAACAACTTCGTATCCATCGATACCCTAGCCAATCCCGTTTCCACCCTAATCATAGAAACGCTGCTGGTATCCGATTTGGCTTGATTCCATTCACCTATAGGCAGACTGACCGCCACAGCGCTCGCACTAGATGCATTATTGACATGAATCAGAACCGATTTATCCTGTGAGGACGTCGCTGCTAATAGCAACTCCTTGGTGGATACGCGGACAGAGGCAGTTCCATCAGTAGAGGGAAAAGCATCAACTGAAACCATTCCTGGTGGAGGTGTTGCAGGTGGGTCTATGTTGCTTCCATTTGAAGGTACGTCTGTGGTACTCCTGGTTGCTACGGATAATTTCACTTCATTTCCAAACGTTCCAACCACAGGTTGCTTCTGACTGTTGAGTACAGTTGTTGGACTCAGGCTCAACATCGTTTCACCCGTCCCAACAGCTTTAAACGAAAGTGATAACAAATTCAAGTCTCCGTTTCAGTCCTGCTCTCTGAGATTGAAGTGTAAATACAAGCAATAACTTATTGTCACTGACTGTAATAGCCATAGGAAAGGTGTTTTTTATTGAACTAGACACGTCCTCATATTTCAGTTTTGTTGCGTCAAAATTAAGCTCAAACTCCGCCCCATACAAGTCTGCCAGTGTTTTCCCCGTAACGGTAACCGTTACGATATCTCCTACCTTCACACTGTCTGAGGAAGTATGCATGTAAAAGCTGCTTGCAGTTTGTGCTGCACCAGAGACAGGCCGAATTGTAACGAAGAGCAAAAGAGCCATCAATACAATATGAGAAAAACGTTTCATCCTTACATGCCCCCAACTAGGAGGGGATGGGAGATGACACCCTGTCATCTCCCATCCTCCCATCAAATGATTAATTCAGTATCCGTTGTGCCATTGTAACAAGATCGTATAAATCCAGCTTCCCATTCTGATCAAAATCATACATCCGGATGACTGGCCAGTTAGGGTTGTTGCTCGTTGCATGGTAGTTCGCTGCCAGCAAGGCCAAATCGCCAATCCCAGCGGACTGATTTGCCGAAGCAAGGAATACCGATAAGGCTTGTGTGAGTGTGTTTTTGGCCACATCTAATTGCGATTGCGTCACGCCAACTTGGTTAAATACCCCATTCGCATTCGCATAAGCAGCTTTGAGCGCATCAATCTTGTTCTTTGGATAGTAGCCAAAGTGCGGTGCTAAAGGATTTAGTTCTTTAGCGGCTGCGATGGCTGAAGCAGTCTCTGTTAGCGCTGCAGACAGTTCCGACTTATCGACTGGAATAAACTCGATAATGTTAATCCCAAGAGCGTTGCCGCCATTAACTATTTTCACGCTCCCAAACTGGTCACCCAGGACGATATCCGTCATGTACACATTCGTGCTCACCGTTCGGTCTATTGCTCGGAACGTTAACGAAAGCAGGTTTAACGTGCCAGTCAATGGACTTGTAGATCCTGTGCTCGCTTCTATGATCCTGATGCTCCCTGGTGTTGTTGTACTAGCGATCACATTAAAGCCATTGAGCAGGCTTTCTACATTAATGTACTCCAACTTAGCAGGGTCATAATGGACTGTCACTGACTTGGCGTAAACGCTTTCGGTGACATTGGCCAGACCGTATGTCAACTGGAACGAATCTCCCGTCACAACAGCGCTAGGACCTGTCAATGTGTATGCCGTATCTTGCGTCACCGTTACCGTCCACTGCTGCGTAGTGCCATTCTCCCCAGTCACTGTGTAGATAACCGGATTGGTGAAATTCTGGGCAGCCCCATTGCCTGGTGTTACAGTGGCCTTATTCGATACACTAATGACTGGTGTCAACGATGTTATATCGGTTCCATAAGGCACTTTTACACCAATCTGATAGGTCGCCGCTGTTACCGTACCTTGCTGATTGCCAATCGCGAAGCTGGTTATGGACTTTTCACTGCTTAAGGGCAATTGAACCGTCATCTTATTATTCGCTTCGTTCACTTCAACGACTTGATTCCATGTATCGCCATCCCCCATCAGAGAGAATTGAGCTCGGTCAACTTTCCAGCCTTTTTTGGACACTAGTGTAATGGTGCCACCGGGGTTTAATGTATACCCTGCATCAGGCGTGCCTGACCAATCCACCTCAGTGGTAGCCCCATCTAAGTAAAACCTTGCACCAAACCATTCATTAACGATCGGGACATTCCCTTGATTCTTCACAGTTAAAGTGAAATGTATGGTGGACCCTACTCCCCAATTGGATTCCTGCACACCTAACGAAACGGGTACAATATCCTTGCCTACGACAAGGTTGATATATTGCGACATCATATTATTGTCTTCTTGAACCTCAGCGATAACATTGGATGCATCCGCCACAGCCTTCAATAAGAACCCGGACTTGGTTGTATTCCAGGCCGATGAAGTAACAGTGATAGACTGCCCTGGACTTAGATTGATTAAATAAGGCTCGCTTTTTACGGTTTGACCATCCACCATAAATTGGTTTGTGATCGTCTGGCTTCCTGTTGCAGTCGTTCCATTATTACGAACCGTTAATTGGAAATGAATCGAGTCTCCTGGAATAAAACTTGATTCTTGCACTTTCACTGCCGAAACCTGCAAATCAATTCCTGACAAAGACTGACCAACTCCATTGTAAGCCCCAATATTAGGTGCTAATGTCGTTGAAACGGAATTCCCCCAATAATCTTGTCCTCCATGATTCGCAATAAGCGTTCCTGTTGCCAATGCTGGTGAGCCATTCAATAGCTTATATCCATCGACTGAGTGTATGCCGCTCCCCCCGCTTCCAGGGTTCACTAACAACGGATCGCTCGTTATTTTGTTCGCATCTGCAGGTTCACTAGCAGGATGAGCGCCATAAAACAAATTATGATCGAATGTAATATTTGAACTTTGGCCCCAAACGTAGTTTCCAATTCCCAAGTTGTAAAAAATGTTATTTTTAGAGGAAATGTTTGACGCGTATCCGCCCCAATTATTAAATTTATATAGGGCTGGGCTAGAATCTCCTTTGACATACACAGTGTTGTTGTAAATTTCTCCATTAACGGCTGGTCCATAGAAACTATAAATAGCCGCACCATCATTCTGGCTAATATTATATCGAATCTTAAAATTCCGGTTGGATTGGGGAGCCCACGTTCCATCCGAATAGATGCCTACTGCACCGCCTTCATTGTCGTGTGTGTAATTATACTGAAGATTGGCACCATCCTGTAAATAATCCACACCTAATCCATAACCGTCTTTTGTCGTTCTTGTTAAATACGCTTCATTGTATTGAATCTTTGCATTTGTAGCGTTATACGTCCAGATTGCGTTATTGTAGTCACCAGAACGGGCATTGGCATCATGGACCACATTGTATTCGACAACTGGGGAAGTGGTATCTCGAATACTAATGCCATCTCCCCCAACGCTGTAAACGTAATTATTGCTTACCACTACATTCGTGGAAGGATAGTAAGCTGGGCGTGTCGTACCGCAAGTGACGAGATCCGGATTACACCACCAATCCGAGGTTACGACGATTCCCGCACGGTCGGTATCATACACCGTATTATTCATGATTTGAATGTCATTAAACTTAGTCTGAATGAGATTGCCGTAGGTATGCACCCAAATCCCACCATTTTGCTTATCCGTTTGAAGTCCATTCACATCATGAATGACCAAATTTTTCAAATAGATGTGATTGAGTATGCCTACATCCTTGGCTTCTATGGATACACCCATCTTTTGACCAGAAGCGGTTCCCTTATTCGTGATCTCTAGATTGTTAATCTCCCAATATTGTTGGTTATATAACAAGACTGCGCCCGAATTCAAGATGCCTCCCCCATTGATGATTGGTTTATTACCCGTCCCATACTGATCAATAACTATTGGGCTAGTGTCGGTACCAGATCCTAAGGGATGAAGTTGTCCAGACCATGAACCTCCTGCTTTAAACAAAATGTGATCACCTGGTTGAAACGTAGTTCCATTAACCTTAGCCAACGTTTTCCAAGCAGTTTGCTCACTTGTACCTTCGTTGTTGTTATTTCCATTAATATCATCCACATAATAGACATTGCCTGCCCCATAACTTGTACTTGCTGTCAAAAAAACAAACAAGCAACTGGTCAACATCAGGCTAAAGCAAAAAATAAAAAGCATCTTCAACCACTTCATCATAAAATGAATCACTTCTCTTTCCGCGATGTTTTAATTCAAGCTTTAAACGATTAACTGTTTTTTATAATATCTGTATCGTTTTTCATAGACTATGTTCCCAGCCAACGATAACATATACAGAAAATCGGGATTCCTGGTAAAAAGAAGCCGTAGCTACGGAGCTTCAATAGCTACAGCTTCTACTAATAACGAATCTTATGGATTATAGCCGTTAAATGCGCCAATGTTCGGGTTATTCGTTGCGGAAACCGGAGTGCCCCAATAATCTTTTCCTCCGTTATTGGGAATAACTACACCGGCATGAATGAGTGGAGAAGTATTTTGAAGTTTATATCCGTCAACCGTCGTTCTCCCTACCCCACCGCTTCCAGGATTCACTAGTTTGGGATTCACAGTTGTGGTTCCTGTAATGGTCACATTGCTTCCACTTGGTGGCGTTACGCCATAGAAGTTATTGTTTTTAAAGTCTAAGTTGGTACCATTGGATATTGCGTAAGACATGGACACCGTGCTGTATAGGATGTTATTGCTGAACGTAATATTTTTGGCATAACCCGACCAATTAATGATATCCAACACTTTAACCCGTCTATTCGAATTATAAACCGTATTATTATACACCTGCGTATCCGTAGTTGGACCGTACCAGGCAAAGATGTGTGTCTTATCGTTTTGGCTGATGTTGTATCGGATCACCGAGTTCTTATTTGACTGAGGCGCCCAACTGCCGTCCGAATAAACGGCTGCAAATCCTCCTTCATTATCGTGACTGTAATTGTATTGATAGATGGCACCTGACTGTAAATAATCCAGTCCAAATCCAAGGCCGTCCTTGGATGTTCTAGTTAAATAGGCTTCATTGTATTGGACGACGGCATTCGTGGCGTTATACGTCCAAATGGCGTTATTGTAGTCTCCCGAACGAGCGTTAGCATCATGAACCACATTGTATTCCACAATCGGAGAAGAGGTATCCCGAATGCTTATGCCATCTCCCCCCAAGCTGTACACAAAATTATTACTTACCACTACATTGGTAGAAGGAACGTAAGCTGGGCGTGTAGAACCGCAAGTAACGACATCCGGATTGCACCACCAATCCGAGGTGACGACGATTCCTGCACGGTCCGTATTGTACACCGTATTATTAGTAATTTGGATATCGTCGAATTTACTCTGCACCACATTGCCGTAGGTATGTACCCAAATCCCGCCGTTTTGCTTGTCGGTCTGAAGTCCATTCACATCATGGATGACCAAATTTTTCAAATAGATGTGATTCAGCGTTCCTATATCTTTGGCTTCGATCGATACGCCCATCTTTTGTCCAGAAGTGGTCCCCTTGTTCGTGATCTCCAGATTGTTGATCTCCCAATACTCCTGATTGTACAAGCGGAAGGCACCTGTATTTACAAGTCCTCCACCATTAATGATCGGCTTGCTCCCTGTTCCGTATTGGTTGATGATAATTGGGCTTCCACTGCTTCCAGAGCCTTTGGGACTTAGTTGTCCCGTCCAGATGCCGCCTGCCTTGAATAGAATTTGATCGCCAGGCACAAACGTAGTGGCATTCACTTTGCTCAGCGTCTTCCAGGCAGCACTTTCCGAGGTTCCACCATTCATGTCATCACCGCCCAGCGAATCTACATAGTAGATCGTTCCTGCTGCATAGGTAACAGGGACATGGGAATAGCTCAAAACCAGCATCAGCATGACCACCAACGAAACAAGCCCTCTTCTTACCGTTTTTTCCAACAATATCTCCTCCTCGTTAAATATGTATCCGAAGAAAATTTTCGGATTACCACCATAGTAAAAAAGCGCTTACATTCCTGAAACATCTCGTATCAACGATTTTATGTGCGTGAATCACTATTTCATCGAAAATTTGTATTTTCTGAAAAAAAGAGGTTGAGCAGACTATTTCCGCCAAACCTCTTTGCATGTATTAGTGGAATTCTGATACGTAAAAGTCTTCGCCATACGTGGTGCCTGAGTTATTGTAGATATAGATGAGAGCACTTGTGTTAGCTGCGCCAGTAGTGAAGGTAATCGTTTGACCCGTGTACATGTTCGTATTGACAACTGCACGCAATTCAGTTCCACCATAATTTTTCACACCAATATATCCTGAATCGCCGGATGTGACTTTCCCCCATCCTGTCAATGTATACATGGTATTCGGCTTTAGTCCGGTAATCGTTTGCTCACATGCACCTGTCCAACTAATTTTACAAGAATGCGTACCGCCAAAAGCACCTTTAACCACTTCATCATAAACTGAATCACTTCTCTTTCCGCAATGTTGTCATGTAAGCTTTAAATGGATAATGCCTCATAGATATTCTGATTTATTTTTATTTGGGCTTGCTTCACCCTCTCTTGGATGATCAAACCCAATTGCTGCTCGATGTATTGATTTTTCACAGTATCTTTCACCTTATCGTAATTCTGATAGGTACCAAACTGCCTGTCCTTTACATAAAAAATCACCCAAGCAGATCGTTCATCTGCAATCTCACTGGCTTCACCAGCTTTTACATCCTTGATGGCATTCCAAATGGAAGGATGCATCGATTGGGCCGAATCTTGTCCTGGGGTATACGTAATCTCTTCATAATGCGCATGATATTGTTCAGATAACGTTGATAACGAATCCCTATGATTCTTAAGTGAATTCACTACTTTCTCCATTTGATGAAAGGAAGCCTCTCGATTACTGTCGTTATAAGCAAGTGACATGATTGCCAATTGGAAGTGATCGGGCTCACGATAAAGTTCATTCTTCATTGTCTCGTATTCCGCTTTTAGCTTCTCCTCACTCACTTGTTTGGAACTGGCCCAAGCATCCTTCAGCTTGATCTTCATGTTAGAATGGCTGTATTCGAAATATTGCTTTTCGTCAAATTCAACCGGCCCATAAATGACCCCACCTTTGGCTACCGTCTCTTTCCTGCGCTTATTTTCAAGCGTCCATTCCGATAAGAAGTCCTTGTAATCCATGGTTTTTATCAGATGCTCATCATAGGCAAGCTTATCTTCAACTTTGATTCGGACGAGTGTATCCAACGCATTCTTCTTCAACAGTTCCTTTGGAACCTCTCCACCAATCTTTCCTTCCCAAAAATCCGAACTGTTCTCCACACCGTATTTTTCATGGAAATAATTGAATACTAAGCTTCTATTTTGGTTCATTACCCTGAGCATCTCACCTTTCTCGATCGGAATACCGTCTACCCAAGCCACGATGGATGACTGAGAAGAATTCCCGCAAGATGTAAAGAGCAGGCATAACAAACTAATGATTAGGAACCGTAAACGTAAACTCCTTGTAGGAAATCCCCGATTTATTACCCTCATCTGCACTTGATTCCCATCTCCTCGCTCGCTAAGTATGCGCTTTCAAATTAGTTTGAACGGCTTATATCTATTCTATAAGACATCTATCTGGATATCTATGTTCGTAAACAATGAAAAGGTATTCCTATACATGGCACGTTATCATTCATTCTTGCAATAGCAAAAAGGGTGACGAAGTTGTTTAACTATTCGCCACCATTGATCCATGCAAATGTAGTTTTAACTGTTGCTTAAATACGATGAAACCAGAATAACGAATCCTCCGAGAAGGTGAATAGTATTTGACTCTTAATGATATTCGTAGGCACCCCGGTCTACTATACCTCCCACAGGTCTGCTTACCCCATCAAAATCTAACGATGCTGAATACGTATTATCTCCGCTATTTATGGCAGGTGAGGTACTCTGTAAGTGAAAGTTTCTAAGCGACAAGTTAGTAAATAAGGGATCCGCGGTTAAATTTCCCGTACCCGTTTTAAGAATAGCTCCGTTATAGAAGATATTACTGTTAAAATAGACCGATGGGATCGGCACGCCATTGGCATCGTTCGCTTTGCTGACTGTTTCACCATTTGCGTACATGATATTGTTCACGACATACACATTGCTCGATTCATTGCCCATGATCTCGGCATAGTCCAAGTGTGGACTTTGAGAGTTCGCATACGTCGTATTATTGTTGACATATACGTACTGCGAGCTGAAGATATTGATGCCAGATCCCCCATTGGAGTAAGAAATATTGTTTTCCACGATCGTCTTCCCCGTATAAGGCGTTCCACCAATTAATAAATTTTTATTATCATCTATAATGATGCCATTTCCATCGGAATACTTATTCTGACCCTGCCATTTATAATTCGCTTGGTTACCATAGACCCGATTGCCGGATATAAAAATTTTGTAGCCCGTATTACTGTCCGTATTTCGCGAATGATTGATGCTGATGCCGCTCTGCGCATAGGCTGAAAACCAACAATTGTTATAGACTGTATTGCCCGAAATGTTGATATAATCCGCATCCATGGCTCCAATACCTTGACCTGGTGCATGATGCACTTTGTTGTTGCGGACATTAATATGTGTTGCATACACGGTTGGACTTACATCCGAATTTTTGACGATACTGATTCCATTTGTATTGAATTTGCCGATGTTCCCGAGCGTATTTGTATTTTCGTAGGATTGCGCTTCTGTATTCGATAAATTTTCGCTCCATCCATAAATCTCCAAGCCTTCAATGTTAATGTATGAAGCACCTTTCACCATAATATGGTTCCATGCGCCTTGGCTGACACGCAGTATTGGCGTATGACCTGGGTAAGCTTTATACGTAATATAGGCATTTGCCGTTCCTGAACGAGTAATCGTTAAGATCGGACTCCCATTATCCCAATACGTGCCATTCATGATATAGACAGTGTCACCAGGATTCGTCTTATTGGCAGCGGTTTGAATATAACGCAGAGCCTTCGAGGGCTCAGGCCCTAGCCCTGTGTTGCCGTCATTGCCATCGACACTTACATAATAATTGACTGGCGTTGCTGCATGCGCTTTAGTTGATAGCAGCATGCAAACTGCCCACAATCCAATCACAATCATCATCCATTTGAATACACCTAGGTTATATGTTCTCATCATCACATTTTCTGCCTCCTTATAATTGTAATCCTACCGCAAAAGAACTCTCGAAAACGAACAGCACTTTCACTACTTTCACTTCTTTCTGGAATTCGTAACATCAACTCCTTTCCGAGTTATTTAATAAAAGCTGACGCCGGTGAAGTACCGACGTCCGCTTAGATTACATCATATCCGACCGAGTACTAGAAATGGTTCGTCCGGAAACTTATTGATTGTGTAGAGAAATCATAGTCGCATCTTTTAACTTCCAAATTCCCTATATCATCTAAGTAATAAATAAGAATCGAGTGAGGATTATCGCTGGTTTGCAGCGAATAGGGCCAAGTCATCTGGATAGTCCCGCCTTTGATATCAGAGATCGTCTGATTACCTGCTGTAATACTCAGGTTATAGATGGGCCTGTCACCGATGTTCTTCAAGTTCTTTGCTGCTGCAGGATGCTTTGTAATGACGGATTGCGGATCTAATTGCGAGAAATTAATACTTACTTTCTCGGAGGCATTTCTTCCTGCAAGCGAGCTATTGATTCCCTCTAGTGCTTTTTTATCCAAGCTCATGGTGATTGAACCTGTTGTCACAATTAGCGAATCTACTTTGCTATTTGTTAGAGCCGCGATAGATGCTGGTGACAATTCTAGGGATATTCCTTTGATAGGATCGGTTGCATTTTTAATCTGAATGACGATAGGAGCAACTTTTTTGCCTCCTTGTGCCGCCTCAATAACTTTGGCCAGAGCCTGCGTAAGCTGATTGTCCGAAACAGCAGCTTTAGCAGTTCCAGCGCTGTCTACGGATACTGTAACCGAAATCGTTCCTACAGGACCTTGATTCGAAGGTGTGACAGTAACATTCGCTGCCGCTTTGATTGAAGTCCCATTTACAGTGCCGTTCACCGTGAAGCTGCCTGCTTGCGCATAACTCTGAAGAGCAACGGCATCCCACACTACGCTTACGGAAGCAGTCGTTGCATTGCTATAGTCAACGGATACTTCAGATGGCAGTATTGGTGCAATTCCCTCTGTTGTCGTCACATTGACGGGCTGGATGGCTGTTACTACAACCGGTTTGGGGTTGACAGTAACATTCGCCACCGCTTTGATGGAAGTCCCATCTACCGTACCGTTCACCGTGAAACTGCCTGCTTGCGCATAGCTCTGAGGAGCAACGGCATCCCACACTACGCTTACGGAAGCAGTCGTTGCATTGCTATAGTCAACGGATACTTCAGATGGCAGTATTGGTGCAATTTCTTCAGTTGTCGTCACATTGACGGGCTGGATAACTGTCACTACAACTGGTTTCGGATTAACCGTTACATTCGCTACTGCTTGGATCGAAATCCCATTTACAGTACCGTTCACCGTAAAGCTGCCTGCTTGCGCATAGCTCTGAGGATCAATGGCATCCCATACAACACTTTCAGAAGTAGTCGTTGCATTACTATAGACAACTTCTACGTTAGATGGCAGTGTTGGCGAAATTTCCTCTGTTGTTGTCACATTGACGGGCTGAATGGCTGTTACTACAACTGGTTTCGGATTAACCGTTATATTCGCTGCCGCTTTGATCGAAGTCCCATTTACCGTGCCGTTCACCGTGAAGCTGCCTGCTTGCGCATAGCTCTGAGGATCAATAGCATCCCACACGACACTTACGGAAGAAGTCGTTGCATTACTATAGACAGCTTCTACGTTAGATGGCAGTGTTGGTGCAATTTCGGCTGTTGTTGTCACATTGACGGGCTGAATGGCTGTAATGATTACAGGTGGCTGCGCTAGCAGCGTCAAGTTGCCCCATCTGGATGTATTGGAATAACCCACGCCTTTTGTATCACTCCAGATCGCTGTGCTTGTTCTTGCACCAACGCCGTTGTCATCGTTAACTTGTGCATCAAAACCGATGACTTTTCCTTCAGAGCCTTTTATTGTTTTAAAAGGAATCTTAACTTCTACGATGTATCCATCCGATGTTAGTGAAGTTGCACTCGTAAATTCCGAGATGTTCCCTTGACGTCCTACTGTCTTTTCATTGTCATAATTAATTCGATACTGTCTGTCATCCCCCTCATGAGAGGTCGTTTTCCCGTTATTCTCATCCAAGAAAATTTCCACAGAATCTTGTTCCCATGGATTTACATTTGTTTTTCGCAGAACAGGGTCTGTAACATCCGCTAAGACATACAAATTGTCTGCATCCCATAGGACACGTACCTTGGCAGTTGCACCCGAAGTTACAGGAGCCGTTATATTATCGATATATTTGTTAGCATTTAAGACAGGCGCCGTGTTCCAAATCCCGTCAACAGCACCATCAACCGTAGGTGTACCGTAGCGTGCCGCACCATTTTCTGGCGTGAAAATCATGGTTTGTCTAATGGCTTCTATATCTGTTACATCATTAACAATTGGTGTCGCGCTTGTATAACTGGTTTCGTAGGCTCCTATGTCGTACTTTGCCCCTTGCGGACGTGCTGCACGGACAATATCAAGGGCTGGCGCCAGGGTTTTGGTACCTCGATCAATGGCTGGTGAATCAGCTTGGAGACGGAGGAAATTCGGATCCGATGGATCAAGTGATACAAATTTAGGGTCAGCTAATACATCGTTGATTCCCATCACTTTCGGAGTTCCGCCGTTATAGTAAATATTGTTAGCAAAGACAACGAATTCACTACCGTTTGCGTTATTAATGTTGTAATTCGTTTCCCCTGGACGCAAATCCCTGGAATAAACAATGTTATTAAAAATATTAATCTTATCCGAGGTGCTAGCGAACAGCTGGGAGTACGACAGACGCGGATTTTGATTATTGTTATATAACGTATTGTTAATAATATCTACATTGGCAGAGTTAAAGGAATGAATGCCTGATCCTCCATTATTATAAGAGATATTATTTTCAACCAACGTTTTTCCTTTATAAGCTGGAAAAGTTCTTCCTGTGTTTTTATTGAAATCGATAATGATGCCGTTACCATCGGAATAACTCTTCGTTTGATTCCATTTCACATTCGTTTGATTATCATGAACGATATTATTGCGTACGATACTTTTGTAACCCGTCTGAGTGTCGATATCTACGCCGCCTAGGACGCTGATCCCGCTGCAGGCATACATCGTGTACCACGCATTATTGTAGACTTGATTATTCTCAATGGTGATGTAATCTACATTTGCGGAACCGATTCCCCCGCCAGGCATATCATGAACGACGTTATTTCTGATGGTAATATGGTGGAATGGCGGCAAGCCGTTGGCTAGGTTGGTTCCACTGTTAACACTGATTCCATTGGCATTTGCTCTAGTAAATCTAGGGTCGCCATAGTTAACCGGCAGTCCAGCCTGGGTTTGCTCGTACCAATAGTTATAGGCGGCCTCCCCGTCTGCGACAGTAAGATTCTGATTATTCCCTTTAATCTCAAGCCCCTCAATGATAATATAGTTAGCTTGAATGAGAATGACATCCCAAGCATTATCGGTGAAAAGAATAGGATGTGCCCCTGGTGCTGGTTTGTACGTGATATACGCAGGTTGATTCGTTGCAGTATTGAATGCACCGGATTTGGTGATCGTTGCCATTCGTCCTCCGCCGCTGTAGGTAAATGTGCCATCCATTAAATATACTGTGTCGCCAGGTGCTGTCAGACTCGAGGCCTTTTGGAGCGTCAGAAGCGGTGTACTCGGCGATTTCCCATTATTGGCATCGCTCCCTGTTGGACTCACATAATATTCGATTGGAACACCGATTACAGGTGCAGCGTCAAGCAAAGCTCCTGGATTAGGATTAATTATTGGGGCTGATCCCGCAAGGTTGGATACTGATATTTTAATATTATCTACCAAAATCGTAGATTTGCTATGCGTACCTGCATCTACGTTGAGCATGAGTGCGGCTAAGCCATTTGTTGTAAATAAATTTGAATTTTGAATGGGCTCGTTGTTCACCAGCCTGGTTGAAACGCCATCCTTCACATGATAAAGATCGTAACTTAACGAATCTGCGTGAACGACCAATTTGAGAGAGAAAGCCTTATTCACTTCCCACGTTGTTCTGGCTGCAAATGAGCCATTTCCCGTAGCAGAGGAGCGCGCATAAATGTTTCCATTTTTAGAGAACAGCAGCGTGTTGCTCTTTACGCCCCAAGAACCGTCTATCAGTCTTAGGTAGTAATCTGCAAAATTGTCCTTTAGCATAAAATCTGCTTCTAGCGTATAACTTTTGTATTTCGTATCTGCCATCCAGGATGGGAATATCGGAAAACCAATATCTCCTGGTTCGTCTTGCGTCGTCGCCACCTCTACCCATCTACTGGAGTTCTCATAAACGATCTTCATTACAGAAGGTGATTTGGCATCAAGAATATTCGTTTTAATGACAGCCCCCGTAGCCGTTCCTGCAATCGCTGTGTCTGTATCCGTCGTTTCAAAGGTGGTTGTTCTTAGTACAGTCGTGTCTGCAGGAGGGAGATTGGTATCTCTGACATCATTGGAGTAGGAGAGTTTCACATTATCATAACGAACACTCGTGCTGGATGCAGCGGTTGTGCCAATTGCTTCGATATTGTAATAAACGACTCCTAATTCTAAGAACCCGTGGTTATCATAATTCATCAAGGGCTCGCCACTGGCTAGCATCGTTGTGACCCCTGTGGTTGTATCTTTAAGGAACAAATCATATTTATTGATGTCTTTGTAGAGATCCAGCTTCACCACATAGGTGGTATTTGCTGCCCAAGTCCCCCGCTTTGCCCAAGTCGTTTGCGTAACCGTACCTGATTTGACTTGAATATCTCCATTAGGCAAAAATTTGGCAAGAGGAAGGTTTTGCTTCCAATCCCCTGGGATAACCTTTAGATCGAACTCTTTGGCCTGGTTGTTGAATGTAAGTGACCCTTCAAATGAAAACTTGTTTCCAGTTGCTTGCAAGCCTGCGTTGGCGCCATAGTAAAAACGAGTTTTCCCCTGTGCGTCCGCTGGTACTGTTACTTCTAACGATCTGTTTCCGGTAGCATCACTTACTATTTTTCGTGAAAAAACAGGTTCTACTGCCGTCATTGTTGGAAGCGTGTTTATTTCTGTTCCAACGGCAAATGAACCGAAATTAGGATCTGTCGTCTCAAAAGTATGATTCTGAGCAACAGTTGCAGCGGCAGCAACCTTCCCGCTAAACTGCGGAATTCCCATGTTTATAATTGATATCATCATGGTTAGCATAACGATGTATGACGTGATTTTTTTCACTCTTTTTTTCCTCCTCCTAATATGGATGAAACAAGTCGTTCCAAATCAAAATGAAATTACACTATTCTACACCTCCAATGATAGGCTAGATTCTTAGAGTCAAATATTGTATGTCAGAAACCGCTTTCAACCATATTCTACATGATTGTACATTTTTGAAAATGAAGGATATTTCGATTCATGTAAATATATTAGGATACAGTAAAAAAAATCAGAAGGAAGACTTAGCTCCATCTGATTTTTTTAGGTTTGCTTACAATTTATCAGTTTTCGCGACTTGTTCAAATACACATTCAAATGATCCTTGGCTGGCTTCTACTAGACAGCTAAATGTAATTCGATATATATACTCGCCCCAAACCTTGGTCATCCATTTATCCTTTGTTTCGATTCGTTCCTTCATGATTTGAAGCTGATCTGACGGATACACCATTCGAACAGAGCTTCCCTCTCTAGCTTGGAAAAAGAGCTCTCCTGACCGAACTTCCTTCACCTCGCAACAGGTCATGAATTGCCATTGCAATGCGTTCTTGGTTGATAGTAGGTCATAGGTATCCAGTAAGGTGACGCTTGCAGGTGACGATCGATTCAGTGTTACGGTACGAATCCACTCCCTCACACCTGCCTCAGACGGATAGGCAGGAGCAATATCTAGCGTAAGCCGGGCATAGTCTTCATTCGTTGTGTATACCACCGAACTTGCTTGGTATTCACGGCCATGATGCTGCTCAACCCCATTAATCGTTGGCACATTATGATACGTCGAGCGCATGGTCCAGATTTCATATCGTTGATCGCTGAACGTTTTCTTATTGTAAGAGTTAACTCCAGCGTCTATGATAATGGGGTTTCCATCTGAATATAGAATAAATTGTCCGATATCATTATGATTGTGGCTTTCCTCGTTGTGACCCCCTTTGGTTGCTAGATACAAGCCTGAAGGAGAGCCGCTATGCTCTCTTGCGGCCATTACTTGAATACCGTCTAACCACACATCCCGTAAGTACGGAGGAGCGCTATTTTCTGTTAGTAATGCTGGATAATATTTGATCTCCGAGAGACTACGCAGCATCGGAAACCATGGATGTTGGGTAAATTTGACCGATTTCAAGCGATATTGATTTGCAGCCTGACTGCATAAGTTCTGATCATGAATTAACAACCCATATTTGAATGCTTGAACAGATTGAAAGTCGTTAATTTTGGCAGAACCGTCAGCAAAATTAATAAAATACGTATCATGAATATGCGCACGGTAAATATATCGGCCAATATTCTGAATCAATGGTTCATTGAAAAGATCGACGAATCCTCCTGTTGCATGCTTTAGCAGTTCCAGGCAATCCAATAAAGCTCCGCCTGCCCGATCCCAATACGTTGTCCCTTCATCACAGCCTCCATCGGAATGATAGCTTTCTAGAAAAACATCCAAACTAGCAATAAATTTAAGGAGCCCTTCCATTCTACGGTTTGGATCTTCCTCCACCAGCATTAAGGCGGTTAAGAAACAAGAATTAATCCAAGGATTCCAGTTGTTAACAGGTTTCTTCACGAATCCCATCCAAAAGTAATCGTCGCGGCCCATATACGAATCTAGAATGCGTCTTTTAACTTCCAACTCAATTCGCTGTGTAATATGAGGCGTCATGTTATTTAACTCATCACGAAGTAAATAGGACACCCATGCCAGCAATGAACCTGTCTCTGCTGCCCTTAAGTCCAGTGAATACCCCTGCCCCAAAGGAAGATCAGCTTCTTCACTATGCATGATGCCGATCCAGCTTGTCTCTTCGCATATGGCCCAAATCCCATTTACAATGTCATCGAGGAATCGCCCCTGACCTTCGATGCACTCGGCTACGACCAACGTTCCAAGAGCCGTTCTTCGCTTTAAATAGGTTTCATCACAGAGATCAAATGAACCCGTTCGTGAAATCTCCAACATCATGCATGCAGAAACAATTGGCCAATTATAGCCTGCATATATTTCCCCTTGTTCAATTAGTAATTTCCGAACTTCACCAGGAACATTTCCCCAATACACTCTATCACCTGCCGACGGGAAGAGCTGGAACTGCTCCCGGCTGATCATATGCTGCTCTTGCAGGATGTTGCGGAATTTTTCACTAATCACAGTTGTTCTACTCCTCTGCTATAAGCCGAATTACCTGTCCCGGCTGCATATTGAAATCAATGGTATGATTGTCTCGCTCCATATTCAATCTCTTGTTCTCTTCATCTATAGCAATTAAATGGGCGTGTGCATGAACCCGGCAGCTTCCGCCATGATGGGAGCGAATCGTTGCTATTTGGAGCTGCCCCTGCTCCCATTGCATGTCTAGCTCATAGCCGCCACGTGCCTTCAATCCAGTTACACTACCCTTTTTCCAGCTTGAAGGAAGAGCAGGAAGCAATTCAATAATGCCATGATGGCTTTGCAACAGCATTTCCGCAATCCCTGCTGTGCCTCCGAAATTACCGTCGATCTGAAAGGGTGGGTGATTATCCAGTAGATTCGGCAATGTGGAATTGCTCAGAAGTTCTTGCATATGAAACGCAGATTGGTTGCCATCCTTTAACCGAGCATAGAAGTTGATCATCCATGCTCGACTCCAGCCTGTTTGTCCTCCGCCATGAGCTAATCGTCTCTCTAATGTCTTTCTGGCTGCTTGAGCTAACTCCGGTGTACGACTAACACTTATACCCGTTCCAGGATGCAGCGCGAACAAATGAGAGATATGCCTATGACCTGGATGCACTTCCTCGTAATCCTCGAACCACTCTTGAATTTGCCCATATTTACCTATGCGGGTTGGAGGAAGCTTACGCAACGCATTCGCCGCTTGAATTTGAAAATCCTCATCTGTCTCTAAAAGATCAGCTGCTTCCATGCATGCGGAGAATAACTCGGTTAAGATTTGATTATCCATGGTTGGCGAGAAACATAGGATCCCTGTTTCTCCATTAGGCAATATGTACCTATTCTCAGGTGATAGAGAAGGCGAGCTAATCAAGTACCCGCTATCATCTTCAATCAAAAAATCCAGGAAAAACAGTGCGGCTTCTTTCATCGTGCCGTACGCGTTTTTCAGAAAATTCCTATCCAGTGTATATTGATAATGCTCCCACAAATGTAGACTTAGCCAAGCCGCACCAAGCGTCCAATAGGTAGCTGGAAGATGCATGTCCTGCGGCGCTGTATCCGCCCATAGATCGGTATTGTGATGCGCAACAAATCCGCGACACCCATACATGACTGCAGCTGTTTGTCTGCCGTGTTCCCTCATTCGTTCGATCAGATCAAATAGTGGTTGGTGACATTCCGACAAGTTACACGTTTCCGCCAGCCAGTAATTCATTTGCGTATTAATATTAATCGTATATTTACTGTCCCATGGCGGCAGCATGTGATCATTCCATATTCCTTGAAGATTGGCAGGCAGTGACCCAGGTCGACTGCTGGCAATGAGCAGATAACGGCCGAATTGAAAATAGAGTGAGATTAATCCTAAATCCTCTGCACCTTGCTTCACCAATTCGAGTCTTTCTGAAACTGGCAGGGTCATCTTATGTTCCGGTTCATCCTCTTTAAGATATAAGGACACACGATCATACAACATACGATAATCGGTAACGTGATCCTCTACTAATTGTTCATAAGGCTTTACCACTGCTAGCTGAATTAGATCATTACAAGCACTTTCCGGATCTTTATATCTAAAAGTTGTCGCAATAGACAGTAATAACGTGACCGAACGTGCACCTTCAACTACAATATGCTCGCCAATCGTCTGAACCTTACCGCCATCTGTAATGGCTTTAAGCATCATGACATAATCCGTGTCTGACATTCCATAGCATTGATTACGCATGACAATCGTATCGGCACTTATTTTCCCTGTACAATCTACATACTTGCCTTCTTTGCGATCCAATCTGGCATAGAAAGAAAGGCCCTTTGGACATGTGGTTTCCAGCCGTGTAACCAATACACCATCAGGAAAGCTCGAGAAGGTTTCGCGGACATACGCATAGCCATCTCGTTCGTAAGTCGTGGTCACTACCGCGCGTTCTAGATCAAGCTCTCTTTTATAGTTGCTTATACTGCTCTCAGTTTCATCTATAAAAAGCAGTAAATCTCCTGCTGGTAGGTAATGACGCTGGCTGTTAGGCGTTCCTGAAAAAGCCAACTCCGCCAGTCGATGAGCTTCACCAGCTCTTCCTTCTTTAAGTCGTTTCCTCATTTCACCGAGCTGTGACAACGCATCTCGGTTATTGCGATCACGAGGACCGCCGTACCAGACCGAGTCTTCATTCAGCTGGATTCTCTCTTTTCGGATTCCTCCGTATACCATGCCTCCGAGCCGTCCGTTGCCCACAGGTAACGCTTCATTCCAATCACTAGCCGGCTGCTTAAACCATATGTTTTGGCTCATCATCTTCCCGCCCTTTGTTAGGTGAAGTCAATATAACGCCACCAGTTACTGGGGATTTACCGATATGGCAATCCTCAACAACGGGTGGCGCTTCTTTCGTTCTACACCTTATTTTTTGCTTTTCATGAACTCATCAATTTGACGTTGCTTCTCAGCGATAACCTTGTCGCTTCCCGCTTTTTTCAGCTTGTCGTTGAATTCCGGCAAGTATTTATCAGGATCCAATACCCCACCGCTGAGGCCATCAATATAGGATTTATAGACACTTGCTAAAGCAGCCTCTTCATTTTTCGTGCTATCGCTGTTATATGTGAAGCCAAGAATCGGTGATGCTATGCCAGCTGCGTTGAATGCTTTGAACTTTTCCCATTTCTGTGGATCTTCATTTTGGAACAGGTAAGTCAAGAACTGATTCCCCACTTGCCAAGTGTTTCCAGGGTAATATCCTGTGTCCTTCGAAGTTGCGAAGCCATCAGGGACCTTGATCACGTTATCTTTACCAGGAACCTTCACGTAGTGCTTACCTTCAATCCCAAAGTCCATCAGATTGACGATACGCGGATCACTATGCATCAGGTTCAAGAACATAACCGCTCTCTCTGGATCCTTTGACGTTCTGGAAACGGCAAGCATGGAGTTGTTTAGGTCATAGGTTGCTACATATGGCTGTGAAAATTCGACCTGAATGAGCGGCTTTTTGCTATTATTACTTGCTTCTAGGTCTCCGCCTGGTTTAAGTTGTGACCATCTTGCTGCGACGAGTCCTTCGTCCGTTTGTGCTTTCAGATTCGTATTCGTGCCTGGATCTTTTTGGAAATACCCCTTTTGATTCCAGTTGTAAAACAATTTGAACATATCTTTCATTTCAGCTGTTTCAAAAATATTGACAACCTTAGGGGTTTTTTCTGTTTTGGAAATGACACCTGGGCTTGTAAATCCGCCGATATTTTCATAAGGAAGCAAATTGAGTAAATTAGAGCTTGCTTGAAATGGAATGACATCCGCAGATTCACCCGCTTTTACTTGCTGCAGGAATGGCTCAATATCTTCCAGTTTTTTGATCGTTTTCAGATCCAATTTATACTTTTCTACAAGGTCTTTGCGTAAAAACAAGCCTTGCATGGACGCCATTTCTTTTTGAGTAGGAAGCGCATAATTCAACCCTTTAATCGTTGTGCCGCTTAATAACTTTGGATTCATTGACTTTAAAATATCTTTACCGTATTTCTCCAACAAATTATTAGCTGGATCGTTTAAAGCAACATAAGCGCCTTTGGCCACATTGATACTTAGATCGTTACCCGAAGTAAACATAAGATCAAAAGGCTCACCGGAAGCAATCATCAAGTTCGTCTTTTGCGGATAATCTCCCCAGCCCAAGTGATTGATTTTTACCGTAGCATTAATCTTCTCTTTTGTAATCTTGTTGATTTCTTCCTCAACCAGTTGCACATCTTTCTGTGCAGTAGGTCCCGCGAAATAAATCGATATTTCACGCGGTTCCAATTTTTTGGCAGGTGCCGCAGTTGTTGCTGCCGATGAAGATGCAGGTGCTTTTGTTTCTGTTTCTGTACCCGATTTCGAACAAGCGGATAGAAGCAGTGCTGGTAACGATACAGCTAATGCAATTGTGTTAAGTTTTTTCATTTTACTCATGTACGAACCCTCCCAGAATGATTTACTTTTTATATGCTTAGCCAGAAAGTCTGGTTATAGCCAATTAAGCATTGTTACCCTTTTACGGAGCCTACAGTTAGGCCCTTAACCAAATAGTTCTGCAAGAACGGATATACCATAATAATAGGACCAATGCCTATGACCGCCATGGCCATTTTTGCAGTTTCAGAAGGAAGTGTCTCTTGAACTGCATTAGCAGCCTGAATAGTGGCAGTACCGGAGTTGATATAGTTAAGATCGCTAATGACCTTATACAACAAGTATTGTAAACTTACTAATTTGGGATTGTTAATAAAAATTAATGACGTATACCAATCGTTCCAGAACGCTAACATTTGAAACAGCCCGATTGTAGCAAGTACAGGCAATGACAACGGCAAAATAATTTTGCTATAAATCCTTAATTCGCCCGCACCATCGATTTTGGCTGATTCTATTAGCGCATGCGGTATCGTATTCGTGAAGAAAATTCGCATAATAATGACATTAAACGGAACGACAAGATGTGGAATGATAAGCGCCAAAAGCGTATTTTTCAAACCAGCTTGTGTATAAAGCAAATACCAAGGGACGAGTCCACCACCGAAAAGCATGGTAAAAAAAACAATGAAAGAAAACTGATTTCTATAAGGGAAATCGGGCCGTGACACCGGGTAGGCGAATAGTGATGTGACTAATAAACTCAGGAACGTACCTACCACTGTCACTAGAATAGAAATGCCATAGCCCGTTGTTATTTTATCCAAATCATCAATGAGGAACCTGTAGGCTTCCACGGAAAATACCTCAGGAATAAATCGATATCCATCCCTCAAAATGTTACTTTCCGCAGAAAACGAAACCGAAATGACTAGTAGCAAAGGCAGCACACAGAGTAAGCTGGTAAGTCCCAACAGTGTCACCAAGACGTAATAACTAACGGGTGACATGGCATTGGCGTGATAAATTTTGGATTTTCTCCTTATAACCGCACTCGATTTAACGACTTCTTCCATCATAAATCCCCCTAGAATAACGCATTTTCTTTGCTAACTCGTCTGACGACGAGATTCGTCAACAGCACCAGTACAAAGCCCACCGACGCTTGATAGAAGCCAGCCGCAGCTGACATACCGACATTACCGTTCAATAGGAAATTCCGGTATACGAACGTATCAATAACTTCTGTAGCAGGCAATAGTGAGCCGGAATTGAGCGGCGCCTGATAGAATAGTCCGAAATCAGCATTGAATATTCGGCTAATTTGGAGCAGCACCATGACGATCACAACGGGCGCAAGCATGGGCAGCGTAATATGAAGCATTTGTCTAAACTTGCTAGCGCCATCAATTAAAGCAGCTTCATAATACTCGGTATCAATGGATACGATAGCTGCTAAGTAGACAACAGCAAAGTAACCTACGTGCTTCCAAGTGTTGACGATTGGGAGAATAAAGAACCATGTTTTTACTTCCGCATACCATGAGACGGCATCCATTCCAAAGAATTTCAAAACCGTGGAATTTAAAAATCCAGCTTGACCAAGAATGGCATACAGGATGTAGCTTACAGCTACATACGAGATAAAATAAGGAAAAAGGATTGTGCTCTGAAATGTCCTCTTAAGCTTCATTCCGCGAATTTCGTTCAATCCAATCGCTACCGCAACAGCTCCAAGTGTGTTTAAAACAATAAAAACGGCATTGAAGCCAATCGTATTGCGCGTTGCCGTCCATGCGACATCGGTTTGTACAAGATATTTAAAGTTTTCCCAGCCTACCCAAGGACTGTGCCAAATGCCATCCTGGAAATTATAATTTTTAAAAGCAAGAACAACACCGAACATCGGGATGTAATTATTGAAAATTACAATGGCTAATGCTGGCAGCATCATTAAGAATAAAACTCGGAAACGTATTATATTTCTCATGTGTTCGGAAAGTCTAAGCATATGTATTCTCCACTCCATTCTCTCTTCTGTATATTTACATTCTATCTTTTTACACAATTTTGAAAATAAAGCATCTTAGGATTTATGTAAAAATATTTAGGTGCACATATAAAAAAACGAAGAATGTCGACATGTCACATTCTTCGTTGATTTACTTTGCTATTCTTGTAATGGGTGTTTCATATCGAAAGATTCTTGCATATACCCTTGAATGGAGATAGAGCCCATTTGTATAGCCCCTTGCAGCATAAGGTTTAAACGTTGCGTTTCGGATTGAAGCGTGTCATGGACAGATGCTGTTCCTGAAGCAATTTCTCGATAAGCCTTTAGCCGATTATTCCATCCAAAATGATCCTGATTAAACACAGTTGGGGTGATTGTACTGTCCAAAAGTATCGGCTTTTTCGGATAAAATGACTCCGCATCCGTAGGCTGAAAGTTTCTAAACTTCGACTTCGTTAGTACCAACTCGCTCGGATAGTCTTGTCGAATTCGTGAGGAAACTGGTATCAGGGCCCCCTTTTGATACAACTCCTTAATCACACGTTCCGAATGAAGATACTGCCAGAAGTGAATAGCTGCTGTACTATGCTTGGTCGCACTGTTGATTCCGATGACAGGTTCTGGCACTAACATTAATGCGCCGCTGCTTGCTTTTTGTTCGTCCATAGCGGGTGGCATCGTGACCCCCCAATCCACATTGAGGTTGAGTTCATTCTCCAGTCTATACACATCACTGCTAGATAGCAGCATCATTCCGACATTTCCTTTCGCAAACTGAGTTAACGCGGTGTCGTATTTCATAGTCAGATTCCCGGGGAACATACTTCCGTTCTTATTCATCTCTAGCATCGTTTCCATCCATGGTTCGTAACCCGAGGCATCAAACCTGCCTGCCTTAAAATTAAACACGGAAACGCCGCTATAGGTCAACGGAATCTCCATACTTTGCATGAACCCATACCAATCTTCCGCGAGTGGCCACACAAATCCGTATTTCTGATTGCCAACTTGCTTCTGACTGATGATTGTCGCCATCGATTTCAAATCCGCAAGTGTCTTTGGCGGTCGATTCTCATCCAAGCCTGCAAGCCGAAACAGCTCTTTATTGTAACCAAGCCTAACTGTGCTGAGTCCATAAGGAATCGCATACTTTCTACCATTGAAGCTGCCATAATCTAGCGCCCAGTTGGAATAATCAACTTCTACAGCTTTTGAGATATAGTCAGTAAGGTCTTTGAACCAGTTTTTATACATGTATGTTGTGATCCAATCCGATTGTACAGCAAAGAGATCTGGCCCTTCACCTGACGTCATGAGCATATTTAAGGTTCTCGTGTAATTCTCACGTGGAATTGTTAGCATCTGAACAAACGATTGATCCGGATTGGATTGGTTATACCGATCTATTAATTTCTTCATTTCCGCATCCGAGCCAAAAGACGTGAATGAGAACGTAATAACCTCTTTCGATCGTTCACTCTCGGGTTGTACAGCTAGCGTTCTTGTCGCGATTGTACTCCGAAAAAGTTGGACGCCTGCGATCATTAAACTCGCAATGAGCAAGATCCCTGCAACGAAGAACCATTTTTTTTGTTTCATTTCCAAACTCCTTCCCTTACAATGGGGATATCTAAGCCATGAAGAAAGGAGATTGCATCATGTGGGCACGTCCCCTTAAGCAGCTTTTCCTTAATAATATCAGCATTAAAAACAGACTGCTCATCTATTTTTTATCACTCGTCCTCATTCCATCAACGATCATTGTTACCTCTTTGTATCATCAGTCAAGTTCAACCATCTCTGAAAATATGACCGATTCCATTGATCGAAGTATGCGTATGATGGAACTTAACATTCTGGAGACATTAGAACAAATTGATGATATTACAACGAAGATATATACAAGCAATACCTTGCAAGGCATTCTTTCTAGTGATCGCCCTGGCGATGATATCGGGATTATTAATGAAATGACGCAGTTAACTACGCTGCTTGACAGCTATAGCTTATCGAACCAAGGTCGTACTAAATTTACACTCAATTTATTCCTCATGAATCGGCCGGAATATCACCTATTCCCCTTTATCCCGCATGTATATAGTGTGGAATCTGTTCAGAACCTAGAATGGTATCAATCTATGCCCTATAAGACCCGATTTAAAGTGCTCGGCCTATACCAAGAGGACAGTAAATCTGGCATCCTTCCCATGTATTACATACGAACGGCGAAACAGCTCTATGAACTTGATAATTTCGCGGTACCTTATGCCGGAATGATTACAGCTGATGTGAATATTACAGATTTCGGTAAAAACTTGGATAATTTAAAGCCATCTCCACATAGTGAAGTGTATATTCTAAATGCAGCAGGCGAAGTTATGATTGGAAATCGCATAGATGAGGTCAATCAGCCATTCATTGTCTCTGATCTGTTCAAGGATAACCCCACCGAAGAAAAACAAGATTTCCAAGCACAATTCCGATCCTTCCATGGGGAACAAACGCTCATTGCTAGTAAGTTCATACCCCTGTTAAACTGGAAAATTGTAACCGTTTCACCGCTCAGGGATTTGAACGGCAAGCTTCTTTCATTTAGGAACGTTATGATCATAGTCATTCTCATTAGTATGGTGATGGCTCTCATCCTTGCCCTATTCCTATCTAACAATATTACGAACCCCATTCGTAAGTTTGTACGCGCGATCAATACAACGGACTCTGAATTGTTCAATGTTTCGATCAATTATAAACGAAATGATGAGTTCTTATATTTATTCCAGCGTTTTAACAAAATGATCCGACAAATGAAAGAACTGGTTGATCAGCTCTATGTGTCAGAAGTCAAGAAGAAGAAGGCGGAGTTGGAAGCTTTGCAGGCTCAGATTAACCCTCATTTTTTATATAATACATTAGATTCAATTAACTGGATGGCTCTCAAAAAAAAGGTACCGGAAATCAGTTTAATGGTCACCTCTTTGTCCGATTTTTTCCGATTATCGCTGAATAAAGGTCGGTCCATCATCTTATTGGAAGATGAGTTAAATCAAGCACAGGCCTATCTAACCATTCAACAAATCAGGTTGAGTAACAAACTAACATTTGCCATAGAGGCCCCTTCTCATTACTTACAATTTGTAACCGTTAAGTTAATCCTTCAGCCATTAATTGAAAATGCAATCATTCACGGGTTTAATGCTAGTAAAGGACGTGGTCATTTAGTGATTAACGTATCCTTAGAACAGGAAATCGTAACGTTGCGTATTTCAGACAACGGCAGCGGCTCTGAGGCAGAGGTTCTTAAAATGCAAGAGTTGCTTAACGGTACTGGGGGAGACACAGCCTCATTCGGTATACGTAATGTTCATACACGAATTCAACAATGGTTCGGCGAACAATATGGTTTACAGTATGAAGCCAATCTCGATCAAGGACTTACAGCCATTATTCGTATTCCTGCTAGGAAAACAGCAGACGGATTATCGAATGATCACCTATTAGATCATAGTGAGAACAAGCAATGAGGAGGAATTGGCATGATTACGATGGTTATTGCTGACGATGAGGAATTAATACGCGACGGTCTCCATTCCATTGTGGATTGGTCTGAATTTGGCATTGAGGTCATTGGTTTAGCCGAAGATGGACAGGAAGCTTATGATTTATGTATGAGACTCAAACCGGATATCCTCTGCACTGACATACGGATGCCAATTATGGATGGTCTTGAACTATCACAGAAGCTGCGAGATGAGGGAATGACAGCGAAAATCGTAATTATTAGCGGTATTCAGGACTTTCATTATGCCAAAACAGCACTAAGCATGCATGCCGAAGCTTACGTATTGAAGCCTGTTAAGCTCCATGAATTAACCGAAGTCTTTGGGCAGGTAGCAAACAAAATTACCAGAGAACGCGACAGTGAGGCTATGAACACGAAGCTCCATCAGCAGCTGCAAGATAGTATTCCAGCACTGCGTGAAAAGCTTCTCATCCAGCTGCTATCGCGTTATTACACTCATGAGAATGACATTTACGACAAGATTGCCTATTACCAAATCCCTCTATCTAAAGGGGAATATGCCGCTATTGGCATCCTGCAAATCGATGATTTTGAGAAAGCGATTCAACACTACAGTGAAGAAAATAAGCAGCTATTATTTTTTGCCATTCATAATGTTGTTGCAGAGATTCTAACAAACGCCGCTTGTGGGTTTGCTTTTACAAATACCATGGAAAATGAGCTTATCCTTATTTTCAACGAAAAATCACTTATCGGACACAAATATATGGATCTCGCTGAGGAAATGATTCGATGCATTCGCCAGTATGTGAAAGTTTCAGCATCCATCGGCATTGGCTCATCGGTAAGCTCTGTTCTTCAGCTTAGTTACTCTTATCAAGAAGCCAAGGAAGCTCTCCAGCACACCTTCTTCACAGGAACAGAATCCGTCGTTACCATTGGTGATATTGAACATAATAACACGGAGTCCAAGCTTCACTTGCAGCTTTATGAGCTTGAAAAACAACTGATTCAGCAGCTGAAGCTTGGCGATTCTCAAGGTGTAACGGTCTTGCTCAACAAACTATTTGATGAAGTGATTCTCCCAAACAGTGCCCAGGTCGAGCAAGTCTACTTCCACGCAGCAGAGCTCGTTTTCCAATTGGCACGCCCACTTCATGAAACGGAAGAATCCTTTGAATCTATTCTAGGCAAATCTTCTATTGAGATTATACAGATCATTCAGAATACTAAGGACATTGGCAGTCTCCGTAGCTTTATGACAAGCATGATTGAAGATATCGCACGCTACATGCAGAATAAACATAATAGCAAAAGCCAAAAGGTTATCTCACGCATCAAACAGTATATCGACCAAAACTATATGAACAATATTACGATCCAATTACTAGCCGAGGAAGTCTTTCTCAGCCCAACCTATATGTGTCAAATCTTCAAGCAAGAGACTGGTGAGACTATTATCGAGTATCTAACGAAAGTACGTATCGATAAGGCGAAGGAGCTATTAAAATCACCAGATTTAAAAATCTTTGTGATTGCTGAGATGGTTGGTTTCGAAAATGCGACCTATTTCACGAGCGTATTCAAGAAAATTACCGGATTAATTCCCGGGAAATATAGAGAAAGTCTTTGAGATGTGCGGATCGTTGAATTCTGCATATTTTCAAAATTTATCTCCCTATGTACTGCACAATATTCAAATATAATGGTAGTAGGTTAACCATCCATCATCCTTATTTCTAAAGAAGGTGCACCCTTTGGAAATTGACACTTTTGCATTCTTTTATCCACATCTCATTCATGTCTTCCATCGGAATGAGGATTATTGGTTTAACCCCCAATAAAAATAGATGACCCCTGATTCAATACAGGAATCATCTATAATCGGCTGCTTACTCTTTTTTCAATTAATCAATTCTTCAACAAGCTCACATCGTCAATAAACAAGTTGTCGGTTGAAGCTGTCGTCTCGACCAGAAGCGTCGCGCTCGTTAAGGTTCCGGTCCAAGTGACCGACTGCAAGCCGCTGATTCGGTTCCAGACGGTACTCGCCAGGCCGGTTGCGCGAATGTAGCGGGTTCCTGAGCCATCTACGAGCTTAAGCGTAACCGATGCGGTGTCGGTGGCGGACTCCAGCTTGACGGCGGCGGATAACGTGTACGTGCCCTGCCCCTTGTTCGTCAGAATAGTTGTCACATCTTGTGCTGGAGCGGTCCATGTATTCGTTCGCCCATATAGCTTCAGTGCCTTCATCCCGCGATACACCGTCGGATCGATCGACAGATTGCCAACCCATCCGGTAACGGCCAGATCGAATTCGTTGTTCGTCAGGAGCTGACGGGGAATCGCCGACTTCGTGAGCTTCACTTCGTCGACATAGAGGTCTGCGGTTGAGCTCGCGGTCGTCACCATGAAGTACGCTTGCTGCAGTCCGTTCAGGGCAGGGATCGTCTGCGTTCCGGAAACGCTCTTCCAGGAAGTATCGCCACTTAGCTGAACGTCTTGGTAATAATTCGTCCCGTTGATGTCAACGATCTTGATTCGGCCATAGATCGTATCTGTTCCTGAGGCAAGCCTTGCCGAGAAGCTTAATTGATAATCACCGCTGCCATACGTCGCTAGCATATTGGTGATATCCTGCATGGGACCGTACCAGTTCGCTGTTCTTCCCGTTGTTACAAGCTCTTGATCACCGTCCTTCCTGTAGGACCGTTTCGACGGACTCGACGAGAACCAATATTGCTGCGAATTCGATTCGAAGGTGGAATCGAGCGTCGCTGCCGCTTGACTCTTTGAGAGGTAGACGTCGTCCGCATAGAAGTCCACGTTCGTGTTCGTTGTCTCGAGGTATACCTTGGCGGAACTCAAGGTTCCGGTCCATGTCAGCGACGGGCTTCCGGATAGCTGTGTCCAACCTGTACTGAGCGCGCCAAAGAAAATGGTAGACGTGTGTGTGCCCCCGCTATCCGTCCATTTTACATAAAGCTTGCCGGTGTCCGTTCCGGATACGAGCCGCACCCACGCGCTTAGTGTATACGTTCCCTGACCAAATTCCGTCAACCGCGCCGTTACATCTTGTTGAAGCGAATCGGTCGCGCCGGCTCGGCCAGTAAGTCGCAGCATATAATTTCCGGAATGCGTCGAATTGGCGGCTGCAGAGACTGTACCCGCAGAAGGGAACCACTTGTTTGATCCCTCATTCATTGCCCCGTTTTGGACCAGATTGATCGATCCGGTGCTTTTCACGGAAGCACTATCAACATCGAAGGAGTTTGTCGTCGATGTGGTTTGAATAAAGAAAGAAGCACTCTGAAGCGTACCGCTCCATACGATATCGAGCGTATCTCCCACGGATGTCCAGCTCGTATCCACGTTCTTGTTCGTAAAAATAACCTTCGTTCCAGTGCTGTCCACCAGTTGCACACCTAGCTTTACTGTATCGCTTCCGCTCAACATTCTCACTTGGCTGCTGACAGTGTATTGTCCCTTACCGTTGTCGAGTAAGCCTTGCTTAATGTCCTGACTGATGCCGTCCGTCACTGCAGTCCTTGACTTCACCTTGGCGCCATATCCGCTGTTAAAGGCAGGATTATCGAGAACAAACGTCCCGGTACCCGTGCCGCTGCCTTGTATATACCAATTACTAGAACCATTCTCGAAGGAGTTGTTGGTGAGAAGCTCTGAGTTGCTGTTCAAGTACAGAATATATGTTTTGTGATCATAGGCTTGGGGGTAATTGATCGAAACCGTAGAACCGCTGATCGTCAGGTCGGAGCCGGCATCTATCGTTGGCTCCATATATTCGTTCACCCGTACTGCCTTCGCCACGGACTCCCCGGCATTCAGCGTCACCGTTCCGGTTGAGTCAAGGAAATGAACATACAGCATATTCGTCTCCGGTCTTCTCGTGTAGATGACATGAGGATCTGCATGGCTCTTGGTGCTATTGTAAGTCAACGTGCTGAGATTCCAGGAGCGGCTTGCAAGGGGCACCTGATTGACATTGTCCCAGTTCGCAAGGACGCGCGTCAGCTTGCCGGAATCATCGAGATTCGGAATATTCCCCTTGAAGCCTGGAGGACCGGGACGGCCAAACCAGTTCATGAAGCGGCCGTTTATTGCAGCTTTGCCGAGCAGAGGCAGCCCGTATGACACGTACCCTTGCGCATCAGGTACAAAATCAGGGGACGACACGCCTACATCCTCCAAACTAAGAATGCCGGAGGACGTCACTTGCGGGTTCAGGAAATCGTCCGTAATCGCTTCGCTAGTCAAGAAGTCGCCCATGAGCGTCTTCTTGTCCGTGCTCGAATAGCTGCTGGCATTGACGTTAGCCATCCAATCGGTCATGACGCGATAAGGCTCAAACCAGTACTTCATGCTGCGGGTCGGGTACTGGGCGCTCAGATCGTTCTTCAGCTTGATCAGGAAGCGCTCCCAGCCTTCCTTCAACGTCGTATATTGATGGGTGATGGAATCGTGGAGCAGCGTGGTCCCGCCAGTCATCGGGTTGTAGTTCGCTTCCTTGTCGTGATCGGGTACGTCAATCGAGATGCCGGCGAACAGGAAATCGTCGTCGGCGCTCTCGGTCTGCGAGATGACGGTCTTCATTCGATTGACCAGATTGTCAATGACCCATTGCTGTTGAAAGTCATAGAACGCCTCAAACTCAATAGATCCCCAACGATAGCCCATCAAATTTTGCGGGAATGGTTTCAAGGTATCTGTAACCGCATACCACTTTAAATATTCCGTCTTTAAATATGACCAAAGAGCGTTGTCATTCTGCTGAAGCTCGTCTAACTCGTCGATCCGGATACTGCGAGACGCCTCCGGCCAGTTGGCGAACGTAGCAGGGTATTTGACCTTGTAGTTGGCCAGTTGCTGGGCCGTAAGCGAGTAGTTCAGAAGCGGCCTTATATTTTTGTGGGGATCGTTGTAGTAGAACCTCAAGCCCTTCTTGTAAGTCGACGCCGCATTTTTGTAATACTGATCGAGGAATACATACTTGAAACCCATCGACTGCGCGTAGCGCAACTCCTGCTCGCCGATCTGCCACCAGCCGAGGCCATGGACATTGCGATACTCTGAGGAGAGCGACTGATACGGAACTGCGAATGCTTGGGTTGTAACCCCAACAAGTAGAGAAAGTGAGCACGTAATAAGCGATCCGATCCGGGCCAGCTTCTTCCAATTCATGAATAATCCCCCTTCAAGCTTAAAATAGAGATAAAAAAAGAAGCGGCAGGTCCAGTTGTCCCCCTTATGGGATTTGCTCTTCACCTGCCGTTACTTGCTTACTTCCCTGTCGAAGCCTTATACCAAGCGTTGACTTCTTCCGTAATCTTGTCGCCGCCCATCGACTTCCAATTCTTCACAAATGTGTCGAATGCGTCGATCGGCTCTTTACCGTAGACGATCTTGAGGAACGTCTCGCTCTCCATCTTCACAAGCGATTCCCATTTGGACTTCATTGTCTCCGTCTGCGGACCGTTGAACAGATTTTGAATGGAGGCCGATTTCTGATCCAAAGTGACCTTAGCCGCGTTCCATTCGTATACCGTCTTCGGACTTTTCCGATCCGCTTCTGGTACACCAGCGAATGTGTTGATTTCGTACGGAGTAGTTGGCTGCTCACCGTTATAGAATTTAAGTTGTGTCTTCAGTTCCAAATAAGGATCTTGGAACAACTGGTTGCCGATATAATACTTGAAGGAGGATGCCTTTAACTTATCAGGGAAATCTGCTTCAACAAAGCTAGCCTTGCCATCCTTCATGATGTAATCGTAGCCTTCGAAGCCGCCGTTCTCAAACTCGCTGCCCTTGGCTGGATCGCCAATCTCGTACATCTTGTTAATGTATAGGAAGAACGCCTCTACATTTTTGAAATCCTTATTGATCAAGAACGCTCCGTTCGTAGCCGTAGTGCCGTGTCTGCCCGCCTTGCCGGATGGACCAGCCGGAATCGGAATCGGCTTGGCAACGGCGGCCGGATTGTTCTTGTTCAGATTCCCCCGGATTGATCCGCCAGCAAACACAGGACCTGCGGTGATACCCGCCTTTTCATTGCGGAAAGGATCTTCGGACTTACCGACGTCGATCATGCCCACGTCTTGTGCAATGTACCCCTTCTTAAACCAATCCGCAAGACGCGCAAGTGCTTGTTTCGTCTCCGGCTGGATGGAGCCGTATTCAAGCTTGTCGCCTTTCCACTTATTCCAGAAGTGCGGCATCACGCCGTAACCGCCGAATACCCAGCTTAAATCTCCGCGCCACTGCGCAAACGGCATGAGTGGATCCTTGATGCTTGCCGCTAGTGGAGCGCCGATCGCTCCCTTGCCGAAGTCGGTCTTCAACATCGCATCCATGACCTTCTCCAACTCGTCGAAGTTCTTCGGTTCAGGCAGATTTATCTTCTGCAGCCAGTCGGTGCGAATCCACAAGACCGGGTCGTTCTGTTGAGCCCGGGTCAGCATCGGTAGGCCATAATTTTTGCCACCCTTCATGACCTGGGACCAGTTGCTCGGATCCTGATTGTAAATCTCCTTCACCTTCGGCGATGCGTACTTATCGAAAGCCGCTTTAATATCCATCATAGCGCCAGAATCAATAAGGTCGCTAATCAACTGCACGTTTTTACCATCAATGTAGGTCACGTCCGGCAGCTTGTTGTTTGCCGCCATATCCAAGCGAAGTTTCGTCGCAAACTGATCGTCCGACGTCACCCAGTTGTACTTGATGTCGATCCCCAGTTTATCTTTGACCCACTTGGTGTGAACGTTGTTCTCAAGCGACTCCCCATTCTTAAACTTGAACGTCGAATTGATGGCTCCTACCGTCGTCATGGTAATCGGCGGATCGAATTTCCCTTTACTGAAACCGTTGTCTGCTTTCACTCCGGTTGGTGAAGCCGTCGCTCCTCCCTCCTTCGTGCTGCATGCCGTGATCGTCATAGTCGCCGCCATGAGCAAGACGGTAGCCTTTAAAAATGAACGCTTCATAGATTCTGCCCCTCTCATTGTTTTGGATCAAGCTACTACTTCATCGTAATTGAGTTGTAACCGAATTCATAGAGTACTATTTTAAGCTAGCTTGACTAATTTCAAGTTTGTTTGCGCTCTATCCCTTCACCGCGCCAAGAACCATCCCCTTCACAAAATACCGTTGAAGGAACGGATAAACTAACAGGATTGGGGCCGTGCCGACAAATAGCTTTGCCGCCTTCAGGGTGCGCTCCGTCAGCATCATCGCTTCCTCCGCAGTCATATGTTGGCTGGGATCTGGCGCTTTGACCAACGTTTGCAACAGCGTACTCATTGGCCACTGCTCCTTCTTCAGATATATCAAAGCATCAAACCAAGCATTCCAGTGTGTAATGGTGATAAAAAGCACGATGGTCGCGATTGAGGGCATTGAGACCGGTACATAAATACGGAACAAGGTGGCGTAGTGGCCAGCGCCGTCAATCAGACTTGCTTCTTCCAATTCCTTAGGAATGCCCCGGAAGAAGTTCAACATGAGAATCATATTATAAATGCCTAGCGCGTTGGGCAGTACAATCGCCCAGATTGTATTCATGAGGTGAAGCTTCTGAATAACGATGTAGGTCGGAATCAAGCCTCCACTGAACAGCATCGTAAAGACAAAGAACCAAGCCAGAGGCTTACCGCCCTTCAGTTTTTCCATTTTGGAAAGCGGGTAAGCCGTCAGAACTGTAACAATAATACCGATGCTGACTCCGAGTACAATGCGGAGCAACGAGTTGATGAAAGATCCGACGAAATCGGAGTCGGCGAATGTTCTTTTATACGAATCGATTGTGAATTCGACCGGCCAGAACGTAACCTTGTTGGCATCGACCGCTAACCCGCTGCTGAACGAAATCGCCAGCACGTGAATTAAGGGAAGAATGCAGGCGATGGAGATAATGCTCAGGAACACAATATTGGCAACGTTAAAGATACGATAGCCTGTTGATTTGTAATACATGGATACCCCTCCTAGAAAATTCGGTAGTTGGCCAAACGTTTGGCCAGAAAATACGCTAAGGCGATCATGACGAAGCCTACTCCTGATTTAAACAGTCCGACTGCGGTTGCAAGACCGAATTGGCTGCTGAGCAAACCGACCCGATAAACGAACGTATCGATGATGTCCCCTTTTTCATAAACGAGGGGGTTATACAAGTTGAAGATCTGATCGAAGCCTGCATTCAGAATTGAGCCCATGGCCAGTGTGCCAATCACCACAATGATGGGAACGATTGCCGGAAGGGTTACCGTTAGCGTCTGCTGCCAGCGGTTTGCTCCATCTACCTCTGCTGCCTCATATAAGGAAGGATCGACGTTCGAGAGCGCCGCAAGGAAGATGATCGTCGAGAAGCCAAACTCCTTCCAGTTCTCCGTCACCACGACAATGGCACGGAACCAATCGCCGTCAGCTAGAAACAGATAAGGCTGAAGCCCCAGCAGTGGCATGAGAAGTTTGTTAATCACTCCCTGCGAAGACAGCATATCCGTAATAATTCCCCCCAGAATAACCCAGGACAGGAAATGCGGCAAATATACGAGCGTTTGTACCGTTCGTTTAAATGCCACCTTGCGAATTTCATTCAGCAGCAGGGCAAACAGCACGGGAACCGCAAGATTGACGATAATTTTCATGCACGCAATGATGAAGGTATTCCAGATGACCTGAAGCGCATCCGGCCGAGTAAATGCCGTCCTGAAATGGTCGAGACCTACCCAAGGCGATCTGCTGAACCCGAGCCACGGTTTATAGTCCTGAAAGGCAATCACGAGACCGGCCATCGGCAGATAGTGAAACACGATGGTAAGGATAATACCGGGAACGAGCATCCCGTACAGCGCCAAATTTGTTTTAATTCTCATCACACTCATCTCCTATTTGTAAATCTCTCAACTGGCTTCTTATCCCGACTATACTATATCCGATCCCTCCCCTTATAGAGTAAGGATTCAAGATAGGCTATCTTATTTCAATGAAATCGCCTCTTGTATTTACAGCCCCTTGGAATTCGTTTAGCATGAGAGAACAAGCTACAACTCGCAGCCAGGAGGGATTTTTTTGCTGGAGAAATTTAACGGGCTTAGCACCTTCGCCAAAATTAATGTTATTTTGCTCGTCATGCTCACACCGCTGGTGTTACTGAACTATTATTCCAACCATACCGGGAATAAGGTGGTGCGAGGTGAGATTCTCCGCTCAAGCGAGACGAATTTGGCACTGCTGACAAATCAAATCGACCATATGGCCGATCAAATTTCGGTTTTTGCCCTGACGATGATTCGCGACAGCAGCGTTCGCACGTACCGCAATCAACAAGAGCTGCAGCAGCCTTATGATAAGCTCCATTTAATGTCAACTATTAATGAGAAGTTGCAATTGAACGGCTCTTCTTTACTGTGGAATAATCAGATTTCCATTTATTTCCCATCTTCTAAAGAGGTCGTTTCGACTACTGGAGGGGTCCTCTACGATGAGCAATTTATTCAAAACAACTTTTCCCCTTCATGGACGTACCTCCCGAGCGATTACCGCTATGGGCAGCCATACTTTATTCGCCATCTGGCCGACCCCATGTATGTTCGCAATCAGCCGATTAGGGACTATCAAGTTATTACGGAAGCGAGCTTCACCAGCTATAATCTTGTGAAAATGCTGGATGAATTCAAGACCAAAGGCAATGTGCATGACCCCTTCCTGTTCAAGCCTGGTTACAAACCAATTTTGAGCAACACCTCGGATACCGGAATGATTGCTGAGCTAGAGCAGCATTTGCCCGAGTGGCAGCTCCAAAACTCTGGCAGCGAAACGATTAGGGTCGGTAAGGGCAGTTTTCTCATCACCTATAAGCTCTCGGAGACACTTGGCTGGTACATGGTCGACTACGTTCCTCTTAGCGAGGCTCTCGCTCCGATGGAGCGCTCGAGCCGTATTTTCATCGGTTCAGTCGTGATTCTGATTGCACTCGGACTGACGCTGTCTTACTTCATCTATCGTCACGTTCAAGCTCCAATCATGCTTCTCGTAAGCAGCGCTCGTGCGATTGCGAGAGGGGATTTCACCTCCAAGGTTACGTATCACAGCAAGAATGAGTTTTATTTTCTCATCTCCCAATTCAATCATATGGCTTCGCATATTAAGGAATTAATTGAGACCGTATATCAGTCGAGGATACATCTCCAAGAAGCTTCCTTAAAGCAGCTGCAATCTCAAATCGATCCTCATTTCCTTTACAACAGTCTTAACTTCATCCAATACAGTGCACGCAGTGGAGACGAGGAGGCGATTATCTCCATGGCTCTTCATTTGGGAGACTACTACCGGGCCGCAACCCGGCTGGAGCAGCCGCTCACCACGCTGGACGAGGAATTGAAGCTCATTCGCAGCTATCTGGAGATCCATAAACTGCGCATGCACGGTATGCAGTATTCGATCGAATTGGAATCTACATTGGGACAGCTGGAGGTACCGCGTTTGATCGTCCAGCCACTTGTCGAGAATGCGATTGTTCACGGCATCTCCAAACGCAATCACCCGGGCGAGATTCGGATCGTCGCTGAACAAACCGAATCCGGATATCGGATATCCGTAGAGGATAATGGTCCTGGACTTTCCAAGGCAGAACGAGCAGAGCTCCTCGGCAGAATTATGAATTCAGACAACGAGCACAATATGTGCGGGTTGTGGAATGTAGCTCAGCGGCTGGTACTGCATTACGGGGAAGCTGCGAGCGTCGCGATAGAAGAGTCGGAATTAGGCGGGTTCAAAATCTCTCTCCACTGGCCGGCAACCAAATAGAAGGAGGATGGCACACATGGCACAATTATTACTTGTCGATGATGAGCGAGTAGTCGTGAATACACTGGCGGACTCGCTGCCTTGGGAGGAGCTCGGCATCAGCCATATTTATCGCGCGTATTCGGGACAAGAAGCATTGCAGTTGCTCGCCACGCATTCGATCGATGTTGTCCTTACGGATATCAGAATGCCTGAAATGAGCGGTCTTGAGCTGATCCAGCGCATTCGGGAGCTAAGCGGAAAGACGAAGTGCATCATTCACTCCGGCTATGCGGATTTTGAATATGCGAAGCAGGCGATGTCCTCTCATGTGACGGAATATGTTATTAAGCCAGCACGTGACCTCGAAGTAATGGCGGCCGTAAGGCGGATGCTAGAGGCTCTTAATGAGGAAACAATCGCTCAATATTCTCTGCAAAACCTGACATCTGCGGTGCGCGAGCAAATCCCGCTGATGCGATCGCAATTTGTCATGGAGCTGATCAAGGGAAGGCGGTGGAGCGAGGAGGAGTTTGCCAGCAAGCTGACCATGATGCAGCTCCCGTTCAACGCCAAGGATCAGATGGCGCTGATCGTCATCCGTTTGGAGGAGGGCATCTCGAGCCTCGACGCGCAGAGCATCGCGCTGTACGAATACGCCATCGTGAACATCGCAGAGGAGACCCTCGGGGATCATTTCGATGTGCTAAGCGGACGTGACCCCTACGACTACCTGATTCTGATTGCGAAGCTGAAGGAATCCAAATCCATGGAGCTGAAGGCGCTTGGCGTAAGAGAAAACTCTTACATGTCACTGCTGGAGCAGACCGCAGCCAAATTCCAGGAAAACGTAAAACGTTTTCTGAAAGGGAATATTTCCTTGATCATCAGTACGGACGGTTTGTTCCCATATGATATCCCAGAGCTTCATCAGGAGTCGATATCGGCGATCCGACGGAAAGTCGGAAACGATCGGAACATGTTCCTTACACTGCAATCACCGCATACCAGCAAGCCAGTCAAGTCGCTGAAGTCTTTATACGAGACACCTACCTTGATCCAACTGCTCGATATGGGCCAGCATAAGCAATGTCTGGCAAAGCTCGAATCCATTATCGAGGAATTGGAAGAGCTATGGGACGAGTCACAGGAGCATCTGCTCGAAGTGTTCCTTTATCTCGGTTCCGTGTTCACCTACGCCTCCCATCGAAACGGGAGGCTGCTTGAGGAGCTGATCGGGCAAGATTATGAACTGTTCTTTACACGCAAACCCTTCCTCAGCGTACGGCAGTTGAAGGAGTGGGCGTTCAAAGTAACGAATCTGCTGTTCGAAGATTTGAATCGGGAGATGGTTGATGCAAAGACCGCTTGCATTCTACAAATCCAGCAATTCGTGACGGGCAAGCTGTCTGATCCGATCTCACTCCAGGACATCGCCGACCATATCTATATGCACCCGGTTTATTTGTCCAAGATTTTCAAGGACCGAACCGGCGAGAACTTAAGTGATTACATCACTCGGCTCAAAATGGAGAAAGCTGCGTTTCTGCTCAAGCAGACGGAAGAGCGGATTTATCAGATCTCGACGATGCTCGGCTATCAGAGCTCGCCCTATTTTATCCGGATCTTCAAGAAGTTCTATGGCGTGACTCCGCAGGAGTTTCGCGGTTCGTAGGGGAATAAGGGTCCATGAATACCTGCTTCACGCAAAATAAGAGCCCGTAAACAGGCTAAGCTAGCCTGTTACGGGCTCTATCCGTATTTTTACACCAGCGATTCCAAGATCTCGTCCAACGAAAGCTCGGCGTAGGCTATGTAGGTATCGGATGCGCCATAGTAAAGCTTCACCACACCGTCTTCAACCAAGACGCCGCAAGTGAAAACGACATTGCCGAAGAACCCTTCCTTCTCATACGAGGCTTCGGGTTTCATAATCGGATTTTTGCTGCGGGCCAGCACGCGCCATGGCTCTTCAAGATCTAGCAACAGCGCCCCTAGACTATACTCCTGATTCGAGTCTACCCCGTGGTAAATTTCGAGCCAACCTTGCTCTGTGCGGAACGGGACGGCACTGCCGCCTACATGGCCACTGTCCCAGCCATCGACAGCACGACCGATCAAGTGGCGGTGATTGCCCCAAGCATGCAGATCCGGCGATTCCGCCAGCCATATGTCCTTCTTGCCCAGGAAAACAGGGGACGGCCGATGAAGCGCATAGTATTTTCCGTTGATCTTCTCGGGGAAGATCGCGATATCCTTGTTCGTCGGATGGAAAATCACACCATGCCTCTCAAAGGCAACAAAGTCCTTCGTGGAGGCCATATACCCAGTTATACCCATGCGCGATACTGCCGCATAGACAATGTAAAATGTGTCTCCGATCTTCGTAACCCGGGGGTCTTCAATACCGAACTCCTCGTACTCGTTGGCAGGAAACAGGGATGGTTGTTCGGGGATGTCGAAACGAATGCCATCCCGGCTGCGGGCCACACGAAAATGAGACAGGGAGGTCAGGTAGGTCCCCTCTGGTGTTCGAAAAAAACGCGAATCCGAGAAGTCGCATCCCGGCATGGAAGCGTGGAACGACTTCACCTCGACTTCGCCTGTTTGCGGGTTATAGATCGGCGCGTCATGCCTGTCTGCTCTCGAGCCGCGAGGTCGCTCGGCAACTCGGAGTAACAGGATGACCTCCTCTCCAAGTCTGGCTACTCCCGCATTGAATACGCAAACAACTTCAAAGTCACTCCGGGACGGCACAACGTCGCTCGGCTTGATAATTGGATTATCGGTATGTCGTATTGGCGGCATATGTTGGATCCTCCTCTTTCTATGCTTAAGTCTAATTGTACCGTCTGCTCCCGCGTTTGAATATTTGACATTCTTAAGATCGATTGCACTTTCTAAATATAAAATAATTAACCCTCCCCTTCATAATCCTTGAAAAGGAGGGACAACCGATTATTTCGACAAACTTACTTGATCAACATACAAATCCACAGTGGACGTCGTCGTCTGGAAATAAAGCTGGGCGTCAGCTAAATCGGTCGCATTCACCCCTGAGAACGTCCCCTTAATCTCCTGCCATTGGGTGTTCGCCCATGGAATTTGAATATCCTTGTAAATGACGGACCCACCGCTGTAGCTCAGCTTGAGAGTAGCTTTGGCCGCCTCGCTCCCAGAGCCCAACTTCACCCAGCCGGAGAAGATGTAGTCCCCGCTCCCCTTGCTCTGGATGGCGGTCGTCACGGTCTGATTCGGGCTGTGGTACGCTTGCGTACGCCCGCTCATCTTGATCGCTTTGTTACCGCTGAGCGTATTTTCTACAATGGAGATGGCACTGCTGGCGGCTGTCCATCCCGATGTGCCGCTCTCGAAATCTCCATTCGTCACCAATAACCTGCCGATCATCGGCTTGCTCAGGGTAACGTCATCCACATACAAATCGACTGTAGCATTCGTCGTCTCGAAGTAGAGCTGAGCGTTCGTCAAGCCGCTGAAGGGGATCGTCACCTTGCCCGATACGCTCTTCCAAGAGTTCGTTGCGGCCAGCCCAGCAGGGAGACGATAGTAATTCGTTCCGCTGCTATCCACAATCTTGACCACCGCTTGGATCGTATCCGTGCCCGTTCCGACCTTCCCCCAGAAGCCAAGCGTGTATTCGCCTGGTCCGTTATCCTTGATCAGGGCTGTGATGTCCTGCGCCGGGCTGTTCCAGGTGCCGGACCTTCCCGTATGCACGATCCCGGTGTAGCCCCTTGGCAAATAACGACCAACGGACCCGGTTCCGCTCCTCCACCAGTATTGCGCGTTGCCGAATTCGAAGTCCCGATCGGCGAGCGCCTCCGCTCCGTTCTTGTTTAACGTCATACTGTCTATCAGCAAATCTGCGGTCGTGCCGACCGTATCGATGGTAACGTATGCGTCCTGAAGCGTCGACGACCAAGTCAGGTTAACCGTCCCCGTGAAGGCCTTCCATGTCGTATCCGCCGCTAAGGTCGGACCATTCACAACGGTCGTCCCCGAGCTTTGCTGGAGAGACACTGCCGTCTTCACCGTTCCCGTCCCGGACGACAGCCTCACCCAGCCGCAAAGCGTATACGTTCCGGTACCAAGTTCCCGCAGTTTCTTCGGTACGTTGGCGTTAATGGAATGCGTCGCCGCCGTGCGATTGGACTGGCGATAGAAGCCCGACCCGCCTTGGGACGAAATGGACTCGCTTGTTATGGTACCCGTGCCGCTCGTATACCAGGAAGAGGTGCCGTTCTCAAACGTGTTGTTCTTGACCACACTTCCGGACTCTGCACGACTCACTGCAACATGATCCACATAGAAGTCATTCGTGGTGCTTGTTGTCTGAATATACAATTTGGCGTTGCTCAGCGATCCCGTCCATGTGACTGGAGGGTAGCGTAAATGGTGGTCCAATCCGTACCGGTTACGCCGGTCGTATTGAAGTCAACGGTTCCGCTTAAGTCTGTCATCGTCAGGCCGATTTTCACGGTATCGCTTCCAGTACTCATGCGAACCCGGGCCGAGAGCGTATATTGCCCCATTCCCGCTGCGCTGAGGCCGCTGGTAACGTCCTGCGTAATACCGGCTGTGCTGCTTGTGCGACTGGAATCCTTGAGTGCTTTCCCCGTGTACGTATACTTGTCAAGGAGACTGACAGAAGGGCCCGACGGGTACCACCAGCCGCTTCCAGTACCGTTCTCGAAAGAGTTATTCGTTAGGATCTCATTATCGGACGACGTATAGATAATATAGGTTTTACGATCATAGGCTGAGCTCCAATTAATGCTAATCGTGCTTCCTGACACCGTCAAATCAGACGCCCCGCTTACGGTAGGCTCCATAAATTCGTTAACACGCATCACCTTCGCTACGGATTCTCCGGCATTCAGCGTCACCTGTCCGGAGCTATTCAAGAAATTAACATAAATCATGTTAGTACCAGGTCTTCGTGAATAAATGACATTCTGGTCCGCTCGACTCATGGTGCTGGAATACGCTAAAGACACATTATTCCACGATCTGCTTCCAAGCGGTACGCCATTGATGTTATCCCAATTCGCCACAACCTTAGACAACTTCATCATGTCTGGCAGCATGTAAATCGGGTTGTCGTGGGGAGCATTCGATGTCGAGTAAGGATCGGGCCCCGGCCGACCGTACCAGTTGACGAAACGGCCATTTTTTCCCGCCTCACCGATCAGCGGCAATGCATAAGGCACATAGTAGGGGGCTTCTGGGCGAAAATCTGGCGTCGACGATCCAAGATCCTCGCTCGCAAACAGTCCTGTGCTTGTAATTTGCGGATCAATATAATCATACTGAATGGACTCGGCTGCAAGATAATCGCCTGCGATCAGCTTCTTGTCTGCGAGGTTATAGCTTGTTGCATTCACATCGTTCACCCAAGCAATTGGATTATAAGGCTCGAATATATACTTGATTGATCGGCTTGGAAACTGCGTGTTCAGGGCATTCTTTAATTGGCGGAGAAAATCGAACCAACCGTCCTTATAGGTTGCGTACTCATGTGTCTTCCCCCCAGGAACCGGCGTTCCACCGTTCGTAAAGCTATTGTAACTGGCTTCCTCGTAAATTTCCGGAACGTCGATCATCAGGCCCGCAAACAGAAAATTGTTCGCCGTATCATCGTACTGCAGAATTTCGGATTTGGTTTGATTGATCATGAACGTTATGACAGACTGTTGTTGGAAGTCATAGTAAGGCTCAAACGAACCGTTACCCCAATTCAGACCCAGCATGTTCTCGGGAAATTCTTTACTGGAATCGGCAATCGCCATCACATTCTCATATAGCGATTTAATTTCATTATAAACAGCAAGGTTGTAATTCTTAAGCGCTCGTAGCTCCTGTATGTTGACGCCTCGGTTCATCGCCGGCCATTTCTCAAATGTTCCGGGGAATTTGGCTTTCAAATCGAGCAGCGTAGCTGCGCTAAGTGACATGGTGGATACAGGACGCACATTCTTATGAAAATCGTTATAGTACCACTTCAAATTTTTCTTGTAAGGAGAATTTTGTATTTTTTCAACGTATGGTCGATCGAAAAAGACGTACTTTAAGCCCATTGCCTGCGCATAGCGCAACTCCGGTTCCGGCTCCGACCACCAACCGAGCCCGTGGTAATTGCGATATTCCGTATCCATAGATGACTGCCAAGCAACGGCTTCCGCTTTATTGGGCTTGAAGCCGCTAGGTGAGATGCCCAAGAGCAGGCACATGGCCGCTGCTCCGATCACAGTTTGCCTTATCCATTTTTTTATCATTCATTCTGCCTCCTAGAATGTTCGTTACCCCTTCACTAGGCTTACCTGATCGATATACAGATCCGCTGTATTCAGGGTATCGGTCTGGAAATATAGGTCGGCCGCTGTTAGTCCCGATGTGTTCACATTGCTGATCATTCCCGCAAGCTCCTTCCATTCCGTATCCGCTGATACCGTTACCGACTTGTACACCGGTGATCCCGTCCCATACTGCAGCTTAATTGTCACCCTAACCGTATCGGTGCCGGACCCCAACTTCACCCACGACGCCACCTTGTAATTTCCGCTCCCGCTTGCTTGCAGCGTATTCAACACCGACTGATAGGCCCCTTGATAGTTCTGCGTCCTGCCACTGATGCGAAGCGCCTTGTTGCCAAAGTAAACCGAGTCGTACGTGGAGATGCTGCTGCCGTTCGCCGTCATGCCCCCCGTTCCTCCCGTAAAGTCCGAGTAACCGAGCAGCGTGGCGGCAACCGTCGTCTTGGTGAGCGAAACCTGGTCCACATACAGATCGGCTGTCGCCGAGCTGCTCTCGATATACAACTGGCCATACGTCAGGTTGGACCATGTCAAGTTGACGCTTCCCGTCACTTTGCCCCATGCAGTTGTCGCATTCAAGGTCAATGGGAATATTCGGCTTCCGTTCGCATCCACAAGCTTCACCTTCGCCGTCATCGTTGGTGTCCCGCTGTCCACTCTTCCCTCGAAGCTGAGCGTATAGTTCCCTTGTCCGTTCGTAAGCAGCATATCTTGTATGTCCTGAGACGGCCCATGCCAGGTGATGGTGCGTCCCGTATGTTTGAGGAACGTGCGTGGCTCCGTATCATATTTCAAGACAGCGCCCGTGCCGGTCTTCCACCAATACTGGTTCACGCCGAACTCGAAATCCCGGTCCGTCAGCAGCTCATTGCCGCCTAGACTGAGGTCATCTAGCGATAAGTCGTTCGTCGTTGTTGTCGTCTCCACAATGGCATACGCATCCTTCAGCGTCCCCGTCCAACTCAGAGCGATCGTGCCTGACATCGACTTCCACGATGTATCCGCCGAGAACGTCGGGCCGTTTACCTTGTGCCAGCCGGTGTCATCGGTAATGGCCACGGACAGCTTCACATTATCCGTACCTGCCGACATTCGGGACCAGCCGGAGAAGCTGTACGTCCCCATACCGAGCTCGAGCAGCTTCTTATAGATGGTCATGTTAACGGCAGCAGACGCCGATTGCCGTCCAGTCAAGGTCACGTAACCGCTTCCTTGCTTTGGCCCCTCTGCGCCCGCCGCGATAGTTCCAGCGCCGCTGACATACCAGCCTGAGGTTCCACTCTCGAAATCACCGTTACTGACCACGTCTCCTCCCGTATCCTTCTTAACCGTAATTTCATTAATCTGAAAATCGTTCGTCGTCCCCGTCGTCTGGATATAAAACTTCGCATCGGTGAGCGTCCCGCTCCAGGTGACCGGAATCGTCTCGATGAGCGTAGTCCAGCTCGAGCCGACTGGAACGGTCACGCTGCGGTCGACCGTTCCCGCACTGGTCGTAAGCGTGAAGCCCAGCTTCATCGTATCGGACCCAGTCCCCATCTTGACCCTAGCGCTCACGTTATAATTAGCCATTCCTCCTGCTTGAAGGGCGGCCGTCACAACTTGCGTAACGCCTGAGGAAGCGCTCGTTCGGCCCGTTACGTTCAGCGCCTTATTGTCATATGTGCTACCGTCTATGGCCGCTTGCGAACCTCCCGCATATGTCCAGCCCGTGGTCACGCCATCCTCGAAGGAGCCGTTACTTAACAGCTCGTTGCCGACAGACGTGTAAATGATATACGTCTTACGATCATATGCCGAAGCCCAGTTGATGCTGACCGTCGAACCACTGACGCTTAAGTCGGCTGCGCCGCTAACCGTCGGTTCCATGTACTCGTTCACCCTCATGACCTTCACAACCGACTCCCCTGACTGCAACGGGATCGTCCCTGAACTGTTCAGGAAGTGAGCGTAGATCATGTTCGTCCCCGGCCGTCTTGCGGCAATCACATTCTTGTTCGCTACGCTCTTCGAGCTGCTATAGCTGAGCGTCGTCTTGTTCCAGGAGCGTCCGCTAAGCAAGACACCGTTCAGGTTCTCCCAATTCGGAAGAATACGGGCCAGCTTCATCGCATCGGATAACAGCATGATCGAGGCATCGTGGTCTGCCTTCGAGGTCGAATACGGCTCTGGTCCTGGCCTCCCGTACCAATTAAAAAACTTTCCGTTACTAGCAAGTTCTCCAAGCAACGGCAGCGCATAAGGCGTATAATTCAGTTCTGTCGGGTTAAAATCCGGCGTCGAGCTGCCAACGTCCTCGTTAGCCAGCAGGCCCGTACCAGTTATGGCTGGGTTCGTGACGACATCCTGAATGGACTCAGCTGACAGATAATCGCCAAGTATTTTCTTCTTATCCGCACTACTGTAGCTCGTTCCGTTTACGTCATTCACCCAATCCAGGACCCGGTAGGGTTCGAACACGAACTTGATCGAACGTGTCGGATAGCTGGCGATCAGATCGTCTTTGAGCTGCCGCAGAAACTCGAACCAGCCCGCCTTATACGTCGTATTGTTAGCCGGAAGAACGTTGTAATCCGCTTCCTTGTACATCTCCGGCACGTCCTGCATGATGCCGGTGAACAAAAAATTGTTGGCCGGGTCATCGTACGCCGTCACGTCCTCCTTGATCCGATTGATCAGGAACGTGATCACGCTCTGCTTCTGAAAATCGTAAAAAGGCTCATACGCTTCGCTTGACCAACGTAAGCCGAGCAGATTGTCTGGGAATGACTTAGTTGTGTTGGAAATGGTGAAGTAGGTTTCATAGAGGTTCTTTATCTCCATATAGACGGCATTGTTGTAGGACTTCAGGCTGTTGAGCTCCGGAATATTCAGCGCACGTGACATTTCTGGCCAATCCACGAACGTATTCGGGTAGCGGGACTTGAGGTCACTCAGCGTTCCGGCACTCAAGCTCATGGAGGAGAGAGGGCGCACATGCTTGTAAACGTCGTTGTAATACCAATTGAGATTCTTCTTGTAAGGTGAGTTCGAGATCTGCTTCGCTTGACTCTTCTCGAGAAATACATACTTGTACCCCATCGCATGCGCATACCTCAGCTCGTTCTCAGGCTCCTGCCACCAGCCAAGCCCATGGTAGTGCCGATATTCGGCTTCTTCCGTCGGCTGCCAAGTGACGGCATCGGCTTGTTTAGGCTGCAGTACGAACGGTATGACGCCCATAGCCGTAATGCCGACGAGCAGCAAAATGGCGATTCGTTTGGACCATGCTCTCATCTTCTGTCCTCCTTTTTAGTAAGCGCTTACAAATAGAAATGTGAACTCGCTTATCAACGCTCCTTCCTCCCCATAACTTTCCACATAAAGTCAATGTTGACCACTCCGAGCATGCGAGACAGCGCATGGTTTCACTTCCGTCTCATCTGTATTATAAGCGTCACTTCGGCGCGTCATCTAGCATACGAATTCAAGATGTATTGTACTATTTTAAGAAAAGTAGAGAAAAACGAGGTTCTGTAAGGTGATATTGTTGAGGGGGGAACAAGTAGAGCAGACTTTAGTTTCATGCCTGCTCCCTACTTCCATCGCCTACTGCTAGTCTGCTCTAAACTTTTCGGACATTACTCGGGAGCATACCCGTCTGCTGCTTGAAAAATTTACTGAAATATTTGTCGTCATCGAAGCCCACTTGCTCGGCAATCCGATACACAGGCTCTTGGGTACTAAGCAGCAACTCGCACGCACGCTCTACTCGGATGTCATTAATCACCTCTTGGAAGGTTTGTCCTGCGTATTGCTTAAAGCAGTGACTGAAGTAGCTGCGGGTAATTTTTACCTTTGCAGCAACCTCCGACTGGTTAATCCCAAGGTGGATGTCTTGCCGTATCATATGTATCGCTCGCAAGATGCTGATGCACACTTCATCCGAGAATTCCTGGCGGCGAAGCTTCGGACGTATAAGGCTGAGCCAATCAACCCATTGCTCCCAATAATACAAAGCGCTCGTTTCCACGTGCCAGTTGGCGGAGCCGTCAATTGCAACTAGGTGCCTCCACAAGCTGACTGTTTGCTGCAGAACTTCTTTCCAGGCAGCAGCTGGCGACTGGCGCTCCTTCACGTCCTGCACCATCTGCCGAAACAGATTGTCGTCATATACCCACAGGAATGATTTCCACTGCTGAGTCAGCTGATGCAGCGCCTGATTGGCTTCGGGAGATGGCTTGCGCTCGCCATTCAGCGAATGCCAATCGACCTCATACACAGGCGTATGGCAGGTGTACTCGTAGAACAGTTTATTTTTCCAGTAATCGTTCAGCTTATCCAGTGTAGATTTGTCGGCATTACGGCGCAGATTGTGGAGAATTGTGATTACCCAGCTTGAGCCGTCCACCAGATCAAGAATTCGCTCCTTATCGCGATATCCTAGCTTCAGTTCATGACTCGGGATAAAGCATCCGCCATCTGGCAGCATAAGAGGCGCTGCGCTTTCTAGGGTGAGTGCCAGTACTTCGCTCAGCCCTGCCCCTTTACGCAAAGGGGTCAACAACAAGCCCCAAGATTCCGAATGTATCGGTACTTCGGGCTCTTGAGCAGGCCCCACTTCGTTGCGATTTGCAGCCTGCTCCTTCACCCGCATGACGAATCGCGATATCGATTGATGCAGCGTGTCGTTCTCTAGCTCTGTCTTTACGATATAGTCAATCGCCCCCAAACGCAGGGCATCTTGAACATAGTGAAAATCTTGATGGCAGGTCAGCACAACAATGGCCAAATGTTCGTAGCGGGGCTTAACCGCTTTGATTAGCTCGAAGCCGTCCATAATCGGCATTGAAATGTCGGTGATCAACAGCTGAATCGTATGATTCTCCATGAATTCTAGAGCTTTGGCCCCGTTGGGCGCTTCTCCGGCAATCCGGATGCCGAATTCCTCCCACGGGAACATGTGCACGAGACCTTTGCGGACAATATATTCATCATCGACGATTAATGCTTCTATCATGGCTCTGTTCCTCCTTAATTTCCGAAGGGACCCGAATGATCATCACGGTGCCTTCGCCGAGCGTACTCGTAACCTGAAGTCCATAAGTCTCTCCGTAGTGGGACTTTAACTGGTTGTTGACGAAGCTGAGTCCAATCCCCATACCCCGCTTGGACGAATCCGACTGCTCCTCAAACAGCGTTCGCAGCTTGTCTTCGGAAATGCCTTGCCCGTTATCTTCAACCGTCACTTGCAGGAAACCATCCGGCAGCAGCACGCAGCGCACGAGAATACGTCCTCCGTCATCCTTAAAGGCGTGATACAGCGCATTCTCGACAAGTGGCTGCAAGATGAATCGGGGCAAATTTTTCGTTAGCGTTTCAGGCTGCGCCTCAATGTCAATTTGGAAATTGTAATTGTACCGAATCTGCTGAAGCTGAATGTAATCTTTCAACGCTTCGATTTCCGCACTTACCGTCACGATCGTCCCTTCTTTGCCCAGGTTGTAATGCAGCACCCGTGAGAACGCTTTGGCTAACGTGACGATTTCCTTATGCCCGATCATCATGCCGTACCACTGGATGGTATTCAGCGTGTTATATAGAAAATGCGGATTGATCTGATACAGCAGCTTCTCGATTTCCAGTTGCTTCTTTTTCTTCTCCTTCTCCTGCACTTCCTGCAGCAAATCGGTGATCCGAAGCTTCATATTCATGAAATTGCTCAGCAATTCGTCGAATTCCCTAATCCCCATCTTTTTGACCGGACTGTCCCACTGATTGTTGGACAGCAGCTGAATCTCGCGCTTGACGTTCACGAGCGGCCTGTAAATCGTCCTCCACAATGCATAAGCGAGAATTAAGGAGATCGTCAACGAAAAAAAGGCAATGAGGCTATAAGAGACGATCCACTGATTGATTTCGGCGTTGACTTCATTTTTCTTGACGAAAACGGCTATTTGCCAACCTTGCTTGCCCTTATCCTTGAATATATAATGACTGTCTCCGATTTTCTCCGACAGCTCGTCCGAGGTAAGTCCCACAGGAAGAAGCTTCATATTTTCGGAGTATACGACCTTCCCCTCCGAGCTGAGCAGTGCCCGAACGGCGTTAAATCCGTATTGCTCGTTGCGGAAGACGCCTTGATATGCCGCCCCTGTCGTCTCCAAATACGCATAAACTTCTCTCTTCTTATCCCCATCGGACAGTTTCAACTTTCTGGTAATCGAGAGCACGAGCGGCTTGGTCTCGATCACATTCATTGGCGGATGCGGAGCATAATAAGCGACATCCTGACCGCTGCCCAGCTCGTCGAATTGCAGGGGGTTGATGTTCTTCAACTGGAAAAAATTAAACAATTCTTCACCGGTGGCTGGCAAATAATAAAACATCGTGCCGATCAGCGGGTTCGTATACGTTGTTGTTTCGAGCGATTCTGTAATATTTTTGGTAAATTCGTACTGATCGTAACTGGAGGAACTAAGATAGGAATTAATTCTGCTGCCGATGGAACCGTACACCAGCTGTTTGGAAGCGAAGTCCAAATTACTGATTAAGTTCTCCACGTTCAACCTTTCCACCTCAAGTGAGTTGCGGATGCCCCGCTCCACTTTGTTCTCGAGAAGCATATAGATTGTATAATAGGATGTTAGACCTAGCAGAAGGAGCGGTATCAAGGCGCTCACAATAAGAATGGAAAAGAACCGGCTGCGAAGTGTGTATGGCGGCCTTATGGAGAGTTTACCCAAGCTGATCCCCTACCGTTCGTTTAAATGGCGATGCTGTCCCTATTATGACATTATTCGATATAAAAAGCATCCCTTCCCAGTCTATGGAGAGGCCTGCTACCCAAGATCGGAAAGGGATATCACATTACTCCTTGACGGAGCCAAGCATGATGCCGTTAATAAAATAGCGCTGCAGAAACGGGTAAACGAGCATGATAGGAATCATCGTAACCATGATTTTAGCGGCGTTCAGTGTCTTGTTGGAGATGTTCGCTAAATACGCCGTATCACCGCTGGCGATACGAGTCGGGTCGATCTGCACGATAATTTGTTGAATATAGGTCTGTAGAGGGATCTGCGCTTGATTCTGCACCATAATCAATCCTAGAAAATATTCATTCCACGTGTTCACGATATTGAATAAGGTAATAGTCGCAAGCACTGGCACCGATAGCGGGAGGTATACGGCATACAGCACTTTCCACGGTCCCGCTCCGTCGATACTGGCGCTTTCGTCCAGCTCCTTCGGGATATTCCGGAAGAAGTTAATGACCAGGATAACGTTGAAGACGTTGATGACGAGCGGTATTACAAGCCCCCAGAAGCTGTTCGTTAAGTGAAGCTTTTTCATCGCGAGGTAGAACGGAATCAGTCCGCCGTTAAACATCATGACGAACACGAGCAGCCATACGAAGACGCTTCGCAGGGGAAACTGTTTCGCGTCCCGTGACAGAGGGAAAGCGATATGAACGGTAAGCAGAAAGGCGAGCACTGTTACAAAGAACACCCGCTCGATCGACACCCACAGCGCTTGAAAAAATTTCTCGTCCTTGATAATTTCCAGATAGGACGACAGCGTAGGTTGGACTGGCCACACCGTGACTAGACCGGCATTGGCAGGCCCTTGCGAGCTAAAAGAGACGGCTAAATTATGCAATAACGGAAACATGCACAGGGCTGATATCACGATCATGGCGCCTATAATGACGAGGTCGGCGGTAGACGTTTTTTTGCGGCTAAGCGCGGTTGCGGTACTCATGGTTGAACCTCCTTGTCAAAAGATCCGATAGTTTGCATATTTGGAAGCCAATTTATAGGCGATTATGATCAATGCCATACTGATTACGGATTTAATTAAGCCAACAGCGGTCCCGATTTCGTATTGCAAATTTTCCAGACCCATCCGGTACACATACGTGTCGATAATATCTCCTGTATCGTAGACCAAATTGTTGTACAAGTTAAACACTTGGTCGAAGCCAGCGTTTAATACATTTTGCAAGCTTAAGGTAGCTAGTAGAACGATCGTAGGGGATAGACTCGGCAGTGTAATGAAACGAAGCTTCTGCATGCGGGTGGCCCCGTCCATATCCCCTGCTTCATAGAGAGATGGATTGATCGCCGTCAACGCAGCGAGATAGACGATGGCCGCAAAACCGAATTCCTTCCAAACATCGGTAAGGATAATAATCGGCCGAAACCACGTGTTGCTGCCAAGAAACATGATGGGCTGGAGTCCGAGAGCGATCACTAACTTGTTGATGAGACCGTCAAGCGAAAGCATATCGCGGATAATGCCGGCAAGAATAACCCAAGATAAAAAATGGGGAAGATAGACCACGGTTTGGACTATCCGCTTGAACGATCTAATCCTTACTTCGTTCAGCAGCAAAGCAAATGCAAGTGGTACGATTTGACCTGCAATAATTTTCATCACCGCAATCACAAGCGTATTCTTTATCACCTTGAAACTGGACGGATTGCGCAAGACGGCATCGAAATTTTCCCATCCTGTCCAAGGAGACTTCCACACGCCAAGACCTACGTTAAAATGTTTAAATGCAATGAGAATCCCGTACATCGGCAACAAATTAATAAGAGCAATGACGATAAAGCCTGGAGCCAGCATCAGCAAATAATGAAAGGTATTGGTTCGCAGCATAGTTTTTTTTCTGTCCATGGATTTTCGAACGACGACGGCTTCCATACGTTTCCCTCCTCGGATAGACAAAGGGCGCCAAGCCAAACTCGACGCCCCTTGTTCTGCCGCTTATTGTTTATAGTTCTGTACTTCTTTAGTAATCGCTTCGCCGCCCATTTCGTTCCAGCGCTTCACAAAAGTGTCGAAGTAGCTGATCGGTTCGCGACCCATAATAATTTTCAAATAACTTTCTTTGGTCAAGTCCTGCAGCGACGTCCAGTTCTTGGACATGGAATCCGTCGTACCGTTAAATCCATTGTAGATGATCGATGTCGGCGTTTTCGTCGTCGGTGCAAGACCGTACATCCAAGCCGCATGTTGCTGCCAATCCGGGACTAGCTCCTTCGCAACCGGTTTTCCGACGTTCGGCTCAAACTTCTTGATTTTGTCGTAAATGGACTTCTCTTCTTGGTCCAGCTTGGACACGTCCAGCTTGCCGCCAATAACATCCGTAATTTTCTTCTGTGTTGATTCTACCGTAAACGGATCGATGACTTGCGCTCCGCCGCCTACGAAGCCCCACTGTGCGCTCGAGGAAGCCGCACTGTAATCTTCCAAGCGCTTCTTCGAAATGTCGGGATACTTGTTCATCTTCATAGCGGTCGACAGGTTAGCCAGCTTGACAGCAAGCTCCGGATTCTTAAACCCCTTCTTGACTACGAGGTATTGCGTCGCCAGCTTATCGAAGGTTGCGTGTATCTTGCCGTCCTTACCTGGCAGACTATACGCTTTCCAGTTCGCGTTCGGGTTATTTTGCAGCGTGTTGCCTAGCGGATAAAGCGGTGCCCACCAAGGCTGGAAGACTAGACCCGATTTACCTGCGCCAAGATCAGCGGTCGTCTTGCCGTTATCTTTAACGCCGAATTCGGGGTCAAGCTCTTTGTTCTTGAACATGTCCGCCATAACGGCCAAAGCGTCTTTCACTTCGGGCTGAACGCCGCCCCACACGAGCTTACCGTCTTTATCTTTTAGCCAAATGCTCGGGTATGCGTTGAAGTAGTTGAAAATCACATCCAAGGAGTGCATCGAACCGGACGGTGCCGTTAATGAGTTTACTCCTGCTACGGACAGACCAACCGTATCGTTCTTGCCGTTGCCGTCCGGATCGCCGGTTGCGAACGCTTTGGCGATTGCTCTGAGATCATCGAGTGTTTGCGGCGGCTTCAACCCTTGCTTGTCGAGCCAATCTTGGCGAACCCAGATGACGTTCGTCTGCGCAGCATCGCTGCTGTTCGGGATCGCCATCAGCTTGCCGCCGAACGTCGCGCTGTTCAAGGCGTTGTTCTGTCCGAGTTCGAAGTTTTTCTTGACATCATCGGAAGCATAATCTTTGTATACTTGCGTTAAATCCTCGATCTGGCCCGCATCAATGAGCTGCTTCAGTAAAGCTGGAGCCTTGTCTGTATCGATGGAGAAAATGTCCGGCAGATCACCACTCGCGAACGATATGCTCAGCTTCTTGAAATATTGCTCGCCATCCGTTGGAGCCGTCCACAGCAACTTTTGCTTAACATTCAGCGTGTCTTGGACGAAGTTCAGAAATGGGTTGTTCTCATACGATTGACCCGCAGGGAACTTGGGGTCTTGGTTAACGCCCATAACGGCTGTGAATTCAACCGTCTTGTCATATTTAGCAAAAGGACCTTTCTGGACCGGCGTTTGCGTCGAGGAAGATGACGGTGCCGGGCTTGTCGTATTGCTGCTTCCTGAATCCTTGCTGGCGCATCCTGATAGCGAAAGTGTCAGCGTCAAGGCGAAAGCGCTGATGATAACTTTTTTCATGGTTTTAGCCCCTTTTCATTTATAGTGTTGAGCTGCTTGACAACTTTATCTTAGCATGAAGCTTCGTATAACATGGTGTGTAAATCGTACAACTGAAGTAGGATGCCTGTCTATCGCACGGGTGGCCTGTGGGGGTGTTTTTGTCCGATCGACAGTGTAATTTTGTTCGTTTGTCTTCTCTTCAGCCGAGACAGCTTACTGAATACTTCGGTACAGCCTGTAGAGAAGCACAGCGGCTTCCGCTCGGCTGAACGATCGTTCCGGATGGAGCCCTTGCGAATCCCCTTCTAGGTAGCCGCCACGAATGAGCGCCTCGGCGCTTACCTTCGCGTAGTCGGCGACTTGGTCCGCATCGGCGAATGCCTGCAAACCGATCTCTCCATGCACGGCAGGTGCCGCTCCGGCTAGGCGCAGAGCACGCGCTGCGATGACCATCATATCCTGTCTACTGATCAACGCGTCTGGCTCGAACTGGTTTGCCGCAACCCCGTCGATCAGACCTGCGGTTTTGGCTAAGCCGACAGCGCGCGCATAATAAGCGCCAGTGCTAACGTCTACAAAATCTGCTTCCGCCGTCCCTTCCAGTTCCATCACCCGGACGAGTAGCTGTACGAACTCGGCTCTTGTAATTGAGGCGCTGGGATCGTAAGCTGTTTCGGATCTCCCATCGATCAAGCCTTTGGCAGCCATAATCTCGACGTCTTGTCGTGCCCATTCGGCTTGAGTTAGATCGGTGAAGGTCTTGTCCACAAACGCGACCGCATAACGACTAAAGTGGCTCGTGCTAAAACGAATGACGCCATCCTCATAAGAGGCGTTCGGTACGGGAACTGGCTTGCCGGCGTCATCGATGAACCATACGGTCAGCTTCTCCTTCTGCTGCATTTCTTTGTCATTGGGCTTGTAAGGAATGTGCACCTCAACTTTAGCGCCGGGTCTATTCCATTCCAAGCGCTGGCCGCCAACTGCCAGCTCTAGATCCACGACAGGACGGTTGCCTAGCCGGGACGACAATTCCTGCGAGAGCTCCACCGACTGCACGGCTTTGACCTGGAGGGAGATTACACTATCTGCCGTTGTCGTTTGATCGCGGAGCAGGTCACTACTAAGCGTTAGCGAAGCGAGTTCCGTGCGAATGACCACCGTTTGGCCAGCAGGCAACGCTTGAATCGGGAGTTCCACCTCATACACTCGTGCACCGTCCGCTTTCGGGAGCTCAATAAAGACGTGCGACCGTTTCTCTTGGCCGCTAAGCTGCCCGAGCGCTTGCTCCATTAGGTCGGACGAAATCGTCAGTTTCGATCTTCCCTTCACCGCTTTCCCAGGCAAGGACGATATAATACCCACGCTGCCGTCCGCACGCTTCACGACTTTAACCGAAGCCTGTGCGGGGGTTGGAAGCGGTTCATGAAACGGCGGTTCGACCTGCGGACTCTCGTCAGGCGTCTCTTCTACAGGAGGCGGATCCTCGCCAGGCGTCTCTTCTACAGGAGGGAGCTCTGTTCCGAGCTGCCTTTCCGAATTGAGGATCGCGGCATTCGGCGCTTCCGTAAGCACGATGTCGTCCACGTAGAAGCTAGGCGCTGACGTTTCGTCCTTCCAAATGAAAAACTGCGGCGCCGACATTTCAGCCGGTGTTGTGAACACCAACTGCTTGAATGTATACTGCCCTTCCGTAAATGAGAGCTTATGCTGCCGCTTCACGCCTGCGACCATGTATTGGAAGCCGAGCTCCGTCGGATTCGCCGCACCGATAGCTTGATCGTGCTTGCCCCACGCGCTCAAATAATAGGTCGTATTCGGCTTGAGAACGACATCCATTCCCCCGCCATCGCCTGCCTCGGGATTGCCCCCCGTACCGATTCGAAGCGCTTTCGCACCGCTTGCGACTTGCTCCGACCCAGATACCGCCGATAAGGTAGGCGTCCACAGGTTCCAGCCGGACAACCCATTCTCGAAATCGGGGTTGGTTACGGCATTTTTCAGTTCAGTAACGACAACACCATCCGCGTAGAAATGAAAGCCGGGTTCACTCTTTGGCTTCCAAATGAATAACGTTCCATTACCCGCTAATTGCTCGGGCGTCGTAAATACAACCTGCTTGTATGTGTATGCCTTCTCGGTAAACTTCACCCGATGGTGAACTTCGTCGGACAGCCCCGGCACCGGATATTTCAGCCCGACTTCCGTTTCTTGTCCCGCCGCCGCATCACCGTCGTTTTTACCCCATACACCCAGCACGTAAGTTGTGTTCGGCTTGAGCGTTACGGACTGACCCAGCCCGTCACCATTCCCCCCGGTGAAACCGACTTGGACGGCGGCATTCCCGACGGGAGACGTTCCAGTTACGATCGTGCTGGAATTCGTCCAGTTGCCCCAGCCAGTCAAACCGTTCTCGAAGCTGCCGTTCGCCACCAGACTGCGAACTTCCTTCAAGACGATATCGTCAACATAGAAATCATACCCCGGATTTGCGGCTTTCTTCCAAATGAAAAACGTTCCTCCGCTCAGCTCATTTGGAGTCGTAAATGTGATCTGTTTGTACGTGTAGCTGTCTTCTGCAAACCACAACCGGTGGTGCACTTCTTCGCTCACACCGGGAACGGTATATTTGACTCCGACTTCCGTCTCCATACCCGCTGGTGCGGCAGCCGTGTTCTTCCCCCAGGCGCCGAGGACATACGTCGTATTCGGCTTCAGCTGGACGCTTTGACCGCCTCCGTCACCGTTGCTGCCAGTATGACCGACTTTGAGCGAGTGCGGGCCTGCTTGCCCATTGGTTTCATCGACGCTGATGGAGTTCGTCCAATTGCTCCAACCGGTCAAGCCGTTCTCGAAGCTTCCGTTCATCACCACATTCGGCGAATCGTTCTGCAAAGTCACTTGCCGGAAATTCGTGTTGTTGTCCGGATTCGCATCGTCATTCGAGATTAATTCGGCAGTGATCACAAAATCGCGTTCTTGTTCCACTTTGTAAGGGACCACTGAGGTCACCGTCATCTCCCCGCCCGCCGGAATAGAAGCGAGCTGGATGGACCACCCTGCAGGAATACCGTCCACCTTGAAACCGACATGGACATTCTTATCCGAATACGCCGTGAGGCCCCTATTCGTTACTTTTGCGGTCAAGGTTAATGAATTTCCGGAAGCAACCGCCTCTGTCCCAGTGCCAATATCCGAGATGACAAGGTCTGCCCCTGAGCTCGGCTGTGACGTGGAATAGCTCACCGTTTGCTCATTGTTCGCCACTTTCGTATCTTGGGCATATGCCAGAACAGCGCGAACCGCAGCGGTTTGACCTTGCATGACCCACTCATCCGACACGACGCTGGCGCCGTCTAGGAATCGAATCGGACCCGTGTATGTTTTGCTGGAGACTAGAGCGTTGTTAACATAAAATTTTACCGTGAACGCCGTTGATTCCGGCAGATTTTCTCGTCCCAAATTGCGTACGACTGCAACGGCCTGCATGTTGCTGCTGGAAGTACCTGGCGAGCTGGAATGCAGTGATATGGATTCAAGGCTTAGGTCGATCCCATCCGTGTTGTATAGCCCATGCGTGTCGTCCCAAATCAACTTGCCTTGCCAGGATAAATTCGTAGGCTCCGCACCATTGATCCGGTTCACTCGCCAGCCGCCCGACTTTTCTCCTCCGGTAGTCAGGTTAAATCGGTCTTCGCCGTCCCAATGCCAAAACATTCGGCCTGCATGACGGGATACCGCAGCGTCAAACATCGATTTGACAGCACCGGTGTTCGCCGGAGTCCCCTCCGTGCCGAATTCTCCGATGATGATCGGCAGGTTCAAGCTGTGAATCTTATCGATATAACGGGCTAGCCGCTCGGAAGCTTGATTCCATTCCCCATACATATGTAAGGCGTATACAATTCCGCCGAATTGCGAGGTCAGCCCCGGCCCTTTGCGAATGACCGCGCTGTCCTCATCGCCATTCTTATAGCCGTACCCTTGTCCCCAATTGTGCTCGTCCAGCATAATCAAGTTGTTTGCACCCTGCGCGCGTACCGCTTGAATGAGCTGTGTGTGGACGGTATTCCAGCGCTCGATTGAATCTTGCTTCGAAAGGCCGCCTACCCCCGGTTCGTTCAAGAAATTAAACCATACGTAAGGATTATCTTTGTACGTCTCGGCCAAGCTCTTCCAATAGTCGGTCAATTCGGTCATGCTCGGATAATAGTTGACGGTACCGTCTTGTTCCGTCGTTTGAAACGCGGTATCTTTCGGATATTGTCCCGTGAAATCATGGTCTTCTAAAATGACCACTACCTTTTTCTTCGTAAACCACGTCACGAGCTTGTCCAGATCGCCGTTATTGTTCGGCACACCGTTCCTGGCCAAGCGCGGAAACATGTTGACCCGCACCGTATTGAATTTCCACGTATCTGTCATGAGATCCATATCCTGCAGCGTATCGCGTGACCACGGCCAGCGAGGACCGTTCACGTTCACTCCCTTAATGAGAAACTCATGTCCTTGCGGGTCGAGAATTCGGCTGTCCGCGGTCGTGAAGTTCCCGTTAGCCATCGTCGGCACGTCTCCAACAGGCTCCGTGGGCGCTGGTACGATCGGGTAAGTCGACGGAATTTCCGTCAGCGAGAATTCGTCTAGTGTGAGAACCGCCGTACCGTTCTTCCAGATGCCGATCTGCGATTTAGCCGCATTGTCCGCACCGTTCTCCGCATCGGCGGGCATCGTGAACGTCGTTTCATAGTGAGTGTAGCTTCCGCCCGAGACGGTTACCGTTTGAAAATCTGACGTTTGAGCGACATCTTTCCGCTTCAGCTTAACAATAACCCAGGCATCACCGGACGTAATTTTCCCCCAAAAGCTTAATTTGTATGTCTTGTTCGGCTCCAGCGACACGAATTGTCCTGCACCGCCGCTGCCGACATCCGTAATTTTCAGCGAATGTGCGCCAGCCTTGGCATCGCTGCCAATCTCGGCGTTAGCCCAAACCATCCACGCCTGCGCTGGGTAAGTCAGCCTTGCGTTGCTTTCAAAGCTGGCGTTGCTAATCAGTGTGTCGGCAGTAGGGGGGCTGGTTACTGTCGGCTCCGTCGGAGTCGGTGTCGGCGTCGGTGTCGGTGTCGGCGTCGGTGTCGGCGTCGGTAAAGTAGGCGCACCAACTGTCAGCTCAGGTGTTGGACTGCTGGTCACGGTAATGTTGTCAAAGCTGCCTACACCGCTTCGATTACCGATTCCAATGTAGCCGCCTAGCTGATCACTGAGTTCAACATCGCTGAACACGACAACCGAAGTTCCGCCTTGCGGAGTAGCTGCAACAGTTATTTTACTCCCAACAGGATTGTAGCTTATTTGAAAGCGGACGGTGGTAGGCGAGCCGTTCCCGGTATAAAAAGCATATCGCGCATTGGAGCGAATGCTGGAGACTTCATTCCCGCCGGTCACTTTTTGCAGCTCCACATAATCGCCTGCTCCTCCGCCATCGTAGAAAGGAATTAGCAACGCGTAGTAACTTCCATCATTATAGTTACAAATAATTCGTCCTGCGTTCCAGTTCGAGCCATGCTTGACGGCGCTTACATCTACAGCGTACGTATAGGGCTCGTCTCCGCCGAAATAAACGGATTCATAGACGCTGAGTCGGGACTGAGACGTTTCCGTCACCCTCAGGCTCCCTTGCTCGACAACAACCCCCTCGCTTTGCGACCAGCCTTCTGCTAGATTATCGGCAAAATCTTCCCCATACAGCAGAGCCGCCGCTTCCGCCTTTTGCGGTGCGATTGGAATCGCAACGGTCAGCAGCGAGACCAGCATCATTAGGGCAAGCAGCATACACATACGACTTTGGTGCTTCCAGCTGTTATAGATCATAGTGTCTAATTTCCTCCCCGTAAAATAAGATAACTCCCGCTATTATTGTACCTATCGCAACGGTAACGAAGGATAGATAAACACAAAGATGGAGGTTGATTTTTGTCAGATGTACAGCCTCACCATTCACCCATCATACGATTTTCACCCTGGGGTTGAACAACATCCTCTCTATGAAAACGGATTCATTATCATATACTAGGCTTATTACTGGTTTGGGGGTGATGGGTGTACCGGAAAGATCGCGTTTTATTCGCTTTTTGTAACCGCATACAAATAATTACTTTTGGAGGAGAACATTAATGAATCTTTACAGAGTGAACAGGAACACTTTTTACTTGCTGCTAGCCTTTATGATTGCCCTATCCACATTGGCCTTCGGTTTCCCCGGACTGAGCGGCAAAGCCCTAGGCGCCGGTACCTTCAGCGTTTCGGGAACGAAAATTGTAGATCGAAACGGAGCTGAATTCGTCGTGAAGGGAGTCAACGTCAACGGAGAGTACTGGCCGTGGACTCGCAATACCGCAAACGACGCGGGCCTAATCGTCGATAACTGGAAATTCAACACGATTCGGGTGAACATGTACCCGCGACTGGCTTACAATGGTGTAGCCAAAACACAGGATATTAGTGCGATCGTTAATGCGTATACAGCAAAAGGCGCTATTGTGATCATTGAGAACCACGATGTGACTGGCCGCTATCCAGAGGCCAGCCCGGTGACCGAGGGAAGCGACCGCTATCCGTCCTTAAGCGAAATGGTTACCTGGTGGAAGGACATGGCGGTTCGCTTTAAAGACAACGACCGCGTTTGGTTTAACCCAATGAATGAACCGGGAATCGGCACCTATTCACTCGCAGACTCCGTCAACAAGTGGTATAGCACTAACGACACGCTGATCGGCGCGATTCGCAGCGTGGCTCCGAGCAATATCATCGTCGTCGACGATCATGACTACGGTCAAGGCAACGGCTTCGTCAATGGTGCGAGCAGCAACGACAGCGCCATCGTCAGCAAAGGCACACAGCTAAAGAGCAAGTATACAAACCTTGTTTTTTCCGTTCACATGTATGAAAAATGGACCTCTGGAGAAACTCGCTTCAACAACTATGTGAACACAATCAGGACGAAAGGATTGCCGATTATCGTCGGGGAATACGGGGTCGGTAACAATGCGGACGTTTCCGTCGTGGACAGCATGTTTGCCGTGGCGGTGCCGAATAATGTCGGCCGAATCGCTTGGGCATGGACAGGCGATGACATTTTCGACCTCACGACTGGAACCACGCAAGGCGGCGGCTATGAAATCAACAGCACGACGAGCCCGACCAATCTCAGCTGGTTCGGCGACAAAACCTGGAAAGACAATCGAGGCACCCTTTCCGTTCCTCTTTATACTTGGGTCGCTCCACTGGACAACGGTGATTTCGAAGGAGGCTTACGCAACTGGAACAATTGGAGCGGATCGAGCGATGATACATCTTTGAAATACGCTGGCTACCATTCGTTGAAGATCGCTTCCGGCAGCGCCGGAGGTGCAGGCCAATTTGCCGTCCTAAAGAAAAACAAAACTTACAAATTAACCGCTCGGGGCAAACACAGCGCAACTGCAAGTACCGCTACGGCCCTCGGCATTAAATGGACAGTCGGCGGAGTGGAAACCAACTACCCGCTCAATTTCACCTCCAGCAGCTGGGATTATAAAGAAGTGACGTTCACAACGCCGAACAGCGAAATGGGCGATATGATCTTGTATATTTGGAAAGCAGACAGCGGCGTACAATTTAATGCTGACAACATTACGTTGACTGAGCAGTAAGCCGTACCAGCAAATAGGCCACTGCCACATGAAGCCGTTGAGGCTTCAGTGGAGGTGGCCTTTGCTTCGTGACGAGTCATTGCCTTAGTTAGCTTCCACTAATTATTTCTCCTTAACTCCGAAGGAATATGGGATTCGGCGATTACTTCGCAACGTCATTGAAAACTGACATCCACGGCCAACTCCACGACCATTCTGGCGTCGTTGGCCGATTTCACAGGCTCTCCATGGACAGTGAGTCCTTCGAAGCGGATGTTGCGGATCATGTGCTCCTCACTCCATCCGCGAATGATAGAAACCGGGAATAAACCGTCGATCACCTGGATATTCCGGAAGGTTACGCCGTCCACCTGCCCTCTGATGGTGTCCCGTGAATATTTGGAATCGAGCACTTTGATGTCGACCAGCTTCTCTTGCGCGTCCTCCACCCGGATATCCTCGTACAAGATGTCCTGAATGACGGCTCTGTCCCCATTGTGGATCGTGAACACGCCGCCAGACTGATGCCCTTCAAACTCGCAACGCATGACATCGATGTTCCGGAATGTGACACCGCTAATGGTGTCACAGCGAGTCTCGTAGCCGATTTCCATGCAATTGCCCCACTCCGCATTCCAGAACACGCAGTTCTGCACCAACACGTTCTTCACATTGGCAAGACCGGCTTCGTGGTGGTAATCGACTGCCTTAACGGCTAGACAATCGTCTTTGGCCCGTATGAAGCAATTGTCAACCACTACATTCTCGCACCCGACAATATCGCAGCCGTCCCCGGTCCCTTCAAACGTGATGACATTGAGGTTGCGGATCGTTACGTTATGACTGCCGATCGGTACGACATGCCAGTTTGAACCGTCGACTACCGTAATTCCTTCGATTTCTAGGTCATTGCAGGAAATCGCTTTGATCATTTGCTTGCGTTTCTCGTAAGGTTGCAGTCCCGTCGTCCGCCAGCCCGATCCGTCCAAGATGCCACGGCCCGCTATCCTAGCGCCGTTTGATTCCGGAGCCGTAATATGCCCGCGCACCACAGCCCCTTCTTCGATATACACAGTTTCACCAGAGTTTAAGATGATTTCGCCCGCATCATAGACCGCTCCGCCTCGGTAGTACTTGACGCTAAGGTCCGACGGATCCGGCCGGTTGTTCTCCGGCGGGTTGATCAGAAGGAACAGCGGCTTCCGAATATCTCCTCCGAACTCGATAGACAACTTGATGGGGGCCTGCACCTCCAATGTGATGCTCCCATTCGCTGGCTTAGGCTGGATTCCCTTGCTCAAGGGACGTACCTTCACCTGCTCCACACAGAGTGGGGTTTCGATCTCCACTGTCACTGGTCCTTCTCCACTTCCTATCACATAGCTAGCTGACTCACACACATAAACGAAACAATCCGTTCCGTTAATACGCACTTTGTAGTCTATTGAAGCTACGATTTCCGATGCGGGCATCCCGCTTGTAAATTTGCTTGTTATCATCAAAAGCTACCTCCTTGTTGTTATATGAACCTAGTTCTGAATGTGCCAACAGCACTCATATACATCTCTCCGCATAGAAGGCCCCGTTCCCGCAACTGACCGCTTGGACGGTTCCCGTTTTGCGGTTGACTGCAATTCCTTTCCAACGTATAGCACCAAGCGATTCATCGTAGATCTCCGACCACGATCGCCCACGGTCAGGACTGTACAGCACAGAGGACGGGCAAGGGCTCCACGCCAGCGGCTCGCAGGCCATGTAAAGTTCATCCGGCGTAACCCCGCCGACTGCTAAGGCGCTAGCGTTATAAGCGCCATCTCCCAGCGGGTACAGTTTCGTCCAAGTCCGCCCGTCATCTTCGGTTCTCCATAATCCTTCCCTGATAAATCCTGCGTACAGGACGCCAGGCCGTTGATCGTCGCCATTTAAATTGACCAGAATTGAGCTGGGACTTGCTAAAAACGGCAACTGGTCAGATATCTTTGTCCAACTGGCGCCTCCATCGCGGGTCACAAAGATTCCCTCCGTCCACTCTCCGACGTAGAAGGTAGAGCGGGAATGCGGTGAAACGTAGAGAAGCTGATTCGATCCGCAAACATTTTTCTCTTGATAAAACACAACGGACAATATCTCACGTTCCACCAGATCTCTACGGTGAGGAACGGTCTCGACGTGCGGCGGGTAGGGAGAGCGCAGCTCTTGCCAGGTGAGTCCCTCATCATTGGAACGATACAAGCCAGCACCGCCCCCCTGTTTTCCGTCTACAGCAGCGTAGAAGACGCTGAAATCAAAAGGATCGTCTCGCAACGCCTGCACGAAGCAGCCTTGCGGAAGTTCCCATACGGCCTCCGCCATTAGCCCGCTGTCCTCCGTTCGGTAGATCGCGCTTTGTCTTGCGTGGCTGTTGCTTACCCCGTATACGACGAGTCCTTTCCTATGCCGGGATGGGGCTATCGCAGTACTGCAAAAGTACGTATGGGCCGAATGTATATAAACAAATTCTTTATAAGATCTGCCGTTATCCCTCGTCATCTCAATCTGCTTATCCGCTGGAGCGTAGTAAAACGTATCCGGGTCCAGGGGGTCCGCCGCTATTGCTTCGATGCAAATATTTTCGATCCCTTGGAACCTATTCCCGCTCCAGGTCCTGCCCCCGTCCTCACTCACCGACACGCCGTACCAATTGCACATATAGAGCCGTCCCGGCACGTGCACATCTGGCTTCAGCTTGGCAATGGCCCAGCCGATCGGCCGAATATCACCTTGCGCAAACGGGTATTGGCTGAAATTGTCCGGGTCGTAGTCGCGCAGCAGGTGCCAGCTTTCGCCATCGTCACGAGTTACGTACAAAGGTATGACCGGAATGTGAACCTGATCCGGCCAACGGCAAATTCCCGTATAGAACGTGCCTGGCTGAAACGGGTCCGCTGCGATATTGGAACAGACGGCAGGTAACGGGAGCCCGGCTGACGCCTTCTCGAAGCTCAGCCCCCCGTCCGTACTCCTCCAAATGCCCGTTTCACCTCCTGCCACAAGCATCAGCCCGCGTGAAAATGCCAAATCCGCGAAAGCGATATCCTCCCGTTCATATAGCAATGACCACGTTGCTCCATGATCCTCGGATACGTATAATCGCCCTCCGTGCTTGCGAGGCGAGAACTGGGGATTCAAATAATCCAAGTGGGCCATCTCCGTCATCGTACCTGCATAGACTTTACCTGGAAGATCGGGATGAAACGCGACCGCCTTAAACGGTTCCCCTTTCAAACCAACAGAGTGCCATGTCTCACCAAGATCCTCACTACGGAACAGTCCCATGGAGAAGCTGGCTGCCACAACATTATTCGGGTCGTTCGGATCAACGGCAATCATTTCTCCGAAATATCGATGATTGCCGTTTCCAATATAATCTGGTTCCCTGGTAACCAACCTCCAAGTGAAACCTCCGTCCGTACTCTTATGAATAAAGCCGAAAGTTCGCCGATCTCTTGCTTCACCCGAACAGCGAAACCAAACGTTACTGTCGTGGGGGCTAGTTGCAAAACTTTCCACGCTGTGATGGGAAGACTCCGACATCCCATGGTTGATTGCCTCAAAGCTCTCTCCCCCATCTCTGCTGACCAAAACTCCTGCCACATCGCATCTTGCAAATAGCATGCCAGGCAGGTCGGGATGCTGAAGCAGCCCCGTAATATAACCTCCCCCGCCAACACGGGATTGGGCCCATTTGTAGCGTATGTTGGCATCATTTTGAGATATCATGGTGATTTCCCCTCCCTCTTATTGATGAAAATAAAGACGCCCACTCCATTATAGGAATAGGCGTCTTCAGAAAATATAGAAAATGGTCTGGTATCACGTGGTATTTTGTCCTATTTATTGTGGTTGCGGTTATACTACCATCTCATCTGGCCAATGCATCTCCACACCGGCATCGGTCAACCATTGCTGATACGATTTCAAATGCTCATTATTCTCTCTAACTTCACGAGCAGTTAACCCGTTCTGAAGTGCATAAGCAGCTAAATAGCCTACAGCTTCGCCAATATTCCACTCGGTAGGATGCAGTCGATAACAACCATTGGAGATTTGAGTGGTTCCGATATTTTTACAAGCAGGAAGTACATTCGTAACACGAACGGGGATGAGCGAGCCCAATGGAATCTCATACGGGTAGCTTGGTATATAAAAGCCCCGCTGAGACACCGTTGTCGGATGCAGATCCAAATGGTAGCTGCCCACGCCAACGCTATCCGCATAGCGTAGAATCCCTTGATCCCCGCGAATTTCGCGACTCACATCATTTTCTGTAATTGTATATAAGGCTCGAATCCGTCTGGACTCTCGAATATAGGCTGCCTTCGCCAAGCCGTCCTCGGTACCGAGTACATCTCCCCGAAGCCGAACACCTGGATAACCAAAGCCTCCATCCAGTCGCGGAGCTTCCGTTTGCAACCAATACACGAGAGATAGGCTAAGCTGACGCGCACCTTCAAGATGGTAACGTTTCTCTTCCTCGGTGACACCAATAATCGGACCGACATAGTAATCATTTTGCGGCCAATTCAAAAGGGTTAAAGAACCCTCATACAGCGACCCATCCGCTAAATGCGCGGGGTTAAGGATCATCCGATAATCCCATAATGAAACAATGCCTTGATCATTGGGAAACATCGTATACGCTTTAATAACCGTTGTATCATCGGGATCCATCGCCTGCCAGCTAAGAATAGAGTAGTCCGAGAAGCTTGGTATATATTCCTTCCACACCTCATACATCGCTGGTTTCTCAATGGTAAAATTGCCACCCTCGACATAATCCACAGCCACTACGTGGGTAATCGATTGCATATCGAGTGGATCTGCTACGCTCAGCGCATGCGGTTCACCGGTTTCATCACGCGATTCAGCACCAGTGACATGCTCAATCCCAGCCAGAGGCAAAAGCTCACCGGTTTCTGTCGCATCTAGAAACATGGGTGCTTCAAGTCGGATGCGGCTGCCATCCATGACGGAAGCAACGGTAACACTTTTCACCGTGTCACCTTCGACCTCGGCTTGCACCGGCTGGTGTTCCAGCAGTAAGGTCAATTTCCCGCTGTTCACAAACGGCGCTAACATATCTTCAAGCACGCGCAGCGCAACTCTCGGCTCATGCGCGATATGACTAACCCAACCGCTGCCTGGATTCAACGTTGGGTTATTCCTCGCTTCATCTGTGAGCGGATAATGATCGCGATAATAGGCGCGAACACGCTCGCGAAACGTGCGGTATGATCGCGTGCAACCGAAGGATTCGATCCAGCGGTGTTCGTCTGGGGGCACCGCTTGCGAGGTCAATTGACCGCCAATCCAATCGGTTTCCTCGGTCATCAATACGCGCAAACCGCGTCGTACAGCAGCCATAGCTGCCGCACAGCCGCCAAGCCCCCCTCCGATGATAATCAAGTCATATTCGCGATGTAGCAGCATGCCGTTCATCCTTTCACCCATGTGATAGCTAGCGTTACAATTTCCTTCGGACCTACGAGAATTCCTTGATTAATGTCAAGCTTGCATACCATAGTTCCATCGAGCTGAACATGATGAAGGGACCCAAGCTTTAATCCAGTGCGCAGACGGAACGTCTCGCTTCTCTCACCGACATTGACTACTCGCAGGAGTGTCTGTCCATCTTGCCGATATAAAGCCGTCATTACGATCGCGGGATTATCGATTTCGATGAACTGAATTCCCGTTGTTTGATACGTATCTTTTTGACCAAAGCTCCCCTCAACAATACGAGGCTTGCGGCGGAAGCGCAGTGCTTCATTCAACACCTCGCCGTTGCTTATAGCCGCATTACCAGGCCGCATCGCGTATTCGAACGTATATGTGCCGATACATTGCGCATCCGGCGTTTCCATTTGCGGGCCCGCTCCGCCTCCACGTGAGGCGAAATCATCTCGTGACAGCCAACCTACACTCCGCAGCACAGTAAGTTCCACAACATCGCCGTCCCCGCCAGAAACAACCTGATATTCCTGTAGCCCACGCTGTAGAACAACAATGCCTTGCCCGTTTTCTTCCGCTTCGGCACGAATTAGAGACAGGGTAGGCTCCACAACGACAGGCACTTCCTTCTGTTTCTCTGCCTTCCGTTTTTCTTCCCGCTTCACGGGGCGAGCTACAACATCAAAAGCGGAATCACTCAGCGTTTCCTTTAAAATAGCTCCCGTTGGAAACTGAAGCCGCAGACGTTGATCCTTGGCACGATTAGCCACGGTTAATCGAACTTCGGCAAACGGACTGTTGTTCCCCAAACGAATCTCGAAGTTAAGTTCTGTTTTTACTTTGACGTCACTAACAGATAATCGATCCGCGTTCAAGCTCTCTGGAAGCCATATTCTCAAGCAATACTTCATGATTTGTACATGCTCAGAAACCTCAATAGATGGTTCACCGACAAGCTCGCCGTAGCTTGTAACTTCATCCTGCAAGCGGGAGAAGTTATAGGAATCCCCTGCATCTGAAACGCTGTAAAGCCGATTCCAATCTGTATAAGTGGTCCCTGTTTGGAGGTCGACAACATGCAATGTCCCCTGATCTGTAAGTGTCCAAATGCCCCAGGCATTACGAATGGTTCGACCTGTACTTGTGACAAGTTCGCCTGCTTTCCCTTTCGCCTCAGCTTCAACTTCCTGCAAACTGTAAGAGGTTAGGGAAACACCTGGTAAATCCTTAACTTCCATTGCTAGTTCAAACCACCGAGCATCTTGAAACTGCGGGAAATCATCCAGTGGTGAATTAAAATAACGCGAAGCCTCACTCCGAACAATTGTACAAGGTACAACTTGTCCGTCCGCATCCACAACCTTAAATCCGTTTGTGGCGAGATTGCTTTCTTTTTGTAACCAAATGCGCCCCTGAACGATTCCCGTGTACGGTTGCGCGTGAGGTTGAAAAACTGTAAATGACGTCATATCTTGAAATGGCTTCACGATGCCATCACCGCTCGCTGCCCGATCCTTCAAGCCTAGTCGGCTCAGGGCACCATTTTGCATAGATAATAACCGTTGCTCAAGTTTCATCGTACGCGTTTCCATTTCCTGATGAACGGCATCCACACTACAGCCACAAATGCTATCATGCGGGTGATTATGCAGCAGAGATTTCCACGTGTTGGTAAGATACGCCTGCGGGTATGCCGCTGAGCTGAATGCTGCTGCTACTGCCCATAAAGGCTCTGTGAATCCAAGCAATTCATCCTCAACCCGTTGATTCTGTTCCTTGAGATAGCTGCGCGTGGATAAGACATTCGGCAGCACATAAATGTGCGCATTATCTCGCATTTCACCACTATGCGTCTCCCATTTCACACCAGACTTTGCCGCAGCTTCACGAACCTTCGCTACATAGTCGGAATAGTCACTCTCAACGAATTCAACTTTGCCTTCAAAACGTTCATTCAACTTGGCAATCCGCTCCGTTAACGAGCCATACTGCGGCATCAAGTGATCGCCGCCGTTCGTTAACAGTACATGCTCTGTGGTCGCATAAGGAACAACTTTATCCACATAGGTTTTCATATCCTGCTCATACGTTGGACGATCCACAATTGGCTGATAATAGCCTTCCGGCAAGAAGAACGTGTCGATCTTCGAACCATCGGGTGATTGCCACACCAATTCTGCCTTATGCCCAGCCAGCCCGCGCCACAATATCGCATTATCGATACCGAATTGACGCAGTAACTGTGGCATTTGACCAATATGGCCGAACGTATCTGGTAAATAGCCGATCATTTGCGGTTGACCGAATGTACCTGACGCTTTCATGCCAATCGCTAAGTTTCGCACCAAAGCTTCACCATGAACAAGGAACTCATCCGCTAGGACATACCAGGGGCCAATAATCAGTCTGCCGTCTGCAATGAACGCCAGCACTCTTTCCTTATCCTCAGGTTCACACACTTCTAAGTAATCCTCTAATGCGGCAACCTGCCCATCGAGTACAAACCGCGTCATCTCTGATTTATCCAAGCCATCCAAGATCCGTGCCATCACTTCTGTTAACCGATATCGAAACGTCTCCAGTGGTTCATACCACTCGCGATCCCAGTGGGTCTGATTCACAATGGAGACGATAGGTTTCCTTGCTATTGAAACATCCTGTTCCGTCTTCATAGATGAGTCTCCTTCATAAGGCCTAACTTCTCTAAACCTAACTTAGCGGCACCTATGGACCCTGCATAATTGCCTAGCGTAGCCCAGCGCACATCGATTTCTAGTCCTTCTTCTTTCAGCTTCATAAGGAAATCATCCCACCAGTACGACTTCGCGTCTACCACGCCGCCACCGATAACAATGGCTTGTGGATTAATAATCCACGCCATGTTCATCACGGCAATAACTAGATGTTGCTGGAATTGTTGCAACACCGAAGAAGCACCCAGCGCCCCATCAGCAGCTGCCCGCAAGACCTCTTCTCCGTGATCATATGTCTTCCCCTCTGCCTCCGACGCATCTCGCACCAATGCCGAGCCTGACAAATACTGCTCCATACATCCTTTACGTCCACAATTACATGGTCGTCCTCCTGGGATTAAGGTCACATGGCCCCACTCACCACCGCGCCAAGTCGCGCCGCGGTGCACATTTCCCTCAATAATATGCGCGCCGCCAACACCTGTACCCAGCGTGAGCATACCTACATCCGTTAACCCGCGCGCAGCTCCTGTCCATGCTTCGCCAACCAGTGCCACATTGGCATCGTTATCAACAGCTACGGGCAAGCAGAACTGCTCCTCAACCCAGTCGGCTAGCATGAACCCATGCCAACCAGGTAAGTTATCCGTCGCATAGACGACTTGTCCTGTTTGTACGTTAACCTGCCCCGCAGTTCCAATACCAATGGCTCCAACATCCGGATGCTGCGTCTTAAGCTCAAGGATCACTTGACTAACTGCTCTAAGAATGGCGTCTTTTCCGAGGGAGGCATCCGTTGGCACCCTCGTTGTCATAAGAACCTCGCCCGAAGTATTGCAGACAACACCTTTAACGGAAGTCCCGCCAATATCTACACCAATCGCCTTCCCCTTCATGCTGCCGTCATCCCTTTCACAACCTACATGGCTTGCTGCCTCAATTCATTAATGCATGCGATCTATAACCGCACGCGCCGTCAAGCCGCGCATAAGCATGTCGCTCTCTGTATTTTTACGTGCAAGTCCTGTACACAGAAGATCCACAACGAACAATTGGGAAATTTTCGCCATAATCGAACCGCCTTCCAGCGGGCTCTCTCTTCCTGCCGTCAGCAAAACAACGTCAGCAATCCCCGTAATAGGGCTTTTCGCATGGTTCGTTATCGCTATCACCTGTGCACCAGCCTGCTTCGCTTTATCCAATAAGCCGATCGTATCGAGCGTACTCCCGGATACACTGAACCCAATCGCTACATCGCCAGGACCTAGAGTAACAGCCAGCATCGCCTGCATATGGGAATCAACAACAGCCTCCGAACGACGCCCAATGCGAAGCAGCCGATTCTTGGCATCCTGTGCGGTAATTGCAGAAGATCCAACGCCGAAGAATTGAATGTTTTTGGCGCCATCTAAGAGATCAACCGCTGTTTGCAGCTTGTCTCGGTCCATAACATTTAAACTGGCTTCAATCACTTTTTGTGCATTTTGATAAAGCAGCGACACGTAATCATCTGAATCTACGGCTACGGCTGCTTCATCTCTCTTTTGGCCCCCTTCTTGCGCAAGGGCAAGCTTGAAATCCTGATAGCCTTTGAAACCGATTTTGCGGCAAAAACGCATGATGGTCGCTTCACCAACTTGCGCATATTCGGAAAGCTCTGTCACGGAGTGATAAATGAGCTCTCCTTCCTGCTCCAAAACCACATTAGCTACTTTCTGTTCAGACTTTGATAAAGAAGGAAAATAACTATGAATGCGGGATCTCATATCCATGCTTCGGTTCCACCTTTCGAATGGCCTGAACATAACGCTCTGCGATCAACTGGGGTCTCGTAATTGCTGAACCTACCACGACGGCAAAAGCTCCGGCCTTTAACGCCCCCGCAGCTTGATCTGGGTGCCAAATACGTCCTTCGGCTATCACCGGAATGCGAAGCGCTTCAGAAGCTTCTTTCACCAATTTTATATCAGGATCCTCTTGTTGGGAAGAATAGGATGTATATCCTGACATTGTGGTTGATACACAGTCTACGCCAATCTCTTCCGCATACTTGGCTTCTTCAAAAGTGGAGATATCCGCCATCACGGGTACACCCCGTAGTTTCATGTAGCTAACTAATCCTTCTAGCGTCTCGCCTTGCGGCCGCGGGCGGCAAGTTCCATCAATCGCGATCATCGTCGCTCCCGCTTCAATCAATTCATCGACTTCACGGCGGGTTGCCGTAATATAGATCTCGCTATCGGCATATTCACGCTTGATGAGCCCAATAACAGGCAGATGCGTATGCGCTCGTATCGCTTTGACATCCGCTGCCCCATTCGCCCGAATACCGACTGCACCAGCTAGTTCAGCCGCTTGTGCCATCTTCATCATGGTATCTGCACCATGCAATGGTTCATCCTCTAATGCCTGACAAGATACGATGAGGCCCCCGAATAGATGTGAGAATAAATCTTGTGTCATGCCTCTTCGCTCCTTACAACCTCTATAGTTAAACCAACTTCAAACATCCGATTCCACGGCAGCAGGCAATCTTGGATCGTTATGCGGTACTCGTCAATCGAAAGATGATCCCTAATAAACTGTTCCAATCGTTCTTGCACCTTGCCTGCAATCTGACCACGCTGACCGTCCACGCTAAAATAAGTGTAACCCAGCTCTCGAACGAGCCCTTCGGTTACTTCTTTCCGAACCTTCGAACAATAGCCTGCATCCTCTACAAATCGCAGCGCTAGGAAATTCCGATGGGCCTCTGTCTCACCGAATATGGTGAAGAGCATACTTTGCGCAATCACCGTTCCCAGAGTATTCGAGCTCGTGTTCCAACCGGCATACCCTGCCAAATCGAATAAATAGCCTGCTCGCCGCAATATATCTAGCAATTGGAGATCTGCGCCATTTGCAAATGCGACATCTGCCACGGCAATAGGCAACTTATATTTACGGCTCGCATAACGGCCGTATTCAACCAGTTCGACTATATTGCGCGAAACATTCATGCCCGCTGTCGTTGTTAACTGTTCTGCTGCTTCTAGCATCGTTTCACCTGGCGTGTTGACCAGAAGCACGAGATCTGCCTCCAACACAGACTCCACGAGCATCCCACCTGCAGCTAAAATTTGATATTTTAAGCTCTCATAGAAAGCTCGATCTTCATATAAAGGTGTTAGATAGGGTCCTTGCACACTCGCAAGTCGCGGGTAAATAGCTGGTGTACGCTCAGCAAAGTGGTTGACCATCCTTGCCAATAATGTGCTTCCTACTTCGTCAGCACCTGGATACATATAGACCTGAAGTTCCAAGCCTTGTTTGCGAATTTCGTCGCGGATACGCTGTTGATCTATGGCTGTTAAGCCGAATGGCGCGGAATCATCTTGTGGAATGATATGGAAATCGACGATTTCTTCTTTAACGACATGCAGGAACGACAGATTCGCTTCCATGTTGATATGACGACGCTCCAAATAGTCGCGACGAACCCCCGCTGGCAAGCGATCATAAATCACAGCCAATTCTTGCTTCTCGGCCTCATCTGCATATCCCAATTGTACGCGGTGCCCTAAGTAGCCCGATTTGAAAATGTCTTCGCCCCATAACTCGTAATAATTTGGTTCCTCATCATTGGAATTATATTTCGGGCAACGCATGATTAACTGAAAGGTATACAGCTTCAAATTAGGAAGCCCTTGCTTCCAAGTTTTCAGGCGATTGATCCTAGCTTGAATCTTGGAGAGCGTATCTTCATGCAATCGTGAAGGAACGATACCACCGTAAAGCAGCGTATCCATCGCAAGGATAGCCCCATCCGCGTCCGCCCCTTCTTTTTCCAACCACTCCCAAAGCTTATTAATCTGTCCTGCCGTTTTCTTCTGACCCATCAGTGCCATAGGCGGGACAACCAACTGGATGCCACTTCCTTGGACCAGTTTTTGCGGGAATTCATAATTGCACGGTCGTTCGTCGAGCGGAATATAGATGATTTTTCGCTTCATTTCGGTTCTCTCCCCTCTCTTCTCTTCTTGATTAACACTATCCTTTCACCGATCCACTAATGCCTTCCATATAATAACGCTGTGTGAACAGAAACACGATAATGATGGGAAGTACCGAAATCACAGTCCCTGCGGCAATCCAGCCAAAGTTATAGGAGAATTGTCCATTTAAAAAAGTAAGTGCTGACGCCAGTGGATATTTCTTCGGATCCTCCAAAATAATCATTGGCCATAAGAAGTTATTCCACATCGCCATGAATTCAAGCAAAGAAATGACCGCGATTGAAGGCTTCACAAGCGGTGTTACCAGTTGGAACCAGATGCGCAGCTCCGAGGCCCCGTCCATTTTCCCTGAATCCCTTATCTCACCTGGCATACCCATATACGATTGACGCATCAGAAACACATTAAACACGGTAATTGCGGATGGCAATACAACGCCAAGATAGGTGTTCGTTAAGCCAAAGGCTTGGATCGTCAAGTAGTGAACAACCATCCCTGCTGCCGCTGGGATAATCATGGTCGCAACGAGTAGGCTAAAGATAAGATTTTTGCCTTTGAACATCAGCATGGCTAATGGATACGCGGTTAAACAGGATAACAACGTATTTAAAACTAAGCCGATCACAACGATAATGAGCGTGTTCAAAATATAGTTGGGAAAGTCCATGAACTGCCATACTTGCACATAGTTATCGAACTTAATCGTGGTTGGAAGAAACTTCGGTGGAAATGAGAAAGCATTTTCCCCTGGCATTAGGGATACACTCAGCAGCCACAGGAAAGGCCCCGTCATAAATAAGGCAAACATAATCATCAGGACATAAGTTGGAATCAAACGCAGCTTTTTCAATATGGATTGACACCGCCTTTCTTATTAAAGCGGAAGATGAAAATGCTAAAGACAAGAATAATCGCACTCACAATGAGACCCATCGCAGACGCATATCCGAAATCAAATTGCTTAAATCCACGATCATAAATATACACACTGGATGTTAACGTGGCTGTCCCAGGCCCGCCAAGGGACGAACTATTCGTCAAGACAAATACTTCATCAAAAACTCGGATTGCAGACATCATCGAAATTAAGGTACAGAAGAACACATAAGGTTTAAGCATAGGAATCGTCACTTTCACAACCTGTTGCAATCGCGTAGCCCCATCAATCGATGCTGCCTCATACAGATCTTTGGGAACTGCTTGCAGCCCAGCCAAATAAATCATCATATAATAACCGAGACCCTTCCACATGGTCACGAACATAATCGAAGCTAATGCTGTTTTCTGCGATGAGAGCCAACCGATTTTATCCGAGATAATCCCCGTACTCATGAGCACATAGTTCACAATGCCGTTTGGACTATATAACCAACCCCAAATAATCGCTACTGCCACCATCGAAGTCACAACAGGTAAATAATAAGCCGTACGGAAAAACTTTACCCCCGGCAGCTTGCTGTTCATGAGAACAGCCATTAGAATGGCAAAAATCTGAATGAACGGCACAATAATGATATACACCATGGAGTGCCATAGAGAGATAAGAAAATCATGATCATGAAAAGCTCGTCGGAAATTTTTCAACCCAATATAGTGGGTGTCACTAATAACCGAGTAATCTGTAAAGGATAACGGTACGCTATAAATAATAGGCCAGAAAACGAAAATTCCGATAAGCAGCAGGCCTGGAAACATAAACATCCACGCCGTTAACGACTCCTTCTGAAACCACTTGCGCATGGTGAACACTCATCTCCAGTCCGTTGAAGAGAATAGGGCGGGCTAAGCAGCCCGCTCCTTGATTCCCGTATATGTCTCTAAAAGATCTTATTGTGCTAGAAGGTCATTAACTTCTTTCGCAGCAGCGTCTAATTCTGTTTTCACATCAGCATTGTTCAAGAACACGTTTTGCAAATGCTTTTGAACAGCTTTGTTCACGTCAGCTGCTTTCTCAACACCTAGCAACGCATCAGTTGCTTTATCCAATCCTTGAACAGAAGCTAATTTCGCTTGTGCTTCAAGCGTACCGTCTGTTTGTGTAAAGAACACGTCTTTCGCAGAATCTTTTGTCGAAGGCAATGTGTTAGCAGCTTTGGAGAAGTCCAGCTGTGCTTTCGCATTCGTTACGAATTTCGCGAATTCAACTGCTTCTTTCACGTTCTTGGATTTCGCAGGAACAGCAATGTTCATCGTGTTGGATGTACGGTCACCTGCTTTACCAGTTGGAATTGGTGCAGCCAATGTGTTTGCATAAATTTCAGGAGCGGCTGTCTTAATACGGTTAATGAAAGTTGATCCCGACAGTTGGAATGCCACTTGCTCAGAAGAGTAGTACTGAACTTGTTTGTCGAAGTTCGCATCTTCTTTCGGGTTGATGCCATCTTTGTATAACTTCACTTTCGCTTCAACTGCTGCAATACCTTTGGCATCGTTAAATGCAGCTTTTTTCTTGTCAGCGGATAGAATTGGAACGCCTTCAAGTGTGAAGAATTTTGCACCAACTTGCTCAGCCCAGCCGCTAGCGCCTGTTTTTGCTTTAATTTGAGTTGCCCAAGAAATCAACTCATCCATCGTTTTCGGTGGGTTTTTCGGATCCAAGCCAGCTTTCTCAACAAGCTTCTTGTTGTAGAACATCAAGCTCAAGCCTGTGTACCAAGGAAGGCCATATGCTTTGCCATTTAGTACCGTGGAGTTGAAGATCCCGTCGAAGTACAGGCCTTTCTCTTCCGGCTTCAAATATTGATTGAAGTCAACTAATGCGCCTTTGGAGCCCATTTGATTACCAAGCTCTGTATTTAAGTTGACAACGTCAGGTGTATTCCCACTTGCAACACTAGTAAGGAGTTTGCTTTGCAGAGCATCGTAGGGAAAGTCTTTCCAGTCAATGCTTACATTAGGATGAATAACTTTGTAATCAGCAATCAATTTGTTGAAATAATCGTTGAACTTCGGTTGAAGGGAAATGGTCCAAAATTCGAGAGAAACAGGCTCTTGTTTGGCTGCCGATGTTGCTGTCGCTGCTGCACTTGGAGCTGATGTACTTGCTGTTTTCTTATCTTCTGCTTTACCACAACCAACAACCATCGCTGATGCAACAACACCTGTCATACCTACCATCATCAACTTTTTATAATTCACTGTCATATTGCTTCCCCTTTCGATTCACACAAAGTAGACTTGCTTACAAATGCTATGATAGCACCTTTCGGAATGTTGCGCCACTATTTTTTTATTTTTTGGAGTATATTTTCTAAAACTGTTTTTTAGCACAAATAACGAGCCTTTTTTATGATGAAAATTACAAAAAAACACTTCGTTAACGCTATGATTCCACTTTCACTCCACATTCCCGAAAATAATTGATTGAATATTTCATTTACATTGTTTATATTGGAATCATTCTCCAACTGTGCGCACAAGTTTGAGAACACCACTATTCCATGAATGGAGTGTCATTATTATGTACCTAGGCCTTCGTAAGCTCCTTCTTACTTCTTTCGTCACCGCCATTGCAACAGCAAGCCTTGCTTCTTATGCATCTTCAGCTAGTGCCGCTACCGCCGTTTCTTACACGAAAGTTGCATCACGCACACTACTTTTTGTGAATAATCCAGAGCAAATCTTCAATGAGGATCTCGGAGACGCAACGCTTGGCGATAAAGCTATATATCGAGAAACATTATCTGCTGGTAACTACCGCAACTTCTACGAGCATGTCAATCGCAGCGGTTCCACCATCGGCTACGGTATTCAGTTGTATAACCCTACCGCATCTGCAATTACGATTACCGTTCATGGCAGCAATCAAGAAGCTAGTGTTCAAGGCGGACGTATCTTCACTTCCCTCTTCAATAGCTACTCAACAACAGGTACAACTTACACCCTTAATGCAGGAGCTTCCTTATGGGTCATGCGAAAGGACGCATCCATTACCAATGGTACATTCTTTAGCGGTGTCATTGATTTTGATACAACAGGTCAAGTCATTCTAAGTAATGTCGCTTATAATTCCTTCGCAGCGCTAGATGCTTCCCGGACTTATATGGGTTATATTCAGCGCATTGAAACAGACGGCACACATGAAGCGCGGATGTATAAGGGCTCCAGCCCTTATTCAGAAGTAAAAGCCAACAACGTGAACTTCACGATCAACAATGCAACCCCCATTGGCGCTCTAGCCGTTGAATATCCGAACTATGATCTCTCCACTTCGAGCTATGGAAGTCCTATTGTACGGAATGGCTGGATTGCGAATATTGGTCCTTCTCCAGACGCCAATGCGATTACCTCAGATATGATCGACTTTAACATGCCAGGTTGGGGAAATATTTCCGCTCTTTCCCTCTCAGACGGTGAAGGAAAATATGCAAACTTAGGCAACTGGGGTATTGTTTACTCCGTTTCTGGCGCTATTACAAATACAGGAACCACAGCACGTACTGTGTCAATCAATTTAAAAGGCCATCCAACACAGAATGCGTTCCTTTCCTACCGTGGCAGTGATGGTGTTTGGCGCAGCCTTCAATTAACACCAGCCAGCAATGTGCAGTATTACTCTATGACGGTTCCAGCAGGATCGACGGTGAATTATGATGCCCGCTTCATTCTAGGCGGACCTAGTGCAGGGGATCTGCAGCAATCGATTACTGTTAATAATTAATCGCGATAAGCGGACTAAGTTGGAAGCTCTAGCTTAGTCCGTTTTCATTTCAAACCATACTCAGGAGGTGAACCGCGTGAAAGTTTCATCATGGATCCATGAAATCCGTAATGCTGGCTCCATTTTATCCAAACCACCGCAAACAATCGTGCATCGCCGCACCCTATTTCGCTCTATCGGCTTCAAATTGTTGCTTGCCATCGCAGGTTGTTCGCTAGCCCTCGTTCTTATTGTTGGCTTATCCAGTTACGCCCAATCTCGCAAACTAATTGAGAATAAAGTGGCCACCGCCACTCAAGACACCATTCAGCTGCTAAGTGACAAAACCGAGGCCCAACTCTCCGAATTTGATGCGATGAGTAATCAACTCTTGCTCGATACGGATTTCATGACAGGCGTCACGGCTTTAACGAACCCCAAAGCATCTGCCCTAGATAAGCAAAATGCCAAGCGTCTGTTGACCGATAAATTGACTGCACTTGTCATTGATAAGCCGACATTGAGCAACATGACGCTCTTCAATTCTCAAACTGGCGAGTCACTTCTCTCTTATGATGCGACGAAAGCAGCTCCTACGAGTTCTGCTATTTCTAAAATGGATTGGTTCCAACGTATTGTCACCGCAGGGGGGACACCGCTTTGGTTACCTACGTTGAAAACAGGATATTATGCTGCCGGCGAACCAAGCTTTGCGCTTGGACGCGTATTGGATAGCGGCAATAACACGGTGGTTAGCGCTATTCTGCTTATTGAACTAAAGCTTAGCTCCTTGGATGAGTCGCTTCAGAAGTTCACATTAGGCGACCAGCATCCCGTCGTCATTATAGATGAGCAGGGACACCTTATTCGTTCAGGCAACCTGGATCAATTGGGAACAACCTTCTATTTGCCTCATACAACAAGCAAGGATGCCACCATTCAATCCGAACAGGACACCTTGTATATTAGCAAAAAAATGCAAACCGTCCCTTGGACGGTCGTGGCCTCAACGCCAGTCGAAGAGCTCGTAAGCGAGACGAAAGACATGCTGCACTTAACCTGGCTGATGGTCTTACTGGCAATCATCGCTGCTTCACTCGTTGGTTTCTGGGTGTTTAGAACGATCGTCCGTCCACTCGTTCACTTGCGGGATCTCATGCAATTAGGCGAATCCGGCAATCTACAGCTCCAAACCACTTTCACCAAAGGAAGAGACGAGATCGCGCAATTAGGTGCCAGTTTTAATCAAATGATGGCTCAAATCCACCGTTTAGTCGGTCAAACAAAACAATCAACAGCCGAAGTACTAAGTACCGCTGAGACGCTCCTTCATGCGTCAAACCAAACGACGCATACGGCCAGCGAAATTGCCATGGCCAATGAGAACATTGCTCATGGCTCAACTGGCCTTGCAACGGAAGCAGAAACCGGCAATTTGCTTGCACAGGATATGAATGAGCGCATGCAGCGAGTCACACTTGCCAATGAGCAAATGAGCCAAACCGCTGCAAGTGCCCAACACGTTAGCCAACAAGGTACAAGCTTCATGAGTGAACTCAATGCCACGAGCTCCGATTTGGAAAGCTTAACCAATGTGATGACCACTAATATTCACCGGTTATCCACCAGTACCTCATCCATAGACAAGATTGTCGATGTTCTGAATCAAATCGCCAAGCAAACCGTCATCCTGTCACTGAATGCCTCCATTGAAGCAGCACGCGCAGGTACCGCTGGACGCGGATTCGCGGTTGTTGCCGAGGAAATTCGCAAGCTCGCTGATCAATCACGCGACTCTATCGACCAAGTCGCCAACATCACAATGGCCATTCGGAGTGATGTGGATCACTCTGTGACCGCACTAACACGCGTCTCACCTGTCTTTGCGAAACAGTTCACTTCCGTCAAACAGGCTGAGCAGCTGTTCCGGCACATCCACGAGCAAATGAATGAGCTGATGGCCCATCTCCGGACCTGTACAACCTCGAATGCCGAGCTGGAGAAGGTCCAGCAGGAGCTCTTTATGACCATGTCCACGGTCAGTGCGATCTCGCAGGAAGCTGCTGCCACCTCCGAGCAGGTATCCTCCTTAAGTCAAGAGCAGCTCCATGTAAGCGAGCGGCTCGTCGGCTTCTCTCATGACTTGGAGAAGCTAGCTGGAAATCTAAACGATCAGTTAGCCCAGTTTAAGTTGTAACACGTATAGGGGCTGTCAAGAAAGTCATCTCACATGACTTTCTTGACAGCCCCTATTACAACTTGCCTCCACTTACACCCTTTGCTTACGCATCGAGGCCACCGGAATAGACAGCTCCTCTCGATATTTAGCAACAGTTCTTCGCGAAATGGGAACTCCCTGTGCAACAAGAAATTCTGATATTTGCTGGTCCGAGTAGGGATTTGTTTTCAACTCTTGCGACACAATTTCTTTCATTTTATGTTTCACCATAGAAATGGAAACCATGTTGCCTTGCGGCGTCTGAAGTCCCGTTGAGAAAAGAAATTTCATTTCAATTAACCCTTGCGGGGTTTGAATGTATTTATTTTGGACGGCACGAGAAATCGTGGATTCATGCAGCCCTAACTTTTCAGCGACAGCCTTAAGATTCAAGGGCCTGAGGTGCTCCAACCCCATATGTAAGAAGGTCGATTGTTCATCAATCAATACTTGAAGTACACGATGCAGTGTGACATTCCTTTGTTCTAAACTTTTGATAAGCCAGCTGGCTGATTTAAATTTATCCTTGAGATACATGGAGGCATCTGCCTGCCTGTCATTCACCCATTGTGTATAGTCGGGATTCATCGAAACACGCGGCGTATACTTCGTATTCACCTGAATGGAAAACCCGTTGGGATCCCTGCGAATATAGGCATCGGGAATAATATAAGCCGGCTGAACTGAGGAGGGGTACAACCCTCCAGGCCATGGATTTAATGTTTTGATATAGGAATGAATCTCCGCAATTTGCTGCTCTGATCGCTTCAGCTTCACTCCGACCTCTTTATATTTCCCTTGAGCAAGCTGGGGCAAGTAATGTTCTACACAGGCCAAAGCGCCTGAACAAGCCCGACTATCCTTCCGAATTTGGATAAGCAAGCATTCTCGAACATCTCGAGCACCAATACCTGCAGGATCCAGCGCTTGCAGTGCTGAAAGCGCCTCTAAGGCAACCTCCATGGTCTCTCCCAGAATGTCACAGCATTCCTCCAGTTTCAGACTGAGATACCCCTTCTCATCCAGATTCCCCGCGAGAAAGATAGCAAATTTACGCACCTTCGTCGTCAGTTGTTTTTGGACTCGCAACTGTGAACATACATAGTCTTGAAGCGACTGCTCATGCGCCCGAAGGAGAAGCAGCGGATCTGTCTGTGAAGCATCCATAGAACCAGTGGAACGTATATGACGATACAAATAAGGGGACTCTTCCACTTCAAGTATCGGATTTTCTACGGACTGTTCCAGCAAGAACTGATTCAGCTCATACCCGGATAGCTGCAAAATATGAATAGATTGCCTCAATTCCGGTGTCATCGCTAATTTGACCTGCTGCGACTGTTTCTGCTGCATGCTCATGGACATCACGCTCATCCTCCTTTGTGTCGGGTGGGTAGGGACTCTAGTTGAAGAATTAGCGGAATTCCCTCGGAATTCGTCTCGCTATTCCTGTAGCAATAGCTGCCTGTACGACGCGATCGCGTACTCTTTTGACAACCTGATCATTAAAAACACTCGGTATAATATATTGTTTACTCAGCTCATCCGCAGTGACAATGGAAGCGATGGCTTCCGCAGCTGCAAGCTTCATCTCTTCATTGATATCTGATGCACGGCAATCCAGTGCGCCTCGGAACATCCCTGGAAAGCATAACACATTATTAATCTGATTCGGATAATCAGAACGGCCAGTCGCTACGACCGCAACAATATCTTCGATGAGATCAGGAATAATTTCCGGCGTAGGATTGGCCATTGCAAAGATGATTGGATCCTCTGCCATACTTTGTACATGTTCCCTTTTCAAAATACCACCTGCAGAAACACCGACAAACACATCAGCACCCATTAAAGCATCCTGTAAGCTTCCCTCACGTAAGAATGGATTCGTATGTTCAGCATACCACTGTTTCATAGGATTCGCATAGGTTTGCGTGCGGATAAGTATTCCTTCGACGTCTACCCCCACCAAATCCTTCACCCCTGCTGCTAGTAAAATTTTACTGACAGCGATGCCTGCTGCGCCAATCCCAGCAACAACAACACGCACATCGTGAATCGATTTCTTCGCTAGTTTCAGTGCGTTAATTAAACCCGCATAGACCACGACGGCCGTCCCATGCTGATCATCATGAAAGACTGGAATATCGAGTTCCTTACGGAGTCTCTCTTCAATTTCAAAACACCGCGGAGACGAAATATCCTCCAAATTGATGCCTCCGAAGGCTGTTGAAATATGTTTGATGGTGGTGATAATTTCTTCCGTATCCTGGGTCTCCAAACAAATCGGGAACGCATCAACATCTCCTAGTTGTTTAAAAAGCATCGCTTTTCCTTCCATAACAGGCATAGCCGCTCTAGGTCCAATATTGCCAAGTCCTAGAACCGCACTGCCATCTGAAATGACAGCAACCATGTTACGCTTGATCGTAAGACTAAAAGCTTTATTGGGATCCTCATAAATCGCCATACTGACTCTCGCTACATCCGGCGTGTACACACGTGATAAATCATCCCGGTTCTGGATCGGTGTTTTGGGGATAACGGAAATCTTCCCGCCTAGATGCAGTAGGAACGTACGATCTGAGATATGAACGACTCTGACGCCAGCCGTTTTTTTCAAAGCATCGGTCAAGTCTGTCGCAGTAACGGAATCCGGCATATTGACGGTAATATCCCTAACGGTAACGCCTCCGCCATTACTAATGATATCGATCGCTGTGATATCGCCGCCAACCGCTGCCAAGGAAGTAACGACTTCACCGAAGGCCATGCGGTCGACCTTCATTTCTAACCGAATAATAACACTATTTCCCCTATAGTTCGTTGTCCGTGACTTTTCCATTTTATCTCGATTCCTCCTTAGATGTAGGCAAGGATAGCCTTAACTACTTCTAAGCAAAAACGATGCCAACAACGTGGATCGCGATAAGAAGGCAGAATTACTTGAAAGATTCATTCTCCATCGTATGAAATCTCCACGTAGATGGAATAGCCTCTTTATGGTGATTATTGGTTGTTAATAGTGAGCAACCACCATTAAAGAACATCGCAAATAAATAAAAAAACACAAGTTCCTTCTGGCACGCTTTTTGCTAGGGAATGTATAGAGCAGTCCCCTCCCTCATTTGCCTACAGAAAGAAGGAAAAATGCATGACAAAGGAAAGCATAGCTTCATTTATTGAAACAAATAAAGACATCTGGATTCATGCCTCCCGAACGATTTGGGAAAATCCAGAGCTCGGACACCAAGAATTTAAAGCGTGCGAGCTGCTCACTCAATTATTAAAGTCTTATGGATTTCACGTTGAGATTGGCACAGCCGGCTTACCGACTGCCTTTCAAGCCATATATGCCTCTTCACTTCCTGGACCGACCATTGCTTATTTAGCCGAGTATGATGCACTGCCTGAGATTGGACATGCGTGTGGACATAATCTCATTGGTGTGATGAGCGTAACCGCTGCAATCGCGTTACAGAAAGCTGTTGATCAATTCGGAGGTACCGTCATTGTTTTTGGTACTCCCGCGGAAGAAACCAGCGGCGGGAAAGTAACGATGGCGGAGCAAGGTCTCTTCGATGGCGTCGATGCTGCCCTCATGGCGCATCCTTCTCAATTCTATGAGCGAAGTGGTGTATCCATGGCCATGGAAGCTGTCCAGTTTGACTTTATCGGAAAAACAGCCCATGCTGCGGCAAGACCTCAAGATGGTATTAATGCGCTGGATGCGGTTATTCTATCGTTCAACGCCATCAATGCCCTTCGCCAGCATCTTTCATCTGATGTCCGCATCCACGGCATTATCACGCAAGGAGGAACTGCTGCGAATATCGTTCCCGACCACGGACAGGCGCAATTTTATGTGCGAACTCGCACGAAGAGCACACTCGCGACCACGGTTGAAAAGGTCAAAGACTGCGCACGCGCAGCCGCGCTTGCGACAGGGACGCAATTACAGATATCTAATTATGAGCTCGGATATGATAATCTAATTACCAATGAAGCTTTATCTGAAGCTTTCGTTCAAAATCTGATTAAGCTCGGTGTGGATCCCACACAGATCCATCACGGACTAGACCACGGTTCCATTGATATTGGGAATGTGAGTCAACGGACAGCCGCCATACATCCCTATATCCAAATCCCCAATAGCCCCTATGGCGGTCACACCATTGAATTCAAAGAGGCAGCTGGGAGCGAGGATGGCATGCAGGCTCTTTTGTTAGGTGCCAAGTCACTCGCATGGACTGGATATGATCTTTTGAGCAATCCAGATATATTGCTTGAGATTCGTAACGAGTTCCTTGCAACGATAACCACACTTAAGGAGGAGATCTAATGAGCATTCAACAGAAAATCGCAGCTATTACCGTTCCCTTTGATCTAGGGGCAGGTCGTCGCGGTGCCAGCCAAGGCCCCAAGTCCATCATGCAAGCGGGCTTAATTCGTAGTATCCAGCAGATGGATTTGACCATCGATTCCATAACGGACATCAGCTTAGGCGAAGTAACCGCAACAGCTATAGATGCCGAACAAGATATTACCAATCTGAATTATCTGGCAGAGGTTATAGAGATCAACACTCGACTATCAGAACAAGTTTCTCAAGCCGCCCAACGAGGCGATTTCCCGCTGATCATTGGCGGCGATCATAGCATCGCTATTGGCACACTTGCTGGGCTTTCCTCACATTACACGAATTTAGGGGTCATTTGGATCGATGCGCATTCCGATCTAAACACAGCAGATACAAGTCCCTCAGGCAACATTCACGGTATGTCACTCGCTGTTAGTTTAGGCATTGGACATCCGTTGCTGACGAATATGAAAGGCTTACAGCCAAAATTGAAGCCTGAGAATATTGTCCTTATCGGCTGTCGTTCCCTGGATGAAGGGGAGAAAAAGCTTATTCGATCACTGGGTATTAAATGTTTTACCATGTATGATATCGACCGCAAAGGAATGGCACATGTGATGCAGGAAGCCATTGATTACCTCAAAGACCGCACGGATGGCCTGCACGTTAGCTACGACGTCGATTCATTGGATCCGAACGAAGCGCCAGGAACAGGTACCGCGGTGAATGGCGGACTGCATTTCCGTGAAGCCCATCTTGCTGTAGAAATGCTGCATGAAGCCGGTATTGTCACTTCCGCTGAATTCGTAGAAGTCAATCCACTGCTCGATGTGAATAATAAAACCTCCCAATTAGCTGTCGGCTTAATTAGCTCTTTGTTAGGAAAGCAAATTTTATAAGATGGACGATGCTATGAAACATATAAGATCAGGCAGTATCCTCCTTGGAGGAGGCCACTTATTGGACGACAACAAAGCCGTTTGGGGCGCGCTTTACGATGCCGCAGTGGGAGGCGGTTTGTCTAGCATAGGCGCAGAGCATCCAACGAAAGCAAACCAAAGACCGCAAATTGCTGTGTTCTGCTCGGCTGCTCCAAGCCTGCGGGCCGCAAGCCTTGCCTATCATGTAGATGATGACGGTTTTTCGGGCTATGGCAAGCTGTTTCGGAAGTATGGCTTTGAACCGCTGTTCATTCCAATCGCCATTGATAACTATCAGCGGGCTGCTTATGATGATGAAAACATCGAGCAGCTCGCCAATGTGCAAGCGGTTTGGCTAAACGGCGGGGATCAGGCTAAGCATGCGCGTTGCCTTCTTACCGATGAAGGCGAGGACACCCCTCTGCTCCAGGCAGTCCGCGAGGTTTATCATCGCGGAGGGGTAATTGGGGGGTCCAGTGCGGGTGCGGCCATCCAAGGTACGTGGACGTATGGGGAGGGAACCCTGAACGGTTATCGTGCAGGGTTGGAGTTAGTACGAAAGCCGATTGCCAGCGCGACGCTCGTCGTCGAGGGGCAGCCCGATGCCGGCGGCTGCATGAAGGGCTTTGGCTTCGCAAGCGAGCTTAATGCTTGCGTGGATACGCACTTCCGCGAGCGAAGCCGGGAAGTGCGGCTGCCCTTGGCTGTTCGCTCGCTGAACAGCCGGTACGGGATCGGCGTGGACGAGAACACGGCGATCTTGATTCGGGCTGGACAAGGGCATGTCGTTGGCGATAATCAGGTACTGATTATCGCCAACGAGCAGGCCCACGGCCAGCTAGGCATGGGGTATCCCCTGAGCGCAGGGGATACGTTTGATTTTGACCTGTGCGTCGCTCGAGACGCACAGGGGCGCGCGCGGGAACCGCGCGCCTTCTGAGCGACTGCTTAGACATAGGATGTATATCAAACACCGCTTCTCCAAGCTCAGCACACGCTGGCTCGGGTGGCGGTTTATTTATTAACAACCTTTAACCATGCTTCCGCCATGCGTCTTCCCAGTTCCTCTGCGGATTCCGTGTCATAGTGCAAGTGGTCGCCCTTGTGAGAAAGCCCCTTTGAGACTACGAGGCTATAGAAGGCAAATGAATCGCTCGCTGCTGCAAGTGCTTCATTAACAAGGTTTGTATACGGATAGGAGTCCGGTAAAATAAAGCCACCCAACTTGGAAGCAATAAATGGAACATTATGCGCTTGTAAATCATTACGCAAGTCAGATATTAGGCTAAATAATCTTTCCTTATAGGACTTAGCATCAAGGAAATCTGCAGAATCACTCTCCCCCTGTGCCCATAATATGCCACTTAGCTTACCACGCTGCATAGCTGATCTTGCACGCGAAACGGCCTCCCTATACAAGTCTCCCTTAGAGATCCACCGTTCAATCTTCGTCCCCCCAACAGCACAGGGAATCAATCCGATCGATTCTCCATCCATGAAGGGCTTAATTGTTCTGGCAAACGAAAGCCCAGGACCGACGCCAACAAGTTCAGGCTTGTCAAAATGAATGGGTTCACACGCAGTCTGCCAATTCATGTCCGCATCCAGCATGTAAATATGTTTTTCTACTTTAGGCTGCTGATGGATTTCGCTCAGTTCGCCTCTTCCAGCCATATTCGATTGGCCGATTAATAAAAATAAATGCATGAACTACGATGCCTCCTGATTTAAACTATGAGATGGTATCCTTCTATCTCCTAGCATGGATGATACCATATCCCAACAATACCCTCTATACCGCATAGCCCATTCGGCACTTAAACCCTATAATTAATTAAGCCCATGGGCGCATACCCAAAGGAGCCTCCCATTTAGGGAGGCTCCTTAAGTAAATACCTTTCCTTCTTACCACCAGCTATTCCGCCGGACTTAACAATCGCTCACCAGCGATGCCCGGTGTGGTCATCTGAATCGGATTTAGGATTTCATTGATTTCCTGGGCTGTGAGCAGACCACGCTCAAGGATTAGCTCTTTCAGCGTCATACCCGTGTTCACCGCTTCTTTCACCAATTGCGCAGCCACTTCGTAGCCAAGGTGCGGGTTTAAGGCGGTGACAATGCCAAAGCTTTGCTCGACGTACGTTTTGCAACGTTCGCGGTCAGCTTCCAAGCCTTCGATCGCGAAGCGTTCGAAGACGTCGGCTGCGTTGCGCAGTATTTTGAGTGACTGGAGCAAGTTAAATGCCAGAACAGGTCCCATTACGTTCAGCTCGAATTGCCCCGCTTCGCAGGCTAGGCAGATGGTGTGATCGTTACCGATGACTTGGAAGGCCACTTGGTTCACAACTTCTGGCATTACCGGGTTTACTTTCCCTGGCATGATGGACGAGCCAGGCTGTCGAGGCGGCAGCTTAATTTCACCTAAACCAACACGCGGTCCTGATGCCATCAATCGGATGTCGTTGCAGATTTTGGACAAGTTCACTGCGCATACCTTCAACGAGGCCGATAACGCTGTGTAGGCATCCATATTCTGCGTCCCATCTACGAGATGTTCCGCATTCTCAATAGGGATACCAATTTGTTCACGCAAGTGGAACATGACGCGCTCCACATACTCTGGTTTCGCATTCAAGCCCGTTCCAACGGCCGTAGCTCCCATGTTCACGGTCAACAGCCCTACCGAAGCTTGCTTAATTCTATTGATATCGCGCTGCAAAACGCGCGCATATGCGCCAAATTCTTGTCCCATTCGAATCGGAACAGCATCCTGGAGATGAGTACGCCCCATTTTAATCACATCGTCAAACTGGGCTTCCTTCTTAGCAAAAGCACGTTGGAGTGACGAAAGCGCCTCGATTAGATCCTCAGTTAAACGATAAGCTGCGATTTTAATCGCAGTGGGGATCACATCATTCGTTGATTGGGACATGTTCACATGATTGTTCGGATTGCAGTGAAAGTAGCTGCCCTTCTCTTGACCCAACATGTCCAAGGAACGATTCGCCAATACTTCGTTCATATTCATGTTAATGGAGGTACCCGCCCCACCCTGAATGGAATCGACAATAAATTGTTCCAGCCAGCGTCCGCCTCTCACTTCAACAGCAGCTTTTACAATGGCCTCCCCTATTTTCTTGGGCAGCATATGGGTATCCATATTTGCCAGTGCAGCCGCTTGTTTCACCTCGGCCAAAGCTGTGATCAGCTCTGCATGAATTTTGACACCTGAGATAGGAAAATTCTCTACAGCGCGCATCGTTTGAATACCGTAATATGCATCTGCTGGCACTTGTTTTTCACCTATGAAATCTTTCTCAACCCGATACACCATTATAAACACCGTTCCTTTATCTACAGAGTAAACTGCTCAATATTGCGTAGTAGGTGTTCCGAAAAATATTCCAACTGCACAGCGGCCTCATTAATTTCTTCCATAGCTACTAACTGCTCGCGGCTTGATGCGGCAACTTCTTTGGCAGCCTCTTTGGATTGATGAGAGACAACCTGTACGCCGTTCATCGCGTCTGTAAGCTCATTGGTGGAATTCGTAACGAATTTCAGGGAGTCCTGTACACGGCCAACATGCTCTCGAATCCGTTCAAGCTGCTCCGCAATTTGAACAAAGGCAACCCGTGTTTGAAGAACAGCTTCTCCTTGAATCTTTCCGCCCGCTTCCAGCCTTTTTGTATCCTGCTCGAGCTCATTCATCATTCCAAGCATAAGTGCGGACATTCTGCGCATATCCAAACTTTGCGCCTTCGTCCGTTCCGCCAAATCCTTCACGGTTTCCGCGATAACGGCGAAGCCGCGTCCAAACGAACCTGCTCTAGCCGCTTCGATGGATGCGTTCAAGGAAATGAGCCCTATTTGACTGGAAAACTCCTCAATACCTGCAATCATTTTTACCATTTGACTGATATGCTGTTCCACACCTTCGACACGTTTAAACAACGATTTACCCACACCCATATAGTCGAGGTACACCTTTTCCAAATCAGCCACAACCGCCATACCTTCCGCACCTTTATCTGTAGACCGATCGGCCTGCAAGGCGATTTCAGCAACAGCTTCTTTCACCTGCTGCGTTTGGAGGTTCATATCACGAAGCAAATGGAAGCCTAGCGCGATCTGATCCGCTTGATCAACCGTACCTTCTTCTACTGTCGTTGCTATACGGCTTACTTCCTGGGTATGTGCCGAAGTTTCCTCGGAAATAGCGAGAAGGTTACTTGAAGCTTCGGATAATTGCCCCGATACATCCACCACATATTTGAAAGCCTTCTGCACTTCACCAGCCATTTCATTAAACGTTGCAGCCAGCTGGCCAATTTCATCGGACGATTGTACATCAACACGATAAGCCAAATTACCCCCGCCAATAATACGTGTACCTTCCTGCAGCTTTCGCAGGGAGCGATTCATCGAGCTTGCCAACATCGTGCCTATGGTGATCATCGCTGCCGTCATCATAAACGTGAAAAGGAGGAGAATGACTTGCATCGTCGATTTTAGCTTTGACTTACTGGCTATGGAAGCATCTGTTTCTGTTTTCAAATAGGTATTCAAGCTAGTGATTTTAGCTGAAATTTCTTCATTTAACGCCGCGAACTTCCCAAGCAGTTTCGGCTGCTCTTGATAGAGGCTCGTCATTTTGACAAAAGAAGCTTTGTATTTATCCATATTTCGCAGCAAAATATCCTGCGAAGCCCCTGAAAATGCACTACTTTGTCGGACGGTTTTCTCGATAGCCGCGACATTTTTATCAAATACGGTAAGTAAATCCCCATCTCGTCCAAGCAAATAATCTTTCTCGATCTGGCGAATCATATACATTTGCAACAGTAGACCACTCTCGTTTTTATTCTCAACAATGCCGCGGAAAGCCTCTGCCGCGAATACCATATCCGTGGTCAAGCTTTGTGTTCCCGTCACATTTTTCATCAACTCTTCAAACCGATCTTGGTACTCATTGGATAAAGACATCAACTTCTCTGAATTCATATGAATTTCATCGGTAGAAAGTGTCGCCTGCAGATCTTTAATATGTCCTTGCAAAGCCGCTATTTGCTCTTTCACCGCCGAACTTTGTTCAGGCTTTTGGGTTCGCACGAAATCCGATTCATTCTTACGCGCAGAAAGCATATCTGCCTCGATACGATCGCCGAGTGCCTTCGATTGCTGCAAGCGATTTTCTTGACGGTCGATACTCGCCATTTTGTACATCGTAACCGACACCACAATGGCCAGAATGACCATGGAAACGGCAGCTAATGCAACTAACAAGGTTATTTTCAACTTAATTGTCGGCGATAGGCGTAAGAAGGAAATCATGCTATTTCGCCCCCTTTTCAAAATGAAGAGAAAATACTGGCTCAATGCCGCCAACGATATGTCCGCTGCGATTTGTAACCGGAGGGTAATGGTACCCATGAAGTAATTGCTTCTCACGCTGATCAATGAGGCCGAGTTGCGTGAGTGTTTCAATTGCAGCTGGATAGGCTGCCCGATAGTTGCCATCATCGATTTTGAGTGCAATGCCAATCCCTTTATCCACGAGCCCCATACAATACACACCTTCGGCTCCGCCCTTGGCAATAATGCGGTGCGGCAGCGCGTTCATCAAATCCGTACAAAGCACATCCGAACCTCCAACCATTTCCGGTTGTTCCATCATGGAAGCTGCAATTTGTCTTACAGCTAATTTCAAAGAATGACTCTCAATGCCATTCGGATTGGCAAACAACTGAAAAACACGCGCTAATTTATGCAGGGGTACGCCAAAAGTAGGTAAATTACAGCCATCCGTTCCGATTTGAATTTCCTCTGGCAGCAGCTCGGCTAATTCACAAAGCGTATGAAAAACGCGCTGTTGAACGGGGTGCTGGAGTTCGCCATAGCCTTCGATATCGCTGTGTAAATGAAGAGCAAGCGCCAACATGCCTGCATGCTTCCCCGAACAATTATTGTGCAGCACTGTTGGCTTCTTCCCTTGTGCCAGCAACGCCTCATAGCTGGCCCCATCGTAAGGCGCGTGTGCACCGCAACACAGACGATGCTCATCGAGTCCAATCCGCGATAGCAAGGAAAGGACCGTTTCAACGTGCCGTTCCTCTCCATTATGCGAGCCGCAGCAAATGGCGATATCCTTGGCACTCATCAAGAATCGTTCCGATGCGCCAGATTGAACGAGCGGTATAGCCTGAAGCGGTTTCAGTGTAGAGCGAGCAAATGTGATCCGCCTAGGATCGCCCAGGCTTGCAATAAGCTCACCCGAAGCATCCACAACGGCAATATGACCCGTGTGCTCGCTTTCAATTTGATCTCCTCGTTTGACAACGACTAACCTTTCTCCCACAGTCCTCACCCCTTTATTAGGTTTTGTTTATTAAGAATCGTATAAATGGCAAGCAACCCTATGACCAGATGAGCCTACCTCTTGAAGTTCTGGGCGAACTGACCGGCAGCGATCCATTACATGAGGACAACGGGTAGAAAAGGCACAACCCGATGGCGGATTTAGTGGTGAAGGAACTTCCCCTTGCAAAATAATCCGTTCTTTCGCTTCACGAGGGCTCGCTTTCGGAATAGCTGAAAGCAGCGTTTGCGTGTAAGGATGCAGCGGTGTCTCATACAACGACTCGACAGGGGCAATTTCTGCCATCCGACCTAAATACATCACGCCTACTCGTGTACACAAATGTCTAACAACCGCTAAGTCATGGGAAATAAATAAATACGTCAGCCCAAGCTCTCGCTGCAAATCTTGCATGAGATTCAAGATTTGAGATTGAATGGAAACATCTAGCGCTGAGACAGGCTCATCGGCAACAATCAGTTTAGGCTTCAAAATTAACGCCCTTGCAATACAGATCCGCTGCCGCTGTCCGCCTGAAAATTCATGCGCGTAACGGTTGATATAGGTGCGGCTAAGTCCACATAACTCCATGACTTCGAGGATTTGAGCCCTGCGTTCTTCCTGACTGCCTTTGCCATGTGCTTGCAGGGGCTCTGCTAGTATACGCTCCACTGTTAATCTAGGGTTTAAGGATGAATATGGATCTTGGAACACCATCTGCATGTTCTGCCGTTTCCGCCTTAATTCATCAGCCTTCAATCCAACTAACGATTCGCCTTCGAAATGAACAAAACCTGAAGTTGGCGGGATCAACTGAAGTACGGCTCGCCCCGTTGTTGATTTACCACACCCCGATTCACCCACAATACCAAGCGTTTCACGTTCATTTACATCAAAAGAAACATCATCTACAGCTTTGACAAATTTCTTCGCGCGCTGGAAAAGACCGGATTTAACTGGAAAATACACTTGTAAATTTCTAACTTCAAGCAATGGCTTATTCATGAACATTGGCCCCCTTGCCGTGATGAAGTAAGCAACGGCTGCGATGCTTCATGCCCACTGAAATGAGCTCTGGACTCGTCGTTCGGCAAACATCCTGCACTTCCGAACAACGTCCAGCAAATTTACAGCCCGAAGTAATGGTTCCGGCTGGCGGCACTTGCCCCGGTATGGAATACAAACGATCACGCTTTTCACCCAGTCTTGGGATGGAGGACAGCAACCCTTTGGTATACGGATGCTGAGGATCATGAAACAACGTATCGACATCCGCTTCCTCAACGATTTCGCCGGCATACATGACAACGACATAGTCGCACATTTCGGCGACAACACCGAGATCATGCGTGATCAGTAAGATGGAGGTATTCGTTTTCTGCTTAAGCTGACGCATCAAATCTAGAATCTGGGCTTGGATAGTCACATCGAGCGCCGTCGTTGGTTCATCGGCAATTAACAGCTTTGGCTCACAAGCAAGCCCCATCGCGATCATGACCCGCTGACGCATACCGCCAGAGAGTTGAAACGGATAGCTCGCATAAACCTGCTCAGCTTGTGCAATGCCAACCGTGCGCAGCATCTCAATCGATCGCTCCTTAGCCGCTTTCTTCGATACCGCATTATGAAGCAGGATGACTTCATCCAGCTGCTTACCCACGCGGAGGACTGGATTCAGTGAGGTCATTGGCTCTTGAAAAATCATCGAGATGTCATTACCGCGAATTTTCTGCATCTGACTTTCCTTTAGCTCGAGTAAGTTCTGCCCATTATACGTAATCCGACCTTCGGCAATGCGCCCTGGAGGACTTGGAATAAGCCTCATGATGGAGAGTGAGGTTATGCTTTTCCCGCACCCCGATTCACCGACGACACCTACCGTTTCACCCTCCTTGATGCCAAAGGAAATACCATTCACAACCGAAACTTCCTTGCCGTCAACTTTAAAATTAACCCGTAAATTTTCTACTTCAAGTAGTTTTTTGTCCATGGTGTAAGTCCTCTATTCCTTGAGTTTCGGATCTAACGCATCCCTTAGTCCGTCCCCGAGTAGATTAAAGCAGAGTACCGTAATCACGATTGCCATACCGGGAAAGAACAATGGAAAAAACTGCTGCATACTGTTATTTTTCGCAGCATTCAGCATCGATCCCCATTCTGGCGCTGTTACATCGCCGCCAAGTCCGAGATAGCTAAGCCCAGCTCCAATGAGAATCGCGCTTCCGATACGCATCGTAAGATAAATCATGACAACGGACAGCGTACCTGGGAAAATGTGCCGAAAAATAATGACCGAATCCTTCACACCAATGGAGCGAGCGGCTTCCACATACGTCATCTCTTTAAGGGAAAGTACACTTCCGCGAACGATCCGTATAAAAATCGGCACCGTAAAAACAGCGACAGCCATAATAATATTGATCATCCCTGGACCAATCACGGCCACGACGAAGATGGCGAGCAAAATACCTGGAAAGGAAAGCAAAATATCAGAACCGCGCGAGATTAGCATATCGGTCCAGCGACCGTAGTACCCTGCCAACAAACCAAACACAATACCAAGAAGGGCGCCGATACAGACAGAAACGAATCCGATGATTAAGGTTTGACGCGTACCAGCAAGTACCCGGCTGAAAATATCACGGTTCGCGTGATCGGTCCCAAACCAATGTCGAAGGGAAGGTTGTTGATGCTTGTAAATCCCTTCTAACGCAATCTTCCCCTCCGATAGCTTGAGCTGCGTCAATCCAGGATACGTATTTCCTGCACCAACTGCGAGGGGCACCAGAGAAGAAACGGAGCCATAAGAGATCTTGATAAGTCCCGCTCCTTCTCTAACAGCGCGAACCTTCCCATCCTTATCAACCGTCACAATTTGCGGCGTCATGGACTCGAATTGCAAACCAGACTCCGCTTTCTTAGCGCCGCCGGTCACAAAGCCATTATCTTCGGTCTGCGCCTTCTGCCCATGTGACTTCGAGTAGTCAGCAATGGCCTCTAAACCCGATAACTTTGTGCCATCCGTTAGAAGAACCTCAGGCTGAAGTTGATCGGTATCACCAACTTTATGTTCCTTTACCAGAGTCGACGCTGATACAAAAGCAGGAATGGGCAGACCGCTTTGATCCGATACGCCTACTTGTAAGGCCGAGCAAGCACCCTCCGAGCAAAATAGGATCGCAGCTGTTCCACTTGAAACCGCCTTCACTTTCGCGGTCTGATCATTGAGGGATGCCTTCGCGACCTCGGAGTGGTCACTGCTCGAAGTGAGCTTCACCAAATCTTTCGCCGCTATCTCCGCTCCCTTGCCCGAAATCCCGATGATTTGAACATCACGGCTTGTCAGATCCTCCACAGAAATGCCTTTGTCTGCATACTGCTCAGTTACAGGAATGGCAGCATCGTAAGGTGCAATCCATGTGCCAAACAGTCCAATGAAAATAATGAGGATGATCATACATCCAGCGATAACCGCTAGACGCTGCTTCATAAATTTATTAAGAAAGAAACGAAAAGGAGAGTAAGGCTTCGTATCATTTGCGTGCATGTGAATCTCCTTTACTGATAACGAATTTGCGGATTCAAAAAGCTATAACCAATATCTACAAGTAAGTTAATCACGAGAAATTGGAACGAAAACAACATAATCAGTGCCTGTACAACGGGATAATCTCTGGTCACGATAGCGTCTACCATAAAAGATCCTAAGCCCGGATAAACAAAAACCGTTTCAACCACGGAAGCGCCGCCAATTAGAAATCCAAATTGTAAGCCTGTCATCGTTAATACCGGAATTAATGCATTTCGAAGCACATGAATCCCCAAAATTTTGGACTCTTTTTGCCCTTTAGCTCTCGCTGTACGCACATAATCCTCACGAAGAACTTCCAATACACTAGAACGAGTAAATCTCGCAATGACCGCAGCAACCCCTAGTCCAAGCGTTAAAGAAGGCAGTATTAAATGCGATATGCCCCCTGCGCCGCCAGAAGGCAGCCAACCGAGTTTGACAGAAAACACTTCAACTAGTATGAGACCAAACCAAAATTCAGGTACACTCAGCGATGTAATCGAGGCAATCATTCCCACCCGATCCCACACCGAATTGCGTTTTACAGCCGAAATCATACCAATTACTAGACCCAGGATAACAGCCCAAATCATGGCCATGAGTGTCAGTACCGTTGTCGCTTTAAGACGTTCCATAATTTCTTTGGACACATTGCTCTTAGAATTATAAGACTTTCCGAAATCGCCTTTTACCAGCACCTGATACATATACCGTCCATATTGGACATATAGCGGATCATCGAAGCCTTCCAGCTGCTTATACTTCTCATAGGTCGCTTTATCCAGATCGTTTCCATAAAGGATCCGAATGGGATCAGATGGCGTCAGATGGATGAGCAAAAACGAAATGATGGATACGGTGAGTAAAATAGGAATCATGCCTAATGTGCGTTTGATCATATAAAAGTACAAGCTGCTCACTACTTTCCTCGTGGAAATGGTGGAAGAAAAAAGAAACCAGATCCCTGGCTCTCACCAAGGATCTGTTGTTGCCTATTTTTTCACGGCATTGTTCACATCAATATAGCCTGTTGGAAGAAGTACAACGTTGCTAACGTCTTTGCGTTTGCCAATAATGGATTCCGGCTCTAACAGATATAGCCATGCCGCGTCTTCATACACGATTTTTTGAATTTTGTCATAGTTTTCTTGCGTTTTCTTCGAATCAGATGAGCTTAATGCACCGTCTAGCAAATCATCCACTTCTTTGTTGATATAGAACGTATCGTTATTATAGCTTGGCGGTATGCGTGTGGAATGGAAGTTTGGACGAAGTCCCCAATCTGCCTCGCCTGTTCCCGGTGACCAACGACCAATATACATATCGATATCTTTACCTGAATCCAGTTTATCAAATAAAGTTCCGGACTCCATTGGTACTACTTTGGCGTTAATGCCGATTTTACCTAATTGAATGGAAACATTCTCCGCGATGGCAACGAATTCGGTGTCATTACGAGTCCAAAGCGTCGCTTCAAAACCTTTCTCGTAGCCGCCCTTTTTCATAAGCTCTTTTGCTTTCTCGAGATTGAACTCATAAGGCTTTTGAGGCGAATAGCCAATGACGTTAGGAGCAATAGCGGAATCTGCAATGCGGCCATACCCATTTTCAACCTGTGCAATTAACTGTTCTTTGTTTACCGCATAGTTCATCGCTTGACGAACTTCTTTGTTATATTGCGGCAGCTTATTATTCGCCCCCACATAGAAAACGTCCATGCTTGGATTTTTGCTGATATCAATCGTTGTATCTGTGCTAAGCTCTTTCGCACTTTGAGAAGGGACATTTTTGACAACATCCAGCTCGCCGGTTTTCAACATGTTCACACGTGTGCTAGCTTCTTTCACCGGTTTATATGTTACGCTCTCTAATTTAGCTTTATGTTCGGCATCCCAATAGCCATCGTAAGGAACCACTTTCACGTATTGTCCATCTTTCCACTCTGCAAATTTGAAAGGACCTGTTCCAACTGGATTGCGATCCATGTTATAGTTCGGGTCGTCTTTCTTCTTTTTCAGCTCAGCTGGGGAAAGAATGGATGCAGCGGAATGCGCCATATAGGCAGCCATTGCAGAATTAGGAGCTTTGGAAGTAATGGTTACATGCGTTTCATCAACCACAGTAATGGATTCTACAAACTCAAAGAAGCTGGCACGCGCTTGTTTATTCGCTTTATTGCGCACGAAATCTAAGCTATCTTTAACACCTTGTGCCGTGAGTTTGCTGCCATCATGGAAGGTTACATTGGGACGAAGGGTAAACGTAATCGATTTAGCATCTGCACTTAGCTTATACTCGGTTGCTAACTGAGGAACGACTTTCATATCGGCACTCAATTTCAACAATCCTTCAAACATGCTGCCCTGGACACCAGAAGAGTTGCCGTCAGTTGCATTATAAGGGCTCAAGGATTTCGGCTCTGCTTCAATACCAACAACAAGCGGTTTAGCTACAGCTTTTGGAGCTTCAGTAGCCTTAGAGGTTGCAGTCGCTGCGGGCGTCGTGCTAGTTGCTGGTTTGTCCGTCGAGCTACATGCGCTTAATCCGATTAACAAAAGCATACTTGCAAGTGCGGTGTTCATGACTTTCATCTGTTTTTTCAATGTAATCTCCCCTTTTCCGTGTTTTCATAATAGAATACCTTACCTAACAGCCTTAGTTCTCAGGAAGCATTCCTTACACATACAATCAAAGCAAAAACCATGCCAACTTTAGTGAACGAAAAAAATATTTATTAATTTTTTTTAAATTCAATAACAACGCATCCATTTTCTAACCTGATAAATATCTATTTAGCCATCATCTACCCAAGTGAGCCAATCCCCGTTATAATGGGTTTGTTAATGGTTTTTAATGGGGAGTCCAATTCCTTTAATTATAACACACGAGGTGAAGGGCCATGTCTAATCGAAAGAAAGAGCTCATTTTATTAGCTGGAACAAATGACACGCGCAAGACCCTTTCCGCACAATTAGAAGAGGTTATTGGTGATTGGTTTGAAATTGAAAGCTATTCCTTAGAAGAACAGTTTCCTTCACCCTTCGAAAATAAGCTCATCATTCTCACTTCCTATTTATTAGAAGAAGACTTCAAAAATGCGATCGGTGAAGGCTGTCACGTATTGATTGCCAAGCGTGTCATCAATTACGAACATATCGATAAATTACTTGCTATTCCCGAAGGAACACGTGCGCTCTATGTCAGTGATTATGCACAGAACTGCTATGATTCCATCTCCATGCTTCAGCAATTAGGTATAGATCATATTGATTATATTCCGCATTATCCAGGCTGCAAGGCCTCACCTGACATTACGTATGCAATTACACCAGGCGAGATCGGCTTAATCCCGCCATTTATTACAACCGTTATCGACATTGGGACCAGACTCATTGATCTTACAAGCATGATGGAAATCCTGTCACATATCGGTCTGCTTGCCGAGAAAGGTGAAAGTATTTCTTTCAAAAACATTCGCAGTATTATCGATCTAAACAAAAAGCTTGCGCGATCGAACCGAGATTCTGAGCATTTGAATAAACACTTTAAACGTGTACTCGATGGCGTTGATGACGGGATTCTCGCGATTGATGAGTTAGGTCGGATCACCGTGTTTAATGAGATCTTGGAAACCGTGTTTAAGGTAACTTCAAGGCAGGCCATTGGGCGCCTTTTAAAGGAAGTCATTCCTAATCAGGAATTGGTCGCTTTTATCCTCGCGGATAATACGGAAGAAAGTCGCTGCTTTACACTCATACAGAATGAGTTTATCGTACAGCGCTTCATGCTGCAAACAGAGAATTCGATCGTCGCCACCTTCAAAGACATGAACCAGACGATTAAAATGGAACGAACTTTGCGGCGCGAGCTGGTGAAGAAGGGTTTTGTCGCTAAATATACGTTTCAGGATATTGTAGGAAGCTCCGCTGCCATTCAGAATACCAAACTCATTGCGGGCAAGCTGGCTAAAACGGATTTAACCGTACTCATCGAGGGTGAAAGCGGCTCAGGAAAGGAACTGTTCGCCAGTGCGATTCATAACGCTTCGTTCCGCAACAACGGTTCCTACCTTGCTCTTAACTGCTCCTCCTTGCCTGAGGATTTAATGGAGAGCGAGCTTTTCGGATATGAGGAAGGCGCATTTACAGGTGCAAAAAAGGGAGGAAAAACCGGGGTATTCGAGCAAGCGAATGGCGGCACCATTTTCTTAGACGAAATTGGCGATATTAGCCTCAAGCTGCAAGCCAGGTTGCTGCGCGTCCTGCAAGAGAAAGAGATCATGCGCATCGGCGGCAGTAAAATTATTCCGATTGATGTCCGGGTCATCGCTGCTACGAATAAGGATTTGCTGAAAATGATCGAGCTTGGTAAATTCCGAGAGGATTTATACCACAGACTTAAAGTATTATATCTTCACTTACCTGAGCTTCGTAAACGCAAAGAGGATATCACGGAATTAATCCAACATATTATTCATCTGAGCGGCCGTAATAACGTCAAAATTTTACCCGAAGTGATGATTAGGCTCTCGCAATACGAATGGTATGGCAACGTTCGAGAATTAAAGAATACCATAGATTATATGTTGGCTGTTTGCGATAACTATACGGTTACTTTGAATGATATCCCAGACACCCATTTCTTCCAGCGTGCTTCGTCATCTGGGGTGAAGGGGGATCTCATGTATCGTATTGAATCTAGTATCGCAGCAACTGCAGAAGCTCCGATGAAGAAGCCTGCGGGCGGTGTTGTCGACGATAAGGACTTACTCATGATCCTGCAAACGATCTACAGCTTCAACCAATCTGGGGAATCCATAGGCCGCAAAAAAATCGCCGAACAGACACGCTGGTGGAACAAAGAGCTGACCGAACAGCAAGTCCGCCACCGCATTGAGCTGTTAGAGCAGCATGGGTATATCTTGATTTACCGCGGGAGAAGCGGTATTAAAGTGACGCAGACCGGGCTGGACTGGATGAACTCCCTGACTGCGGAGTAACCCATTTGGCATGAAATTTGCTTACGTACAAATGGGTACCAAAGCCGCGCAAGAAGGCAAACTTGACCAGGCTGTACGCGAAGGAGGACATACCAATGGAAACCAAGAGCAGCAGAATTATCGAACAAACCGAAAAATACGGGGCACACAATTATCATCCACTGCCCATCGTCATATCGAAAGCGCAAGGTGTGTGGGTCGAGGACCCCGAAGGAAATAGGTACATGGATATGTTGAGTGCTTATTCAGCGCTCAATCAGGGGCATCGGCATCCGCATATTGTGAAAGCCTTACTAGACCAAGCTGAAAAGGTCACGCTCACCTCACGCGCATTTCACAGTGAAACACTAGGATTATTCTATGAGAAATTAGCAAACTATACGGGAAAACCCATGATTCTCCCCATGAATACAGGTGCCGAAGCCGTCGAAACCGCGGTGAAGGCCGTCCGACGCTGGGGTTATGACGTGAAGGGCATCCCCGCTGATCAGGCGGAAATCATTGTGTGTGAAGGGAATTTCCATGGTCGCACGGTGACCATTACCTCCTTCTCCTCATCGCCGGAATATAAGCGAGGCTTCGGTCCCTTCACGCCGGGCTTCCGCATCATCCCTTACGGGGATGTGGAAGCGCTTCGTGAGGCCATCGGGCCGAACACGGCTGGGTTTATCGTGGAGCCCATTCAGGGCGAAGCCGGGATTGTCATTCCGCCGGATGGTTACCTACGGGCGTGTTATGAGCTATGCCAAGCGAATCAGGTGCTGTTCGTGGCGGACGAAATCCAGACAGGATTCGGCCGTACGGGCCGCCGCTTTGCCAGCGACTGGGAAGGCGTTACGCCGAACCTCTATGTCATGGGCAAAGCCCTTGGCGGCGGTGTATTCCCGATCTCGGCCGTAGCCGGAGATCGCGAGGTTCTGGAGGTGTTCGAGCCGGGCTCTCACGGCTCGACATTTGGAGGCAACCCGCTCGGCTGCGCCGTCGGAGTTGCTGCTCTTGAGGTGCTCGAAGCCGAACAGCTCGCAGAGCGTTCGGCTGAGCTTGGGGCTTATTTCCTGAAGCGGCTTCAGGAAATGGAGTCGCCGCGAATCAAGGAGATTCGCGGTCGCGGACTCTTTATCGGTATTGATCTGACGGTTCCAGCGCGTCCCTATTGCGAAGCGTTGAAAGAAAAAGGACTGCTGTGCAAGGAAACCCATGAGCACATTATCCGCTTGGCGCCTCCGCTTACGATCACAAAGGATGAGCTGGATTGGGCTTGGCAGCATGTGAATGATGTGCTGAATGTGGAGGCCCTAAGTTCCACGACTAAGTAGTAGACTGGTACTCACAGACCGGACACTTTAAAAAGCGTCCAGTTCTGTGGGTATTTTTTTGTATGCTAAATTTAAGCCTCTAGTCTCATGTCATATAAGTTGACACAGTTTTACTTATACTCTCATTTTCCTAATAAAATTTGATCTAGTTTATTGCTTATACAACCATTTTAATGGTTAAAACTTCTTATTGGTTCTTATTTTATAACCCATTAATATCCCCATTGAATGGTTTACGACCTGGAAATCCCTTATAAAACCTGCATTTACTCCCCCCCTCTTCCTAAAACCAATATGTTAAATTTAATGTTAGATTTAGTGACATAATGGCACGCTTCTTGCTTCTTCCTTACATGTACCCAATCTTAGAGAAGAGGTGTTTTTATGAAGGAGAAGTTTGTTAAGTGTTTAGCTCCAACTGCAGTAGCCTTCGGGATGATGATGTCGCTATTCCCAGCGGCAGTGTTCGCCGCCCCATCCGAGACGACAACAACTGGAACCAATTACACGTATTACCGCTACAGCAATAACACATCTGATGTTGTCAAAACGACGACATTCGGCGAAGTGTACATGGGTGGCGGTACCGATGTTGATGCAGCCTTTAATTGGATGATTAACAAAGCAAACGGCGGCGATTTCCTGATCATTCGAGCAACTGGCACGAGCGCTTATGATCAGTATGTTTACGATCTTGCTACGGCTCAGGGCAAACCGCTAAACTCTGTTTCCACACTCCTTCTCAAAGGCGGGGATAATGCCAAACTGCAAGCTGCAGCAACCGATTCCGCTGTTGTCGACAAAATTAATAAAGCTGAAGCGATTTTCTTTGCTGGCGGTAATCAAGCTGATTATGCTCAGTTCTTAAAAATAACAGGAGCAAACAGTGCCAAAGTTGCTTTAAACAACCGAATTACCACAGGTATTCCTTTTGGAGGCACAAGCGCTGGAACCATGATTCAAGGTCAGTTCACCTACGATGCCATCTCCGCGGGCTCCTCATCCTTAGATTCAACTGCTGCGTTGAGCAATCCCTATAACAGCCTAATGTCCTTCACAAAAGATTTAGTAACAACACCCGTGAATGCCGGTATTCAAACGGATACCCATTTTGAGCAACGGGATCGTATGGGGCGTTTCCTTACCTTTTTAGCTAGAAATATAAAAGATGGTTGGACAACGACTGCCAAAGGGATTGCAGTAAATGAACAATCCGCACTTGTGGTAGAAGCAAACGGCACGGCTCAATTACTCACACAACCAGGCGCACCGAGCCCAGGGGCCTACATTGCGAAAAGTACAACAGCACCTACAACGGTCGTTAGCGGATCACCGCTTACCTTCACCAATATTTCTATAACCAAATTGTTCAGTGGCAGTACATTTAACTTCAATACCTGGACAGGAACTTCGGTGCTTCCTTACACGTTGAATGTAAATAATGGAACGGTTACTTCATCGACGGGGAATATTTATGGAGGTACTTCTCCAAGCGGGGGCGGAGGTGGGGGCAGTATACCAACAGCTACCATCGTTGGAACAAGTGGTGCCGATACGTTGAATGGCACTAGCGGTAATGATGTAATTGATGGAAAAGCTGGAAACGATGATTTAAATGGCGGAACAGGTAACGATACGTATCTATTCACAGGGAGTTTCGGCTACGATTATGTCGACGACTATGACACAAACTCGTCCAACTCGGATACGATTATTTTCACGGATCTAAACTCTTCACAAGCGACATTTACCAGATCAGTCGACGATCTCATCATCACATTCTCAGGTACAGGATCTTCGCCTTCGAATAAAGTGAAAATCATCGACTATTTCTACACATGGAAAAGTGAGATTGAAAACATTAAATTTGCCGATGGTATCGTGCGTGACTACACATGGGTAAGTGCAAATTACCAATAATTTAATTAAAAAGAACGTACACAACAGCCTCTCTACATTTTTGTAAAGAGGCTGTTTGTGTTTCACATGTTGAAAACTATATCTAAAAAGGGAAGCATTTTACTATGTAAGAACCCCTATCTTACAAACCGAGCATAAACGTGAAGGTCTTATCATAAAAACCTGGAAGGCCTTCGTGACCAAAATCCGGGTACAATTCGTAGCTTTTTTTCGATTTAATTTTATTAAATGCAGCAAATTGCGTGGATGGAGGACAGATGGTATCCGACTGACTGATCCCCATCATAACTTCCCCTTGAATACGCCCAGCTAAGTGCTGAATATCAATGTAACCCAACTTTGTGAAAAACTCTTCTTCCCGCTTATGTTGAGGGTCATGACGACGGAAATAATCCTTAATCTCCTGATAGGAATCTTTGGCCAGATCCATATCCCATACACGTTTATAGTCGCTTAGGAACGGATATACTGGTGCAAGCCGCTTTATTCTAGGCTCCAGCGCGGCACAAACCATCGATAGAGCCCCACCTTGCGAACCGCCGATGGCTCCTACTCGGCTAGCATCTACCTCCGGCATATCCATCGCAATGCCTGCTAGTTGAGCGGCATCAAGAAAAACATCTCGAAACAACAATTGATCAGGGTGATCATCGATACCACGAATGATATGTCCTCTGAGCGTTGTTCCTTTCGTACCTCCAACATCTTCTGATCGCCCTCCTTGACCGCGGCAATCCATAGCGAACACAGAGTATCCCAAAGAGGCATAGGGAACTTTATCAATCCATTCCCCCGAACTGGCAGAGTACCCATGAAATTGAACAATGGCGGGATGAGGCTCAGCTATGCGCTTGGGACGAATATATTTGGCATAAATGCGAGCGCCCTTCACACCTGTAAAATAAAGGTCAAAGCAATCAGCATATGGAATCTGGAATTCACTAGGAAAAAGCTCGAGTTGAGGTGAAATCGATTTCATCTCAGCAATCGCCCGATCCCAGTACGCATCAAAATCTTCAGGACGTGGATTACACCCTTGATAGGTAAGCAGTTTAGCTAATGGCATATCGAATGATGGCATCTGATAACCTCTTCTCTTTAATCATGCTAATAAGATTTACCTAGGTGTTAACCTTCTATAGTGTTCAAGAGACACTTGACCGAGCAATGCCTCGCCTTTCACAAAGCGGTGAAGCTCATCCACAATAAAATCACACAGTTCTCGCTTTAGAAGTCCATGATAACCGCCGATGTGAGGCAAACAAAGAACATTTGGCAAGGTCAACAGTTCATGATTCTTAGGAAGTGGCTCATGCTCATAGACATCAAGTGCTGCAAAAATTCTCCCTTTCCGAAGCTCCTCCACAAGTGCTCGCTCCTGTACAATTGGCCCGCGTGCTGTATTGACGAAGAGAGTGCCATCCCGCATCAGTTTCAGTTGATCCCTTCCGATCATACCTTCGGATTGTGAAGTCCACGTATTGTGTAACGAAATAATATCACTGCGCTCAAACAACTCATTCAGACCAACAAGCTCAACACCTCTCGCAATTGCTTCTTCCCTGCTGCAGTAACTAGAGTGGAGCAGAATTGTAACATTAAAAGGTTGAAGCATCCGAATCACTTGTTTGGAGATTTCACCGTAACCGATTAAACCAACCACTCTTCGCGTTACGCCAAGAACCGTTTCACGTGTATTATTGCTCCACTGCCCTCCTTTAAGTCTTGCACTGTATCCGGCATGATCCCATGCTCCTGCAAAAAATAACGAGACCGCACACTCTGCGGTCGAGAGCGCAAGAACTTTGTTAGCTGAAGTCACGGCGATCGGTGTATGAAACACATCTTCATTGACGATGGCAGCCACACTTCCTGCGCCATGTCCAATAAACCGCAATTTCTCGGCACGAGCAAGAACATTGGGCGTGAAAGAAGGGGAGCCCCAGGAAGTGATACAAGCATCATATTCGCCAATGATTTCAGCAAGGTCTTCGCTTGTAAATCTTTCATGGAGTGGAATGATGTCCACCTGTGAGAAATTCTCAAGCTTTTTCATAGCAGCTTCCTGCCAAAACAGGTCTCGTAGACCTTCGTTTGCAATGGTTATAAGTGTTTTCATCGTATATTCCTCATTCATCTCAGAATTAAAAATACTTCTCATGAGCTCCAAATAGGCAGGAAAAATGACTGCTGGTTCCATGCCTGGCACTTGCAGTTCTTTCCTCCACTTTCGTTCCCACTCAAGGGAATAGCAGCCGCTGTAACCCGCTTCCTCCAATTGATTGACAATGGTTGTAATGGGAATCTGGCCTTCGCCTAGTTTCGTATATATCCATTCAAGGTCCATTGGATCTGCACTCGGTGCACCATCTTTAATATGCACATGGACGCATTGCGCCCCTAATAAAGTAATTGTTTCCAGCGGTGACTCTCCAGCTTCCAGGGGATGAATAATATCGTAAATGACAGCACAATTCGGCATATCCACATCATCTAGAAGTTTTCGAAGCTCTCTACCTGTTGCAAATTCATTATGCGTTTCAATCCACACCTGAATACCGAAGGATGCTGCCCAAGCACAAGCTTGCTTGATTCGGGTTACGATTGTATCATACGGAATTGGAATCATGCGATTATCCTTGCGTTTATTAAAGTAACCTAGAAATATCCGTACCCCTCTTGCCTGCAAGTCATATGCGAGCGAAACAACCTCCTGGAAATTTGCAAACTGCTCCTCATCTCCTGAACTTCCAGTAAAACAGACAGCCGAGCCAATATTCGTGATCTCAAGACCTGCTTCCTTAAACTGTCGGAGCACCTCTCTCCGCTGATGTTCAGTCATTTCACTGGAAATGCCCCAGCCTGCCCCCTCCCTGAGCTCTATTCCGTTAAAGCCTAACGACTTTGCGAGCGCAATCATTTCTTCAATAGACCAACCCTCACAGGGTAACGTGCTAAATGCCAGACGCCTCATGCCGATTTCCTCCTTTGCTTTCATTAGCTCCCTCTTATCTCTCATCAATTATGGCATGCACTCTTTTCAAACGCCTTTCGTTTTCCACGAACTTTTTGCACATTTCAACGATTACGTGTAGCATAGAAGAGAAGCACATCAATTTCTAGCGGTGGTGAATATCATGCAGAGCTTTCCAATCTATCCGTATAAGGACATGCTAGACGAAGATTTTCCCTTTAAAATTGAAGTGCGCTCGCCAGCCTATATGAATCATGCCCTACATGCGCACGAGCATCTTCAACTTTGTTATATGTTGTCAGGGAGCTGTCTGCATTGGGTGGGAGAGCAGTCCTATATTCTAATGAAGGGAGACTTGATCTCCATACCTCCCTGTCAGGAGCATCGCCTCGAAGTACGTGACTCCATGGATTATGTCATGATTCAGGTGGATTTCATGCCCCATGCGATTAATGAAAGCTTACGAGATCTTTCACAAATGCAGACTTTTCTCGATTTTGCCTATATTAGACCTTTAATTGCCAAAGATAATCTGATTCCGAAAATGTCCCTTAACCCCCCGGCTCAATCCTCGGTTGAAGCTGTGTTGAACACAATTCTAGCTGAATGGGAAGAGCAAGAGGAAGGATTTCGACTGGCCATCAAAGCTGAGCTGCTAAAACTTCTAGTAATTATTGGCAGACAGTTTACAAGATTTGCCCTATTGCAGGATCAACATGAACAGCATCAGGTCTTGCTGCATCGCAAAGCTTTATTTCAGGCCATCTCTTATATGGAAAAGAACTTCAGCGAAGATCTACGACTTGAGGACATTGCCTCAATCGCATTGATGTCACCATCGTACTTCAGCTATATGCTGAAGCTTATGAAAGGTAAAACGTATATTGAACTACTAACGGAACTTCGTGTTCAAAAAGCGATCGAGCTCTTGCGCAATAGCGACCTCACCGTGACGGAGATCGCGCTGCAAGTTGGCTATAATCACATCAGTCATTTCAATAGAACCTTTAAGAAGTTCACGCATCTAACGCCAGGATATTTTCGCAAACATCATATCTAGAATAAAATCCTACATTCGCAAACCGGATGTAGGATTTTCACACTCATTTAACATTCTTATGTTTTGTTTAAAAACGCTGTAGGCAGCTTACCTGCATGAATGACATCTGTTAATTGCTTGTGCCATTCGACGTCCCGCCACATGCCCACGAACTGCGGTCCACAGAAATTGCTTGTCGAGATTGCCACCCAGATCCCCTTAGAGGCTGCCCTGCGAGTACCAATTTCACACATTTCCTTGATCATCTTCCAATCCAAGAGCGGCCAATCTTTCCAATCAACAACTCCCCAGCACTCCGTTGTAATTAGCGCTTTCTCTGCCTTTATAGCCCAATCCGCAATCCGATCAATACCCTCAACGATCTTGCTGTCCCAATATTCCTTCTGTCCGTAGTATATCTTTTCGGCGTTCAGCGCGAGATTGTCATACCCGGTAGACTCGAATGCCTCATAGCTGTAGCCAACCTGCTGATCCCAATCGGTAAAGGAGGCAAGCCAGATGTGCGGCTCCATAAAGTCCAAGAAATCGGTTTCACGCTCCTCTATCCCGGCATATTCATAGTCAGAGAATGTGTAATTCAAATCAGGATAGCTCGTCCGCAAAATAGCAAGTGATTCCTTCATCCACTGCACACTGATTGCCGAATCACGTGTCAATGTATCGGTTCCTGCAGCTGCATACAAGAAAGGTGTCCAAGGTTTGGCGGGATATTCATTTACAGGATCCACGAACAGCACAATATCCATTAATCCTGCTTCCTCGACGACATCCAGCGTTGATTTCCAAATTCGTGCCAAATCGGCAGGAGTCTTCAGTTTCATGCGCGTGTCATCTTCATCCTGTCGAAACCAAGTTGACAACCCTACAGCAATCCCTTTGCGCTTGCATATCTGCATAAATGCAATTAAATTGCGTGCGATGTGACTAACTCGCGTTAGTGAAGCAGCCCCCCATACCTGCTGATTCCAACGAGGAATAAGCGTCCATTCCTTCTCGGGATCAGCATCAATCAAATGGGGATAGGCGTCAATTCGTACGGCGTCATAGCCTCGCTCTTTCAATTCATCCAGCACTTGGTCCCAGTCCTCGTAGCCTGCTCCTGGCCAGCGTCGTTCCAACCAGGAGAAGTCCCACATGGTAATGGCTAAAGGTTTGTCATAATGAAATTTCATATTCTTCAAAACCTCCAATTTTGAAATTACCAGTAAGCTTTCGTACAATTTGCTAATCTTGCCACCGCTTCAGCGAAATAATAGTCACCATAGATGAGCGAACAGTTCGTCTGACTATTCTCTGGCTTGTGACTGCACGCCTGTTCAAGAAGCCCCTCATGTTGGGGATTATGCCGTGTACTATACTCATGAAATAGCGTATCAACGATGCTCTTTGCCTTCTCTCGGTACCTAAGACTGTCTGCTGCAGGTACATACGCAGCTAATTCCAGCATACTTGCTGCCGCAATAGCTGCTGCTGAGGTATCTCGGGGCTCTCCAAGTCTCGAGGGCAGATCAAAATCCCAAAATGGAACATCATCGCCCCCTATTTTCGCAAGAAAAACATCCGTGCACTTTCGTGCCATTTCTAAGAAAAAGGGATTCTGTGTATATTTGTAGGCATAGGTAAAACCTCCCATAGCCCAAGTCTGGCCGCGAGACCAACAGGAATCATCGGAATACCCTTGAAATGTTCTCCCGTATTTAGGCTCTCCGTTTACAGGGTCAAAAACATACGTATGAAACGTCGTATAATCCGGCCTGATGATGGTTCCTGCACAGGTTTGTGCATGAGCAGTTGCCACTTCACGGTAGCTTTCATCGCCTGTTACCTCTGTTGCCCAGAAGAGCAGCGGAAGATTATACATACAATCAATGATGATTCGCCCACGATTCTCTTCAGAAAAAGCTTCGCCTGGCACCCAAACATTCCAAGCCTGAATGAATTTACCCGCCTCATTAAAACGTGATTTCAACAAATCAGCCGCTGCCAGCGCTGTACGCTTTGCCTCTTCATTACCAGTGAGCTTATAATCAGCAACAAAGGAAAGACAGTAGAGGAATCCGGCATCGTGATCTAGCGTTCCAGGAGCCTCATAAACTCTCTTCCGGAGACGTTCACCCCCACCTCGAGCAGACTTCATGAAGACTTCCTCACCTGTCATCTCGTAGCATAACCAGTTTAGGCCCGTCCAAAATCCTCCCGTCCAGAAGCCATTTTCTTTAAACATGTACACGCCATCTTCCGTATGATCAGCCAGTCGATCGCCAAATCGGATGCCGTTGTTTTTTGTCTTCTTAGTGATGAACTGTTTCATCGTTTCCATGCTCTTAACTCTCTCCCATTCCAGATAAGATATTGTTATTATTTCATTTTATCCTAAGCATAACTTTACTTTTTCTATGTTTTTTTTGATGATTTCCGTTATTATAATCACGTATTTTAAACTTTCTTGAGCGAATGAAAAGTCTCCAGCTTAGGTGTTTGCTGACCACCTGAGCTGGAGACAAGTCAATTGTCAATCAATTTTTGGGCACAAGCTTAATATAATCTATACCCAGTTGGTAGCCTGATCCGCTTGTTCCCGTGACATAAAATTTAAACCGCCTATCGCCTGCGGACAATTGAACATCACTGGCTATGGTTAACTCTGTATACTGTGTGGTGGCTGAATACAAATCCTGCACAGTCCCTTTGTTCACTCCATCTACAGAAAACTGAAAGATCCCGCGTGTGCTCGTTTTTTTGACGCCAACCTTGATATCGTATTTACCGTCATGCGAAACGTTTGCAAAATAATTCATGTAGTCACCTGCGCTATTGCTGTCAAATATGTGGCAAACGCCGCCACTGCAATTCGCATCGCTGGAAGAGGTTAGCGTCTCTCCGGATGTCGTTCCTAGCGTCATCGCCTCAGCCTCATACAGATTCGGCGGCCAGCCATTCCACAGCTCGAAGTTATCCCAGTAAAGCTGCATAACCCCTCCATTATTCCGGATATGGTTAATGTACAACTCACTTGTGTACAATTTAAGTGGATTAAAATTTGCCAGACCTACAGGAGAAGGGTTGCTAGGATGATACGTCCAGTTCACTTCATCAAACAAGATTTGACGGGAACCACCTTGGGGCGTAACGGCTACGTAGAATCGGCCTGTGGTTGCATCGCCTTTCTTGTAGTAAAACTCTAAGGTCATCCACTGATCATAGGGTACGGTGAAGGAAGATTTGGGTATTCCGTTCCAAATGATCTGACGGCCGTCCATCTTCTCTCCCACGAGATGAAAATATAAAGGTTTATTGGATCCGTTGTTGGCATCCTTGTTTAAACCAAAAGTAATCCGGAAGGGATAAGGAGCGCTATCCCACGCTTTATTATTCCAGAACTCGGCAAGCGTTAGCCATGGAATCGCATCGTTGAAGCTTTCCAGCTTTTGCATGTCAGGATGAAGTTTCAAACGAACTTTGTAATACATCTCGTTTAACGATTGTTGGTTGTTATCCGCTTCATTATAAATATTGGTTTGAATTCTTCCTTTCATAAAACCGTTATCTTGAACTGCAGCATTCTTCAACCAATAATGAAGCACTTTATTGTTAGAATTAGTAGGATCCGTAATGATGCTAGCGTATCGATCCGTGGCTGCACCGTCTTCATATTGAATTTCAAATTTACCAATTTGTGAATTGCCTTCCAGATCGTTAACCCAATTGTTTTTAGTGCTAAACGTGCTATCCGTTCCAGTAATATCATCGAATTGAGCAGAAACAGTCGATAACGTAGAGCCACTTTCAAATCCAGATTGAAAAATGAGGTCGCCGGGTGCTGCAAACGCCGGCGCAGCCCATAGTGTTAGAGCAATAAAGCATGCTCCGCCTAAAGATTTCAACATGTTCAGCCATTGTAATTGCATCAAATAACACTCCATTCTCAATTTTTTTTGTACTTGTTAGCATGTTTTCTTTTTTGCTTGGTACAAACGCTATGCCTACATTCCTCCCCTCTGCTCGTTCATTCTGTATATGATCACTTGACATGATGGCTATTGTGCGTAGTGGCATCATGCCAAGCGAATACAGTGCTTTTATTTATTCTTATACACACGATACAGGAGCACAGCTGCTTCAGCTCGCGTTGTATATCCTGTTGGGTTCAGTCGATTGCCATCCCCTTCAATTAGTCCCTTTCGGAGGAGGATGCTGAGACTATCATTCGCATAACTAGACACTTGTGCCCAATCCTGAAAAGAATGAAGGTCCGTTATATTCGCTGTACTCATTTCCTTTTTACCAATACGCATAGCACGCTCTACTAGCACCATCATATCCTGCCTTGTGATAAGTTCTGTTGGATGCAACGTGTTGCCGCCAACACCTTGGCTGATTCCAAGCGTTTTCGCAATCCCCGCGGATTCGTAGAAGTAATCCTCCTTACTTACATCTTCGAAGTTAGCATTAACATCGGCGGTCAAGCCAAGGGTACCGATCAATAATTGGATAAAATCTGCCCTAGTGATACTCGCATTCGGTGTAAAGGTAGTTTGCGACGTACCGTTCACAATCCCCTTGGAGGTCAATATTTCGATTGGCTTCTTCGCCCAATCCAGATCGCGAATATCTCCGAATGTGGTGATTTCGTAGCCAATTGCGTACTCGCTAAAGTGGGTAGTAGAGAAGACGACCGTTCCTGTAGCAGGATTATACACACCGGAAGGAACTTTCTGCACATTGCCTGCTCCATCTACATACCAGACGGCGATATGCTCAGGGTCCTTCAGTTCTTCTGCTGTCGGGGTGTAAGCCATATGAACCGTAACTGGCGCTTGATTATTTTTCCAGTTAATCACTTTGCCATCCATGAATACATTCAATTCAATAACAGGCTTTTTACCGATCTTCGTCTTTAGTTCCTCCTTGAACTTGCTGGTGTTTGCCGAAGCTATGGAAATGGTTATCGTCGAGACACCCTCAACATCCTTTGACTTAAACATATTAGGAGGAATCATAATATCCCCTATGGGAGTCATAATGTTAATTTTCTTCTCCTCACCACTATGACTTGGGGCTGACTCTTGAATCACGTCTTTTGGCAGTTCGAGCGCATACGTTGCTGCTCCCTCAATTTCCTTCAGAATCACACTAACAACCTTAGCACCATCGTTGTCTAATGCGGCTCCCTGTAACGCCTTATTGAAAGATGTTGCATTAAGCTGAGCCTTAGCCGTTGTGGCTTGCAAGACTGGCGAAAGTTCAATTGTCGCACCTGATTCAGCTGGTGGCGACGGCGGTGGTGGTGGCGGCGGTGGTGGTGGTGGTAATGGAGGCGGATCCGATGTCCCAGCGCCAGCCGGCAAACTAATATTCACAGTACCAGTTGCTCCCACAACAAACTTCGTTTCTTCTAATTTGATGTTGTCCAAAGCCTTTACATGAACGAGTGTTACATTTGCTGCACCAGAAGCTTTTCCACGGAAAACTGCTCGCACAATTGGAACTACTCCATTGCCAGTAGCCTGTGTGGTAGACTTCGTGATTCCGAGCCTTATGCGCGACTCCTCCTTCTTATCTGCTTGTATTGCAAACTCGTTTATGTTTGTTTCTGTTTGAACAAGCTCCAGCTTCTCTTTGTCATAGACAAGCTCCATATCAAATGCGAAGTAGGGACTGATATTTTCACCTTTTACGGTAACAGTCACGAGATCGTTCGTCGTTATTACCGCTTGATCGGTTTCAATAGCAAACGTTGCTGCCTGCTCTGCACCCGCATTGCCGCCAGCAGCTACAATCCCTATCACGATTGCTGCCAACATCATCCATGTAGCCACTGTTTTTCTCATTGCATGGAATCCTCCTAATACAGATAGGAAGCGCCAATCTCCGCTTCCTATCCGTTTTCTTGATGAAATCCTAGTTATTCAATAGTCTTTTGGCAATAAAGGCTAGCTCATATATACCTATCTCGCCATCGTTATTGATGTCAAACCGCTTAATTTGATTCCAGTCACTGGAGTTTTTTGTCTTGCCGAAGTGAGGAGCCACCATACTAATATCGCCGATATCATATCCTTGCCTTTGGCTAAAATCGCCTGTACGGCTAGTTATAATCAGGCTTTGGAACGTGCTTAAAGCTGCAAGAAGTTCGGTTGTTGCTTGGCTAATTTGTGCATTCGTCGCTAACCCATTGTCCCTTATCACAATAGAAGTTGAAATAACTGCCTGCAATTGTGCCTTCGTACCTGAAGGATATTGGCCGTTCATAATGCCCTCAACAGCAGCGCTTAAGATTCCTTGTGCTGAAACGATTGCACTAGTTAATGCAGATGTATCTTGGCTAATGGTAATCATTTTACTAGCCGTGCTAGCATTCGTCATTTCTCCGTTCGCATCGGATAGTTCCACCTGTGTCACTTCAATCGTTCCTGTACCACTCGCTTTTGCCTGAAAAGTAAGATTCAGCAAGTTGGCAACTTCGCCATTAATTCGATTAATTCCCGTGCTGACCAATACATAACGAATCGTACCTTGTGCAGGATTGTGGTTTACATCTTGGATAGTTGTTCCATTTACGCCAGCAGTTGCACCAACATAGGTAAATAGTGCTGGATCATAGTGCACCGTGACATCCTGCCCATTCACTTCGATCGCACCTTGTAAACCGTAGCTGATTTGAAATGACGAATTCTTATCTACAGTAGTGCTGGATGTAAGCGTTGCTGACGTAACATCTTCTCCCATCACACCAATTTCCGCGAAGCTGTTCCATCCGCTGATTGAATTCCCATGTCCGACAACGCGCATGTATTTGGCATTGACAGGTGCGAAGGAAAATGTTTGCGCTTGAAGCGTCGTTCCACTGCTTACACCTGAGTAAACTTTCGTCCAGTCTGTTTTATTCGTTGACACCATAATGTCAAAGTTGGCAGTTCGTTTATCACCGCTTGCAAAAGCAATTAATACTTGATTAATTTTTTTCAGGGAACCAAAATTATATTGAATCCAAGCGCCATCTGGAAGAAGCGCCCAGTAGGTAGGTAAGCTTTTGTCCAAGGTTAGGTAATCACCTGTACCTGTAAGTAGTGTACCCGAGACCTCAGACTCCTCAACAAAATCAATGTGGACATTCCCTAGTCCTGTATTGGACACCACATTATAAGCGAGGGTGTATATCTTACTGCTGCTGCCATCTTCCGAGGTAATCTTAATTTTAAACTCACCAGGTAATTTGCCAGGTGCCGTTATTTCTACAACTGCATGACTATCTGCAGGAATGACAGTCAATTGTGGAGGAACGGAGGATTTAACCGTGAAGGCATAATTGAGCGTTTCTGGAGCTATGCCATTCATAAGAACACCATTGGAATAAACACCCGCAAGATTTGCATCCGAGCCTTTCACCCGCTCGCTTACGGTTACATTGGATACAGATGTTGTCATGGTATCAATATCAACAGTTACTTTCTTCCCTTCCACTTCAAACGTGTAGAGAGATCCATTTTGACCAGTAAGACTCACTTGCTTCGGTGTTCCCGCTTTATCGGACCAAGCAAATGCAGATACATTTCTCCAAGCATTCGTCGTATTCTGCAAACGGTAGGCCAGTTTTTGAGACGCCACATTATCCCTATTATAGTATTTTACATTTTCAGCTTTAACCGTAACGTTGGTCGGCGTCAATGGTGTGAATTCAAGCTTGGATGTCTTTCCTACGTTCAAGTATTTAGCGCCAGTTTGAATAAAGCTGTTTTGCTCGGGAAAGAACCGTAATTCAAGAGGTTTTGGAGCATTGAGCGTGATATCATCCACTACAATTAGAACGTCGGGCTTTAAATAAATCATATGCCTTTTGTACTTCGTCAGCCCTTTATTTACGTGGTATTGCGAAGTCGCGTCACCGACGAAATAATCCAAGGCAGGTGTTGACACGTGCTTGTCAATGGTTGGTGCACTTCCTTGTGCTAGCATTTGCTGTGTATCTCCACCACCCCACAATGGACCGTTACCTAGATCACCATTCGCATTCTGATCACCTAGTTGACCCAGACCATCTATTAAAAGCGTGTTATGGTTGCTTGTATACTTCGCAGCGTAACCATCATCTCGAATCTGCCATTCACCGTTGCCGAAAATCGTAAAGTTATTCTCATCAGGATGCACATGACCGCCATTTGCATAGCCAGCTACACTCCCTGGATTTAAATCAATCGATTTTTGTCCAACATAAGGTCCTGATTTAAATGTAACCAAGGACTCATTCCCTGACCAGTCACTTCTCGCATAGACAAGACCTAAATCTTCAAAGATTTTAAAAGAAGGTTTATTTGCTGCAGCAGGATCAAGGGATTGAACGGCGTTATCATAGAAAATTAAATCGCCAAAATCCAATGTATATCTAGAATCAATGCCCTTTAAGGTAAACTGGTCTACCAGCCATTGTGCCGTTTCATCTTTGTATAATCTTGCTAAATTTCTAATCAAAGAATTATTTGTTTGTCCAAAATTATCTCTAAACGTATCCGCAGTATCCACCATAAAGTTCAAATTGGTACTGACGTTGATAGGAAGTTGGTTATATAAACGATAATCAAACGCATTCTTTACCGCTTCAGAATCAAAATAATTAATCCCAAGTATGCTCTTGGCTACTTCCATGTACTTTAATAACCCATTGGTGCCATAATTCCAATACCCTGGTCCTTCTTGCGTACTTCCATCCTCTGCTAGGTAGCCCATAATGTTATCCAACTTATCTACCGCTAAGTTAAACCACCTCTTAGCCCCAGGATAATCGCCATAAATGGCTGCCCCAGCGACTTCAAGACCACCTACCGTTAGCCAAAGATGGTTATTCAAATACCCGTACATAAACCAGTTGTATTGACCGTTCTCTCCAGCTAATGAATCATACATGTATTCGCCCATATAAATTAATTTATCGAGAATTAATTTACGATCTGCCGTATTAAGGCTATCATGCAACCAGTCATAGACCGATGCGAGTGATTCAAGTTGATGTGCTGGAGCCAAGTCCCTATTAAGACCCCATTGTCGATTAAGCGGATCCTGCGTTTTTCCCCAAGTATTGTATCCAACAGAAGCTTTAGCCCACTGAATGGCTGCCACCAAGTATTTATTGGGGTCATTAGGTATACCAGCCGCTGTGTCCGAGGATACCAAGATCGTATCGAATTTCAATTTAATATGTTTAAATTTGATTGCCAACGTATGCGTGCCTTTTGTCAGTCCATTTCGTGTTGCAATCTTCACCCACTGCCACTCTTGTGCTTTATCAATAACAGGAGCTGCCACCGAGTATGCTCCGCCATCCATGCTGTAATAGAAACCGTTTTTGGCAACGTTCTCTGTCTTCACTCGGACCCAAACATCATAGTTGCCTTGGCTTGCTTGAAACGAATATTGGATATCCCCTGTTGCTCCATTTGCAGGAACTGTATTCGCATCTGCCCCCGATTTGACGGCAGCATATTTGTTACGAGAAGCTGTTGTATCATCCGAATATACACTCATTGGCGCGGTAAGCGTTGTATCCTCAACTTCTTTCCAATGTTGCTCCGTACCCATGCCAGACGGAATGAAAGCCCCATCGGAAGTAACGATAATTTTATCAAGCTTTGCATTGGTCATAAATTTAAAGAGATGTTCTCCTTCTGCCAAGGACGAGAATGAAGCTGCTTTGATCCATTTCCATCCACCCGATGTGAATGCCGGGGCTTGTTGATAATCACCAATGTCAGCTGCTAGATGTAAAACAGGATTAATCGAGTCTGTAGCTACGCGAGCCCAAACTTGATAGGCTTGCGTCGCAGGAAGCGTAGCCTTGAACTCTATATCTGCCTTTTCAGCAGGATTAGGAAGATTCGTAATCGATGTTTTACCTGTGTCCACATAATTGGTCCCTGAAGCTCCATCATCTCCGACTACTAGGGTAGATGCGGATAGATTTGCTTCCTCCGCTTCGAACGATCTTGTTTCCACAACGGATTTCCTTTGTGTAAGCATCGCTGCTGCTGCTAGATTTTGCGTTGTATAAGCAACGTTTCGTTGCCATAGTTCATATTCATCACCATCTGTATAGTTAACGGCAGGGGGTACTTTCAACAACTCTGCATCCATCTGCTTCAGATAGCGCTCCCATATTTGATTGTGCGTACCGCCTGGTAGAATGGCATTTCGCAGCTCATTCACTCTGTTAGCATCCACGAATAACTTGGGATATACATTGGCCTTATTGCCTAGCATAGTTTGGCTAATATTCGGAACATTAACAGAAAAGTCTCTTGTAGGCTTTACAGGTGCTAGTGTTGGATCAGGAATAGGACCTGCTGCAAAAGTAGATGTGAGGATGTCAGCAGTTTGACTATTTCCTTGGCTATCTTTGAGCGAATTACCCAATATTTTAATTTTATTACTAATGCCTAATAATGGATTCTGAAAATCAATGATGAATTGATTCCCGCTCAAGCTTACATTATCCCAAGGTGTAAGTGGCTGATAGCTTGTTCCATTATCCTTAGAAACCATTACTTTGTTTCTAAGATTACCACCAGTTTGATCGACAAGCGTATTATTAAATGTAATAGCAACTTTTTTCTGATAATTGCTCACGTTTACGTTGGTTGGTGTTAATGGCGGCACAACTACCGTCTTGGAAATGGCAAGATAGGGTTGTTGTCCTACAGCTCTCTCTTTTGTCTTTAGGATCCTCTGAGGAGCTCCCAGTGAATTCATCAAGACTATGTTAGCCTTTTTTCCGCTCGCTTTCTGGGCAAGCACATAAGAAGTAATATCAGCTTCATAGTAGCCAATTTCCGGCGCAATAACGAACTCGGCTACTTTGTTACCGAAGGCTCCTGCGTCTGGTCTAGTATTCCAAGTAATGGTCGCTTCGTCCCACGTATCCGTTGTTACAGCATACGCATAGACGTTTACTGTAACTGCTGGAGGTGGCAAAGCCTCTGCATACACCCTCAGCGTAACAGTTACACCTGTGGTATCCGTAGGCACCTTCGATAAGTCAAACCGCATATAGGCCCTTTTTGAACTGGTCTCTGCCAAATTGTCTTCTCTAAGCACTAGTTGATTGGGGGAGGTTGCACCATTATAGGTAGTGTCTCGTTCTCCCGTTTTACTGGATACATACGCATCCGCTTCTGGCAAGATCGTATCAATCACCGCAGCTTGAACAGAGGGGGTAAATACAGGAATAATCGTAAGCAGCATTCCCAACACCAATTGAAAGATAATTATCAAGCTTAATACTCTTTTCGTTCTTGAACCGAACATGAACATTGCCTCCTTAATTAACGTACTAGCTTTGCAATTTTCGCCTCGTCAATACTATGCACGGGGTTTATTATGTACGATCACCTCACCACATATAATGTAAACGCTATCTTTTTTATCCTGATTGAAGCGGGAGCCCTACGGCTCCCTGCTTCTTGTTATGATGATGTTTCTTATTTCTTTTTATTTGCGTTATACCATTCTGTCGCTTGTTTAATAAGATCATTCCCGCCTTGAGCTCTATAATTTTTCACAAACTCATCGAAATAATCAAGTGGCTTGTCGCCAAGCGCAATGCGTGAAGCTGTTTCTAAAAACATAGTCGATGTAGTACCGTTATTCAATTCACCGATTTCAGGCTGAGTGGACTTAAACGGATTCGAACCAAGCAGCAGATCTGGAATCGACTCCTTCTGACCTACCTCGTATGCCGCTTTCAACTTGGCAACTGCTTTATCATCACCCAACTGTACTTTTAGCAACTCTTCATTGAAGCCAACCAAGTTTAAAGATAATGGTCTCCAGCCTGCTGTTTTGTCGTCTGTATCTTTTTGTTTGTTATAGTTTATTTTCCCGTTATCTTTGGTGTATGTCACATTTGGGACACCGAAGTTGACAAACTCTTGGCCTTCTTGTGTTACTAACCAGTCAAAGAACTTGACAATCGCTGCTGGATCTTTTGCTTTTTTCGTTACCACAAACGTTTTGTTAATTGGTAAATCTTTACTTCCGGCATTCTGTACACCTGGTGCTCTTGGTGTCATGATAGCAATAACATCTGCTCCCTTGCCTGGTAAGGATTTATTTAGTTTATCTTGCCAATCCCAAGAAAGTGATGGGTCATGATTCCACATACCGACCAAATCCTGCTGAATCTTCTGCTCCCAAATAGCTCGTTTGTTTGTCAGGAATTCACTATCCATGAGTTTCTCTTGAACCATTTGTCTAATAAATCCAATTCCTTGCTTCATGTTGCTTGTGATAATGCCAGGAATGAGTTCATTGTTCTCGTATTTGACTGTATACTGGGTTTGACCATACATACCTAGCAAATTTTCTACCCAAGAGAAATTCTCACGAGCGGAATATGGAATTTCGTCTTTCTTGCCATTGCCGTTGGGATCCCCATCACGGAAAGCGCGAAGAAGTACTAGCAATTCTTCAGGCGTCTTAGGCGCTTCTTTAATGCCTACCTTGTCCATCCAATCTTTACGAACGAATAACATCCGGTTTTCTTTGGTGTTTCCTTTGGCTGCCTCAGGTATCGCATAAATCTTGCCATTACGTGTAACGGCATCCCAAGCGGATTGAGGAATAACCTTTTTTAAATTGGGACCATACTTATTCAAATAATCATCAAGCGGGACGAGTTGGTCATTGACCAGTAAATCCCCGTTAATCCCCCACCCTTGAACAACATCGGGCATATCGCCAGAGGCAAATCTTGTTTTTAATTGCTGATCATACTGACCGTTTGGAAGAAAAACGACATCTAGATTCGTGTTCGTCTTCTGCGCTGCGTACTTAAAAGTTGGATCATCCATTGTTGCTCCGCCTGGTACTGGTAAACTGCTGTCCGTCATAAACATCCGGATCTTGGCTGGCTCGGAACTTGTCGGCGTCGGTGCTACACTTGATGCAGCACCCTCTTTCTCTTTACTTGTACATGCAGATGTAACCAAAGTTAAAATTGCTACTGCTGTTACTAGCGAGACCCACTTTTTCTTATTCTTCATTTTCGAGATCCTCCTCGGCTTAGTTGACTATATATGAAGACCTTATGGTCAGCATATCACATTTACTCTTTCACGGAACCTAGTGTAGCGCCTTTAATAAAATGCTTTTGTAGAAAAGGATATAGAATAACGATTGGCGTCGTAGCTAGCACGATCGTAGCCATTTCAAGCGCTTCTGGCAGTAACTTAATTCCTGCTTCTGAAGCGGCGGCGACGGCCATATCATTACTATTTCCCATAGCAATTAGAGAATAAATATACATTTGAAGCGTTTGCAGATTCTTATCAGTGATATATAAGAGAGGTGCCATATAGTTGTTCCAATGTCCTACTGCATAAAACAAGAGTAGTGTTACGAGTATGGGTTTAGATAAAGGAATGACAATTTGCCAAACGATGCGGAACTCTCCCATACCATCAACTTTCGCAGCATCAAACAATTCTTCAGGCACCGAACGAAAGAAAGTCAGACATAACATCATATTAAATGCTGATATAGCACTAGGAATAATCAAAGACCACATACTATTAAGTAAGCCAAGATTCTTCACAACCAAATAGATTGGAATAAGTGGCGCTTGAAAGACCATGGTAAAAACAATGAATAACAGGATTAGTCTTCGGCCTCTAAGATGCATTTTAGATAAGGGATACGACCCAAAGACTGTAAGGACCATATTAATAACTGTGCCGATTGCTACTACTTTAACTGTCATCCAACATGCCTTCCAGAAGTAATCTGTCTGTACAACGATTCTAAAGTTCTCCAATGTTGGCTCTACAGGCCATAGTGATACACGATTATGAATAATAGCTTGTGGAGAGGAAAATGACCCAGCAACCACATGCATAATTGGAACCATTGCAATAACACTAATTAAGGTGAGTAAGAGGATATTGAGTATATCAAAAGCTCTCTCTCCTGAAGTTAAACGAATATTCATCTGCTATGATCTCCTTTCTAAAATAATCCTTCTCCCGTGACTTTCTTACTCAACTTATTAGCCCCCACAAGTAATACAAAACCGATCACTGATTTAAAAAGTCCAATCGCGGTTGTTGCACTAAATTGCCCGTTTTGAATCCCAATTCGGTAGGCATACGTATCCAGAACCTCTCCCACTTCATAGCTTATAGGATTAAGGAAAATGTAGATTTGCTCGAAGCCCACATCCATGACGCTGCCAATTTTGAGCAAGAGAAGAATCACGATTGCTGGCAGCATTCCTGGAATCGTTACATGCAGAAATTGCTTCCAACGGTTTGCACCATCGATCTTAGCCGCTTCGTAAAGAGATGGTGAAATACCGCTCAAGGCTGCTAGAAATATGATTGTACTCCAACCCATTTCCTTCCAAATACCTGATGCAATGACAACTGTTCGGAAATATTCGGCAGATTGCAGGAATGGAATAGCCTCTCCACCTAACCGTTCAATTACACCATTGACTAATCCTGTCTGCGTGGATAGCATCATATAGGCTAGACCATATACCAATGCCCAAGAAAGAAAATGAGGCAGATAGACAATCGTTTGTACGGTGCGTTTAAAAGCAGACTTTCGCACTTCGTTCATAAGAACAGCCAGAATAATCGGTGCTGGGAATGCAAGTACGATTTGATAAAGAGAAATAATCAGGGTATTTTTAAATAATCTAAAAAACTGTGGTCTCGTAAGGAACTGCTCAAACCATTGCAGTCCCACCCATTCGCTGTCCAGGAACCCGCGAAAAATGTTGTAGTCTTGAAAAGCAATAACACTCCCCACTAAAGGCAGGTATTTAAATACAATGAAATACATAAATACAGGTACAAGCATGATATATAACGGCCAATTTTTGATCATATAACGCCACATTGACTCTTTCAATACCGTTTTTTGTTTACTTCCCTGCAGTTTCATTCCTTCTAGAACCTTTGCCCTATCCGCTTGAATTTCCATCTGGTTACACTCCTTTAAACATCTATGTCTCTCTCTGTCTTGTCTCTAATTGTAGAATAATGTTATAGAAGGGACTAGGTACGAATCTTTCGATTTCGGGTGGGGATCTTTCGGAGTTCTTATTTCACCCCCTCCAATGTACAAAAAAAGAGACCTCTCGGCCCCTACGATTAAGATTTCATTCTTCGTTTATAATCTAGCGGACTGAGTCCATAATGCTTCTTGAACAAGCCAGTGAAGTGTTTCACATTCTCATAACCTGTCTGATTGGCAATTTCGTACACTTTTAGAGATGAGTCCATTAACAAATCGCGTGCCGCAATCATGCGTTCAGCCACAATAAAATTCCATACGGTCGTACCTGTTTCTTGTTTGAATAACGTGCACATGTAGGTCTTGTTCATCGAAACGAGTTCAGAGAGGCTCTGAAGGCTAATATCTTCGGTGAAATGGACCCGAATATAATTCTTTATTACATCAACGACTCGGACCGTTTGTTGATCGCGAACCCCTTTCATTGCACTGATCAATTGATTGGCGCCTTCTTCCAGCCTACGAACTGCACACAATCGAAAATAGCTGCGGATCGAACTTATCTCTAATCTTTTCTCTCCCATCTTGAGGTCTTTGCCTTCTTCGAGTTGAAGGACAATTTTGTCGTCAGTTAGCTCTTCGATAAGCATATGTAACCAGGCATTTGATAGCTCATTCAGCAGATAATATTTCCCTTCTACCCACCCTTCCAGCAATTCCAGCGTTTCCACAATCAATAATGGCATCGTCTCTGTATGTGTCGTACGAATCTGCTTCAGCCAGCGTTCGATCCATGATCGATGATGGGGAAGCTTCTTCAGCAATATGAATGCTGCGTCCCGACGGCGACTCTCTGAAAGTTGTTCGGAAGCTGTCGACAAGGCTGCCTTCATCTGCTTAAGATTGATTGGTTTTAAAATATAATCAAGTGCTCTTAGCTGTATACTGTGCTTGGCGTAATCAAAATCATCGTAAGAAGAAACAACCATAGACATCATCCAAGGATACTTTGCATTAATTTGTTCAATGAGTCCCAGCCCGTCCATGACCGGCATTCGAATATCTGTAATACATAAGTCAGCATAATACTCTCCTAACCAATCCAGTGCCTTTTGACCGTTAGATGCATTACCTGAAACGACAGTCGTATCGTTGAAACCCTCAATTAATTTGGTTAAGCTCTCCCTTATAAGGGGTGTATCATCTACCACTAGAACCCGTATCATAATATAATTCCCTCCTTCGTTTGATAGGGAAAACGCACAGTGATGCGTGCCCCCCCAGTGTCAACATTTGAAATAGAAACACCGCTCATGTCATCATGATAGATTGTTCTTAACCGATAATGCACGTTCAAAACCCCCACTCGTTTTAGCTCCATCACATCCTTGACTGGCTTATCCATCCGAAGGTGATTCCGCAGTTCGATCAGTTTGTCTGGTGAAAACCCTGAACCATTGTCCTCAATGATTATGCAAATATAACGGGCGTCCACTTTTGCTGCTGTAATCATAACCGACATCGGCTCACCCGTTTTCTCATACCCATGTTTAATACTGTTCTCAACAAACGGTTGAACGATGGCCTTCAAACATCGTGCTTCCTTAATCCCCTCTTCAATTTGACACGTGAATTGCACCTCATCCCGATACATCGTTTTCAATATACAAATGTAATCAAATACATGGTTCATTTCTTCATTTAGCATAACAAGAGATTCCTGATAATTGGATGTATAACGGAGCATATTTGAGAGCGCGATTGTAGTCTCATGGATATCCATCTGACCAGCTAAATGAGCCATGCTATTAATGGATTCCAAAGCATTATATAAAAAATGCGAATTCATTTGTGCTTGCAAAGCCGATAAAATAGCACGTTGCTGCATTAATCTAGATTCAGCAAGCTGATTAATCGATACATCGATGCGATCGAGCAGATGATTGTAAGCTCCTCCGAGTTCTGCCACCTCATCAATACCTTTAACCTCCATCCTTATATCTAATCTTCCCATGCGCGTCTTTGCTATGGTCCTTCTCAAATCTTTTAACCTACTGGTGATCGAGGAAGCCACAAGAATGACAAGTATACTGGCGATTAGAACGCCAATAACCATCATTCCAATGGTCCAGTATCTAATATGGATAATGCTTCGTGCCAAATCGTTATAAGGGACCATCGCTAACACCCTCCAGCTAGTGTTGGGGATAACCCTGTAAACAATCATTTGTTTGGTCTTTTCCATATAATGCGAGCCAACGGAAGCGTTACCAATTGACTCCAGTATCGACGCCTCTACGGAACTTCCGATGAGATTGAGTTCAGGCGCTGAAATAATACTTCCCTGCTGATCGATAATAAACGTGCTCCCGTTATTGCCCAATTCAATTTCATTCAGAATAGATTGCGTTGGAAGAAGCGAGAGATCCAAAACCATATAGGCTATTTTGGTACCTATAATGAATTTTTGGGCATATGAAATCACCGGAATCTTCTCTAATTGACCTTCACGGTTATAATAAGAGCTACTGACTGAAACTGTACGCTCTGGTTTACCAGATAAAGATAAAAGTTTCCCCCATGGCTCCTCTTTGAAATCGTACTTGGGAGTCAATACATTACTTTGCGTGCTATTTCGAAATACGTTTTGATAACCAAGTTCACTATAGAATACGATTGACAGTGTTTCTGGATGGTAGGCAATGAACGGATCAATAAATCGATCATTCATTTCCTTAAAATGCTTGAGAATTGTATACTCGTTTCCGTCTTGAACGCTAGCCCATCGTATAAATTCATCGCTTGCACCTAAATTTTGGAAAAAGTGCTCGTTATCATCAATATATCGGCTTAAATTGAAATTAGCCTGCTTCAGGATTTGATTGCTGAACCTTTCCACATCAGAGTTGATGGCTTGAACGCTTTTATAATAGCTAAAGCTGCCGATGGACGTAATAACAAAAAAGATACTTACCGATATCAAAGAGACCAACTTCCATTGCAGCGAGCTCCTCAGCTTCACAAACATCTGCTCCCCCTACCTTTCTACTAACAACTATAGCTAGATAGTATGACTAAAGGAAGCAGAAAAGCAATACAAAAATAATTTGACTTATCAATCTTCATCAGGCATGTGTAGATTTTTATTGAAGAACTGCTTACTTCCCTTTTGTTAGCCGCGTAGTCTCAACCAAATAAATGCTGTTACGAAATATTCTCGGCACGATGCAATTGATGATGCGATTATGTTTGTTTTGTTTTTATCCTTCCAATTACCCATAAAAGTATGGGTAATACATAGCCAAATACCATCGCATAGGAAGGCCAAATCGTTATAAACTCATTTAAATAAGTCAGATTAGGCCATACAACATCAGCCATAATGAATGCTATCCCAGACAATGGAATTAATAAAGAACGATAGTTCTTTATTGACAATGACTCTGATAAACCTTTTGCTGATATATACATTAATAAACTAAGTCGACAAAACATTGAAATAAACCAGATGACCGCGACAAGCACCTCGAATCGCTCATAAAAACTAGCGAAACTAATGGTTCTAATGACAAAGTAACTTGGAAACACCAGATTTTCTGTTAATTCGGGACTTAGTACAACCAATACAGATCCAGTAATGATGAAAAAGAAAATTCCGCTAATCATCGTGCTTTTAATTAATATCTTTTTTAGGATTTTACCACTTTCTACGAATGGTACGAAAAACAATAATAATACACTTTCCATAAAAGGAAAGGCTGCTAAAAGTAAGGAAGCACGTATGGGAGGTTTCCATCCATGCTCTAACACTGGAAGTATCTGATCTACTTTATAGTTAGGAATGACGGACACAATCAGGATAAGCATTAAGAACATTGCAAGTGGGAAGAAGATTTCTACTGATCTTACTAATGGTTGAATGCCCAAATAAAGTGCATATACCACAGTAAACAGCATGATCGCGTAAATGACCTGAGCGGGGGTTTGCGGGATGATTGAGGTAGTTACAAAGTCGCCTAAATTTCTTAATGTCAAAATGAAAATGAGAAAGGGGAACATGAAAATGAAAAGGGAAAGCAGTGTTCTTCCTCCTACATTTCCAAAAAGTGCTTGAAAATAAAGGAATACCGACTTCATTTTCATTTGGTTACTAATTGCCACATAGAGCGGAATGAAAAGGAAACTTATAGCTATTGCAATTATAACTGCAAGCCATGCATCCTGTTTGGCTACAGCGGCTAATCCTGCAGGTATAATTAACATTGAACTCCCCAATTGATATAAGATGATCCATAACGTGAGTTGCCTCGATGTCACATACATTGTGATTATTTCTCCTTATTTCAGCATGGCATCCATGATAGCACTAACCGGTTTAAAGGCAATCTTAATCCCCTCGACAGGATTAGGTATCTTAACCTGGAACAGACTAAGCATTGCAAAGATTAATGCAACTGTGTACGAACTTCCAACAACGAGAGTCTCCGTACGTTTTTTTTGTTTCTTAATTACGCGAACCTCTTTAATTCCAGCAATGATTAAAATAGAAAGTATAATCAGCTGAATGGTCATTTCTCTTCTACTCCTCGATTAAGTCTATTTTCAAGTGAATTTATAGTTTTCCCAATTTTTTGTAGTTTATAATCAAGCTCAACATCGATAGGCATCTTCTTGAAGTTTTCATTCCAATTTGTTTTTAGGACGGCCCACTGTTTAGGAAATTTGTGGTGAAATGCAATACCAAATCCAAAGATGTCAACACCATAATCATCCTGAACATGTCTAATTCCTTGATCCACGATCTGATACAGCCTCTCCTTTCCAGCTTGCTGTAATTGGAGAAAATCCTCTTCTTTATTTAAGTCTACATTACAGTGTAACTCACCAATGTTCCCCTCCGTTTTCAGTACAATGCGAACGGCTGGCACACCACTGCGCATCTCAGGCTTAATTTTCGCTTTCGACTTTGTGATCTCAACAACAAACTCATTAGATCCGTTTGGACATGCGGCTTTTCCGACTGTATTTCTAACTTTGTTCACAATGTAATTATAAGCTTTACTGTCTGACTCCCCTAGCCAACCTAGAAATTTGTCTTCACGAAAAACGCCAATATCTTCGAATTGGTATTCTGCATAGGATTTTGGCTGTTTAACATTATCCATCTTGGAGCCTTTGACCGAATTACCGCGAATGGTTAATCCGGTTAGAACGGGTTCAATGCCTTCCTTCACAAGCATTTGGTATAGTTCGACAATCGTGATGGCCGCTGTTGGTGCCCACACCTTTTCAGATAATTTCAGAGAGCGATAGAGTTCTATGGCTGGCAATACTTCCGTTGGTGTAACCAGGGATAATATCTCCCGAGGCGAATATTTTTTGGAAAGAACGGTATAAAAATCGGGGCGCGGTTCATAATCGCGGAGGATCTGATCTAACGCATCACGAATCCCCTTTCTTGCTACTTTTTCATCCAGAATAAGAAGACGAAGATGAGCTCCGTACATTTTACGCGACGTTTTGGTTGTTATTTTCCGAATGGCTTCGTAGATCGTTCTCTCTTGCTCTGAAATGACTAGCGTTGGTGAGCGATCAGCTTTGCGATTTGAAGACATTTGTGAAGTATCTACAACCTGCATGGTTACCAAATATTCCTCATTCACCATTTCAATACCCATACCAATAACTACAGAAAGATCATTGAGTTCTTTTCGATTCCAGCAACCAGTCAAGATTTCAGAAAGTACAACTCCCATTACTAATAGAATTACCCTTCTTTTAGCTGCCAACCTTTCATTCAACTCCTACTGATTCGATTAATTTTTATTACGAAATGCCCAATATGGAAAACGCAGAATGGCATCTTTCTGTTTTTGCAGGTGGAATGGAGCAGAAGGGCTTAAATAGGGAATACCGAAAGATTCCAAGCTGTTGAGATGTAGGATCAGGACAATCATCGCAATGGTAATTCCATAGACACCAAAAGATGCAGCACTCGCCATAAAAGCAAATCGAAGCATGCGTAAACCGATAGACATGCCATAAGAAGGTATCACAAAACTTGAAATGGCGGTAATCGAAACAATAATAACCATGGCCGCTGACACAATATTGGCCTCTACTGCAGCTTGACCGATAACAATAGTGCCCACAATTGAAACAGCTTGACCGATTGTTCTTGGCATACGGATACCAGCCTCCCGAAGGATTTCAAAGGTAACTTCCATTAACACAGCCTCTATAAAGGCTGGGAATGGAATGCCTTCCCGCTGGGCTGCCAGACTAAGCAGAAGATGGGTAGGTAGCATATCCTGATGGAAAGTAGTCAATGTAATATAAATAGCTGGTGCAAGTAAACAAATCAACAAAGCCAAATAACGAAGAAGTCTAATCGCATTACTATATAAATAGGGTTGATAGTAATCTTCTGCGGATTGGATAAAATCAACAAATAATGCAGGTACCAGAAGAACAAATGGCGTTCCGTCAATAAAAATAGCAATCTTTCCGTCAAGTAATCCTCCTGCAATCGTATCTGGCTTGTCCGTATTATAAATGGTAGGGAATATCGTTTTGGTCTGATCTTTAAGAAACCACTCTTCCAGATATTCCCCTTCCAATACTCTATCTAGGGGATATTTCTCGATAAGTTGGAGTAGAGTTTGGAGCATATTTTCTTCAGCCAAGCCTTGGATATACATGACCCCAATATCCGTCTTCGTCATACTGCCTGCCTTTTTTGAGATTAATTTGACGTTAGGATCTTTAATTCGCTTGCGTACTAATGTTGTGTTGGTTCGGAGGGTTTCAGAAAAGGCTTCCTGAGGACCACGTACGACAGATTGCGTTTTAGACTCAGTGACACCTCGATCTTCCCATCCAGGGATAGAAAAACATAGCCCTTGTTGGGAGCCCTGCCATAGCAAAAGCACCTCGCCTGACAGCGTAGCTTCAATCCCTTTTTCCCAGTGATCTACCATGAGTACTTCGCTTACATCAACAATACTATGCTGAATGAGAGATAGGACTTCGCTATGATCCACTTCAATCCTATGTCCACAATTTAAAATTGAAGGAATAACACATTCCTGTAAGGTTGGCTTATCAATCATTCCGTCAAAATAGAACAAGGCCAACCTTACTGGTGGGAGGATTGGCCGCTGAATGGTAAGCTCCCGAATTACAAAATCAGCGCTATCTCCAATCATCGATTTAATTTGCTTCATTCTAAAATTGAAATCGCTGATAAGATCTTTACCTGGAAGGTCCTCATCCATATAATATCACCTGCCAATTATTGGTTTTTATATGTTTTCCAGTTGGGTACAATTTTATGTATTTCCATCAAAATTGGATGTTAAATGCATCAGGGCGAACCTGTGTATCCGTAGTAATTAATAAAGGCACACCGTTAACTAGGTGTGCTTTTCGTTAATCCGGCTAAAAGGTCTCCTATTTTTTACTGCCGGCTGTTAGTTTAGCTAGAAATAATTTGTCTGACATATAAGGAGAACCACCATTAATTCGTTTTATAAGTTTATCATTACTTGAATTTATGCCTTCAATCCCTGTGAAAATAAACGGAATTCCAATTTGTTTGGCTTGATCAATAACATCCTGATTATATTGGCCATGCGGCAAGCAAAGCAAATTAATGGAATTACCCAATTTGGCGTTGAGAATATCATCGGCTTTCTTAAAGTCATTTTTAATTCTTGCCTTATATTCGGTATCCGTTTCAGGTATATGCGTTGTTGGATTTACTGTCTTGGTTACTAGTTTAGAAATTTCTTTTCCACTCACGAAAATTGAATCATGGGAATTATAGGTATGAGAATAAAAACTGAATCCCTCCTTATGCATGTCTTCAATTTCGGACCAAGTTAAAATTGGCGGTTGTCGAACGGTACCATCCTCGATATAGCTAACGATGAGAAACATAGTCGCCGTCATGCCCTCTTTTTTCAGCAATGGATAAGCATATTTGTAAAAAGACTCATAGCCGTCATCAAACGTAATAACGACTGCATTCGGCGGTACAGACTTCTTTTGTTGCAGAAAATCTATGAAATCCTCTATTGAAATGACATGAAAACCATTTTTTTTTAGTAGTTGCAGATGCGAATCAAACCGTTCCGGTGTAATGGTTACCGAGGATTCATGCGAATCAATGTGATGATAGGTTATGACTGCAACCTTGTCCCGATAAAAAACCGTGGAAGGAGCACTAATTGTTTGAGATTGTTGTGCTATTTGGGATGAAACGGCTAGGTTAACTTCACTAAAAGCCTTTTGTGTTGCTTCAAGGCTAGGCATTTGTTGAGCGTTTGCTGTTGGGCTTTCTGTTGCTTCAAGGCTAGGCATTTGTTGAACGTTCGGCATCGGACTTTCTAGTGCCTCTGGGTCATGTAGAGCGGACTTCTCGGAAACGACCTCTGGTGTTGGTTTTACAGTTTGCATAGAGTTCAATAAAGGATGTTGAGTTGAATAATGATGTACAATACCAAGTAAGACCCATACGACCGCGATAATTAGAGAAAGTCTACGCCATTGGTTTTCTGTAAAAATATTCATCTGTTAAGTGCCCCTTAAAAGCTAGTTTCTCTCATTATAGCGCTTTCATATGGAAACAAGAATGGATCAGAATTTTCCATATGTAATTAAAGGCAGACTCAGATTGGGCAAGGCGAGACAAAAGCCCTGAAAATATCCTGCTAATAAAGCTCAATTTTGCACGATTCGAGCACCTTCAATTGACAATTCTAATGGGCAATAGATATACTAATTTCTACTCGATTGCACAAGGATGATTACTCTTGAAAACGAATTACATTACGCAAAAATCTCTGTTTACCATCGGAAATATCAGCTTTATTACCGTACAACGCCCCCAAGGACATAAAATATCGTATTCCGAGGGCAGAAGCCAGCATTCGTTCATCTATACGTTCAGCGGCACCATGTGCTATAGTTTTGAAGACCCTGCCACCAGCAATATTATGGCCCCTGCAGGACAATTAGTATTTCTTCCTTCGGGGACCCGTCACGCGAGTACCTATCTGGATACCGAGAACGAGGTCGGAATTGCACAATGGGATCTAATCAACGGGGAGCTTCCTTATTACATTGCCGCACCGACCCTGATCACATTTGATCATGCGGAAGAGATCTTCTCTTCTTTTCGTACGAACTTGAAAGCTGGAGTCGGCGATCATGCGATGTATTATTTTTATCGAATGTATGAATTGCTATGGCATCTCTCCAGGAAAATTCAGAACATTCCTTATAAGTACAAAAAACTGCAACCTGCTCTAGATGAAATGACTGTGAATTTTGCAGACCATCGTAAAATCAGCTATTATGCGAATATGGCTGGGATGAGCGAGCCGGGATTTCGCCGGCTTTTCACCGAATTTACCGGATTATCTCCGATTGATTACCGCAATCAAATTCGACTCCAAGAAGCAAAAAAACTGCTTCGCAGCGGGGAATACCGCATTGACGAAGCAGCAGAAGCCATAGGATTTACCAATCTGTCTTTTTTTTGTCGATCTTACAAAAGGTTCTTCGGGCATAGCCCGGGAAAAGAGAAATAATCGTTTGGTCAAATAGGCAATTACTTCATACTTATTAAAGTTCTGTCCACAACGAGTATGGGAGAATCATATACGGGGATATTCTTAAAAGTATAAACGTCACCTTGTTTTCTCCATTGTTCGGCCGGTATTTCATAAACTCCACCCGTTATCATATCCACATAAACAGGCTCATCGAAGTTTCCATTTTCAACATTAAATTCCAAACAGTTCAGTTCATGCTCGTCTCTTGGTATAGCGTCATCTGCCCACATGGCATATAGCTGCTTTTGTGAATCCTTATTTCGGTAGCCATATACTGAAATACTTCTGTCCGTATTTAGTGAATATGCAGAGCGTGACCCGCTTGGAGCAATGTGATAGGTGTGCTTTAACATTTTCAATCTTTCCAGTGTATGGTCAAAGATCGAGGTCACATGTTGGATGGCATAATAAGCGATCTTTGGCCTTACGGCCTGATTATCGAAAGCAGATTCAACAATTCCTTTCGTATTCTTTCTTCTAATCGGGCCATTGCCGGAATAGTTCATGTCAATTATACCAAAAATGCTGCACTCAATGTCGTTACCAAGGTTCTCAAGCATTCTTCTTATATCCCACTTGGCTTGTGTTACTTCACACCAGTTATAATTGGAAAGCGCTCCTCCTGTACCACCTACGGAAGGCGCACCATTTTCACCTTGCCTCATGATCATACCCGGAGCAAATTTTTCTACGATTTGTCTCATCTTGTATACAGCAAGTTTATTGGCATCAGGATTATAGACATAGTCATGATAAGTGACATTGTGGAATAATTCGATTGACTTCTTCTCGCTCAAATAGGCAAAAAATCTTTCTACATATTCAACATCGATATGTCCTAAAGCAAGGGCTGAAATTCTTGCATCTGGTTGAATCCTTTTAATAATGGTTGCTGTGCGAATATTGAAGTCGGCCGTAATTTCAGGCGTATTGACCAAGTTATCACTAAAGTTGGGTTCATTCCATACTTCCCAATCTTTCACTTTTTCTTTATATCTTGTTACCAGTGCCACTACCCAATTCTCATAGGCCGCTAGCGCTTCTTGAGATAACGGCATCCCTGCTCCCAGATTTTCACCGCCACCGCCGGGATAAATAGGATTTCCATATCCGGTTTGCAACCACGGCATAAAACCTCTGTCAACCGCATCATGAATAATGTTATCCATCCACGTCCAATCATATATCCCTTGGACTTTTTCAGTTTTTGCCCATCCCCCTTGCATACGAAGCACTTTAATCCCTAATGCAGAAATATACTCCTTATATTGATGATAATCCGCATAATCGCGATCTAATGTTTCGCATCCAAGCATCCAATTGGAGGATTCTATTTCATCTGTTCTTCTAGATCTCACACAACCAATATATGGAAGATCAATTGGAAGATCAGGCTTTTTTATATGGAATCCATCTACGTTGTCTGAAGCCCTTGGACTGACATAGAACGTTCTGTCAGATCTTACTGAAGTCATGTATATTCTCTCCCTAACCCGTTAGTACCATCTCAAATGCAAGACAGCTTTACATCTAGCATACAGAGATATCCTTCAACTGGTCAATGACAGATCCGATCTATTTTTGCACTATTCGAGCATTGTGGTTCTCATTAGGGTCCGTAACCTTTGAGAATGAGTTGTTAAAGAAGCTAACCAGGAATGCTGCACCACTCAACAATCCGAGAAGACCAAAAAGAACGGACGGTGAAGCCCTAATAAGAAGAATACCTGCTCCCATGCTGGTAATAAAGCCGCACAATCCGGCTGCAGCTGCGCTTACACCGATTGCGGTTGCACGTATTTTCGGCTCCACTATTTGTGACAGATACTCCATACTTGCTGTAATAAACAGAGTAAAGGCTATTCCCAAGAGATTATTGACCAACGTTATATGTCCGATATTTCACCAAAGTGCGTATTGAAACGGCCAAAACCCTTTTAAAGACATCTACCATGAAAATATTAGAGATCTCCGAACATCGAAAACAAGCAGCGTTTCTTTAGTAGATTACTATAAAGATTATTGATAGTTGATTCGCCTGGGCCAACTCCTTGTTTGCCGACTTTGTCCTCGATGTGCTGAGACTGCGTCCTTTTTAACACATGTCTATTATTCAAAAGGGAAGCGAATCCGCTTCCCTTTTGACATTCGGCCGATATCCAACTCAAAAACTATTTCCTCGGGACAGGTAGGCCATCACCCAAACTTAGAGGTTTCGAGCAACGTAAGCCCGTCTTCAAGCTGTTCTTAAAAGTATGAGAACCCAATCGTTGCCAAAAATGCCTTAGCGATTACCATATGCCCCACCACAGACGGATGAACACGGTCCCAAGCAAGAGTAGCCGGGTAAATCTCCCGCAAAACTGGTTCGAACGCAGCTTGCGTATCCACGAACAAGCAGTCACACTCCTCCGCGACACGCTTTACGATCTCCCCGTATTCATCCATCGTCTTCCGCATCGCGTCCTCCCTGTTGGGCTCGATGTAGAAAGGAGTCATCAAAACGATGCCTTTTACTTGTGGCTTGGTTCGTAACACAAGCTCTCGCAACGTAGCCTCATACTCCTCCGAGTATACATGAGACTCCCTAATAGTAGGTTGATCATATTGCCGCCAAACATCGTTGATCCCGATCATGATTGAAAGCCAGTCAGGTTTTAGATGCTCTACATCCGTAGCCCAACGCTCTTTTAAATCTCGGATGGTGTTCCCACTATTCCCCATATTTATAACCCGAATTCCCTTCTCGGGATAGGTACTTTGAAGGAACGCATCTACCAGCGAAACATAGCCTTTACCAATTCCTGCAAATAGTCCTTCTCCATATGGATGCTTACGTTCACAATCCGTGATTGAGTCTCCAATCATGATGAGTTTTTCGCCTTTTTGTAAGAGCATGTCTAAAGCTCCTCCTTCATTTATAGTGACCTAATACCAAATTTCCTCATGAAAAGAAAAATCCCTGCGAACTGGCTTTATCTGGGGCTAATTCTTCAACCAGTCTTTCGTAATCATACATAGCCAGTCGAATCTCGTCCATACTTACATCCAAATAATAACATATTCCCCCACATTAAAACTCGTTAGCACAAAAGGCTGCCCGCGGCAGCCTTTTTACGTTTTTTCACTATTGTTCGCCGTTAGCTTTATAAGCACGCGCCCTATCAACACCTATTGAAGGGTAGCCCCATCCAGACTGCTTACTCATCTTCCTTAAAAACCGGGGTGATTTCCAGGTTAAATGAAAACGTATCCTCACGCAACTGATAGGTCTCCAGTAGCTGCGGTCCGCAGGAGCCTGAGCCTACACCGCTCATTCTGTAATCCAGATGAATGATCGTCTCCTTACGTTTGACAAGTTGATAATTGTGAGTCGTGTTTGTTAAATCACTAGGCGTGAAATGCGAAGCATGGAAGGAAAATGGGTGTTCTGCTTGAAATCGCAGTCCCATTCCCAATGTGTTCGTGACCGATGACCACGCTGTCCCAAATCGCGATCCGTTCTCCTGAGGCCTGATGTAATCCTCATGCATCCCGTCAACGGTAGTTGTATACTTGCCCTTTCGAACGCTTTGCCGCTTGTCCTGATAACTTTCATGCGGACCGAATCCGTAGTATTCGACCTCTTCCGATCCTTCCGGCATCGTAAGTTGCAAACCGAAACGAGGTAAGAAGGGCAGCCCTTCACGAACCTGAATATTGGCCTTCAATGTAATTTTACCAGTTTCCGTGATCGTCCATTTTGCTTGACCATGAAGAATTGGATAGCGAATGTAGCCACCTAATGAGAAATTCACACTAATTTCAATTTTTCCATCCAGGCTTCTATGCCACTCAGAGTCGTAAACCTTCATCGTTGTCCGATCGAAACCTTCCTCCATCCACGATTTTTTTATATACATATCGTTGTCTGTAGGGGCACGCCAAATGGTGAAGACCGCCGGACGAGTCAAGAGCTGGACGCCATTCCTGGATAACCCAATAAAGGTACCCGCCGTTATATCGAAGGTATGCTCGAAGTCAAACCCTTCTATGCGCAGAACATCTCCTGTTTCGTGCACGTGAATCTTCTCATTGGCACCGATAACCACACTAGCGACTCCCTGAACCTGTACGGGTAAAATAAACTGCTCGAAGCTCAGCTCGTGTCCCTGATCGGCCCACAAGGTTTCCAGCTTGTTTCGGAAGGATAACGTTAGGACAACCTCATGATCCGATGAAGCCGGGAGTAGGTAAGGAATATGGATTTCAGCAGCACTCTGAGCTTGCACATGAAGTTCGCTTAGCCAACCTTGCTCAAGGAGCTCTCCCTGACTTTCGATTTTCCAATATAAAGAAATCTGGGATAAATCTGAAAAATCATAACGATTCATAAGAAGGAATTTTCCCTTCAGCAGATTGATCTCCTTCGTGCGAACAGGTGCAATGACCTGCTTCAGCTCAAGCAACCCGGTATGAGGCTTCCGATCCGGGCTTACAAGTCCGTCGATACAGAAGTTGCCGTCATTGGGAAGATCGCCGAAATCCCCACCATAGGCATAATGAGGAATGCCCTCCTTCGACACGGTTGCAATCCCATGATCACACCATTCCCATACACATCCTCCCATCAAATTGGGATAGCGATGAATCACTTCCCAATAATCATTTAAATCGCCAGGTCCATTCCCCATCGCATGACTGTATTCACATAAGAATAAAGGCTTGCTATTCGATGGCTCCTTCGCATATGACTCCAAATATTCAACTGAAGCATACATACGGCTTTCAATATCCAGGCACTCTACTGGAGCGCTGCTCTTGTAATCAGGTGCAGCTCCTTCATAGTGAATCGGCCTAGACGGATCGCGCCGTTTTATCCATTCTGCCATTGCAATATGATTAGCACCGTAGCCAGACTCATTTCCCAGCGACCACATGATGATGGAAGGATGATTTTTATCCCGCTCGACCATTCGCTCCGCGCGTTCCACAAAAGCGTCTCTCCAGTCCTCACGCTCGGAAAGCTTGTGGAAGGCTCCATTCTCCCAGTTCTCCGCAATCCCGATGCCATGACATTCCAGATCCGCTTCATCAATAACATAAAAACCAAGTTCATCACACAGGTTCAAAAACCTGGGATCATTCGGATAGTGCGCGGTACGCACCGTATTGATATTATGCTTCTTCATCAACAGCAAATCTTGCTTCATATGCTCTAATGGGATGGTTTGTCCCAGAACCGGATGGGAATCATGCCGATTGACACCCTTCAGCTTCACAGCGACACCGTTGATCTGAAATACCCCTTCCTTAATGTCTATGCTTCGGAAGCCCACTTGGAAATACAGAATCTCTTCACCTGCATACAGGTATAATACATAGAGATTCGGCTGCTCAGCGTTCCATAGTAACGGGTTCTCAATTCGTAAATGAAGGATGCCCTTGTCAGACACAGTGCCGGTCCCAATATCAACCATGAGATTGTGAGCGTCACGCAGCTCAGCTTTCACCTCTAAGAGCCCCGTGGCTTCCATAGCAATATGAAGCTCAGCAGACTTACTATCATGGGCAAGCTGCTGCTTGATATGCACATCTCTTAGATGGGCTTTGCTTCTTGCCAGTACATACACATCACGGAAAATGCCTGAATATCTCCACGCATCCTGATCCTCTAGATAAGTACCATCGCACCATTTTAGAACCATTACAGCAATTCGATTGCGTCCTGGTTGAATAAACGAGGTGATATCGAATTCTGCGGGCACACGGCTTCCCTGGCTGTACCCCACATAGCCACCGTTCACCCAAACATAAAAGCACGCATTTACACCTTCGAAAACCACATACTTTTGTTTATCTGACCATCGCTCCGAAATATTGAAATCCCTTACATATAAGCCCGCCGGATTCACATCAGGCACAAAAGGCGGATCACAAGGAATTGGATAATTGACATTCGTATAATGCTGTTGATCGTAGCCATTCACTTGCCAGCAGGATGGAACCAATAGGTTATCCCATGTGCTAACATCCACATCAGGCTGGTAAAACGCCTCGTTTACTTCGTAAACACTTTCCTTGTATTGGAATTTCCACATGCCGTTTAATGTTTGGTAGTACGGAGAGCTTCCCCTACGACCACGCTGAGCTGAGGACAAATCCGCATAGGGGATAAATGAAGCTCTCGCAGGCTGACGATTTTCTTGCAATATGTTGGGGTTTTCCCATAATTTACGCACTGGAATCATTTGGTTATCTCCTTGTTTTTAAAGTTTGGGCTTGTCTTTATTATAGTTGTGCTATACTGGAAGCATATAGAACAAAACGGACATTCACCCAAACAAAAAAGACATATTGAAAGCGAGGCATCGGCTTGCTAACCCTAAGATCTAATCTAATCCTTACATCCCAGGATCTCCCTTTAACTGTTTATACGGTAGGGACGGAGCGACAACCCCCAATAACTCGACTTCATGGCTTTTCAGCCAAACAAGTTCTTCTCACTTTAAATGGACATGGACAGTTCCGCTGCCTAGGAGAGGATAAATGGGACATCCTTGCTCCTGGCTCGCTGTTATTTATTCCGGACTCGTTGCCTCACGAGTATATGCCGCAAGGCACTTCGCCATGGCATGTTGGATATGTTACTTATCTGGAGAAAGAACCCGGGATAAGCACAGGGCTTGGTTACGAGCACGACTGTTTGTACTTCGAGCCTCAAGACACTAAACGGATATATGCCTTAATTGAGAAGATTTGGCAGCACTCCGGACCTGATTATGACCGCTGGGTGACAGCTGAAACCATGTTTGCACTGCTCATGGAAATGAATAGACAAACGCAGCCGAAGCATGTAGATGCACAAAAAAGACCCATCCACTACAGGGATAAGGTCGTAGATCGAGCTACACGTTTTATTCACGATCATTTGCAGAGAGAAATAACGGTAGCAGAGCTTGCCACTTATGTTGGATACTCCACCAAGCAGTTGCTTCGTCTATTTGTTAATGTGTATGGCACAACACCGCTGCAATATTTGCTTAGAGTTCGTATGCAGACAGCAGCCACTTTGCTGGAGCAGCACCCCTCGATGCCCATTCAGGAGGTGGCTGCCCTGGTGGGTATGGAGCCTGTTTATTTCAGCCGCATTTTCAAAAAAATCAATGGGACTAGTCCTTCAGGCTATAGACTTGGTGGGAAATGAAAAAAAGAAATTACTTGCGAAGGCAGCAAACATTAACAAATGTGTCCAAACTCAATGAATCCCTTAAGACGCTCTCGGAAATTCACCGAGAAGGGCTGCGATTCATCCAAAAGCTGGAGCAGCGTCTCCTTGCGTTCGCCCCTGCAGTTATTCTTACTCCATTAAATTTAGACCTAAACATAATACCTCCAATTTACCTTAAGAAAATAGTTATCAATAAGAGTAAATTGCGAGAAAAAGGAAGCTATTTCCTCCCATTGCCCGCGGTCTTGATTATGTTTGTTCCAATTCACCCCAGTAATCTCATCCCCTAATAATCAAATGAACCCGTCTCTTCAAATAGCGGGTTCATTTGCTGTCATTGCTATTGTTTACTTTGTTTTTTTGTCCTTGTCTTTAGATTTGACCATGTCCGGTTCATCATTCCCATTAATATGAATTTCCGGCGAAATAGTCTTCACGCTCTCATTGCCTGCGGCATCAATTGCTACCACAGTCAGCTCGTACTTACCCTTGGCCAGTTCGACTGCCTCGATAATCGTTTCGATGTTGCCAGCACCGATGCCACGACCGATCTCGTTTTGGTTCCAAAATACCTTAATGGTGCTGCCCTCCTCTGCCAAGAAGCGGAGAACCAGCGTACGATCCTTCGTATGGATGGGGTTCGTAGGAGCCATGATCGTCGGAGCCGCAGGCGCGTTCGTGTCCACCTTGATCGTCGGGATAACCACCGGTTCGCTCTCATTTCCTGCCGCGTCCGTTGCAGTCGCAGTCAGCGAGTACACGCCGTCCGCAAGCGTCGGGAGCGTCACGCTCACCGCATTGTCGCCTGCGCCCACCAATGTCGCTACCACTTCCGCCCCATTGCGAACGAGGACAGCCGTGCCTTGCTCCGCTTTCAGCATCACCACGATGCTCGCCGACTTCGTCAGCACTACAGCTGATGGTGATACCACCGTCGGAGCCGCAGGCGCGTTCGTGTCCACCTTGATCGTCGGGATGACCGCCGGTTCACTCTCATTGCCTGCCGCGTCCGTTGCAGTCGCAGTCAGCGAGTACACGCCGTCCGCAAGCGTCGGCAGCGTCACACTCACCGGATTGTCGCCTGCTCCCACCAATGTCGCTACCACTTCCGCCCCATTGCGCACCTTCACAATCGCATGCGACTCAGCCTTGAGCGAGACGACTACCTGCCCAGACTTCGTCAGTACAATACCTGCTGGAGATACAATAACCGGTGCAGCAGGTGGCAGAAGTGGTTTTACAGTAAGCAGGGAAGCTGCGGAGTGCCCACCTTCCTCCGTTGTAACGGTAATTGTCGTTATTCCCACTCCAACGGCTTTAACTTTCCCTGTCAGGGGGTCAACCACAGCGACAGCGGGGTCGCTGCTGCTCCATACGATGGCCGGATTATATGCATCAGCGGGAGTCACCACCGCCTCCAAGACCCGCTCACTGCCCACTGTCAGTTCGAATTCGGTTGGGCTAATCGAAACACCTGTGGTCGGAATCAAGGGATAAGAAAACAAGATATAAGCTCCATTTACACCTTCACGGCTCTCCAGCCCTGCTAATGTTGCATTGGAGGTGCCCACGATTTCCAGACTGATCATCTTATCTCCAAAAGCAAGCTGATCATTCACATAGGGAGTTATAACTACTGATTTCCAACTCCCGGATCCAATACTAAACTTCACTTTGCCTACGATAGGGTTGCCCTGTTGTTGCGGCATGCTCTGGTAGGTTAATCCTCTTTCCGTCCATGCGTCACCCACACCCCAAATGGTGCGGCTGGACTCCGACCTGGCGACGACTGAGAGCGGTATGTCATGGTTGGTATCTCTTGGCAGAGACAGCAGCGGAACGATAACAGGAAGAGCAGTTCGAATGGAAATAGCGGATAATGGACAATTGAAATATTACAGCGGCAACAATGCAATGAAGGCGAAAACTGTTAGCAGTACCGATTATAAGCTTGTTAAAGGATCCTATTACACCTTAGCGGGGATCATCGATTACAATACAGACCAATATACCTTGTCCATGAGTCGCCCAGAACAACGGCAATTGGATCGCTGCCAATGATTCGAATCTGGATGAATTCGGCGGAGTCTACATTACGCAAGGCGGTACTTTACAATATAAGCAACTCACCGTTGACAATCTCAAGCTTAAGAAGCTTCCTTAGAACCAGACCCCTCCAGTCCTGGACATTGCTGGTCCCAAGTTCCAAATGCACCAAGACCAAAGAACCCGTCTCTTCATTGAGCGGGTTCTATTTGAATCATAGGGCTAATTTACTTGAAGTTTTTGAATACAGAGACGGTATTGATGCCGGAAATACCCATCAACTCTTTAAATAGTTTGCAGAAGTAGTCTTCTGCTATACCTGATATCAAAATGGTTTCTTTGTTGAACAAGAAACAAGCCTGCTGGACCCGGCGGGCGCTGACATAAAGGGATATACTGGTGCTGGTTGCCTCGCTGAACAGATGCGAGAGATGGTAGGAAGACATGTGAAGCACACCCTCCGACTTTCACAAGGCAGTATTTTCCTTATTGCTTCAACGATAATCCTTCGGATTGACACCGACATATTTCTTGAATATTTTGGAAAAGTAGGTTCGATCACTGTATCCTAGCTTCAAGCCAATGAGCTCGATATTGTCGCTCTTGGACTTTAGCAAGTGACATGCTACTCTCATCTTGTACTTATGAACATAGTCGGTGAAATTCATGCCAGTCTCCTGCTTGAAATAGCGAGATACGTAGCTCGGGTTCAGGAACAAGTATTCCGCTATATCCACAAGGGAGATGGTCTCGGATAAGTGCTCCGATATATACTGATCGATCAGATGCATCTTCGGCTTCTTATTCGAGCTCTTCAGTTGTACACGATGCATCAGTTCGATCGATTTGTACACTAGCAGCGCTTCAAGGTCGGCCGCAGTCTTCGCATGCAGCAGACAGTGGTGATATTCTTCCTCACTTGGTTCGTCGACGTCCAACTCGAACATCCTGAGCCACTGCGAGCATTTAATCTCCCATGCTATCGGCTCGATCCGGCACTTGGCTGCCGTCTGTCTCATCCGTTCAACTCGTTCCCGAACAAGCAACTCATCTCGTTCCTTGAATGCCTTGAGAAGCAGCTCCCATTCCTCTCCAAGCGCCCCTTGTACATCGATTGAAAAGGTCTTGCCTGAGCTGGGGGCCTCCCCATAAAAGGATGAGTAGGATTGTGCCAGAAGCCGCTTGTACTCGCTTCTCATCTGGTTCATCCCTTCGAACGGCTTTCCGACGACATAGCTGATGTCGAGCTTCAAATATTGCTTAATCCTGATCGTAAGCTCCTCTATGAACTCATGAAAGCCTCTCTGATAATTATGGGATAGATTTGGCTGATAATTCATTACGCAAATAAAGTTCAGTTCCCCGTCTAGAAACGAATGAACCAGCTTCTTGGCTGAAGACAGCTCCTCGGCTATATTACAAATCGCGTACAGCAGGAGCGGAACATCCGCATAGTTGTACTGCTTAGGAAAGCCGGTAAACCGGATATGGCCTGCAGCCATCATGAAGTGAGAATGCGGCCATTCGATGCCAAGGCGCTTCCCATAATCCTGAAGCCCCTGTGCGGAGGATGACTGTATGATCTGCTCGAAGAACCGCTGCTTCAAGAGCTCTTTATTCTTAATCACATCCTGCTTATACGACCACTCTCCCCGTTGCTGCAAGGTCTCCTTGTGCTCGCTCACCGCCTTCTTGAGGCTCTCCCTGAGGGCTTCATCCGTTAAGTCATCTTTAATTAAATAATCAGAGGCATCAAGTTGAACAGCCTTCTTGGCGTAGTGAAAGTCTTCGTGACAGGTCAAGAATATAACTTTCGTCTCCGGCTTAATCCTCCTTACCTCTGCAGCGAGCTCCAGCCCATCCATTCCCGGCATCCCGATATCCGTAAGCAGCAGATCGGGCATCGTCTGCCGAAAAAGATGAAGCGCCCGCTCACCGGAATGAGCAATCCCGACTATCTCCAGCTCCAACTTGTTCCAAGCGAGCCGCTTGCTCATATATTTCAGCATAGGTACGTCATCGTCCACGAGAAGAATCGTGTACATTTCAAAGCCGCCTCCCTTTAATTTTGTGGTAGGGGAATGGTCAAGATCACACTGACACCGCCGTACTCATTGCTGACGAGCTGAATTTCCGCGTCTGAACCATAGGTCATCCGTAATCGTTTCATCACATTCATGATCCCGATTCTTCGATAAGAGCTCTCATCCTCCTGGTCGGTGCCTGCTTTCGCAAGAAGCTCATTAATCTCCAACAACTTGAAGCGCTCACACCCCACACCGTTATCCTTCACGACAATCACCAGCTGCCGCTGCCTTGTGATTTGAGCTCGCACCCAGAGGGAAGGAGTTCTCGTATCCTCTTGAAACCCGTGGACGATCGCATTTTCTACAATAGGCTGAAGCAGCAAACGGGGCAGTTCAAACGCCTCCGTATCCGGTTCGAGCTCAGCAATATAATTGATTTCCAAATCATTGCGAATTTGCATGATATCCACATAATGCTGAAGCAGCTTGCATTCGCTTCGGAGGGTCGACGGCTCATTAAATTTCAGATAGGCACGCAGCAGACTCATCAGTGAATCAATCTTTTGACTATGTTTAATATCGTCCTCTAACACAAGGCTGTATTTGATGGAATTTAAGGTGTTCAGCAGGAAATGCGGACGAATCTGGGAAAATAAGGCTTGCAGCTCTAATACCCGCTTCTGCTCCTGTTCCGTCTCAATATCCGTAATGAGCGTATGAATTTGGTCCAGCATCTGATTCAAGGTTCGGCCTAAGTCCGCAATCTCATCATTGCCCCGCGCCTCGAATCGAAGCTGACGGTTCCCGTCACCGAACTGTCGAACCCCTTGTTGCAGATTCCGAATAGGCCGATGCAGTCTTCGTGCCAAAACAATGGAGATAACGAAGAATAGGAGGAAGAACGGTACAATTAAAATAACAGATACATAGAAGGTTCTGGAAATTTCACCAGTCACGGTGGAATCGTCTGTTTCAAGAACGAGTTTCCAGTCCGCTTTTCCAATGGAAATCTCATTTCGAATGGCATGGCTCCCTGTCGCAGCCGGGGTGTAAGCGATCCGTGGATTCCCTGCAATGAGCCTGCCGTTGGCGTCGAACAAGGCCAAGCTTCCCACCGTTGCTTGCTCGAATAGCTTGGAGAAATAACGTTCAGGCATCGCTATGTAGAGAATTCCTAATAAACTGTAATCAATAGGGTCCCTAATCACTCTCGCAATGAAATAGTCATTTGCAGTAAAACTATCGTTACCAGGCAAGGGACCAAGCCACTGAAGAATTGTGGCACGCTCTGGGTCGACCATTCGTTGTAATAAGGCTGCTTGCGCCTCTACCGTCGACGGATTTCCCCCGGAATAGATATCATTAGCTTGGACGATGAACCCATGCGTATTCACCAAAAACATAAATATATTCGCATTCTGCGTCTTCGCAGAGATGAAGCTAAACCATTCCTTCATCTCCTTGTAGCTCTCATAATCTGTCGAAGAGATAATTCGGGAAATCCCGGCGAAGGAACGAATCTGCTTGATGGCAGCAGGATCTTGTGTGTAAAGATTGGTTGCATAGGTCATATTATCGATCACCTGAGAGATATCTCGGGCCATGACAGAAAGCAGCGCTTCATTACTAATCCCGATTTTCTCCCTGACCGTATCTCTCGTGTTGTAGTAATTAACAAGTGAGGCAGCAAGCGTCGGAAGCAGGATCAGGAACAGGAAGGAAATCTGGATTCGGCGATAGAAGGTAAATTGAACCAGACCTTTGTACTTCGTCATCCATTTCATGTTCAATCAGCCCCGCTCTCTCTGTATACTTCAACCTGTTGCTAACCAATCGTAGCATGTTTCGACAAAACCCGCTATAGACCAAAGGGACGCCAGCAAGGGCGCCCCATCCGTTATTTATTTCGTATTTTGCTTGATGATCTTGTCTGCTTGTTCCGTCATCGATTTCTGTGCATCTTCTGCCGTAGTGTTGTCCAGAATAAACTTGCTGAAGCCATCCTCCATGACCTTCTTCAGCTGGCTTGCATAAGGAACGGCGATGTCGGTAGAAACAGAGGTTTTCACCCGCTTGTCGTACAACGTGCTTTTCAAGGAAGAAAGGTCCACCAGTTCCTTGTTATTCCCATAGAGTCGCTCGAGCAATGCTCCGGAGTCCACCTTTTTCCAACCGGACAGATTCGTTCTTACGGAACTATCTGTGGACATGTATCGGATGAATTCAAACGTTTGCTCTTTGTACTTGGAATTCGCGGCGATACCAAAGTATGTGCCTCCGATATTCGTCAGCCCTTCCGGTGCGTTCTTAGAGGAGCGAGGAACCGGAGCGAACACCGTTTTAAAGTTATGCGGATACGTCTTCCCATCTGCTACGTTAGCAATAAGAAAGCTTCCCGTAAGCAGCATGGCCGTCTTCTCCGTGACGAACTCCGTACGGTAGTTCAGCTTGGCCCCAATAACATCTGCGAAAGGCCTCACACTCTTATCATCCTTCTCCATCGCTCTTCGCAATTCGAAGAATTGCTTAAATGAAGGGTCGTTGAATGCTGGTTTCAAATCCTCTGTCAAATAAGGGCTTTTCTTATCCGTATAGGCAATCGTATTGGCATATTCGCCCCAATTGTGAAAGTATGCCCCATACCTTTTGTTCGGTCCGTCGCCCTTACTAAGCTTCTTCGCATACTCGCGGAAATCATCCCACGTCCAGTCGAAGGAAGGCAGCGGCAAGCCCGATTCCTTCAGCGCCTGTTCATTGATCGCTACAAGCCAATTCGTCGTGGCATTCATCATACCATAATACTTGCCCTTATACTTCGGGTTCACATAGTACTCTTCCTCTGGGTTGACCTTCGCCTTCGTGTAGAACTCATCCAGCGGTGTCAGTACTCCCATCGCCGAACGAGCCATGATCTCCTCAATATTCGGGAAAATCGCTACATCTACCTGCTCGCCGGAGGCCAGCGTTACATCCAGCTTCTTCAGTGTCTCTACAGAGTTGCCCGGAACCAGCGAAATCGACTCTACCTTAATGTTAGGAAACTTCGCTTGGAAGCCTTCGATCAGCTTCTTCGTAACAGCGGCTTCAGCCTCTGTGTCATTGTTATAGTACTTAATTGTGACTGGCTCCTGGACTTTGGGTGCCGATGATTCCGCTACCTTTTTATCAGCAGAACCGGAACCGCAAGCGGTTACAGCAGCAGTAGCCAACAAAATACTAACCAATGTTAATGCGATCTTTTTCATATCCCATTCCCCCTATGAATTATGCTTATCCTCTTACTATATATATTGTATCCTACCATTCTGATGTTGCGATGTGCCATCTCATGCTCGTTTTGTGCCAAATCTTTACCCCTTTACACCACCCAGCGAAATGCCTTTGATGACCTGTTTCTGAAGCAAGATAAATACCAGCAGCAGCGGCAGAATCGCCGAGAGAGAAGCCATCATCAGCACCGCATAGTTATCGGCAAAGTCATTGCGGAACAGCTGAAGACCTAAGGGAATCGGATATAAGTCGCGTTTGATCAAAAAAATCAGCGGGTTCTGGTAATCGTTCCAGGACCAGATGAATTTGATGATTCCCACCGTGGCAAGGATCGGCTTCGACAAGGGCAGCATAATCCCCCAGAAGACTCGCCAGTAGCCGGCTCCGTCGATTTTGGCCGCTTCGATGAAATCATTATGAATCCCCATCATAAACTGCCGCAGGAGGAAGGTAAAATAGATGGAGAACATCCCCATGAAGATCAAGCCACCATGAGTATTGTAAAGCCCGAACCACTTCAGCAGTAAATATCTGGGTACCAAGGTAGCCTCCGATGGAATGATCATGAAGGAGAGCAGCAGACCGAAAGCCAAGTTACGTCCGGTGAATTGCAGCTTCGTGAACGCATAAGCTGCCATAGAAGAAAACAAAAGTGTGGTTAGGGTCATAATTAGGGAAAGCTTGATGGAATTTAGATAGAACAATGTGAAAGGCACCTTACCGAGCCACACCTGCTCGAAGTTACCTAGGAAGTTCCACTTGGTGGGAATCCATTGAATAGGATACACCAGCACCTCGGTTTCGAACTTGGAGGCAGCGGACACCATCCAAATAAGCGGAATTAAGAACAGTAGAGAGAACAAACCGAGAAGGGCTGTTGTCACCAGCTTGGATACACTTAGCTTCGTGGAATTCAGGGTACTCACCTGCCTCTTGTTAGTTTTTCTTATTCTGCAGCTTCCAGCTGATCATGGTGATCACGCCGACAATAAGGAACAGCAGCCAGGATATCGCCGAGGCATACCCCATCCGAAAATTGCGGAAGCCTTCTTCGTAAATCCGATAGACGAGCACGGTAGAGGAATCATTCGGTCCCCCTCCTGTCAGGAACGAGATCAAGTCGAACACCTTGAAGGAGCCCATCAGCGTTGTGATAAAGAGAAAGGAAAGTGTCGGGCCCAGCAGTGGCAGCGTAATATTGAAAAATTGCTGTGTCTGTGACGCACCGTCGATGTTCGCAGCTTCGTACAGCTCATCGGGAATGTTGCTGAGTCCGGCAATGAAGATGATCATCTTGTAGCCAATGGCTGCCCATATCGCGATAATGATAATAGCCACTAACGAATAGTGCGAGTCGGCCAGCCACTTCGGAGGATTCTCTACACCTACTCTAAGCAAAAACTGATTAATCGGCCCTTGGGACGGATGAAACAGTGCACTCCATACCGCACCCAGAGCGATGATGGAAGAGATATACGGGATGAAGAAGGCTACCTTGAAGTACTCCTTGCCGTACACCTTCGAATGAACGAACACAGCTAAGATCAGTGCAAGAAAAATCCCAATCGGCACAGTGAATAAGGTGAAGATTAAGTTGTTCTTCAGCGCCATATGGATCTTCTCGTCCTCCAGCATGGCTACAAAGTTATCAATGCCGATAAAGTGGATCGAGCTCAGTCCACCTACCAAATTCCATTCACAAAAGCTTAGGTAGAGGGAAAATACAATGGGAAATACACTTAAAATCATCAATCCTACAAATTCAGGCGCTAAGAACAGCCAGCCCACGACGAACTCCTTGCGCTTATGGTTCCAGTACGCCTTCTTCACTGGAGCCGCCAAGGGCTGTATTTGTGATTGTACCATATTGCTCACCCCATATTCTTAATAGTTCGTTTGTATTTCTACTATAGAATGGATCGGGGTTTGCTATAATAGCTTGATTTTGACCCATTTGTGCCAAATCTTTACCTTTGGCGGGATTCCCTGCTTTACTAGAACAGAACGTAAAGAGGCACTCCCACTGGAATGGGAGTACCTCTTAAGATTGCATGATTTGATCTACTTGCTGCCAACCGATCGGAACACCGCTTCATCTCGCTTGATTCGAGCTTCTTGCGCTAAGGCTGAAATATAATTTTTATACTTCTCTCTTGTCCAGGCCCGCTTTACCTGATCCTTATGTTCCTCATAAGCAGGCTGCGGCGTGTTAGCGACAGACTCGACGCGAATGACATGCAAGGCTGCGTGCTCCTCAAATACCGCGCTCACTTGCCCCTCCTCCAGTCTCAGTGCTTGACCAGTCAGCAGAGGGTCCTCCTCTGAATAAGAGCGAAGCATATCGCCTTTCAATTGAAGCAGCTCCGAAGTTTCATCTAAAGAAGTATCCCCGTTCTCCCATGCCTGCTTAAGCTTGGTTGCTCGCTCCATCGCCGCCGCCCGAGAATTCTTACCTTCTGCATCATCCACGTCAAAGGTAAACGCAGCATGCTTCACTTGCCTATCAGGCGGACTTTGATATAGCGGCAGCGTCTGCTGGAAATAAGCTCGAAGCTCCTCATCGGTGGCACTCCATTCTACCGATAGTCTTTCTTGAAGCCTAAGTGCAAGCTGGTCCATCACATAGCCATAATATTCATGGAAGCTGAGCTCCTCAGGACCATAAACTGGCTTGCCTAGAGAGAGTGCTTCCTTCCGCCGCTCATTCTCTTGTGACCATGCCTTAACGAAGGAGGAATAATTCGTATTCCCGATCAGTCCGTTCTTCTTGGATAATTCCAGAAGGATCCGATTTATAAAGAATCCTTTCCATGCGTTGTCCTGCGCCACATGAAGCGGTATCTCCCCATTGTAGTCATGCAGCCAAAATTCTGCGCTGCCCGGGTCTGCTTGATAGCTGCGCACAAAATAATCCGCTGTCAAGCTTCGCTGCTGAGTGACCCAAGGTTCGAACTCCTCCACAGAAACGGCATACCCATTCACCCATGCGACCGTCTCGTCCTTCACTTCAGCAGATGTTCGTGTATGCAGAACCCCAACATAGCTTACCAGCAATATGACGAATAGGATTCCTCTTACCTTAGGCCAACGAAGCCTCAGCATAATGACCACATCCTTAGTTAATTACGAATACGTTGTTTAAATAAGCTGTTCCTGTCTTCGCCGCACCGGTTGCGAAGGAAATTCCGTTGGCTTTGGTTAATGCCGTTCCAAAGCCGACATTCGTTGCAACTGCCGTACCATTGACATAGATCGTACACAAATCGGTTGCCACATCGGCTTCAACCTTGACGGTATACCATTCATTGGCAGCGTAGGTACCCACAGTCGGATAAGCTCCCGAGCTATTCTTGTAGCTAAACAAACCATCTTTGGCAAAGAACGAAATGCCATTCGTTGTACCATCCTTCAAATACAGCTTGAATTCCCCGGTTGTTGTCGTTTGCAGGAACTGATACTGGATGACCAGCTTACCGGTCTGGTCCGCGAACGACTTGTTCAAGTCCAGTGCATCCGTTGTGCTCGCATCCTGGAATCGAACGGATTTATCCGCTGTGCTTGGGTAGCTCTCGACCGTTGCACCGGCAATGGTCGACGTCCAGCCAGTCGGAGCTGTCCCAACGGTTCCTCCATTGAATGAATCAGCGGACAGCGCATTCACAGCAGGACCACCATAAGCGCCGCGGTTAATGCTCGATCCTAATGTATTGCCCCAGTAGTCGCGGCCACCATTATTGGTGATCGTGACCCCCGAGCCCAATGCAGTTGAACCAGTCTTCAGCTTGTAGCCATCCACAGAATTCATTCCCAAACCTCCACAGCCGCCGCATACAAGGCCCACTGTACCGCTCAGCTTGTTCAGGTCCTGCGTACTGGTAGGCTCATTCACCCCTGCTGTGCCGCCATAGAAATTCGCATCGAAGGTCGCATTTCCACCTTGATAGCTGAGAGTCCCTGCATTGGCAATCACATTGTTACGGAAGGAAAGGTAATTACTGCTTGCATTGATCGCTTGACCGAAGAAGAGTACCGAATCTCCGGGGTTAATGAAGATCGTATTATTATAAATTTGCGTATTTAAAGGCGCCGTTCCGCCATTCAGCTGGAAAGTCCTTGTTTTATCGCCTTGACTGATATTGTAGCGGACTACAATATTGTCGTTGAACGTGTTGCCCATCATGAGCAAGAAGCCGCCATCATTGTCATGGCTGTAGTTGTATTGGACTGTACATCCCCGGTTGCTATAATCACAATCGAAGGATTCTCCGTCAATCGTACCAATTGTATTATACACTTCATTAAACTGCATGATCGTATTATTGCTGTTGATCGGCCAAACAGCGACATTCGCTTCTGTGGAGCGGGAGCGCGACTCGCTTACTGTATTGTACTCAATAAGCGCATCGTTCGTAGAACGAATGAGTATGCCGTCCCCGCCAATGTCACGAAGTACGTTATTCCGGACTACCACATTCAGCAAGGGTGTAAAGTTGGGGTCTGCATTATTACCATAGGTAGCTGATGTAAAAATCCCTGTACGATCAATTGTATACAAATTATTGTCTTGGATGAGAATATCGTCGAACCAGGCCTTGGTTGGGCCCTTAGCCTCGAAGAAGATACCGCCTGTGTTTTTATAGGGGGCCGTATTGGTCGATCCACCCTTAACGTTATGAATGGTCAGATTCTTCAACTGAAAATGCTTGCGGGCGCCACTATTTTCTGCCACAACATGAACACCCATCCGCACATCATTAGTCGAACTGTCGTTCGTAATTTCAAGGTTGTTGATTTCCCAGTATTGCTGGTTGTACAAATACACGGTTCCACCTATCAAACCACCACCATTGATAATTGGCTTCGCTGTACCGCCATATTTATCAATGATGATGGAAGCTGTGGAGTTCCCAGAACCCAGGGGATGCAATTGCCCCGTCCATACCCCTCCGGATTTGAAGAAGATGCGGTCTCCAGCCGAGAAAGTGGTCGCATTCACTTGAGTTAACGTTTTCCAAGGGTCCGATAGTGTAGCTTGCCCGCTATCGCCAGAAGCAGCCGAATCAATATAATAGTCTCGGGCTTCCGCCTTATCCATACCAATCATAATCAGCACGAAGAACAATAGCGTTGCAAAGAGAAGCTTTCCATCCACTTTCATAGTAAAGCTTGGGTAGTTCATATCATGTCACACTCCTTGGTTATTGTTTGAAGCAATGCTTATGAGTTTCTTCTCATATCATGATCTGTAAAGCTAACACCTCATCTCCATTGAAATCGCTTACAGTTTGATTGTACAATGATTCAGTCAGTTATAGATGTGCCATTTGATGACTTGAATGTGCCAATCTTTTACCTGAAAATGAGGTTACTAAATAGAGGGGCAACATGTCGTACATGATAACTAGGATTCAGGGGTGTTTGAATACACGTGGATAATTTGTTACTCCACTTTCGACCAATTGCCTCCTACGTCGCATAATGGGCTTACGTCGAGTGTTCTCGGAGATCATGAACAAAAGGCCCTTGCGTTCGGCTTCCCCAACTACTTACATGGACTCCCCCCGCAGAAGTGCAATGGGCTTCTCATAAAGTACAGGAATGCCGGCGTCAAAGGCCGCTAGATCCACCTTCGTATGCACAGAAGGTGGTGTAACATGAATAAGAAAATGCGAATACAACTTGGGTAAATATTCTTATGCTCCTTCAGGCGTCGGTATCAGCCTGACCGAAATTTCCGAGTCCAAGATGATCGCCTTCATGAGGCTACCCCGTAATGTCATCGATGAGCTGCAGCTCTTCCTCGCTAAACGCCATCCGATTCAGCATACCCAATGTTTGCTGGAGCTGTTCCACACTGGACACTGCAGTAAGCACCGAAGTGAGCTCTGGCAAGCGAAGGACCCAGGCAAGCGCCATCTGAGCCAGTGTTTGCCCGCGCTGCGCAGCCAACTCGTTCAAGGCGCGAATGCGACTCAGCTGCGCTTCGTCCGGCAGCTTGAGACTCCCTAAAGCAGCCCTTGAGCCGGTTGGAATATCCTGCTTAAGGTATTTATCCGACAACAATCCTTGGGCTAATGGACTGTAGGCGATCAAACCAAAGCCATTGTGGCGTGCCGTATCCACAAGCTGCTGTTCCATTTGCCTGTTTAGTAACGAGTAATTATTCATCTGTACTGTGAGCGGGAACCAATTCTTCCGTTCCTTGAGGTTGATGGTCTCCTGGCTCTGTTCCGCCGAGTAGAAGCCTGATACTCCCCCATAGAGAACCTTCCCTTGCTGGATCAGCGTTTCTATGGCCCCATGTGATTCCTCCAGCGGCGTATTCGGATCAGGACGATGATGATAGAATAAATCGAAATACTCCAGTCCCATGCGTTTCAGACTCTGATCACAGGAAGAGATAATGTACTTGCGGCTCCCCCAGTCGCCATAAGGTCCTTCCCACATCTTATGTCCGGCCTTGCTGGCAATGATGATTTCATCCCTGGGAAGATCCTTCAGGATCTTCCCTCCGAGAATTTCCGCACTACCCACGGGTGTTCCGTAATTATTAGCAAAATCAAAATAAGTGATGCCGTGATCGAACGCCCTGTAGAACACCTCACGAGCTGTGTTCTCTTCCTCATAACCGCCAACAGTTCGCCATGCCCCCAGGGAAATGACAGGAAGCTTCAGCCCCCATTTACCACAGGAACGGTAGATCATTTGCTCATATCTCGAAGGATTCCAACTCATGGATATTATTCTCCGTTTCGTACGGCATGTTGAATGCGAATTGTCTTGATCTCGAAGGGGTTCAGCTCAAGTGGAATCGTAGAGCCTACATAGCTGAGCGAATGCAGCTCGTTCTCCAGCATATCGCATTCCGCTGCAGAATGAATGGACGTCATCGGAAGCTGAATCGCCACTTTCGTTCGCGCCCCATGATTCTCATAGACTCGCACAATCCAATCGCCCGATCCATCCTCCGCCGGCTTCAGCGCAGATAGGAACACACCGCCGCTTGAATCTAATCTCAGCCAGGACTTTTCGGAAGGCATCACTGCGCCTTGTCCGACCGGATGCGCAAGCAGAGGTGCATTGAACTTCCAACCCTCTTGATCCACTCGCCCTGCTCTCCAATCTCCATCATGCAAGTAGAGCGAGTAGGTGAAGTTGTGCTGTCCGATATCGCAGGTGGTGTCCGGATATTTCGGTGCCTTCAGCAGCGTGATGCGCATGAGTCCGTTCTTGATATCATGGCCGAATTTCCCGTCATTTAGAAGGGCAACACCGTAGCCGCGCTCGGACAGATCCGCCCAATGGTGCGCGCAGACCTCCCACTGTGCCCGATCCCAGCTTGTATTGTTATGTGTGGACCGCTCGATATGGCCGAAGCTCATATCATACGTAGCTCGGTCAGCACGGATATCGAGGTCGAAGCCCGCCTTCAGCAGACGACCTGTTTCCTTCCAATCCACCTGGGTCTGGAAGTCCACCTTGCGTTCGTACTTCTTAAGCACGATATCCTGAACCACAACCGAACGATATACCTGCTTCTTGACCCGGATGACCGCGATTGAAGCGTTCGCTGTAACCAGCTCCACAGATTGTGCTTCATCGAATAACTTCCCTCCGGCCGCAAGCGTCTCCTCGTTGATGTTCCATGCATCATAGAAATCGTACAGCTCCTCGAATACTTCCAGCACGTTGCCAGGCTTCCCGGATTGACTCAGCACTTCTCGGCGATGGCGCTTATCCCACACACTATCCAGGAAGCCCGTTTGACGGTTAACGACCAGCAGCAGCTCCCCATTCTCCAAAACGAAGAGGTCGCCCACTTCAGTGACCTTAACATCATCTGGTGAGGCTGGAGTAGCTGAGGCAACAGCCACGACATCATATCGTCGATAGCCTACGGATGGGACATTCACTGCATAGATCATCGTACGGCCATTCGGGAGTATCCTATGTTCTACCGGCTCTCCACTGACCGCATCCATCACCGATTGTCCCTCAGCGATCTGGAGGTCACACTCTACCCATCCCGTTCGTGCAAATGCGAGCGAATTGAATAGCACGATCGATGCTGCTTCTTGCACAGCTGCTGCAGGAAGACCTGTCAGCGCCATCAGCGCTTCCGCAGCCGTCTTTTCCCCGATGCGGAAGATTTCCTGATACTCCTGCGCTCCGGTCACGAAGGTCTCCGCTTGTGAAGTACCAGGGAGAATGTCATGGAACTGCTGGAACAACAGTCGCTCCCAGCCGTCGCGAAGTTTCGCACTGTCAGCACCTTGAAGCGCCAGCAGCAGCTCGGCGTTCCGGTAGAGCAGCTCCGCTCGGCGATTATTTTTCTTCGCTGCCGCTTGGGATGTATAGGTGCCTTGATGCCACTCGAAATACAGCTCACCTCTCCAGGTCGGCAGCTCCTCGCGAATCGCCTCTAGCTTGGAAAAATAAGATGCTGCGGTGCCTCCCTTGATCTTCGGCATCCCCGGCAGCTTGGAGTAGCGATCAGAACGCTCGATCATCTCGGAGGTAACACCTCCGCCTCCATCTCCGAAGCCATATACGATCATCATATCTTTGATGTTCTTCTTGTTCCGGAAATTTTTGATGCCATTTTGTATCTCAGGTATTTTCATCTGAGCAGAGTAGCTGTTGAACATATCGAGAGCCGCAACCAGCTTACTGCCATCCGGGGACTCCCACTGGAACGTGTTATGCGGGAAGATGTTGACGATATTTCGATTGATTTTGCCAGTGTAAAAATAGCGGAATCCGCTCTTGCTCAGCACCTGAGGCAGGTACGCCGGATAACCGAACGTATCTGGTAGCCAGCAGATGTCGGGAGTGATACCGAACTCATCTTGGTAAAATTTCTGTCCGAAGATGGTTTGGCGAATAAGCGATTCTCCCGAAATCAGGTTGCAGTCCGGCTCGACCAACATCCCGCCCATGAGCTCCCAGCGGCCCTCTCCTACATAACGTTTAATTCTCTCATACAGGGAAGGATAGTGCTCCTTTGCCCATTGGTATTGCATGGTCTGACTCTGTGTAAAATGAAACTCCGGGTACCGATCCAACAATTGCAGCATATTGGAGAACGTTCTACCGCATTTGCGAACGCTTTCCTTCGCAGGCCAAAGGTAGGCTAAGTCGAGATGTGAATGGCCAACAGCAGTAATCTCCCGTCCTGGAGCTGAATTCGTTGCCTCTGTCCATCGTTCAGACAGCCATGCGAGGTAGTGAACGACTCCTTCTTGGAAATAATGCTCCTCATCATCCGGCTTCACCACGCGTCTTGCCTCATTCAGCAACGCTTGCGCCCAGTCCGATTCCGTCTGGAGATAGTACTCATACAGCACTTCGAGGTCAAGCATAAGATTATACACATTTTGGTTTATTGTTACGATGGAGGCGTACTTAAACACATGGGTACCGTAATCGACACCACCTTGCACCATGTGGGCCAGATTTTGCCAGCGAAGCGAGGCTTCTACTGACAGGTTGTATTCCGTGCCCGCTATACCAGACTCCGATAGGAGACACAGTGAACGGTTCGGGTCAAAGCCCTGCTGCGGTTCTCCATTTAAGGTAAACAGACATTCCCCCTGATTGTCGAAACGCAAATACACCGGTTGGCCTGCATGCTTTGAATCAAGTGTGATTTGTGTTTGAAAAAAAGCAGTGTTTGCATACCAAGTCTGGTTGACATCAATGGTCGTCCATTCCGTAGTATAGCGTATATTTCCCGGACCTTCGTAGAAGGCCTCCCGATAATTCCAGGTAGGAAGAGGGGTTACCTCTCGGAATAAGTGTTGCTTGATTTTGCCTAGAAAAGATTCCATAGATCTGCGAAAATGATCTGTAACTGCCATTGGGCTCAGCCTTCTTTCTCTTGTTCGTCATCTTCTATCACTTTATAATAGGTATAAACCAAGTGAAATACGTTTTTCGGACGTTTTTGTAAGATATTTGGACATAGTTAGAAAGGATGTGAATGTGAACTTGAAAAAGCATATCTACATTGATGAAAACGAGAACTACGAATTCCGCTTTGGTGATCTCATGGTTCGCATCTTAAACGTAACGAGAGTGTTTCCTAGTCGTGATTGGAGGGTGGGCGAGCATTCTCATACTTGCTATGAGTTACACGTGATTCCAGCCGGTGAAGGGATTGTTACCATTGAAGGCCGAGAACTCCATGTGCGCGGGGGGCAATTCTACATTACTGGTCCCTATATTGAACATGCTCAGCAGGTGGTTGAAGCTAATCCAATGAGTGAATATTGTCTTCGTTGGGAGCTTATTCCTCTGTCCGATCATACGGCGGAAAGTGATGAATATCGAACGTTAAAGAAGTACCTTTCTCATTGTTACCCTTACGCTTTCGAAGATACAAATCGGATTGATCACAAATTCGAGCGTATCTTCACTGAACTTCAGGTACCTCGTGTGGGCTCGCAGCTTCGAATTCAAGCTATTCTTGTAGATATCATGGTCGATGTCGTACAATCCGTTGATATTTTCGGAAATGCGAGAAAACTCATGGAGGCTGAGGAAGTACTGCGACTCAATCGTATATTGGAATTTATACAGAAGGAATATCATCGCCCCATCACTGCAGAGGAGGTGTCCTGCCTTCTCTTCCTCTCCCCAAGACAGATCAATCGGCTTCTGCAGAAACGAACAGGCTGCTCGCTTGGAGAGTTAATTATTAGACGTCGGTTAGAAATGGCGATTACGGCATTGCGACAAACGAAACTAACCATCGAGGAAATTGCTATTCGTTGTGGCTTCACAAGTCGTTACTATATGTACGAAGTCTTTCGTAAGCACGGGTATCCTTCCCCTGGAGAGGTACGAAAAGTAAATCACGCATGATTTCATTTAAAAAAACTGGCTTTTGATGCAAACTTCGATCACGTACACCTTTCCGTCAAGCGGCTTGCTGCGCGGATTTTCGTAATGCAGCTCCCCCTTTTCACAATATTTGCTTAGATACCGTATGCAGACAGCAGCCATTTTGCTGGAGCAGCCCCCTCGATGCTCATCCAGGAGGTGGCTGCCCTGGTGTGTATGGAGCCTGTTTATTTCAGCCGCCTTTTCAGAGAAATCAATGGGACTAGTCTCACAGGCTATAGACCTACGCAGGCATAATTTCTTGCGAGCAATTCTCAACTTGAACAGTATGACAGATCAACCGGCTGCTCTGAGAGATAACGGTAAGCATACCAATCAGCCGGGGCGCACCTTGTCCCCGACTGATTGACTTAATCGCTATAATTCATTTTTAAAAACTAATAAACGACCACATCGTCTACATACATGTCCCCAGTACCTGCTATTACGGTGTTGATCCACACATTGCTAACGGAAGTAACCGCATTGCGAAGCGGCTTTCCTGCCACATACTTGGTATTATGAATGTACAGATCGTAGGTCCCTGCCGTTGGCCGGACGACGATTCGGAATGGATACGTTGTGCCCGTGTTATAAGCCATGAGATAGATCTTGGTGGCGCCGTCATAGGCATAGATTTGTCCTGCTGCCGGATCGAATCCAACCGTAGCAGCAAGGATACTAGAGCTGTTGCTCAAACTAAAGCCGCCTCCGCTGCTAGGGGCTTGGGCACTGAATTTCAGGTTAACGGTACCCGCTTGAGCTGTAAAGGAAGTGGTAGCTTCCACTCTCGATGCTGTGCTGGTATCCGACAGTTTCAGACCCTTGTTGCTGGTGTTAGGAAGGTTCGCAATAGTTACAGTTCCACCCGACGTCAAAGTGGTCCAGTTGCTTCCAGGCGCTGCTCCTAAGGTACCAGTTCCAAAATCATCCCCCTGCAGCTGCACCTTAAAGCCTACTACAGAATTAGCAGGAACGCTGATGTCGGTTGTGATGGTTCCATTGGTAACGGTTACAGGTTTGCGTTCTCGATAAACGGTTGCGTCATTGGCAGTTGAAGCCTCATAGATTTCTAGTATAGCGCTTCCATTTTCGAGACCAGTATTGTTCATTGTAACTGTTGCCGTGTTCACAAGGGCATCACTATTAACCAGCACTCCGAGCTTCTCTCCATAGGTATTGATATACCCTTGAGCACTTGTGATATTGGAGGAGGATGTGAATTTGACATTGCTGTCCCCTTTGCCTAGTCCCATCTTGTCGGACATCAGGCGATAAGTTTTTGCTTTGGGCGAAAACACACCGTCTTTATAAAAATACCAGAATGGATAATTCGCAATGTATTTACTAGATTTGAACAACTGTGCACCTTCAGTTCCTACAGAGAACATGTCATTTAATTTTAACCCAATATAGGAAATCGTTTCTTCTCCCATGGTGTTGATTGGTGTCCCACCACCAGTAGCACCAGCTTGATCAGCATCATAGTTCCATTCAGTAACATGGACGGGGAAGTTGGACTTGCCGTACTGAGAAGCCCAGTACCTCCAGCTCGTAACTGCTGTGGAGATTTTACCAGTCCCATTGTAAACATGCATGCTTGCAAAATCGATGTTATCCTTGTTTCGGGTGTCCTGTAAGATATAGCTGATAAAATCTGGCCATGTAGTTCCACTCGCCAGTGCTGGACCACCAATTTTAATGGTCTTCAATGGGTCTGCCGCACGAACCGCATTGGTCACATGGTAGAAAATTTCATTGTAGGCGTCTTTCAAATGAGCAAAATCATAGGGACTGCCCGTAAGGCTAAGAGCAGACGAATTATCCGGCTCATTCCATACTTCGACCCAGGTAATCTTATCCTTGTACCGCTGAATCACCTTTTTAACGATATCTTCATACACAGCCCAGTCCTTAGGGACACCTACCTCTGTACCGCTCCAGGTTAACCAGGTGGGCGCTTTGGTTACCAAGAGTAATATCTTTTGCCCATGATCCGCCCAGGCAAACCTGCTATCCATAAGAGTCCAATCCCAGGTGGAGGGATCCTGGATATTGCCCACATTATTCTTGTAATCCTGCAAGTTAGTACCAGCGAGCATCACATGCACATACGTTTCGAATCGGATGTTGGTAAACCCGATATCCTTGATCTGATCCATATAGCCCGCATCTTCTTTACTTGAATTGCCGCCAAATACCTCAGGATGTCCGGTAGCCACCGTATTCGCGTAATCGATAGTCACCGTGCCAGCTGCAGCGCTTGCGCCTCCAGGAGCAACTCCAATACCCAACACAGCTGCTACGAGTACGATACTAACCATTCTCACAAGTGAAGCTTTCATTGTAACAAGGTTCATCAACAACTCATCTCCTTCATCATTTCTTTTTTCCTTCAATCTCACTTACTGATGATCCAGGTCAACAAGATTAAATCGATATGCGGACTTCCACATCACCCCCTTTCATAGGTACGTCAGGTCTGCTACTCCTTAACAGAACCGACAAGCGCACCCTTGGCAAAGTATTTTTGCAGGAACGGATAAACGGCAACAATCGGAGCCATGGCAATCAGGATCGCCGCCATCTTCACATTCGCACCCAAAGTAGCTGCCAGTTGCTCGTCGATTGCAGCCTCCGCGCTAATATTGGAGGAGCCGACAAGAACCATCTGCCGCAGCAAAGGCTGAATAGGCCACTTGGACGTATCGTTGAGATAAATAATCGCTCCAAAAAATTCATTCCAATGACTGACCATGAAGAACAACGAAAAGGTGGCTATAATCGGCATGGACAAGGGAATAACCACATGCAGCAGGATTTTCAGCTCCCCTGCACCGTCGATTCTCGCTGCCTCATCCAGACTTTCCGGTAATCCCTGGAAAAAGGTCTTCATAACCATCACCGTAAAAGCATTGGTCGCTCCAGGTAAGATCAACGCCCATAAACTGTTTACAAGTCCTAGCCATTTAACCAGCAGGTACGTCGGAATTAATCCACCGCCGAACAGCATCGTGAAGAAGATCAACATCATCATCCCCCTGCGGCCTGGAAGGAATTTCTTCGACAAAGCATAGGACAAGGTAACGGAGAGAATTAGGTTTATGACGGTTCCCATGGCCGTCAGTTTAACGGTATTCCAGATGGCAAGAACGAAACGTGTAGACGAGAACAAGTAACGGTACGCATCATCGTTCCACACCTGGGGCCACACATAAAAATTACCCGCCATAGATTCGGATGGAGAACTGAAAGATACGGCGAACATATAGAGAAAAGGAAGGACAACCAAACTGGTGAGTGCAAGCAAAAAGGCTATGATAAGGATTTCACTTAAAGACAAGTATCGTTTTAACTGCATGATTTCACCTCCATTAGAATATACCGTCTTCACCAAACCACTTTGCCAAGCGGTTAGCGCCAAGCACCAGCACAAGACTGACGATCGACTTGAACAATCCGACTGCAACCCCGAAGCTGAAGCTCCCCTGCTGCAAGCCCACCCGGTAAACATAGAGATCGAATACATCCGATACCCCGATATTCAAGTTATTGGACATCAAAAACACCTGCTGAAAATTGGAATCAAGGGCGTGTCCAAGTCGAATAAGAAGGAGTATGATGATGGTGCTCTTGATGCCCGGCAAGGTGATATGCCACATACTGCGAAGCCTCCCGGCTCCATCCATCTTCCCAGCTTCATATATCTCAGGGTTAATACCGGCCAGTGCAGCCAGGAAAATGATGGTGCCCCAGCCTGCATCCCGCCAAATGGATTGAAATATGATAAGCGGCCGGAACCATGCTTCGCTCATCATAAACGGAACCGTACGGCCTATCATTTCCTCAAGAGAATGGGTAATCACTCCGCTGGGACCAAAGAAGATTAAGGTAATCCCCGCAATAATAACCCACGATACGAAGTGGGGGAGGTAAAACACGGATTGGACGATTCGCTTGAACAGAACGGAACGAAGCTCATTTAAGAGTAGAGACAACAGAACCGTGAAGGGAAAATACAGAGCAATACTGCATAAACTTAGGATTAGTGTGTTATTCAAGAGTACCTTGAAGTCGGGTAGATTGAAGAAGTGAATAAAGTTCTCAAACCCAATCCACTCACTTTTGAACACCCCAAGATAAGGACTGTAGTCCTGAAAAGCAAGAATAATTCCCCAGATCGGTACATAATGAAATAGGATAAAATAGATCATACCTGGTGCGGCAAGCAGATAAAACGGCAGGTATTTCGAGAATTTTGTCCTCCTGACCGCAGTGTTCATAGTTGTTTGCTCCTTTCGATAGGTCGAAGAATGGTTTCTTATACTTCTATTCTATCGCGTCTGTAATTGTTTCCCCATGTCCGCAGAGGATCTATCTGTATCCTTTCTTGTCCTTATGTTCAGATCAGCGGACATAGGTACACAGCAAACCCGCTTCCTCAGAGGAAGCGGGTTTGCTGATGCCCTGCCCTGTGATTACTTCTTATGATCTTCCTGGTATTGGTCCATGAGCTCCTTCTTAACCTGTTCGGTCAGAGGGTTCTTGGAAACAGCGTCCACTTCCTTCTGGACTTCATCCCAATTCCCCTCACCAACTACATATTTAACGAGCGCGGACTCCAGCTTTTTGCCGATATCCGGATTTTTGGATCCAGTCTGAGAGTTATATCCCTGCAATGGATTCTCAACACCAACCTTGGTGATTGCATCTAAAGCTTCCATCTGCTTCTTCCGGAGGTCCGGATTGGTAGATCCGGCGTAGATATAGGGATCATAACGGTTAACCAGAACAAACTGATCCGGTCTTTCGCTAGCCCATAGTTTCTTCTGGTCCTCATTGCGTACAGCAACGCCATTTTTGAATTCTGAGGAATGATAGCCTATGATCCCGGCTTTATAAAAGGCAAAATTCTCCTCGGATGCCGAATAATCCATGAATTGAACGAGCTTCTCCACCTTATCTTTCGGAACGGAGGAAGGAATCGCCCAGAGCCCATAGTAGCCCGTTGTAACCGCTACGCCCTTCTTGCCATCGGGGCCCTCCAGGTAAGGGATTACGACTAATTCGGCCTTCGGATCCGACTTCCTCAGCTTATCGTAATTCGCATCATCCATTGCTTGTGTATTGGCATTCCATGCTCCAGCAACACCTGCAAGGAATTTATCCTTGGCCTGTCCGGACTTTAGTACAGGAGCATCCTTGTCAATCAGCTTCTCCCCATAAGCCATTCTCAGCCAGTCAACATATTTCCGAAATTCCGGAGATTCTGATTGAGATACTGGCTTCCCTTTGTCCAGACGATAGATATTCGGCACGCCAAACGCATAAAATACGGACGAAGTGTTCCCAAAGATAGCGTTCGATACGCCTGCCCATGTTGAAGGCGCTCCCGAGTAAGCAACCATAGGAATCGTTTTACCGCCGCCTGCCGGATCCTTCTCTTTGAAAGCTCTAAGGGCCTTAGTAAACTCATCCAGCGTCTTCGGAACTGGCAAACCTAGCGCATCCAGCCAGTCCTTCCGCATCACGACGCTAGCCTCTCCTCCACCGTACAGTCCGCGGGGACGCGGAACACCATAGTTCTTCCCCTGAATGCTGGTCCCTGCCCAAACCTCCTTAGGGGTAAATTCCAGATTCTTCTTCCCCTTAAGATATGGAGTTAAGTCGTAGAAGGCGCCCTGCTTGACCAGATTCGCAAAGCGGTCATTTTTCCCATCTGGGAATAAGATCAAGTCGTAGCTCGCATTGGAAGCGATTGCAACATTGAGTTTATCCGGGTAAGCATCAGAGGGAACAAACTCGATATCCAGCTTTACATTGCCGCGCTTCTCGAAATCTTCTTTACCCTTGTTATTCTGGGTAGCCGGCGGATCACCAAAAAGAATGGCCATGGCTTTAATGGAAGTTGGCGTCTCAGGAGCTTTAGATGCACTGGTTCCAGGTGAGCTGACCGCTGATTTCCCTACATCACTGCCACAACCGCTAATTAAAGCTGTCGTCATTAAAGTCGCAACTAGAATCGTTCCCCAACTTTTCTTCATGTACACAATCCCCTCTCCAATATGTTCATCTTTTGGATACAAGCTTATTATAGAAAATCAGAGTCCAAGAGTAGAGGCCTTTTCCATACCAATGTGTATCCTCTTTTGCTTTATCCTGTTTATTGCATCCAAAATGACCTAACTGATAGTATAATAGTGCTATTACTATCACATCCCGTCGAATGGAGGCGAAAGAACTGAAAGTAAGATCCTTCTTATCCTTCCTGAGGACCAGTTTCTATGTCAAAATGATCCTTATTATGCTGCTGGTATCGGTCATACCACTCATCACCCTGTCTTTTCTTGCTATTTCATTGTTTGAGCGTACATTCGAGCGCCAGCTCAACCATGCCAATTATCAGGTTGTTAATCAAGTAACCGAACGTATTAACGTGATAACCGACCGCATGCAGCAGATAAGCTTTCAATATGCCGTCATGCCTACAATCAATAACGCGCTGTCCCCCTATAAATCCGTCTTCGACGGAATTGAGAAGATGAAAGAGCTTCTCGCTACCTTTGATACTGGACTCCCCATTATCGGAGATGCGGACGCGTATGTATTATATCGACATACGGATAGCTCTCTTTTAGCAACTAATGAAGCTGTCACTTCCTTGGACAACTCCCGCTACCGGAATATCGTTACTGATTTTATAGAAAAAGGGAAGTCCTTTGTCCTGGATAATGTGGATAAGCTGCAGGTGGATCCTGTTCTCCTAAAGGACCACTCTTATTTTCTCCGTCGTATTCCCACTGACCCTACAAAGGAGTTGAGCGGAGTGCTGATTATCAGTGTACATAACCAAACCTTCAATAAACTCATCCAGCAAATCCAGATCGGCCCGAAATCCACGTTTTGGATTACAACACCGGATGGCAATGTGGTTGCAGCCTCACAAGATAACAAGCCAGCCTATATAGACCGGAAACAGCATATGAAGAGCATCATTCAAGTATGGGAGGAAAATGGGAGACCTGAGTATTTCTTTAATGGAGATCACATTTTAGCCATTCAGCAATCCGCTGGGCAATTCCCATGGCTAGTCATATCCGAAGTGCCTACTGACGAGTTGCTGAGCAGCAGCAGAACGATTCGCAGTACCTTATTTATCTCATTAACCCTACTAATAACCATTGGTCTCTTTAGTATTTTCTTCTTCGGTTATTACCTTTACCGTCCATTGCAGAGAATTAAGCTGCATATCAACGGTTTCAAGTTGGGGGATTTCAGCCGGCGCTTACCCGTTCAGAATCGCAATGAGATCGGCGATCTGGCCATGCTGCTAAATACGATGGCTGCCCGCATGCAGGACCTGATTACCGAACTGAAGGAAACGGAACAGGCCAAACGCAAGCAGGAGATTCGCGCACTGCAGTCTCAGATTAACCCTCATTTTCTATACAATAGCTTAAACTCCATCAACATGCTGGCGATGATGAAGGATTATTCGACAATCCGTGAAATGATGAACAGCCTGGTCTCCTTGCTCCGTTACTCTATGGAGCACATGGAACAATCCGTTCCCCTTCAGATGGAGTTGGATTATCTCCAGAAGTATGTACGGACCATGCAGATCCGGTACCGCAACAACTTCCGTCTTGAATGCGTTATTGAGCCCAAGCTGCAAGCTATGAAGGTGCCTAAGCTTATGCTCCAACCCTTGATCGAAAACGCCATCCAGCATGGAATTTTGGCTAAGGAGGATTTGTCTGGAGGCATTATAACCATATCTGCCGCTTACTGGCAAGGTAGTCAACGCATAATTTTGACCATATCGGACAACGGAGCTGGTATGAGCGATTCCAGACTAAGTGAGATTCAGGCCCTGCTGCAGCAGCAAGGAAACGATGACAACATCGGGCTGAAAAATGTTTCCGACCGGGTCCGGTTGGTATTTGGATCTGAGGCCTCTTTTACAATTGATAGCACCCCTGGTACCGGTTCAGTGATTCGGATCATATTACCAGAAGAAGAGATCGCATATGAGGAGGAACAAGGGGATGACGAAGTCCTATAGGGTAGTCCTTATCGAGGATGAAGAATTGGCTCGTGAACTATTCAAGCAGTTAATCAACGAATCAAACGGCGTATTTGAGGTCATTGGCGAGGCGGCTAATGGCAAAGCAGGATATACCCTTATTCAGAGCCTGAAGCCGGACTTTGTGGTCACAGACATCAGCATGCCAGTCTGGACAGGTTTGGACTTAATTCATGAGATGAAGCAAACGATGAAAGAGCTTCCGCAAACCATTATTCTGACCTGTCATCAAGATTTCCACTATGCCCAGCAGGCGGTGCACCTAGGCGCGTCCTCCTACTTGCTTAAAGATGACTGCTTGTCTGATACAGGGCTTTTAATTCGTACCCTGATCTCCCTCGTTCCGAGTGTTATCGATCATGCCGAGAAGCAGCGCAAGCAGGCCGAGCTGGAAACAAAGCTTAGAACCAATGAGATCAGCATTAATCGTAACTCGTTACTGAGCACCATGCGAAAATCCGCGAAGGAATGGCAATCCTATCTCTCACAGACGCTCCGTGTCCCCATGGACAATTCCCATCAATATCTCTTCTTGGTTGAATTCGACCGCAAGTCCTTGCGGTTTATGGAGGCGGAGGAGCCAGAACAAAAGCTATGGGAATTCGCCGGGGTGAACGTGCTACAGGAGCTGCTCCAACAACACGGCTACGCTAACGTGGTGGCGGTCAACGTGTCCCGTTTCTTGTGTATATGTGCACTTACGAAACATGTTCCGGAGTTAGCTTCTGATATTTCAGACAGCTTGAACCGATACTTGAAGATCAACAGCTTTGTACACTGCCACCAAGCTGTTACCTCATTAATAGAGGCTGAGCAGGCTGTGAAGCAGCTGCTGAAGGAACATCTGTTGTTCTTCTATGAGCCTCATAAGATAACCGTGCATCCACAAATGCCGGAGTCCCCTCATGAACTCATGTCAACAGACCAGAAATCCGACTGGTGCAAGATTCTGAGGGAAGCTATGTACAGCAGCACTCTGTTAGCAAATGAGATGAAGCATTTGGCGGAGGAAGCTCGCCAGAAGCAGTGGCGGCCACAAGACATATTAGGCATTTGTACCGAGGTTCTTCTAAACATAAAGCTTACGCAATCCGAATCCGCAGGCTCATCTCTGAGATTGCAAACACTCCTCCACCATCTAGGCACGTGTCAAACCATGAGGCAGATCGTAGACGTCATGTTGCTGGAATTCGCCAGTCAAAATCAGAAGACAGTACATTCTGCTGCGGAGCAGGTTGTGTTGCAGAAGATTGAACTAATGAACGCCGATATGAGCCAGTCGTATTCGTTGGAGGAGATGGCTGCGTCCGTTGGATACAGTGCTCCCTATTTCAGCCGTACCTTTAAGAAGGTTGTCGGAGAGAATTTCTCACAGTACTTAATGCATATTCGGATCCAGAAAGCAAAACAACTGCTACTCACTACCGACATGAGGACTTTTGAGGTTTCTTATCAGGTGGGTATTGAAAACTATCGGAATTTCAACAAAATTTTCAAGAAAATTGTGGGCATGAGCCCGAATCAATATCGTATCTACGGGAAAACAACTATGGAAGATCAAAATATATGAACGCCGCCCAGGTAGCCAAGACTGATCAAGTTAGTTCCGTACTCAAAGTGAAAAAACTTAAATAAAGACAGAATATCTGATCTCAATCTGATTCTCTGTCTTTATCTTAAGCTATTAAATCAAGATGCCATATCTTCTTTCTCTACACCGCGCAGCCCCATTGAATGAAGGCTTGACGTATCCATTCTCGTACTTTGGTATCCATGATAAATTTGATCGCTGAACTGCCTTTAAATGAAATAATTAATGAACCATCTAATCGTGAAATAAATCGATTAAACACCTCATAAATGAGTGATCGGGTTTCAGGATGTGCTTGACCAATCTTCGTCATGGCAACAAGTGAATACGAAGCATACTGGAAATATAGTTCTGTTTCATCCGAGATAAACTCTCGATTGGCATCCATAAATCTTAAATTTTCACCACGTTCTTCAAGAATCTGTATCAATTGGGGAAGAATCTCCTTATCTCGCATCTTTCCTAATAGATAAATGGCTGCATAGCCGCGAGCTTGATTGTATTTACGGCTCGTCTTCGGCACATAGGGGTCCCTTTCTACGACCATCTGTCGCAAAAGCGGAGCAGCATGGTGATCCCCGATTAAGCCAAGGGACAGCGCGCTATGACGTTGCAGCTGATGATCTGTGTCCTGTTTTACCCATGCTATGAGTTTGTTCTTTACGTGATCTCCTAGTCTCTTAGCTGACCAGATGGCAACGCCAGGCTTGTCACTCGCCAATCCCGCCTTGATGTCGTCCTCCGCTGTTAACCATTTCACCAGAGGGTTTGTTTCATCGGCATGAGAAAGTGTTTCTTTGAAAGCAACCCTCTCATCTCGTTTCAGACAACCCGTATCCATAAGTAATTCGGCAAGCTCCGAATAGGGCACGTCCCGTACCGATACATTATGTTTAATAGCTAGATAGACTGCGTTAGCGGCCGCTTCCCCGGACTTCTGCATATCCCGCTTCATTCGGATACAAGAGGCCATGTCATGGTCAACTGCAAGACAGCGCCCAGCAACCATAAGTCCTCCGAATCCTTTGGGAATGAGCGCACCCAGCGGCACGGGCACAGTGAAATTATAGCCCCATAAGCTGCTGGCTACCGTCCAATCCTGCTGAAGTTCACTTTCAAAAGCAACATCCTTACTATGATTATCTGCATTGGAATAGGCGAAGAATATAGGCTTATCATCATAATCTTCCCGCATAAATTTATCGAATGTCACATTCTCTTCACCAACAATGAATTGTCCTTCACGAACACCGAGCAGTGGAGCCACCTTTAAAATCCGCTGTTCCTCACCATATTGAGCCTGCAGATGAGTAGACAGTATCGCAGAAGAAACGATGGCCTGTGACATACTTTGAGGATCATGTGGAACAACGTATCCCGAATCTGTATAAACAAAGTGTATTCGCCCATTTTCCAGCTTGATTAGCACATTGGAAAATGGCTGCGCCTGGCCATCAAACTCACGCCCACCCCTAAATTCGCAAGAGAGCATACGGCAGACATCACCTTCACCGGTAGCATCAATCACAAAGGAAGCTGTCGCATTCAAAATACCTCGAGGAGATATCCATTGTATGCCTCGGACAACTGAACCCTCTGCCCACACACCTGTAAGTGTGCTATCATAGCTCAATGTTGCCCCAGCCTCCAGAGCAGCTTGCTCCAGAAGAAGCTTCTTCACTTCGCCGTTTACTCCTGAAGACGGGGTATACGCGAGCTTTTCCATAGCTGCCACTTTCGTGTCTAGACTCTCCATCTCACCGCCTCTTGAGCCGAAATAGTAACCAAGCACGCCACCAGCTGTACCTGTTCCTCCCATACAAGTAAGCCTCTCGATGCCTAAAACCTTGAGTCCCTTCCTAGCCGCACTAATCACCGCTGCAGCTCCTGCAGTTCCGAGACCAACAACAATGACATCGTATGTCTCAAAAAAAGAATCTTCCGCGGGAGGTACTTGTGTCAACACACCATTAACCTTTCTGGATAGCAGCATGGGTCAATTCCTCCTTGTTTATGAGAAACATATATCCTTGATCTAGAGCTTCAAGCGGATTTTCGAATCCAATGGATGGCAGCCAGTTCCAGCCTTTTTCCAATTCAAATGGTCCTGCGGGAACCTTCATCTCGAATTGGTCGGCAACCGCAGCAAGCGTGTAACTCGACCATTCTTTCGGTCGAGATGCCCAGAGATCATGGAGCATTTTGCGAGCTTCAGGCCACTCGATTTCAGCATCCAATGTGAGCTTTACGATAATTTCAGTTGGAAATCGGCCATGTACGATCGACATCTCCTCATGAAATGGTTCTGGGGTATGCGCATCGTTCTCTGCATGATGAAGATACGCATTTAAGCTCTTTTTGTCTGTAGAAGTATATAAGTTTTGTGGTGTAGATAGCCGAGTCGAAGTTGTATCTAGGATTTCGTTGACGTGAATGGTTTCAAGGCCTCCAGAGTGAAAGATCTCCACCTCAAACCCACCTTGGGGCAACCTTTCAACAGCCAATATTTCGGTCATAAATTGGACGTGCAAGGCTTGATCGTGGATGTGTTTACATAGGACAGGGTGGACACCAGGCAAGTGAATGGTGCCGTCCTCCCCTAGTAAATTTCTATCCAACATTTCTTCCTGCAGCTCCCTGGCAAATGTGGAGTTTGGGAGCTTATCCCGCGCCACACCAGGATGGATAGCTCCTATAAACTCATGCCCTACACTGGAGGATCTTTCAACAAGGAAGGCATCTTTTCCAATTGCGACTCCAGCGCCGATACCTGCGAAGCTTGTTCCACATATCAGTAGTGGGTAATGTCTAGTTTTACGATGATGGGACAAATTCACCACGCTCCTTTACTCTTTCCGATATTCTCTAGGGGATAGCCCGACCTCACGCATAAACATTTTGGAGAAATAAAGAGGATCTTCGTAACCAATTTCTCTAGCAATCTCTGAAATAGGCGCATAGCTGCTGCGGAGAAGGACTTTGGCTCGATCTAACCTTACTTTATGAATATATTGCACATAACTGTAGCCTGTGTATTTTTTGAATAGGACAGAAAAATAGCTCACAGACATGGCACATTGCTTCGCCATCGCATCCCTGCTCATCGGGTTGTGGAATTGCTTATTTACATACATCATGGCTGACTTCATCAGCTCATCTGACTTCGTATCCGGCAAATGCTGTTGGCCTTGCATCCCTTCAATGTCCGACAGCAGCTCTGTCAAGGCTATCCGCGATCGCCATTCATAGCCAGCCTGCTTTTCAGTCCACATGTGGTAAAGCTTGCGAAACCTCGCTTCAGCATCTGATGCTGAGGCCAGCTCTGTCACATGAGGAAGTGGCAAACCTGTTTTAGCCTCCTGTATGCTAAGCTCCATACCCTCCCATTGCATCAGACGATAATCGAAATGAATGGCAAGATAAACAAGCGGCGCCTCAAGAGAAGACGTCATTCGGATGGAACTCCCAATTGGTGACAGCTGATAGAAACAACCCTTCTGTAAGGGATAGACCATATCTCTAATTTCGAGCGTACCGCTTCCACTTAAAATAAAACCCATGTTACACACCTGTGTAGCCGTTCGAACCGCTTGATAGTCATTTCCCTGCCAAAAGTTTTCATCGCGAAGCAGAATAGCATTGATCTTCGGTATAAAGCGATTCATAAAATCTTGATTCATCTGATTCCATCCTATCCGGCCGAATATGGAGAAATGATTTACTGTACAATTCTTATTATATTCTTATTTTATAAATATAAAATGGATAATACATTCACAAATATGGTTGATCGTATTATTTTAGAAAAATCTTTAAAAGACTTGTTGGGGTTAGTCCGAATCAATACCGTGAAAAACTCTGAACTGAAGCCTCTAGTTATTTTCCCAGTTGAAAGAAATATATTTTCCCCTAAACTTAAAACTTTAGAAAATGAAATCATTTTTTCATTATTTATATTGGTGAACTGCGCAAACAATAACATTTACTAGACCCCATTGTTTTCTAATTTTAATCGAAGTCAACAAACAAACCTAGAACGAATAATGTTCTAGGTTTGTTATTAATGTATATTAATACGAAATTATGCATAACATCAGATTTATCGGCGGATCGCCAGCCAACGTGCGAGCAATCGCGACACGCTGCTGCTACCCGTCAGACAACTCCGAAGGAAACTGTTAAATCAACGGTAACTCCACATTGATTCCTTCAGTGCGTGAATATGCTTTTCGTCAAGTGTATAGATCCCTTCGTCGGACACGTCTAGGCAACCGATAATGTTCATCAACGTGGACTTACCTGAACCTGACGGCCCCATAATGGCGACATACTCGCCCTGCACAATATCTATCGAAATGTCATCCAGCGCACGGATCGTCTCTCCACCCATGAATTAAGATTGTCCCGATCGAGATCAAATCTTCCAGATCTTCTCCGGTATTGTCGAATTTTTTGAGGATATAGACACGAAGCAAGGTAAAAAAGCATTCAACTATGCCCCCAATATATTTTTATGGAAACAAGGGACTTAACTTTTTAATTAAGGCCATGCAGCATCTCAATCGCTTTCTTTTCCAATAACAAGGGAGATAGTCACTCCTTATAACGTAATCTAAAGCTCAGTACGATTCTATCAAGATAACAATAACTTAGAGCATACTTCAAACGATTTATCTTAAATAAACACCATCAATGTTGTGATGTTGTCGTTTCCGACAGAATCCGAGCACTATAAAATAAAGCCAAGGACAACAGCTATAGATAGATTAACGATAGGATAGGGTGAAAAATGACAACACAAACCAATTCGATTTCCAAAATGCCATTCGTAAAACCAACCGTCCGTGCAAGCAAAACCAAGAAGATCTTGCTGGCCCTGTTCAGAGACCGGTATCTGTACTTACTAGCTATACCCGGCATCTTGTACTTCCTTATTTTCAAGTTCGTACCCATGTGGGGGCTTATCATTTCCTTCCAGAATTATTCGCCGTTTCTAGGAATACTCCACAGCCCATGGGTTGGCTTTGAACACTTCCAACGGTTGTTCGGTAATGAGGACTTTAAAATCATCTTCCGCAATACACTGGCAATCAGCTTTCTTAATCTCCTGTTGTTCTTCCCAGCACCAATCGTATTATCCTTGCTGTTGAACGAAGTGAGTAGCTCGGTTTACAAAAGGTGGATTCAAACCGTGATCTACTTCCCGCATTTCCTGTCTTGGGTAATTATTGCTGGTATTACATTCATTATGTTGGGCCAAGCCGATGGTTTGGTAAATGAAATCATTGCTTACTTCGGAGGCGAGAAGATTGCCTTCCTCTCTGAGCCCAAGACCTTCTGGCTGTTGTTGGTTGTGCAAAATATTTGGAGGGACGCAGGCTGGGGAACGGTCATCTTCCTGGCTGCAATCACCAGTGTAGATCCAGCACTGTATGAATCAGCAAGAATGGACGGAGCCAACCGTTTCAGACAAATATGGCACATCACGCTGCCGGGCATCAAGAATGTCATTATCGTTCTTCTGATCCTTCGCATCGGACAAGTTATGGAGGTTGGCTTCGAGCAAATCTATCTGATGTCCAACGCACCTGTCGCAAGCCTCGCGGACGTATTCGATACTTATGTTTATCGCAACGGTGTCCGGGCAGGTCAATTCAGCTATAGCGCTGCAGTTGGATTATTCAAATCTGTTATTGGTTTAATCATGGTCTTGTTGGCCAACCGACTGGCCAAAATGTTTGGCGAAGAAGGAGTATATTAAGAAAGGGGTTAAACAACGTGAAACGCCATGTCTCCGAATTGATTTTCGAGTACGCCAACTATATCTTTCTATTCATCATAGGAGCAGCATGTATATTCCCTCTCTATTATGTATTTGTCGTTTCCATTTCCGATCCGATTGAATATTTGCATAGTAAACTGCTGCTCTTCCCTACGAAGATCACGTTTATTAATTACAAGTATATCTTCTCCACTCCGCTCTTCACCCGAGCAACTGGGGTTTCCGCCTTTTTATCTACGGTAGGGACCGCCATGAGTATCATTGTTACATCGGCACTTGCCTATGCGCTATCCCGTAAAAGAATGCTGGCGAGAAAATATCTGCTGCTTGCCATTGTATTCACTACATTGTTCAATCCGGGGCTAATCCCGAATTACCTGCTCGTACGCAATCTGGGACTGATCAATCATATTTGGGCATTGATTATTCCAGTCCTTAGCAGCGGTTGGAATGTACTCCTGTTGAAGAGCTTCTTCGACAGCATTCCGGAGAGCCTAGAGGAAGCAGCTATTATTGACGGATGCAATGACATCCAAGTATGGTTCCGGATTGTTCTTCCCTTGTCCTTGCCTGCTCTGGCGACATTCAGCTTATTCTTCGCCGTTGCTTATTGGAATACATTCTTCAATGCGATTATGTATATCAATGACTTCAAGAAATGGCCGCTTCAGATTGTTATGCAAACCTTGTTGATTGATTCATCAACACAGTCCGCTTACAATGAACAAATTGCCAACCCACAAGCACTCAAGATGGCAGCAGTCGTCATTGCTACGACGCCAATTATGTGTGTGTACCCTTTCCTTCAGAAGCACTTCGCCAAAGGCGTCATGTTAGGTGCAGTAAAAGGTTAGCAAGCCGCATTATCAACCGTATTTTAGCACTATGTTCCCATATAGCTGTTAGAATAAATACAAAAAGGGAGGCACCACAATGAAAAAAAATATCTACAGAAATGCCGCACTCTTAGCTGTAGTGACAACTTTGACAGCAGCATCTTTGACTGCATGCGGAGGCAGCAACAGCAATACCTCAAGCTCTTCTTCTCCTGCAGTAACCAAGAAGGAGGATCCAACTCCGATCTCGATCATGAGCGTATTCTTCAGTGTTGGACCGATCGGTGCAGATAATGTGATCCTGAAGGAATATGAGAAGCGTACCAACACCAAGCTCAACATTAACTGGGTCAGCGGCAACAACTATGCTGAGAAGGTGAGTGTCGCACTAGCATCTGGCGAGATGGCGGATATGACGTTAGTTCTGGACACTGAAGGTCCCAACAGCTCATTGATGCGGGGCATGGTTGCCCAAGGCGCTTTCTGGGAAATCGGCAAATATTATAAGGATTATCCGAACCTAGCTAAACTGCCAGCGGATATTTGGAACAACATCAAGATGGGCGATGGCAAGATCTATGGACTTCCTAGACCTCGTCCATTGGAAGGCAATAATGCTGGACAAGTGAACATCCGGAAAGACTGGTTGGATAAGCTGGGGTTGAAGGTGCCAGAGACAACGGATGATCTTTACGAAGCAATGAAGCAATTTACTAACAATGACCCTGACGGCAATGGTCAGAAGGATACCGTTGGTTTAGTGTCCAATATTGGCACGAATGATCTTGGCGGATTACGGCAGATCGTCAACATCTTCAACGCATCCAACTACGATTGGAAAGTAGATAGCAATGGCAACCTGCAGCACATGTACACCGAGCCGGGCACCAAGCAAGCGCTTCTCTGGCTGCGTAAAGCCTATGCTGAGGGCTTGATTCACAAGGATATCGGCGTACTGAAAGGCACTCAAGTGGTTGAAATTGAGCAATCAAACAAAGCTGGCATCGGATTTGACCCCCTTTCCCAAGCATGGACCGTGGATGAAGTGCTCCGCAAGACCAACCCAAAGGCGGAAACCTTGCCACTGGTTGCTCTCTCAGGTCCGAACGGCAAATTCATTGGACGTAACACCGGCGTATACGGAATGTTCATGATTCCGAAGTCAGTTCCTGAAGCCAAGATGAAGAAAATTCTGGAGCTCTACAACTACGGTCTGAGTGACGAAGGCGACGAACTGGGACGCTACGGTCTGCCTGATGTCCATTTTACAAAAAACGGCGACCTCTATGTTACCAACGATCAAGCGAAAACAGATGCTTTGACCACCATGAGCAATATCTTCTCCAAATTTGACAAGTATCAACTTGCAAAACAAGGCAATAAGATTCCTGCGGACTATGTAGATAGAAACAAAAAGATTACCGATGAAAGATCCAAGGTTAGTACTTCCTTCCCGGTCTCTGGTGTTATGTCTGATACAGAGATGAAAATTGGCGCCGACCTTGGTAAGAAATATGTAGAAAACTTCATGAAGGTTATGTTGGGCAGTGCTCCGATCGAAGCATGGGACGATTATGTTGCCAAGCTGAAAGCAGATCCGGAATATCAGAAGATGATCAAGGAAAAGAACGATTCTTATAAAGCAGTTAACGGCAAGAAATAGTAATGAAAAACGCCATGGCAAATGATTAACCATGGCGTTTTATCATGTCTAGGAGGAGATACTCAATGATCAAAATTAATATGCAGCTAGCTCGTGAACCAGTAATTAATCCAGGCAAAGGCTGGGTATTATACGGAACAGAAGGCTTCTACACTGAAGGAGTTGAACCCTATAACGGGCACAGTGAAGAAGCTTGGAATCTTTGTTCGTTAGGTTACATGCGTTATCATTGGTGTGATCTGGAACCAGAAGAGGGAATCATTCGGTGGGAACTTATTGAAGCCCCCTTGCGGGAATGTATTCGGAGAGGAAAACGCTTCGCATTTGGTTTCATGCCAGCCAACAGCTGTACCGTATTACAATCAGCCGTACCGGAGTATGTATTTCAAACTGGTGCTGGATATACGACTTGCCGCACAGAAGACAATCTAAGCGACCTTCGTAGTGAGCAGAAAATTCCAGTATGGGATGACCCCATTTATATGGATAAGATCCATAACTTTATACTTCAATTGGGTAAACGATACAATGGACACCCCGACATAGAGTTTATCGATATCCGAAATTACGGCAACTGGGGAGAGTGGCACATTGAATTTTTGGAGGGAAGCTTAGAACCGCCTGAGGAAAGCTTGCGCGAGCATATCCAGATGTGGACCGACTCCTTCCCCTCAACCAGGTTAATTCTTCCCGTAAATGGGTCAGAGCCTACCTCCTTGTCAGAATGGGCTGTACAGCATGGGATTGGACTCCGCCGAGATGGCATTATCGTGTTGCCAGAGGATCATAAGGCTGTTCTACCTTCCTACGGAATTGCCCCTTCTGTTGGGGAATTTTATGGTTGGTACAGTTGGCTGATAGCCAATGGGAAGTGGAACTCCCAGAAACTTCGAGAAATTGTTGATGAGGGGCATTTTACGTTTATGGGTATGGGCCATTGGCAGCAGGACGGTACCCGACTTCTTAATGAAAACCGTCAGCTTCTATGGGAGCTGAATAATCGCCTGGGCTATCATTTTGTAGTAGAAGAAGTGGTGCTACCTTCTGAATGGACTACTGATTTTAACATTCAAGTACGATTAATTAATAAAGGCGTTGCCCCGATCTACCGAAATGCCATATTAAAAATCGCAATCCTGGACCAAGCTAATAACGTTCTAGAATCTTATGAGCACGCAACCTGCAACCCCAGAACCTGGATGCCAGATGAAGTAGTTTCATTTGATGTCCAAACGCAATGGAAACAGGAAATAAACAGCTGTAAGCTTGCCCTCGGCTTGTTTACTTCCTGGGAACAACTTCAACCGGATATTAATTTTGGTAATGAATGCGAATTTTGCAATGGGTGGTTGGTCTTACATCAATATTAACGTAGCATCGTATCACAATAACGCATAATGAAGCGGCCAAACTCCTTGAGGGCATAAAGGAGTTTGGCCGCTTTTCAGCAACAACCATTGTACTACTTCGTATATACCTGATAGAGCAGCACTGCAGCTTCGGCTCTAGTTGTTGCACCAACAGGACGAAGCTGATTGCCATCTCCTTGAACGATTCCTGCTTGGACAAGTGCTGCAATTGATTTTTGTGCATAAGAAGCAATGTCCTTGTGATCCGTAAACGCGTTTAGATCTGCCTTTGAAGATGACTCCTTCAACACTCCTTTGACGATCATGGCTCTGGCAAGCAGACTCATAAGGTCCTGGCGTGTAATCGGCTGCGATGGGTTAAATTGATTATTTTCATCTCCATTTGCTATACCCAGTGATTTGGAAATTTGTACAGATTCTGCATAATACTCATCTGGGGGTACATCATCGAAATTGCCCTGACCATCAGCTGTTAATCCCAACGTTTTTACTAGAAGAAGAATAAAATCTGCTCTGGTGATTAAGTTGGCTGGACTAAACTGGTTCTCTGAAGTCCCTGTAATAATACCTTTGGATGCCAACACTTCGATCTGACTTTTAGCCCAACTGTAGTTGACCAAATCAGTGAAGGATTTAACTTCATATCCAATTCCATACTTGCTAAAATGTGTCGTACTAAACGTAACCTCACCCGTTATAGCGTCGTATTTGCCTGATGGCACCTTATTAACCTGACCCTCTCCATCAATATACCAAATGGCAATATGCTCAGAATGCTTTAATTCTTCTGCTGTCGGTGTGTATTTAATAGATACAGTAACTGGCACTTGATTATTCTTCCATTCAACCTTTCGGCCATCCAACATCATTGTGAGCTCAATAATCGGTTTGTTACCCAATTGTTCTTTGACTGAATCTTTTAATGTGGATCTATCCCCTTTACCAATGACAATTTCGACTTGCGATGGAGTACCCAAAGACTTCGCTGTTAGCATATTGTCAGGAATCATAACCTCACCCAGCGAGGTTTGAATTTCAACATTTTGTTTGCCTGTTCCCGATTGAAAAAACTGTGCAGGCAAATCTAGCGAATAGCTATTAACCCCCGATACTGGCTGTACTTCAACAATGGCTGTCTTACCGCCGGAAATCTCTGGGGTTATTTGGCTTAGAGCTTTTGAAATAGACGCTTGGCTGATTACCGATTTAGCTGTATCTCCAGATACAACAGGAGTCACATAAATCGTTGTTCCGACTGGTGGGACTGGATTTGCCGGTGGTGATGGTGTTGATGGTATTGATGGTATTGATGGTATTGACGGTGGTGATGGTGATGGTGATGGTGATGGTGATGGTGATGGTGTTGCTGTTGGCGTTGGCGTTGCTGTTGATTCGCTCCCAATTGTAATTGAAGCAGTTAGACCTGGTGTGAGGATTGATGTAGCAAGATTATTATCCACGTTCATATAACGTTCCCAAGTAACAGATGCAGTTCCACTCGCACCTTTTTTAACCGAGAACGTTAGTACGGTTAATGCCTTCGTGCCATTCTCCACAGGTGCATTGCCCATCTTTGTAAATGCAAACACTAGCTCACTATTTCCTGCTACGGGCGGGATACTAAAGCCATTCAGAAGTGTTGTTGTCGCCGAGATGAACTCGAGCTTACTGGTGTCATAAGAAAACTTTGTTTCAAATGCATACATGTTTGTTACGTCCCCAGTTGCTGTTACAGAAAAAGTCCCTTCCGGAGCAACTTTTGCGCTGCTTGTCGTTAAAGTAAATCCAGGCACACCTGCGATGGCAAAAGCAGTCACTGAGAAAGCACATGAAATTGTAAAAATGAGGGCAATGAGAGATGTTATATATTTCATTTTCTAGAACCCCTTTATTAAGAATAGTTTTTCTAAAAAAGTTTCGCCTTAGAGTAACAAGGCCCCGTTTTTAAACGGAGCCTTGCTTCACAAGTAATTTTAATTTAGTTTAAAATCTTCTTTGCCAACATAGCCAAATCAATAATTGTAATTTCGCCATCTTTGTTTAGATCTGCATTCGAATCCCATTGGCTGTTCCCTTGTTTCAAACCATACCGTACTGCCATGTAGCTTAGGTCATGGACATTAATTACGCCATCTCCGGTCACATCCTCCAACGCTCTGATCTTCTTCAAAGCCATGAATGTGGAGACCGCCGTCTGCAACGCGGTATACGCATCTTCAATTTGACCTTGCATTGCGCCTTCATCCACGAGCACGGCATTGGCTTGGTTAATAGCGGTAAGCAGATTAGCCTTGGAGCCAACCGGGTATTGATCGAACCCGTTTCCTTCAGTAGAAGAATCGTACAGACTTCTTGCAGAGGCAACCGCTTGGCGGAGCGCTTCCTTATCTACGATGACGATTTGAGTGTCTACCGAATATCCTCTTGCGTTAATTGGCTGGCTATCCACATTGGACAAGACGGAGTTGACGCTTATGGTTGCTCCTGCCGCTTGTACAAGGGACTTGGCTCTCCATTGAAGGGAGAATAAATCAGCGCCATTGGTTACACCTGCACCCTGTGAAGTTACTGCAGCAAGTAGACGAACGTGACCTGGGACAGAAGTGTTGGTTCCTACGATCTTATAGTTGGATTGCAACTCTTGCACGCCAACAAACTCAAGCTTATTCGGATCGTATACGATATCCATGTCCTGTGCATATACAGCGCCACGAACCAAATTTTCCAAACCGTATTGGACGGTAAAATGGGACCCAGCAGCTACTGCCTGCGGAACAGTCATCTTTTCTTGAACCGTCGAATCCGTCACGTTAACAACCCATTGACGATCTGCACCGGTTAGGAAATCGAAGGTCAATGTATGTTGGCCGACCGATAGGCTGTTCAGATAGCTAGGTCGAATCGTATATACAGAGCCCGATACGGTATAGTCGGTTCCATTTACCAACGTATAAGAGCCATTCTTGATAACCAGGCTTTGCTGCGGGTTACCATAAACTTGCACGTTCACGCTTACGGGTTGAGAGTCGTACTTGTCATATGCCACTGATACAGGAGTAATCGCTGCGTCCAGCGAACCAACAAGATTCATCTGTCCCCATACGCTAGGCAAGCTGTCTGATTTGTTCTGGGTACCCGACCAGCCTACAATTGCAATCCTCTTACCTAGATTAGCCGTTACGTTCATCTGGACGTCGAATCCAATCTGGTCATCTACCGTATGAACCAATCCTGCAGGAACCTTAACCTGGATTATATAGCCTCCCGGAATTTCTCTAGCGGAACTTACTATTCCCGACAATCCGGCGCTGTCAAAGGCTTGAATGTCATTCTTGTAGGACACGATAAAATGACGCTCATCCGCCCCATAGATGTCAGGCCTTACATTGTCGCTGTCCAGGAAGAAATCGACACCATCCTTCTCCCAAATATTCGCGTTCGCCGAGTTATTCGGATAGATGGAATTGTCCACTTTCACATAGCCATAGACATAATTCGAATCCCACATCACCTTAAGCGTACCTGTAGGCATTACAAAGTCCACCGGGGCAATGGAAGACTTGCTGCGGAGACTTTCTACTTTAACTCCCGGAACGGAATCCCATACTGGATCAACAACCGAAGCGGTAATGTCAGGCGTGCCGAACACAGCTTGGCCCGAGTAATTGACAGAATACGGATTGGTACCAATGTAGAAATAGTATCGGTTCTCTGTAAACTGCACTGTACCGTCAACCTTCGTCTTTACGATGAAATAAAGATTCCGGTAAGTTACGTCAGTGATGGATGGTGCTGTGAATGTGATGGTAGGCGTATCCGAACGGTTCGGAGCTAGCGTCACAGGGGCCGTAGCACCTGAGGCAACCAATTCTCCAGCAGTACTATCCCATCTTGCTTCCCACTCGATGTTCATGTTATGACTCTTCAAGTCATTGTTAAACATGACCATCTTTCTCTTAATCGTTGCACCCGGCTGATAAGTTGGAAGCTTCTCATCCTTGAACAGGTCATTTTCTGTATTCAGGGCCATCTGGTAGATGCCAAGATCAGCTGAAGCAAAAATATGGTAGCTGTTCTGGACGAAGCTAATGATGTTGGAGCCCCAACCGTCCACCCCATTCGTACGGTCTAGCGGACGTACGTCATTTCTGCTGGGGTATGTTTTGGCATCGAACGATGATCCTTGCAGGAAATTCGGCCAATAGTTATTTAAGCACCAAGGCCCGAAAACAGCAAACCCATAGGAGCGGTATAAAATTGCATTATTAGCTACCGTAATCAGCTCGTTGTGATTTGAAACCGTTTTGGTTGTATCCGTAACCCACGCAGTTTCCTCTACTCCTCGAAGCTCCGTTGTGCTGTGAGATGGCTCGTAATAATGGGCGAAAATATACGCATGGTACTTCCCATCTGTGCTATAACGGATTCCACTAGAGTAAGTAGCCTTATCCCCTGAATATGACAGTGGTCGTGTTGTATCTTCTTGGACTGCGGCGTCGATTAAGCCTCTCGAAACCGTCAGATCATCAGTAAATGCCTTCCATTCATTTCCTAAGCTATACCTTGCAATAGATGGGTGCTTACGATTGTACTTTACCATGGCCCTGATCCCAGCTGGTTTATACAACGGGTCCCATATTTCCTTCGGTGTATCGTATCCTCTAAAGGCCGATTCTGGAACAATCATCATTCCTATCTCGTCTGCGGTATCCAGCATGACTTTGGTTCCTGCAGAAGTATGGAGTCGAAAGGTATTGATCCCCAAACGCAAATAGCGTTTCCAGGATTCCTTGGCCCCGTTTACCGGGTCCTCTCCCCAACCCTCAAGTTTACTGTATCCAACTCCAAAGCCTGAAACTGCTCCTGGATTCCACATTGCTTCTTGAGTAGAGTCCATCGTCTGGAATACTTCAACGCCGTTCACTTTATAGCTGGTAGTCCCTTCGGTAAATTCCACGAAGCCAAAGCGTTGGGTCTGCTGGTGTAGAACGGTCTGGCCTTCCTTCAGGGTGAAATTCATATTGTGCAGCTTGGCGGTATAATCCTCACGGAACGGAATATTGGGCCACCAGTAGCTGTCACTGCCCAATCCCCAAGTGACTGGATTGAAGCTTACCTTGTGCTCGGTATGAGCAGGAATGGTTACCGTTTGATCTTGCAATACGGGATAATTCCAGTGATCTTCTGTATTCCAAGGCGTGAGATTGGCAGAAATAGTTACGGTCTTATCGTTGTCGGTCGTATTACTGACCCATACATCGTAAGACAATTGATCCTTCGACACAGAAGGCTTAACGAAGGTATCACTGATATGTACCAGTGGGAAGAAATCAAGTGCAATTCCCTTGGGCATGCCCAAGTAACCGTTGTAATTTAAGCCGGTGTTAAAGCGACCTGTTAGATAGCCAGAATAATTATCCTTACTGTAGCTTCTGACCATCAGAGTGTGGGGGGTGCTATCCTTCACATACCGGGAAATGTCCAAAGTGTAAGGATAAATGGAGTAGGGAATGATATCCACCGGTGTGTTCAGGTCATCGATGAAGACCTCTCCACCATCATAGATGGCTGGAATCTGAAGCTTAATCGCTTCGTTCAGATGGTCGGCAGGAATGGTGATCTGACGTTTGAAATCAATCCATTGGAAAGTCCCTTGGTTGAAATAATTCGGCAGATAAACCGGCTTCCATAACGTTGCAAAATCGCCCTTGTAGCTCCATGCTTGCTCAGTCAGGTCCATGGAATAGACAGGCTGTATATCCCTGTATTTCGGATTCGATTGGTTGGACCCAAGCAAAGCGGGAGCTTCCGTAAATCCGCCTGTACCATCCTGGCTGACGACGACCCAATTATCAGACAGAAGGTATTGTCCGGTTCCACCCGCAGCTCCCTCCGCCCCGATATTCACTGTCAGCTTATTATTCGAGACAGGAATGTCCTTGATGATATACAAGGTCCATTGTCCTATTGCCGTCAATGGAAGGCTAGTTGTCTTGGTGCTGCTGTTCGAATCATAGCCTTGAGCTTGGACGAGAAGCCGGCTTTGCCCGCCGCTGGACTTGATCCAAACCCCGAAAGTATATAGCCCATTCTTCAGGCCCACAATATCCTGATAGACATAAGCTTTGAAGGCACCATCCTTACCAAGCTTCAAATGATAGTTGCCGCTTTGGGAGGGGGATGCGTCCGTTCCTGCAACAGTCGTGATGGCATCCGCATTCGCCGTTGTGTCGGTCCATTTCCGATAGCCGTTAGGAAGCGCGACAACCTTCGCATCCAACTCCATTCCCGGGTTCAACAGCAAGTTATCCCCAGGAGGTATAGTAGGTGCCGGAGTCGGGGTAGCAGTTGGTGTTGGTGTGGCCGTCGGCGTTGCTGTTGGCGTTGCTGTTGGCGTTGCTGTTGGCGTTGCTGTTGGTGTGGCCGTCGGCGTAGGCATTGGTGTAGGTGTCGCCGTCGGTACCGGCGTCGGTGTTGCGTTTGGATCGCTAATCATTGTGATTGAAACATCATCGATCATTATGAATTTATCCGCTGCTGAAGACTGATAGGCGATGGTTACCGTCATCTTGGTAGCGGTCACGGGTATGTTCGTAACCTCAACATAGGTCCAATTTGTAAGCGGATTGGTCTTATCAATGTTGATCAATGTTTGTGTTGCAGAATTATTCACATCATAAGATTTCGACTGCAAGTAAAACTTGCCAAGCCCACCGCTGGATTTCACCCAAGCCCCTACCTTATAAGTACCATTAGGAATTGCTCCAGCTGACAAGGTGTAAGAAAGATATAAATCCGTCGAATATGTTGTGCCTGTTACTGTCGCATAGCTGTTGCCGTTATGGGCATTTGCCGCATCATTTTGAACGACATTGACGATCTTCATGGCATTGGCATCGGTACTGGACAGGGACCAGTTCTTGGGGGTTGTATTCCCACCCGTAACCGTACTGCCAGATTCAAAGCCCGCATTGTTCGATACATAGCTTCTGCGTACTGTCACATCATCAATATACAAGTACTTGGAGCCGGAATCTCCATTGTATCCGAACTTGACGGAAAGACTGTTATTGGAGACACTGATGTTATTGATTTCGATGTAGGTCCATTGACCGCTTGTTACGTTCGGATTGTAAGTAATGGCTGTGCCGCCAAAATTCTCCGCAATGGCTTGGAAGAGTGACAGCCCACCGCTCAATTTCACCCATGCACCCAGGGTATAGTTGCCGTTCGTCAGCCCTGACATGGAGGTGCTTAAGTAAACATTGGCTGTTATCGCTCCGGACATACTGGCATAATAGCTGCCGCCATGCGCCGGACTAGCCCCGGTGCCCAACACCGAGCTGACTGCCCCGTCCGCAACGCCGCCTGCACTGGTAACCGTCCACGCGACCGGCTTGCCTATGCCATCCACGACTTCAAAGTCCCCGTTGCTAATTACATTTGGATCCGCCGCCGCATATACAGACCTTTCGAATATTGGGATGAACCCACTGAATATGGAAAGCATGATAACAACAATCAAGAGACCTGAAATCTGTTTTCTGATTTTCAATTCAAACCCTCCTTTTTATCTGGATACATCGTTTATGCATCCACTTACGGTTCCCAATATGGAACCGTATACATGAACACCATCACCCCTCCTTTTGATTACCCATCAAGCTATCCGCCATATTTTAAATTTATCATTCCATTTCTCCAACGGATATATCATCATTGCAACATTCGATATGATAATCTTAAACTTGTCCAAACATCAAACAACCCTCGAAGAGTTAAATCATCGAGGGTTGTCCTTAGTCTAAACTGCCATTTTCAATTATTTGGACGAAACACTCCGATACCAATCATTCACCTCTTGGGTAATTTGGTCCCCGCCCATTTCCTTCCATCTGGTTACGAAGTTATCGAATTCATTTACACTATCTTTATTGTAAATAATTCTCAGAAATGTATCTCTTTCCAGATTGGACAGAGCCTCCCATTTTTGCCGCATGGTCTCCGTCTGAGAACCCAAGAAGAGATTCCGGATTGACGCAGCTTTCTGGTCCTTAATAATCTTTGTTGCCATCCATTCCAAATTCGTTGAAGGTTCTTTTTTGGTAAGGTCCGCTGAATTAATATAAATTTGCTCTTCGAGGGGCGTGGTCGGCATGCCTCCTTCGTAAAATTTGAGTCTGGCGTTAAATTCCAGCAAAGGATCAATAGGCTGTCCTGTTGTGAGAAAATATGAATTTATATTTACCCTAAAGCCTGCAGGATTATCCGCTGGGTTTCGGCTTACCTTCCCGTCCTTGATCACATAGTCGTAGCCTTCTTTCCAGCCATTCTCATACTTGCTCCCCCATTCGGGGTCGCTATATTCGTAAATTTTGTTTAAATAAAGAAACAAGGCATCCAAATGTTTAAAATCCTTGCTAACGAGCAATGCGCCGTTCGGAACTCTTGAATCCCTCTTGCCAACCTTTCCAGTCGGACCGGCAGGAATGGGATATGGCTTAACGACGGCTAGCGGTTCGTTCTTGAGCAAGCCCGTTGATGAACGGATCGTTGACGTCGCCGTGAAGACAGGGCCTGCAATAATACCTGCTTTGCCTTGGCGAAAGTCTTCGTCCGCTTTGCTGGGAACGATGAGCGCACTGTTGGGTGAAATATATCCTTTCTTGAACCAACTCTGCAGTCTCGCCAACGCAGTCTTAACTTCCGGTTGAATGGAACCATATTCCAGCTTCTCGCCTCGCCACTTATTCCAGAAGGTTGGGATTACTCCATAGGCCCCGAACAGCCAACTAGCATCGGAACGCCATTGTACGGGACCTTCCTTCAAGCTAATACTTAAAGGAGGGTTATGAAGACCTTGACCGAAGTCCGTATTATACATGGCTTCCATTACCTTTTCCAACTCGTCAAAATTCCGTGGTGCCTCCATATGGAGCTGATCCAACCAATCCTGACGAACCCACAAGACCGGTTCGTTCTGATGCTCCCTTTCAAGAATTGGAAATCCATACAGCAGCCCATCTTTATTCACCTGATACCAATAGGAAGGATCTCTTTTGAAAATAGCTTTGAGCTTATCCGAGGCATACCTATCAAAGGCTTCTCGGATATCTAACAGCTTACCAGAGTCAACAAGGTCTGCAATCAATTGATCATCGCTGGAATTATTAGCAATCTTGATGACATCCGGCAGCTTGTCGTTGGTTGCAAGATATAAGCGTATCTTGTTATTGCATTGATCCGTTGTCGTTACCCATTTATATGCCAAATTAATGCCAAGTTCATCTTTAGCCCAACGAGTATGAATGTTATCCGTTAGATTTTCATTATTTAAAAACAGTATCGTATTATTCATACATCCAACTGTTGTAATCGTAACAGGAGGATCAAATTTGCCTATGCCGATGCCCGAATTTTCCAATGGAGGGCCTTCATTTGGGCAGGCGGAGAGAACGCTGGATATAAGCAATACTGAGAATGCGGCTGCTATTTTCTTGTATCTTGGTTTCTTTGTCATCCCTAATTCCCCCCCAATTTCATATCTGATTTGATTCCACCATCATTGTAATTCAAGTAGAGAATGCCTGTAAACGATTCATTTCGTTATGGATATCTTTAAGTAATACTGAATTAGTCCAAGAATTTGTTCTTTATTCTTGTTAAGTTTCCCTTTATGATAAATGTAAAAAACTGATAAAGGGAGGATCAGGAGACATGCGAATCCGGTTAAGTATCTTTCAGAAGATCAATATTATACTCATCATCTTGTTTGTGCCGACACTGATCCTAATCTATTACAGCACCCGGACAAGCACCGAGGTGGTAAGAAATGAAATCCTGAAGTCAAGTGAAACCTATCTATCCCTCCTTGCCAACCAGATCGACACGACCGCTGACCAGTTGTCCTTCTACGCAATTACCATGAACCGGGATTCCACTCTTCGGAGCTTTCTCAACTATGAAACTCTCCAAGCTCCCTATGATAAATATACGACAAGGAATACGATTGTGGAGAAGCTTAAATTAAATAGTACATCCAGTTCTTGGAACAATTCAATCACCGTTTTCGCCCCACGGATTAAAGAAGTGGTATCCAGTGATGATTCAATCACATATAACGAAAATTATATTCGTGCTAATCTGACCCCGACATGGAAGCTCCATGCTCCGGATAAGCGTTACGGAAGTGATTCCTATTTTATCCGTCATTTTACCGACCCCATCTATACCGCTGGCAAGCTGCCTTTTTATTACCAATCTATAACGGAGATCACTTTTTCCAAAAGAAATTTGATGGAAATGCTGGATACATTCCGTGCTAGCGGGAATATACACGACCCGATTCTATACATGCCAGATCAACCGCCTATCCTTAATAGCAAAAGTGAAGCCAAGAATATCGAGCCACTGATTGCAAGCTTAGACGGGATCGACTTATCCTCCAACGGACATATAACGACGCAATGGAATGGAAACAAGTATCTGATCACCTATAAGATGTCCAAGACATTGGGATGGTACTTGACTGACTATGTGCCCATTAACACTGTACTATCCCCTATTAAGCGAATCAGTTTGATCTTTACAGCCATTCTGTTATTCTTGATTGTGGTCGGTTTCACATTATCCTTCACCATTTACAGGAACGTACAGGCTCCTATCGCCAAGATGATGTACAGTGTCCGGACCTTGATGCGGGGTGATTATTCTGCTCAGATTGACTATCAAGCCAAGAATGAATTCCATATTCTGATCACTCAATTCAACGCAATGGCCCGGCAAATCAAGGAACAGATTGAAACCATCTACGAATCCAAAATCCGGCTTCAGGAAGCGACATTAAAGCAGCTTCAATCCCAGATTGACCCGCACTTTCTTTATAATTGCCTTAACTTTATTCAGAACAGCGCCAAGAGAGGGGACGAGGAGATGATCATCTCCATGACATTAAACTTAGGGGCGTATTACCGGTACACTACCCGACTGGGGAATCCACTGAGCACATTACATGAGGAGATAACGCTGATCCGGAACTATCTGGAGATTCACAAGCTGAGACTCCGTAAGATGAGTTACGACATCCAGATTCCAAAGGAGATGGAGAACATCGAGCTGCCGAGACTGCTCCTGCAGCCCCTGGTAGAGAATGCGATTATTCATGGAATTGAGCCTAACGTTCACCCGGGTTACGTGAGGATTACCGGAGAGATGAAGGACGGTTTCTATAGACTTGATGTGGAGGACAATGGGGTCGGTATGAAGGAGGAAGCCCGACTAAGGCTCAATAAAGCCATGACGAATTCAGGGAATGAGGATGATTTGTGCGGTGTCTGGAACGTTGCCCAGCGTCTGCTGCTTCACTGGGGAGAACAGGCCGAAGTGGCAGCAATACCATCGGAGCTTGGAGGCCTGAAAATCAGTCTATCATGGCCAATTTTATAAGAAGGGGGTAGAAATCTTGTTCAATTTACTCATCGTTGATGATGAATGGCTAGCTGCTGATACCTTAGCGGAAAATATCCCATGGAGTCAATACGATATTCAGGAGGTTCATCGTGCCTATTCCGCAATGGAGGCTCTTGAACTGATGAACACCCATGCCATCGATATTGTCATTACGGATATTCGGATGCCAGGCTTCAGTGGATTGGAACTGATCCAGAAACTCAGAGAGTCCAACAGGAGAACCAAATGTATTGTACACTCTGGCCATGCCGACTTTAATTATGCCAGGGAAGCCATGGTCTCCCAAGTATCCGAATATCTGGTGAAACCCGCTAGTGACGACGAAGTTATCTCAGCAGTCGTTCGGATGGCGGACCAGCTAAGGCAGGAATGGGCCCAAATGTCCTCCCTCCATAAGGCTTCTTCCACTCTAAAGGAACAAGCGCCAGCTATTCTTTCCACGCTGGTAAACGATCTGCTCAAAGGTAAAAAGTTTAAGGATGAAGAACTTGAATATAAGCTCAAGCTGCTGAATAAACCCTTTTATCCAGGGGACCAGTTCGCCATTATCGTCATCCGTCTCGAGCAGCATTTCACCAAGTTTGATCCAGCCAGCCTGGACTTGTTTGAATATGCCATTAGCAACATCGCCGAAGAAACCTTAAGTGACCACTTCCACCTGCTGGCAGGGAAGGACCCCCACGATTATCTTGTCTTGATTGTTAAGCTGGACGAAGAGAAAGAAGCAAGGCTGAAGCAATTGAATCCTGAGAGCCTGAACAGCCCAATTCTGCTTCAACAGACGGCCATTAAGGTTCAAGACAATGTACGAACCTTTCTGAAAGGAAAAGTGTCCATGGTGGTTAGCTCTTGGGGTGTCTTCCCCCAAGATGTCTCCGACCTGTATCAAAGGTCCGTATCCTCTATTCGCCGCAATGTCGGTAACGATGAGGATATCTTTCTGACCCTGTCAGACGAGCTTCAGCAGACTGCCCCTGTCCGCTCCCTGCAGGTTCTCTATGAGCCGCCGCTGCTCATGCAGCTCCTGGATATCGGCAAGAAGGAGCCCGTTCTGGAGAAGATTGAAATGATCACCTTGGAGCTCGAAGAGCATTGGAGGGATTCCAGGGAACATTTACTTGAGGTGTATTTTTACTTTTCCTCGGCATTTACCTACTTTTCCCATAAGAGCGGGAAGCGAATGGAATACTTGCTTGGCCATGCCTATGAGCCACTGATTTCTAGCATGGCGTTCCAAAGTGTGAAACAACTGAAGGACTGGGCGATTCATGTAACGGAATTGCTGTTCGAGGACCTGAGCCAGAGCATGGCAGCAGGTAAGAACAACGTGGTTCAAGAGCTGCAAAACTTTGTGAACGTCCATTTAGGGGAAGATGTGACGCTTCAGGCATTAGCTGATCATGTTCATCTCCACCCGGTATATCTGTCCAAAATCTTCAAGACCGAAACCGGCGAGAATCTGAGCGACTATATTATTCGTTTAAAAATGGAGCGAGCTTCCTACCTACTCCAGCATTCATCAGATAAAATCTATGAAATTTGCAACAAAATTGGATATCAGAATTCTTCCTACTTCATCAAGTTATTTCGCAAATATTACGGAGTCACCCCTCAGGAATATCGAGATGGGCAGTACCCAGGTTAAAATAACCCACTCTGGTTTCATTTAACCAGAGTGGGTTATTCTGTTAAGAAAACATTATCCAATCTTGCAATCGTATCATTGTTCGTGAAGGAGCATCGTGTTACTTTGAATACATCAGCCGATAGATTTGTTTAATTGCGAATGTCGAATTTACTCGAATCCAGCCGGTCATCCTCGTCAAACTATATTCACAATAATTTGAAATCGCTTACAGAAATTAACCATTGAAAGGAGGTGGTATCGCCTGTTGACATGGCATTGGTATAACCCACAAATTTAGGGAGGTACAGTTAATGACTCAATCCATCTATGGAAAAAGGCTTTCTGTTTCGAATTTGACCTTGGTATTATCCCTGTTATTCGTGCTCATCAGTCTCTTTTTCTTTGCTACAACGACCCATGCCCAATCCACAGCACGAGACAGGGTTAATATTCAGAATGGGAACGTGGTTACCGATGATGGCAAGCCGCTCCGTGGCGGACGTTTCTGGATCACCCCGGGCGCTATTACCCAGATGCAGGCCGAGCCGACTCAATTCCGCGAATATTTCCGCTCCTTGTCGAGAGATTACCATCTGAATGTGGTACGAATTTGCATTTATGACCAATATCAAACCCTTGACCCAGCTTCTGTCTCTAGTACCGTAGATACTGTCGTCAACTGGGCGGAGGAAGACGGCATCTATGCCATCGTAAATTGGCATACCGGCTTTGAAAATTACACGACCCAGATCAATTTGACTCAAGCGGACCGTTTCTGGGCATTTTACGCTCCTCGCTATAAGGATCGGACACATGTGATCTACGAGGGAAGCAATGAAACCGTTACCAATGCAGCTTCCCAGGAGCATATGTACAATTACATCCGGAACCTAGCTCCGAATACTCACCTTATTATGTGGTCAGTCCCTAACACATCTCAGTACTATGGTGGCGATACAACCAGGCCTGTGATTGACTTAACGACCATTCAAAATACAACAGGTATTAACTACTCCAACGCCTCCATCGGCTATCATACTTATAGTTCTACTTCTGAAGACACTACTGCCAAGAGCTGGAGAGACGCCGGATACCCCATTATCTGCACGGAATTGTTAAGCGATTCGGGTACGCGTACGCCAGTGAATTACGTTAATATGATGCCACTAATCAAGTCAAAGGAAACCTTGGGCATCAGCTGGATGAACTGGATGACCTTCAATTACCGCATACCGGTTGTGGATCAGGGCATGAACTTTACAGCGGACTTCATAACGAACCTTGGCACATACGGAATCACCTTCTGGCCGGAAAACTTCAAATCCCTCGTCGTAAACGGTGGATTCGAGAAGGATGCGCTGAACTCCCAGACCATCACTGGTTGGACCACCAGCAGCGCGACGCCAAATGCGGATTATGTTGATAAATACGCACATGACGGCAACAACCGATTGACGCACTATTATGCCAGTGCTTTCAATATCTATACCTTCCAGACGATCACAGGTCTATCGGATGGCACTTACAAACTTACGGTATGGGTCAGACGCGGCGGAACCTTTACCAGGAGCATGATCGTAGCCAAGAAATTCGGCGGAACCGATTTGAGCGTTACTACCCCGGATAACTCTAGCTGGACTCAGGTAACTATCGATAACATCGTTATTGCCAATGGTTATGGTAAAATTGAGGTTGGCGCTTATACCGATGCGAATGCCGGAGCATGGATCGGTATTGATCAAATTGACCTCATTCGAACAAATTGATCCGCACTCACAGCCCGTTCCAAATGGACTAATACTTGAAGCCGAGATCCTGATTCAGGACTCGGCTTTAAGTTTCGTTTTTATCAAAACTGCCATGAATCTTTCCATTTCAAAAAAGTGTCAACGTACTCCCGATCAACGATAGCTCCAGACAAAATAGGATAAAAGAGAATAAATAAAAGGAAAGCTAAGATTAAATATCCATAAACAATTCCATTAGCCCATCTTTTGCTAGAAGCTCTCTTGTCCTGTAGGGCCTTTTCTTTAACATACATAATCACATACGTGATGCACAAAATCATAAACGGAACGGCAGCAAAAAAATGGTATATGAAAGTCAACCTTGCTACAAGCATCCACGGCACATATACGGAGCCAAGCGCAACGGAAATAAATAAAATGCGCCTGTCCTTGTTTTTATACCCGATCCATGAAGCCAATAGAACGCTTGCTATCCCGATCCATCCCCAAATTACAGGATTGCCCAAAGCCACGATCAACGAGGTTTTTCCATCAGGCAATTCCTGACCTCCGTAATACCACACCGGTTTCTCCATCGTAGGCCATTGATACCAACTCGAAGAGAATGGATGCGTTGCTTTCAAGCTGCTATGGTAATTGTACATATGTTTTTGATAGCTGACTACGTCTGCCAGCCCATGTCCTGGTCCAGACACCATCATGAATGGCAAATACGACATCACATAGATTAGCAACGGAATGATGATAAACCATATTACGCACCAACCGACCGTTATCATCACAAATTTTGGGAACACGCTTATTCTATATTGGCTTCGTGCAAGATCCGCTTGCTTGTTACCACTTTTTTTCTTTGCATTGGATTTATCGCATTCACACTGCGCTTCTCTGTATTCGATGTATCTATCTCTTAAGGAGATTAACAAAATGAGAGCCAAACCCGCCCCCGCGTACAATGAAATCCATTTGGACGCTACACCCAAGCCAAAAAACAGTCCACTCAGCGCAAGTGGTATTAAAGTTCTTTTTAAGCCGTCTACAAAGAAATTCATATTGAAATAACGGTACATAAAGTAGAACATCATCATGATAAAAAATACCGCATACACATCAATCGTTGCAATTCTTGTTTGTACGAAATGCATAAAATCAAACGCGAGCAAAAACGAGGCGATAAATGCATATTCCGTTTTACGAAACAGCCGCTTCGCGAAAACATACATGAGGGGTATCATCATGATACCAAACACGGTTCCAACAATCCGCCATCCGAATGGATTCATCCCAAATATCCACGTTCCAACAGCAATACATATTTTACCCAAAGGGGGATGTGTGCTTTCAAAAGGCTCGAGTTGATGGGTATGCTCATAAGCCGTACGAGCATGGTATATCTCGTCAAAATACATGCTGTTCAAATACGATTGTTTATAGGAGACTTCCTTTTGTTCATCAAACAGGTTCTCAATGCTGCCTTCCGAGCTGTTGCTGATGTTCTCTGCCTTTACATTGTGAATCTGGAGCGGCTGTTCACTCCCACTGCTGAAAATCGCCAGCTCATTTAAGCGGGTTCCCGGTGTTTCCACCTTTACCCTAATATAGCGTGCTGGTTGGTTAATCAGTAGGCTTTGCCAAGTAAATACGTTGCCGCCATTTCTGTTAACCGTATATTCCCCTTCCCAATTGAGACCATTCTGCGAAATCTGTAGCTTAAACGATCCGTTGCCTAGTGCAGCGAAACTGTTAACTCTCTCGACTGGCTGAATTTGTCCTAAATCGATAACCAAACTTTCACCCGCATTTGCCGGCTTCCAATACGTTTCTGGTGCTAGGTTCGACCCCAAATTAAATAATGCGAAGGAGGAATAAGCACAAACTAGAACTAGCATCAAGAGAGCGTCTCTTTTGTTTAGCTTTGATTCTGGCTCCGAAATTGGTTGCGAAGCATATCTAGAATTACCAGATACCATGGGTTTAATGGGTTTAATCCCAACAATTTTTCCTTTTATGTAAATGTCCCATCCAACTTTGATTAAAGCTGCAAACAGCCATGTATTTGCCAAAGAAACGCTTAATACGAAAAAATCAAAGCGGTTAATTTGAAAAACTTTTGCCCAGCTGTTCATTAGCACATAATGCGCATTCACATATTGCGTGATACTGAAACCTGCGAATATGAACAGCAGCCGGCGGTCTTTCGTATGGAGAAAACTCATAAGTCCAAGAAGTAATCCATAAAAAAGGTACCGCTCATGCATCTTAACCGAAAGCATAAACATGATTGCCGTAAATAAGAAGCCTATATAATACAATTTGCTGTTATCCGCTTTACTTTTAAAGTAGAGAAAGGCACAATAAATCAAGCCGATAGCTGTGAAGATCGTACTCCAAGCACTGTACGGAATAAATAAGAATGTTTTGGATACTGGCTGCCAATTCTCACCCATCAAGTCATATATATTAAAAGCATTTAAGCTAGCATACGGATATTGGGAAAGTGTGCTGAGATAAAGCTTGTACAACCACAAAGGCCCTCCCGATTTATGCAGCGTGAATGGGAGTGACAATAATACAATTACCGAAAGGCCATACACCACGCTGCGCACAAAAACAGACAGGCTTTTTTGACGTAACAACACAAACAACAGCAGCGGAGTAAAAATGAGTGCCTGCGGTTTTATTAAAATGGCGAGTGCAAAAACAACTGCCGAATGAGGTAATCGGTTTTGGACAACCAAGTACATGGCAAACAAGATAACCATCGTGAAAAATGCATCTACCTGCCCCCAAGCGGCCGAATTTACGATAGAAACTGGATTAAAGGCATATAAGACAGCCAAAGAAATGGCAGTTTTGGGCTGAAACTTTATTTTAGCCATGCGGTAGATGAAAGAACTGATCATAAGATCGGTCATCATCGAGGGTAATTTAATAAGAACGGTAAAAGCAACATTCCCAAGCGAAAATAACTTCTGTAAGCCTCCAATAAGATACAAAATATAGATGTAGCCGGGCGGATAATCAGCGAAAACATTTCCATTATAAAATTGGGATAATCCATCAGAAAAAGCGTGATTAGCCCATGCTTTAAATACATTGATGTCCGTGTCGTGTCCAATAGACAATGGAGCAAGGAGCATCCTAAGCATGAACGCTGCTGCTAGAATGATCATCATCAACTTATTTTCATTGGACCTTAAGTGAGGTTGTTGGTTGACTCTCATGATTCGATAAAGTATCACAAATAATAAAACATATAATGCCGAGAACAGCAGTATTGGACTTATTGAAATGTCGTTTGCAGACCGATCTTCCTTGGATGCAGCCACAGGTTGATCTGACATCCCTTGATCGAATGTGGTGACTGTTGCTCCTGAAGGCGCAACTTCTACCTCCTTCAAAGTAATGTCATCAAATGAGGCACGACCTGTATTGGGACTCCCGTAAAATCCCAATCTCGCATTGACAATTAATTGACTTTGTTTGGTTCCTGTTCTGCCATACCATTCAACAAATTTCCATCTCCCATTCGTATCGTGAACATCTTCCGATGTGGACATGATACCGTCGACCGTTAGAAGCGCCCCTTTACTGTTCGTTCTTGTCCCATCGGCCATGATCCAGGCAGAGAGCTTGTACAAGGTGTTCGGCTTTACTTGTACCGTTTGCATCCAACGGGAGTCATTCTCCTGTTTGTTTTCAATGGATACATAGTAATTTCCAGAATGTGCCCCTCCGTTGACAACAGAATAACCTGTTATCTCACTCTCCGTTTTCCAAGCGGTATGTGACCACATCAGTGGTACATTGTCATCAATTTCTTCGAAACTTCCATTCTGCATGACATTTGGGGTTGCCCCAAGTACGAAATTGGAACAGCTTAGACTGACATAAAGGACGAACCAGAAACAAATTAAAATCCTTTTTATTTTCATTAAAAATGTTCATCTCCAGCCCCGTGCTCATAGGTTTGACATTTGTTACAGGATTTCCCCATTGGTTTTAATAACCCTTTTGTACCAATATCCGGATTCCTTGATGGTGCGCTTCTGTGTGGCAAAGTCCACATGCACTAACCCCAGACGCATGGAATAACCCTTCTGCCATTCAAAGTTATCCAGCAAGGACCAATGGAAGTAACCTCGGACGTCAACACCGCGTAAATATTGATCCCCAGGAAATCCATAGGCTGGCACATCATCTCCAGGTCGCCATCCTCGATCTCAGGCATGTGGGCCCCATGTGTATCCCACATACTTTGCGGATAATGCCCGAAGATGATGGGCTCGTGAAGCATGGAGACCGTAAATTTGTCTGGGATATTGGTTCCGAACATGTATTGCTGAGCAGCTTCAACATCCTCGGCCCGATCGGAGTATGGCGAGGCATATCGGCCATTGGATGCACACCCTACGATATTGGGAAGCTTAGAGGCAGAGCGGATTGCCATTACTGAGTTTCCGTGGGCTCTCATGGAGTTATGTGCAATCTGTAGAGTTTCCTTCCAAGAAAGCTTCAATCCGGGAGCCATCGAACCTTCATAATGCCCATAGTAGATGTAACAGAGCGGTTCATTTTGTGTCATCCAATATTTCACTCGGTCACCAAGTCGTTTGACGACAATCTTTGTATATTCACCGAACCATTCGGCTACATCCCGGTTTAACCAACCCCCCAGCTTGTACAGCTCATAAGGGAAATCCCAATGGAATAAGGTAACATAAGGCTCGATCCCGTTCTCTAACAGCTCATCTACCAATCTATCATAGTTAGCAATTCCTTCTTCGTTGACCTGTCCTACTCCATTGGGAATAATCCGTGGCCAGCTGATGGAAAGGCGGTATGCCTTAATTCCTAGTTCCTTCATAATTGCGATGTCTTCTTTATACCGATTATATTGATCACAGGCTGTATCCCCGTTATGACCATTGAATACTTTGCCTGGCGTCTTACAGAAGACATCCCATATTGATAATCCCCTTCCGCCGCTGTAAGCAGCACCTTCCACTTGATAGGCAGCGGTCGCTGCCCCCCATACAAATTGATCTGGGAATCTGCTCATCTCTCTCTTCCTCCTAATATGATGGTTGTGTATTTCCGCTAATTTAAATGTAGCATGTGGAGAAAGGAACATCCTATAACGGAATTTAAAGATCGGTACGCTTCCCTCAAGATGACCATATTTATCGCAAATCTTGGTCAATTTATCTTGAATAAACACCATCAATGTTGTAAATTGTCGCTTTCGACACAATCCGAGCAAGTTACAGCTGGCTGGGGGAACGGTTATCTTTCTTTCTCTCAGCCATCACTGGCGTAGATCCTCCACTTTACTTATCAGCAAAAATGGATGGCGCCAGTCGTTTCAGACAAATCTGGCACATCACACTGCCAGACATCAAGAATGTCATTATCGTCCGTCTGATCCTGCGAATCGGTCGGTCTTGCTGACCAACCGACTGGCCAAGCTCTAAAAATGGCCACCACCTTCTCAATCAAGAATATTGTAGAAAAGATTGTGATCAACTATCATACAGGGGGTGTAAAATGCATACAGGCTCCGAAAAAAACGGAAGCCGCTTTGCCGGTTAGGACAAAGCGGCTCACCGCGCTAGCTGTTTACAGAAGTAAACAGACATTCATTTCCCAATCCGATCCTGCCGACACCAGCAAGTTGATCAAGGAAATATGCTATTAATATTTTCTGGTTATATCCAATTTCTTTCTAATGATTCCCAAAAAAGAGAACTGACAAATAATTTACATGGAGTTCTGTATTCTTATTTTTTCTCGTTTCCAGTATGGTGATTCTAAAATCCTTCAAATTAAAAATAAGATCTATTCGAAGTAATACCCTTATTACCGCTTCGCCTTATAAAACTCATGATACAACTTCATGAGCGCCCTTTTCTCGATCCGCGAAACATACGAACGCGAAATCCCCAGCTCCTTCGCAATCTCCCGCTGCGTCTGCTCTTCTCCACCTAACTCCAATCCAAATCGACCCACGACAACTTCCTTCTCACGGTCGTCCAAAATCTCTAGATTGCGAAAAATCTTCGACTTCTCAAACTTCAGCTGCACCGCGTCCACCACATCGTCTGCCTCACTGCCGAGGATTTTGATCAACGTAATCTCGTTCCCCTCTTTGTCCGTTCCGGTCGGATGATGAAAAGACACATCTTTCCGTGTTTTCTTCAAGGAGCGCAGATGCTTCAAGATCTCATTCTCGATACAACGTGCTGCAAATGCCGCCAGCTTGGTCCCTTTGTTCGTGGAAAAGGATCCGATAGCTTTGATCAATCCGATCGTCCCAATGGAGATCAAATCTTCCAAATCTTCGCCCGTATTGTCGGATTTTTTGAGGTTGTGGACACGAAGCGATGTAAACAATCTTTCAACTATACCCGTTACTTTAATAAAAACGGAAAATAGGATCTACCTCGAAGTAGATCCTAGACTATAGTTCTTCGTTTACGAAATTTCGTAAATCTTTGTAACTTCGCCAATAACCATATCAGGTTGCAACTTATCGCAAGCCGCGTTGCAGTAACCAAGAACGGTAATATATTAAGAATTGAGCTCTTTAATAAATACACGCTATTGATACTGCCGATCAGTTGATCTCACGCGCGGTATCGGTCATACTCGCTCCAAGTGGACGGTTGGTTGGTAATCGAGACCATATTCTAATTGGTGGATAAGTGTGACCGCAGACATCATCTCACTCGCCATATCGTTAAATTGTGTACTAGTCAAATGCAACGCCTCCTGATGGAAGCGCATGTTTTTTTCTTCAATATTACGCTCAAAGCGATTTTTTAAATTACGAATTATTCGGGAAGACGTGAGATGACATCTTTCATCACGTTATCAATATGTTCTTCCATAAACTTAGCAGCCACATCTGCGTTACGTGTTCTTATCGCAAATTCAATACTTTCCCTTTCGAATTGTGCCCTACGAACAACAGCATCATTTTTATTAGCCATTTGTCTAATAATTAATATTTGTGTGTTCATGGAAGACATGATGTGATAGAGAATTTCATTCCTTGAACATTTTAGCAATTTATCATGGAATTGTGTATCATACTTCGAATATGAGGAAAGATCATTATCTTTGGCAGCCGTAGCCGATAGGTGTACAAGTTCAGATATCTCAGCTGCTTCTTCTTCTGTCATATACGCAATCGCTAAGCGAATCGCCATAACTTCAAGTGATTTTCTTACTTCATACAAATCCCTAACTTCTTTAGGTGAAAACTGCCTTACGAAGTTTCCGCGATAGGGAATTTCCGTAACGATTCCTTCTTGTGCAAGACGATTTATAGCTTCCCTTATCGGTGTTCGACTTACGCCGAGCCTCTCCGAAAGCTCCTTCTCATCCAACTGTTTTCCCGGTTCGAGTTCACCGGAAACAATCCCGCTTAATAAACTATTATAGACTTCCTGCCTCATTGGTTGTTTTTCTAACTTCCCTACTAACATCGTCGCTTCCCGCCGATCTCTAAAATAATTATATATGTATATTATAACTCATAATATACAAAATACAATATTTCAACCTTAGATGACCCTAGTTTTACCATTGGACAATAAGGCAGCTTCATACACTTTCATAACCTCTAGGGCAAATTCCAAAGATCCTCGCTCTGCTTGTCTATTCTCCAGTACGCAATCACAGAAATACTTCATTTCTCCATACATGCCTTGCGTAAATATGGCTTTATTCTCCAGTGTCGCCAAACAATTTTGCGGCTCCCATATAACAGCGCCGGAATCTGTACCCTGAGGAATGTAATTGTGGGTACTTTCATAATCAAACGGGATTCCCCTTTGCAATTTAACGCGTAAAGAATTTTCAATTTCAAGGTGCCAGGATTCCCCGAAAAAACGGTATGATTCAATCGGTTGAGGACCGGAAGCGAAGTGAAAATTACCTGCAACGCCGTTAGCAAAATCCAATAGGCATACGCCTCTTCCACTCGCGTTGCGGCGCACAGTTACCGCTTCAACTTTTCCGCTAACGGCAATAAGCAACGACAAGGGGTGGATACCATTGGCGAGCCAGTTTACATAACTACCGCTATCCAGAACTTCCTGCCCGTTATCAGGTATGGTCATCGGATAAACAGCCAAACTGGAATGATGCTGACCGTATTGCTCGGAATTTACGATCTCAATTGCTTTTTCCGTAGATGGCATAAATGCTTTTTTATAACCAACAACTGCTGTATGGCCATTCTTTCTTGAAATCATTTCCTCAACTTCATGTACTCGCATCGCAACCGGTTTTTCCATCCAGACACTAATGCCCCTATCAAATGCATCCATGGTCAATTTAGGATGCAGCTGGGGAGATACACACAGGAATACAGCATCTAATTCTTCTTCCCCATACATTCTTGCAGTATCACTATAATGCCGACAACCGAATTGCAAGGCTGTCAACTTAGCTAGATCCTCGTTAATATCGCAAACTGCTGCAATTTGAACAGGCAAATAATGCATAGCAGGCAAAATATTACGATAACTATGCCGACCTAGACCTACAATTCCTATCCTCAAACGCTTCGTAAATTCCCTTTGATAGGTCATCTTAGCATACTCCTTTTATATGTTTTCGGAGATAATCCAGATCTCGCTTTGCCACTTCATCATAATTGTAACCTGGCTTACGAACGCCATGCGATGGATTTATGCAAATTATAGGACTAACCCCATCCGTTACTGCTTGTTGTGTCATTGGAATAACCGGCCAGGTTGCGTCCTCCAAGCTGGAACTCCAAGCGAGAGAATTGTCATTTTCTCCTTGTTGTCCGCCTTTCACATGATAGAACCCGATGTATGGAGCAAGTGCTTCATACACCTGTAAGGAGGGATACGTACCCATCTCCCATAAATTCTGTACGTCATATGTCAAATAAACGCTATCCTTACGATTCAATTCATCGAAGAAGGAAATCATTTCCTCGGGATTCGAAAAGATACACTGATTGCACTCATTTTCAATCGTTACCTCATAACCGTGACCACTTATCCAATCAATAGCTTCTCTATACAGCGGTATCAACCATGGATGATGCTCTTTCACGTATGCCGTACAATCGGAGAATAAGCTGCGTTTGCTTGAGCGTGCTGCAAGTAAACGAATGACGGTTGGTTTTAGAATACTGGCAGTTTCAAGAAGTTGTTCAATCTTATCTACAGATTTCGCTCTGAATGCCTTTTCACCTATTTCTATATCATCTTGAAATAACTCGGTTGAAAAGCAATAGACTGACATTTCTCTATCCTCAATCGCTTTTGCAGCCTCTTTTGCTTCAGCGACAGTGAGATCAATAAGTGATTTACCGAAAATTTCGTTCTTTAAATCCAGAACAGTGATTCCCCAACTCTTCTGCGTATTTAGGGATTCGATAAAGTCGGTTCCTGCCATGAAATTAAGCATCGTTACTTGTACCATCTACGAGATCCCCCCTCGTCACGACATGCTAATCCTTTTAAACTTACTTACCTGATCAGAAATTGCCGCTTCTGTAGGCAGCCGTTCAATGCTCGATGCTCCGAAGAACCCAACAACACCTTTCGTTTGGCCGAGTACATAAGCAGCATCTTCAGGTTCTGAAATCGGTCCTCCATGACAAATAACGATAATATCTGGATTAATGGATTTCCCCGCATCATGAATTCGTTGCACAATATCAATAGATTCCTCTAGTGTTAGTGCGGTTTTTGCTCCAATCATCCCTTTCGTAGTCAGTCCGACGTGAGCGACGAGCATATCCGCACCGGCCTTAGCCATGGCCACAGCATCTTCTTCATTAAAAACATAAGGAGAGGTAAATAAATCCAACTCATGCGCTTTGCGAATCATATCCACTTCTAACGCATACCCCATCCCTGTCTCCTCCAAGTTTTGGCGGAAAACACCATCACATAAGCCAACTGTTGGAAAATTTTGAACACCACTAAATCCCGATCTTTTCAAATCTTCTAAAAACACATCCATGTTCCGAAAAGGATCCGTTCCGCAAACCCCTGCAAGAACCGGAGTGTCTTTCACGATCGTGAGGACTTCCCTCCCCATTTCCGTTACAATCTGATTGGCATCCCCATATGGCATTAAACCCGCCAAAGAACCGCGACCAGCCATACGGTATTTTCCCGAATTATATATGATTATTAGATCGACTCCGCCATCCTCTGCGCTCTTTGCTGATAACCCCGTGCCTGCTCCAGCACCTATGATTGCTTTATTTTCGTGAATCTGACTTTTCAATCGTCTTACTATTTCTTGTCTTGAGATTGCCATATAAGAATCCTCGCTTCATTCATTTGAATTTCCTTCCATAAGCCGAATCATGGTAGTTGCAATTAGAGTAGCTACAGAAGGATCATTGATATCAAAATCTGTTTCGATAAAAGGTATCTCTGGTTTTAATGTCGATTTTAAACTGCTATATAAGGCCTCTCTTTGCTCTGGGCCATGGAATGCTTTGGAAGGTAAGTCTAGCAACGACACCCCTCCTTTTGGGAAGATAACCACCGTTTTGTTCGAAGCTTGATTTAATTTTTCTGCCAAAATCGTACCAAGCCTTCTATTTTCTTCTTCCGTTGTTCTCATTAGTGTTGTAGTTGGGTTATGTTGATAGAATTGCCTATCCTTGAATTGGGCTGGAATCGTTTCAGTTTGCCCGAAATTTACCATATCCATAGCGCCTACAGACACCACCTGAGGGATATCTGCTCTAGCGCCAGCTTCCAACCGATGAGGTCCTGCGCTGAAAATACCGCCCACCAATTCGTCAGCGAGCTCCGTCGTTGTAATGTCGAGTACGCCTTTAATATACCCCGCGTCGATCAGTTCTTCCATCGCCATTCCACCTGCTCCCGTTGCATGGAACACGAGCAGATCGTAGCCTCTAGTTTCTAATATTTCTCGAACCCTTGTCACACAAGGTGTCGTAACGCCGAACATCGTCATGCCTAAAGTTACACGTTCTTCCTGGATGGACGATTCCGCTTGTATTTCTTTGACCATGCCAGCAAGAGCGTAGACAGCATTGCTTAAAATTCGACGTGAAAGCTTGTTGATTCCTGCAATATCGACGACAGAATACATCATGGTTACATCTTTCACTCCGACATACGGCCGTGTATTTCCAGAAGCAACCGTGGACACGAGCAGCTTCGGAATGCCTATAGGAACAGCTTTCATAGCAGCTGCGCCGACAGTCGTACCCGCAGTTCCCCCCATCCCGAATACACCCCCAACCCTGCGTTCGCTAACCAGACGCTTCAGGATTTGAAAAGCTCCTTCTGCCATTGCAGTGACTGCCTTTCCGCGATCATTGATTTGGCGGAGTTGTTCGAGCGTGGTGCCAGCAGCAACTGCAACTTCCTCAGCCCGAATATCGGGCTCAAACAAAGGCGTATCCAGTACACCCACATCGATAATAAGCGTTGGAATGCCAAGTCTCTCCAGCCCTTCTTTCACAAAACGGAACTCTATCCCCTTCGTATCCAGTGCGCCAATCAATACGGCATAGTTGGTCATCCTTATTCCTCCATTCGAGTTCGACAACTACGTTTTCATTCGCCGATCGTCTGTCTGTCAGGTGCTGAATATGTAATGATCATTCTGCATGGTTCCCAGCCAACTACAGTGGCATTGTGTGACACATCCCTTGGAATTCTGAGCATCATGCCTGGTTCAAGATGATACTCCTCGTCACCTAGTGTGTGGATGCATTCGCCGGATAGCACAAAGATATACTCTTCACAATTGGGATGCCTATGTCTTGGATTCGAAGTACCCGCATGGATATAGACAACACCAAACGTCATTTCGCATTCTGGATCAATTTCTTGACCACAAAGCCATTGAATTTTACCCCATTCCATATCCTTTACGTGTGTGCCAACTCTTAAATCTGTTACTGTTGCCATCGTCTCTTCACTCCTATGTTTGTTTTAAATTCTTAACCTTTTTGTGCACCAGCCACAACACCTTCAATAAATTGTCTTTGAAAAAGGACATACACAAGTACAATTGGAATCATGGAGATGACAGAACCTGCGAAAATAGCAGAATAATTCGTGTTTTGCTCCGTTTGAAACGCACCTAAACCGACAGCTATTGTAAATTTACTTGGATCAATTAGAATAACAAGCGGGAGCAAATATTCATTCCACATGCTCATAAAGCTAAATATCACCAATGCAAGTACGCCAGGTTTGGCCATTGGCAGCATAATGGAAAGGAATGTCCTCCATTCGCCAGCGCCATCTACATAAGCAGATTCCCGCAGCTCCCTAGGCAAATCACGAAATGTGTTCCTCATTAAAAAAATTCCAAAAGGTATCCCAAGCCCCACCATGGAGAAAATGACTCCCCACAACGAATTGACTAACCCTAAGCTTTTTAATTGATAAAATAACGGAATGATGATGGTTTGGGTCGGCAAGGTAAGACCAATTAAAAATAAATAAAATACCAAATCCCTTCCCTTAAATGAAATCTGAGCAAGCGCATATCCTGCCGCAGATCCCACAAAAACGACTAGTATTAATCCGAAGAAAGTGACATAGGCCGTATTGTACAAGTATTTTCCGAAGTGTCCTAATTCCCAAGCGCTTATATAATTGTGAAAAGAAAAGGATGTTGGCAAACCGAATGGATAATTTAATATGTCCGTATTCGATTTTAAGCTCCCCAAGATCACCCAAATGACCGGAGTAACCAACATGATCAATAGTATCGTTAGTACGGTCCGCAGCAGGAGTTGACCATATTGAAGCTTTTCAGTCATGAACTCTCCCTTCTTTCCCTTACATAGTTGAATAGAACGGTAACCACAATGACGATAAGGGCCAATATTACACTGCCTGCTGCGCCATAACTGACTTTAAACATACTAAAAGCTGCTTTGTATACATAGGTAGCAACCACCTCACTTTTATAAAAGGGGCCTCCCTGCGTGATGATCCACACCATTGAAAAGCTTTTCAATGAATTGATAATAATCATACTAATGACTAAATTCATGATGTTTCGTAACGATGGCAGTGTAACATGAAAAAATTTATCTGTTTTGCTAGCTCCGTCGATGTCAGCCGCTTCGTACAGCGTATAATCAATGGATTGAAGCCCCGCTAAATATAAGACCATATAAAAACCGTAGGCCACCCATATGCTGGCAACTACGAGTGAAGGTAATACGGTCACGGGGTCCCCTAGCCAGTTAAGCGCCATTTGAGGCAGGCCTACCATCTTCAATAACGCATTGATGGGGCCAATAAATGGATCATAAATTTTACCCCAGATGACAGCAACGACAGGCAATGAAAGGACAGCCGGCAAATAAAAAGCAGACCGGAAAAACATTCTCCCCTTTTTCAAACTAGAAATCATAATGGCAAGAATCAGGACGGGGAAAATAACCAGGACACACTCCAGCAGTACCCAAACAATATTATGGAGCAGCGCATTGATAAAAATTTGATCTTTGATAACTGTCGTATAGTTCTGAAGACCAACGAAATTCATATGTTCCGTGTTCCCATTCCAATCGAAAAAACTGAGTTGAACTGCTTTTACGATCGGATAAAGGATAAATACACCATAGAAAAACAAGGCCGGTAATAAAAAGGATAAAACGGTAACCATTTTTCTCCATGCAACTGCATGAGATCTACGCTGCACAATCACAGTTCTTTCATCCCCCTCTCCCGCGAGGGAAAGGGAATTAAGATGACTCATCTTATTCCCTCCTTGTGCCCACTAATCAGCTGCTATTTGCTCTTTGTTAATTTAAATCCGGCACTAGCATCCTTGTCAGCACCAGCTTGAATGTTCGCCATTGCATCCTTTGGTTTCACAAGTCCGCCAATGATACCTTGCAGGTTTTGATAATAGGCACTTTTCGTCTCAGCTCCGATGAAAACGCTCGGATTATAAGCGGCTCCTTGCTCAATCGATTTAATTGCTTGTTGAAGAAGCTTACCTACCGGTGGATTACTTCCGAATGCTTTAGAGGCAGAAATGGAATTGGAATTCGGATCTTGCCCTAAGAATTTTGCATAATCGTTCGAAAGGATGAAGTTAATCCATTTGACGGAGAGATCAACATCTTTCACTTTGGCCGGAATAACCCATGAATTAGCCGGGCCTCCTGTCGGTAACGTACTTTCACCAGCTACAAAGGAAGGTAAAGTGAACATGCCAACATTCTCTTCTGCTTTTTTCGCAATAATATCCGTAATAAACCAAGTTCCTATCGCGATCATCGCTTGCTTCTTATCTAAAAATCTTGCTTTTGCGTCATTATCCGAAATCGTTACGGATTCTTTATCGATAAAGCCTTGCTTAACCCAATCGCCTAAAGTTTCAACCGCTTTTACATAAGCATCATCGTTCCACTTCGCTTGGCCATACAACACTTTGTCGACCGTTTTATGTCCGGCAGTAGCTTCTAGAATGTTTCCAAATAACCAACCGCTTGCGAATCCATCTCTTGCTCCGACGGAGATTGGGGTCATTCCGGAAGCTTTAATCTTTTGCAACGCGTTCATGAAATCCGTGCTCGTTTTAGGAACTTCGATCCCCAGATTCTGGAAGATATCCTTGTTATAATAGATTTCAATCGCATCAATCGCATTCGGAACTTCGAATATTTTGTTGCCAGAGATGTAGTTATAAGCGCCTGGATTTAATTTATCAGCCCAACCGTTCTTCGCGTAGAAGTCATCCAGCTGCATAATGAGATTGGCTCCTGATAGTACCGCGACTCTGCCTGGCCCCGAGCTGATATTTATCGCATTGGGGAGATCCACGCCTGAATTTAATAAGGTTGTTATCTTACCGCTCTCTACTTTATTGTCCATTTCAACGAATTCCAATTTATATCCAGGGTTTACCTTTTCAAACAAGTCTTTAATTTTCTTGTTATTCTCTTTATCCACGTCATTGACAGCTGCCGCAATGACTACTCGCACAACTTTTGTGACAGCGCTTTCTTTTTCGCTCGGTTTAGATGAGTCTGATGCTGTTGTTGCCGGGGCTGAAGTACTTGAACTTGTATTGCTAGTACCACATGCCGTAATCGTGACCACGACTAGAAAAAGCGTTAATAAAATACCCATTGATTTTTTCATTCGCATTTTCCCCCAGGATTTAATTTATTGGTTGACTATTAGCCAAACTTTTCAACGAAAACATGTTTCTTTGTGATCAACGACTTGAAATCGACTCCCTGACCCAGCTTCCAAAAACAGTAATTGATTTGAGTATGTATTAACTTTACTCTTTCCTCTCACCTCCAGATTTAGCTCCATGCCAATCGTGAATATATTGTATATTGTATAATCTTTGCATGTTTATCTTAGCATTGGTCATCCCAATTGACAAGTATTTATTTCCAAATTTTTATACGTCAGCTTCTATAGATGCTTGACTATAAAAAAACCGGTGTGCGTTATCCGCATACCGGCTTCTCCACTATCTTCAGGGGTCATAAAAAATATCACATAGCTACAAAATTGTAATTCAAATCAACACCCGCCATCATAATTTAAAGCTAATACGATTGTTAGGATAGCAAAGGTATCCTTCTGCTGGTGTGTACGAGGTACGCTGTTATTAGAGCAAATAGGAAGCAAGACCTTTCTACAAGGTCTCGCTTCCTATTTTTTATACCTAATTTGTCTGTCCTATAATTGGGTTAGATCCGCCAGTATGTATCTGTGAATCGTTAACGTTCCTTCGCTTAATGCGTATTGTCTTAATTTCGAACGGTGCTAGTTCTAGGGGATTCAAATAGTCCCTTTATTCCCTTTATTCATCTGCGTTTGCGTTATACTTTCACCTAATAAAATAGGCGTTCACCCAACGGAGTGAACGCAGCTGAAATAATTAAACTCCACTACCTAGTGAGAACTAGAGGAAGAATCTTTCCTCCCGCGCTTTCGCTTGAGCTATGCCCCCACCAGTGGACAAACTCTATTAGGAATAAAAAATAAACCCTCAATTTGCACGGGTTTTATTTCTTCATTCCAAACTCAATGCACCAACCGCCCATCCCGAAACCGTACTTGCACGAATACCTTATGCAGGCAAAATCCTTGCCATTTCAGGCATAAGTGCGATCGCTTTAGCTGGTGTTTTAGGGGAGTCAGGTGATCTCAGCGGTTATATTCACGGGAACACACTGCTGCGTCATGCAGGCCGTTGGTATATTCGCCCTATTCCCGCACGCCTTCTAAAGGGGCAACATAACAAATCCTTACTCTCTTCATTCTTTAATCGAATCCAATAGGGATATGAAATCCTGCGAATAATCTCTATCTGTTCATTACACATACGAGCAGCTCCATCCAAGCGCCATAGCCCTGATCCGAATTCCCGCTAAAATCCGTCACCTCATACTTCTCATGAAAATTCATCGGAAAGCATGCACGCATATCGATACCCGTGCGTGTATATTTGGTGATGCCTTGCAAAGCATCATCCACACACCGGGCATAACTCGCATCCAGTACGCCTTGCTGAAAGCCGTACTCGTAGCCAAGCGCAATGAGCGCTGTGCCCGTGACCTCCTCCGGCCTGTGCTGAAAATGTACGATACTGCGCCACATGCCGCCTGGCGTTTGCATCGGCTTCAGTGCATGGCTTAACTGGATGAAGCGCTCGCACAGCTCCCCATAGCGCCGATGCCGCCTCACGCCGGTGCTAGCCAGCAGCTTGCCCATGCCCGCCATCGTCCAGCCCATGCCGCGGGACCAGCCTTTACTGCCCGGCCGATTGCTGTTTTGCAGAGGAATGCCGTCGGGTTGATCCAGGACCATGACATCATAGATGGCAATTGTTTGATCGATCGCCAAATCCAAGCTGGACCGATCGTTACATGCATCGTGATAATAAGCGAGGAACGCACATACACAAAAGATCAGCTCGATCTCGACGCGATCATGTGCGGTAATAATGCCTTCCTGGCTTCTAGGTAATGCATGAATCCCGTCGCGCAATTGTTGCAGCGCTGTTCTGTACTTGGCTAAGCCAGTTGCCGCATGCAAGTGGATTAACGCCTGTCCGCAGGCTCCTACATAGAAATATTCCTCAGAAACGTTGCGGAACTTGCCATCCTCCGTTATGCAGAAATCAAAGTACGTCTGCAACGCCCGTCGATACTCGATTCCCCAACCCCATGCATCGGCCTGGGCCTGCGCGTTGCGGACAAAGGAGCCCGACCAGCTTATATCACGAACTAGATATAGCTGTGATAGCGCTTCGAGTGCAAAGTTTTGCTTTTGCCGATCCGTTAGCGCTCCACTACCTTGCTTCGTGTATGAACAAACGATCACAAGCATGGGATTTAAGCCTTCATATTCGGTTCCCGCTTTAATAAATAAAGGACTATACTCACAACCGCCCTGAAGGTGCAAACCTTCGTTTGGAATCTTCCCGTTCATCCAGCCCTCTGCGATGTCTGTGATGTCAATGAACCACCCCGGCTGCCATTCGGGCACGCGAAAGACACGCTGTGTGATGGAAAGCTGCTGGGAGATCGCTTCCTGACTACTTCTTGTCTCCGAGCTCTGCGGCCTCGCTGCACTTACCGTTACCTCCGCTGTTGCATCCCAAGCATGGCCTGCGCCATTGACCAAACGCAGGTAAGCACGCCGAATGACTTTGCCCTTCAGCAGCTGCAAATCGAACGATAACCACCCGACTTTACGTTTTCCTACCTGCTCCCACAGCTGTAGATCACCGTGATGACCAGCTTCGCCAGACTTTTCTTCATCTGCGTATCCAGCTTCCGTGCAAGGAATTCTTACCAATTTCACATAAGTCTCCAATTCCTGCCTCCAATTAATCATGTTGACTCTATCCCCCGAGAACGACTGAGATTTGCCCATTTTCCACGACAACCGGATAGGAACGAATCCTTACCTTATCACTGAAGAGCGACTTCCCCGTCTTGATATCAAATTCCCACCCATGCCAAGGACAGCGCACGATCTCCCCTTGCCGGCCGAAACTGTACTGATGTACTTCAGAAGGAAGCGTCGTTCCGCAGACGAGGCCTTGACAAATTTCCGCCCCTTGATGGGGACAGTAGTTATGAATAGCATAATACGTCCCTTTTACGTTATAAACACCAATGGAACGGTTTTCGATTTGGACGACTTTATGAGAATCCTCTAGAATTTCCTCAATGGTCCCTACCGTATAGGCTGGCATGAAGCACCTCTCCTCTCACAGTTGATACAACACTTTAGCATTGCGATAAAAGATTTTCTCCCGCGCTTCTTCCGAAAGCTTTCGCAAAATTTGCGGCGGCGCGTCGAAATCCCAGTGTGGGTAGTCGCTGGAGAAGAGCAGAATATTCTCCGCATCAATCATTTCGAACATATAGGCAAGGTGCTTCGCATCCGCTGGCTCTTCGATGGGCTGCGTGGTCAGGAAGCAGTGGTCACGCACATACTCGCTGGGCATTCTCGTCAACCATGGCACCTGGGCGCGGAGTGCTTTATAATTCTTGTCCAGCCGCCACATCAGGTGAGGCAGCCAGCCAATACCGCCTTCTGCGAGGACGACCTTCAAGCCGGGGTACTTGGCAAACACGCCTTCACAAATCAGACTAAGCAAGTGTGCCATGTAGTTCTGCGACAGGCTCGTATGCCACTCCAAGTAGCTGCTCGGGTAACCGGCTGCCGTAGGCGCATTGGACACACCGGAGCCCTCCGCTCCCGGATGTAAGATGATGGGCAGCCCCTGACGCTGCGCAGCTTCATAAATAGGATGATAAAACCGCTGGCCATATCCCATTCTCGCGCCAGTACCCATCATCACCTGCACGATATCCGGGTGCCCCCCCAGGCGGTCAATTTCCCGGGCGGCCGCGTGTGGATCCTGCGGTGCTACAACGAGTGCTCCTTTAAACTCCTTATACGTGCCGAGCCATTTATCGATCATCCAATTGTTGTAGGCGCTAGCCAATGCTGAAGCATAGTCAGCGTCAGGGTGATTACAAATATTCATGATACGGTCACCGAGCAGCATGGCATATGCCATGTTGTAAGGCTTCACCAGATGCTCGTATACAAAATCAGGATCAGAGCCTGGGGCTCCGCCACTTGGCGGAATCGCATCCTTGCGATAAGGACCAGCAGGGGAATACCAGCCGTTCGGCACCGCCATCATGCCTGTCTCCCGCAAACGGGTGGCGAAGGGCTCCGGCAAATAAGGCACCAGCTCAAGCGGGCTGGTTAATGCGTTGTGGACATCACAATCAATGACTTTTGTAGGCAGACTCATTTCCGTTCCTCCTCTTGTCTACGGCTAACTTTCAATTTCATTCCCATGTTGAACAAAGACCCGGACTTGCCTGCTTTCGGCACATCCGGGTCGAGTTTAGCGCCAATCGTGCCTATCCTTTTACCGCACCGGAAGTGAGTCCCTGAATGAAATAGCGCTGCAGGAAAATAAACATCAGCGTCACTGGAATCGACACAACAATCGATGCCGCCATCATCGCTCCCCAGCTTTCCTGAAACTCGCTGATATAGTTCAAAATCAAACCTGGAGCCAGCGTCCGTTTCTCAGGCGAAGTGACCAAGGTTAAGGAATACAGCAGGTCATTCCAGCTCCACACGAACCCGTAAATGGCCGTGGAGACCAATCCTGGAACCGCAAGCGGTGCAATAATACGGTGGATAATGGTCAATTGACTGGCCCCGTCAATCTTCGCCGATTCAATAATGGCGTCCGGCAGCTGATCGAAGTAAGCCTTCATCGTCCATGTGCCTACCGGCAGGGAGAACGTAACGAACGCTAAAATCAATGAAAGATAATGATCGAGCAGCCCGTAGGATTTCATCATCGTGTAAATGGTCAGCAGCAGGATCGCATGCGGAAACATTTTGGAAAGCAAAATCAGCATCATAAAAGACGTTCGCCCTCTATATCGGTACTTCGAAAAGCTGTAGCCCGCATACGCAGAGATGACCATTGTGAAAAAGCTGCTGACGATCGAAACATATAGGCTGTTTCTCAGATACATCATGATTGATTTATCCAGTATGACGTTGACAAAATTGCTGAAGGTCAGATGCTCCGGGACAAACGAGAGTGTGAATGTCTCCGTATGTGGCTTTAACGCGGTATTTAACATCCAATAAAGTGGAAAGAAAACAAATAGTCCAATAGCAATTAAGGCAATCCAGAAAAACAAGCGAAAGCCTGTTGTTTTTTCAAACATGCGTGCACCCTCCCTTCTTAGCCTCAGGCATCTTTACTCGCATTGCGCAAGTAGAAGTATCCGAATACGCCCAGCAGAACGACCCAAACCGCTCCGATAGCTGCAGCATTGCCCAAATTAAACTCCTGGAAAGCACTGCGATAAACAGCGATGGACAAGGTTGTCGTCGAGGTAGCAGGTCCACCTTGCGTCATGACCCATGGAAGATCAAAATGCTGAAGGCTTCCGATCGTTCCAAGTAAAAGTACCAAGGAAATGATTTCTTTCATATCCGGCAATACGACATGCCGCAGCACCTGCCAATTGCCTGCCCCGTCAATTCGAGCCGCTTCCACTTGCTCGGTAGAAACACCTTGAAGGCCCCCTAGCAGAAAAGCCATAAACCAAGGCAGCGTCTGCCATGATTTGGCAATAATAACGACCATCATGGAGGTTTCTGTTTGACCGAGCCAATTGATGTTGTTGTCAATAAGGCCGAAGAAGCTTAACACACCATTTAACACGCCGTATTGGGCGTGGAATATCCACATCCATAAAAAACCAATGGCTGTACTGGGTACGATCCAAGCAACCAGCGTTAGCCCTCTAAGTATTTCAGCTCCCTTAAAGCCTTGATTTAGAACGATCGCCCAGATCAGTCCCAGAACGAACGGAGCTAAGGTGCCTCCTGCTACAAATATCAACGTATTCTTGATGATGGCCAAGAAATCAGGATCCGTGAACACTTGCTTGAAGTTGTCTAATCCAACGAAGGAACGGTTTTGTTTCAACAAACTCTGATTGGTCATACTCATGTAAAGCGAATTGATGAAAGGATAAAAAATAACCATCATAAAAACCAGCAAGGCCGGTAGGACTAACAGAAAGCCGAATTGGCTTTCTGTCAGCTTTTTACCTAGCAATGGGTTCTTCCGCGCGTTCGGCTTCAGCCGGGTCGCAGCATGATCACTCATGCGAATCACCTCATTTTTTCAAAGTCGATTTGATCTTGGTTGCCGCATCGTCAAGCGCTTTCTGTGGCGTCTTGGCCCCCATGACACCCGCCTGAAACTCTTCAGTGATAATATTGTCCAGCTCCTTGGCTGAAGCGAAGGGCTCTGTTTCCGCACGCTTAGAGAAGGTTGTCAGTTCAAGAAATTTCTTCGTATAGGCATCCTTTTGGATTAGCTCATTCTTAATGGCTGAATTGAATGTCGGCAGGTTGCCGCTTTCCTTAAAGAACTTTAGCGCTTCCGGCTCGCCAACGACATGCTTGATATAGTCAGCAGCCTTCTGCTTATACTTGGAATCCTTGAAAACCACAAGCACCGTACCACCGATTTTGGACTGCGGCTGATCGCCAGCTTTGATTAGCGGTCTAGCCATCGGGCGTATGATTTTATCCAGATCCTGATCCGCGATGCCATTGGACTTCATGACACCCTTCGCCAGAACTAGATCGTCGTAGAATGCCGATTGGCCTTTGCTGTGGAGCACGCGGGCATCCGTTTGGGCCAGGTCCATTTTAATCAACCCGTTATCGTACAAGCTCTTAAACCACGTCAAGGTTTTCACGCCTGTTTCATTGTTGATGATCACCTTGCCGTCCTTGTCAAACACATTGCCGCCATTTTGCCACAGCCATGCTTGGAAGTTTGTGGAAACACTGGAGGCCACTTTCGTGGAAATCGCGTAGGGAACTATGTTTTTGTCGAACGCTTTTACTTTTTTCAGTGCATCCTCAAAATCAGTGACAGTCGTCGGAACATCCTTCACACCTGCTTTTTCCAGCAGTGTCGGGTTGTACAACATGCCCAGCGCACCCAACGTCCACGGAAGGCCAACCTGTTTACCCTCCACTTGCCCGATCTTCAGAAAATTGGCATCAAAATTGTTTGAAATCCAATTTTTGTCAAACAAGGTGCCCAAATCCTCCAGAAGACCCGCTTCCGCTAATGAATTCACCCAACGAATGTCGACTTGCGCAACATCAATCTGGTCCTTGGACATACCTCTTAGTATTAATTGCTGTTGAGTTTGATCCCATGGCCAACCGAGCCATTTGACCGTCGCGTTCGGTTCCTTCTTGTTCCAATCCTCGATAATCGAATCAATGACGGGCTTGAACGCTTTCTCTTCCCCTGTCCAACCTGCCCATACCATCTCGATCTTCTTATCCGATGGTTTCTCTGTTTTCACAGGCTCGCTTGTGCTTTTGTCCTGTCCGGCTTTGGTACCACAGCCTGCTGCAAGGATAACTAATGATGAGAGTGCGACTAGCATTAACTTTTTTTTCAACTTCATCTGCCCCTTTCGAATCCCGATAACTACTTGATGTGCTTGGTCATGTACTAACTATACGTCCATAAGCAATTCCTCACAATGCGGGTAAATTTCGATTTCTTCCGATTTTTTAATGTCTTCTCCAGCAGGACAACGAATGAAAAAGAACCCCCGCTCTATTAAGCAGGAGCCCTTTAGATTTAGCTCATCAGCGGAATGCTGATCGTAATTTTCGTGCCCATCATCATGTCACTTTCAACCCTCATCTGAGCCTGATCGCTGTAATACAGCTTGAGCCGCTGGTACACATTGCGTAGTCCGATACCTGTATCCGAAGACGCCTCTTCCGTCAGAGAGAGAAGTAACTTATGCAGCGTAGGTTCATCCATGCCCACTCCGTTATCACGAACCTCCACGATAAGCGTTCTTTCCGCTACCATGGCTGAAATACAAATTTTTCCACCGGAAGGAAGCTCAGCAATCCCGTGGTTTACAGCGTTCTCGACGATAGGCTGCAGGATAAATTTTAACACAGGCACATAAAGTGCTTCCTCCGCAAGCTCCCATTCGACCTCAAACCGGCTGCGGAAACGTACCAATTGAATCGTCATATAGCTGCGAGTATGCTCGATTTCTTGCGCCAGCTGCACAAGTTCCGGCCCCTTGCTAATCGTAAAGCGGAAAATCCTCGCCAATGCGCCGACTGTTGTGCTCACATCCTCCGCGCCCGAACGCTTCGCCATCATATTGATGGATTCCAAGGTATTATATAAAAAATGAGGATTAATCTGCTGCTGAAGCATGCGCAGCTCAGCTTGGGATTTGAGCTTGTGCAGCTCCTGCTCCCTCACCTTGCTGTCAATATTCTCCTGCATGAGGGTATTGATTTGAACTATCATCTGATTAAAGCTGCTCTTGAGCTCGCCAATTTCGTCTAAAGACTCATAGCTAAGCTGCTGCTTCAGATCGCCTGCCCCTGCTCGCTGCATGGCTGTCTTCAATGTCTTGATTGGCCGAACCATGGAGCGGGAGAGGAGATACGCGCATAGAGCGGTTATACAAGTGAGGACAGCGAGAATAGCTAAGTTTTGCATCAGCAGGTCTCTGCTTTGTGTGTTAACTTCACTAAGCGGCTTCAGCACCATGAAGCGCCAATCGCTGCCAGCAAGAGGCTGCACCACAGCCAGCTGTTCCTGACCCTGCCAATGAACGACGCGCTCTTTTCCCATCTGGCTGTACAACAAGCTTGCTGCCCAAGCGATAGCTTCTGTATCCTCTGTCCGATAGGGGGCGACTACTCGCCCTTTGGTATCCACAATCGCTGTAGATACGGTCCTGTTGGCGGCTAGTCCCATCACTTCCTCAAACACGTTTTCCTTCCAGTGAACCTCCAGGTAGCCTGCCTTCTGTCCAAACGTTTGCTGGGGGATTTCGTATACTAACGTGAGTCCGGATTGATTAAAAAGATCCAGATGCTCAGGCTGCCACATCATCGCCTGCTCATCCACCATAAGCGCTTTCGTATCCAGTGTGAACAGTTCCAGATTATTGGCATACATGGAGGAATAGATGGCTTTGCCTGCGGTGTCATAGAGAACATAATAAGAGACACCTGTCAATCTGGGGTCCAGACCTGCAGAAGGGGCTATAACCACTTCCCCTGAGAGAAAGGGACCCCTCTTCGTCATATTTTCCAACAGCGATTGAATCGGCCCACTTACCGCGAGTTGCCTCACGAACCGACGGTAGGCTTCCGTCTGGTAATTCACGTTAGCACTCATTTGCCTCGAAACAGCATTAAGTGAATCCACCAGCTTGTCTCGGGAATACATCGTTAGCCAACCCGTATATATCGAACCGACAACCACAACCGGCAAGATGACTGAGACAAGGAAAAACATTAGGATTTTGTTGTGAATCGATAAGCGTTGCCATCTCGGGATCCTGGTCTCCTCCATTTGCAGCGGTCGTAACGGAAAGTTTCTCGCTTGCCTTTTAATCGACATGGATAGCCTACGAATCGGATGACTAATGGGTTTAGAAAACAAATAGGCCAAGAAGAGACATACGCCAAGCGAACCTGCAAATATAAGCAGCAGCGAAGCCCCATTGGCACGAATGCTTTTCCATAAAGACTGTCCGGACGAGGTCAGCACTAACTGGAAGCCGTAAGGCTCGAGTTCTACCGTCTCTTGATGTGCTACAGGCAGATACTCGTCACTCTTCCCTGACAGCGACGCGCTAAAGATGGGACGCTTCTCTGCATCCAGCAAAGAAATACGTGTCTGGAACAATGGCTCCCAAGGCAGAAACTCTTTCAAAAAGTGATCCTGCAGCACAATCATATATAGCACACTATTCTCAATTCCGCTGACGACGATATGATTCTCTAGATGCTCCGCGAGTGCAACGAAACGCGCAGTTTGAGAAGGATCCATTTGCGATTGCACCGCTGTGATACGGTTCATCAGCTCACCGGGTGCATAGTAGACGGGTACACCATTTCCTTTCACAAGAGGCCCGAGCAAACCTGCCTGTTCGAGCTCATCAATTCGCGGCAGCTCATCGTTCTCCAAGCCAGGCTTCGCTGGATCCTTGGCAAAGCTCATCTGCTTGTCCTGCTTGGCAATGAGAAAAATTTTACCTATGAATCGGGTAGGAAACGCTAGGGAATTTAGCTGCTGATTCAAGTGATAAGCAAGTTCTTCCCTGGCACTTGCGTTGGAGGCATCCCCAACCTGTTTAGCCGCATTCAGCACCTCGGGTGTACGGATTAAAGCGGTGAAGGAATCCAATTCACGAAAGAAGGTAACAATATTGCGCCTGATCATATCCAGCCTGGCCGATTCAGCCTGACGCTCAAAGTCCTGCTGCGTGTTCCCTGAGCTCCATACAAAGTTCGCTACAAATAACAAATGCGCCGCGAAAAAGATGACAACCGCAGCCCAGACCAGGCGTTTGCGATGTGAACCCGTGAATTCCTGCTCGCCTTGCCCTATCTCTGTCATTTGGCCCCCCTGTAATCATTCGGTGTTTTCCCCGTCATTTTTTTGAAAATCTCAGAGAAGTACCTTGGATTCTCGTATCCGACCATTTCACCGATTTCGTAAACTTTGTAATAACTGTCTTTAAGCAGTTGCTTTGCCTTCTCTACACGACAGGTTGTCACATACTGCACATAATTCTCCCCCGTCATCTCCTTGAACAAAAAGCTGAAATACGTAGGACTGATATGAATATGTTCCGCTACCTCGGAAAGCGTGATAGAGCGTTGATAATGATTATGGATATAAGACTTGGCCTTATCAATTAAAAAGGTAGAGGCCTCACTGGTTTCCCAAACAGCTGTGGATTCCTCTCGTGCGCTTCCCTCTGCATGGCTAATGCTGCCAGGAGCCTGCTCATCGACAGCCATTCCATTCGCGCTCGTCCCTTTGATCAATGCGTTCTCGGCTTGCCGACGAGAGAGATGCAACTGATCAAGCTTCGCATAGGCGCCCCCTAATCCGATGGAAAGCGTCGTGCGGAGAAGTCCGCGAAAACGATATAACTGCTGTCGCAAGGCTTCCAATTGTGACATACATGCCGTTTCCTCTTCACTATTCACCCCGATCAGCATACAATCTCCTGTGGCTTCATCCACGAGATGATATCCGTGCCCTTCCGCATCCCATAGCTCCGTAAGCACATTGTCTAAAGCAAACAGAACAAGCTCCCACTCCTTCTCCGCGTAGTGCGGCTGACGATGAATCGGATGATCCTGGCGGATCATCATGATTCGATAGGCCTTCCCATCCAGCATAACCTCGCTGACGGACGAGCCCTCATCGATTTCAGCCCGCGTCAGTGGACGGCTCGTCAGCTTATGCAGAAACTCCTTGCGCAGCACACCGGCAAGCAATCGGGAGCGCCGCTCAACGAGCAACAGCCGCTGCTCCTCTTGCTTCTCCTTGTCCATGGTCTCTTTCACACGGAGAAATGTTGCCATCATAGGCTCATCTTGCGTTGGCTTCAGCAAGTAGTCCACCACGCCTACACGAATACTCGCCCGTGCATATTCAAAATCATCAAACCCTGTCAAAATCACCGTTTTGACATAAGGAAACTGCTTGTTGATCTTCTCCGCCAGTTCCAACCCGTTCATTAACGGCATTCGAATATCGGTAATTACGATATCTACGGGATGCTGCTGTAACCAGTGATAAGCATCCAAACCATGCTCGCAGATGCCTGTAACCTCTATATGCAATCGGTCCCAGGGAAAAGCAGCCAAGCCCTCCCGGATATCCGCCTCGTCGTCAACTATGAGTAATTTATACATGATTGATTCACTCCTTAAAGCCATCTTATGCCTGATTCCGAGCTAAATCAACAATCTTTATGGGAAGACAAGACCCACCTCTTCCTATTTCGAAGAGGTGGGTTACTAATAAACGGTACGCTTACTGCTTGACGAACTTCACGGCATCCGCAATCACGTAACCGGAAGTTCCTGTGTTGCTTATTGTAACTGAGCCCGTGCTTCCGCTATTGAACGTATAGGTACCCAATTGAACCCAAGTACCACCATTGATTTGTTGATTGACACCGACCGACGCTGTTCCAGAAGCATGCGTGATGGTAAAAGGCACATTATTCGCGCGATTCGCCGCTGCATTGTAGTACACGTAAACCGAATAAGTACCGGTTACCGGTAAAACTGGAGTAAATGTAGCGTTCAACGCCCCTTTATTCGTATTCCCATCCTGCAAGTAATCGCTGCCGATGCGTAAACTGCTGGTCGAGCTGCTTAACCAGCCGGAAGATTTCGTTACGCCGCCATCCGAGTTATCCACAATGATTTCCATAGAAGGAGCTTCATTGGTAAGTGTGTATTTATTTTGTGCCGAAATCCATTTCGTCAAAAATGCACGGCCCGCATGCTGAGCTACCCATTCTTCGCGACCCCCGTAGGTATCCTCACTGTTGCCGCTATAGGTATGTCCATCTGTGTAGCGGGTCTGCATATCGAGCACCTTCTGCGCATGGTACGGCTCCCAATAGGCGCCTTTCTGAGAGGCCAGGGTATCGTATCCCAGTGCACGAGCTTGCGCATCGAGATGGGCAAAGTTCATCCTTCTGCCAATTCCCCAATCATTCCCCTGAGGATAATAAATATCTGACCCTCCATCCACGAAGATCGTTCCCCCAGGAGCAGCAACCGTCCCGCCGGGCGGGATATTCGTGCCTGCTGTGAAATTTAGATCAACCATTGTATCATAGACAATATCCAAATTGAACAAGGCTGCACTCGGCGTAGCTTTACCTGCCAGTGTATACAGCAACGCCGCGTTACCATTCTGGATAGCAGTTGCCATATAATCCGGATGTATGATGTTATGATTCACCATGGTACCATCCTCATTAATATTGGAGCCTTTAATCCAAGTTGCTACACTTTTTCCATTGATTATTGTGTTGTTCGTAACATCAGACGGACGAGCAAACGCCGAAAGCATCAACTCTACATTTTTATTCATCCATGTCAAATAATTCGGGTGATTCGGCATCATACTGGTGGCCAGCTGAAGGATCATGGCATTCCAGGAATTCTCCTCGCCTTTGGAATCACCTGCTATAACAATGGTTCCCGATGCATTGCGGTAATAAGGAACGGTATATGTGTTGAACCTATTAGCTTCATACTCTACCATCTTACGGACATACTCGCGATCTGTCACGGATAAATCATCCCACATGAGCCAACCGGCAGTGCCAGCAAGAGAGGCCCAGAGCGCCGATTGCCAATGGTTCCCCCACCCACCGCTTGTATTGGCTGCATGTTGGTAAGCAAGAGACGAAATCAGCTTATTGGCAATGGCTGTCGCGCTGCTCACTGAAACGCCTGTGACTGCAGCATCATAGGCACCAAGCTTGAGCGAAGCTGCCAGCGCGATGGCTTCACTGGCTGAAGGACGGATATTATCCTCTGCAGTTCCGCCAAAGCTAAGGTATGTACCCGTTTGCGCATCATAATTCTTTACCGTTGGATACCACTCAGTCAATGCATACTTATTGCTGTTCACTAGGATACTTCTAATTCGTGCTGTATCCGCATCCGTTGGGGCTGCTGCTGTAAAGGTGGACCAAGCTATTGGAGTTACCTCATTGGCTGCGGCGCCAACCTCCTTCACAGATACTACAAACGATAAAATCAACATCAGACATAAACTGCTTAACCATGCTTTTCTCATGTTATTCACCTCATAGATTGTCAATTTGATAACAAAATGTTTCTGCCAGTACAACAAAGTTTTCTTCCTGCATCAACTCCCAATGATTAGAATAAGCCCTTGTAACCGATTACAAAAAAACTACAACATCATCATATCGCTTCATACTCACAACTCACAATGAGGAAAAATTGCGATTTATTCTGTTTTATTACGAAAATAGGACTTGGTAATACTTTGGACCCTGAAAAAAGAAATGGGCAGAAAAGCAAAACCTTCTCTTTTTTGGTGATAAAATTCAAATTTTAACTTCAGACAACCACGGAATGCTGCCCATTAGCGGGGAAAGTCAGCTGAACCATGACTGAACCATTATAAAAACTCAAATAACCCTACGAATTCTCGTAGGGCACTAAATTCCATTTTCGTGTACTTAAAATCGCATTCAATGCAACAACCGCCCATCCCGAAACCGTACTATCCGCCTCGCGTGCTCTGCTACCTGCCGATCTACGTAATCACAATAATCGTCCGCCCATGCTCATTTAACCGTCGGATAATATCCATGATATCCACACCTGTCTTTGAATCCAACGCTCCCGTTGGCTCATCCGCCAAAATAATCGGCGGATCGCCTGCCAATGTGCGCGCAATCGCAACGCGTTGCTGCTGCCCTCCGGATAACTCCGAAGGCATATGCTTCCTCCAATCCAACAAATCCACGGCTTCCAAAGCTTGCAAAACGAGTGACTCTTGTTCTTTTCTCGATAATCCACGATAGATCAATGGTAGCTCTTCATTCTCATAGGCACTTAATCTCGGCAGCAAGTTGAAGCTCTGGAATACAAACCCGATCTTCCGATTCCGTATCTCAGCCAATTGTGAATCCTTTAACGAATGAATCTGCTTGCCGTCGAGCACATAGAAGCCTTCATCCGAAACGTCCAAACAGCCGATGATATTCATCAGCGTGGACTTTCCGGAGCCCGAAGGCCCCATAATAGCAACAAACTCACCTTGCGCAATATGCAGCGAAATGTCATCCAACGCACGAATCGTTTCGCCGCCCATATAGTAAAACTTACTCACATGCTCAATTTGAATTAAGGCTGTCATTGTCTTCGCCTCCATTATTTGATGCCAAATGAATGAAGTCTGCGATTCACCGACCTGTCGACCTTAAGATGTTTACCTTACCACTTCACCTTATCAAACTCATGATATTGATCAAACCGATTGTCCCAATGGAGATTAAATCTTCCAAATCTTCTCCGGTATTGTCGAATTTTTCAAGGTTGTGGACAACAAGCAAGTTAATAAAGTAGGGGAACCACTCTCATGGCTCCCCCCTTATAATTAAATCCATCTTTTATAGCTATAATCGTACAAATTCGGTTTGCAAGCTTAGCTGAAGAAAGCATGATAAAGTTAATTGGAGCAAAGCTAAAACCATCCGACCAATCGAGTGTCAGCATCGTAAAACCTTTGGTAAAGCGACCGGTCCTGTGGTCAATTACGCGTGCTAAAAGTTCGGCTTTCTTACTACGATTACGATTTAAGACGGAGTTGTCAATTTTGTCAACTTTGGCTGTGTTGACGAACAGCGTGCTATCGTGAATCAGATTTAACTCACTATCCACAATCATTCCTATGGTAGGTGGATTCTGTCAGACAACTGTTCACTGAGATAATTTGACTCGTTTGAAATAATTCATCCATTGAAAATAGCTACATACCTAGAATCGCAGACTGTTTAAGTGTGCAATTGCGGGAAGCTAGTTTGATCGTACTCGGAAATCTAAGCCGAGCAATTACTGCTCAACCCCACCAGTTTTCATGTGCTTCTTAAGCCATGTATTGCTTAAAGTAGTGGGATTGCAGACCATTTAATATGGATAAGCCACAAAACTATCCGGATCCAACAAATCCCAGCCCGAAGGCGCTTCGCCATGATCAGGCACCTCAAGCATCTCGCCATTCCGTAGCGAGGACTCATGGGCAATTAAGCCCGGCATCATATAATCTGCTGCTCTCCATGCATGGTTAGGAGGAAGTTTATTGGTTCTGACGGCTTTCATGAAATCATCTACCAGGAATTGATGTGAACCATGGTGGCCATTAGGCATGCCCTCAAACGAATCAGGGAGGCGATAACTGTGATGGACCTTGGCAAGCGAGGCATTAAAATCATGCTCAAGCACGTGATGTGTGCTTTCGCCTTCACTTAACTGCACATACTGATCCTTGCACTGGAGTTCGGGGGTCAGATTCTCCACCTCTCCCCATTTTAAATTGGACCACGCTGATCCACCGGCATGCTCTTCGTAACTGCCACTCGTGCCAAACATACTCATATACACACTGTTTTTACCACCCCAACCAACACGACGAAATTCATTCAACCGCATTATTCCGCCATCCGATGTACGGACAAGAGCGCTTTGATTGCTGAAGGGATTGTCCCAGAGGTTGCCGCCTTTTTTAAATATGCCATCCTCATGCTGGTCAACGAACCCTAAGCATGACACATGTGTTGACTTAGCTCCGGTTACGGAAAGGATCATGCTTGCCGAATGGGTTGGATAATACATCGGAGGTATCCCTGCAACCTTTTTCCAGTCAGCCCCGCCGGAATGTTTAAAGGCATCATAAAACCCATGAAGCATATCGTGCAGATATTGCGCTTCACCATATACAAATTTGCCTAAATGCCCCGCATTATATCTGTCTCTGCAAAGGACTGTGCTCGGATAATAATAGCTTGTTTCTCCGGTCATATAAATAAGTCTGGAACGTTTAATCTCCTCCAGTATAAGGGAGATCTCCTCCTGTGATTGAGCCATTGGTACTGCGCAGTAGACGTGCTTGCCTGCCTTTAACGCTTTCAATGTATGCTCCCCATGGAGGTGGCGCTGAGTAAAAATGGCTACCGCATCCACATCACTTAGCAAGAGCTCATCCAGCGAAGAAAACGTGCGCTCCAAGCCAAAAGCAGCTGCATATTTATTACACCGTTCCGGATGTATATCGGCAAGAACCACCTCATCCACGAATGGATGAGCCTGAAACAACGGAATAAAGCATTTGGAGAATTGCCCTGCACCCACTATACCTACTTTAAAGCCCATGTATAAATCCTCCTATAATGTTGAAAATTGCATGTGGGAGGTGAATATCCCCCCACATGCACATGTTATTTGGCTTGCGCTTTGTTTCCTTTTTCTACAATCGTTTTAATCGCTTTATCAATATCCAGCTCTCCGTTAAAGGCAAGTGATATATTCTTGGTCCATTCATCCATAACTAAATCCCATTTAGCAGAGGATGGGTCCCCAACCGTGATATGGTTCATGGCTTCGACAAACGGGCTGGTATCCAGCTTCTGTGTTTTATAGAAATCAACAAACTTATTAATTGAATCCTTATAAGCAGGGAATACCGTTCCTGTGTCTCCCAGAATATCTTGTGTCTCTTTTCCAGCTAGGAATTTGGCAACAGCCAAGGCTTCTTCCGGATGTTTTGTATTAGCATATATGCTGTCAGTAAGTCCGTTGATTCGCGTAACTTGGCCTTTAGGGCCTGCAGGATTTGCTGTAATTCCCCATGCGAATGGCGCATTTGCTTTCAACGGCTTCATCATCCACGGACCTGTCATCCATAACGCCATTCTTTGTGAATTGAACATCGCTTCTGCGGCTGTCGCGGTCAATTCCGAAGCTGTTGGCGCAACATGATACTTGAACACTAGATCATGGAGAAACTTTATGGCTTCCATTGCTTCAGGACTGTCAATGACCAGGGATCCATCCTCACCTTGAATCTTGCCTCCATTACCAACAAGATAAGAAACGATCATTTGCGGCGAGGTTTCTACTGCGAAACCATATTGTTTAATATTCTTTGGATCAAAGCCGCTTTCGTTCGGATGCTTGCCGTTCTTATCCAGCGTGAGCTTCTGGAGAAATTGGAGGAAGGTACCGCCATCCTTAGGGTTCCAAGCTAAATCAGAAGGCACTTGATCATATCCAGCTTTTTTGAGCAAATCCTTGTTGTAGAATAATGCCAGCGAATCCCAATCCTTAGGAAGTCCATAGGTTTTCCCTTTATATTGCAAATTCTTGACTAACGTATTGTTATACTTGGTCATGTCCACATCTTTGGCTAATGCAGTCATGTCATAAAGCAAATTCTTCTCGGCAAGATCTGGAATAGGCCCTACATAGGTCCAGAACAAATCGGGAACAACTTCTCCGGCAGCTTGTGTTTTTAATTTCTTCCAATAGTCTGCCCATGCTACAACCTCGATTTTAACTTTGATGTTGGGATTTTTCTTCGTGAAGATATCCAATGCTTGTCTGTAGGCAGGCTCCTGGTTCTGGTCCCACATCATATAGCGCAGTTCCACATTTTCTGTCGATTTCGTTGGCTTGCTGCTTTCTTGACTGCTGGAAACCGTGTTTGCTGCCGCTGATTCTGTCGGCTCCTTACTCTTCGTGGAACATCCCGTCAGAATGACGAACAGGATAAGAAGCAAGGCTAATGCTGCAGTTGATCCATTTTTCCTCATTTTTTAATCCCCTTAGTTAATTTTATTTCCAGAGAGATTTCAAATTTCACTTGAAACCGCTCATCTGGATGGATTGGACAAAATACTTCTGAGCGACGATGAAGATGATTAGAATCGGAGCCAAGGTAATCAAGGCGCCAGCCATCATTCCCGTCATGTCCGCTGTGAATTGACCTTGCAGGCTGGCCAATGCCACGCTTATGACTTGCTTCTCCGGTGAATTTATAATGATAAGCGGCCATTGAAAATTGTTCCAGGATTGAACAAATGTCAGCACGCCTAGGGTAACTAAAGCTGATTTCGCCATGGGAAGAATGATAGTCACGAAAGTCCGGACAATGCCAGCACCGTCTATCCGTGCAGCGTCTTCAAATTCTTTAGGAACACCAAGAAAAAACTGTCTCAGCATGAAAACCCCAAAAGCATTACCGAACATTCCCGGAATAATGAGTGCTTTGTACGTGTCAATCCAGCCTAGAGATTTCATTAGAATATACAGCGGAATCATGGTCACAATTTGCGGAATCATCATACTGCCCAGCAGCAGTACGAAGATAAAATCACGACCTGGGAAAGTCATTCGCGAAAACCCGTAAGCAGCCATTGCACAGAACATTAACTGACCTGCTACCAGAATGACGGTTACAAAAAGCGTATTCGACATATAAGTGGCAAAATCAATTTTGTTCCAAACCTTTGAAAAGTTGCTTAGGAGGATTTGATCGGGAATCCATTCCGGCGGATATACGAAAGCACGCTTGCGGTCTTTTAACGATGTAATAAGCATCCAATAAAAGGGAAACAATGATATGACAGCGAAAAATATTAATAGCATGTAAGTCAGGCCATAATCCAATACTTTTTTCATTTGCTTTCTCACCTCCTAGGATAGATCGTATGTGGTATTGCGAAATACGGTAAATTGCAGCAATGTAATGATCATCAAGATCAAAAAGAGAATGACAGACATGGCGGATGCATAGCCCATATCTAGGAAGTTAAAAGCCTGCTTGTAAATTAGAAAATAGAGTACAGAGGTACTGTCTCCCGGACCGCCATTTGTTATGGTATAGACAGCGTCAAAAATCTGGAAGGATCCTATAATCCCAGTTATAAAAAGAAACAAGAGTGTTGGCTTCAATAGCGGCAATGTAATGTGCCAGAATACCCGAGTGACAGAAGCTCCATCAATTTTTGCCGATTCATAGAACATCTTAGGTATACTCTGGATACCTACAAGCATGATTAAGGTAGAGAATCCGGTATGTTGCCAAATGTTTACCATTAACACCGATTTCATTGCCATAGCGGAGGAGAACCAATCCACACGATCCATACCCATTTTCCCCAGCAGGTAATTCATCACACCAGTAGTAGGACTAAGCACCCATTTCCATACAATTGAAATCGCAACAGGGGTTGTAACCCACGGCACCAGATAAATAACACGGAAAGCCTTTACCCCCCGCAAGGGTCGACTCAATGCCAGTACGATAATTAAGGAAAGAAGATATTGGAGCGGTACGTTATACAAGACATAAGAGAATGTAATTCCTAACGATTTGATAAATAAGGGATCATGGAAAAGTCGGTTAAAATTCTGAACGCCGACAAAGGATGGATTGTTGACAAAGTCCCATCTGAACAGACTCAGTACAAATACCGCTAATGTCGGTATTAATGAGAAAAGCAAATAAGCTCCAAAGGTCGGCAATATAAATAAATAGCCATATAACCAATTTCTATTTATTTTTTTCTGTTTATTTAATAGCGGGGGGGCATGTTCAAGCGTTGGATTCGAAATCATACGGCAGATCCCTCTCTCAGTAAAGTAATTGTTCTCGGTAAGCTTAGTACTAAGATTACTTGAAACCTTGCCGATTCGTAACGGGTGTAATTTCTACTTTGGGGAGCTTTTATCTACTACTTGATCTGCAGCACAAAAACAACAAAAAAGCACCCAGCCTTATACGGAGGGTGCAGTATTACAAGTATTTATTTAATGGATTTTCATTTCTGAAGTGCCTTCCAATCATTCACTTCTTTGGTTATTTGGTCACCTCCTAGTTTTTTCCATTTTTCCACAAAGCTATTAAATTGATCAATTGGAGCGACTCCCATAATGATCTTCGAGAACTCCTCTTTTTCTAGTTTCTTCAGATAGGCTTCCTTTTCGAGCATTGCAGGGGTAGGCGAGCCATAAAATTCTGCCGGCATATACCCTTTTTGAAAATATTCCCTAAGCACATTATACGATGAATCGACTATTCCCCTTTGCTTATAGGTTGCATATTGTGTCCGGTCACCTGCAAGATACCTCTGAATGCCATCGTAGTAGTCCTTTTCATCTACGCCCAGCTTGGAAGGATCCTTATTTTCCAATGCTTCTTTGAGATGGGCAGCAACATAAATATCAAAATTAGTGGGAATCGCACCCATTGTTGCCGCCCATTCATTTTTTGAGACAGTAGGAAGACCTACATTCGGATCAAAATCCAGGATAAATTTATGGTGAACATCAATATCTTTGGATTCGTATTTCTCATAATACAAATTCAACATTTTAATCAAGGCTTCCGGATGCATATATTCCTTCCTAACCAACAAGTATTTATTTATGGAAAAGTTAGTACCTGGAATAGCACGTTTATCATCTGCCGACAGCAGGGGGAATGGCTTCCAATCCATCTCCAGATTGCTTAAAGTGCCTTTGGCTATCGGAAAATAAACCAGGTGGTTTACTCCATATAGAATGCCTACTTTATTCTGTGCAATAGCTTCCTCTATGCTTTTTGCATCTTTGAGTCCATACTCCTGATCAATTAGTCCTTCCCTATAAAGCTCCTGTAATTTAGCCAAGGCGTTCTTAGCCTCAGGCATAATGCTTCCGTAATTCAACTTCCCGGATGCGTCTTTTACCCATAGCTGGGGGTAGGCGTGATAACCTTGAAAGAAGCCCTCGACACCGATCCTCGTACCATAAAAATCCTTGGTCAAAGCAATTCCAATGGTATCTGCCTTACCATTACCATCTGGATCCAATCTCGTAAAAGCTTTTGCAATTTCTATCAAATCCTGCATAGTTTGAGGTTCTGATAAATGCAGCTTTTTAAGCCAATCCATTCTAACCCAAACCATCTGCATAAAGTTAAGGTCACCTGCTTGCAGCACAGGTATTCCCTGGAGTTTTCCGTTAATAGTAGCCGATTTTAAAGCAAGTCCTTGATCCCGGTTATAAATTTCCTTTAACTGCGGTGAGGCATACTGATTGTAAGCCTCAGTGAGATCCGCAAGCTTGTTCCCCTTTGCCAACAGTGTTATCTGTTGAGGGTCTGCTACAAACATATCCGGAAGCTCATTAGAAGCAATGCTGACATTCAGTTTCTGTTTATAGGGTGAAGGCTCACCGTCTCCTTTTGCAATGAAGAGATACTTTACTTTAATGCCTAGCACATTCTCATATTCTCTGATCCAGTCATTATTTTGAATATCCTCGCCTTTTATAAATTGAGTAAACGAAACAACACTGGCTGCTGAATTGAGCACTATAGGAGGATCATATTTGCCTAAGGAAGCTGTATTTGCAGTCATATTGACCGAGGGTCTTGGATCACTTGTGCTTTTAGGTGTAACAGCTGCTTTATTATTCGTTGCAGAGCCTGGTATAGCTGCTGTCAATGAAGTGAATAACATTAAACAAGCAAGCCAACTTTTTTTCATTTCCATCCCTCATTTGCTTTGAAATATGGTCAGATGTTTAACGGTCAAGTGGCAAAGAGTCCCGATATTCTTGTGGAGTCATATTCGTCTCCTTTTTAAACCATTTACGAAAATATTTCAATGAATCCAAACCAACAGCAGCCGGTATCTCATAGATTTTAATATGGGGATCCATCAACATGCGCTTAGTCTGCTTCATGCGCGCTTCTGAAATGGTCTCAGAAAGCCCCTCCCCTGTCAATTGTTTATATAGCCGTGATAGATAGGCTGGATTATGAGAAACTACCTCACCAAGTCGGGTTAATGAGAGATCATCAGCAATATGGTCTTCTATGTAATGCTTCAAGCTTTCTACCAATTTATGCCCTTGCTCCTGCCAGCCGCTAAAACGCAATTGGAAGATAAGCTCGGCCAGCAGCGCGTAATACTCAATAATTTCTGACCATTGGGCGAATTGATCCAAACGTGTTAACTTCGTCAAATCCATGCGGCTTCCAATTTCCTCCTGAAGATTCCATTGTTGTATATTGGACAAATACAAGCTTCCCATTGATAAATATATTTCAGCTTTTAACAGATTGATATTTACATTTGGCTGCTGGGAGACAGCCATTATTTCATGAAAAGTTTGAAAAAAGGCCTCGCTTTTATTGTTCTCAAAGGCAAATTGCAAAAAACCTATCCATTTCTTAATTTGGCTACTTGGGTTATGCGTCTCTATCCTCTCTATTTGATCAGACGTTTGATAGTTAATCAAAAGCAGCTCTTGTTCCAAACCCATTCGTTGATTCAATAGTATTTGCAAGGATTCGAATTGCTGATGCAGCTGCTCCCATTCAACATATTGGTTTGCAATGGCAAATGAGATTTTCAGACTCAATAAATTGCCGCATGTTAATTGGATTTCTTCAAAAGTACCTTGAACAAACCGGATTTGCTGTTGGGTACGCTCCAAATCAGGCTGCTTGGGTTGAATAATCCAGACAAATCTAGTGCTGTCCAATTGTATGGACATTAATTTTGCGGATTTGGTGAGATATTCCTCGGCAATATTCTGTATGGCAAATTGGTATAAGGCGCGGTCCGTACGTTGAGAGGATTCCAGCCATTTATCCACTTTGCCGAGTACCAGCAATACTTGCTCCTCACCGTCTAAATCCAGTTGCAGCTCTTTAAACTGCTGTTGGCGTACCTTTATTACCATTTTGTCACCCAAGAGAATATCCTTAATATATTCCTTTTGCACAGCAGCTTTAGACTGATGTAATTGTTCCCGTGCTTTAGCCATAAACTGCTCTTGAGCACGATCCAATTCAATAATTTGAATAGCTTGCTTTACTTTTTCCATTAGCACCTGGTCACCTTCAGTCTTGAGCACAAAGTCCAGGGCTCCATGCCTAAGCGCTTGCTGCGCATAATTAAAATCATCATAACCAGTGAGAAAAATAACTTTACAACTTGGCCATTGCCGCTTAATTTCCAACTGCAAATCCAGACCATTCATTCTAGGCATTCTAATATCAGAAACGACGATATCAATTTTGGTACGATTGAGCCAGTTCAATGCCTCATCGGAAGAATATGCACGATACATCTCCAGATTCAACTCCTCGGCATCCTCTAATGCCTCTGCCAGCCCGTTTACAAACAGCGGCTCGTCATCCACTATCAAGGTTCGATATATGTTCAATTATTTATCCCGCCCTTTCCATACCAACCGGAATTGATATTTGTATACACAACCCGCCCATAGAGCCTCTGCTTAAGGTTAAACCATGTGCTTTTCCGAATTTAAGCTGCAAACGGCGGTGAACATTGACCATTCCTGTAGTTTCAAACGTCTTTTCCGACTGCAGCTGCTGTTGTAATTGCAATAAAGACTCCTCATTTAAGTCGTCTCCATTATCCTGAATGAATATGGTGAATATCCCTTGGGTAATGGAAAAGGAGATTGTTAACTTACCCCCGTGCATTTTATGCTCCAATCCATGATGGTACGCATTCTCTAATATAGGCTGGAGGATCAACCTCGGCAGTATGATATGCCGGCTGTCTCCATCTTGAGGTATTTCTTCTATTAGTACATCAATTCTCGAAGAAAACCTCACAGACTGGATGTTAATATAAGCCTTGGCATGAGCCATTTCCTCTTCAAGCGTTATCTCGTCTGAACCGCTGCGTGTGATAAAGCGAAAGTAATCACCGAGATGTTTCGTGTAATCTTTTACCTTTTCCGTCTCCTCACGTTCCGCAAGCCTATAAAGCACATAATAGCTGTTATAGAGAAAATGCGGATTGATCTGCGATTGAAGCTGCTTCAATTCGGACTTCTGCGAAAGAATCTTCTGTTCATATACCTCACTAATCAGAATATTAATTTGGCCTACCATTAGATTAAATTGCTTGTATAAATAGTTGAATTCGTCGTTATAAAGATGTTGAATGTTTATTGTAAAATCGCCGTTTTCAACCTTGCGAAAGGCGATTACAAGACGTTTCAAGGGTGTATGGATTTGTCTGAAGTTCCAATAGGCAAACAAGGAAATTAAAAACGCAGATAGCAGGGACAAGAGCCAGAACCACTTTTTGTACGCTTCCAGAGGCCCCAGTATCCAGTCCTCAGGTTCATAAACAACTAGGGCCAGGTCCAACAGAGGTGAATGCTCCATACTAACTATATACTGATTGCCATTAATTTTTACCCGTGTCGGTTTAATGGTATTATCCACGAGTGATTCATTCTTCAGATATTCCTTTAGACTTTGCTGCAGTTTAGGATTTTTCCCATCCGAGACGAGCCATCGAGTAGTCGGTTGATATAACAGCGCTCCTCCTTTATCCGAATTGGTTATACTTGCTAAGGTTTGTTTAATTGCTGAATTGGAAAGCAGAAGCTCCATTACGAATAACTGCGGGTCGGATGCCTGAAGCATGGGAGGATAAATTTCACTGAGTAAAAGATGGTTATTCCAAACGGTAAGCCTCGCCCCACTTTGAGCTGCTTCATTGATAACCCTTAACTCCTCATCGGATATCGTATCCTCAAGGCTATTGGCAATAATGCTTCGTCCAAGTTTTGGAATAAAAATTTTAATATTTTCAATGTATGGACTGGAGGTTTCGAAGAAATTCAGTTTACTAATCACATTCAAAATCGCTTTTTGCTTTTCGAAAACATTATAAGTCTCAGGAACCACACTTAGAGTTTGCAGATCATCATCATTAATGAATTCAGTTTTCAGCCTGTTCAAATTTTCTATCTCCGATTGGAGTGACTCGATATAAAAATGTACTTTAGAAGCTATGCTTTGTCCTATCTCGCTTCTCACTTTCGCTTCACTGAACTGATTGATATATAAGCCAACTAAAAGAATAGGTACAATTACCATTAAAAGCGATCCTACCAACTTATAATAGATCGACCATTCTGTCAGATAGACGTATTTTAGATGTTTCCTCATGCTATCATCTCCATCCTTAGCCAATCATAAATCGTTTAATTAGGGCTTGCTGAACAGGTTTTTACGCGACCTTCGCCTGACGCACAGTGTAAAACTGTGAAACTCCGAAATACTCAGTGAATTAAAATTACGATAAAACGGCTGTTGTAACGGCCTTAATTCTTATTGTATTAATGAATGGTTAACTCGTATTTAGTCCAAACCTATAATTTGGTGTCCAATATTACGATTTATTCACGATTGCAAAAATGATGTGAAGACATCTGTCACAATGAGTGAGTTCTCATCCGGCATATTACTGGAAAGTCGCTCTAGGATTTACTGCATGAAATTCGACTACGTCAGGCTTACTTCTTATTAAGATACTCCGAAATTAAAATATCAGACATTGCCTCAGAATCAATCTTTCAGTCCTTAAAGACATTTTAACGTTTTTTGAAGTATCCAAGAATGACAAAGGAGTTATGCATTGAGACCACCCAAATTCATCTTTTCGTTAGAAAAGGCATGCTTTCAATGGTACATTTCGCACTGCCGTTTATGACATACTGAAGCTGAAATTGCTTGAGGACACGGTTATAAATTCCCCAACCAGCAGGCGCATTGAATGTATGGGCCAAAGTAATATAAGGCGGAAAATACGTGTCGTTAAGCTCACTGAGCGTATCAGTTGGGCTTAAATAGAAAAGCGGTTTTTTCGGCATAGACGGCATCCTCCTTTCGTTATCATTTTATAATAATATTCTAGTAAAGACCACGATTTTGGCAACCACATTGTGGATATCGTCTAAATACAACTGTTGATTCCCTCTCTATAATTATAAGTGTAAGCGTTTTTAAATGTAAAACTTGATTGGAGGAAATAATAATGAGGGCCAGCCGCTACAGACCATAAAAGAGATTATAGTCTTATAGGATCAGAACGTCTTCGAGCTACATTTACGGCATACTCTACTCCTCACCTGGTGATTCACGCTGGTATGAGTGTGGTCACGGTACAGCTTTCAAAACGCCTTGGATGAATGCGGTTATCTACCAACTTGCGTCCTCATGGTCATGCGTCCAGCAACACCTTGGCGCTGGAGCCACACAGCCATCACACCGACACATATATTGTTGGGCTTGATCCTGAAATAGCTCAGCCTCGTCCCCTGTCTGGCGCATTATTCTGATGGAATTTGGTCTTTCGAACTTCGAGGTGACAGCGTTCGAATGTGGGTGCATGGTGTGAACGTTCCCTATCAATTCGCTAAAACCTATAAGTTATGCGGCTTACACTACAATCTCAATATGAAGTACATAATCCCACTCCTTTTCCATTTTGTTATCTTTGGTGTGCACACAATCTGCTTAATGTTCATCCAGGTATGAAACTGCTTGTTCCAACGAGATTGGACTCTGTGCAATATCAGTATTCACATAAGAGTCGTTTGACTTCGTCTGCTTAAGGACGATCATCCTATCCCCTTGCAATAGTTGGTTCCCTTAAGGTTGATTTATCCGTACTCGAAGCAAATCTTGGTGAACATGCGGAAAAGTATTGGTTTGAGGGAGATCTACCTGCGGGTTCCGTCGGTGTACTAGACCTAGAGCCATCTACTGGCTATCTGGATGACGTGTACATGCGAATGTAATGAACAAAGTCAAGACGGTTGCACCTTTTAGCAGCAACGTGTGGGACTTTGATATTTCGATCAACAAATTTGAGGAGGACTTAGCATGAAATATAATCGCTTTCGATCAGATTTAGATCAAGTATCTCGACTAGGTTTTGGCGCAATGGGGCTAGGCGGCTCATTCGGTGCCCATGATGAGAATGATTTAATTAGGAGTGTACTTAACTGTCTAGAGCAAGGTGTTAATTTCATTGACACAGCACGCGCTTACGGTAATTCCGAACATATCCTTGGAAAAGCGCTGAAGGCATGGAACGGAGAAAGGCCTTTTCTTGCTTCCAAAGTAGAGTCGCTCGGACCAGGGTCCGTTGGCTGGGGCACTCATATCCCGATCGAATCCGCATATCCCCAAGGTTGGATACGCAAATGTACGGAGATTTCTCTAAAAGAATTGGGTGTTGATGTCATTGATTTAATGCAGCTGCATCAGTATTGGCCGCAGTGGGATAAAGCCGATTATTGGATGGAAGAGCTTCTCCGCTTGAAGGAAGAAGGAAAAATCCGATATATTGGCATTTCGCTTCCCGATCAACGTCATGATATTGCGCTATCCATTGTCCGCAGCGGAGCTATTGACGCCGTGCAAACTGTCTTTAACATTTTTGACCCGCTGCCGCTTGATTGCTTACTGCCGTTTTGTGAGGAGCATGAGGTTGCCTTTCTAGCTAGATGCGTCATGGATGAAGGTGGTTTGACCGGTTTCCTGACAGAAGACACGAGCTTTGATGATTCTGACTATCGCAAGTCATATTTTGACTATGTACCAAGACAGATGTACATCGAAAGAGTAAATAGGCTCCGTAAGTTTATTCCAGATTATGCAAACAATCTAGCAGAATTGGCACTTAAATTCGTGCTCCATCACCCTGCTGTTACATCTGCACTCGTGTCTATGCATATTCCGGTATATGCCAATCAAAATATAGCGGCACTGAACAAAGCACCACTACCAGATGAGATTTTTGAGGAGATTCGTAAATATCATAGATGGGTGCGCAATTTTTATGACACCAAGTTCTGGTAGGATGATGGGTAAAGTACTGTGGTCTGAGATGTTCCCCTATGAAATAAAACAAAAAATCAAAGAATGCCCAGTTGTCTATCTGCCTCTGGGCATATGTGAACCGCATGGTCAGATCAGTGCATTCGGACTGGATACAATTAAGGCTGAATGGCTCTGTACAATGGCTGCAAGCCGCGTTGGAGGTGTTGTGGCACCTTCCCAAAGCTATCATATTCATGAAACGGGCTACCATGCTCGTTGGTTGGAGGACGTTATTGGGGAAACAAATCCGCATATGACCAGCATGCCGCCACATGTGGTGCTGCATTTCTTTCTCTACCAGCTTCGCGCATTCGTTAATAGTGGCTTTAAAGCTATTATCGTCATCTCTGGGCACAGTGGTGGTAATCAGGTTGATTTACGGAGAGCCGCCGAGCTGTTCATGCAAATATCCCCTGTACGGATATGGGTTGTCAGTGATCCGGAACTTGTAGCTGGACAGTACATCGGTGATCATGCGGGTAAATATGAAATCTCACAGCTTAAATACTTACGCCCTGATCTCGTTAATTTGCCCCTCCATCTATTCGAGCAAGAGGCTGGCTCTGGCGGTAAATTCGCTGTTGGCGTTGATGCACACGATGCAACAACCCTAGAGGGGGAGCAGATTATGCATGCCTGCTTGGAAACAGTTTGCCGTAAAGCAGAGGAACTGAACAGGGAGGTTGCACATTTACCACTACTTTCCAGACTAACTTATTCACCCATAGAAACATTATGGCAATCCCTATTGGCTCAAAAAGAAGAGTGGATAACTTCTAATCCACATACCGATCAGAAACCCGTCAGCGAAATGTCGCAATGGAAAACCTACGAAAATTTCAGAATATGATACGTTGTATGGTATTTAGGCCCTATACTTTTGATAGGGCACGTCAGAGTAATTTTTGAACATTTTAATAAAATGATGCCCGGTGGTAACCAAGCTGGATCACGTATATTTGTAAACTTTGTTCAGCCTAGGGAAATAGAAACAATGTGATATTCATTTCAGTTTGTTAGGCGATTAATAAATCACATAAAAGAAAGCGAAGCCCTTCTCCATCACTGGAATGAGCTTCACTTTCTTTACTCTAGATGGCTCCAATTGGCTTTGGGCTCGCCAAAATCAGGAACCGACAGCATCTCGCCGTTACGAAGCGCAGATTCATGTGCAACGATTCCAGGTACGCAGAACTTCGCTGCATGCCAAACATGAATTGGTGGCAGCTTATATTGTGAAATAGCTTTAACAAAGTCATCTGCCAGAAATTGATGAGATCCGAAATGCCCGTTCGGCATGCCTACGAATTCTTCAGGTAAACGTCCTATCGGATGAATCTTGCTTAGACCACTTTCAAAGTCACGACGCAGGCTTACAGGTATGGTAATATCCACATCCTGGTTCACATAATCGTTGCTATGCAACTGCTCTTGTAGATTCTGAATGTCCCCATGTTGAATCGACGTCCAGATCTGGGAATCTCCATTTTCTTCGTAGCTCCCTTGTGTGCCAAACATGCTCATATAGACGCAGTTTTTACCTGCCCAGCCTACACGGCGAAACTCATTGAACCTAGCCATTCCGCCGTCTGAGGTTCTAACCAATGCTGTTTCGTTACTGAATGGATTGCTCCACTGGTTGCCCTCTTCACGGAAGATACCGTCCTCATGCCGTTCCCGATAACCTAGACATGATACGTGAGTTGCCTTAGCTCCGGTAACAGACAAGATCATACTGACAGAGTGTGTTGGATAATACATTGGCGGAAAACCAGCTACCTTCTTCCAGTCACTGCCGCCAGAATGCTGGAAGGCTTCGTAGAATCCATGGGACATATCATGTAAATACTGCGCTTCACCATAGACGAAATCACCAAACTCGCCTTTTGCAAAGCGATTACGGCAGTAAATGGTACTTGGATAATAATAGCTAGTCTCTCCTGACATATAAATAAGTCCGCTACTGGTCACTTCATTTACAATTGCGTTAACATCCTCAAGCGAATGAGCCATAGGTACGGCACAGTATACATGCTTGCCCGCACGAAGTGCTTGCAGTGTATGAGATGCATGTAGGTGCCTCTGAGTAAATATAGCGATAGCATCTACATCACTTCCGCAGAGGTCATCTAAGGAAGAATAAGTTTCCGATATCCCGAATTTATGAGCGACCTCGCCCAACCGCTCAGTATCGATGTCAGCAAGTACAACTTTATCAACAGCTGGATGAACCTTAAATAAGGGAATAAACGACTTCGAAAACATTCCTGTACCTAATACACCTATTTTTATACCCATATGTCATAGCCTCTTTCTTCTTGTAGTGTATATTGCCTTTCTCTTCTCCTAGTATATGGACTTAGAATGCATATGTATTTAGAACAGAATCGTAATTTGGTTGCCAATTACACTATTCAAACAATTTTAGTTACGATATCATAAAAAGGAAGAGTTAGAAGGAAAGGATGATCTTACTTGCAGCGGATCGATATGGCTTACTGGGAACCTTTTGAAACCATTGAATGGTTGGATGATTATTTTATCCCCCCTTATCTGACGTTGGCTCATTTATTCCATGCCCCGGAAGGTTGGCAGAAACCTTATGGTTACCACAAACAATATCAAATCCAATTCGTCTGTTATGGCGCTGCGCATTATGTCATTGAAGGAAAAACCTATGTAACCCGCAAAGGTGATTTAATTCTCCATCGACCTTATCAAAACCATGAAGTACTGACGCTACCCGGGGAGTCTTATTCGTGTATCTCCATAGTATTTCATTTTGGCAATTCGCCTCTCCCTTTTAACGAGTTATATGGAGACTGCCAATACTTTGCCTCCCTTACAGACCATCCAATAATGGAATGGCTTCAGCAGATTGTTACCCATTATCATCAACCGGGTGTTATTCATCAATTGGAATGTCAACAGCTTATTTTAAAGACATTATTAGAATTAGCTAAGTTATCCAAGCAAAGTGAATTAACGCCTATACAAAGAAAAAATATGACACTGCTCCTTCATGTTAAAAACTATATCCAAAATCACTATACAAATGATATTCGCTTATCCGAATTGGAAGAAGTCTCCGGACTCTCTCGTAATTATTTATGCAACCTGTTCAAACAGGAATTCGGCATGCTGCCTCTACAATACGTTACCTGGTTGCGGGTACAGTATGCAAAGGAACTTGCAATTCAAACAAAGCTGTCGATCGGCGAAATTGCTGAAAAAGTCGGGTACGCTGATGTCCATACATTTGGTAAAATGTTCAAAAAAAAGACAGGCTTCAGCCTGTCTCAATTCTGTTCCAATTTTTATATGACGGATGGGAAAAAATCAATGAATTAACATAACTAAGAACTATTTAGACGAGTTCCTGTATTTTAAAGTCACATAGGGGCCTCCATTTTGATTAGGGATATTCGTTCCGACCCCGCTTGAACATGTCGTGGCATCATCGGAGAGCTTTTAATGAATATTGCAATTGTCACTGCCGCATTCCTCGAAAACCAGGATATACTTGCCATTGTTCGTCTTCGTCCATACGGGCATTCCAGGTCTCGCAGTAGAGTTGCCTGAGCCCATGCCGCAAAAATCCCACTGCCCCAACTAGCTTTTCGTACCAAAAAAATACGGCAGCATGCGAATATTGTTAGTTTGCTGCTTTTTTATTTTTTGGTTGTCCCAGAAAATGCAATACTTAAAAAGCTAGCAGCACAGCATCCCTACACGAGTTTGCTGCACGGCTAGCTTTTTAATTCAAACTCTAAATGAGTCAGTTTGAGGTACATTGCGATTTTTGGATTTCATAGAAAATCGCCCCTTTCAATGTTCAGATAAAGGTTATTCATTTCTGCAATTAGCCCTATCGAATCTAACTCATGTCCTGCTTGAACTTTCTCAAGTGCCGCATGCAAGAGAACACCGGCCAGCTCTTGGAAGGCGAGAAATGCCGGTCAGTTTATGAGTCGAATGAGCTACTGAAGGCAGGCTGGACGATCGCCCAAACCAAGTCGGAGTCAGGAAAGCTACGTATAATGGCCATCAGCACAACGCCAGGTCTTGCTATCACAAGTGAAGAAGATATTCTAAAGCTAAATTGGAAGGCGAATTTACTAAATCAGACAGCGACCACCCAATTGCGAATTACATCCGCGCAGTTGTCTAATTTGAGTGGGCAAATAAGTGAAGCGGTACTGGTAAATCATAATCTAGTTGTAAGGTATATGGACTAGAGTATTCTTCAGCAACTGATCGCAATGGTTAAGACATCACTAACTACTGCCGTGGAAGGAATAAAAAAAAGGTGAGTATGAGGCGGGTTCGAAAGCCCAACTTCAGGCGACATGTCGACGTGGCGTTTAAAATTACGATAAAACGCCTCCATGCTCTGTAACCCGCAGACGTAGCAAATATCGGTCACACTCATGAAATAACTGGGTTGATTTACGACAATTAGCGATATTTTCATGGCTCAGATTCCCTTTTAATTCAAGAAAAAGAATGCAATTGAACGAAATGATTTCGCCTGTTATAGTGGAGAAAATTTAATGATTTAGAAGGAGATTGCTGCTACATGAATCACACAATGTTTGAATTAAACGGCAGGATAGGCCATGAGAATGGGCTAACCTGCAGACAATTGGCTGAAGACTCACACCCTTTGCAAATCAAGATCACCGGCAATGCGGAAGGATACCCTCTTCATTTGGCAACGAATTTCGTCAATAAAGCGCTGAAGCTGGAACCAAGCGAGACAACGCTGCTGCTGGAACACGCGGTAGTGACGGAACGCAGCGTCCCTGTTCTCTACTGTTACCCGAAGTCGGATACACCGCTCCCTACTGTTCTATTTATTCACGGGATGACCGGGGATAAAGTGATGGATTTAGATAAGGGCATCCAACTTGCCCAGAACGGTTTTTTCGTCGTCCTCATCGATGTCAGATGGCATGGCGAGCGCAAGCATCCCCAGTTCCATTCGTATTTCTATGACAATGACAAGCAAACGAATTGCCGACGTTTCTTTGAAACGATTCATGAGACCGTGGAAGATGTCATTGCATTGCTTGACCATGTGCAAAAGGATTCACGAGTGGACCCGAATAGATTGGGGATGTCCGGTATTTCGATGGGCGGGTATATCTCTTTCGCAACGGCCGCACGTGACCGGAGAATCAAGGCGATTGCACCGATGATCGCATCCCCGGATTGGAACGTCAATACGGAGAGTTTGGACCCGAACGAATATGTGCCGGAGCTGCAATCGTTAGTTAATTTTCACAATCCGATGAATCATTATCAACGGCTGTATTCGATCCCTCTTCTGGTGCAGAACGGCGTGATTGACCGTGTCATCAACATCAGCGGTGTTCGTAAACTGCATCAATTGGTTACCCAGGAATGTGGAGAACTACCGAAGGGATACATCTATATCGAATATCCGGAAGTAGGTCATACTGCAACCTCGGAAATGCTTAACCAGATGGTGACGTTCTTCCGATCGTATTTGTGAGGCTCCTGAGGGTCATATAAAATCAGTAAAAAGGGACTCGTCTGAGTCCCATTCGATAAGAGATCCCTATTGTTTATACACGCTGTAGTAACAATAGAGCAGCCACGCATGAGCATGCGCGCAAAAAGGATGAAAAGCATCCTTCACCCAGAACGGATACCCCTCCCGCTTCGAGATCGACGCCTGCGTCATCTCTAATTGAAAAAGCCTCCCATTTAGGAAGGCTCCGAACAGCGTCTTGGCTCTTATAATCTACTATATAACCGATAGACCAATACGGCGGTTTCAGCTCTCGATGTAGGAGCGGCGGGCCATAAATGTACGCCATCCCCCTGCACTATGCCAGCTTTAACCAAGGTGGCTACACTATCGAGCGCATATTCGGAAACATGCCCGCTATCGCTGTAGGTGGATAGATCTTTCAATGATGCCGCAAACAGAGGAACGACAGCGGCACGCATAGCTCTTGCTGCAAGAACCATCATATCTTGTCTGGTAATGGTTTGTTTAGGCTGAAATTGGTTAGCGCCTGCCCCATTTGCAATGCCAAGTTGCTTCGCAATACCAATCTCTTCATAGTAATAATCATCCGAGGTCACATCCTCAAAATTAGACTGGAAATCTGCTTCCAGACCTAATGTACGAATCAAAAGGGATACGAAATCAGCCCGAGTGATGTGATGATCCGGTGCAAAGGTTTCCTCACTTGTCCCGTTAACGATGCCTTTAGATACTAGTGTTTCTATTGCATCTTTCGCCCAATCGAAATGATCTAGATCGGAGAAACTCTTCCTTTCATAGGCAACAGCATAGGTACTGAAATGTGTCGTTTTAAAAGTAACCGTACCTGTGACTGCATCGTATCTCCCAGATGGTATCTTCGTTACCTTTCCTTCTCCATCCAAATACCAAATGGCAATATGAGTGGGATTCTTTAATTCATCTGGTGTTGATTGATACGGAATCGTTACGGTTACGGGTGCTTGGTTATTTTTCCACTGGACTTTACTACCGTCCACCCAAACGGACAAATCCAACACGGGCTTGTTACCGATTTTCTGCTTCAATTCCGGTTTTAACAACGAGGTATCCGCTACTTTTATCGAGATCTCTACTTTGGATGCTCCCGCTATTTGCTTTTCTTTGAACATATCATTAGGTAACGAAATGGAACCAATTGCCGTTTGAATTTCCAATTCCCTTTCCCCATTTCCGTTCTTAAAAAATACCGCAGGCAGCCCTTGGGTATAGCCTTCTGCGCCTGTCGTCGTCTTAAGATCAATGATGCTTCTCTGCAATCCCTTCCCATCGTTCACAGCTTTGGAGAGCAGCTGTTGAAGAAGTTCCTGGGAGAGCTCTGTCTTGGCCATCGTGCCCGAGAGGGTAGGCGTTATTGACAGTTTAGATCCGTCAAATGCAGACAGGGGAGGAATGGGTGTTGGTGGTTGTGATGTTGGCGGATTACTTATAACCGAACCATCGCCTGCTTGAATCTGCACCGATGTTGTTTTTCCTATAGCATGAGTAGTAGACGTATCACTCCCATTCACCGTTTTCCAAGTATCCCACTTAACAATTGCTTCACCAGTAACATTGGCTTTGCTTTTGAACGTGAGCTTGTACAATTCCTTGGACGTGTTCTCAGGTCCTTGATTCATGGATTTAGTGTAGGCCAGCAATAATTTACCGCCTTCATTCTTGATAACAAATGAGAAACCGTCGCGAAGCATCGATTCCGCCTTTACAAACTCCAGTTTCAAAGCATCATAGGTGAACTCGGCATCAAAAGCATACATATCCACCATTTTTCCAGAAGCTATTATGGCTATTTCCTTTCCTTGCTGAACCGTGGTTGTATTTGCAATCAGGGTGTAATCCCCTGCCGATTCTGCGAAAACTCCCCTAGGCAGGCCAGCTATCGAGAGCATCGTTGCACATAGCAAGAACATACATAATCGTTTGAATATCAAAATGAACAGCTCCCTTCTCTGGACAATAAAATCGGAGAATTGAACTCCGCGCCAATTCTCCGATTTCATGCTATGCCTTTATCATTGAAGTATTTTCCTAGCAATAGTTAGTAAGTCTCTGATGTCGATGATGCCATCTTGATTCACATCACCTCTACTAGCTTGCGGCCAATCCGAACTAGCATTCGACTTTCCATAGTTTAAAGCAACGAACAACAGATCGTAGAGATTTACCAGCCCATCTTTGGTACCATTTAAAGGTCCGCTTATATCCTCAGGAATATTCGTAACAGTTACAGGTAAGCTTGCAGCTGTAGTCGATAATCTCTCGTTCTGATTGTTAAGTACGATAGAATACGTTGACAAAGTAACTGTCTGATTAACCTGCTTAGCCTGCCAGGTGATATCCAGCAAATCTCCACTCGTACTCACACCAGAATTCGTACTAGTAGCAAGAAGTCTCAGCTGGCCTGGTGTACTCGTACTTTTCCCGACAAGGTTGTATCCAGATTTCAATGACACGGCATCAACGAACTGAAGCGCATTCGAATCGTAATAAATGATCGTATCCTGCGCATAAACGGTACTTTGTACCGTATGCGTCATGCCGTATTTCGTCGTGAAGCTGCTTCCAGCTAATGCGGAAGAAGGTCCTGTCAACGTTTCAACCAATGGAGCATTCGTTGGCGCTGCGTTCACGATAAGTGTGACTGTGGAGGACATACCAACGCCACCCATGTCATCGTATGCGATGGCTTTAATCGAGTGAGTCCCGGCCGGGATATTCATCCAATTCAATGAGTAGCTATTCCCTGCGCCTGCAATACCATTGCCTAGTAGAGAGCTGCCGTCATAGAATTCTACCCTGTTGATCGCACCATCGCTGTCCACTGCCGTTGCCATTAACTCGACATTAGCTGGTGCTGTGCGGATGGATTCACTAACGGGTCCAGTCAGGCTGACTGTAGGCAATACATTAGGTACTGCAGTTACCGTAACAGAAGCAACAGCTTTCATATCAGTGCCAGCTACAGTACCGTTCACTGTAAAACTTCCCACAGTTGCATAACGGCTTGGGCTTATGGCATCCCAATTCACATTCACCGTAGATGTAGAGCTGTTGCTGTACACAGCGGTCACGACGGAAGGAAGCGTTGGTGCAGTCCCCACCATTGTACTCACTGCTACAGGAGTTATTCCTGTCAGGGTAACAGGAGCTACCAACGTAACATTGCCAAACAATTGCGTAGATGCATATGAATTGATCCTTCTGTTGCTCCACATGGTTGCATTATCCCGAATACCATCATAATTGCTGTCATCGCTGGCGCCAGCGTCAAATCCTATGACAGTACCAACCGAAGCGGTAATGCTTGTCAGAGGGAGTGCCGCTTCAATGATGTATCCACCTGGAACAACACTTGTGGCGGATGTGAAGATATCTGGGGTAACATTCGTACCGCCGCTCTTCAAGTTCAAATAATTGACACGATAGTGTCTGTCGTCAGCTTGATAGGAAAGTGTCTTGGCGTCATTCTCATCCACGAAAAATTCCATCGAATCATGCTCCCACAGGTTTCCGCCTGACGCATTTAGCGTAGTGTCGGCCACTTGAGCGTGTACATACAGGTGATGTTCGTCCCATAACAAACGGACAGTTGCAATGGGTGCAGGTTTCGTATTGTCGCTGACATAAAGGGCTTGGAAACTCTCTGTTGTAGACCATAAATCATCGGTTTGCCCATCAATCACTGGTGTACCTTTGGCGGCTGTTGCCGCTTTGGCCACTTCTGGCGTCGGCTCAGTAATTGTTACGGTATCGTCCACTAAGTAGGCAGGGTTATTATACTCTGTTTCGTAGGCACCAATATCTACACGATTCTGTGATCCCGCACCTGCATACGGGCGCAAATGACCATCATAATCAATAAGGGGTGCAAGTGTGCGAGTACCATAATCAATAGCAGGTGAATCTGGAAGCAAGTGGAAATCATAAACGACTCCCGTTACAGATACAAACTTCGGATCTATTACACGCTCATTTTTTCCTAAGAAACGGGTTAAACCGCCATATATATTGTTTGCAAAAAGATTATTCCATCCACCGCTTCCATTTGCATATTCTCCAGCTTCATCTCTGGCAATAGAGATATTATTTAAGAAGATATTATTATCACCGGAATTCACATCCATATTGGGATATTTTAAATATGGACTCCTACTATTATGATAGATCGTGTTGTTGATAACATGAACATTATTGCTTTTATAGATGTGTATGCCGCCGCCGCCATTGTCATAAACAATGTTGTTCGTTACCAGCTTTTTGCCCTTGTATTTATCATCTACATCAAAGATGATGCCATTGCCATCGGAATATCCTTTGGTTTGTTCCCATTTCACCTTGGTTTCATTGTCATAAACGCGGTTGTTCCGAACGAAAATTTTGTAGTCGGTGGTATTGTTGTCGAAATCTACATCATTAATTAGACTGATACCGCTAGTGGCATAGAAGGTATACCAACTGTTGGAGTGAATATCATTGTTCTCAATCGTGATGTAATCGCCGCTGCCTGTAATTCCTCCACCCGACAAATGATGAACATGGTTGTTTCGGGTAATAATGTGATGACCGTGCATGGTCATCCCGTTAGTGTTGGTCAAGGCATAGGTAGACCAATCAGTGCCGCCGGCTACCTTACTCGCATAATTGGCTTCTCCTTGTGCCAATGTTATGTTTAAATTATTGCCCTCGATTTCAAGACCATCGATGATAATGTAATTTGCGCTTACATCTATCATATCCCATACACCCTTTATGTTAGGGGGAAGCAGCAGCTTCGGTTTATTAGCAGGGTCATAAGCTTTATAAGTAATGTAAGATTCTACCCCGGTCTTCACGTCTTTCGCTCCTGAGCGATTTATAAGAACAAAATCGTTCGCATCGTTTCCAGGAGAGTAGGTTCCTGGCATGATGTTGACGGTATCACCTGGATTCGTTACGCTTACTGCTTTAGTAATCGTTTTGAATGCGGTTGTTGTCGTCAGACCGTTATTTGTGTCGAGGCCTGATGGGCTTACATAATAAACGACTGGCTGACCAATATAAGGCTGTTCGACGAAAATTGAGCCTGGGCTCGGGTTTGTGATCGGTGCCGTTCCTGCGGTATTCGACCCCGACAGTTGGACATCGTCAACGAGAATTTTGGTTTCCTGCCGCGCTCCATCTTTAACTTCAAGGAAGAAACCCTTTAAACCGCCCAGATAAGCATCATTTTGAAGCGGTTCGCTGTTCACGATTTTCGTATTATTCAGATACATATCATAGCTTTTCGTATCTAAGTGGAACACAAGTTTCACTTTATAGAGGGTATTAACGCTCCAATCAGCTCTTGCTGCCAATGCCCCAGCCGCAGAGTTGTTGGAACGGGCATAGATTTTGTTGTAATCCATGCCAAAGGCGAAGATCGGGCTTTCCATCCCGGCTGCGGTAATCAGCTTAAAGATGTAATTCGCCTTCTCATCCTTCAGCATAAAGCTGGATTCCAACGTATAACTCTTCATCGGCACCGGCGGAAGCCAGCTAGAGTGGAACGGAAAGCCAATGATGCCCGGTTTTTCTGCCGGTACAGTCACTTCTGCCCAACGGTTTCCTGCAGTGCTCACAATCTTTACTGTGCTCGCAGATGTGCTCTTCAGCGCACTTCCAATGATTACAGGTGAATTCAATACACCATCTGTCGCCGTATTAGCAATGACGGGGTCCACATCGGAAGACTCGAAGGACGTCGTGCGGAACGTTTGATCCCCAACATCAAACGGTTTTTCGCTCACGAGCTCAAACCGATCAATAACAGGGGTAGCATTCACACCGATTCGTTCGATCTTTAGCGTATTCACACCCGCATGAAAATCTAACCCCGTCAGCTCCTCATAGGTCCAGTTGGCCCAAGTACCAGTTGACACTCCTTTGGCGTCCTGAACCCGGACACCATTTACGGTTACCGCATATGGCCGTGCTGAGTTGCCCAAGCTGTACCGCACTTTCAGCGTGTATTTCCCAGTCTCTGGCAGGACTACGTTGTTGTACAGCATATAACCAGTAATCCCAGCTGCTATGCTGGCATACCCTGTTCCTGAAAAACCGGGCGCAGTAGCCACATTTGCCGCGATGGATACATTAGAATGAGCGGCTCCAGCTCCATTTTCCGCTTCAAAAATGGTCGCAAAAGGAGTTAATTCAAAGTCATCCACCAGTGGACCGTCAGCACCTTCAGAAGCCAACTTGATGGTATTGTTCCCTTGATTCAATAACACAACAGCAGTGAGGGTACTCCAAGTAGGCAGCGGCCCGTCCCCCGTCTTGTCACCAGCGAATGTGGTGTACTTCTGACCATTTACGATTAAGCTAATCGGCTTAGGAGTCGCATCCGTATTACTGTATGCTATGTTGACAATGTAATTTCCGTATGTGACTGCTTGCACTGTTGTCCAAGTCACACTAGCCGAATTCGACTTCGCTCCCAAATCTACATAGCCAGCCCCCGAGTAAACAGCGCCTACGACTGTCTGAATAGGTGCATCTACTTTTGTTGCTGCTTCCGCTTCATAAATCGTCCCTCCTGCTGCATAAACCGTAGAAGCTGGTAAAATTGGCGCCATTGTAGCCATTAGAATGAGCGCCATTATTAACATCCATATACTAGTTCTTTTCAACATGCATGCCCTCCTTATTGATAGTTATAGCGTTTACTTCTAATCTAAGCGCTTACATTTAAATCCTAAAATGAAATGAAAACCAGCATAATGGCTTCATCAGAAGCCATTATACTGTTTATTCACCTGATCAATTATTTTCCGCCATAAATCGCTTTATAGCTCGCTAATTTTTCTTCTTGTATTTTGATATTCGTCGGATCTTTCTTCATGGCATCAACGAATTTATCCCAAGCTTCGATCGTCTCTTTGCCCAGAATGACCTTCATTCTCATATCCTGTACTTTCTTGCCTAATTCTGGCCCGACTTTTAGATACGTATCGGATGTAATACCGCTTGTATTGATAAATACGCCATACTGCAAACGCTCGTCGATGATTTTTTTATCACGATCACGCAGCTCCGATGTATAATCAGCTGTCGGCGCTATACGGGAATACGGATCTACCAGCGTCCAGATATTGGTAAGCGGCTGTGCAGCGATGTTTTTCCACTCATCCGTTCTTGTTTTCACACCATCAACAACTTTGAAATGAACATCTTTGACTCCATAATTGCCAAGCTCCATACCTTCAGGCGTAGCGCCGTAATCGAAGAAGGCCAGAATTTGCTTCAATTTCGCTTCCGGAACTTTCTTATTAATGAGGTAGTTGCCGAATACGCCGGCTTCTTTAATCGCATATTTCTTACCCGTAGCTGGAGAAATCAACGTTGGTACATGAGCCACATTCGCCTTCGGATCCATTTTCTTTAAATTTGCAATCCACTCACCCATATTTTTTGAATCCATGGATGTGCCAATTGCGCCTACTTTGCCTTGCTTCATGGCATCAATCGCTTGGGAGCCTTTCATAATGCCAAAGTCAGGCATTAGCACGCCTTCTTTGTAAGCGCGTTGAAGCCATAGAATCGCTTCTCGTTCAGAAGGTTCGAAGTCTCTCCACACCATTTTTCCATCTTTAAAAATATCAAAGTTATTATTGCCTGCAAATACATCACTGACCCAAACCAACTTATCCATATAGCCTTCCGCCACGGAGCCTGCAAGACCATACGTATCCTTAACACCGTTGCCATCCGGATCCTTTTCGGTGAACGCTTTCAGCACGGTATAAAGCTCTTCCATATTTTCCGGCATTTTCAGGTTAAGCTTTTCCAGCCAATCCTGACGGAGAGCAGGGAATGCAGCTCCGCCAACAAGTGGACGAGGTCTAGGAAGACCATAGATCTTACCATCTACTTTGGTATTTTCAAAGCTGTCCTTCGGATATGTTTTCTGAAGATTCGGATAGTCTTTCAAGTACGGTGTCAAATCCCAGAAAGCACCTTGCCTGATAGCCTGAGTCGTAACCGAATCTGAAATACCTGTGGTAAGAATAACGTCCGGAATTTCACCAGATGCTAGTACAACTTTAAATTTGTCTCCATAATTGTTGGAGGGCACAAAATTAATGTTCAGCTTCGTATTCGTGCGTTTCTGCATTTCAAGTAGTACTGCGTTATCTTCTTTGGGTACTACACCATCATAATTAATCGTCATTAAATCGATCGTCGTTGGTGTAGACGGTGTAGCTGGCGCCGCTGAAGTCGCAGGTTTTGCCTTATTGCCTTCTTCCGTTGATTTTGAACAGCCTGCCAGTGCTGTCGTAACAGCTAGAGCAGCAATGAGTACTACCTTACTTGCATGTCCTTTTTTCATTTTCCTTATCCTCCCTTTGTCTTTACAAGTATTCTAATTGTAACTTATATGATCATCCCTTGACGGAGCCAAGCATAACACCCTTGGCAAAATGTCTTTGAAGGAATGGATACACCATTAGAATCGGTACGGTTGCGATGACGACTGCCGCCATCTTGATTGTATCGGCAGGAATCGCGTGTTCGGAGGCTTGCTGTGCCGCTACCCCAGGATCAGCAATACTGGTTTCCGCTTGCAGCAGCATACCCTGTAGCAGCACTTGAAGAGGGTATTTGTGATAATCCGTCAAATAGAGAATTGCATTGAAGAAGGTGTTCCAGTAACCTACGGCAAAGAATAATCCGAAAGCGGCCATGGCTGGCAGGGAAAGCGGCAAAATAATTCGAAAGAAAATGCGCAAGTCATTAGCCCCGTCAATATAGGCGGATTCCTCTAAGCTATCTGGTATACTGTCGAAGAAGGTCTTGAGCAGCAGCACATTCCAACCACTCAATAAACCAGGAAGAATAATGGACCATAGACTATTAATAAGCCCCAAATCTTTAATTAATAAATAGTTGGGAATAATACCAGGACTAAACAAAATCGTGATTAACAGTGAGATGGTTAAAAATCGACGTCCGAACAATCGTTTTCTTGAGATCATATAGGCATACGCTGCGGATACGACCAAGCTTAACAGAGTCCCTACGATGGCAAGGTAGGCGCTGACGCCGATCGAATTAACAAAAATATCCGTAGACAAAATGTACTGGTAGGCAGCTAACGAAAACTTTTTGGGAAACAAGATAAAACTGCTCCTGATAAACTCATCTGGATGGGCAAAGGATACAATTACGACATAATAGAAGGGAAACAGCGAAACAAGCCCGATTACTAGCAGCAATATAAAATTAGTTTTAGCAAATATTCGCTCCCCGATTGATTCTTTCACAGCTGACACTCCTTTCAAATGGACGAGGTCTAGAAGAAACCATCGCCGCCAAATTTTTTGGATAACTTATTTGAGATAATGACGAGGGCAAAACCTATCACGGATTTAAACAGCCCAACCGCTGTGGTATAGCTGAACTGGGATTGCTTAATCCCCACTCGGTATACATAGGTATCGAATACATCAGCCACTTCGGATACCGCGGAGTTCTGCAATAGAAAGACTTGCTCGAATCCGACATCCATAATATGTCCGAGTTTGAGAATCAATAAGATCACAATCACGTTACGAATACTAGGAATCGTGATATTCCAAATCTGACGCAAGCGAGTAGCCCCATCGATCTTTGCAGCTTCATATAGCTGCGTGTCTACTCCTGTAATTGCTGCTAGGAATATAACTGTCCCCCAACCAGCTTCCTTCCAAATGCTTTGTCCTGTTAAAAATGCCCAGAAGAAGGAAGGTGTTGTCAACCACTCTACGGGTGTAAATCCATAAGTAAGCAGCAGCTTATTAACGAAACCCTCGCCGGTAGCGAAGAAGGTAAAAGTAAGACCTGAAATGATAACCCAGGAAAGAAAATGAGGCAAGTAAACGATCGATTGAATCGTGCGTTTGAAAGCCAGCTGCCTAATCTCATTTAGCATTAATGATAAAATAATAGGAACCGGGAAGAAAAAGACAAGACTCATGATGTTGATGGCCAGCGTGTTGCGAAATAATTTAAAAAAATCAGGATTTTGAAAAAAAAATTGAAAATGTTCAAATCCAACCCATTTGCTTTTCATAAAACCTAAAAAAGGCGAATAGTCCTGAAAGGCGATTAGAATTCCCCACATTGGCACATATTTAAATAATAGTAATGCTGCTATGCCCGGTAATCCCAGCAGGTACAAATATCTATCCCGCTTCAGCAGCATCCATAATCTTGCGTTCATACGCAACTCCCTCGCATTCTATCTGTTGTTATGGTTTCTCTTTGTGACCTAACTATAACTTCACAATGTAATTTCCGGCAATTAGTGAGTTTTGACAGGCCATTTCTACCCAATTCATACCGTAAAAAGAATTCAATTGAAGGAAATGGACAGTCCGTATATAGTTAATGAAGTCATTCATATTTTAAATGTAATGGGAGGTCGTCGAATTGAAGGGACTTGCGCAACATTCCTCCTTTTTCAGAAAAAGCTTAGTCTTAGTTCTACTTATTACCTGTCTGCCTACCGCTTTCATTGGCATGTCTTTATATATCCTTGGCGTGGATCGCATCGAGACCCAAGTAAACCGAACCTTTGAAATTCAACTGGATCAAGCAACACGACAAGTAAATGAACAACTCACTCAGCTGGAAGTCACCCTTTCTCAATGGGCTTTTAATCCTATCTTCGGTACCAGGCTTCGCGACAAATTGAATTGGGGACAAGAACTTGAACTAGCCAATAACCTGTATAAAACACTGATCATTATGAGAGAAACAAATCCATTGATTGCAGAGGTTTATTTATATGTGGAACCTACGAATAAATTAATTACTGGCAGTGGTGGTGTAAACGCTGTCTCCGATCCTGTTGCATCCAAAGCCTTGCACAACCTTCTGCAGGGAGAGAAAGATATGTATTGGACTTCTACCCTGCCAGAATTAACAAAAGTTGATATACTAGCTCCTAAGCAATCCTTCAAATACACATTGGTTCATCGTATTGCAGGCAGTATTCCTGAAAAATACGGCGCTATCATTGTACAATTAAATACAGATAAGATAGGGACTTATTTTAAGGATTTTGGCGATGCGGGTACTTCATTACTTATTGACAGCCAGGGGGATTCTTTGTCAACCCAAGTTAGCAAACGCGGCTATACGCCCCTTGAAACATCTTTGAAAAATACGGTTCTACAGCGATTAGAGAAACAGAATCTTGGAACCTTTATACTCAAAGATAACAATCGGAGATACTCCGCTTCTTTTGGAACCATATCTCGCTTGGGCACACATTGGATATTTGCGACAGCCACGGATGTATCCCAATTTTCCGCTCCTGTTGTTATCATGTCTAGATTAATTTTGACCGTGAGCTTAGCAGGCATACTAGCAGCGATTCTACTCGCTTGGTTTGCATCTAAACGACTTTATCGCCCTGTTGCCAAATTGATCGGGGAATGGCAGGGTCTCTCTGAGGAAAGGCAATTATTGCAAACCAAAGTAGAGGAACAACTGCCAACACTTATGGAAAGCTTTATGCTGCAGCTTGTGCAAGGACGATTATATTACTTAAATGAAAAGGAACTTGCCCATCGGTTAGCCTATTATGGGTGGGACATGGACGATAATCAGGTAGCGATCCTTGTGCTGCAATTGTCGGGACTAGATAATGCTGAGGGTAAGTTCAAGACTGATGATGAGCAGCTTGTCACTTTCGCTGCGGCTAACATTGTGAATGAGCTTACCAAGCTTCGTTTCAGTCAATCTCACATCATCAACTTTCAAGATCTATCTGTTGGGATTCTTGTTAAAATACCAAGGGATCCCGTTCAAACAACGCTGAAACTGGAACTAAAGCAATTATCCGCGGATATTTGTTCTGCCCTGCATCAGACACTTCATTTGCAAGCAACTCTATGCCTAGGTCAATTACGTACAGAGCTCGGTCTGATCCCAGACACGATGGAAGAAGCGAGACGCACGTTGAAATATGGGAATCTGACGAATATGAATACGTTGTTGGATATGGAGGAGCTCATTCCAAGAGGAGAATACACCTTTTTCTATCCATTTGAAATAGAGAAAGATTTGATTCACGCTATGCGGCTGGGCCAAGAGGAAGATGCGATTCGCTTTGCAGAGAGATTTGTTGCTGAGTTAAAAAACAGTGATGGCGTTGAGCTTTTCCTACATCAGGCCATGGCTCAGCTGCTTGGAAATATTCAAAACGCCTTACTGCAGGCAGGCTTTCACGTTTATGCTTTTTATGAGGGACAGAACCTGTTCGAAGAGCTCTTGGGAATTCGGCAATCGCCAGACATGCTGAAATGGCTTATCCATCGTATTATTCTGCCTTGCATGCAAGAGCTTGATCAATCCCATAATAAAAGCCTATCGAAACGAGTTGAAACCATTGTACGCCTCGTGGATGAGAAATATATGACCGATATTTCCCTGGAGGCATGTGCTGATTTGATCGGGATTCATATCTCTACCTTGAGTAAAGCTTTTAAAACAGCGACAGGCATGACTTTCCTAGACTATGTGTTAAAGGTTCGAATTGAAGCGTCTCAAAAGCTGCTTATTGAAACTGATTTAAAAATCAGTGAGATTGCCGAAATGGTTGGGTATCAGCATTCTTGGTTTCATCGCGTATTTAAGAAATACGTGGGTATTACACCCACGGAGTATAGGGAAAAGCATAGCTGAAAATTGCATACATTGAAAAAAACTGCCCTTCCCTAGGCTTTCGCAAGGGATTAGGCAGTTTATTTTTTACAACGTGATCTTGTTGCAGCCGCTAAGGAAGATTTTTACTGAACAGAGACGTCGTCGATACCAACCCAGCCGCTGGCACTTAGAGGGGCGCTAATCCACACCTTTATTAGTTGCCCAGCTGTGGCATTCACTGTGAACGTTATTTTCTTATAACCGCCTGTCGCAACGACTTGCTGTGCCTGGTTCACTCCTGCTACATCGGCCCCTACGATCACATTGCTTGCAATGTTTGTAACCACATACGCCGTAACCGTATAAGTCTTTGTCGATGGTGTTGTTACCGTTTGAGAAAGCTTCGTTGCCGCTGTGGTGTTAAAGGCAGCCTTATAAGTTCCGGAGTATGAGCCCGTATTTTGAATGGCGATACCGGCACTATTTTGTTCTTTGGTCCATCCCCCACTCAGGCTGCCCCATTCAAAGCTAGGATTACCAATGAGATTCTGACTTTCATAGGCACCTCGGTCGGGCGCTGCCCCTCTTGGGCGAGGATTGTAATCAAAGTCGTTTGTTGGCGTCAGGCTGGCACCACCAGTATCGATTGCTTTGGACCCGATACTGAGATGGAAATCGCCAGATGCCGCGTTGACGAATAAGGGATCACTCCAAATGTCATTTGGACCGCTAACAACCGGATTGCCATTATCGTACACATTGTAATTGGTCGTCACGTTTGTATTACTATAGTTCGTATTGATATTTTTACCTGTTCTAGCCACCAAAATATTATTTAGGATATTTACCTGATCCGAGGATTGGGCGAATATTTCTCCGTAGTTCAACTGAGATGAATTCTGGTAGGACGTGTTATTTATTATATCAACGTTGGAACTATGATAGGAATGTATGCCGGAACCGCCATTTAAGTAGGAAAGATTATTCGTCACTAGTGTTTTTCCTGTATAGGCTGGAGCTTTAAGTGTGCTATCAATAATGATGCCATTGCCATCTGAGTAATCTTGAGTTTTTTCCCATTTCACCAATGTTTTGTTGTTATATACACGATTATTACGAATCACGTTTTTATAGAGGGTCGTATTCGAATCCGCATCTTTTGGCGTTAGAAACGAGATCCCGCTTGTGGCATAAAGTGTATACCACGAGTTATTATAAACTGTATTATTCTCAACGGTCACATAATCAGACTTCTCAGCGCTTATACCTCCGCCAGGCACATCATGGACGATATTATTACTTATCCTAATATCGTGTGGGGTGGTAAGGTCCACTCCAGGCTTAATACTAATCCCATTGGTTTGGGTTTTACGCACATAATTCCAATCAATGGTATTTGTTGGTTTGTTCTGAACATAATGGTTATAGCGCGCTTCGCCATCGGCAAGTGTGAGATTGGCATTGTCACCTTCAATTTCGAATCCATCAATTTTAATATATGAAGCGCTTACAACGATATGATTCCAAGCATCAATGGCATTGAGCTTCGGATGATGACCTGGATAGGCTAGGTAGTTGATATATCCGCCGGTGGTATCCCCTGATCGTGTGACATGGAAGACATCTTGATCATTCGTCTTGTAATACGTTCCATTCATGACATAAACCGTATCTCCAGGGTTCGTTAAGTCTGCAGCATATTGAATGTTCTTGAACGGGGTGCTCGTAGATAGTCCATAATCACTTCGATCCTGCCCTGTTGTGATATTAACATAATACGTTTTGGGAGTCGCTGCATGTGCCGGTTTCGCACTAATGAGCATGACCCAGGCCGCCATCAGTAAGGAAACGATTAAGCTAATTACCAAACTACGTTTGGAGCGTTTAAAACCATGTACCATCAATATTGCCTCCTTCGATAATTGAATTTCTCCTTATGAAGCGCTTACATGTTGTTAAACATGATGCCGTCAACCAAGAACCAGCTTCTTGTCACAATACCTCCTTCGCCTTTTCCACTATAACCAGGAAAGTTCTGCCTTTCCTGTGGCATGACTATAACGCAACGCAACCATTTCCTGCAATTAGAGAGTTTTGGTACAGGAAAAAAGCGACAAGAAGGCCTTATTTTATGCCTCAATGTCGCTTATTTACTTTATTTATTCTTATAACCTTCGTTCATTTCCTTAATAATCTTCTGATAGTTATCATCAGACTTCAGCTTCGCAACAAAATCATCCCACGCTGTTAATGATTCCTTCCCTAAGATTACCTTTACTTTCATATCTTGAATCTTTTTATCCATATCCGGTCCGTAGGTAAGTGCCGTTGGGGAAATTAAACCATAGGCTGGATCAGGCTTACTAATGGCAGTTCGGTCGTCAATAAGCTTCTTGTTTCGGTCATAGTACTCTTTGGGGATACCGGCAAAATAAGCCCTTTGATACTTGTCATATCCTGAAAAAATATTAGGCAGATTATTCGTTACATCCGCTAAATTATCCTTCGTTGCCTGCTCTGTCGCAACTTTGAACCCATCTTTAACGGTATAGTGCACATCGGGTAACCCGTAAGTTGCTATATTAGCAATTTCCTCGCTGTACCCCTGATTCATTAACGCAAGAATTTTTTTCATCTTCGCTTCAGGAACGGTTTTCGGAATAACGAACATGCCGTTATTACCCGAGTCTCGCCCAGCAAACTTCCCATCAGGACCTATTAAGTAAGGAATGGGGTACGAGTCGCCTTTGGGATCAATTTTACGTATAGCATCCATGAACAACCATTGTGGGTTCAAGGCGGATCCAATAATGCCTGCTTTATTACCCATATATTGATCACGCGCTTGCGAATTTTTGATGGTCGCCCAATCGGATATCAATATCTTTTCATCATAAGCTCTTTTTAACCATTCCAGCGCTTTCTTCTCACTCTGTTCAAACACCGCTGGAGTTAACTGGCCATCCTTTAACTTCCAGTTGCCGGAAACGCCATTGAACGTGTTCTCCACCCAAGACAGCGATCCCATCCCATTGGCGTCTACATTCCCACTCAGCCCGTAGGTATCTCCCTTACCATTACCATCTGGATCCCTCTCCGTAAAAGCTTTAGCAACCGCATAAACGTCGTCAAGCGTCTCCGGCACCTTCAATCCTAACTTATCCAGCCAATCTTTGCGAAGCTGCAATCCCCAGCTTCCGTCAAGCGGTCTTGGCCGCGGGATACCGTAGTTCTTACCTTTTATCTTGGCATTGTCCCAAATATCTTTCGGCAGCGCCTTAAAATTCGGATAACTATCGATGTAAGGCGTCAAATCCCAAAATGCTCCCTGTCCGGCCATTTGAACGACTTGCGAATCAAAAATGTTCGTCACCAGCGTCAAATCTGATAAATCGCCCGATGCAAGAATAAGCTTTGATTTTTCTGAAAAGGTATTCTGCGGGATCCAGTCAATGGTAAGTTGGGTATTGGTCCTTTTCTCAATTTCCTTTAAAAGAGTGTTCGCAGGATCGACCGCTGTTGTACCAGTCTGATTAACGAAAATACGGATCGGCGTCGGTGTTGTGTCTGGCTTTGCACTCGGATTTTGCTCCGGTTTGTCTGTCGAGCAAGCACTTACGATGGTAGCCATACCAAGAGTTGCAACAAGTGTTGCGGCCAATTGACGTTTTTTCATAAACAATGACCTCATCTCCATAATTTTCTAGAAATGCTCCATTACTCCTTACTTGTAACTTTGGAAGACCATCGGAACGCGCCGACTTCTAGCTGACGTCGTACTGCCAATTCATTGGCAATCCACTGGACGGGGATGACATCCAGGAGAGGAGACATAACTTCATGAACAGGCGGCAGTGGGATGACCAGGATGTTCGGGTGTACGATATCACACATTTCGTTGATAATTAATACGGCCTTTCCACCCCGTTCTGCAATATCGAGTGCAAGTTTAAGATTCAGGGCTGCGGTTACTCCTGCCGGCGCAAAGACGATGGCCGTAAATTGCCCATCTACCATTTCCATGGGACCGTGTCTAAATTCTGCTGCATCAAAATCCAAAGCCGGATATTTGGCAACCTCCCGAATAAACAGCGCTCCTGCTCGAACCGTGCTCAAGGAGTACCCCCGACCGATTAAGCATAAATAAGGCGGGTCTTCTATAAACCCATTCAGTTTCTGCCGAAGGCTGTGGTTCTGAAGTACATGATCCATTTTCACCAATGCTTCACGCATGTCCCTTTTAAAATCGGCTTCATGCATCGTATCACTAAGCTCTCTTGCCAATAGATGCACCGCAACTAGTGAGGCTAGATAGGTTCTCGTGGTGACCGATTGCTCCCTCTCAACATGCAAGATCAGCTTCCATTGTGCACGAATGGCAAGCGTGCTTGCAGGTTCATTCGTTATGGCGAAGATGCTAAAATGTGAAGGCAATCGTTCGATAAGCCGAACAATTTCTGCACTTTCCCCAGATTGGGAAACAAGGACGAGCAGCGTGTTCTCATCGATTAGCCCCATCTCATAGTGAAGAAGCTCACTCGCTGATAGAACTCTTGCATCAATACCATTTTCGATTAAGTGGATGACAGCACCATGGCAAACAAAGTGAGAACTTCCCATCCCAGCAAATACAACTTTGCTCCATGTTTTCTTCTTCATTTCCGCGATGTTGCTTGATGTCACTTGTTCAAGCATGGTATCCAGAGCGCCTCGCACACATGCCGTCTGACCAATTACATCCTCCTCATACCGATTCATTTGCTAATACCTCCTTTTCATTATTCGGATTACCACATTCCCCTAACGCTAATAAGTCATCGAATGAAGGACTTTGACCGGTTGTAAGAAAAGAGGAAGCGGTTAAATTGCCGAGATGCAAGCATTGCAGGAGCGAGAGGTTCAACAATAAACCTGTGCAGAAACCTGCATTAAAATGATCCCCAACACCTGTCGTTCGAGCAGGATTTTCCAGGTGAAAGACATCCGTTTCTCCCAGGACGCCTGCCAATATGCCTGTGACTCGGTTCGAGGAATGAATAACAACACCATGGAGTTCAATGTCTTGTACAATCGCTTGAGCCCAAACTTCTTGTGGTTGATCCTGATCGACGTACCCCAAGGATTCGTAAACAATTCCCGCTTCCTTCCGGTTTAATCCCAACACCACTTTTGCTTTCGTGTTTAGTTCTTTTAAGATGGCCGCAAGGTTGAGGATGTCATGACGACTTCTTGCCGAAGGATCAGCAATGTCAACGAACACAAACTTCTCAGCCAATTCGTCACCTAAGAGTGGAAATACCTCCTCTATGATTCCGCGAAGTATTCCGTCCATGGCATAAATGGAACTCCAGTTCACAATCCCAAAGCACCTGCTGGATTGGAAAAATTCCGCGATTTTTTGAATGCCGAGTTGATGTTTGATGTGTTCCCATGTAACTTGGTGAAGCGGCTCAATCTCGCCAAGCATGATCTTTCCATCGCTAAACTCAATCGCAAGTGTGCTCGCCGGTTTTCCTATGGATTGCGGATTAAAAAAATGAGATAAGTTGCTGAACACGGGGTGAATCTCATACTCTCCTAGTGTTCCCACACATGTGCTTGGTACGCCAAGCCTTGCCATAGCCTGTGCCATGATGGGTGCGTTTCCACCGACTTCTTCCGTAACTGGGACAATTTCAATATCCCCGCTTCGGCCCGCGCAAGCTTGAAGATGATTGGCATATTCCGCGATGGTGTGGAAGCGCGTGTAGTTCTCAGGCGTTGAACGCTGTTTGACCGCATGTACAATTCGATCAATGTAACCGTCAAAACCAATACACACCGACTGGTTCATCAAACCGTGACGACGTGAGCGAAGCTCCACCAAGAGTGCTTCTATTTGCTGCTGCCGAGTCATAGTAGTCACTCTCTTTCACTTATTATAATACTTATAATAACTATGTTAATTTATGGAGAGCCCTCTGTCAACAACAAAAAAATGCTGTCCCAAAGTAGAAAAATCTACTTATGAGACAGCCTTACTTACTACATCTATTGATTTTTAGGGATTCCATAGTGTAATAACCATTTCCGAACAGCCCTGGAGCAGGGTTTGCTCGTAGTCAATTCCTTTTCTTATTTCGGGAAAAAAGAATTCTCTTGTAACCACTCTGCTCCTAGCTTCCTCTTGCATAAAGAGGTACAGCGTTTGAAAGATGGGTTCAATGATCCCGCCTACATAGACGACGTCTGGGTCAATCAGATTATCAATTACCGAAATCAGCTTGCCCAGCAATCTCCCTTTTTCTTCTGCAACCTGATGCGCACGTTCGTCTCCCGCTTTCAAGGCTGACACGAACTCTTTCCAGAAAAATGTTAGTGAAGTAGACGGCGGAACTGCGTCCGTTCCGTAATAGGTTCTCCAAAAACCCGCGAGGGACAATTCCGTTTCGACGCAGCCGACTTGCCCGCAGTAGCAGTTGTAGGGATGCAGGCCAATTGGCATGTGACTAACTTCCCCGCCAAAACCGCGATTGCCTGTTAGTATCGCTCCGCGATGCGTAATACCAACCCCTAGACCATCTCCTACGTAGAGATAGGCAACATCCTGGCGTTGGCCAGAGCTTAGCTGGAGCTGAGTTGAAGTTGCCACGGCCAAGATGTTGGATTCGTTCTCCAAATAGGCGGGCAGTTGAAACCGTTCCTCAAGCTCTTTTTTTACAAACTGATTCTCAAACATAGAAATTGTCGAGTTGATGACGGTATTATTTTTCTTATAAAAAATACCTGGAATGGCTACTCCTAAACCAAGGACATGCTCAATGGGAAACTTGATCTTCTCCAGCAGTCCCATGGATGCCTCATAACATGACTCAATTAGCGTTCCCAATTCTAGTAAAGGAGGAATGTCTACCTGACTCGCAGCTATGGTTTGATTCTGCAAGTTAAGCAGCGCGATCGTGGCCTTGTCGTGATGATTCAAATCCAGGCAAAGTATCCCTCGTGAATTTGGCTCTAGCGAGACGAAGTTGGGAATGCGTCCACCGCTTGAATTCTCCGATGAAACAATAGATAGAATACCTTCCTCTACCAACTGATTACATAGATTTGATACTGTGGCAAAACTTAAGTTAAGCCTATCAGCAATTTCTTTTTTCGTTATCGGACGTCCGTAGCGGACCGTTTGAATAATATTCTTTTTATTTTGGCTGCGTATATCAGCTGTATTTATAACGCTCATCTGTAATCCCTGCCTCACCTTTATCTCTCTGTTATTATAAGTAAAATAATCAAATAGGGCAATTCCTTCGGCTATATAGACAAAACTTATTTTAATACATATAATAAGTTTAATTCTACTTCGATTGAGGTGCTCGATGAAACCGATGAAAAAAACTTACATGGTTGTGGCAATAACGCATATTGACCTATCCTGGAAAAAAAATGAATGTGAAATGGCCGAGCTATTTGACATTTTTATCATCCGATTGCTCGATTCATTAGAACAATATCCCGCTTTCACTTATGTGCTCGAACAGGCATACCATTATCGCAGTCTGCAGCAACGGCGGCCCGATTTACTAGAACGATTGAAACGTTTTGTTCAGGAAGGCAGGTTGGAGGTTGTTGGCGGTATGGCCTCTACGCTCGAGACCAATGTACCGAACGGGGAATGTTATGTACGAAATCAGAGCATTGGCACCCAATGGATGCGAGAAACCTTTGGCGTCACACCAACGACGGGTTGGCTCGTTGATACCTTTGGCATTCATGCCCAAGTACCGCAAATTTTAAAGCAATTTGGCCAAACCCACTTACTCGCGAATCGCTTCGGCGGGACTAGTCATCACGATGTTTTTCGAGCACGCGGCCTTGATGGCACTGAAACGATCGTCGTTGGTTGGCACTCCTATTCCTCTTATGTAGCGCCCTTGCACGTCGCGAAGGCTGACTGCTCCGATTGGCAAGCTGTTGATACATTGTTCGCTAGAGCGGAACAGCTGCAAGGAGAAGGGCCGTTTATTGTGATCCCGTTCGTTGAGAATGAGATGATGCTTGGCTTACACCATATGGAGCAAGTGAGACATAGACAAGAAGAGAATGGGAATGAAGAATGGAAACTGGCATTACCGCGAGATTACTTTCAAGCTTTAGAGGTCAAACGACATTCACTCCCTGTGGTTCATAGCGATTTAAATCCCGAGTTTACAGGCACGTTCGCACTTCGCACAGAAATTCGCACAACGAATCGGCGGGTCGAAACGTTGCTGCTTGAAGCGGAGAAATGGAACGCATTAGCTGGAGGGCTGCCATCCAATTTACTGGAGGAGGCATGGTGGGGTATGGCGTACGCCCAGTTTCATGACGTATTTACTGGATCTCATCCGACTCCAATTTTCCGAGATTTAATGGTCCGTTATGGGCAAATGGAATCATCCGCACAAACCGTGTTGTCCCAGTCGGAGCGGCGCCTCAACTCAACTCACACCATTCCAACTATTGGTGCAAATCATTCGCATTACACGATTATGAATGGACTCCCTTGGGATCGTGTTGATCTCATCACATTGCCGCTGCGGGAGACAGAGTCAAATGTAACGAATGTAAATTTGGGAGATGGGCAGGCCCCCTTTGAAATTCGTGATGGTCAGCTGCATGTCCGGGCTTCCGTTCCCGCGGCAGGGGCTATTGGATGTGTGGTTGAATATGAGTCAGGGGTGCGCCTCGATGAAGTGAAAGCTGAGGAGGTTACTTCGGGCATCATTGAAAATGAGCATTTGTTGCTCGAATGCGATACCCTTGGCATTAAACGATTCGTACTGAAACATAGTGGGGTAACCCTCATTGAGAATGCGGCCAATTTCCTGGTCATTCAGCCAGATACAGGAAGCTTTCAGATTGAGCATCCGAATGGCGGAGAAGTTAGCTCTACTGTGTGCCGACTACATATAAGGCAATTTGAAGCTACGCCTATTTGCCAGCGGCTGCTGCTGTCGGGTGAATTTCCAAAGCTGCCTTGGGCCGGTAATGGAAATAAACTTCACTTTGAACTTGAATTTATGCTGCTAGCTGGTAAGCCGCGTCTGGACATTGGAGTAAAGTTGAAATGGCAAGGTGAACAAAGCCGGATACGCTTTAAATTGGCAACTGCGCTATCTACTTCTGAAGCCATTTATGAAATTCCGTTCGGTACCGTACGGCGCAAACCTTACATCGAGACCAAAACAGCCAAAGGGGAATGGCCTGCTCACCGCTTCGTGGCCATAGAAGATGGCGAAAAAGGAATCGCGCTTATTAATACAGGTGTTGTAGGGGCAGAAATCGTTGCGCCCGGTACTCTTGCGGCAACCTTACTGCGAGCACCGCAATCCATCTGGGCGAATGTGCCAATTGACGCTCAATCCTCCCAGCATGGGGAGCATACATTTACGTTTGCACTAGTTCCATATAACGGCTCTTGGCATGAATCACATGTCCTTGAAATGGCACAAGAAGTGAACAACCCGCTTCAGGCCATCGCCAGCCAAAGCATCCTTCCCGCTGTTTCTCATGTGCGGCTAGAACCTTCCCATGTTGTCTTGTCGGCGATTCAAGCTGCAGCAGACCACTCCGGGGAGTTAATCGTTCGCGTTTATGAAACCGCAGGACTAGAGGGTAACTTGAAGCTATTTGTCCTTGGAGCGGAAGCCGCATGGGCTTCGGATCTACAAGAGACGAAACATGAACAAATTTCTTGTATGGACGACCATGTGACAGCGCCTATTCGTCCTTTTGAAATTAAAACGATTCGAATTGCGCGCAGGGTAACCGTTTAAGAAAAAGACTTGGACTCTAGATTGGAGTCCAAGTCCTCTTCAATTCTCGGTAGAGCTTGTCCAACTCAAGCTGACTGCCATCTCTTGGTTCAATTGTCAAACACGTTCTTTGACGGCGAGTGAAAGCCCCAAATTAACATACGATTCGGGGCTTGTTATTGCTTCGTTTATTTAAATTCGATGTTATTAGGCAGACCTGTTTTTTTATAGTACTCTTTAAACAACAGGTGATGCGGCATTGGAACCATTCTCTTTTCAGCTGTCGTGCCTGATTCGATAAATCTATATTTGTCGAACGGTATTTTTCGTAAACCTTCCTCTTCCAGGATTCCGTTCCAGCTCATCGTAGGACTGGACCATAGTCCTTCTCCGTACAGTGTTACACTTCCAGCATAATCCGTCATAACCGCTACGTATTCCTGAAGCGCCTTTGCAATAATCTTATCTTCTCTTGAAAGCCCGAAAGCATCTAAAGAATGTTTAGCTTGGAAGTTAGACGAAATCTATTTAAATTTAAGAAACCAAATAGCCCTACGATTTCTCGTAAGCCCAATATCAATTCGCTTTATTATAAATGATAATCTAATGAACTAACTGCCCATCACGAAACCTTATAATTCGCTTCGCCTGTTCCGCAACCTGCCGATCATGCGTAATCACAATAATCGTCCGTCCCTGATCATTCAACCGTGTGAAAATATCCATGATCTCCGCGCCAGTTTTCGAATCCAGCGCACCAGTCGGCTCATCCGCCAGAATAATCGGCGGATTGCCTGCCAATGTGCGCGCAATCGCAACGCACTGCTGCTGGCCACCAGACAGCTCCGAAGGAAAATGCTTCCTTCGATCTAGTACGTGAAGCTGCTAGTCCAATATGTCTATCTCCTCTTGTTTGCTCTCTTCTTATGAGTTCTTCCTTCGAGAATATTACACCTATAAATAACGTAGGCTGATCGAAAAATTGATTAACAGACTCATTAAACCTCTTGTCATTCTACTATCTCGTTTCGGAACAGAGCAGAGGCCTCATCCCATACCATCAAAGCAGATCCCTTAGGAAATACGCCATTATCATTCGGCTTTGGCGACTTGCAAATGATGTATATCGCACTGCAAAAGATGTTTGTAAGTTTACACAGTAGTTATGCTATCATTGTATTACCACTATGAAGAGATACAGGGAGAGATTCTCATGCTGCTAAAGATGAACATCAAAGGAAAATTACAGAGTCGGCTGCTCATTTCTCTATTGCTGTTATCTAGTATACCAGTAGCTCTACTAGGCTTTCTCTCGTCCTACATCAGCAACAAAATTATTACAGAACAAATAAATCAGATGCACTCGACCTACCTGAAGCAAGTTGAGATAGAAATGAACGGTGTGTTTAAAAAATTCGACGAGTTAATGCTGCAATATACATATGCAAATAATTCGCTTTTGAAGTTTACGAATGAAGAACTAACGTATAAAAATTTCAGCATGCTGCTAGAAATCTACGGAGTCCTGGCCAATCTGAGAAGTGGAATGGAGCACGTGTCCGAAATCGACTTCTTTAGTATTCCTCAACAACGTGTCTATACTTCGACCAGCATCCTATTGTCAGCTGAAGAATTTGAAGACAGGCAAGCCATTAAAGAAGCCAACAATGTATATAAATATGGAATTTGGCTGGATACCCGTCAATCGATAAACACTCGACTGCCTGCATCAGCGATTACTTATATTCGTCCAATTAATAATGGTAATTTAACTAATGCGAATGCGGCGTTTATTCTTTACTTGGATGCAGGCAGCTTGAGCAGTAAGCTAAGAGCCTCATCCCAGGATCCTGCTTCCTATTATGTTGTTAATGAATCGGGACAAATTTTACTGCATTCTGACCCTTCTGCTATTCATACTTCGCTAAGCAAGGAACTAATGAACGAAATTAGGAAAAGCCAAGATCAAAATGGTTATCAGTTTATGACGAAAAAGACTCCTGTACCTGCTTTGATTAATTCCGTCTACTCTCCTGGAAAGAGCTGGTATTACGTTTCAAGTGTACCTGTATCGGTCATTACCGCCAAAACAAGCCATCTGAGATTGCTTCTCTATAGCATTAGCGCTTTATTTATCCTGATTGCAGCACTCATCTCAATTAAAACCACATCCACACTCTATTCCCCACTTCAGCGGCTCGTGCAGACCGTATTGAAGCAAAAGAAAGTTGGGGCTGGACAGGATGAAATACATTCACTCTATACGTACATTCAGGATGTAGAGCGGGATAATGCCCACTTGCAAAAAGATGTCCAGCAGTACCAGCGTGAGAACGACAATTATTCCTTGCTTCGTCTGCTCTTAGGAAACTCTAATGATACAGAAACCTCTGTATCTCCATTCACGGAACAAAGTCTTACCCTAACTCTAGTAGAAACTGACCCTTCTTATCTCGATTCGAGCTACAATAGAAAGGATCAGTTCTTATTCTACTATGCCATTGAAAACATGGCTGGAGAGATCTTTGGAAAAGATGGACCTGCCGCAACAATCATGGTCGAACCTGGATTATTCGCTATTATAAGTCAAAGGAAAGAAATGCAGGGGCCTTTGTCAACAACCGACGCAGATAAGCTCTTACAGGCCATCCGTAATTATCTTCGCCTCAATTGCACAGGCTCCATGAGCTATTCAGAAGGCGGGTTAGCTGGCCTTCATACAGCCTATCAGCAAGCTAGACAAGCGCTCCGCTACAGCTTGGCCTTAGGCTACAATCAGGTCATGATTAGCGATGAGCTGGATGCTTCCGTAACAAGTGATGTAGAAACGCTGTCGGAGCTGGAGAGTAGTATTATGGAAGCTCTCCATCATGGAAGAATCACAGAGGCACGAGAAGCATTCAGCCAACTGATTGAACGTATTCGTGAAGTGAATATCCAAAGTGTAGGTAAGAATACCACTTATATGACCCAACTATTGGGTACGTTACTTCATACAGTCCGTAAGAGCGAGATTGCATATCAGGCCAGCTTCAATCGGAAGCAGCTTGCAGCAAGCATCAGCCAATTAGGCAGCATCGATGAAATTAGAAATTTTTGGGACGAGGAAATATTTGAGAAGCTAATCGTGGAAGCTCCTGGTTCGGAGCTCAATCAGGAACAGCTTGTTATTGATCAAGTCCTTCAATATATCCATACGCATTACGACAAAGATATTTCTCTTCTTACTTGTGCCGAGCTGGTCCAACTAAGCACCTTTCAGCTTAGCCGAGCATTTAAAAAAGTCATGAGTGTGAATTTTGTAGATTATGTAATTGAATATCGAATTCAAATTGCAAAGGACTTATTAATACAGCCTGCAATGACAATTCAGACCATCTCAGACAAACTTCGTTATACGTCGGTGAACAGCTTTATCCGTACCTTTAAAAAAGTGACGGGCATGACGCCAGGACAGTACAGGAAGGATGTTGTAAGCGGGTAGGTCCATGTACAAGATTGCAACAAACAGAAATAAGAGGAAGGACACGAGGTTTTGTCCCTCCTCTTATTTGCCTTAATACAGGTACGTAAGAAGCCCTGCTGCTCTTCTAGAGCGGCAGGGCTTCTTGTACGATCATGAACACTCTCAAATCGATCCGTTCTATGTTAAACCAGTTCTCATTATGGAATCGCGGTTACGGTTACATCATCAGCGTATGCAGCCCCGGCTCCTGTTGCCTTGTATAAATAAATGGTCGCTGTTGTATTTGTCGCTCCTGTTGTAAAGGTTACACTGTTTTCCGTATATTGAAGGGAAGTGAATGGCGTTGAGATAAAGGTGCCTCCGAAGTTTTTGGCGCCAATCGTAAAACTTTCCCCATTTACAGCAACCTTGCCTCTGCCTTTCAAGGTGTACGTCGTATTCGGCTGCACGGTAATGATTTGTTCGGCACTGCCAGGACCGCCGTTCAGCTTCAGCGCATAACTGCCGCTATTAACGTTAGAGCTTATAACGCTTGCTGTGTTCCAATTCGTCCATGGGGACAGAGTCCCGGATTCAAATCCCGGATTGACTGCAACATTACCTTTCCCGTTATATGCGCCTCGGTTCGGAGCACTGGTGCTCGATACTGGATTACCCCAATAATCTTTCCCGCCGTTGTTGCTGATGAGCACACCGGAACCAAGCGCTGGCGAGCTGTTCATCAGCTTATAGCCTTCAAGGTTGGTACGGCTAACCCCATTGCCAGGTCCCATCAATTTCGGATCCGTCGTCAACTTATGCGCATCACTTGGTTCGCCCGTTGTATGCACACCGTAAATTGTGTTGTAATCAAATGTCAGTGTTCCAAAAGATCCTAATCCAGACCAGATTCCTGCTGATTCCAGGTAAAAGATATTGTTCTTGAACGTGGCAACTCCACCGCCGCCAGCGCTTCCATCCATGGGTTTGGCCGTAGATGTGCTGTTCAGATACATGGTATTATTATAGATTTGCAAATTATCCGGACTACCTGAAAAATTGATTAAATGATTCTGATCGTTCTGACTAATATTATACCTTGCAATGGAATTCTTGTTAACCGAAGGATAACTGCAGTTGCAAAATAGAAGAAATCCACCTTCATTGTTATGACTGTAATTGTACTGAATAACAGTCCCGACTTGCCCCCAATCCAAATCATATCCTTCTGCATCGTTGGTCGTTTTGCCACCGCTCACCTCGTTGTACTGAATGATGGTATTATCGGCATTAAATGCCCAGATACCCGCGCAGAAAGCTCCAGACCGAATGTTAAAGCCATTAACGGTATTGTATTGGATCAAAGCTCCTTGCGTTTGATTCGGCACGATACCATCGCCACTAATATCGGAAAGATAGTTGTTGGATATGACAAGATTCGTCGAAGGATACCAGTTAGGGGTTGAACTACAGTGTGTTTCTACCCGGCAGCTCCAGGTCGAATACGTGTTAATCCCTGTACGATCTACCGCAGGTCCAACGGTATTGTTATCAATGAGTACATCATTGAACTTGGATTGAACGGCAGTTCCATGAACAAACAAATAGATCCCAGCACTGCCATTGTTACCGCTAGTGTTATCTCCATAAATGTCATGCACATTGTTATTTTTAATATAAATGTGGTTCAGAGTACCAGCATCCACGTTCTCCAGATAGATGCCTCTGCGCTTGCCTCCTGTCGAACGCACATTGTTTATGACCTCAAGATTGTTGATCTCCCAATACTGCTGATTGTACAAATACACGCCTGCCGTCGCACCGTTTCCATTTACTAATGGAGCAACCCCTGTGCCGTACGCATCAATAATAATAGGTGATGTACTACTGCCGGAACCTAGCGGATGCAGCATTGTGTTCCAAGTACCTCCTCGAGCCAGCAAAATCCGGTCTCCTGGACTGAAGGTTGTACTGTTTACATTTGTGAAATCTGCCCATGCGCTGCTTGAACTCAAACCATTGTTGGCGTTACTGCCGCCATTGCTGTTGACGTAATAATCAGCCGCATAGGCTTGTGCAACAGAGAAAATTATCATCAGAGCAAACATCAACACACATGCGCTTGCAAACTTTATCCATGTAAATCGCATAACAATTACACCTCCATTAATTTGGAAAATCAAGTGATGTTTCGATTGCATTAATTACATGTAACCTTACTGTGCAAGCTGTTCCTCTTCTTTTAGCAGATTCGTATAGAATTAATCCCCCCTTTATAAAAATTAGTTATCATGATGCCTGCGAAAGCAATTCCCCCGCAGGCTGCATAACCCTGATCATTAGGTTAATTGAATTTCTCTCCCTAATCGCGCAGACTCATAAATGCCTGCCAGCAGCTTAATCATGTCTACACCTTGTTCAGGCGTTACTATCGGCTGTGATCTCTTCCGTACGACGTCAATAAAATGGTTAATCTGACTGGCGTGGCCAAAGTCAGCTTGCTTCTTCAGCTGCGGAACGACCATACAGAGCGTTTCTTCGATTTCCGTAAAGAGCTTCGCATCTCCATTGCGCAAGCTAAAACCCGCTTTCGTGCCTCGAAGCTCAAGGAAATTCATTTCTTCTTCTATATTTGATGCCCAACTGAATTCAATTTGCAGTGTCGCGCCATTGTCAAATCGCACAAAACCCGTTGCCAAATCCTCCACATCAAATGTGCCTTCTGAATTCTTCTCACCGAACTGACTGTGAATGGAGTCGGATAGACTGGATTCGGCAAATTTGCAATACGTAGCGCCTGAGACAGCAACTGGCTTGGGATTCCCCATTAACCACATGGCTAAGTCTATAAAGTGTACGCCTAGATCGATAAGCGGTCCGCCACCGGATAGTTCCTTGGTAGTAAACCAACCACCTTTCCCAGGAATTCCACGACGGCGAATCCACCCGCAGCGCCCTGTATAAATGTCGCCCATATGTCCAGCATCTACATATTTACGTAAGAATGACGAAGTTGAAGTAAACCGATTATTGCGAATTGCCATAAGAATTCTATCATGACGAATAGACGCTGCCGCCATAGCTTCAGCATCTGCTGAATTCGTAGCATCAGGTTTTTCACATAATACATGTGCTCCCGCCTCTATAGCGCAAATCGCAGCCTGAGCGTGATAAGCATTGGAAGTGCAAATATCAACGATATCCAGCTGTTCATTCGCTAGCATTTCCTTGTAATCGTTATATACATGTGAGATGCCATGCTGATTAGCTATCGCTTGCGCTTTGTCCATGGCAACATCGCATAAGGCTACGATTTCGACTTCTGAATGCCCTAACCAGACAGGTAAGTGCGCACCTCGAAAAATATTACCCGTACCTATTACACCTAGCTTTAATTTACTACTCATTGGAATTGCCCCCTATCGAAATAATAATTTATTGAAATAGTCGATCGTATACCTTACACCCTTCTCCCACAGTTCATCCCTCCAGGTTTCCGAGTGAGGTTCGATACTGAGCTTTCCGGAATAACGATGCGTGTACAGAATACTCATGAAAGTGGGCCAATCCGTTTGATCCATACCAGCCGGCGGATCATCGAAACGTTGGCCTTCAATGACAACAGAACCTTTGAGATGAACATGGTAGAACCGGTGTCCCCAATCTCTCGCTTCCTTTATATAGTCTTGACCAGCTTGACGAGAGTGGGAAGGATCATATTTAATGCCAAGATCGGGAAGATGTCCATGAATTAGCCGCCATGCATGATCATCCACAACAAAGCAATTCCAATGGCAATTGTACGTAGCGATGCGAACTCCCCTACTTTTTCCGTATTCAAGTACTCGGGTAAAGTACTGTATTGCAGCCGTTGCGTTATCGTACAACGACAATTCTTCAACATAATTGCACCCGCATACAAACAAAGGACACCCCAGCTGCTGAGCGGCATCAATTAATTGATAGGAAATTTCTAATTCTTCCTCAATAATACTTCCATCTTTGTTAATTCGATCGGACCCCCATCGACCAATAGATCCCACAGAAACACCTGTCCGCTCTGATTCACGCTTATACTGTTGAATCTGATTGAAAAATTCCGTTAAATCATTATTCACATTGCAAGCAAATTCAACAAACCGAAGACCCAACTCCTGCGCCTGTTGAAATACCTCTAAACGTCTAGGTCGCAATAATCCTAACTGCATACTCTTCTTCCTCCCAATGAATAACCTTATTTTTTATTACAGTCATTTGCAAAACATTTAATAGGCATAACCTCCTCTATTCGCAAGCAGAAGCCTGACTGTGTGCCTCGCAGCTCTATAAAGTTCGTATCCTCTTCAATGTTAGGCTCCTGTGTATTGGTGTAGGAACATTTCACCAACATATTGCTTAAGTTATGCTCTTCCTCCTCAATAAGCAATCTACAGTTGTTGCAATCAAGGAGAGCAATAATTGTTTGTTGCATTTAGGCAGTTATTGAGCTCTTCTGGGTAATACAAATAGCTGCTTAATCAAAAAATCCGCTTGAGCCGATATTCGCAGCATTCAAGCGGATCCATGTGTAGTTTATTTTGTAGTAATCATGGACCAGCCGTTACGGTCACATCATCGCCGTAAGCGGCTCCGGTTCCTGTGGCTTTGTACATATAAATTGTAGCCGCCGTATTTGTAGCCCCTGTCGTAAACGTCAGACTGTTTTCTGTATATTGAAGGGAAGTGAAGGGTACCGAGACAGAGGTTCCCCCAAAGTTCTTCACACCAAGTGTGAAGCTTTCTCCATTCACAGCGACCTTGCCTCTACCCTTCAACGTGTAAGTTGTGTTAGGCTGAACTGTAATGATTTGCTCAGCGCTTCCTGGGCCACCGTTCAGCTTCAGGGCATAGCTGCCGCTATTGACGTTGGTGTTCACAACACTGGCAGTATTCCAGTTCGTCCATGGCGACAAGCTGCCGGATTCAAAACCAGGATTCCCTGCAATGTTGCCCGAGCCTCCGTACGCGCCTCGGTTCGGAGCATTTGTGCTCGATACCGAATTGCCCCAATAATCCTTGCCACCGTTGTTGCTGATCAGCACACCGGAGCCAAGGGCAGGAGATCCGCTCATAAGCTTATAGCCTTCCAGGTTTGTGCGGCTTACTCCATCGCCAGCTCCCATCAGCTTGGGATCCGTTGTCAATTTATGCGCATCAGCAGGTTCGCCTGTCGTATGAACACCATAGATCGTGTTGTAATCGAAGGTCAGCGTACCAAAGGAAGTTAATCCAGACCAAGTCCCCGCGGATTCCAAATAGAAGATATTGTTTTTAATACTAGCGGTCCCTCCGCCTGCACTTCCATCTATCGGCTTCGCCGTTGAAGTGCTATTCAGATACATGGTGTTATTGTAGATTTGCAAATTGTCCGGAGCACCTGAGAAAATAATTAACCGTGCCTGATCATTCTGACTAATATTATATCTAGCAATAGAGTTCTTATTGACCGAAGGGTAGCTGCAGTTACAGAATAAGAGGAATCCGCCCTCATTGTCATGACTATAGTTATATTGGATAATAGTACCTTTTTGACCCCAGTCCAAATCATAGCCTTCCGAGTCGTTTGTCGTTTTGGCACCGCTTACTTCGTTATATTGAATAATGGTATCATCCGCATCCCATGCCCAAATTCCGTCATTAAATTGACCCGAACGTATATTGAAACCGCTGATTGTGTTATACTCCACAATCGTCCCTACCGTCTGCATCGGAACGATGCCATCACCGCCAATATCATTCAGGTAGTTGTTTGAAATCTTGATATTGGTCATGGGATACCAATTGTAAGTTGAACTACAATGCGTTTCTACCCGGCAACCCCAAGTAGAATAGGTGGTGATCCCCGTACGATCAACCGCTGGACCTACGATATTGTTATCAATCCATACATCATTAAACTTAGACTGAACTGTGTTGCCATGCACAACAACAAAAATACCAGCACTACCATCGGAATTTTTCGTGTTATCTCCATAAATATCATGAACATTATTGTTCTTAATGTAGATGTGGTTCAGTGTACCTCCATCCAAATTCTCCACATAAATGCCTCTACGTTTGCCATTGGTGGCGCGAACATTGTTGATGACTTCTAAGTTATTGATTTCCCAATACTGCTGATTTTGCAAAAAAACGCCCGATATGGCCCCATTTGCATTCACAAATGGCGAAGCGCCGCTGCCGTAAGCATCAATGATAATGGGGGATGTGCTGTTGCCAGAGCCAAGCGGGTGAAGCATACCATTCCAACTGCCACCACGTGCAAGCAGGATCCGGTCTCCAGGGTTGAAGGTTCTGCTGTTTACGTTCGTAAAATCCGCCCAGGCAGAGCTCGAGCTCGTACCGTTATTACTGTTATTGCCACCAACACTATTTACGTAATAATCGGCTGCATACGCCTGAGCAACGCTAATCATCATCATGAGTCCAAACGCCAACATGCAAGCGGCTGCAAACTTCAAATACATATTTCGCATGTATAAGATACCTCCAAATATTATAGGATTCGCAAAAAATTAAAGTGACTCATAGTTATTGTTACTTTCGCTTTTAGAACAAAAGGCTTCAGATAAGACTCCAGCTGCGCATCCAGGTATCTTTGCAGCACATCATTTTTCGCTTCTTCGAAGGTTTTGTATCCTGCAGTCTCCCGCTTCGTACATTTGACAATCTTGTAGCTATCCTGATCTTCAATTGCTTCAAGAGCTACTTCACCCTGTTTCAAGGAGTGAACTGCATTGAAGAAGACACTTCGATATTTGTCAAATGACCGCCGATTGTCTTCATTCATGAATTCACTTGCTGTTAAACCCTCTGCTTTAGAACGTTCTGCGTATATGTGATCAAAGTTTGCACCAGCCCTCAGCTGATTCAACAGCTCTTCAGCCTTGCCTTTTGATGCATCTGTAAGATCAGGCACTATAAGTTCTTGAAACGCATAGGAATCTAATTTCAAAGCAACTTGATCTTTATTCGCTTCATAATAAGCGCCTAACTTGACATCGCTCGTATCTAGCTCGTGCTCCTGCATATATCTGCGGAGATCACGAGTGATATTCGCTATCCGGTAATCGAAGTACATTCGCTCCGAATATTGCTTAGGACCATAGATCGGTTCGTGATTATTCAATGCCGTGGCACGTCGTAGATTTTCCTTTTGCAGTTCCTGGGTAAAGGCTGCATAATCAATTGAGACTGGAATACCACGCTTCTTGGCTTCCAATTGAATGACCCGTGTGCGTACAAGCTGATTTTTTTGTTCATTCGTCATCTTGGCACCGGCACGCTCCCAAGACATTCCCGTAATCAGCTCAAACTCCTGAGTCGTAATCACTGTTCCATTAACAGACATGACTGTATCTGGCGAAGCATTCACAGGCTTCCAAAGGAAAATGCCCGAAGCTATCAACGCAAGAATAGACAAGCATACGATTATACTAAGTCTGAGCTTATAACCCATGTCTCCCACCTCCACTGTTCGCTGAATCAAATCGTTTTGACAATTGGCCAATTTGCGAATAGGGTTGCTGAATGGCGTTATTCTTATATATGAATTCACTCCCTTCTTTTTAAACTACTTTAACTGAAAGGTGCCCCCTGCATTACCCTTTCACCGCGCCAAGCGTGAGTCCCTTGACAAAATATTTTTGCAAGAAAGGGTATAAAATAACAATGGGGGCCGACGTTAACACGACAGTCGCCATCTGCGAAGATACGGGAAGCGGAATGATCTCCGTATTTGCATTCGCATAAATATCTGCTTGGCCGATGAGAACAACTTGCCGCAACAATATTTGCAGCGGCCATAAGGATGGCTTATTGACATACAGAATTGCATTGAAATATTGATTCCAGTTGCCTACGGCATAGAATAGCGTGAACGTTGCCAGTGCCGGGATCGATAACGGCAGTACAATTCGGATAAATATACCCAAATCATTGCAACCATCTATTGTCGCTGACTCAATAATACTCTCATGAATGGATTCAAAAAACTCCCGAATCACAAGCAGATTGAATGCCGAAACAGCCGTTGGAATTACGAGTGCCCATAAGGAGTTCATGAGTCCTGTTGACTTCACAACGAGATACGTCGGAATGAGGCCTCCTGAGAATAGCATGGTGAAGACGACCATGAACAGCAATACTCTTCTGGCGCTGAACCGCTGCCTCGAACACACATAGGCTAAAGTTGTCGTGAACGCCAAGTTCAGAACCGTTCCAACTACCGTTACCCAGACGGTGTTCTTCAATGCCTGAAAAAATATACCCGTATTAAAAATAAAACGATATGCGCTCAAATCAAACGAACTCGGCCAAAGTAAGAATTTTCCGGAAACTAGATCCTTCATAGGCGCGAAAGACATCGCGATGACGTTGATAATTGGAAGCACACATATTATCGTTGCGATTGTTAGGATAATGATATTAAATCCGTCGAATAGGCCATTTCCCAATTTTGATTTCATGCCTTTTCCCACCTTTTATCGTCAGGAAAGCAGCGCGATGGCGCCGCTTATCCTGTGTTACCTGCTTATTTTCTAGCTTTCCAAGCGTCGTTCATTTCCTTCGTAATGAGGTCTCCGCCTTTGGAGTTGAAATCGGCAATTGCCTTATCGAAGGAATCCACCGGAGCTTCACCCATAATAATCTTAACTTCAGCATCGTAAATTTGCTTCAACAGCTCTTTGCCCTTCTCCGCATAGGTTTTGGAGTACAAACCAGTATCCTGTTTGGACCAAGGCTTGCCTTTCAGCGCGTTATCAAAGGCTTCCATACGGTATTTCTTCGACTCATCCGTATCCGACGCGATGTAGATCCAATCCCCTTCAGCGGCATGGTCTGTCAGTTTATACTTAATAGGTCCTTCCTTTGAACCTACGTCTGTTTCCGTTTTCTTCCCATTCTCATTCTTATAGTGAACTCCTTCTACGCCCCATTTAATGAAGTTCGCGCCGTCGTCGCCAATTTGATCATCGAGCATCTTCAGTACACGCGCCAGCTTACCGGGATCTTTGGCCACATCCTTGTTAATTCCAAAGATGCCGAAGTAACCCGTATCCTTGATATAGCCGCCCTCAGAACCATCCATCGCTTTAATCGGCGGTACAGATATGACGCTCCAATTCGGATTTGCTGCTTTCGCTTTGTTAATCGTATTCGTTGGATCGTAAGCATTATAGGCCCAGGAAATTGCGCCCGTCTTACCCAAGAGAAAGTCATCCTTCACTTGTTGGTCTTTCTTAACAGCAAAGTCTTTGGCAATAAGGCCATCTTTGTATAACTTCGCAAGGAAGGTCAACGAAGGTTTCGCGTTAGGCCCAATGTCTGCGAGCACAATGCCTCCCTTGCCATCCTCTACCCATACGTTTGAACCAAAACCTGCTCCGGAACGGAAGCTTGCGGTAAGTGAACCGACACCGATTAACGCTCCGTCTGCGCCAACACCCATGGATACCCCAAAGGTATCATCCTTTCCGTTGCCGTCAGGATCCTTTTCCTTGAATGCTTTCAATACGTTATACAGCTCATCGTAATTCGTCGGCACTTTCAGCCCCAGCTTATCCATCCAATCTTTACGTAGCGTGATGGAAGGACCTGGAAGAGCTCGGAGACGTGGAACACCATAGATATGGCCATTAAGCTTCAATGTGTCGGTTACGTCCTTCGGCAGCTTCGCCAAATTGGGATAATTCTTAGCATCGTTCATATACGTCTCAATCGGCAGAAATTGTCCACTGTTAATAGCATTGAAATAGATGGCATCAAGCTGCGGGAACAGCACCAAATCCGGAATATCGCCAGAGGCCAAAGTCACGCCGAGCTTATTCGTATATTCACCGGAAGCTACCGGAATATACTCAAAATCAATGTTATAGCGATCTTCAATCGCTTTCTTCCCTGTACCCGTCTCTGGACCTGCTGTACCGTACAAGATGTTCATCGCGCGAATCTTGTACTTCTTATTGGCGTCAACGGGAGCCTGGCTCGCTTGACCTGAATCCTTCTTGTCTTTAGCGGGGGTAGAATTCCCGCCTCCACAAGCTGCGAGCATAATACTTGTAATTGTTAATGCGGACAAAATGGCAAGAGATTTTTTCATGAATGATTCAGCCTCTTTCTATCGTTTAATGTACTTAATAAACCCCTTTTTCCCCTGCTCTGCGGCTTAAATAATTTGCGCCTACAATAAGAATCATACCTACAACACCTTTGAGGAGGCCCACAGCCGTAGTAAAGCTGAAGTTGCCATTCACAACGCCAACTCGATACACATACGAATCGATGATTTCCCCCACCTCTGAGACAGAGGAGTTCAGCATAAGATAGACCTGCTCGAAGCCCACATCCAGCACGTGACCTAACCGAAGAATGAACAAGATGATAATCGTAGAGCGAATGCCAGGAAGCGTAATATGCCAAATTTGGCGGAATCGGCCGGCACCATCGATCTTCGCAGCTTCATAGAGTTCAGGATCGATTCCCGTCAGAGCTGCCAAGTAAATGATCGTTCCCCACCCGGCTTCCTTCCATATCACTTGCATAACAAGCATTTCACGAAAATTGCTTTTGTTCGATAACAGGTTAATCGGCTCCATGCCCCAGCTTTGGAGCAAATGATTGATTGAGCCATCACTTTGAAACAGCAAGTAGAAGATGCCTGCTACGACAACCCAGGATAAAAAATGGGGCAAATATATCAGCGTCTGCACAACTCGCTGAAAGGCTACAACTCGAAGCTCATTCAGCATAATTGCGATCACGATGGGAATCGTGAAAGCAAACACGATCTGGTAAAAGCTAATGATGAGCGTGTTCATGAAGTAACGGCCAATCTCCGATGAATCAAAAATCTGAATAAAGTTGTCTAAACCTACCCAGTCACTTCCCAAGAACCCCTTGGTTGGCACATATTTCTGAAAAGCGATGACAATCCCCAGCATCGGTATATACTTGTAAATAATGAAGTAGATTAGTCCTGGCAAGGCGAGGAGCCATAGATATTTCTCTTTCAGAAACAGCTGCCAGAGGCGTACTATTTTGCCTGCTGACTGCTTTCCTTTCATGGCTCTAACTGATTCAATTTGAATTTCTTTCATAGCTGGATTCCTCTCCTCTCCGTTTTAGCACCCGCTCACCCCCTAAACACATCATAGATCGAAAGCGTTCTCAGCAACAATCTTCAGTTCTTGCACACTTATATGAACTAACTTTCTTAGCGCAAGGAATGTGTATTTGCAAAGGATGTGTATCCAGACTGTAGTTAGGCGTGCATTGATGTTATAGGAATTCCCCACTTGGCTTGGGTTTGCTCGATCCAACTGCGAATTTTGGCATCCATAACGAAGGTAATCGCTTTCGTCACTTCCGTCGATCCCTTAAACGTGATGATTAAGCTTCCGTCTAGTCGATTAGCCAATTTTTGAAAGGCAACCGAGATTTGATGCCGAGCTTCCTCATGCTTATCTCCGATTCGGGTTAAGGCCACGAGCGCAAATGAAATGTATTGGAATCGGAGCTCCGTTTCGTTCAAGATGAACTCTCGGTTATTGTCGGCCAAGCACAACTCGCCAGGATCTTCCATTATTCGGATCAGCTCAGGCACACTATCCAGATCACCTAGTTTGCCAAGTAAAAATATGGCTGCATAACCACGAACCTGATTGTATTTCCGGCTCGTTTTCGGTACATAAGGATCTCTCTCAAGCACAATTTGACGAAGCACCGGAGCGGCTGACATATCGCCCATGAGCGCCAAGGTCATTGCACTTTGACGCTGCAGCTGGGGATGAGCAGCCTCCTGACTCCACTGCACCAGAGCATCTCTATACTTCGAACCTAACCGTTTAGCCGACCACATCGCCAGTCCCGGCCGATCTCCAGATAGTCCAGCCTGGATAGAGGCAGAATCCATCAACCACTTTACTAAGCGACTCTGTTCATCATCCCAGGAATACGCTTCCTTAAATGTGACTTGGTCGTTCTTGCTAAGGCACCCCGACTCCATGAGCAGCTCGACCAGCTCTTCGTAAGGAACATCCTTAAGAGAAAGCTTGTGCTTGATGGCCAGATAAGCAGCCTGGCCTGCCACTTCGCCGCTCTTCTGCATATCTCGTTTCATTCGGATACAGGAAGCCAGATCATGATCGACAGCAAGGCTGCGCCCAGCAACCATCAGGCCTTCATAACCTTGCGGAATCAAGGCTCCCAAAGGCACTGGAACGGTAAAGTTAAAGCCCCACATACTGGCAGCTACTACCCAGTCCTGTTGAATTTCACTCTCAAAGGCAATATCCTTACTGTGATTGTCGGCATTGGAATATGCGAAAAATACCGGCTTCTTAGCATACTTCTCATCCAGGAAGTCTTTAAAAGTAACCTGCTCTTCGCCTACAATGAAATTCCCTTCACGAATGCCGAGCAGTGGAGCGATCTTCAGAAGACGCTCGTTATCATCATACCGATCCTTCAGATGAGTCGGCAAGAGAGCGGAGGAAACTACAGCTTCAGAAACACTTTCCGGGTTATGTGGAATGACGTAGCCCGAGTCGGTATAATGATTCCTTACTTTACCATCGACGAGCTTAACGACGACGTTTGAATAAGGTTGAGCTTGACCGTCGAACTCGCGACCTCCACGGAAAGAGCAGCCGGCCATCCGACACACGTCAGCATTTCCAGTAGCATCAATGACTACGGAAGCAAGCGCGGCCTGTCTCCCATCAGGGGACATCCATTCGATGCCTCGCACCTGACTTCCATCCATGAGAACACCAGTAACGGTGCATGTATAGTTCAAGCTGACACCGGCTTCAATTGCAGCTTGTTCAAGGACAAGCTTTTTGACTTCGCCGTTCACCCCTGGGCAAGGCGTGTAGGCCCTCTTCTCCATCTCAGACACCTTCGTATCCAGTGTTTCCGCGAGCCCGCCTCTCGAACCAAAATAATACCCAAGAACGCTGCCGGCCGTTCCAGTGCCCCCCATACAAGCAAGCTGTTCAATCCCCAACACTCGCAGACCTCTTCGTGCAGCGCTGATAGCTGCAATGGATCCGGCTGTTCCGAGTCCTACGACAATCACATCATAGCTTGTTGGAATCATCTTCGAATAAGCAAATTGTTGGATAACGCCATTAACGAACTGTGATTTGTTCATAATCATTTTCCTCCTTCGACATTTGCCAATGAACCCCTTCGTCAATTGCCGCAAGTGGATTCAACAAGCCTAGGGAAGGCAGCCAGCTCCAGCGAAAGCCAAGCTGCTGCAACCCCTTCGGAATCTCATAGACGAACTGGTCTGCAATGGCGGCAATAGTCCAATCATGCCATTCTGGAGGACGGTTTACCCACAATTCATTATACGCTTTTCTGGCCGAAGCCCAGTCGCAATTCGGCTCAAGCTCTAGTGAAAGAATGAACTCCGAGGGAAACCTTCCCTTTCGCAACGTAAAGCTCTCCGTGTAAGGAACAGGAATATCTCCAGACGACCTGGATGGATGCACATAAGCGTTCAGCCATTTGCGAACAGGTTTATACAGATCCTCCGGCGTCGATCGACGGAGTGAGGTTGTGTCCAGAATCTCGTCTACCCGAATTGTTCTATGGCCTCCAATGTTATGCAAGACCACTTCATAGCCCCCTTGCTGGTGTGGTGTGACCTCAAGAATTATGGTGCCGAAGAGGACGTTTAATCCAAGTTTTTGAATCGTGTTGCACAGAACAGGATGAACACCTGGAAGATGCAGAGGACCATGGCCCTCAAGCAGATTCCGATTGCGTAAATCGTCAGCAAAATTGGCCACGAATGCTGTCTTTAACTGCTGGTCCAACCTTTCACCGTGATGAATCGCTTCAATATATTCCTTGCCTACACTCGTAGACCGTTCAACGACGATAGCCTTGCCTCCCGCCGCCGCTGCTGCACCTATTCCAGTGAAGGTAGCTCCGCAAACCAGCAATGGGTAGTAGTCAACTTTGGTCATGGCATTCATCTCACTCACACTCCTCATACATCTAATAGTTGAATTAAATAATGAAAGCAAAAAGGTTATTAAGAACACTGTTCATTTTATGCTGGACTTTTTACGCTGTCTATTCACATTGCTTGCAGAACTAACAAGTTTTGCGCCTTCCTCCATCTGCAAATGATGTATATAGCTAACAAGAAATGTGTATGATGCCGACATACCTCCTTGACCATTTCTGCTTTTATGAAATATGTTTTGCTAATCGTTCGTTGTGCAAAACATGTCTATTTCAATCGCCGTCTACGCCACTTAAAATAATGGTAGACTATACGAACAACAAGGGAGAACTCTTTTTATGAAAATTGCTGTCTTTACAGTCATGCTGCCGAATTACAGTCCAATTCAAGCACTGGATGTGCTGCACAAAGCCGGCTATAACGGCGTTGAATGGCGCGTAACGAAGTTGAATCCTGCGCTTACCAGGGAAACACCTTCATTCTGGGGGAATAATTTAGCAACCATAGATACGTCATCCACATCCCAACAATTAGCCGATTTACGTGAAGAAACAAGTCGCAGAGGGCTAGTCGCAACTAATCTTGGCAGCTATTTGCAGGTAGGAGATTTGGAAGGAGTGGATCGGGATATGAGGATCGCGCAAGCGCTTGGGTCCCCTTCGATTCGCGTCGGCGTACCCATGTATGATCGCACCCATACTTACGGTGAGCTTCTTGCCAAAGGGCGAGCTTATCTAAGTGGTGTGCAATCGCTCAGTCAGCATTATGGGATTAAGGGACTTATTGAAACCCACATGGGGAATATTGCTGCTAGTGCCTCTGGAGCGAGACGTCTGGTAGAGGGTTTCAACCCAGCGCATATTGGTGTTATTCACGATGCTGGCAATATGGTTTACGAAGGCTTCGAGAATTACCGAATGGGGCTCGAAATCTTAGGCGAATACCTGGGTCATGTGCATATTAAAAATGCAAGATGGGTTCTGGACAAGGATAGCAACGGAGTCAAATGGCGTGCAGAATCGGCACCACTACGTGAAGGTAGCGCTGAGCTCAAACAGCTGCTTGCAGATCTTCGAGCAGTAGGCTATGATGGGTGGCTAAGCTTTGAGGATTTCTCTGATCCTGCGCCTACGCAAGCTTCGCTAGCTACGAATTTGGCGTACTTGAAGAATTTGATCTAACCAGAGGACTTCAAATATTCCTGCTTGCTGAAAGAGGTTACCCAAATGAAGTCTAATCAACCAGCCTTATCTATCGCCATTCACGAACGCATTGAGATACTTGACGTGATTCGCGGCTTTGCACTTTTTGGCATCTTCACGATCAATATTGCTTCGTTCACACCTGGCGGACCTCCTGGCTTTGTTGCAAGTGGTGACGTACTCAATAACTGGCTTACACAGCTACTTTTGCTTTTGGTGGAATCCAAATTTTTTACTTTGTTTTCCTTCTTATTCGGACTAGGCTTTGCCATCCAAATGATTCGTGCCGAACAACGCGGCAATCGCATCATCCCGCAATTTTCTCGCAGAATGTTAGGCCTGGCTGTGATAGGCTTCCTTCACATTATTCTGCTTTGGGACGGTGATATCTTACTGTTATATGCAATGGTAGGCATACTGCTGCTTATGTTCAGGAAGTTGAAGAAATCAACCTTGTTACGATGGGCCCTACTTCTTCTTGGCTGCATGACGTTGCTTGTGACGTTTTGTTTAATCAGTGTGACAGCGCTTAGGCTGTTCACAAGCTTTGATGCCACTCTTGCGCAAGCTGATGCCTCTTTTATAGAAATGTTTCGAGAGGGTCAACAAGAAAGCATTGGTGTCATCAGCAAAGGAACTTTTTTTCAGCTTGCCAACGAGCGACTTCAGTCTTATATCGATGTATTTCCTTTGCTGCTTTCAAGAATACCCACTGTGCTAGGCATGTTCCTGCTTGGTTTATACACAGGTAAGACCGGGATTGTTCAGAACGTAGACAAGTACATGCCCTTATTTCGTAAAATAGCCAAGTGGGGACTCGGCATCGGCATACCGCTAAATGTCATTACTTTGCTATTTTTTCATTACACGCCAGCAATCACAGGTGTGCTGTTCTTGTTCTACAATCAAACACTGATGGGCCCTCTCATCTCGCTTGGCTTGGCTTCCTCCCTTGTGTTGTTATGCCGCCATTCAAGATGGGGTAGAATTCTCGCACCCCTTGCTTATCCGGGCAGAATGGCACTAACGAACTATGTATGTCAATCCGTCGTTTATTCCATCTTGTTTTATGGGTATGGCTTAGGACTTTATGGTCAAGTGCAAACTTGGCAAGCTCTACTTATCGCTATTGTGGTATATGTGTTGCAGATTGGTATTTCTAGATGGTGGCTGCAACGGTTCCGAATGGGCCCTCTGGAACGAGTATGGCGTTCTGTGACCTATTCGAGGATACAATAGTATGCAACAATGAAGCCAAGATCTATCACCAAAAAAGCTCAAGGACGCCAATTTGACGTCACTTGAGCTTTTTTTACAATAATGCGTGAGTGGGAGTTGCTCTCATAAGCCTTACCCCCGCACAACCGACCAGGGTTTGCTCATGATTGTTTCCAACCCTTCAGAAGAGAGTTCAATTCCAAGTCCAGGTTTCTCCGGTACAGCAACACAGCCTGTGTTGTCAAGTACGAACGGATTTTGAAAGTATCCAAGACCGATAACCGTTTGACCATTAACGCGAGCGTCATTCACCTCGTTGTGTTCTTGTACAAGAAAGTTAGGAATACTGGCAGCCAACTGTATGGAGGCAGCGATACTTAAAGGGCTAAGTGGACAATGGGGTGCCATTGTAGCAAAAGCAGCCTCTGCCATCCCAGCTATTTTCTTCAATTCGGTAAATCCTCCTGCATGGGCAATGTCAGGTTGCAATACGGCTGCTCCCTTTTGTATCGCCTCGTGAAACGCCCATTTCCCCATCCAGCGCTCCCCAGCAGCAATCGGAATGGTTGTCCCATCAACGACTTGCCGTAACTGATCTATGCGCTCCATTGGAATAGGTTCTTCAAGAAACAGAGGGAAATACGGCTCAAGTGCTTGAGCAAGCTTTAATCCTGAACGCGGATGTGGATTATGAATATCAATGGCAATGTCGACTGCATAACCAACAGCCTCTCGAACAGCCTCTACAATTTCGATAAATTGCTTGATCTTAAGCTGCCCTTCGATACTTTCACCCATGTCAAAATGCAACTTTAAGCATTGAAATCCCCATTCTTCAACAAGGATTTTGGCAACCTCATAATAATTGCGGGCCTCACTTTTCTGTTCCCCATGATTACTCTTCAATCCCAAACGGTATGGATCTCCCGGATCTACCGAGTGCGGCATCTTGCTGCCGCAAGCTCGATACATTTTCACCTTGTCGCGAAAACCGCCACCTAGCAAGCGGTGAATTGGGAGATTGCTGGCTTTACCTTTAATGTCCCAGAAAGCCATATCAAGACCGCTAATCGCACTCATTTTAATGGGCCCCCCGCGATAGCCACTTCCGGATGTGTACATTTTATGCCACAAATATTCAGTTCTAGTCGGGTCCTCACCAATTAATAAGGGTACAAGCCTATGCACCTCCGAGATCACTTGATCCGGATGATTTTCTAGATAAGGCTCACCTAGTCCATATATCCCCTCGTCAGTGTCCACTCTAACCCAGACCCAGCTGGGAGGAATCTTCATTATTTCTATTTGCTTTATTTTCACCGTTACCCCCCCCCTTAATACACCAGCCTGTTATGCTTCCGTTTGCATGGCGATCTCCAACCATACTTTCGCCATCCGCAATCCTAATTGTTTGGCCGATGGATTATCATAGTGCAAGAAGTCTCCCTTATGCGTGAGCCCTTCTGACTCTACCAATCGAAACGAGCTAAGCTTGGAAGAGACTTCCATAAGCGCTTCATTAATCATGTATGCATAAGGATACGAGGTAAGGTCCATGAAGGTCCCTAGCATCGAAGCAACGAAGGGGACCTTTGATTCGTAGGAATGTACTGATTTGCAAAATTTATTCAAAGCAAAGAACGAACGTATGCCAATTGCTGAGCAAGCGCTTCTTCCGATATAGCAGGATTCGAAAAATCCTCGAAGCTAAGCCAGCCGTTATAGCCGGAAGCCTTCAGGTCGGTTAACAACTGGCTCCAGTCTGCTGCACCTTCTTCAATAGGCGAGGGTTCCGCTTGCCAACGTGCTGCGCCTCCCTCTTGAACGCGTAGCCATCGTGCATTTTTGATATGCACATGGCTAAGATATTCACCGAATATTTCAATGCCCATGCGGTAATTTTCAAAGCCTTCATATACCATGTTGCCTGCATCATGAATAACGCCAATCAGGGCAGGATCGAAGCCATCGACCAATCGCCGAGCCGCAGAAGCGCTAGTTGCAATGTTACCCATATGGATTTAAATAAGTCCTTTAATACCATATTGACAACTCAAGGCTTGTACCTGCGCCACTCGCCATTCAACACCGTCATATCCGGCTCGTTGCAAGGCATCCAGCGCTTCAATCGGATTGTAATGCGGCATCATAACTGTAAAGATTGCAAATTTCATCAATAGTTCTCCTTGTCTCCATCAGTGTTGTTCACTTACATTTTAGGCTTGACTGCATCATAAAGAAACAGACATCTTTTGCAACAGCCGGTTATCCTGCAAAAGATGTCCGTCCTAGGTCAGTTTGACATGCCATTATGCAGAAGATTCTACCTAGTATTCGCCGGTATTCGGGAAAGAGGTTATTCAAAGCTCTCGCCGCTAACAGCGACCTTGCCTCTACCATTCAACAAGTAGGTTGTATTCGGCAGCGGTTTCAAATTCAAACTAAAAAACGCGCATCGATTGAAATATCGATGCGCGCTAGTAGCATAGTTTCTTTGATATATCTACTTTCCAGGACTACATACTCAATTCGCAGTCACCTTAAAGTTGTCGAAGTGGGACCCGGTTCCGTCTGTCCTGACCCCCGCTTTCCCCGCGGTATACGCAGAATCGGTCGCACTCCCCAATGGTGAGTAGTTCAGGCCATTGTCCGTTGAAATGGAAGCGGACAAAGTGGAGCCATTCATAGAAAGCTTGAGTAGGTACGGTGTGCCGCCAGTGTAAGTATAGGTGCCGGAAGCAAGCGTCGTGGAAGAGAACAATCCGGTGAATTTCTTGATGGACCATTTCTTCGTTGTTCCGTCGGTATTCAGATCCAATTGATAGAACAACGAGTTGTCGTTCGATTGTACTCGCCCGAGAATGCCCACACTGCTCTTACTGTTAGAAGGCACGACAGTTCCTTGCACCGCATAATTAGCCCAGGCATAATCGCCAATAATTGCCCGTCCAGAGTCGCCGGTGCTCTTCACGTATTCCCCATTATTCACAATCCACTGCCCTTCGCTGGTTTTCCAGCCGTCAGCATAGCGATCATTGAAATTATCGGAGAACAGATTGACCGTGTCCGCCGTCGCATTGGTGGTCACACTCAACCAATAGCTGGCCGCAGACGCATTGCCCTCGGCATCGTAGGCCTTGATTTCGAACTGATACGCGGTGTCGGCAGTTAGTCCGGTAAGTGTCACAGCATTGGTGTAGGAATGACCTGCGTAAACTGGACCTGTTGCTGTATTTTGATAAATTTCATAATGGTCCACCTTTACATTGTCTGAGGATGCGCTCCAATTTAGGGTCACACTGGTATTTGTTTTGGAAGCAGCCCACAACGGCTGCGGGGTGGATGGTGCTGTGAAATCGGAAGGCTGTAGAATATTCTGGATCTTGGCGAACCAGTTGTTCGCATGTTTGGCATATCCGTTCCAGTTGAAGTGCACTTGGTCCTGCCAACCATCTCCATATCCGAAATCATCCGGGTAAATCGTGCCTGCATTAAAGTTGTCAACAAGGTAAATCTTCTTACCCTGTGAAGCCTTCTTGTACACAATATCCGGGATTCCAGCATTATAGACAGCCGCACGGTCATTATACGCAAAATAGCCGTCGTTCGGAATGGTGCTTACGACTATGTAAGCATTGGGACGATTGGCTATGATCCGGTCGATCAGATCGTTCAGACGTGACCAGCAGGTGGCATAATCGTAGTTCTGATTGACGTCGTTCGTCCCGGCTTGAAGCAGCACCATGTCCGGCTGATAGGTATTTAACCATCCCTCAATGGTGGTGCCCCAGTCCGGCTTCGAGATCAGCTCATCGATTCGCCAGCCGACCATGCCCTGATGATTCTTATCAGGCAGTGTAGACGGGCCTCCACTTGCAGAACCAACGAAGTCGAAGTTGATTCCGGCATTGATAAGCTTGGTGTACAAATCAACCCGATAACCCCCGACAAAGTTGCCGTATCCCTCCGTCAAAGAGTCTCCTAACGGCATAATCTTGAGTGGAGTGGTGTCTGCCGATGCCCTTTCACTACCAATGACCGAAAAGCCGACCAAAAGGGTTGTTACGGATAGTGCTGCGATGGATTTTCTCCAATTCATAGAAAAAGGCTCCTTTCATAATAGGGGAATAGGTTAAATAGGCTCAGCTTATTGTGCCGTTACACTGGCATTGTCGAAGAAGGATTGCGTATTGAGCGTTCCAACACCAACCTTGCCTGAGTTAAACGCTGTGTCTTGAACCTTATTGAACAAGGAGGTGGCGGTACCATTCTTATTGCCAGTCACGGTGATCAATCCGCCGTTCTCGTAGGTGACGGCAATTTCCGTATAGATTGAATTGGGGATTGGGTAGCTGCCCGAGTAAGAGGCAATTACCGTATCGGTTCCCCCGATTCGTTTGCCGAGCTCCACCGAATTGGCCGTTCCTCCGCCGAATCGGACGAAGTAGGTGTTGTTGATGTCCGTGTAATTGAAATAAACGAAGGTTTTACCATAGTTATCTCCCGAGTCGGTCTTGAGCTGCACCTTATAGGTGTATTTGTTGGAGGCTGTCGGAGCGGAATATGATTGGTCTTTATAGAAGGCAAACTCCCGGCCGCTCCAATTGGAGAGCTCCAGTTGTGCGAAAGCAAGTGTCACGTTCGTTGCATTGCTGGTCGTCCATCCGTTCAAGCTATTAAAATCGGTTGTCCAGCTGTTCACCACCGGCTGCTCGTTCACCACCACGCTAGCATTGTCGAAGAACGATTGGGTGTTGGCAGTGCCCAGTCCGATTTTACCAGAGGTAAAAGTGGTATCCTGTACACGGTCGAACAATGTAGTCATCGTGCTGCCCTTCGTTCCCGTGATTGTGATATAGCCGCCGTTCTCGTACTTAACCGCGATCTCCGTCATCTGATTATTGGGAATGGGGTAGCTGCCCGGATAAGTGGCAAGCTTGGTCTCTGTTCCGCCGGAGGTTTTAAATAATTCTACTGTGTTAGATGATCCGCCGCCCAACTGAACGAAATAATTGTTGCTGCTGTCCGTGAAGTTGACATATACCCGCGTTTTGCCGTAGTTGTCGCCGGAATCAGATTTCAATTGGACGCGGTATACGTAGTTATTGCCGGCACTCGGTGCGCTGAAGATTTTGCCTGAGTAGAATGCATATTCCTTTCCGCCCCAATTGGAGGATTCCAATAAGCCGTACTGTAGGAATACATTAGACGAGTTGCTGAGTGTCCAGCCTGTAAGATTGCTGAAATCCGTGTTGTACCCGTCGTATGTACTGATTGTAACGCCATTGCTTGATCCTGAGGTGTTGAGTCCAGTATCCTTCGCCTTCACGGTAAAGGTGTATGAGGTGTTGGGTGATAATCCCTTGACGGTGTAAGAGGTGGCACCATAGGTGGAACCAACCTTCGTACTTCCTTGATAAATGTCATATTCCATCACCCTCACATTGTCGGAAGAGGAGGTCCAGTTGAGGGTCACCGTGGAGGTCGACTTGCCTGTTACGCGAAGGCTGCTTGGTGTGGATGGAGCTGTAGAATCCGTAGCACTGAATGTAGATGGCGCTAGTGGAGCACGGGGGGTTCCGCCTCCGCCAATGCTGTTCGGACCATTGTTGTCAATCAGCTTCATGGCCGTAATTAGCTTATTGTTGTCATCCCACCAGTCTTTCGCACCGCCGGACGCTCCCGAACCTTGTTGGGCGTCGTAGCCTGTTACTTCGGAAAATTCCTTGTATGCCTCTAAATCCATATCCCATGCATAGGAGTCCCAACCGGTATCGTCCGCAAGATAGGCGCCATAATCCTGAAGGGCATGGAACAGTTTCTTAGCTGCATCCGTTTTCAAACCAAGACTTGCTTCCGTGACCGAAGGCGCAATGGCTACTAGCGATCCCATCTCCAGCTTCGGATTGGAACCAAAATATTGCGTTGGCGCACCGGCGTCTGCTCGGTCAGCCGGCCAGCGGTAGCCCGGAGTCGGGTCGGAAGCATTGTAGTACAAATAAGTGCCCCAAATATTGAATTTTAAAGCATGGTGCAGCGGTTCGGGCGACCAAAGCTCGCCGTGGCGGATCGATCCGCCGAAGCCCGAGAGCCCGGAGCCGAAATGGGTACCGTAATAACCCGTGCTGGTCAGCTGTGTATCGTTGGTCGGGTTTCGGTATCCCCAAACATCCCCTCCGGCTACATCGCGGCACATCGGCTCCAACTGCACGATCGTGTTCCCGTCGGGCTGCAGGATCGAGGATACATTATTCGGTGTCTCATAGTTTCCGTTGGCCACTCTCGCATCTGGGACAATCACATCGTTAGGCAGATACATGGTACCTTGGGGATCCTTCGACCCCGTGCAGCGGTATTTCCAATCGTTCGGAGCATAAATGGTCTTGACCGGGTCCGTGCTCTTGGCTTTGAATTTATACTCCCAATCCACGGCCATATAATTGGTTGCACCTGCCGGAAGATTGATGTCTGTATAGACTGCATTGGAACCGATGGGCATATTCCAAATGCTGTCAGGTGTAAAAGGCCACAGCCAAGGATCACGGGACGTTGCGGCGCTGGCTGGAGTGACGACGACCGTAAAGGCGGATGCTATTAATACAGCTGTGGACATGACAGAACCTAGACGACGCAATCTGGAACGACTTTCATACATGAACATTCCTCCTTGAATATGTTTTTGGTTTTTTACAAACGGAGTTGAGTGACGACGGCCTTCCGTTTATTTGAACTCGAGATCACCTCCTTACAAAATATACATCTTTTAAAAAAGAATGCGCTTTCTATTTTTATTAATTAAAAGATGCCATCTTTGGTTATGACAACTTTTAATGGGGATATTGCAATAAATATACTGGATACTTCTACCATTATATATAATAAATTTCGGATTTTTATATAATAAAATGGTGTTTCTTTAAGTCGGAATGAGTTTCGCATACTCCTCTTCCTCTAGCATACGGACCAGATTCGAATAGACAGTTCCTTCCTCCATCAATGTATCATAAGGCTCCTGAAATACGATGTTGATCTTCTTCATCCAGGCGCTGTTATGATAATCCTTGAGCGGTTTGCCATTTACAAGAATCTGTCCTTTCGACGGTTCATAGAAGCCCATTAGAAGTTGTGCTATCGTTGACTTTCCGCCGCTTTCGCTGCCTGTTCCACCTCCAACTCTGTCGCATCGGGGCGTCCAAATCGAATATTTGAAATTCCTATAATTTCCAATTATAAAGTTTAATTGATGGGGCGACGATAGTAATTTTTGGTGTTTGATAACACAAATCGGTGGTTATTGAACAAGAAGAACCGACTCCAAAGTGAAGGCCGATTCTTCTTCTATTCATATTGGATTATGCCCCTCTGTCATGGGGAACCGTTACTTGTACGCTAACATTTGTGGTATAACCCGCCATGTCTGTGACGGTATAGATAATGGTATAGATTCTGCCTGTTCCGCTGCCATCGCGTGCAGCAAGGAGCTGGAAGTCCGTGTCGCCGGTTCCATAATTAGCTCCTACGATATCCGTGGACGGATTCATGCTGCTCTCATTGGCGGTAATGGATGTAAGGACATAGGATTTGATTCCGGACGCAGCATCCGTCGGGTTGACCTTGACACCCACGGATATAAGTTTATTATTGGGGGACCATAGCACCGGTTTATCCACAGTCACAGCAGCAGTGGGGAGCGTACGGTCCAATTGAATCGTGTTGGATTGAACGGCTTCCATATTGCCCGAAGTGTCCGTGCTGTAGTAATCCACTTGATAGACACCATCTGCCAAGCCGGCCAGTACGTTCCCGCCGGAATAAGAAGTCCATGCACCACCGTTTATTCGGTATGTAGTGCTAGTGACAGACACGTTATCCGTGGCCGACAGGGTCATTGTCACATTAGATACATACCAACCGTTCGTTCCATTCGGTGCGGCAGGATCAATTTGAACCGTGGTGACCGGCGGAGTTGTATCCTTCGTACCAACCGCAAGCTCAATACTGGCTGCGGATGCATTGCCTGCAGCATCCCTCGCAAGCACTGTAAAATGATATAGAGTTCCTTCACTCAGCCCGCTGATGGTCGCTTTCGGTTCGGTTGCAGTTGCTGTGAGCGCCCCGTCACGATAAACCTCATACGTTACAGTACCGTTATCATCCGTCGATGCGTCCCACGCCAAGTCTATGGACTTGCCAGTTTGAGCCGTCGATACCAGATGAGCCGGTACGGTAGGAGGCGTCACATCAGCGAACCCGCCGATGGTGAAGTTGTCGAAGAAGGCATAGTTATATTGGGCGCCGAAGCCTACGTACCCGTCTGGGTATGTGTTGTCCTTCACGCCACTTATTAACACCGTTTCTAAACCATTCTTGATGCCAGTCACCGTAATGGTTCCGGTGGCAACCTTAACTTTCAGTGTTGCACCATTCTTTACATCGTACCCTGACCGATAGGAACCGAGAACGGTTTCGCTTCCGTTAACGAGCTTCTTCAGGACGACGGGATCTGTAGCCTGACCTCCCCCTTCGAGTACATACGTATTCTTGCTATCCTTATACCCGAAGAGTAGTCTGGTCACATTGTACTGCCCTGTCCCCCATGCACTAACGTCCACCTGGATGCTGTAGCTGTTGGCATACAGGCTGCCCTTATAAATGGCTTCTGCCGCTCCTCCCCAATTGCCAAGCTGTAAGGAGTTATATTGTACAGTGGAGCTGCTGTCCAAGATCCAGGAAGCGATATTCCCACTGTTAAAATTATTGGCATACGGCTGGTTCACCGGTACACTGTCGGTCGTAACACTCGCTGTGTTGCTGGCTTCAGATACATTGCCCGCATCGTCCAGTGCTTTCACCGTAAAGGTATAGTTTGTGGCTGGTGACAGCCCTGTCACTTTGTATGTCTTTTGGCTTCCGTTGACGCTGGCCAAGTATTGGCCGTTACGGTAAATCGAGTAGCCGCTTACACCCACCTCATCGGTTGAAGCCGTCCAAGTCAGATCAGCCGTGGTCAACCCTTGGTTTGCAACGGTCAGATATGACGGAGCGGTTGGAGGCGTCGTATCTTGGACAGGCGTTAGGATCGAGACGGAAATATTGTCAAAGTACGCGTAGTTCCACTGCGCGCCACCCCCTATAGTCCCCTCGGTCAAGCTCTTATCCACCACCCGATCAAAGAGAGTGGTATACGTATCACCCATTTTGCCAATGACGGTAATGGATCCCTGGTTGTAACGGATCTCTATGGTAGCGCCTAGCTGCAGAAGGTACGCATTGTAGGTGCCGAGAACGGTCTCTGTGCCGCCAACCACCTTTTTCAACTGAACGGAACTTGAGGCCCCGCCTCCTGCTTCTATTAAGTACGTATTCTGATCATTGGTGTAGTTAAAAAACATTCTCAGGAAATTAGACTTATCGCTGCCGTTGCCGCTGACGTCTGCCTTATAGACGTAGCTGCCTGAGAATTTACCAGCTGCGTAATAGGCGCTTGATGCACCGTTCCAGTTGCCGGTCTGAAGCTTTTTATTGGAGACAGAGGCTGAATTCAACACCCATCCGATTGCTTGACCATCGTCAAAATTAATCGCGTATTGCTGATTGACCAGGATGTCAGTGGTTCGGATCGTAAGTGGAGCAGTTGCGGCTGATACATTGCCTGCTCCATCCTTCGCCTTGATAGTGAAGCTGTATGTGGTGGCCGGTGTCAACGACCCTGCAGTGAAGGTTGTATTGAGGGTCGTGCCGATCAAAGTGCCATCACGGTATATCTGATACTCTGCGATTCCGCTGACATCCGTCGTACCTCTCCAGTTCAAAATGATAGAGTTGTAGGTTTGGGAAGGCGATGTCAAATTAACAGGCACAGGAGGAGGTGTCACGTCCGGGTCCGTATTCGGGCTATCCATAAGCACCGAAACATCATCGGCAAGCGATTCCGTATTGAGGGCAGCAACGCCCACTTTGCCAGACGTGAAGGTGGTATCCGTCACGGGATTGATTAATGTGGTACGGGTCGATCCTCTAACGCCAGTGACACTGATGATGCCGCCTGATTCATACTTAATCTCGATGGTCGGCCAATCCCAATTGTTTATCGGGAAGGATACTGCTGATGTAGCTAGCGTTTTCGTAACTCCGGCAGTACGCTTGTTTAAGGTAATTGTGTTGGTGCTGCCCCCGCCGATCTCCACATAGTAGGTGTTGTCAGTGTCCTGGTAATTGAAATAGGCCCGGCTTTTACCGTTATTATCCGCAGCTATTGATTGGAATTTGATACTGTATTTATAATAGCCACCCTGGATGGCAAACAACCTGTTGTCATAGATCGCCGTAGCGGAGCCGCCCCAGTTCGTCATCTTCAGATGGCCGTATTCCAAGGTGCTGTTGCTGCTAAGTGACCAACCTTGGGCCGTATTATCATTGAAGTTATTGAAATATCCGTCGAAGGTTCGTACGGTGATTTCATTACTGTATGTCGAAGGATTCAAGCCTGTATCCAGTGCTTTCACTTTGAATGTGTATTCGGTATTCTTGGCAAGTCCTTTTACCGTAAAGCTAGTTTTACCGTAGGTTTCGCCCACCTTTTTGCCATTATTGTAAATGTCGTACTCCATGATGGCATTGTTATCGGTGGAAGGCGCCCATGAGAGGGTAACCGAATTCGTGGTTTTATCGGATAAGACCAAGCTGCCCGGAGCAGTAGGAGCAATTTCGTCCGTCGGTCCGAAATTAGGGTCGGCCAGCGATACACGCGGAGTACCGCCGCCGCCAACGCTGGTCGGGCTATTATTATTGATAATGGCCAATGCTTTGATCAGCGCCACATTGTCCTTGTACCAATCCCCTGCCGATCCGGTTGAACCTGATCCGGCATCGAACCCGTAACCAAATTTCTCTTGGAATTCACCATAGGCATTCTTATCCATATCCCAACCGTAAGAGTCCCAGCCCGTATCGTCCGCTATATAAGCACCATAGTCCTGCAGAGCCTTAAATAATTTTAATCCCGCTTGTGTCTTCAACCCAAGCTGTTCAGCCGTTGTGGAAGGTGGGATCGCTAGCAGCGCGCCCATTTTGAAACGCGGGTCTGTCCCATGGTATTGCGTTGGAGCGCCGCTATCTGCACGATCCGCAGGCCAGCGGTAGCCCGGCGTGGTATCTTTCGCGTTATAGTACAGATAATTGCCCCATACGTTAAATTTAATCGCATGTTTAATGGAATTGCTGCCGGTCAGTTCGCCAAAGCGGATAGATCCGCCGAAACCGGAAAGGCCTGAGCCCCAATGGGTGCCGTTGATGCCTTTTTGGAATATATCCTGATCTGGTGTATATCGATACCCGTATACTGGCCCTCCCTCCACATTCCGGCACATGGGCTCCAGCTGTACCAACGTATGACCGTCCGGTTGCAGAATGCCGGTGACAGCGTTTGGTGTGTAGTAGATGCCGCCTGTCGTGATCGCATCGTCAACAATTGCATCATCCGGCACATACATGGTTCCTTGTGGATCGTTAGTACCCGCACAGCGGTTAGTCCAGCTGTTCGGTGCATAGATGGTCCGGATCGGATCTGTCGCCTTCGCCTTGAACTTCAGTTCAACGTCGGCTGCCATGTACATATTCGGTGACACGGGAAAGTATCCCTGAGCTTGATAATCGGCATTGGAGCCTATGGGCGTGTTCCAGATGCTATCTTGGGAGAACGGTTCAAGCCAAGGATCACGGTCAGCGTAGGCAATACCGGAGCCTGCCAGCAAAATGCCGGCTAGGGCGAGTATGGGAGCTGTAAAACGAAATATCTTCTTACGTTTCTTGTCATTCATGTTATCAATTATGCCTCCTCAGTTCTTGTAGGGTCATCAAGCTACTCCTGCTGTTATCTAGCTGACGGAAACAGGCGCTTTGGGACACCACCTCCTACTTGAAGTAATATGGCAAAATCATGAAAAATCACCCCAGGGACAAAATCTGGTTCATCAAGCGTTTGTAATTCCGGCCGTCAGAATTGACCCGCTGGCTGCCCGTACAAATCACAATCACGGAGTCCAAACCGGGATCCACAGCGAACATGCAGCCGCTGAAACCGTTGTGTCCGACAGCGTTCGGTGTATGCAAATCGGCAAAACAGCGGTGAACGTCGATGTTGGTAGTCCTGTGAAGATCACGTTCGGTTTTCTTCCAGAAAACAGGGGTCCTGCCGAACACGCCGCCTGTCACTTCCCGGAACATCAGGTCCACGGTGGATTCCGCGTAAATCTTCTTGCCTTCCCACTCTCCCCCTTGGAGAAGCATCTGTCCAAACCGGAGCAGCTCCTCTGGGTTACTGTACAATCCGCTGTCTCCCGTTATGCCCAGGCCCATCTTGTCCGCATCTGTTTCCATAGTGTCAGGGTGAAGAGGCACGATAGCCGAACGGGTAAGGGCTTCGGAGAAGGTGGTACATTCCATGCCAAGAGGTTCAAACAGCATCATACGGGCGAACATCTCCAGGGAGCAGCCAGATACCCGCTCCAGCACGTCCATCAGAATGGAATATCCAAAGGAAAAATAAACATTGCGTTCACCCATCGGATAACCCAGCCGGTCAATGGCGTAAATGGCGTTCAGATATTCCCTCTCAGTGCCGCTTTTCGGCCATGTTATGGACGTATTTTCATCGAACCCCGCCGTATGGACAAGCAGATGCAGGAGCTCTACCTCGCTGAATCGGAACTCGGGGATAAACCGCTGAACCGGATCATGCAAGGTGATTTCACCCAGCTCCAGCAGCTTCATTAGCAGGGCTGCTGTAATTGGCTTCGTTACCGATCCAACATTGAACAGTGAATCGTTGTTCAATGTTTGCCCGCTGACCTCCCCTGCGACATAACGGACCGTGGGAACTCCTCTTCTGTCTGCTGCGACAGAGATGCCGGTGGCCAAACCCACTTTCACCCACTCCTCGAACGTGTTCATAACTCTGGCCTGCCGAAGGCTGATCATAGAGTAACCTTTCCTTCCTTATAAAATCTCCAACCGAAAAAATGAGCCTAGTCCACTGGAATCGCAATAGCCAATCGGCATAGGCCATTCATTTTTATTCTTTGACTGCCCCGAGAACGATCCCTTTAACGAAATGACGCTGGAGAAACGGATACACAATCAAGACCGGCACCGCCGCAATGAAGATCTGTGCGGCCTTGATCGACCTTTGTGTCAACTTCTCCATATCGTTGGCGCTTTGGATAAGCTTGCTCAAATCCTTTTCTACTACGATGGTTTGGAGATAGGTCGCCAATGGGTAATTGCTGGGCTTCGTTACGTAGATCAAACCGTCAAACCAGCTATTCCAATGGCCCACGATCGTGAATAGCGACAGGGTGGCGATGGCAGGCATGGATATCGGAAGATATACGTTCCACATTGTTTGAAGATGGTTTGCCCCGTCAATCAAGGAAGCTTCCTCCAGCTCCTTCGGAACATTCCGATAAAAATTCATGAGCATAATCATGTTGAACACTGAGACGGCTCCAGGAAGCACCAATGCCCAAATGGAATTCATTAGATGCAGCTTAGTTATCAGGATATACGAGGGAATAATCCCCCCGTTGAAGAGCATCGTAAAGACGAAGAACCACATAAAGATGGAACGGAAGCGGAACACATTCCTTTCCTTGGACAAGGGATAAGCGCCCACAAGAATGACTAGCATGCCAACCGTGGTTCCCAGTACGACTCGTTCCACCGACACGAGTATGGAGTTGATGAACGCTGGGTTTGCCACTGTTTTGCGGTACGCATCCAGGTTAAAGTCGATTGGCCACAGGTTGACTAAATTGCCGCTGACCGCCGCCTTCCCGCTGAAGGATACAGCCAGCACGTGGATCATGGGCAGGATGCACATGATGGACAGGATGGCGAGGAGCAGCGTATTGCATATGGCGAAAATCCGGTAAGATTTTGATTTATAGTACATGGTGCAACCCTCCTTAAAATATCCGGTAATTACCGTAGCGGTAGGCCAACCGGTAACTGATGACGATGAAGACGGTGGAAATGACTGACTTGAACAACCCGAAGGCAACCCCAAAGCTGAATTGACCGTTCACCAGGCCCATCCGGTACACATACGTGTCGATGATGTCGCCTTTGCTGTATACTAGCGAGCTGTATAGGTTGAAGATCTGGTCAAAGCCAGCATTTAGAATATTGCCGAGGGACAACGTACCCAAAACCATCATAAGGGGAAGCAGACTGGGAACGGTAACATAAAAGGTTTGCTGCAACCGGGATGCCCCGTCGACCTCCGCTGCCTCGTACAGAGAGGGATTGATGCCGGCGAGGGCTGCCAGATAGATAATAGTGGCGAAGCCGAATTCCTTCCACACGTTGCTCACTACGACCGTAAACCGGAACCAATTGCCATCCCCCAAAAAGAAAATCGGCGATACACCGAATTGGCCCAGTATCCGATTGACCAATCCGCCGCTTGGCGAAAGCAAATCAACCAAGATGCCCCCGAGAATAACCCAGGAAAGAAAGTGCGGAAGATAGACTAGGGTCTGAACCCAACGCTTGAAAGCCATGTGGCGGACTTCATTGAGCAAAAGAGCAAAAATGAACGGGGCGACCAATTCAGCAACGATTTTCATACCAGATATCAAAAAGGTATTCCAGATGACTTGCTTCACATCCTTGAAGGCCCATAGACTCCGAAAGTTATCTAGTCCGATCCAGGACGACCCGGTTATCCCTTTCCAAGGCTCGTAATTTTGGAAGGCAATAACGACTCCATACATCGGAGTATAAGCAAAAATCAGGGTCAGAATAACAGCAGGCGCCACCATGAGATATAACAGCCAATTGCGCTGATAAACGCTTGTTTTTTTCTTGCTTATGCTTCCTGTAGTATCCCGCAGCCGGGAGGCAATACTTCCATCCATTTAGGTTCTCTCCTCTTTAATGTTCTTGACATTTATGTTCTTTATGTTTTCATTATAGAAACAGGGTTACGAAAGTTATAGAATAACATTTAGTGATTGATAGTGTTTTTTGGACTATTTAAGGGGGCGGTTGCCATGGAAAGAAAACTTCGTCTCAACACATTTGGAAAAATGTTGATACTTCTGATTGTGCTGCTAATCCCCATTCTCCTTCTATTCACATACACCAATCTGGTTAGCAACCGTGTGGTTAAGGATGTGCTGCAGGAATCCAATCGCAACCGGTTGATGTTCTTCACCCAGCAGCTTAATGCGGAAGTCAGTCAGCTTGCAGTGCTGGGAAACCTGACGGGCCGTGACCCCTCCGTTCAATCACTTGATTTTAAGAGCACTTTTTCGCCCCTTGAGGTCAACAGCCTATATACTACCATTGTTCAGAAGCTCCAGCTCCAATCCATTTCCAGCAAATGGGACAACGACATTCGTATCTACTACCCCCATTCGAACCTGTTGGTTACAGCCCAACCTAATTACACGTCCGGCAGCGAACCCTTCACTCCGGTACCCGGGAACAAGTGGATCTATCAGACCCCGCCCAACGGAGCGCCTCGGTTTATACGGCAGAGTTACGAGCCCTATTATGTCGATACCAATCCGATCAATGCTCTTCACATCACCCAGGTCACCTTTCCGGCGGAAAGCTTGCAGACGGTGCTAGAGCAGTATAATAAAACCGGCAACCGCGGGGAGGTATTCCTATATCAGGATGGACAACTCCCCATATTTTCCCGCAAAGGCTCTTCCGCGGAGTTGGGTCAGCTCCTAGAGATTGTGAGCAAGAGCAAGGATAAATCGTTCACCAACGAAGTCATCAATCTTAATAAAGCCCAGTATCTAATTAATGCAGCACCGATCTCAAGCCTGGAGTGGATTGCCGTTCAGGTTATTCCCATTGCCGAAGTCATTTCCCCTCTAAATGCGAGCCGAAATCTTTTCTATTTCACTGCAGCTTTGACGGTTGCACTCGGGATCATAGCCTTATTGCTGCTCTACCGCAACGTGCAGATCCCAATCAGGGAACTGATTCATGCCGTTCAACGACTGCGCAAAGGAAACTATGGGATACGGGTCCCCGTCCGGTCGGGCATGGACTTCGAGTATCTGTTTCTCAGCTTCAACGAAATGGCCAGTGAAATCCAAGTGCTAATTGAAAATGTCTATGCAGAGAAGCTGCGGTCCCGGGAAGCCACCCTCAAGCAGCTTCAGGCGCAGATTAATCCCCATTTTCTCTACAACTGCTTGTATTACATCATGAATGTGGCGTCGCTTGGGGAAGTGGATGCTGTCATGGCCATGTCTTTAAACTTAGGAGAATACTACCGCTATACAACCCGAGTGGAAAAAACCTCCGCGACATTAAAGGATGAGATTAAACTTGTACACAATTACCTCGCGATTCAGAACCTTCGGATGAAGCGGCTGCACTACAATGTCTTCATCGAAGCGGACATGGAAGGGCTGGAGGTGCCGCGTCTGCTGGTGCAGCCCCTCGTGGAGAATGCGGTCATCCATGGCCTTGAGCCTAAGGTTGGAGATGGATATATCACCTTACATGGAAGGCGCAACGGGAGCTTTTGGCAAATTGCTGTGGAAGATAACGGGGTGGGTATGTCGATCGGGGCCATATCTCGTTTGTCGGAACGACTGCAAAATGAGCTAGAAGGCGATATGGGATGTGGACTTTGGAATGTCCATCAGCGTTTGCGGATTCAATACGGTGACCAGGCCGGCTTACGAATAGAGGCACGGCATAAAGGCGGCATGCGTTTCGTGCTGCAATGGCCGGCATAGAAGGAGTGTAAAATCATGCATCATATTATGATAGTTGACGATGAACATACCGTCGTGGACGGGCTTGCCTACCGTATTCCTTGGGAGGAGGCGGGAATCGGAACTGTCCACAAGGCCTATTCTGGATATGAAGCTCTTGCCATCGCATCCAAGGAATCCGTGGATATCGTGCTGACGGACATTCGGATGCCCGGTATGGACGGACTGGACTTGATCCGGCACATCCGTTTCCTAAAGCCCCGTGCCAAAATTATATTGTTATCCGGCCACGCGGAATTTGAATATGCCCAATCCGCCATCCAGCTGGGAGCAGATCACTATATGATCAAGCCGGTCCGGGACGAAGAGCTGCTCGAGACGCTGATCAGGCTCTCGCAAGAACTTAGTCAGGAATGGGAAGAAATCGCATCGCATCGCCGAGCACTGGCCTCCTTGCAGGAACACACGCCCGCCATTAGAGCCGCCTTGCTGGAAGACCTTCTACATGGCCGCAAATTCAGCGGGAATGCTCTCCAAGAGAAGCTGAAGGACTTAGGGCTTCCCTTCCATTCGGGAGGCGAAGTTTGCGTCATGCTGATTCGATTAGAGGAGCCCTTTCATACCTATGACAGACAATCTCTTTCCTTGATGGAATATGCCATAGGAAATATTGCAGAAGAAATTATGCGGGATACTTGCCAGTTATGGCTCGGAAAGGAATCCCACGATTATCTTGTTCTACTTGTCAAAGGGCATTCCTCCAATAAGCCTGCGGACCATACAGGTACCGGCTCCAAGCCCAATCTGGAGCTCATGGCGGGTACCCTTCAGGAGAACGTCAAGAAGTATCTGCATGGAGATGTATCCATCGCCTTGAGCTCTTGGGGTCTCTTCCCCCACCATTTGCCTGAGTGTTATCAGAAGGTGCTGCTTGAGATGAGAAGGAACGTAAGCAGTGTTGGCGGCCTCCTGATAGCAACCCATCCGGAGTACCCGAAACCTGAACAGGAAACCAAGGGTATGCAATCATTGTATGAGCCCCCTACACTGTTGAACTTGCTGGAAGCAGGACGATGGGATGCCGCTATGGAACGGCTTGACGATATCTTCACCGAACTTGAAGCCCATTGGCAGCACTCCCAGGAGCATTGGCTTGAGGTGGGTTCCACGTTGCTCTCCACTTACTTGAATTTGGCCCATAAAAACGGCAAGCGGCTCCATGAACTGTCAGGAGATACCTTTAACCCTCTACTGGAGCAGGACAAAATCCGATCGATTAAGCAGTTGCGGCAAGCTTCAGTCGAACAGCTCCAACGGTTGCGGCAGGATATGGAACAGGAAACCCGATCGGCGCGCAGCAGCCTGGTTGCCCAAATCCAGCTATATGTGGAGCAGCATTTATCTGAGGACGTTTCCCTTCAAGCCATAGCCGACCAAGTTTTCCTTAATCCCGGTTATCTCTCTAAAATCTTTAAGCTGGAAACCGGTGAGAACATCAGTGACTACCTGTACCGTCTCCGTATGGACCGAGCCGTAGTCATGCTTCAACAAACGCCTATGAAGATCTATCAGATCAGTGAGAAGCTCGGTTATCAGAATACCCCTTATTTCATCAAGGTGTTCAAAAAATACTTCGGTGTCACTCCCCAGGAATACCGGGACCGTCAATAGTGATTGTGTATAAGGCACCCAACAGCGCAAAGAGCTATCCCCCGAGCGGCACGTTAGCTTGGAGGATAGCTCTTTATTCGTTCTATTTTATTTATTGGCAATATTGGCTTGGTACCATTCATTAACTTCCTTCGCATATTGTTCGTAACCAGCCGCCTTGTAATCACTGATGAACTTGTCATAGGAGTCTACGGGCTGTTTACCGTATATAATATTGATCCATGTTTCGGTCTTCATTTTGTCAAGCATACTACCCTTGGATTGACGGGTCGATGTTGCAGGAACTCCGGCTGCCAAGTCAGTCTGCGGATAACCCTTCGCTTTGGCGTCAAGAATGATTTTCGCAGCAGCGATGCTAGGATCATCTAGACCACCCATAAATTTCACTTCAAGCGGAGTTTCCGGCTTGCCACCGGACGTGAATTTGGTCATGATCTTGATCCAAGAATCTGGCAGGTTAAAATCCTTCGGAATGGAATAGCGCACAACGTCCAGATAGTTCGGAACCTTGGCCTTGTCGTTTGTCGGCTTACCGTCCACAACAGCCCAGTCATAGTTTTCCGCCAAGCCATACTCGTACTTGGAGCCCTTCTTCGGGTTCAGGTAATTCTCATAGAACCAGTTCAAGTACACAGGGACGGCTTCGGGATGCTTAGACACCTTGCTGACCATGATAACACGGCCATTGGTAGCGTTATTGGTACCGTAAGAGGTTTTGCCATCCGGGCCAACAGGAAGCGGATAAGGCTTGAATTCAGCAGTCGGCACGTTCTTCTTCAGATCCGGGAACGGCCAGACAGACAGCCAGTGGTTGCCTACGATCATACCTGCTTTGCCTGCGTTGAACAGCTCTCCTGCCTTCATCTCATCGAATACGCCGGCATCCTGCGGAATATAGCCTTTGCTGACCCAGCCCGAAAGCTTTGTCAACGCCTGCTTGGCAGCAGGGGTGATGATTGTCTCCATCAGCTTGCCGTCCGAACCTTTGCTCCAGCCGCCATGCACGCCGTAAGCGCCGAACACGAAGCCGTAGTCACCCATCCAGCGACCGATCGTTGAATCCTTAAGTGCTGCGGAGAGGCCGAAGGTATCCGCTTTGCCGTTGCCATCAGGGTCCTGCTTGGTGAAGGCTTCTAGTACAGCATCCATCTCATCAATGGTCGTCGGTGCTTTCAAATTTAGCTTTTTTAGCCAATCCTCACGGATCCACAGCACATCGTCCCCAGCGTTTACTGTATTAAGCATCGGGAATCCGTATTTCTTCCCGTTAATCGTGGATAAGTTCCATGATTCTGGATGAGCCGCCACGGCTTCCTTCCAAGTCGGGCCTGCATATTTATCGAATAGATCACCGACCTCACGGTATTTCCCTGAATCTACCATCTGCTTCATCAGAGTGGTATCGTCCACCATGACGATTTCAGGCATTTCTTCGTTGGCTGTAAACGACAACCGAAGCTTTTCTTTGTAAGCGTCGCCCGTTGATGCAGTCCAGAGATACTTCATTTGGATCCCAGTATCAGCCGCTATCGTCTTGTCCAATACGTTATTCTCGATGGACTCACCTTGCTTGAACTTGTTGTCGCCTTCCACCCATTTGACAGCTGTCAAGGTGATTGGCGGATCGAACTTGCCGTTGAACGTAGTAGGTGTGCTAGTAGCCGCAGAGGAAGGGCTGCTTGTTGAAGATGTATCACTGCCCTTACTGCAAGCAGCTAGCACCGTACCCGTGCTTATTGCAAGAGCTAGCAAGGAAATCACTTGTTTCTTTACCGTTTTTTTCAATTTCTTACCCCCCAGAAAATTAGTTTGGCTGATGGATTGCCCCAATCCTATTAAGAGAAGCGCAATGCCTGATTTCATCGTATCGCAAGGGGAGCAGGTTGAAAATAACAGTTTAAGGTGATTGTATACTACTTTTTGGTCGAAAATAAAGCCCTTTCATTTTAAAGACATCCCCATATATAGCCAAAAAATGATATATACCACCAAAAAGAATAACTACAAGCCATCCTTATAGGCAAAACATTGTAACGCCTAGTTTGAAGGCAACAATATGGACAAAAAGAGCAGCCTAAGCTGCCCTTTCCGTACCTGGGTTTGCGACATTCCGGTAACTGTGTCAACAAGGATCATGTGCCTGCTTCGACTAATTCCTTAAATAGGCCGCAATCGATGCCAACCTCTCTTCGGTCACAGCCTGGTCGGAGAAATCTTCCAGACTGAGCCAACCGTCATATCCAATATTTTTCAAGTCAACCAGCAACTGCTTCAAATCAGCTGCTCCCTCCTGAATGGGCGCCGGCTCCGCTTTCCAGCGAACACCCTCAACTGATGGTTCGCAAACCCACCTAGCATTCTTGATATGGACATGAGCCAGATATTCACCAAGAATCTCAAGTCCCATCTTGTAATTCTCATAGCCTTCAAAAACCATATTCCCGGCATCATGAATGACTCCAATACAGCTAGGATCCATTCCCTCTACAAGACGTCTTGCCCCAGAGGCGCTGGTTGCGATATTGCCCATGTGTATCTCGATTAGCCCCTTAATTCCATACTTCCGACTTAGGGACTGTACGCCCTCCAGATAGGAGCGTCCTTCAGCTAGCAGCTCCTGGTATTTGCGGCTCCGGTCATAGGCGGGTACTCCCACTCGGATAGACGGAGCACCAAGTGCGATTGCAATAAGCATATCCCGTTCCACAGCAGACAAATCCCCCGTCGGAAGGTAACTTCCTAGATTGGGCACCGTAAGTCCTCTGCGCTCCGTCTCGGACCGGAGTCCTTCCAAGAACTGCATGTCCGAATCTACATCCACTGTAGATCTGTTATTTCCCCAAAAGGAAGGCTCTTCCGCAGCCAAAGCAGGATTGACTTTGGCCACTCTCCATTCCACACCGTCGTATCCGCTTCTTTTTAAAATATCCAATGATTGCTCCAAGGTACAGTGAGGCAGCATTACAGTAAAAAGTGCAAGTTTCATTTTCTATTTCCTCCATGGTTTATTCCATTTTCACGTTCTCATAGACTTGCTCCTGAATTTGGGTTTCCGCATGGGAACGCATATCCTGAATCAGCAGCTCGAATTTTTCATCAAGCAGCCTGTTTTTAATCTGCTCCTTCACTAGGTGGAAGGCTTGCACATCCCCCGTACTTTTTTGGGTCAATCGAAAGACGACAATTTCTCCCGAAATCATCAATACCGGGCTAAGACCACCTTGTTCCAGTTTGTCCGCCCAATCCAGCAGCTCGGGATATTCCACCTGATCGGAGCGTCTATTCTTAGGCTCAAAGGTAAGCTCCTGGTGTTTGATGCGCAGATTGCTTATGCCGTTGGCATTCTCATTCCATTTGGCAGCTGCTCCCGCAAGATCTTCCCCCTTGCTTGCTTGGAGGTACAGGTTGTTCATAGCCGATTCAGCCTCCGCCTTTAACCCAAGTTCGATGCCTCCATCTTTTCCAAGAAAGGGAATGGAATAACGATCCATTCTAATCAATCCAGGAAGTCTGAACCCCTCCGAACCTTGTGATTGGTAGCTGACTTCCGCCTCCTTGTCCGTTACGACAAGCAGGGATTGTGATAGAACTTGCTTCAATTGGATAAGCATATTGCTGCGCAGATAAGAAGCGTATGTCTTTTCATCATATTGCATGAGTCCGTAAATCGGCTTGCCTTGTTTGACCGCCTCTGCACGCCTCTTATTTTCTTTAATTAGTTTTTGATGTAGGTCATCGGTGCTGCTTATATAATCTATCCCATATTGGACAGCCAACTGCTGCTCCAACTTCTCCCGTACCAAGTCATCCAGAGCAAGCTTTCGGATATACGCCAGTGGATTCTCATTTCCGAATCGCCTATCCCAAAAGTCACGGTTTACTTCAGCCTGATAAGTGCGCTTGAAGTATTGAACGGTATCATTTCGCAAGTAAGACATTCGGGTCTCCAAGTCTTCCGCGGTAATCCCGGTATCGTTGACTTTCGCCACGATGGCGTATTTATCCATCCCTGTATGGGAGAGAGTTACCCATGCAGATATAACGCCCACAGCCGCCATACCTACAATCCATGGTACCATTTTCCACTTCATCTTCCTAGGTGGCATGGCAGTTCCCCCTCAGCATCTTTGTACCCGTGTATGGGGATAACGTGACCCGTTATCCCCATACACTAAACATATTACGGCTTTACAATTAACTCGGGTCTGTAGGCTGCAGTTGCATATTCTTTAGTGGCATACCTTATCCAGCTCTCCGAACCACTGGTCTTGGACACCAGCCTCAGAGAAAGCTGCTTATCCGAGCTATTAGCTAGCTCATTGTTCAGCTGGGTGGTGACGTCGAACTCAACCCAAGTGCCTGCAGCAGGCTTAGTCCAAGTGGCAATGGCGCTCGTTGTGGAGCTTGGCTTATTGTTCCAAGTTATTCCGTTTTCTTGCCAGCTGTCGCTGGACACATAATAGGCATCTGTCTGGATCGCGCTTGTTCCAGTCTCCACTGCATACAGTCGAACCTTCGCATAGGAAACCTGGGACAGATTCACATTGCTCAGATCGAATTTCATGTAGGACTCCCGGTCCCATCCAGGAAGGTCCAGCTTGGTCTCTAGCTTATCAGCTGAGCCGTAGTTGGTATTTCCATAGGTGCCTTGTCCGGATTGGTCGTCCCGGACAAAGGCATCTGCCACAGGTAAATAAGAGGCGTTAATTTTGAGAACAGGTCTTTGTATCTTGTTCAGGCTTTCACTCGATGCGTACTCTACTTGCGATGCGGGGCCAGAGGCAGTGGCAGTAGCGGGATATACCCGAATTGAAACCACTTTGCCGGTAGACATGGCAGCCTGAACCTGGGAAGTTACATCAATCGTAAGCGGAGTGCCTGATGTTATCGTATAGGTTCCCAGAATGGTACCGGATGCTGGTCTGCTGTTCCAGGTAATACCCGATTCAGTCCAGTTGTTGTCTGAAATAAGCGCAACCGTGTTTTGGATTCCTATCGAATCGGTTCTTGTCGGATACAAGGTTATGAATGCTTCTTTCACCGTGCCTGTGAAGTTATTAAAATCAAATTTCAGAAAACCTTCCCGATTCCAGCCGATTGCGTCCTTCTTAGTCAGAACCGTTAAGGAGGTGCTTCCCGCCTGGTTCGTATCTGCAGAGGTGCCGTCTCTTACAGAGGAATCATCTATGGCTACAAAGGAAAGATTAGCTGGCGTACCTGAGGTTTGAGGATAATACTCAAACGCCCCGATGTCCGGGTTGCCGGAATAGAGCGGTTGTCCCCAGAAGTCCTTGCCACCGTTGGCGGTTACCGCAACACCATTGTTAATTAGAGGTGAACTGCTCTGAAGCTTATAGCCGGCCAGCTTGTTCGGATCATCAAAATTGATCCAGGTCCCCCCAGAACCGGGATTCACTAGTTTGGGATCAGTTGTAATTAGATTAGGATCGTTCGGATAGCTGCTCGAACCATTTCCGTTAAAAACACTGTTATTTCTGTAAGTGAAATCCCCATCACCGAATTGGGACCAGTTCCCGGTGTTGTAGAACAGGTTATTGGTGAATTTGACGTTCGTCGCCGTACCCGCGTAGTCTCCGTCTACCATTACCTTGAGAGATCGGTTTGAATAGACGGTATTATTATACAGCTGTGCTCCGGTTGAGGGTCCCGAGAAGGTAATGGATATGCCGGATATCTCTCCGTCGTTTTGGCTGATATTGTAGCGGAAGACCGGATCAATATTGTAGTTAATACTTGAGCTTCCATCGTTGAAGATGCCGATAAATCCACCCTTATTGTCATGGGTGTAGTTGTATTGAAAAAGCGTTCTTCTGCTTTTGTAGTCCCCATCTAGTGCTTGACCGTCATTATTGCCGATTAGCTTATTATTGTTAAATACTTCATTATATTGAAACAAGGAATCGTCACTTGCGAACGGCCACAATGCAATAGTCGGACCGAATGCCCGTGCTGAGCCACCGTTAACCACATTATACTCTATCAATGCATTGGAAGCGCCAATTGGCAATATGGAATCGCCGCCAACATCCTCCAGGTAATTGTTGCGAATCACCACATTGGTTGCAAGATTGACGTCTCTGTACTTGGATTCCACATAGATGCCGTTCTTATCCGTTGTCTTAATCACATTCCGCTCAACCAGAATGTCATTAAATTTCGTTGCAACGGTATTTACCGGCACAAAGAAATGGATGCCAGCCGTTCCCGCCTGACCTTTCACATTACGGACCGTACAATCAACAATGTAAATATGGTCCGCTATTCCGAAATTGTCAGCCACTACACGGATCCCGTAACGGATTGCTGGGGAGGTTGCATCATTCGTTACCTCCAGATTCCGAATCTCCATATATTCCTGATTGAACAGCGAAACCGTGGCCCCAATGATACCATCACCATTAAGGATGGGTTTATTTCCGGAGTCTCCATACATATCGATTACGATCGGACTCCCGCTTGAACCCGAGCCTTTGGGTGCGAGTTGACCGCTCCAGATTCCGTTACGTTTGAACAGAATCCGATCGCCGGGTTGAAAGGCATCTCCCGTATTATTGGGGCCGGCGTTCACACGGCCAAGCGTTTTCCACGCGGTAGATATACTCATGCCGTCATTGTTATCCAGACCGTTAACCGAGTCCACATAATAGCTGGTGTTTGCTGCCAATGCCGTATCTGCCTGGACGGTGAATATTCCTAATGTTGACACCAAGAAAGCAAAAACAAGAAATAAAGAGCTCCAACGTTTCCCTATAACCATCACTTCTTCATTCCCTTCTCGCAAATTGTAAGAGGGTGCTGCCATTCTTAAATTAGAACCCTCTCGAACCATTGAATTGCGATTTCCACCCCCTTTCATCCCAAAAGAGCTTACCCTTTCACCGCCCCAAGTGTTATGCCCTTGACAAAGTACTTCTGAAGGAACGGGTATGCCATGACAATGGGCAGCGAAGCCAGGACAACAGTCGCCATTTGGGTAGTAACCGGTTGTGGAAGAGCTTCTCCGTTGGCCAGATTGGAATAAATATCCGATTGGCCTGCCAGAACGATTTGTCTAAGCAGAATTTGCAGAGGCCATAAGCCTGGTTTGTTTAGATACATGACAGCTGCAAAGAATTGGTTCCAGTTTCCCACGGCATAGAACAATGTAAATGTTGCCAATGCTGGTTTTGACAAAGGCAGTATGATTCGGAAAAAGATCCCCATATCGTTACAACCGTCGATGGTAGCCGATTCAATGATGCTCTCGTGAATAGATTCAAAAAACTCTCTCATGACCAGTAGATTAAAGGCTGAGACTGCAGATGGAATGACCAGGGCCCATAAAGTGTTGATCAGCCCCGTTTCCTTGACGATCAAGTAACTGGGAATAATTCCGCTGTTAAACAACATGGTGATGAGTACCATGCCAAGCACGAACCGTCTGCCGCTGAATTTAGGTCGGGAACAAACATAGGCCATCATTGATGTCACAGCCAGATTGATGAATGTACCAACCACAGTGATCCATACGGTATTCTTAAGAGAGGTAAAGAATACACCCGTTTTAAGAATATAACGATAGGCTTGCGTATCGAATTCCGAAGGCCACAGTAAAAATTTACCGGACACGATATCCTTCAAGGATGCAAAGGATACGGCTGCTACATTAATCAATGGCAAGATGCAGGCAAGTGCAAAAACAAACAGCACTACAATAATTAAAGCGTCCACAAGCACGCTCTGTCTCTTTACAGTCATGGGCTCCACTCCTAATCAAGAAGGGATGACCTAAGCCTTATGCTTTATAAGGAATGATCATCCCGACTCTAAACTTGAAATTACTTGCCGTCCTTGCGATTCTTCCAAGCATCATTGAATTCCTTCATGATGTCATTGCCACCGCGGGACTTCCAGCTTTCAAAGATCTGATCGATATAATCCACTGGTTTCTCACCCATGATGACCTTAATCATCTCATCTGTCACATATTTCTTAAGCTCTGCACCCTTCTCAGCATTTGCTTTGGAATATAGACCTTCTTCCTGTCTCAGCCACGGTTTGCCTTCCATGGCTACCTTGAAAGAATCCTTCTTCAATTTCTTCACTTCATCGGTATCTGCACTGCCAAAAATCCAATCGCCTTCTGCCAACGGATCAGTCAGATGGTACTTGTTGGGTCCATCTACATTGTTCGCATCGAGTGCAACCTTATTACCATTGTCCACTTTGTAGTGAACACCTTCAACGCCCCACTTGATAAAGCTTGCACCCTCATCACCCATCTGGTCATTGAGAATTTGTAGAGCCTTCTTCAACTTGCCTTCATCCTTCAGCAGATCCTTATTAAGCAGGAATGCACCAAAGTAGCCATAGGACTTCACGTAGCCCTGGTATCCATCTGGAGCCTTAAGTGGAGCAACAGGGGCAACAGCCCATTTCGGTTCTACGGCTCTTGCTTTCTTCAGACGGTCATTATTATAAGCCGTATAGCTCCATCCATGCGTTGAGCCAGCCTTGCCGAGAAGGAAATCGTCCTCCGATTGGGCATCTTTGCGCACAGCGAAGTCCTGAGGAATCAAGCCTTCCTTGTATAGCTTGGCGATATAACCATAAGCCGCTTTGGTGTTCGGAGCGAAGTCGGAAGGAATAATTCCTCCCTTGCCGTCTTCCACCCAGCCTAGGTTAGGACCAGCTTTGAAAGAGGCCATATTAACGCCAATATTGATGTCCGTACCGTTCAAGGAAGCTGTAGCGCCGAAAGTATCGTTCTTTCCATTGCCGTCCGGATCCTTCTCTTTGAATGCCTTCAGCACCTCGAACAGCTCATCGTAGTTGGTTGGTGTTTTCAAACCCAGCTTGTCCATCCAATCCTTCCGTAGCACTTGGGTTTGACCAGGTACGCCTCTGAAGCGTGGAATGCCGTAAACCTCTCCCTTCACCTTAAGGATACTCTGGAGATCTGGGGAAATTTTGCTGAAATTTGGATAGTTGGCCTTGTCATTGATGTATTTGGTCAGTGGCATAAACTGGCCGCCGTCTATAGCGGTGTTCCATTGATTATCCAGGAAAGGAATCAGCACGATATCCGGTACGTCGCCGGAAGCAAGCGTCACGCCCAGCTTATTGTTATATTCACCGCTTACAACCGGAATATATTCTAAATCAATGTTGTACCGCTCTTCGATCGCTTTTTTTCCGGCGCCGTTATCTGGTGGTGCAGCACCGTACAAGATATTCATCGCACGAATTTTGTATTTTTTCTCTACCGCTTTGGTAGTCGAGGATGGGCTGCTGGAGCTGCCCGATGCTTTTTCCCCATCTTTGCTGCTTCCGCATGCAGCCAATGTAGATATGAGCAATACTGCTACTACTGAAGTGCTTAAAACTTTCTTCATTGAAAATCCCCCTAGTTATCATTTAATTGAATTGCCGTACGTTCGTTTAGTAAACGCCTCGTTCCCCAAATAGCTTTGCCAAATAATTCGCAGAGACAATAAGAACCATTCCGACAACCCCCTTCAGAAGCCCAACGGCCGTCGTGAAGCTAAAATTACCATTGACAACACCGACACGGTAAACATACGTATCCAGAACCTCGCCAACTGCTGACACAGTCGGGTTCAACATCAGATACACTTGTTCAAATCCTACGTCAAGGACACTTCCTAGCCGGAGAATGAACAGGACAATGATCGTGCTTTTAATGCCAGGGAGGGTAATATGCCAAATCTGTCTCCACCGGCCTGCACCGTCGATTTTCGCTGCCTCATACAACTCCGGGTCGATGCCAGTCAAGGCGGCCAAATAAATAATGGTCCCCCATCCAGCCTCCTTCCAAATCACTTGTAACACAAGCATTCCGCGGAAGGTATCCTTGTTAGAAAGAATTTCGATGGGTTGGAACCCCAAGCCTGTCAATAGGTTGTTTATGGAGCCATCCTGTTTAAACAGCATATAGAAGATACCTGCCACCACAACCCAAGACAGAAAGTGAGGTAAATATATGGTGGTCTGAATCAACCGCTGCAGCCACTTAGACCGAATTTCATTCAATAGAACCGCGATAACAACGGGAACCGTAAATGCAAACACGATTTGATAAAAGCTAATGATCAATGTATTGGATAGATAAATGCCCACATCAGGACTATCAAAGATTTGGGCAAAGTTTTTCCAGCCAACCCATTCACTGTGCAGGAACCCTTTCATAGGGGTGAAATGTTGGAACGCAATGACAACCCCCAGCATGGGAATGTACTTATAAACGAGAAAGTAGATCAGCCCGGGCAGTAGGAGAAGCCAAAGATACCGCTCTTTGTAAAAGGTCTTCCAACGACTTTGTTTGTTGAGTGTGACTAGATTAGAACGGATCGTAGTGCTAAGCTCTGAATCCATTTGTTCGTTCACCTCCTTCCGTGACCTCAGCATAGGGTACCAGAAGTGATTTAAGCAATACCCACCTTTTGACCTAAGCAAGAACAGATTGATACGCAAAAAAAGGGTGTGTATGTCCCTTTATTTAAAAAAGAGACACACCGCATGAACGGAGCGTCCCTTTTATTGACCTTATTCTTCCGAATCTTCTCTATCCTCGCCGCCAGGATCTCTTCGATAGCTTCCCGGCGTTCTGCCAGTCACCTTTTTGAATACCCGGATAAAACCCTTTACATTCGCATATCGCAGCATCTCTGCTATGTCCTGTACCAGTAACTTCGGATCGGCCAACAGTTCCTTTGCTATCTGGATCCGGTAGTCAATTACATAATCCACAAAGTTGATGCCAGTGACCTTTTTGAACAGCCTGCTTAGGTGGAAAGGGTTTACGCCTGCCATCTCCGCACACCCTTGCAAGGAAATATCCTGATCATAATGGGATTGGATGTAGGCGGTCACCTTGCCAATCAACTGTATGTCCGATTGGCTTCCTTTATTGGGCTCAGTCTGAAGCTTGTCAAACAGCTGCCTATTGAAGAAATCCTCAAATTGCTGCAGGCTCCGCTGTTTGGCAAGCTCTGCTATCAACGATTTAATTTCCTGCTGAGTAAGAACTTTTCCATTTTCTGATCGAACATGCCGAATCAAGTTGAACAGAAGCTGGGAGAAGAAGCCAATCATTTCTTCTACGGACATCGTATAGTCCTCCCGCAGTATAGAAACCAAGGCGGAGAAGCGGTCCCTGGCCAAGACTGCATTCATCTCCTCTACCGAGCGGATCAGATCGTTTTCATATTCGGTTAACGTCGAGGTCTGGATGGATATGGCGGGATCCAACTGATTGAAGATAATGACCCTGTTGCCGCCAAGAGCGAATCGATAGCGCATGCCTTGTCTTGCTTCTACATAAGCTTCATGCAGCCCCTCAGCTCCTGAGGCAGAATAACTGGCGGAGATTACACAATTGAGCTTCAAATATTGCAGTATCGACCTTAACACTGCTTCTCCCCGCTCCTGCAGAACCTTATGATCCGATGTATCCTTTAACTGATGCACAATGACAAACTGGCCGGGTTGAATCATGAGTATTTTGACAAACCCAAAGGCTCCGAGCAGCTCCGAGGCAATATTTTCGACTGCAAAGTAATATAAATATTGGTCCTTGGTACTGAATTTCTCTTCCAACTCCCGTTGGTCCAGCTCCAACAAGTATAAGGCAAGCTCTTGATCGACATAGCCGACTTCATCAAGAGGCAGTTTGCTGTTGCCGCCAAGCAAAATCTGAAAGAGCACGTAATTCCGAATTTCATCCGAATATTGTTCAATTGTCTTTTGTAGGGTTTGGTTATTTTCCTCCATCACTTCAATATAGTTTGTAATGGACTGAACTTCGTTCAAGGAGGAGACTTCCTCCGGATCATGCCGTCTTAATCGCTTGGCCAGATGCCCCAGTGGAGAATAAAGCCTTTTGGTCGTAAGGAATGCGACGATCAGCGCCACGAGCACAAGACCCAAGCTGCCTGCCAAAATAAAGTTCCGCATCCGAAGAGGCTCCTTGGCAATGGCCGATTCCGGAATGGAGGAAACAAAGAACCAGTCATGGTACGGGGAGTAATTAATTGACAAGTAGGAGGGAGTGCCCTCAAAGGACATTCGCAGCTGGAGATCGCCTGAATTCCTGACGCTCCTCAACATATTCAGAAAGGCCTCCTGCTTATAGGAAGAACCAATACGAGTCGTTTCTGAATGGAGTACGACAAAGCCATCCCCATTTACGATGAACAACTGGTTTGTTGGATCTGCCGTTTTCATCCGATTGCTTAGAGATACTGCATCCAGATAAATAATAAAAGCGCCAACCTTGCGGTTCGATACATCCCGAATAGGCCGAATCAAGGTGATCGCAGGGGTATTGATGCGGTTGTTGATGGAAATCCTAGTCGACATCCATGTACCTAATTCGGGGGTGTGCCGGATGTTATCCAAAAGCTCGCTGTCCTGAAAATCATCGATTGTCATGATATTTCCCGCTGATGAGGAGACGACCTTCCCATAGGGTATATTATAAAAGTCGACTTCCAGGACATGGTTCATCCCGCTCTTAAGATTGGTAAGCGTTTGAACCAGTTCCCTGACTTCCAGGTGGTTCTTGTAGTTTAAGTCAATCTCGGCGAACCTGCGAAGTGACATATTATCATAGGTGTATTGCAGCATAAGCTCATCGAATTTGCGGAATACCCCATCCATTTCATCCCTTGATTTCTCCAGGAGTATGGCGTTCATTTGGTTATTGTGGTTACCAATGATTTTCGTTGCGTAGGAAGCGCTCACAATACCCATAATCGCTACTGGCAGACTGGAGAGCAGCAGAATTGAGATAAACATCTTGGTTTTTATGCTCCTGGCGAAGAACGCTGGATTTCGTTTTTTTGTATAGTGCCATAGGCTAGTCATCATCGCATTCTCCCTCGGATTGAGCTGTTTCAAGTATTTGCGCCACTCTATCATACACTTGAATGGCTGTGGTGTGAATTCCCCTATTTTGACTGAGAGTTCCCTTTTCTTGATGATCCTACACACATTTCTTTTCAAGCAATTATAGGGAGTTGTTATGTCCAGACTTCCGGAAGGCGTGCGGTGTCATGCCATGATGTTTCTTAAATGTTTTGATAAAATAGCTGACGTTTTCAAAGCCTGTTTTTAAGGCAATGTCCAACACGGACAGATCAGAATACTTCAAATATTGAGAGGCTATTCTGATCCGGTGACGGGTTAGATACATAACAGGCGTATCACCTGTAAAATGCTTGAAAAATTTAAAAAAGCGCTCCAAACTGAGGCCCGACACTTCCGCAACTTCTTCTATGTAGATTCGATTGTCGTAATGACGCTCCATATACTCGATTGATTTTTGGAGCTTCTCTATATGGGGGTTCAGATTGTTGCTAGACTGAGAGGACGTCGTGAACGCCTTGTTTGAAATAATCTCCGCGAGAATTAAGTACAAGCTGGCTTTGATTTGAATTTCAAAACCAGTCGGCTTCTGACGATAAACTTCGATAATCCGTTTGACATTGGCAACGACTTCCGCTTGCCAGCCTGGCACATTCCGGATCAGTGATGGAAACTTGTATTGTCCTACGAGAAAAGGATCCACATATTTCGTCTGACAAGCATCTGATTGAGCGCTGTTCAGCAGTCCCATGCTGAAAATGATCCCAAACAAACGACAATTGATATTATCCATGCAATAGCTGCTGTGAATTTCATTGGGATGAATGATGATGACATCGCCTTCTTGTACGAAAAGGGGCTTCCCGTCAATCTCCATCATCATGCTTCCTTCGGTGATGATGCTGAATTCAAACTCCTTGTGCCAATGAAGGTACACGAATCTACCCGTATTTCTGACTTCTGTTGAATCGCTGTAAGCAACCCTTAGTGGAAAATCAATAATCCCTTCATCCTTCTCGAAAATCAGGCCTTCATCAACGATCATACTATACCTCCCATAATCTATAATAGTGTTATTTTTCGTTATAATAATGGAAGATATTTCGATAATATCACTATTATAATTATATAGGAGACTTAAAAGGATCACAATTTTAAATACAAAGAAAGGAGCTGATTTGATGTCGGAACCCCTTACATTTATATCAAATCCCCGTCATATTGAAGTTTACGAAATGTACGTGTCTAATCCACTTGTTCAGGAGAACAGCTTCCTAAACGTCGAGAGGGAAGACAAAGAGCTTCCTGTCTTTGATCAAGTGAAGACTATTCTTCCCCAACCCTTTTGGAACGGACAGGATGAGGCCATTCAGTGTTATTGGAAGGCATGGGAGTTAGCCTTTGGGAACCTTCGAAAGCCTACTCCGGAGAATGGGTTTGTGTCTAACTTTATAGATACAGCATTCAATGACTGTCTCTTCATGTGGGATTCTAGCTTTATTCTGCTGTTTGCCCGTTATGGCTCACGTGCCTTTAATTTCCAACGTACGCTGGATAATCTGTACGCGAAGCAGCATAAGGATGGTTTTATCTGCCGTGAGATCGATGAGAGAGCTGGTTTGGATCGGTACCATCGCTTCGACCCCTCCAGCACAGGGCCAAATATTCTCCCTATGGCGGAATGGGAATATTACCTGAATTTCGGGGACAAGGAACGATTGTCCAAGGTGTTTCCCATTCTTGTTGCGTATCACCGCTGGCTTCGCGAGTACCGAACATGGCCGGATGGCACCTACTGGTCATCCGGTTGGGGCTGCGGCATGGACAACCAGCCAAGGCTGGAGCGCATTTATGATGAACGCTGGTCCCACGGGCATATGGTTTGGACGGACACCTGCTTCCAGCAGATCTTAAGCGCCAAGCTCCTGCTGCAGATGAGCTGGGAGGTAGGCCGGACAGAAGAAATCCCTGACTTTGAGGATGAAATCAACAGCCTTTCCAGTTATATGAACCGCCATTTATGGGACGAGAACACCGCCTTCTATTATGACCGTTGGAAGGACGGGCGCCTGAACTACGTTAAATCTATCGGGGCTTACTGGTCCCTGCTTGCGGACGTAGTCCCGTCAAACAGCATGGAGCGTTTCATCGGACATCTAACTAATGAGAAGGAATTCAACCGGCCTCATCCGATTCCCACCCTCTCCGCTGACGATCCAGGCTACCATGAGGGCGGCGATTATTGGCGTGGCGGGGTTTGGGCGCCAACCAACTATATGGTATTAAAGGGACTTCAAAAGTCTGATTACAATGCCCTTGCCCATAACATTGCGGTGCGTCACCTTGAGCATGTCGTTAAAGTGTTCCTCGAGTCAGGCACCCTATGGGAAAACTACGCGCCCGAGCTGGTTTCAAGGGGGTTCCACTCCAAAGGTGACTTCGTGGGTTGGACGGGACTCTCCCCCATTGCCGTCCTGTTTGAATTCGTATTTGGCCTTAAGCCCGATGTGCCTAACGCCAAGTTGGTATGGGATGTAAGACTTCTGCAGGCCCACGGTGTTTCCCAATATCCATTCGGCATAGATGGCATCATGGAGCTTCGGTGCGAAGAACGCGAATGCTTGAATCAGAAGCCAGTCATTACGGCTTCCTCAACGATCCCATTAACGCTTGTGGTCAAGTGGGAGAATGGCGAAGAGTATGTGGAGCTGGGTAAGTAAACTGGAACGACACTAGAGGAGGAATCATACGATGGAATTCGTACGCATCGGAATTATAGGACTTGGCAACATGGGCTCGTCCCACTGCATTCAGATTCATATAGAGCACAAGGTTCCCGGACTTAAACTAGCAGCCGTTTGTGATATCAGCGAAGAGCGGAGGGAATGGGCCGGCCGTGAATTTCCTGGGGTGCCGGTCTTCGAGCATGCGACTGACATGTACCAAAGCGGGTTGATCGATGCTGTTCTCGTGGCTGTGCCACACTATGACCACCCAAGTCTCTCCATCGAAGCCTTCTCCCACGGTCTTCATGTTCTGGTTGAGAAGCCTGCCGGGGTATATACAAAGCAAGTACTTATGATGAATGCTGCCGCAGCCAAGTCGGACAAAGTATTCTGTATCATGTACAACCAAAGAACCAACCCCGTCTATCAAAAGCTGAGGGAGTTGGTTCAAGACGGCGAGCTTGGTGAATTAAAGCGTGTGGTCTGGATTGTCACAGACTGGTATCGACCACAGGCTTACCACGATTCTGGATCGTGGCGATCCACTTGGAAGGGAGAAGGCGGCGGTACACTGATTAACCAGAACCCCCACAACCTGGATCTCCTTCAATGGATACTTGGCATGCCGAAGCGGTTACGTTCCTTTGTAAGTTTCGGCAAGTATTACAATATCGAGGTTGAGGACGATGTGACTGCCTATCTCGAATATGCAAACGGCGCAAGTGGTGTGTACATTACCTCTACGGGAGAATCCCCAGGTACAAACCGTTTGGAGCTTTCCGGTGATCGCGGCAAAATCGTAGTCGAGAACAACAAAATCACCTTTCACCGCAACCGCATCCCCGAGCGGGAGCATAACCGATCCAACACTGAACCGTTCAAGCGGCCGGAGGCCTGGGTTTGTGACATTCCGGTTGTCGGGACAAACGAGGATCATGTAGGGATTATGAAAAGCTTTACGCAAGCTATCTTAAAGGGTACGCCGCTGCTTTCCCCAGGGGAAGAGGGAATTCATGGTCTAACCATCTCCAACGCCATTCACTATTCCACATGGACGAACGATTGGGTGGATCTAGAACAATTTAACCATGATCATTTCCATGAGCTTCTGCTCGAACGGATTCAACATTCAAAGGTAGAAAAGAAATTATCCCAAAAGGTCGTTGACGTCACGGGAACCTACTGATTAATCATACGGCAACATTTTAAGATCCCGCGAAAAAGCTCTCCAAGCACGGTCAAAGACCTTCTGGAGAGCTTTTTTGTTATCGGTTTAGGCGACAGACAGTCTTCGTAGCAGGCCTTTAACACGAAGTGGCACGACATTAAAGCGGAAGATCTTTTCTCCTAAATGTTGCTATCGATAATGGCCTCAGAATCATACAAAGATTATATCATTCTTCATTATCAAAAGATCAAAAGCCTTACGTTTTTATCGTAAGGCCGATCCTTGTCACAAATATTGTTCATTTCAATTAACTAAACTTCCATCTCTAAACCTAACAATCCGCTTCGCCTGCTCAGCAACCTGCCGGTCATGCGTAATCACAATAATCGTTCTGCCTTGCTCATTTAGCCTTCTGAAAATATCCAAAATCTCCCCACCCGTCTTCGAATCTAATGCTCCGGTCGGCTCATCCGCCAAGATAATCGGAGGATCGCCTGCCAAAGTACGTGCAATTGCAACGCGCTGCTGCTGCCCGCCAGACAGCTCCGAAGGAAAGTGTTTCCTTCGATCCAGCAGGTTATAATTTTGAAAAACAAACCCGATCTTCCGATTGCGAATCTCTGCCAATTGTGAATCCTTAAGGGTGTGAATCTGCTTTCCATCGAGAACATACATGCCTTTGTCCGAAACGTCCAAACATCCGATGATATTCATCAGCGTGGACTTACCGGAGCCCGAAGGCCCCATGATCGCTACGTATTCGCCTTGCGCAATGTCTAACGAGATATCGTCCAATGCCCAGATCGTCTCTCCGCCCATGAAGTAAAACTTACTCACATAGAATACGATGCGCCAACCTAACGACTTACCGCTTCGCCTTATAAAACTCATGATACAACTTCATCAAAGCTCGCTTCTCAATCCGCGGCACATAGGAACGGCTAATCCCCAGCTCCTTCGCGATCTCTCGCTGCGTCCGCTCTTCCCCACCTAATTCAAGTCCAAACCGACCAACCACAACTTCCTTCTCGCGATCGTCTAAAATCTCTAAGTTCCGAAAGATTTTGCTCTTCTCAATCTTGAGTTGCACCGCATCCACCACATCGTCCGCTTCGCTGCCGAGGATGTCAATTAAAGTAATCTCGTTCCCCTCTTTGTCCGTTCCGGTCGGATCATGAAAAGACACATCTTTCCGTGTTTTCTTCAAGGAGCGCAGATGCTTCAAGATCTCATTCTCGATACAACGTGCTGCAAATGCCGCCAGCTTGGTCCCTTTGTTCGGGGGAAAGGATTCGATAGCTTTGATCAAACCGATTGTCCCAATGGAGATTAAATCTTCCAAATCTTCTCCGGGATTGTCGAATTTTTTGAGGTTGTGAACACAAAGCGATGTAGATAGGCAAGTAAAAAAGCCTCGGTATCGAGACTTTTTCGCTTTATGATTAACAAAAGTAACCCACACTAGTCGATCTCTAGTCAGTGGGTTACTTAATACCTAGAAGAGAAATTTTACTCTAAAGAATTTTCATCACGGTACTGGTATCACTTCAATATCATCGCCGTAGGAGACATTCGTTCCACCCGACTTCCAAATATAGATGTCTGCGCTCGAACTGGCAGTGCCGGTTTTAAAGAGGATCGCAGTTTGCACATAGGTAGTGCCAGTGATACCTTGAGCAATTTCCGTGCCTCCGTAATTTTTCACACCGAGGTAAACGGTGTCACTAGACGCCCCATTACTCAGCCACCCTAGCAATACATAGGTTGTATTGGCTTTAAGCCCAGTAAGATGCTGCTGGACTCCCGAATTCGAAGAAGCGGTACGAACTCCGTATGAGCCGGAATGTGAATTCGAAGCGACGACAGACGCTCCACCCAGGTTGGACCAGCTCCCAAGATTTGCGGAATCAAAGCCTGGGTTCAGCACGATATTGAGATAGGGGGTTACTTGCACATCATCCCCATATGACGCTCCAGAGCCGCCGCTCTTCCAAACGTAGATATCAGCGGACGTAGCTACGCTACCCGTTGTAAATAGAACATATCCCTTGCTGTATGATGTTCCCGACACGCCGGATGCTGTATCGTTACCGCCGTAATTTTTCACACCTACATATACAGTGTCGATGCTGTTGGTATTCTTCAACATCGCACTTACGATATACTTCGTGTTAGGCGTAAGACCTGTAACATGTTGCTGGATGCCTGAATTAGATGAAGCGGTCTGCACCGCCCACGATCCGCTATTCGCGTTCGAATTGGTGGTGGTAGCTCCCCCAGGTTCGTCCAGGAGTTAAGGTTCCCACTCTCGAAACCAGTATTGGTAACGCCAAAGCCGGCTCCATTGTATGCCCCAATGTTAGGAGCGGCTAAGCTCGATACACTATTACCAAAGAAGTCTAACCCGCCGTTGCTGGAAACGACCGCACCACTGCCGAGAGCAGGCGAGCCGACTTTTAATTTAAACCCTTCCGCATTCTGTCTTCCATCCCCACCCGTACTTGGGAGGATAAACAACGGATCGTTGGTTACAGCACTTGTTCCTGCTGAAGAAATCCCACCGGAAAATGCATTATTAGAACACGTTCCCGCATTCGTACATGGACTCCCCCCACTTGCTACGATTATATTATTTTGAAACAACCCGGAATCACGAGTCTGCGCATACAATGTCTGGTTCGGCTCATAGAAGGTATTGTTATAAATATCCATCTTAAAATGAGGAGGAGTCGATGGGTTCTGGCTTCCATCCCATTTTATGTTGGCGCCACCGGTATTCTGCGTAATGTTAAACCTGGTTACCCCTCCCGAATAGTTATTTCCATTTCCGGTCGTATTGCTGCTACAACAGACTAGTATAAATCCGTAGGGATTATCGTGTACATAGTTATATTGATGATTACATGTGCCTCTCCCCCCCCAATCGCAGTCGAAAGCCAACCCGTCGCCACTGCCGGAGAACGTCATTCTTGCTACCTCGTTGTACTGCGTCCAAATATTTTTGCTCGTAAATGTCCAGATACCGTCTGTATATTCACCGGATGGTGTTGTAATATCATAAGCGCGATTATATTCAATAATCGGTGTGTCGGAAGCACCGACCAGAATAGGATCAAATTTCAAATCGTGAATGTAGTTATTGCTTACCTTCACGTTCGTGTTGTATGTCCATCCCGTCATGTTCGGATTCGTTTGACTTTGAGAACCACTACCGGTTACGACGACCCCCATCGTATCTGAATTGTAAATCGTGTTGTTATCGATGAGAAGCTGATCGTAATTGTTATTCGTATTTGGCGTATCGGAACTTACAAAGATGGCACCGCTACTCCAATGATCCGACGTTCCTCTTATATCGTGGATCACGTTATTTTTGATGGAGATATTGCGGAATGTGCCTGTCGTTCCACCCGTCGCTTTGATTTGAATGCCTCTTACATAAGGTAAAGAGGAACCGGAGTTCATGATTTCCAAGTTTTGAATCGTTAAATAAGAAATATTCTGCAGGTAGATGGCTCCATCCTGGTTTCCATTTCCGTTAAGGATCGGTAGACTACCACTCCCATACGCGTCAACCACGATGGGAGATCCGCTTGCCCCAGAACCAGTAAACATTAGTTGTCCTGTACATGTCGTTCCGCGTTTAAATAGAAGTTGATCCCCGGACTGGAACGTTTGACTATTGACACTCGTCAGATTGTTCCACGGGCTTCCCAAACTTCCGTTCCCATTTATTCCACCCGAACAGTCTACGTAATAGGAAGTGTTTATTGCCCGCACGGTAGGTTGAAGTACTGTAGAGCTTAGAACGGTGGTTACAAGCAAGGCTGAAAGCATCATAATTTTCATAAAAATTCGAACTAGATTCCTGTGCATCGTCATCCCTCCATTTTTAGATTAAATTTACATCTGAGGCGTCCACTCACCAAATTCTTGTTTTACGACCACTTCAGCTCGATCTGTTGCTTCATTCACCTCCTTAGCGAGTGCTTCTTTGGCTAGTTGTTGAAAGATCACCTGCTTAGCTGTCTCAAACGGTACATAAGCCCCTTCGATTCGATTCTCAACCTTTAACAGGTAAAATCCCGTTCGATCTTGGAGAGGCCCGACCCACTCACCGGAAAAAGCGGATCTGGCTTGTGCAACCAAAGACGGCCAGTTCATACTGTCGCGCTTGACTGTAAGCGCGTTCATTTCAATGGATTCAATAGAAACATCAGGAATTGAACCGGCATCCTGTTGCTTGATAGATCTCAACTTGTTGAAATAGTCTTCTTGTTCTTTCAGACTTGTTGCACCGGCATGAACGGACCAAAGCGACCCTCGAATGATCGGCACTTCACGGAAATTTGCGTCCTTCATGGATTCATACCGTTCTCGAAGCTTCTCTTCCGATATATCCAAACCGGAGATCAGTTGTCGTTTCAAGTCGGAAACTAGATTCGATTGGATATAATGAGCGTAATCCCTTTCGTTAAATTGAATCGGGCCATAAAGGATTTGTCCCTTCTCATGGGCATCACGACGTTGTCCGTTAACGATTTGCAAATTCGTCATGAATGTTTTGTAATCCGCAGCTTGAATAAGCCCGTGCTTCTTCGCCAAGAGAAAAGGTATCTTCAGATTGATTGCCAACCGCAATGCCTTCTGCTTTGCAATTTGAATTGGGGTTTCATTATTAATCATGGAATTCCAAAAATCCGGTCTGTCTTGTACGCCAAACTTTTTACCCAAATTATCAATAACTTCCGTTTTTACCTGGTCAAAAGCAAGCTGCAATTCCCCTGCTGCGATTGGTTCTCCGTTCACCGTTGCCAAGGTTGCATAGGGGGAGAAGTCACTTGTACCGTGCAACCTGACGATATAAACGATTAAGCAAATAACTGCAGCAACGATTGGAACGATAAACCATCCATGCTTCTTCACAGTTCCTCCCCCTTGTCTTGTAAAAAATTAAAGGCGTCATTCGATCATCAAATGGCTAAAACCTCTGCTTCATAAGCTTTATCCAAATTGACATCGTTGTTAAAATGGTACCGCCCTTCCGGCAAGGCGTCAGCCAGTTCGCTGCCCGTCAGCGCGGAGCCTCGGGGCTCGGGCGTTTGCACACATAATTTAAACCAAACTAGCCAAATCTACAAACCAATGATTCTTCGTCGTTTCTTGAAAATGTGAAAAGCTGCCTTGGTATCCTGCACTGTCACCCTGAAACCCATAGCTAAACTCAAATTGGCTATCAGTGCGAATTATTTTTAGAATCAGAAGATTCGTTCCTGCTCGTAGTTTTACAGACGTACGATGATTATACGGCATCCACATTGTATGCTCTTTAGCTTCACAGACTAACTCTCCATTCAACCAGCATTTGAAAGCGTCATTGTTACCAATTAGTAGAGACGCTTCTCTCTCGGTTGGTACAAGGAGATTATGAAATAAATATACACATGACTGCCCCTGATGCCCGAATAATTCGTTTAAAGGAAGCTTGTCTTCATGAAAGTTGACATGAATTCCCTCTTCACTTTCCCAGCTATGAAAGGTCTCATCCATATAAGCCTTATCTACATTTATGAAGTTATTAAAATGATATCTGCCTTCTGGCATTCGGTTTAAGTAAGGATTATCACTATGCTCATGAGTATCGAATGTATCCCAAAAGGGCCCGATAACCTTAACTCTTGATGCACCTGTGAGTCCGAAGCAAGTTTCCGCTACTACTTCCTCTCCCCCTTGCGTCATCCAATAGAGGTCTATCATATTTTTTTGTGGAATAAAGGTTGCATCTTTCGAAATCTCGAAGCTTATTGGAAAGTGAATGGAACTGTTAGCAGGTACGATTATCTCAACCTTTGTTAGGCTAGCTTTAAGATGTTTGGCGGATTGAACTTGAAGAATACCACTCTGCTCTTGCTTTGTCCGATTGTGCAATGACACCGTAACAAGGGTATTCTCTGCATATCCGATTGATGGCAACCCCTCATACTTGATCTCTATCTCATATGGCGAGATAGCTTCAGGCTCGGGGAGCGAAGCCTTGACATGGTCAGGTATCTCTGTGATTTCTATATTTAGAAGTCCATCCCTCATCAGGGATAATCCAGCTGCGCAAGTGTCGATGGCAAGATCTTCAATTAACAAAGATCGTCTCGTAACATCTATTCCTATCACATATTCCGTACCCATTTTATCTAGCCAAATAGCAGGGATTCGATCCGCACCAAGTAATTGCCCCAAAATGGCTCCAGCTGTAGCCGCCGTGCAATCCGTATCATAACCGCTGTTAACAGCGATAAGCATCGTTTCGGTAAAATCGCCTTTGCCATATAATAAAGCTAATACGGTAAGTCCAATATTTTGCACACTGTAGGAGGCATCCGGCGAGCTAAAATGGTTCAACATACGTCGCCTAGTCTTCTTCCATCCTAGTCCTTCTTGAAACTCCTGGATAACAAACTGAATACACCGATATAGTTCGTTATCTTTAGGAATTTGTTTTAAGCCGAATTCAATTAATTGTTCCATATCACCTAAAATGAAAGCTTGAGATTCAATTACAGCCAAAAATTGTTCTGCATAAATGGAGAGGAGATCATGATCAAGAGCTCCATCTTTATAAGCATATTCGGAAGCTAACTCTGGAGTAGCAGGACATATAAATCCCCAAATCTCAGAACGAATTGGACACCCCATTGAATTTTTAAAAAAATGATTATTGAATGTACCTGATAGTGGGGGCAAGATGCCTAATCGATAATTTTTCACAAAATATCCATACTCATTAAAAGGATACCAACAATATCTCATCCAAGCTTCAGCCAAGTCTTTACTGGTAATTCGGGATCCCTTCTTCTCGAGCACCTGCAGCCACAACAATTGTAAGTCTAAATCATCATTAGGTGGTATTTCCTCAGGAAACACATTATCCAATGTAAAATCCATTAGTTCTTTATTATTCTCCATCAACGCTCCGATGGTTCCCCCAATGCATTTACCGATCCACCCGCCGTGGACTTTATTTAGGTAGGTTTGATAGCTTATACTTATCATAAGGCTTTTTCCTCGGCAGTTATATTCTCACCAAATGTTCTCCTGATAGCTTCCAAGTAACCCAATCCGTGTACTGTATCAGGTTCCAAATAGCTGCCTTCCGTCCATTCGTTCCATGAATTAACTGTAATAATGGCCGGCAGGGTTTGGCTTTGTTCCAAAAAGGTTTTCGATGCTTGGAGTGATTTCTCGAACTCTTCTGGCGTATTACCGATCAACACTGGCATGTAGGGGTAATCCAAATGATCATAAACATCCGATTGTACCGTGCGTGGACTAGAATCCCATCCCATTGATACATTCGGGAAATACGGCACTTCGAACTGCTTACGAAAATTCCCCCAATCCGCAGATGCTTTCTGCGCATATTCTGAGTACTTAACAGCTGGGAACGTATCCAATGCAACATTATGAATCCATACATAAGAGGTAACACTATCCATTCCTAAAGAATTGATAATATCGTTAGGACTTTTCAAAGCTCTTTCACTCGGTAAATTTTTTATATTAACAACGATAGCATTTAGGTGGAGTTCTCCTAAGCCCGCATCTCTAACTTTCGTGCGAAAATAGGCCAAAGCCTCGATCGTTTGTTCCAATCCCCCTAAGCCATCAATGAAGGTTTGTAAATCATAGAATGAAAAGTAAAGACCACCTTTCACACGCCAATAACTTGGATGTTTGAAATATTGTTCGATAAGATAATCGACAACCTTTTCGAATTCCTTCCTTGTAACTGCTCCTGGCTCTAATATATGAGTGCCTGCACTCCTCTTGAGGGGGAATAAGTTAACCCAGTCATGATTCGCCCACATGAGTGAAAATTTTAATCTATTATTATTTGTAGCCTGCATAAACCCTTTCTCAAGTGCTGCGTTCAGGAAAGGACCTCCACTGTACCAATACCAGTCATAAATAAATACGTCAATAGCATGGTCAGCCGCAGCTGTAATTTGTTTTTCCGCAACCGCTGGATCCGACTCGTCTAAATAACCCCAGAGTGGGATCTTAGGCTGCTGATGCCCTTCGAACCTGGGTGTAGCAGCTTTTACTAATTCCCATTCCGTCCACCCCTTGCCATGCCAACTCTCATTACGTGAATCAACATGATAATTCGGGAAGTAATATACAGCAACTTCTATTTCTTTCTTCATTTTTACGCCTCCATCCGATGTTTAACCTTTTACTGCTCCTTGAATCAAGCCCTGCAAGAAATACTTCTGTGTGAAGAAAAACAAAATAACTAGTGGTAAGCTGGATAAGACACATAGGGCGAATATTGGTCCCCAATCCGTTGTGTGTTCTCCCCGAAATACATTAACTAAAGCAACTAACGTCAATTTGTGCTTATCGTTGATAAAGAGGACAGGACCAATTAAATCATTCCAATACCACATGATCGTCATGGCAACAACTGTGCCTGTTGCAGGCATAAGCAAAGGAAAAATAATTTTCCAAAACATTCGGAACTGGCTGCAGCCATCCATGATAGCCGCTTCTTCCAACTCACGTGGAATTGATTTTGTGAAGCCCACATAAATTAATAGAGCAAAGGGAATAGAGCCAGCAGCATAAGTAAGAACCAGCCATGTCATCGTGTCCATAAGATGAGTCCAGACTGCTAGTTTATAAAGTGTCACCATACTGGTTTGAAAAGGGATTAGGAAACCTGAAACAAAGAAGTAAAGTATCCACTGGTACATTCCTTTGCCTTCCCTACTGATGACGTATCCAGCCATGGAAGAGAAAATAACAATAAGTACAAGTGTAAGCAAGCAAATGTATACGGTATTTCCAAATGCCTCGATAATATTTACTCGTTTAAAAACCTCAGCATAATTCCCTAAATAGACAGAACTTGGCCAACTAATTGGATTGAAAAGCTCTTGTTTTTTCTTAAAACTGGAAAGGACTAGATTAATAAAAGGATAAACGATAAGTAAAGAGCCGCCAATTAACAGGAATTCTATAAGTAAGTTAAACCTCGCACGAGTTCTGTAAGTGGATTCCATGTTTAATATTCCACCTCTCTCTTTCTCGTAAAGTTCAACTGAAGGAGCGTAATAATAACGATCATTATCATAAACAAAACCCCACCTGCTGCTGCATAGCCATAGGTTAAATTTGACAGGAATTTATATAACGTTAAAGCAAGAGTTGTTGTTGAGTAGCCAGGACCTCCATTTGTTAAGACAAATGGAAGATCAAACATCTTTAAACCTCCTACTAAACTCATAAAGGTTGAAATTGTGATCGAAGGCATTAACAGAGGTAATGTAATATGCCAAAATTCATACCATCCGGATGCTCCATCCATCCGTGCAGCTTCTTTAAGATCCTGAGGAATGGACTGTAGCCCAGCTAAATAAATAACTGCTCCGTAGCCAACACTTTGAAATACCATGATACTGACCATAGACAGGAGTGCAGTATCAACGGTTCCTAGCCAATCCTTGACGAATACACCGAGCCCAGCCTGAGTTAGGAGTGCATTTAAAATACCGTCATACTGGAGAATATTCCCCCAAACAAGGGATACGACAATTAGACTAATAACAGAAGGTAAGTAATATACCGTTCTAAGAATATGTTTCGACTTTAATGGTCGATTTAATCCGAGCGCCAATAAGAGCGAGAGCGGTGTGCTGACACCAATTCCCACAAATACGATATACAACGTGTTTAATGTCGCCTGACGTATCTGGCTGTCTTGCAAAATGTCCATATAGTTTTTCATGCCAATAAAAACTGGAGTATTGACACCATCCCATTGGGTGAATGAATAGAACACCCCCCCAAGAAATGGATAATATACAAAAATACTAAACAGACATAAGGCTGGTATAATAAACAAAAATCGCATTGAAAACAAACCTCTAAACTTATCCATAAGGAGCTCCCTCTCTTCCCAATAAATGCCCACCCCGATCTCGGAATGGGCATTTGTTGGAAGTTCTGATGTTCTTTTCTCGTTACGGCGTTGGGACTGTTACCTTATCCTTCTGTAAATTTTTATCTGCTTCTTCAAGCTCACTCCCTAATTTTTTGCCTCCTATGATTTGAGTCGGCAATGATCCATAAACAATATCATAAGAAGATTTGGGCATGTATGTTCCTGGGAACATTGCAGTTTTGTTCGATTTCAATGCCTCTTTCACTTCATTCATAGCAGGAAGATCAAATGGCACATCTAAATTTTTCAATGCTGGTAACGTATTATTTTTATAGAATGCAGCCAAAACGGTTCCATCCGTAAGCACCGACACAAGATCCTTGGCCCTTTGCATATTAGATGTCTTGGCATTAATAGCTATACTGTTATCATTGGCTGTTACAATGACAGACTGTCCTTGGTCATTTGGAATACTCATATAACCAATTTCTGCCTCTGAATTAGCACCTTTTACTCCGCTTGGAACCCAGCTGCCGTTGATGAAAAACGCTGCCTTCCCATCCGCGAACTCCTTCTGCGCTTGGTCGAAACCAATACTTAGAGCATTTTTATTAAAATATCCCTTCTCGGACAATTGCGTCCATTTTGCAACAAACCCTTGAAATTCGGAACCGTTTATTTTAGTCTTTCCATTGTATAAATCAGTTTCGATGCCAGGATTATTGATTGACGATGCCGCGATTGGAGCAGTTGCCCAGTTGACAGTCCACGCATCCTTAAAGCCCGCTTCAATTGGCGTTAAGCCCTTGGCTTTTATCGCTTCGCATACTGCCAAGAACTCACTCCATGTCTTTGGCAAATTCACTCCTAGATCTTTAAGTACTTTTTTATTATAAAAAGCTCCTGCAACCGTTACTCCGGCAGTAATACCATATACTTTACCTTGATACATATTAATGGGTTTCACTGATTCTAACATTTGAGATGCAACGGGAATATCAGACAGATCTGCTAAATAATTAGCCTTTGCATATTTATTAAGAGAGGTGCTGAACATGTACATCACATCTGGCGCGCTGACAGAAGCAAAGGAGGCAGAGAGTTTATTGTCGTAATTATCTCCTGGTGTACTTTCTAATTCAACCTTTGCGTTTGGGTATTTCTCTTTATACTTCTTTTGCACTGCGTCGACAAAAGCTTTCTTCTCAGGATGCGTTCCATCGGGATCGTTTAAAAACCAAGAAGAATAGCGAATGGTAAATGCTTCACTTTTAGTATCCTTCTCCTCCTTTGTCACTTCTGCTTTATTGGTCTCTTTTGGTGCGTTCGTGTTCGATTTACTTGCGCATCCTGTCAAAGTAACCATGATAACAAGACTAGAGATTAAACATTGCTTAAAGTACTTCATTGATGTTACCCCCTATTCATTATTTACCTTACATCTTTATTGTAAGCGTTTTTAGTTTTAGAATCTTTAGACTAAACGCTTCTATATTTGTGAATTTCGCTAATGCGATTATAGTGATAGTAGTGAAGTCAAATGTCTTTCTTTAAAGTGGTGACGTAATGTTTGGGAGACAATCCTTCTAATTTCTTGAATAAATTACTGAAATAATGAATGTCCTGAAAACCTACCATAAAAGAAATTTCACTAACGGAGTGATTGCCTTCCAGAAGCAACTTCTTAGCCATGTCCATTCGTATATGGGTTAACATCTCGACTGGTGTTTTCCCTGTTACTTGTTTAAATAACAGCCTTAAGTAGCTAGGAGAAATAAAAACTGCTGTAGCAATTTCACTCTGATCAATCTGACGATGATAATGGTTATGCATATATTGAATTGCTTGCATGACTTTTGCGCGTTGAGGATGTTGACGTTGGATACCTTGATCAATTACATTTTCCCTTACAATTAGGGTTAAGATTTGCAACAAAATTGCACGCATTTCCATGTGATAACCATAATTTTTGTGCGTGTATGCATGCAATAATTCCTTAAACAAATCTAAATAGACCATAGCATTAGTGATTGCGGTTACATAAGGAAATTCCACTTCCGCATATGTCATTTTTCTACGAGAAATCAACTCTTCTTCGACTGGAATAAATTCCGAGTGGTAATAATCATATTTACTTAAATAAATCTCGTCAGCCGAAAAGTCGAGTTCTTCACCCATATATATAAAGTCGAAATGGACTGCATAATATTCAAATCTTTCACCCTTAGGTACAAAACAGCTATGTTTAACATTTGGCTTCATAATATGAATATCATTTTTTTTCAAAATGTACTCTTTATCCTCAATTTGATACAAACACATACCCTCTTTTACAAAGATAATCTCATGATCATATATGATTCGCAGAGGTACTTTGTAATCATCGAGTCCTGAAAACTCCTGTACATATCGGATATAAGGAGCAATGTTAAGAAAATCGATCGTATAATTTTTTCCTATGTCCGTCATATTGCCACTTCCTTTAGCTGCAGTTGATAAATACGTACGTGCATTAATTATACCTATCTCCATCAAAGAATTACAGGATATAAACTGTTTTCTCTACGTTGATATGGTCAATCGCCCATATAGGCCTGTAGCATGTCGCCCTTCTCTACATCATAGCTTACGGTGCATCTTCCGATAGTTTCCCGGCGAAAGCTCCTCCATTTCCTTGAATATTTTATTAAAAAAGCTTAAGTCCTCTAAACCTACCTTTTGCGATATCGTCACAATCTTATCATCCGTTTCGACCAACAGCTCCTTAGCAATGGTTAATCGCACCTCTTTTCGATACTCCAAGAAGGTCTTGCCGATGTACAGCTTAAATTTATTCTTAAAGGAAGATACGCTCATTCCACATAATTGGCTTACTTGCTCAAGGCTCAGCGGCTGAGCATGATGCAGATCAATGTAGTGGCTAATATGCTTGATAACCTCTGCGTCGCTTCCCCACTGGGTAAGAGGTTTATGTGCTTTTAGCTCGTAAATACGGCTTAAGTACACAAACAAATCAATCATACTTGTCTTTATCAGTATCCGGTAACCAGTAAGCTTGTGGGTAAATTCCTTGGTTAAACGGTCCATCAAAAGCTTCATTTCAATCCGTTGCTGTGAATTTAAATGCATGTAGACATGATAAACATTCGATTCCCGCAGGAACGGCTTCACATAAAAGAAGTCCACGAAAGAGGCTACAGTTGATAGCGTTTGGAACTCCTTTTCCAATAAATCGGGCAGGAACAAAATATTATACCCTTCCAAACTTCCCCCTCCAGGTACACGGTAAGCGTGCTCCACCTCAGGCTGTTTCAGGAATACCTCCCCTTCCTGAACGATACAGTTCTCATTCATATATTGGTGCTCAGCTTGTCCCCCAGTTATATACACCAGTTTAATGAAATCATGATGATGCAGCTCATATAATTGTCATTTAAACCCTCCGTGAGCTATGGTTATCCTTTTCTCCAAATGAATTATCTGAATCCCTAAGAAAAACGGCCCAATAAACTTTACAATTACTATTGTAAGTATAATCTAAAATTTCGACTTATGGAGGTCTAAAATGAGATATCGCACCTTTGTCAAAACAGGTTGGCAAGTATCAGAGATCGGCTTCGGTACCATGCAGCTAGGCGGCTGCACCGGACCAACCGAAGACCATGAGTCCATTCGGACGTTGTTAACTGCATGGGAAAACGGCATCAATTTCGTCGACACGGCCAGCGCATATGGAGACGGTAGAGCGGAAGAAGTGATTGGCAAAGCCCTAAAAAAGTGGACGGGGGCACCCATTTACATTGCATCCAAATAAAGCCAGTATCATGGCCGGATCCTGCAGATTCTAATCCCAACATGTCAGGTAGATACCCAAAAGAGTACATTCGAGCGCAATGCGAGTCGAGCTTGCGCCGATTGGATGTAGAAGCGATAGATCTATATCAACTGACTGCATGGCTGGTTCCCGAGGGGGATGGAACATCTGGAATGGCTAGATACTCTGCAGGATCTGCAGCGGGAAGGTAAAATTCGCGAAATTGGCGTCTCGATCCGGGATTATCGTCCCGAAGATGGCATTCCAATTGCCAAGTCCGGGTGGATCGCTACGGAGCAAGTCGTTTACAACCTGTTCGAGCAGCGCCCCGCCCAAGAGCTGTTCCCTGTATGCGCAACTCATGGCGTTGGAATTATAGCAAGGGTAATAAAAAAAGTCACCGGGAAGTCGCAAGTCAATCTGGCAGAGGTCGCATACGCTTCTGTTTAACTAATTCCCACGTCAGTTGTGTGATTCCAGGCATGAAGTCCCTATATGAACTGGAAGCCAACCTAAAAGTCTCCGATGGTGTTTACCTATCTGACGAGCTTCTTGAACGTCTTCAGCCCTTTAATTGGCCGCGGAATTATTGGGGGAACGACGACCATGTCATAAAGGATCCCATTATTCACATCCAGACTTTCAAAAAATGGTTAAGAAGATGAAACTAAAACAATCCATGTCTAGGCGGGGAAACTGCTGGGACAATGCCCCTCAGGAATCCTTTTTCGGTCATTTTAAAGATCAGGCCTCCATCAAGCCCTGTTTGAATGGAATTTAAAAAAGATGACCCCTGTTCAATACAGAGATCATCTACTTCAATCTGCCTAGACTTTTTTAAAATGTCCTTTACAAGGGGTACAGTTTAATTTGCACGGGTTTTATTTCTTCATTCCAAACTCAATACACCAACCGCCCATCCCGAAACCGTACAATCCGCTTCGCTTGCTCAGCAACCTGTCGATCATGCGTTATCACAATAATCGTCCGCCCCTGCTCATTCAATCGCCTGAAAATATCCATGATCTCCGCGCCCGTCTTCGAATCCAGCGCACCTGTAGGCTCATCTGCTAAAATTATCGGCGGATCGCCTGCCAACGTGCGCGCAATCGCAACACGCTGCTGCTGCCCGCCAGAAAGCTCCGAAGGAAAATGCTTCCTTCGATCTAGCAAATCCACAGCTTCTAGCGATTGCAATACTAGCGGCTCCCGCTGCTTCCTCGATAGTCCGCGATAAATGAGAGGAAGCTCCACATTCTCATACGCACTTAACCTCGGCAGCAGGTTGAAGCTCTGAAAAACAAACCCGATCTTCCGATTCCGAATCTCGGACAACTGCGAATCTTTCATAGCATGAATCTGCTTACCATCAAGGACATACTGGCCTTCGTCTGACACATCCAAACACCCGATAATATTCATCAGGGTGGATTTGCCAGAGCCTGAAGGCCCCATGATGGCTACGTATTCGCCTTGCGCGATGTCTAACGAGATATCGTCCAGCGCTCGAATCGTCTCCCCGCCCATGAAGTAAAACTTACTCACATGTTCCATTTGAATTAAGGCTGTCATAGATTTCGCCCCCATTATTTGAAGCCAAATAAATGAAGAATACGATGCAGCGACCTAACGACTTACCGTTTTGCTTTATAAAACTCATGATACAGCTTCATGAGAGCCCGCTTCTCGATCCGGGACACATAGGAGCGGCTGATACCCAGCTCCTTCGCAATCTCCCGCTGCGTCCGCTCTTCCCCACCCAATTCCAGTCCAAACCGCCCAACAACGACTTCCTTCTCCCGGTCGTCCAATATTTCCAGATTGCGATAAATCTTCGACTTCTCAATCTTCAACTGCACCGCATCCACCACATCGTCCGCTTCACTGCCGAGGATGTCGATCAAAGTAATTTCATTCCCCTCTTTGTCCGTTCCAATGGGATCATGCAGAGACACATCTTTGCGCGTTTTCTTTAAGGATCGCAGATGCATCAAGATCTCATTCTCAATACAACGCGCCGCAAATGTCGCCAGCTTGGTCCCTTTGTTTGGGGAAAAGGATTCGATAGCTTTGATCAATCCGATCGTCCCAATGGAGATCAAATCTTCCAAATCTTCCCCCGTATTGTCGAATTTTTTGAGGATGTGGACACGAAGCAAGGTAATTTCTGATTACTATCTAAACATGTAAACCAGCAGCTTGACGTATGGTATAGTGAAGCCTTCATTTTTCAACTTCGATTAGGAAAGCAACCCATCTTAGCTGAAGACGGGCTACTTTAGAAAATGCATCTCACTACCAAATCTTCTGGTATATCCGGTATAGGAATACGGCCGCTTCTGCTCTTGTGGTCGCTTCTTTCGGATACAAGTGCGTTCCGCTTCCTTCAACAATTCCTGCTCTGACAAGATTCCCAATTGGTTTAGACGCATAATTGGCCAATTCCTGACTGTCCATAAATCTGCTCAATACAGCCTCATTATCCGAGTCCGTTAATCGGCCTTGTAGGATAAGTGCACGTGCAGTGAGAGTCATCATATCCTCTCTGCTTATGAAATGCGATGAGTGGAACTGCATATTCTCATCACCCTGTGCTATGCCCAACGATTTCAAGATGGACACTGCCTCAGCATAATAAGCTTCCGATGGTACGTCTACGAATGATGTCGGGGAGTTCCCTGTCAAGCCGAGAGTCTTCGTCAGAAGCACGGCAAAATCTGCTCGAGTGATCGAAGCACCTGGACTGTAGGCTGACTCGGAAGTACCTTGAACAATGCCCTTCGCGGCCAATGCCTCTACATATTCCTTAGCCCATTCATAACCTGCTAAGTCGGAGAATATCTTCCGGTCGTAACCGATCGCATAGGAGCTGAAATGCGTTGTTGTGAAGCGTACCTTGCCGTCGGAAGAATCGTACCGTCCAGAGGGAACCTTCGTGAAGTTGCCGCTTCCATCGATGTACCACACCACGAGTTGATCTGGAAGCTTAAGTTCCTCAGGCGTTGGGGTATAGGGGATGCTTACCGTTACCGGAGCATCGTTATTTTTCCATTCATAAGGTTGGCCGTTAAGAAGGAGCTTGAGATCGATTATCGCTTTATTTCCAATTTTCTGAGCAATTGAGGCCTCAAGCTTGCTTTTATCCACCTCGGAAATGACAAGTTTAACTTCTGAAGCCTTCACAAGGTCATTCGCTGGAATTGCATTAGCCCGCAATTCCACATCTGCCACACGTGATTGAATTTGAAGCCTTTGAGTTCTCGAGCCGCTCTGTAGAACCGATACTGGAAGAACTTGAGCATAGCTCTTTGTTCCTTCGACTGAAGTTCCACTGGTTACTGTCGGATTCAAAACAACTGGAGTCGGAATTGCTGATGGGACTCCACTCGATGTTGGTGTAGGCGTTGCAGAGGTTGGCGTCGTAGATGTGGAAGTTGGTGAAGGCGAAGGAGGTAACACCACTCCGCCGGTCGGAGGTGCTGCGATGGCAGTAGAGGTTGGTGCTGGGGTAGGAGTAGGTGCAGACGTAGGTGTAGACTCCCCCGCATTAATCGTTACCGTAGTCGACACCAACGGCGATACAGTTGTACTTGCAAGATCAGTCGCTTTGACCATCTTCAGGCTGTTCCATGTTATCAGAGCTTTTCCGCTCACCCCGTCTTTTACTCGAAACGTCATGTTGAACAATGCTAATGTTCCATTATTGCCGGCTTGATTCCCCGTCTTCGTATACGCATAGACAATTTCATTATCTTTAAGGATGGGACCGACTGCGAATCCCGCTCCTCCACTTACTTTCGAAACCGCATTCACGAACTCAAGCTTGCTTCGATCGTAAGTAAGCTTAACCTCGAATCCGTACAGATCGCTTACCGGCGCCGAACCCGTAATCGTGAAAGTACTGGACGGAGATACCTCCTGACGGTCAACCGTGAGGGTTTCGCCTGCGGCCTCTCCAAAAACACATGTCGGAATTAAGGAACAAATCATAACAGCGATCAAGAATAACAAGAAATGTGCTTTCTTTTTCATAGAGTTTTTCCCATCCTTTCATCGATCACAGTATTCATCCCTATGAAACAGGTGGACCCTGTTACCAGAGCCCACCTGCCCTTACATCACTGCACAATGCTTGATGCTACCAAGGATAAATCTACGATATCAATAACACTATCACCGTTAACATCACATAGCTTGATGCCCTCCCAACCAGGGCTAACACTCGTTATTCCATAATTGGCGGAGACTAATGCAAGATCTCCAATCCCAGTCCTACTGTCCCCGTTGACATCTGTGCGCTTGCGTACATTGACTTTGGCAGCAAATGCATTTTGTGCCTGATTGAGTGTGACTGCTGCTTCGGTAAGCTGTTGTTGTGACACGGCAGCCGTATTCCATACGGCGCTCGCCGCCGCTATCGCTTGCTGCAATGTTGCTTTGGACCCGATCGGGTACTGTCCGATCAAGATGCCTTCCACAGCAGAGTTATAAGCCGCCTGTGCGCTCGCAAGGGTATTCCCGAGTAACGTTCTATCGACTGTTACCACTGCATACTGGAAGGTTTGAACCGCCGTTTGAAGAGAGGTAACTGCTGCCTCTACCTGCGACTTTGAGGATTCCGGATTATTAAACACAGCTTGTGCAGATTGTATGGCGCTCATAAGCCCTAATCGGGATCCCGAAGCATACTGCCCGTTCACGTTCCCCTCCGTGCTTCCATTATATAGGGATAGAGCGGTTTGAAGTTCAGCTGCCAAAGCAGACTTATCTACAAAAATCACTTGAACAGGCAGTGTGCTGGTAAAGGACAACATCTCCCTACCCAAGCCATCGGCCAAGATCGAGGAGGACTTGATGACGGCGGAAGCGGATTGTACCACACTCTTCGCTTTCCAATTAAGCTGAACCAAGTCCCCATCAGCCGTAATTGCGCCACTCGAACCCAAGCTTGCCAATAAGAAGTTGATCTGTCCAGGTGTTGAGGTGTTCAATGCTGCAATCGTGTACCCCGATTTCAAAGAGGTGGCGCCAGTAAATTCCAATACAGTGGGATCGTAAGTCAATAGAAGCTGCTGGGCATACACGTTGCTGTAGACACTCTGTGTTACATTGGCGACCCCGTATTTGACGGTAAAGCTGGCTCCGCCATTCACACTGTTCGGACCGGTCATTATATCGCTCATTGCCGAGGGAGTTGCGGTTACGGTCCACAACTGAGTAGACCCGTCCTCCGCTTGCACAGTGTAGCTCACCGGACTCGTAAAATCTACAGCCACGCCAGGACCAGGAGTAACCGTAGCGTAGGCGGAAGTCGTCACGGACGGCATCATGGCTAATACATTCGTACCAAGTGGAACTTTGAAGGAAACCGTATGATTGGTTACATCAATGACGCTGCTGCCCATCTGATACGGAACGGTGAAGGATGTAATGTCCTTGCTGCTGCTTGCCTTCAGCTTCAGTACCGTAACGGATGCACGGTCCAGTGTTAACCTGATTTTGCCGTCAACGACAGGCACGGTTCCTGCCGGTCCCCAAGTCGGGTTCTTATCGCCCAAGTAGGTACCTTTCCAGACCCATTTTTCATTCGAAGCGTCTGGCAGATAATTGTTGAAGGTAAGCTCAACTTCGTTGGTATTGTTGAATTTATTCACCAGGTATACCGTCATTTCTTTGGAATCCGGCGAATACGTAGAATAAGCCTTTACATCGTTAACGTCTGTATATTTCGAATGATCGGAGTAGACCAGTTGATCCTTCAGCGTGGTCGCCCATACCTGCAAGGATCGTCCCATAGGCAAGATTTCGTTATTTGGCCCAATAGCGATCATATCTCTAAGGTTAGTTGCGCTGTCGCCAAACCAACGAGTGATCCATAAATGCATGTATTCCACTTCTCGTATTTCCATTAAGTTATATATTTTTTCGAAATTATTCAATGCTGCTGACATGTCGTTAGCTTTCGGTGTATTGGGCGTGTAGGAGCTAAACTCCGTTACTTCCAGCTTGATGCGCTGACGGTCAGCGACAGTAATCTTGCCTTGAGCCACAAGACTATCCATTGCGGTTAAAATACTGTCTTTACTCGGATTGTTTGGATCTCTCGGCACCCAAACCCAGTTCTGGATATATTGATGTGCCACGATAAAGTCAATATCGTTCACACAAATCGGCAGAGCCGCGCCGAGCCAAGCTGTCCAGTTGGAGAGCCCGCCACTGAGCCCAATCTTGATATTCGGATCAACCGCCTTAAGCGCTTGCGAGAATTCAACGACCACATTGGCATACTGCACCGGATCCCACTTGGCAATGCCTTGTGAATCATTCTTCAAGTCGGTTTCATTGCCGATCTCAAAGTATTTAATCGGTCGGTTGTTAAGCTTGGCATACTTGACCAATTCAACCGCAGCTTCCTTCGCTTTGGCCATTCCAAGATTATAGCCGTTAGCCGGTGTGGTAAACACGCCCGCATCGATGCCGACAATATAGAAGGGCTCAGCTCCAATGGTCTTGGTTATCTGGAAAAATTCATTAACGTCCATGATGTTTTTCAAGGTGCCGTCGGAATTATAATTGGTAGCTTGGTTGAACGGAAATGCGCTTGGGTTGAACACCAATGACTTCGGACTTAGAGGTGCATTAGGAACTGTCGGATAGGGCGCTTGTGTCCACAGGTAGCTGTCACCGGAGTCGCCTTCGGCATAGCGTAGTGATTTCACACCAAGTTCCTGAAGCGCTTCTGTCAAAGGTCTTGCACGGCTCGGATTATAGATGTCAGAATCCAAGTAGTGATCGATGTTGATCCCAATCGGGTTGAACGGAAGATTCTTCACGATCCGAGTAGGATCAATCGTGATATTCCGGACGATGCCATCGCCAACTGCAGGATTTACCGTTAAAGTGAACAAAGTCGAGTAATCGGTTCCTGCAATCGTTCCGATTGCCGTCTTCACACCTGCTGTCAATGTATCCAAAACTTGTGGCTGCCAGCTCATACTGTAGCTTCGGGTCGTCCCGTCGCTCATCGTGGCTGTTACTGTAGTTGCAGGCAATGCGTATGTCCCATTGTTTGCGAATTGCGTAACGGTTGCCGTGTTAGCGGTCCCGTTCGTATTCTGTACACTGACTATTGTTGCTCCATTGCCGATATTGGAGCCGACCAGGTTGACGGTATAGAAATCGGCATTCGCTTTTCCTGCAGCGTTCGCGCTGAACAGAACATAAAGATCATGAACACCATATACAGCCTGGGTCAAAGGGATTGAATCCCCCCACTCCGCCGTCCAGCTCACAGTGGTTTTCGTCTCGAAGGATGCAATGGTTGGGCCGTTCGTTCGGTCATCCAGCTTAAGCGTTACCTTCGCGCCGTAGCCTGTTGGAGACGCATACTTGGCGACAACGGAAGTAAAGCCCTCATCGAAGTTGACAGCAGCATATCGAACCCAAGCGCCATTGTTGGAGTAAACTTTGGTACTAGAGAGCGAAACACCCGAGTAGTCAGTTCCCGATACCGGCGATGCACCCAGATCTGCCCTAGCATCAAGACTGATGGTCGTATCCCGATAGAAGGTTAAGGAATAGAAGTCTGCTGCCGCTTGGCCTGCGCTATTCGCCGAGAATCGAATGAATACATCATGTACTCCCTTATAACCGCCCTTGGCAATCTGTTGAATCGGGTGCTCGAATGTACTGCCGGCTGTTGTGGTCTTTGTTTCAAATTCAGTAAGGAGAGTGCCACCTGTCAAGCTGTCCAAATATACGGAGACCTTGGCGCCACTGCCTGCTGGAGCCGAGTAATTGGCCGACAAGCCTGCAACACCATTACCAAGGTCAACATCCTTGAATCTCACCCAACTGTTATCGGAAATGGATGAATACGTACCATTCGCCACGGTTCCTTGCTGGTCGAACACCTGCTGGGGGAACGTAAGGCTAACTGTGTTGCTCTGGTAGAAGGTGATGCCGTACAGGTCAATCGATCCTGTCAGGCCTGCTGTCGTAGACTCGAAGCTGATGAACACATCATGGACTCCCGTAACATCAGCAAGCGGTGCCAAGCTACTTATCGACTTCGTCCAAGCGGTAGAAGCCTTCACTGTCAAGTTTCCGATTTCGGTCCCTGTTGTGCTATCTAAGCGAACCCGAAGGAGGGCGCCATCATTTAACGCTGCGCCGAAGGTTGCCGCAAACTTGGTATAACGATTATCGAAGTTTACACTGGAGAACTTGATCCATCCCGTATTGTACGTATAAACTTTCGGATAAACGCCATTCACAGGAGTACCCGCATTGTTCACCTTGTTATTACGGGCTGCTATGTCTGCGGGTGTGTTGAACGTTATTGACCCAGGTGTCGTTTGGATAATCGTTCCTGAAGCGCTTACAGGGTTAAGATATAAAAAGGATTGTGCCACCAAAGTAATGATCGCAAGCCAAGCGAAAACAAAGGTAAACCTCAGTCGATTATACCTTTTCATAATGAGCCCCCATTCATCATAATTTGGATTTTCAATTTAGAAGGAGCAGGCCATTAAAGATGCAAGACCTGCTCCTCCCTCATTACATGCTTACTTCTGCCACTGCTTCAGGTAGAGACGATTCGCAGCTTCCGTAGCGTCGTTCCCCCATTCCTTCTTCCAAGACTCGATGAACTTATCGAAGTCCGCCAGTGACTTACTACCAACAATAACGCTGGCGAACATGAGGCCCCACTCCTCGGTTTTCGCCTTACCTTTGGCATCCAGATTTTCACCAGACGGTGAAATAAGTGGACCGTTTACACGTGAGAATGCCCATTCTGTATTCGCTTTAGAATACTGGCCTGATGCATCCTCAGCATATTTCTTCAAGTTATCGAGGTAATATGGAGTTTTCGTTGATTTCACAAGATCCCAATTCGAACCAGGGGCACCTTTAAATAACCAGGCGAAGCCTTCCTTCACGTTACCATCCGTATTATTGAGTTCTTTCTTCACGACAGGAATATTATCCACCAAATCGTAGGTTTTACCTAGAACACCATAGCTGCGAAGCATGAACGAGTCTTTATCGCTCATGATCTTATCGACTACCCCCATTGCAGCATGAAGCTTATCCGGGTCCTTCTCTAGCTGCTTGCCGAAGCTGACCCCGATGTTGGTGATCCCTTCGTAGGTGTTAACTGCCGGTTTCACACTGTCTTTCCATTTCGGGAATGGCACCCATTCGAACTTGGCCTTCGCATTTTTGCCCGACAGCAAGTCATAAGGAGAGCCCGGCGTGTACGGTGCCTTAATGACCGTGTCCAACCTATTAAATTGGCTAATGACGGTATTACCGTTGATCCAATCATTATTGAAAGCGGCATTATCCATCGTAATCCACTCTGGGTTAATATAACCAGCCTTGTACCAGCGGGCAAGCAGCTCCAGCGCATCACGCATTTCTGGCATCATTGGTCCGTAGACGATCTTGCCATCCTTCATTTGCCACGTGTCATAGGATGTACCGAAGGCCGCGATGAAAGCATAGAAGGACTGGCGAATCAGATCTTTTCCCCGTGCGCTCAATGGATATTTGTTCGGATATTTCTGCTTGTACGCTTTCAAGAAGGTCTCCCAATCCTCCAACGTTTTCGGCATCGGGAGTCCGAATTCCTCAAGCAAATCCTGACGAACCACTAGGCCGTAAGGATATGTCAGTTCTTTACCGCCCATTGAGAATGATGCAAGTTTCCCGTCTACCGAGAATCGGTCGAACACCTTCTGCTTCTCAATGCCAAAGTCTTGATATTGCTTCAGTGCTGCTGCATAGGACAATGGCATGTACTTCTTAAGCTCATCTTCTGTGAACTTGGCTGTACCGTTCTTGCGGATTTCCTCGTTACTGCTAGCATCGAACACGTCCGGCATATCATTGGAAGCATAGTACAGGTTCAACTTTTCCGCGTAATTGGCATCTGGAACCGACATTATTTCTAATTTTTGACCGAGCTTCCCTTCCAATTGCTTGATGGCCTCGGATTCCGGATTTGGCTGAACCCGCGAGGTGAAGATTTTGATCGAGTACTGCTTGGGCGGTGCGCTTGTCGCCGCATCCTTCTTGGTCGTAGTCGATGACGAGGAGCAGCCTGCGAGCGAGACCGCTAGAATAGACGCTGTGATCGCTGTAAGAATGCGTCTTTTTTGCATGAATAAACCCCTCCATAATGATTGATGAATTATATATAAAGACATTCGTCCTTATATCGAGCAATGGGAAACTCCGAATTTTTCAGCCTTTAACAGCCCCAACCATGATTCCCTTGACAAAATACTTCTGCAAGAAGGGATATACGCAGACAATCGGAAGAATGACAACCATAAGGATGGCCGCTTTTATAGATTCCGGTGTATATTGCTGCCCTGCCAATTCCGCAACATCTGACGGGTTCGCACCCGACATCTGGTTAGCGTCATTCAGTACCTCTCGAAGCACAATCTGCAGAACCTTAATCTTATTATTGGTAATATACATGAGCGCATCAAACCAAGCATTCCAGTTTCCTACCAACGTCCATAAGGTTACGGTAGCGATGACAGGAGCAGACAGTGGAAAAATGATGCGGACGAATATGTACATATCATGGGCTCCATCCATCCTTGCACTCTCTTCCAATTCATCCGGGATGGAATAATAGAAGTTCCGTATAATTATGATGTTCCACGCACTGACAAGGCCGGGCAGAACGAGCGACCAGATCGTATTGGTCAAGTGCAGATTTTTCACTAGCAGATACGTCGGCACCAGGCCACCACTGAAAAACATCGTGAATACGACAATCCACATCCAAAATTTACGTCCGAGCAAGTACACTTTCGCGAGTGGATAGGCCATCATCGTGGTTACACCAACCGTTAGAATGGTGCCGAGCACCGTGCGGACGATTGTCCAATAATAGGCCTTGTAAATGGTTGAGCCCATAAAAATTCTTCGGAACGAATCTAAAGTAGGATGAGTGGTGTAGAGGTGCAAACCAATCAATTGGGCATCCTCAGGACGGCTAAATGACAGGACAACCTGCTGCCAGAACGGATAGATAATCGTCATACAGACCAGGCACATGACGGCTATATTCCCGATATTAAAAAGCTGCTCGGCAAAACTTTTATGTACTCTCATGTATACCTCCTGCTACCATATGGAATGGTCTGTTGTTTTGCGGACTATATAGTTGGTAGAGATTACTAGAATCATTGCAACGATACCCTTAAACAGGCCTACCGCCGTACCGAAGCTATATTGAAAGTTGGCCAGACCCATCCGGTATACATAGGTGTCGACAACATCGGCCACCCCATACACCAATGGATTATACAAGTTCATAATCTGGTCAAAGCCCCCATCCAATACATGCCCAAGCTGCAGGATAAACAAGATGCTGATAATCGGAAGCAGGCTTGGTAGAGTAATATGAACCATCATTTTGAACCGGCCAGCCCCATCCATTCTTGCCGCTTCATACAACTCACCGCTGATCCCCGCAATTGCCGCCAGATAGATAACACTTCCATATCCAAATTCCTTCCATATTTCAGAGGATACAAGAATCGTTAGAAACGTATTCGGTTGTGCTAGCAAAACCTGTGTCTTCCAGCCAAACATATTCGCTACATAACCATATAAACCGTAGCTAGGCGATAATAGTTGAAAGATGAGTCCAGAGATAACAACCCAGGAGAGAAAATGAGGCAAATAAGAGATGGTTTGAACCGCGTGTTTGAACGCATTGCCGGCAAGTTCATTCATCAGCAAAGCAAACATGATCGGAGCCGGGAAGGCGAATACGAGCTTTAGCAGACTTATTCGCAGCGTATTGTAAACGACCTGATGAATGGAATCGGATTGAAAAATTTGGTTAAAGTATTTCATTCCTGCCCAAGGACTGCCCAGGATACCATCCATCGGATTGAACTCTTTGAAGGCCAGCACGACACCATACATCGGGACATATTTGAAGATGATAAAGTATACAAGGCCTGGCAGTAAGAGCATAAACAAGTATTTTTGTCTGTTTAGCTTAAGTAGAGTGTGAGTCACTAATGTTGTGTTCATTGGCGGTTCCTCCTATTTCTTATGGTTCAATCTTATCAGGAGGAACGACCAATCTGAATGATCTTACTGTATATTTCATGATGCAATCATTTTAATTTGCCGCTTGAGTAGTCTTTGGGGCTTAGACCCGTCACCTTTTTAAACATTCTGCTGAAATGCTCCGTACTCCCGTATCCCACCGCCTCAGCAATCTCGTAGATCTTGAGTTTGCCCTCTAACAACAACTCTTTAGCACGCTCAATCCGGTAATGGTTCAAGTATTCCGAGAAGTTAACCTGCAGTTCCTTCTGCACCAGTCTTCCCAGATAGGCGCTGTTTACCCCGAGTTGCTCGGATGCCGTTTGAAGCGTAATTTCCTCTTTGTAATGGGCTTGGACAAATTTCATTAACAGACGGACATGACTGTTACCTGTCGCCATTTCCTCGGAAATACGTCTTAATATATCAAGAAACCGGGCATTCAGCTCGGGGATCGCTTCCCGGTCGTAAAGGAATTCATTGAAACTCTCCAACAGGCTGCGGCATTTTGAACGTAAGCCATTCTTCTCCAGAAACTCACTTAGAATAAAGGAGTATTTCTCATAGAGCCTGAGCGCTTCCCTGAAGTTCTCCGGTGTGACTTCTTCCGGGCGAACCATTAACGAGTCCGCTGTCTTTATGAGCAACTGAGGGTGTGAAGCATGCAGGGCATTTCGCAGCATATCGACTCGTTCAAAGCGGTTGGGACTTGTATTGCTGGACATATTTCTCCGTTGCATCACATCTTGGTCCGTGATGAGCTTGCCCTTCCCCAGAATATAGCGAAACTGACTTGCCTCGAGCGCTTGTACATAGAGCTTCGAAACCGGGTAATGATCTTCCTTGTCCAAACTCAAGCCACCGGATATACGAATTCGAAAATATTGCTCGAGTGCCTCGGCAATCTGAGTGAAGAGGCTCTCCCAATATTCATAGGAATTATTTCCATCTGATTCCAAGCAGGCCAATACAACGAATTCTCCCGATCCGTTATAGAAGAGATCTGCCCGAACATTTCGATCGAGTAACTCCTCTACTACATTCATAGCAGCAAAAGATAGCAGCTGCTCATCCCCTCTCCATCTCATATCGAGTACATTCTGGAAATTGTCCACAACCAGGTATAATAAGGCATGCATACCAGACACATATCGGATCTCAAGATAACTCTTGCACTGCTGGAGAAACTGTTCCTCGGGCAAATGCCCGAGGCATAAGCCACGGAGCAGTTGGTCCCTGATGTATACGCGATTGCGTCTCAGCTCGTTATCCATCTCCTTGAGACGCAAGATCTCCGATTCCGACAATTCGTCCCGCTTCCCGATATTATCCAGCGCCTCCCGTTCCTGATCGAGTTGACTTGCCAGTGCAATGAGCAGTTGGGAGAGAGTCTGACGGTCGAGTTCGGTCTTCAGAATGTATTCCGAAGCACCTAGTCGCATGGCTTCCCGAACCATGTCGAAGTCATTGTAAGAACTTAACACAATGGTTTTGGCATCCAGTCCAAGCTTCTTCATTTCCCGGATCAGCTGCAAGCCATCCATATTCGGCATCTTGATATCCGAGATAACAATATCAGCGCCACGTCGCTTGAGTGCCTCAAGAGCTTGAACTCCGTCATATGCCTTCGCAACAATCTCAAAGCCCAATTGTGTCCACGGAAGTAGCTGGGCGACAGACTCTACAACCATGCGGTTATCATCCGTGATGATGATTTTCTTCATGCTCGAATTCCTCCATATTGATCTGATAAGGTAACCGAACTTCTACTCTTGTTCCTTCCCCTTCTTTACTCATTAAGGACACGCCATAGGCAGGGCCGTAATGCAGCTGCAGCCGTTGATCAACATTTTTAACCCCGATTTTATTAAGTCGATTCGAAAGCGAGTCGCCGCCATATAAGATTTCCTTCCACTTGTCTTCACTCATGCCCAATCCGTTATCTTGCACAAACAAAATAAGATCCTGAGCATCCTTGCGTGCTCCAATCGTGATTTGCGGAACTCCCGTGGCTGAATGGATACCGTGAAACAGGGCATTCTCCACCAGTGGTTGAAGAAGCATGTTGGGGACGTAACCCTCCATCAGCTCATCATCGCATTGAAAGGAAACTTGCAACTCGTCCATATACTGCATCTGGTGTATACGAATGTAATCCTTCAAGTGCATCAACTCGGTGCGCAAGCGGACCAGCCTCGCTGAACTTCCTAACGTGCGCTGAAATAAACGAGCTAGCAAGTGCAAAACTTCCGCAACCTCGTCTGCCCCCTTGGTCATTGCGAATAACCGAACAGATCCCAAGGTGTTGTTGACAAAATGGGGATTGATCTGATATTGCAGCATGTGATACTCGATTTCCCCTCGCCGCTTCTCCTCGGCAACAAGCTGAATCACCTGTTCCTTCAGCCTCACGGCCATATAGTTAAACGATTTAGCGAGTAAGTTGAATTCTTGAGTAAAGTTAGACTCAAGCTGCACATCAAAATTTCCCGACTGGATTTGTCTCATCGCACTAACCATACGGCGGACAGGATCGGAAAGCTTATGCGCGAATGACACCGAGAACAGCAACAGTAAGACAAGCAATATAGAACTCATCCAAATGGTGGATTTAGCTATGGTTCGGATTTTCGCCGTGTAGACATCCTGTGGAATAGCCTGAACAATTTGAAGCCCCCACCGGTCTAAACGGTAGTAGCCGACAATGAATTTTCTATCCTCATATTCATGCAGGAAACTCCCCCGCACCGATTGCTGCGGCAAATCCGAGAGTAGGTTCAGGGAAGGAAGGAGTCTTTCGTCTTCCTCTCCATCTGACCGGGAATAAATGTGATCGTTGCTATCGGTAATCCATGCTGACCCTGCTATTGGGTTATTCGTTGTGCGGAAGATATCTGCAAAGTTTTTTTCAGGAACGAAGATAAACACTCCCGCTGAAGTGGAATCGCTGACCTGTTGGTCCTTAAACAATCTTCTGCCAAACACATAATAGTTCTCCTTGCTTCCATTCTCCTCATTGACGGTTTGCAAGAAGCTCATCTGTATCCCGCCTCTTAAAGCCATAGCTTCCGAATAATTCACGGATTTCCCAAAGCTCCTGAGGGTATTTCCATTGAGCTCTTTGTAATTGTATACTAATTCGTTATTTTTATAGAAGGCAATTGACGCTATCGAATCTTCGTAAAGAAATAAACCGTTTAACATGGACTCCAACTTACGGTTAGCCACCCACGTTGCCAGCGAAGTCGGAGAGAACGTATTATCGAAAATGACGGCCTTAAGCTCATTATAGGAAACAAAGAAGTCCATATATCTCCTATATGTTCTCACTTGAAAGTCCAGATTCTTGCCCATCTGCTCCAATGCAGTCTCCATCGAATGGCCGGCGTTCTGCTCGGCGGCTTGAACGGATACTCGATACGAGTAGGTACTCATAATGAACATAGGTACTAACGAAATGACTATAAGCAGCGCTAATAGCTTGGAATGAAATGATCGAAGCACAGCAATCCCCCCACACTCTGATATATCTTATACGATGATAATAGCGCTTCCAATATTCATTTGTCATTACTTCATAGGCAAATACAAAAAGAAGGCGCCCAGCGTTACCCTGAAGCGGCCTTCTTACATTTAAATTACACTTCCATGGCTTGGATTCATTCAGCTTCTAGTTGTCCGCCGGGACCGTCGTGCCTATACTCAAAACACTCAATGTCTACGTGCCCTTCCTGCCCTTCATAAGTGAACAATGCAACGCGGGCGCCTTTCCAGTACCCATTCTGAACCTGGGCATTTCTCCAGAAATGCTGATAGTTCCACCCATCCAGACTATAGTAGAACGTAATCTGAGAACATAGTTGAATGGTAATTCGGAACCAAACCTCTGTTTGTATCAGCTCCGGTCCTTGAACCGCCTCTCCTGCAAGGATGCCAACGATTCCCTTCTTCCTTCCCTTGTTCTCCACATACAACTGATGCGTCTCAGGTCCGCCCATTAATGCCACTCCAGCTCGTTGATTGAATCCCATGGAGGCTGTATCGAGCTTAATCGTTATCACTCCGGATGTGCCCATGATCTTCTGAGTCAGAACATTACGAGCTCGAAGCAGGTCGATGCCAGGTTGTGTACGAAGCCTCAGATAACCTGGGCGCTCCGTTAAGGACCACGATCTGTCATCAGGATTATGGTTCCATTGCCACTGGAGTCCAAGCTGCGGGCTATCGAAGTTGTCCGATGTCTGAGGGGCGCAGATTGGATGGCTTGATCCGACCTCAGGCTTCTTCCAAACCGTAACTGGCTTGCCCGGGAAGCGATCGTTCTTGCTATAACCGATAAGCGGCCAGTCTTCGATCCATGTAACCGGCTGCAAGTGGACAATTCTACCCAACGCCCCCGTATGGGAAAAGTGCAGAAACCAGCCTTCCCCGTTCTCCAGCTCCACGTAACCTCCCTGGTGTGGGCCATTCACCCATGTGTCCTGCTGAGACAGCACAACCTGTCTCTCGTAAGGGCCATACAGGTTTCTCGAACGCGCGGCGGTCTGCCAGCCATAGGGAACAGTTCCCTCGGGAATGATTAAATAATAATAGCCATTGCGCTTATAAATTTTCGTTCCTTCGGCGCATTCGCCCTCGTAGATCGTAACGCCATCATCGAGTAGCGACTTCCCATCCGGCGTCATCCGATGGAGAATGATGGGTCCTGCCCCACATTGGCTGCGGCCCAGATAGGCTTGGCCGTCATCATCCCAGAAGGGACATGGGTCCTCCCACCGATAAGCCCTTGCCACTTCATGCAGCGGGGCCCATGGTCCAGCGGGGTTGACAGCGGTGCTCATATACAAACCTTCATCAGGTGTACAGAAATAGACGTAGAACAGCCCGTCATGAAACCGAATCGATGGAGCCCAGCTGCCTTTTCCGTACTTTTCCATGGAATCGTATTTGGAATCCATCTCGAGCCGGTCATAGACCTGCCCAATGATTGTCCAATTCACCAGATCCTTCGAATGCAACACTGGCATGCCCATGAAATGAAACTCCGAGCATACCATATAGAAATCCTCGCCAACGCGGACCACATCAGGATCGGAATAATCAGCCATCAGAACGGGGTTCCTATAGTAACCGTTGCCCATGTCCCCCCAAACGCCAACACGCTCAAGAACATCCAAACGATAATCCTGCATGCACAGTCCTCCTCCTGAGTTAATATATATCCAAATCCACTTCAATCATCCCCGGTCCCGGCACGATCTGCAGCGTCGCGGCATCGTTCATTTTCACACTTGCATATGCCTTGACCTTGATCCGCTTATTCGCAACCGAGTTTTCAATCCACTCCAAGGTTCCCTCATGATTGAATATACATCCGATCACGCTGATGAAGGTCGGCCGATAGTCTTCCATTGCCCCGTTTCCATGGATGGTAATGGGACTGTTTCTGAAGCTGCAATGAAGCAACGTAATCCTATCAATAGGCGTATTGGCTGAGAGGAATGGTACTTTATGGTCGTGAAGCACCCGAATATTCTCGAAGACAAGCTGCTCCTGCCCTGGGACCGGTGATCCCGGATAATACGAACGACTGAAGCGATCGTTGTCAAAATGTATGGAGAAGCCGATTCTGGCTTTCCGCAAATAGATATCGCGGAACGTCACATTCCGAACACCGGCGGTATAAGTGACATCTTCCTGAATCATAGCCCACTGAATCCCGTCTAATTCAACGATTCCTTGTTTATGTACGGGTTGGGTATACGATACGTAGACTGCGGCATCGGGGCACGCCTTCACTCGGTATAACCGGCCTTTGGAGACAACGGTGTCGGACTTCTGCACCTTCATCTCCGGCTCCCAATCCCTCCATGCCCCCGCCAGAATTCGACAAAAATAACCTACACCATCGTTATTCGTGAAGGAGCGGGCCAAATCGTGACAATTCTCCACCACCCCGTCTTCAATCCATCCCAGCTCTGGGTTCCCCACATCATAGTCGTGGGCATTAAGCGCAACCGCATCGTCATAGGTTTCGAAAATCCCATTGATTATGTGGAACCGCTTGCCTCTGCCCAGATGGACGCCATCTTTATCCCCCTTGATGATGACATCCCGAATGTGAAGGTCCTCGAAGGTACAGATTTGAATGCCATATTGCATCTTGCCCAGATCCATACAGCGGAATCGTTCAATGCGCAGGTCCTTGACATAAAAGAAAGCGAGCTGGCCATGCAAGCCAAATACATCGCTGAAGGTTCGAACATCCATTCCATTCACATGAATATGGAGATTCTCGATCGTTATATGCTCATCGTAGATTTTAGTCAGTGCGCCTTTATTTAGAATCACATGGGAGAAAGGCCCTTCTTCATCTGTCTTATGCACAAAAACTTGATTCCCGAACACAAGGGTGGTATAGCTACCGATATAAACCGTACGGGCCAGCTTGTAGGTGCCCGGCCGACTGACGGTAATGGTGCCTCCCTCGTCAAGCGCTTGCTGCAGCGCCTCTGCATTTTTGAGTCCGGTCGCTTCCGGACTGAATCCGTAAGTCGCAGCGTCGATAAATGTCTGCATAAAACTTCACCTCACCTTCTACTTCTTTCGAATAACAATAGCAGATTGGGCTGATTCCAAACCAGGCAGAGCGTCAAGCGTAATCCGGTACAACTGCTCCGTCTTCCAGTTAGCAATCATGCGGTGTTCGGATTCCTCTAACTTTCTTACATCGATACTTGGTGACCATATGCTAGAATCATAGGTTAATTCGTATAGGGAACCGTTTGAAGATCGCAGTTCAATTTGTTGTCTACATAGCTTGGGCTCGACGGGGACCATGAAGTGCAACTGCACTTTGCCAGGACGATGATGAAGACGGAATTCATCCCGCAGTATAACCTCGGCGTTCCCCCCTCGCTTAAGACCTATTGTTCGGTACCAATGGTCCAGTTCCGCTTCCTTAGGATATGCAGCTGCAAGATTCATCCGGAGCATAGCCTCTTCCGGCTTCATCTCGCAGGTAACGTCATGTGCCCTGTAAGTTTCCCCTTGCAGTTGCATACAGTTGTTTATAGATGGAACATTGTGGTAGGCCGACTGAAACGTCCATATGGTGTAACGCTTGTCACTGAAGGTAAGAGCCGAATAGGTGCCTACACCCGGGTCGATTCAAGAGAGGCTCTCCATCTGCATATACGATAAAATGACCGACGTCATTGTGGTTATGACTCTCGTCGTTATGTCCGCCCTTCGCCGCTATGAAGAGACCGTCCGTTGAATCTTCATGCTCCCGTACGATCATCACCTGTATATCTTTCAGCCACACCTCCTTGCTATACGGAGTATCTGTATAACGTGAATGAAGGATCTCCTTATACAAGAAAAGCGCATATAACACACGAAATGGGCTACTGAAAGGCGTAACCGTCGCACTCGGACCTTGAGCCCGCAGAGCTTCGGAAGCCAGCGCCATTAATCTGCGGTCTCCTATTCTTTGACCAAAGCCATAAGCAGTATCAACAAGAACGTCTACCCGTGAACCGCTATCTGCAAAATTTACAGCATAATGATCACTAATCACCATTTTGTATCTGAATCGGCCCATCTCTTGAATCTTGGGATCGTTGTAAATCGATAATCGCCCACCCGACGTGTGAAAGATCATTTCCAATGCGTCAAACAACGAGCCAGCCGCACGTCCCCAATAGGAGGGGCCCTCGTCACAACCACCATCTTCACCATAAGACTCTATGAAACGATTCATACTGCGGATTACCTTCAATATCCCTTGCACGCGCCGGGTGACATCTGGCTCTGACAATAGAAAGACTGCCAAGCAGTTGGAGTTGCACCATACATTCCAATTATTCACCTTCTTGTTTGGATCCTTAAATCCCATCCAATGAAAATCATCACGGGTCAGATAAACATCAAGGATGCGGCGTTTGAGTTCAATGTGAATACGATGAATAATTTCAGGTGTGTACGCATTCAAACGATCTGCAAGTAAATAAACATACCAGGCTAGGTGTGCGCCTGTTTCAGCTGCAAACAAATCAATATAAGGCTCACGAACATCCGGAAGATGCAGAGAAGGATTCAGATGCCCATTATGAGCAGGCGATCCCCAGAAGGATTCCTCGCAAATCGCCCATATTAGATTAATGATATCCTCCATGAAGCGTCCCTGATCCTCCATACATTCCGCTATGACAAGACTACTTAGCGCGCTTCGTCTATTAAAGTGAGATTGTTCGTAATCGGTACGGTTACCATTTCTCTTAAAATCCATAAAACGTACAGCCGAAGATATCGGCCAGGAATACCCCTTCCACCGCTCCGCCTCGGATATCCAAAAATCTGTTAACTCTTTAGGGAGCTGTTTCCACTTCTCCCTCTCTTGAATTTTGGGGAACGGGCTAAAGGTCATGCCAGACCCGAAAACTTGCTTAATATCTGTTTCATTGAACGAATCCATTAGCATCATCTTCACCACTTCTGTCTTAATTGGAAAAATTACGACGAACCCCCGGTTCAACATCCAGGGGCTCACATGCTTATTGTCTGTACAACTCTACCTGATCAAACGATAGCCACTGACCCGTGGCTGCCACTGAATATACGCCAACCTCGCATTGGCCGTTCGTTACTCCAATATTCGGTATGGTGATTTGTGTCCAAGCCCCGCTACTTGGAATTGTTGCAAACAGCGACGAAGCTGATCCAAAATTTTTGGCCAATAACTTCGCCGTACTCTGGCCTCCCCCAGATCTAACCCATGCCTTAAGAGTGTAAGTACCGTTCTGAAGATTTTTTACAATTTGAAACGTGTACACCTCATAAGGATTCGCATTCCAATGGGTAGCGCGGTATGTACCCAGAAATCCGCCGGTTTCCGTATAATCAGCTGCCGAGTACTGCGCATTTGGACTCCAGGTACTCCACCCCGTCACCGATTGCGTGGCAGCGCCGTCTGTTTCAAAGCTAGGATTTGTCAGTAAGTTGACCGCAATTCCTGAGCCGATCTTAACAGGCGTCTGAAACAAAGTGATTGAAGAAACGGCGTTCCCCGTTAAACTATCCCAGAAAGCTGAGTTATCCCACGCGCTCTTATGACTGGCGGTTGAGATATAGTCTGTCGGCCAAACGAGCATGCCTACCCCCTTACTTCCGGGTGCCTTAGCGATGATGTCCATCATTCTCTGGAGATAATCGTATTGGCCCTGCGTCGTATGTGCATATCCCGTTTCAGTCGGTATGTGATTGGTTGTCGTATCATAGTTCGTTTCCGTCCATGGATAGGCGGTCTCGGCGATTACGATTTTTTTATCGAAGTGATTAGCAAGATAGGTTAGATTATCATTCAAGTTCGCGAGATTGCCTTGCCAGTTTTGGTAGAAGGAGAGCGCAATGATATCAAAGTCAAGGTTGTTAGCGACGAGGCCACCATAGAACGATTGATTGTCTGTTGTGTTGTTAGCGGCGGAATGGATCATTATCTTTATGGATGGGTCGAAATCGCGAGTTGCTGCCACACCTTGCTTAAGTAGCGCGATGAAATTACTGTAGTTGGTGCTCTTCTGTCCGACTGGAAGGAGAAAGCCGTCTCGGAAGCGACCGTCGATTTCATTGCCAATCTTCACGACGCTTGGCCTCGTTCCTTGAGCATCCAAAGCCTGCAGCACTTGGGTCGTGTATTCGTAGACCTTGGTCTTGAGCGAAGCGATGTCCGAGGGCCATCCGGAAGGCAGCGAGTTGGAATAGTCATCCGAATAGAAGAAGTTGATCGATATGTGTAATCCGGCATTTTTCGCACGCATGGCAAGTGCTTTCACATCAGTCAACCCTCTGGCCCCGCTGCTCGTAAACAGGTCAAACTGGGCATAATTCGCTCCACTATCCGCCATCGTCAGGAAAGGATCCTTGGCTACACCGTTCTCCTTGTATACAAACCCGGCATTCTCTTGTTCGCTAACATGGGACATCGTGCCTCCCTTCATAAAGCTGCTGAAATCCTCCCCAGCTGCTTCCGCTGTCAGAGGACAATAGTGCCAGATCGTCAGTAGTAACGTGAACAATGAAACGGATCGAACAACCGATCTCAACCAAGCTTTGAGTGGTTTACGCATGCTTTTCCCTCCGTCGTTCAAACTTGTCCAAGGCTCCCTTGTCATTCCAATATCCGGCATCGAGTCTACCGATTAAAGGAATTCGAACATTGTCCTAACCGCTGTCCGTTCTTTCAATCCCGCAGTGTGTCCATTCATCGGTTCCCCCTAATGGCTTATACCTGTATTTAACCATTTCATCACGATGATGTGAATGATCGTACTTTTGATTTCATGATGTAAATGTACTTCTTTATAAAAAAGAGAGTCCTCTAATCGAGACTCTCCTCAGGGCCCTTCTCGCTCCATATTCCCAGACCACATCCGCAATTTCGTATACCTTGAGCGCACCATTCGTAAACAGTTCAATAGCACGTATAATCTATTCCCGATTCAAATATTCGGAGAAAACAACCCCAAGCTCCTCCTAAAACAACAGTCCCAAATAACCGCTGCTTACGCCGACCGTTCAACCTCAGATTGTAACATGATTTCCACCTTGTACACCCGATTATTCCCACATCAAATTAGGATAGCATCCCAGTTAAAACAGGTTTTAAGGCCAACATTTTTGTAATCAATTCAACCGCGACTCAGTTGAACGGCGAAGAAGAAGCGTTTTAGCTTCATTTCTTTCTATTTCCGGTACGGCAAGATGACGAGCTAGACAGGATGGAAGGAGCGAAAATGACTGTGCTTGGAATCGGGGGCCCCCTTCGCAGATCGTCAGGTATTGTGCCAGCGATCCTGTAGCAAGCAAAAAGGAATATGAACAAGGCTTAGAGTTGTCTACTTCCGAGTAAGAAAGCTTAGAGTCGCATCTAACACCCCTTACTAAGGCAAGCCATATTCGGAGGAAAACGGTCCTTATAAGGCTTATCTCGAATCGTCCTCATGAGATTTACATTCTATTACGAGCAGCTTGGTGATAAGATTGTCATACTCGCCGTATAGTTCCCAGGCGAAAATTAAAACTGCCATCATCCTCGTACTACTCGGATGTGGCAGTTTTTCGTTGAACTCACCGCTTCGCCTTATAAAACTCATGATACAACTTCATGAGCGCCCGCTTCTCAATCCGTGACACATACGAGCGGCTGATCCCCAATTCCTTCGCAATCTCCCGCTGCGTCCGCTCTTCCCCACCTAACTCCAACCCAAACCGACCAACCACAACTTCCTTCTCACGGTCATCCAAAATATCCAAATTCTTATAGATCTTACTCTTCTCGATCTTCAGCTGTACCGCATCTACGACATCGTCCGCCTCGCTGCCGAGGATGTCGATGAGCGTAATCTCATTCCCCTCTTTGTCCGTTCCGATTGGGTCATGCAGGGACACATCTTTTCTTGTCTTCTTCAACGAACGCAAATGCATCAATATCTCATTCTCAATACAACGCGCCGCAAACGTAGCCAGTTTCGTCCCTTTGTTTGGGGAAAAAGATTCGATAGCTTTGATCAATCCGATCGTCCCGATAGAGATCAAATCTTCCAAATCTTCCCCTGTATTATCGAATTTTTTGACTATATGGGCAACTAACCTTAAATTATGCTCAATCAGCTTGTTTCTGGAGTGCTCATTACCTTCAGCCATTTGCCGCAAGTGTCGTTCTTCTTCTTCCTCTGTAAGTGGCTGTGGAAACGCATTGTTTTTAACATAGGAGACAAGTAAAGTGAGCTGCTTTATTAATACAGCGATTGCGCTAAAGAATCCAGGCATTCCAGCTACCCCCTTCAGTGTGTGCGGATCTTAGCTGTTCGGAAACCTCCGCTTTGCGATTAGTATTAGTGTATGTGGGTTCCTGCCTAGAAGTGCCTGTACGTGTAGAAACAAAATAAACGGCTGTGGTGCAACCCTCTGATCCTATTATTTCACGAACAATACCTCATTGACATCCAATAACGTTCGTATTATGATAACTAAGGCGATAACAACCAGCCACATCATAATGAATCGTTCGTATATCCTCGAGGATTGGCTTGAGGGTCTCTAGAGGGAGCCATAACTTCCTAGCTACGACGGGTGCTTTTTTCAGCATACCGTGTGGCTAGGTTTTTTTGCGTCCAATATGACGTTTCCAAAGGAGATTGTTACCGTGAAAGCTTATGATTTTATCGTTGTAGGTGCAGGACCTGCAGGCATTTTTGCCTGCTATGAGATGACATTGCTCCACCCTCAAGCACGTATTCTCCTCGTCGACAAAGGCCACGATATATACAAACGCAGTTGTCCGATTCTTGAAAATAAAATCAAGCTGTGCCCCCCTCCAGCAGGCAAAAAAGACTATGCTGGCTGTCTTCCAGCTTGCTCGATCACTTCGGGCTTCGGCGGTGCAGGCGCTTATAGCGACGGTAAATTCAACATCACGACCGAATTCGGCGGTTGGATGACGGACTATTTGTCTCCGAGCAAAGTTATGGAGCTCATTCGTTATGTCGATCACATCAATCTGCAGCATGGCGCGACAGACTCGATTACCGATCCTACGACGGAAGCGGTCAAAGGTATCGAGCAGCGCTCTTACGCGGCGGGCTTGAAGTTGCTTAGAGCTCAAGTACGTCATCTCGGTACCGAGCAGAATTTGTCCATTCTGAAATCGATCTATGAGTATTTGAAAACACGCATCGATATGCAATTCAAAACGGAAGTCGAAGATATCCTTACTGTGAAACAAGGCGACAAGCATATCATCCAAGGTATTCTTTTAAAAGACGGCACTGAACTTCGCAGCAACCACGTGATGCTTGCTCCTGGGCGTGACGGATCTGCCTGGTTGACTCAGGTGCTCAAGAAGCGCCGTTTGAAAATGTCCAACAACCAAGTAGACGTTGGTGTACGCGTTGAAACGTCGGATGTCGTCATGCGTGAGATCAACGAGCATTTATATGAAGGCAAATTCGTTTATAACACGTCGGTCGGTACTCGCGTGCGCACATTCTGCTCCAATCCATCTGGGCATGTTGTCGTTGAGAATCACAGCGGCATCATGGCCGCGAATGGTCACTCTTATAAGGATCCTGCACTTGGCTCGAGCAATACGAATTTCGCCCTGCTCGTCTCCCATAAGTTTACAGAGCCGTTCGATAAACCGAATGAGTACGCGCGGGAGATATGTAAGCACGCCAATGATTTATCTAGCGGAGGCGTTATTGTGCAGAAATTCGGCGACATTATGCGCGGTCGCAGATCTACGGCAGATCGGATACGTGAAGGTTTCTTAGAGCCCACATTAGCAGAAGCCGTTCCTGGCGATCTTGGACTCGTGCTACCCTACAACACCATGAAAAGCCTCATTGAAATGATTCATGCGCTAGAAAAAGTAACACCAGGGATCGCGTCTGAACATACGCTTTTCTACGGCGTTGAGGCCAAATTCTACTCCGCTCGCCCGAAGCTCACTGAGCATTTTGAAACCGAAATCAAGGGCTTATACTGCGGCGGTGATGGTGCAGGCATTACTAGAGGACTAGCGCAAGCAGGGGCAGCAGGTGTTTGGGTTGCGCGCCATATTTCGCTCTAATTATTTCCGAGGAAATACTTGTACACTCGTCAATTTCTGAATTTATACCGACATTTTCTTCCATCTGGGATAGAAATTTGTCGGTTTTTTTAATGGGATAAACCCTTTTCATTCCATCCATAGTATGGTAAGATAATACCGTCACAAAGAATGTAAGCGTTATCATTTTAGAAGGGGGCAGACAAAATGAGTATAGCGCTCGAAGTTCAGAACACGAATACCTATGAGGATTTCATACTAGAGAAGGATATCATGTATTTCCGCGTTGGCGAACACGGACTTGTCTCTTTTCACGGGAAGAACTACCATGTCAAAAAGCGATTGAATACGGAGCAAATCCAAACGATGACCTCAAACAGCTTCTTCTTCAAAGTTAACACAGACTGCTACGTCAACACACGCAAGATTCAAAACATCCAAGATGGCAAAGTCTACTTCGAAGTTAGAGGAGCTGAATCCAAATTCACCTCCATTACGAAGCTTCGTCAACACCGTCTGAAAGAGCTCGTTCAGCAGCAGAAGGCGGAATAAAGCAACAAACAAAGGAGCCAGCGATCCAATCGCTAGCTCCTTTGTTCTTATCAATTTATGAAATTTTGGCAAGTGATTCTTGTTGATGCTCACGAATTAGAAAGCGGATGTAACCGACGGTCGTATCTTTCACTCTCTTGGCTTCTTCAAGCGTTGCAAAGCTATATTCCGCATGGTCTGTACTGCCATACTTCATCAGCTCATCGTGATTCATGCCAAGTGTAGAAAAATTATGTACGAGTTCATAAGGGGTCTTCTGATCCACATGTTTCACGAAAATATCTTTGGAAAAGAAAGAGCCTTGTTTCTCCACCTTAAAGGTGACACGAAACGGCTTATCCTTATCCGAGACAAAACATTTAATGGTCACGTCGATTTCCATCGTTTTATAATCGGCTGTGTGCACCGGTTCCTGCTTTGGTTTATGCATCCATCTTTTCAATAGTCCCAGCACAAGACTCCTCCTCAGGCACGTTGACTTATCCTCATATTGTATCCAAACCCTCGTAAATTGACAACCCAGATTATGGATTCTTTAGAATATTAAGAAGAGCTTAGGTACGAATACCTAGTCATTTCCTTGACTGCCAACCAACTTAGGACTTAAGGAGGACTTATATTTCCAAGTGATTAATAAACATAAGGCCCCCGTTAACATTCCGCACACAATAAAGGCGCCATTCGCCCCGAAATGATCCGCAATAAAGCCTGAGAACAAACTGCCGATCGGCGTCGAACCTGCAAAAACAAGGGCATAAACACTCATTACCCTTGCGCGAAACTCGTCTTTGGCATTCATTTGAAGGGCGGAATTGCTGTTCGTTGCGAGCATAATATTGAAGAAACCCGTACAAGCAAGCAGGACACCACAGATCCACACTGAACTCGTTAGCCCATTTAAAATTAAACAAACCCCAACCATACAGCTGGCAATCATGCTGACTTTCAGTTTTGGCCCCTTTTTACTGCGAAAAGACATCGTTAACGCCCCTGCCAGCGAACCCACCCCTAAGCAGGACATCAGGGAACCATACGTCGTTTCGCTCATATGCAGCACATTTTTGGTGAAAACTGGAATGAGAATGTTGAAGTTAAAAGCGAGCGTCCCAATGACCGCAACCAGCAGAACGGTTGGCGACAAAAGCGGATCTTTGGCGATATAAACGATGCCGTCTTTAATCTCTTTGAAAATACCTTCCTTAGAACGCGCTTTACGCACATACGGAGCCGTTTCAATATGAGCCAAGCCGTAGAGCACAGCGACGAAGCTAAAGCCATTTAGCAGAAAGCACCACCCCGCCCCAAGCCAAGCCATCATTACAGCGCCGATCGAAGGCCCGATAATTCTGGCCATATTAAATGTTGTGGAATTCAGTGCAACAGCATTCATTAGATCGTCTTTGCCCACGATTTCTACATTAAAAGACTGCCTAGTCGGCATATCCAGCGTGTTATTCAACCCTAGCAACAGTGCTAATACTAAAATATATTCATAACGAACAGTGTCCGTTAACACTAGAGCAGCCAAGGCAAAGGCAAGAATCATGGAAACAGTCTGGGTGACGATCAAGATCTGTTTCTTTGGATATTTGTCCACGATGATGCCAGCAAATAAGGAGAACAGCAGGATGGGAAGAAACTGACACGCAGCGACGATCCCCAGTTTCAGCGACGAACCCGTAATGGTGAGCACGAGCCAGGATTGCCCGATATTTTGCATCCAAGTCCCGATAAGCGATACGCATTGCCCGAACCACATATACCGATAATTGCGGTGCGTGAGCGCATGGAAATGACGATCAATGAACACAGACCCCGCAGCCCTCATATTCATACGTCAACCTCCTCCTCTGCAAAGTGCGCCGCATTATGTCCCATTTTTTCTAAAATAACGAGCGCCAGCCCCTTCTCCTCCTCGGATAAGCCGAACGTTAGCCGTTCACGCCAGTCCGTGAGTACTTTACGTACATCCTCTTTGATCTCTATAGCTTTCTCTGTGAGATGGATCTCATTGCAACGCTTATCTTTTTCACTGACTGTGCGTGTGATATAGCCTTGCGCCTCGAGCTTCTTCAGCGCTTTCGCCGTTGTCCCTTTGTCAATTTTCAAATAGTCCGCTAACTCTTCTTGGGTCAAACCGTCTTCCCGGTATAGCGCATTCAGAAAAATGTGCTGGCCCCTTCCGATCTCAAATTGCTTCAAGTGTTCACCTATGTACATCTGACCATACCGATATATCAGGGAAACCCAGCGCGGAATCGAATTTCGCGTTTCAATCATGGCCTTCCCTCCTCCAAAATAGTAAATACAAGCCAATTCGTTGCACTTGCCACTAATTTAGTGTACGTCTAAACCGTTGCATTTGCAACGGTTATTTTTGGGGGTGGGTGAGGGGTTTGGCCAGATAAATCAACAAAAAGCCCCATCGTCTTCATGTAATAGACGACATGGCATGGTACTCAACTGTTGCGCCTAGTTGCTAGACTGAAATGATGAAATTCATCACTACAGAAGCAGATCTCAGACATACATGCGCTGAAATGATGAAAATCATAATTCCAGCTTCAGGAGCCAGTTGGCTCCTCAGCTCTTTATAGAAACTTCACACATACAGGTCGCGAAATCGCGACGGTATGTCCCGTTTCATGCAGCATCCCCGTTTCCGCATCACGGCGGAAAACGACGATGCTGTCCGACGCTTGATTCGCCGCGAGCACATACGCGCCGTCTGGCGACAGCGCGAAGTTCCGCGGCGTCTGCCCCAGCGTTGACTGCCAACCCCGAACCGACAGCTGCGCGCTGCCCGGATCGACTGCATAAACCGCGACACTATCGTGCCCGCGGTTCGATGCGTACAAGAAGCGGCCATCCTCAGAGAGGTGGATGTCCGCGCAGTAATTCTCGCCGCTGAAGCCCTCCGGCAGCGTCGAAACGGTCTGGACCGCGGTCAACACGCCCGCGTCCGCCTCATAGGACAGCACGCTGACCGTGCAATCCAGCTCATTCACCGCGTACACTACCGTGTTGTCCGCGTTAAAAACCAAGTGCCGCGGGCCTGCGCCTGGCACCATAGCTGCTGCGCCATGCGCCAGCAGCTCGCCGCGCGTCGCGTCCCAGCGGTACACCACCAGCTGATCGAGACCGAGATCAGCTGCTACGACATACCGATTGTCCCGTGACGGGACAATCGAATGCGCATGCGGCGCCTCTTGGCGATCCGCTTGCGGGCCAAGTGCTCCCTCATGTTTGAGCAGTTGACTCGGAGAGCCTAGTCCGCCATCCGCATCAATCGGATAGACAGTCACACTGCCGCTCGTATAGTTCGCTACAAAAGCGCAGCGATTCGTCGCATCCAAGCTAATATAGCAAGGCGCGGAACCGTTCGTCGGCTGCTGATTGATTTTGCTTAGACGACCTGTATCCGTATCAATCGCATAAGCGGCAACCGAACCGCCATCGCGCCCATCATACGTATCCGTTTCACTCACGGCATAAAGTCGTGTACGGTCTTTGTTCAGAGCGAGATACGAGGCGTTAGGCAAATCGGTGTACGTTTCGACCAGCGTTAGTTCCCCATTTTGAACATTAAAAGTGTAGCAAGCAATGCCGTTCGGATGTTGATCATCCGTGTATGAACCCGTGTAAACGTACGTTAACTGATTTTCCCCATTGGACATGCGAACCTCTGCCTCCCTATGTCTTCATTGCTTTCTCACGATATGCTTGCGCTTCCAAATCGCCGTCAAACCCATCGCAATCATCGCGCCATACATCGCTACCGCCATATCATGCTGAGCATCCCACGGATCCCCTTGTGCACCTACAAATAAAATGCCCAACTCTGGAGCGACGAGGAACGCCACCCACATTTCGATGAGCTCGTAAAAAGCACCCATAGCCAAAACGATAACACACGTCATCGCATAAATCCATTTGCTTCCAAGCGTTGTCCACGCCCCTAATGCCTCACGTATTGGATACGCGCATAATAGTCCGAAACTGAAGTGCACAAGTCGATCATAATTATCTCGCTCCGTGCCAAACAGTTGACGCATCCACGTATCAAAACCCGTTGTGTTATACGAAGTATAGGCGCCATAGGCATGCAGCAGCAGGAAAACTGCCAATAAAGCATATGAGGTGTTCGTAAAAGTAAACAGTCGATACGTGCCGACTAACCCCGCCAGCGCAGCCCAGATTAATAAATTTTCCAGTACCCAGTCGTAGCGGCTATAGGGTGCAATCGCTAAGCATCCCCACACAACTAGCCACAGCACGATTATGCTCTGTAACTGCCCATTTTTCTTCCACGGTTTCGGATTTGTCCGCATTCGCACAGCCCCCTTCTCATATCTACAGGATTAGCATACTGTGCGAATCAAACTCCTCAAAGTACTAACTTAATCTAGTACCATACTTAATTGAACATGCCCTGGCCGTATAAGCTGCGAAACTCGCTAGGCGTCATCCCTTCATGCTCATGAAACCGTTGGTTGAAATAGCTTGGCGACGTATAGCCCGCTTCAACCGCGATGTCTTTAATCGGCCAATTTTCCTTCTCAATCAAACGCTGCTTCGCGAACTGGATGCGGCATAAGGTAATAAACGAAAGAGGCGTCATCGAAGTGGCTTTACGAAATAATTTGCAGAAATAGTACGTGGAAACGCCCATTGTCTCCGCCCACTCCTCGAGCACGAACGGCTCACAAGCTCTTCGCTGCATCTCGGGAAGCAAGGCCAGCATCCGATCCACGGACTCCATCCCCCGATTGACGGTCAAAGGTGCCGCATAACTCATGAATTCACTCAAAATCATGTAAACCAATGTGCTCAGCTCGGTCGTTCGCAGGATTTGATACGTTTCTGCTTCAAGCAGCAGTTCGTGGAATGCTTTCTCCAGACCCGCGCTGCGTTTCAACGTCCACAGATTGCGCAGAAATCCTTTTTCCAATAGAAACTCCTTCAAGTGATCACCGTAGAAATGAACCCAGCGGATGTTCCACGGATCATCTTTGGAGCTGTAGTACCGTTGTTTTTGATACGGGAAAAATAGAAATCCATCGCCTTTTTGCAAAGTATAAGTCTGCCCCTCGATTTCAACATAGCCTTTGCCTGAGAGGATAAAATGCAAACTATAGGTCGACCACATGCCCTCTGGACGCTCTACCTCATGTTGGGGCTGATTCTGGTACCAGCCGACAGATTCAGGAAAAATGAAATAGTTCGAGTTTTGAAGGGTGGGGAGCATCACATGCCTGTTTGGATTCACGGGTCCCTCCTAATGACAATATTCCGATAGTTGATTACAAAATATTATTATATTCATTTTAGTTCAGTCAATTTATAATGGCAATATAACGTCACTACTTTATCAATTCAAAGGAGATATGTTGTTATGACCAAACTTCGTTGGGGGATTCTAGGCTGTGCTAATATCGCGCTTCGCGCCTGTATTCCTGGCATTAAACAGTCTCAAACTGGTATTGTAAGCGCCATCGCGAGCCGCAATTTGGAGAAATCACAAGAGGCGGCAGATCGGCTAGAGATTCCGAAAGCTTATGGCAGTTATGAAGAATTAATCGCTGATCCTGATATTGATGCCATTTACATCCCCCTCCCGAATCATCTGCACAAAGAATGGACGATTCGCGCAGCGGAGGCTGGGAAGCATGTGCTGTGCGAGAAGCCAGCCGCATTGACGGCTGGGGAAGTGCAAGAAATGATTACAGCCTGTGAAGAGGCAGGCGTTCTCTTCGCAGAGGCATTCATGTATCGCCATCACCCTCGTTACGAGCGTATAAAAGCTATTATGCAATCCGGTGAAATCGGCGATATTCGCGGCATTCACGGTGCATTTACATTTAGCAATCCAGATGATCATAAAAATGTCCGTTATGTCCGCGAATGGGGCGGCGGTTCGGTCTACGATGTTGGCTGTTATCCGCTGAGTGCGGCTAGATTGCTGCTTGAAAGAGAGCCAGAAGCTGTGACGACACACGCTTTCTTCTCCCCAGAGCATGACAACGTCGATATGATGATGTCTGGCCTCGTTGAATTCAGTGGCAACGTTGCGTTAACCTTCGATTGCGGGATGTGGGCTTCGTTCCGTAACACGTTGGAAATTCTTGGTTCCAAGGGGCGCATCGTGATTCCTTCTGCTTTTGTCACACCGACGGAAGAATCAGGTCATTTCCGCGTCTATGTAGGGAATGAAGAGCGCGAAGAGCAAGTACCTTTCCTGAATCAATATGCCCTGCAAGTTGATGATTTGGCGTATGCCGCTTGGGGCGAAAAGAGTCTTCGCTTCCCACCGCAAGATGCCATTTCCAATCTGAAAGTGATTGATGCTTGTCTTGTATCTGCGGAAACTCGCACGCGTGTTGTCATTCAATAATCGTAAATGAAGGGCAGGGAGAAGGCTATGCAGCATATTCAGATCAAAGGCTTACATAAACCGGTATCTAAATTGGTAATGGGTTCTGATTTTTTCACATTAAGCAACGGCGCTGATGTTAGCGAAATTCTTCATCATTATGTGGCCATTGGCGGCAACGCCATCGACTCCGCCCATATTTATTGCGGCGGGCAAAGTGAGCAGGCCATTGGTATTTGGCTGGATGAGACAGGAAAGCGTGAAGAGATGGTGCTCTTCACGAAAGGCGCGCATCATGATCAGAACGGCCCTCGCGTCAATCCCGAGGCTATTCGTCATGATTTGCTGACAAGCTTAGAGCGACTGCGTACCGACTACATTGACTTGTACGGCCTTCATCGCGATGACCCTGCGACCCCTGTCGGCATCATCGTTGAAGCGTTGAATGAGCATCTGGAAGCTGGGCGCATCCGCGCCTTCGGCGGATCAAACTGGACGCATCAACGCTTGCAGGAAGCGAATGACTATGCGGCACAGCACGGCCTCGTCGGCTTCAGCTTCAGCTCCCCGAACCTTAGCCTCGCGAAGCCTAACGAGCCCTTCTGGCCAGGCTGCGTCTCGGCCGATGCGGAAGCCCTGAGCTGGTACGAAGCGCACCAGTTCCCGCTGCTGTCGTGGTCGTCGCAGGCGCGCGGCTTCTTCACGGGGCGGTACTCGCCCGAGGTCCGCGACAACGCCGATCTTGTTCGCGTCTTCTACAGCGACGCCAACTGGACGCGACTGCAGCGTGCGCAGAAGCTTGCCGAAGAGAAAGGCGTCAGCGCGATCCAGATCGCGCTGGCGTATGTGCTGAGCCAGCCGTTCCCGGCGTGCGCGCTGATTGGACCGCGCAGCGAAACTGAGATGCGCTCGTGCCTCGCTGGCGCGCAGCTCGTGCTCAGCGCAGAGGAGCTGGCGTGGCTTGATTTGACAGAAGCTGCGGTGTAGCTGCTGTGCGAAAATTCGAGCGTTTTAAGCAGAAATCTGGCAAATAAGCTCTCAGTCAACCGTTAGAGTTGAAAACGGTACATATCGGACTAAATAAGCGCTGTGACAACCGTTAAAAAAACGCCTTATGGCGTCCACTTAGAATCAGATCCTACAAGAGAGCCACTAAGATCGCCAATTAGTCGATTTCTTCGACTAATTCCTGACACAAGGCCACATTTGTTGGCAAGTAAGTCGATTTTAACGACTAATTCCAGCACGGGACCCTTTCTGCTGGCGAGTTAATCGATATTTTCTACTAACTCCAGAATAAATATGGATAGCTGATATTTCAACGAAAGGGGACACCAATGTCGGTGTCCCCCATTTTTCTTTTCAATCAAACAAAACCGAATTCCATTTGCATCCGTTACCTTTAATAGCATACATAACAAGGAGCTGGTACATGTTGAACAAATGGATACAAGCAACCCTTTGCGGGATGCTTCTCTTCGCTGCATCCGGCTGCAGCGGGAAAGAAGCTAGCCCGGCAGCAAGCACGCCGGCTGCCGCAACAAGCACGCCGTCGGCGGCAGCGACGGCAACAGCTGCGCCGACTCCGCAGGTGTCGGCGACTACAGCCCCAGCGGCAACGGCTTTGCCTGCCGCCACGGCCAGCCCTGCGGCTGCCAGTGCAACGCCGCAGCCCCAAGCTTCGGCGACACCATCGCCGAAGCCAACGCCTACACCGGCGCCAGCGAGCGCGACGCCAGCGCCAACGCCTACACCTGCGGTCTCCGTCAAGCCGCAGGAAACAGCAGTCAGCAGCAACGCGAAAGCCGAGCTGCTCTACAAAAACAACTGCCTTGTTTGCCATGGCGAAGGCTTAGCCGGCGATTATGGCCCCGATCTGACTAAGGTGGGGGCACGTAAAACCAAAGAGCAGATCGTCAACCAAATCATGAATGGCAGGGTCGAAATGCCGCCGTTCAAAGACAAGTTGAAACCCGAAGACATCGATGCGTTAGCCAATTGGCTGGCTAGCAAGAAATGAAAAAAATGCAGGCCCCTTTCTCAAGAAAGGAAGCCTGCATTTTTTCATTTCAAGTCGATCCCAGTACCTTTTTCCCTCGCGGTTGTGTGCCGTTCGGATCTGGCTCTAACGTGACACCAATGGAGTCGATTTTCAACTCCTTGACATTCACATCATAGGCCAGCACACCTACACCCTTTTTATCCACATGCAGCGTACCGCAGTTATACTTCTTCCCATTATGGTTCAGCCACACTTGGTAGGTCCAGTCCCCTTGCGTTTCTTTCAACCCAGACAGATTGACCACAACTTTATTCATATCCCCATGCTTGACGACCCAAGCAGTTCCTGAAGCCGATGGCATAGCAGTGTCTGCTGATGTCAACTCAAACGTATTGACGACTTCTGCGGGCAAATCCACCGATTCCTGTGTCGTTTCTTTAGTACTCGTGAATGGATTGTAGTTCCATACAGTGCCTACAACAATACCAAGAATGATCACTGCCGTTAAGCCATACATCCATGTGAAAGAGCGACGCTTCCGCCTAGGTTCCTTGGCAATCGCGTTCATCACCTGACTCTTCAAATCCGATGGCACCTCGACTTCTTCCATCTGAAAAGGAAGCGAAAGCCAGACGGATTGCAATTCTGGCAGTTCTTCTCTGCATGAATCACAAGTGCGCAGATGCCGTTCGAAAGAAGCACGTTCCCATTCCGTGCATTCGCCTGTTAAATAATTGATGAGATAGCTGCAGTCGACAGGTTCTAGCTCTTTCATGGGTCATCCTCCCCTCAGTGATGTCAAATGCTTGCGAAGTATTTTTAAACATTGATGCAAACGGCTTTTAACCGTACCCACAGGTTCATTCTTATGAGATGCAATCTCGCTTAATGAGTAACCTTCCCAATACATCATTTCGATCAGTTCAATTTGATTCGTTGATAAATGCACATACGCTTGCTGAATTTGTTCAGCCGTCCATTTGCGGGAAATAACCGTCTCTGGATTCGCTTCTCCCGAAACAAGCTTTTGCTCCCACTCACGGGGCTCAAATCGAACAACTTGGCCCAGTTTACGATTCTTGCGTACGTAATCAATCGTTATGTTGCGTGTGATTGTGATCATCCAGTTGACGAAGCTGCCCTTGCTGGCATCATAACCTGTGACAGTTGTCCACAGTCGCGTAAACACTAATTGTACGATTTCTCTCGCTTCCTGCTCATTCTTCATGGCTTTCATGGCAAACGAGTACACTAGCTTAGCATAACGATCGTAGAGCTCTTCTAAAGCAGATTGCTCTTTCGCCATAACCAGCTTCATGAGCTCTCCATCAGTTCGATTTCGCATAGCCTGGCTCTCCCCGAGTCGATTAAAGTCTATTTCCCTCTAACCATACCATATTTCCATCAAAAATAGACAGAAAAACTCCAACCTTTCTGTATGAAACAGAAGGTTGAAGTTCACCGTTACAGCCTATCTGCTTTCCGTTTTGGCAGGATCTAGCACGAACCAAACTTTCCCTACATTTTGTCCCGTTGTGTCTCCAGGGTTCTTATCTTTAATCCAATAGTACAAAGGCCAGCCTTTATACGTCGTTTGCTTCGTACCGTCGTTACGAGTGAATTCACCAAAATCGCTAGCGTTCAAATCACTCGACACCGTCAAATTCGCATCATAGAAAACGGGCCAGTTCACGATACATTGACCAACACACGAATTCATATCCCCTTTATCCTTTGTAAACAGGTAGAGTGCCATTCCTTTGGAATCGACTAGATACGTGCCAAGTTGATCCGATTTGCTCGTTTTCACCGAGCTGTTTACTGCTTTCGTGCCGCTAAAGCTTGCAGGATCGACAACAAACCAGACCGTACCTACATTTTGACCTGTCGTATCTCCCATTTTCTTATCATCTACCCAATAGTATAAAGGAAACCCCTTATAGGTGGTTTGTTTCTTCCCATCAGCGCGAACCATCGTTCCAAAATCTGCCGAATTCACGCCTGTAGGTGCAGCAATGTGATCCGCATAGAAAATCGGCCATTTATCTAAGCATTTTCCAGAACAGTTGCTAACGCCTTTCGTATCTTTGTCGAAATAGTATAACGTCATGCCATTCGCATCTGTCAAAAAGTTGCCAAGATCGGCTTTCGTCCCAACGGCAACGCCAGCCGCCGGCTTAATAACGTACCATACTTTACCAACTGCATCACCAAACGTATCACCTGCTGCTTTATCCGTAGCAAAATAATATAAAGGCCAGCCTTTGTAAGTAATTTGCTGCTTGCCATCTTTACGTACAAATAGGCTAAAATCAGCGGCTTGGAAGCCCGCAGGCACTACAAATTGATTATCAGCATAAATCGGCCATTTCGCTAGGCATGCATCCACACAGGAATTCAGATCTGCGGCATCCTTTGTAAAATAGTAAAGTGTCATCCCTTTGGAATCCGTCAGATAGCTTCCCAAGGCATCATTTTGCTTTAATTGCAGCGATTTGTAGGAAAGTTCCGCTTGTTTATCCGCTGCAAGCACGCCTTTTTCGGTTAGAACAGCTGCCAATGTTCGATCGCTGCCCTTTGATTTTGTATGTAGCGCTTCAATCGTCGCCGTTGCTATGTTCATATTTACGATATGCTGGATCGCCGCAATTTTGGATAAGCCCTTTTCCTCTGCAAAAGCGATCGTCTTATCGAACTCGAAGTCTACGCCTTGCTTATAGCCGAGAGCTTCTAGTAATACCTTGTAATACGCCTGGGATGTGATGCCAGATAACGGATCAAATTGGTCCGCACCTGTTCCTTGCCAGCCAAGCTCGGGATGCGCTTTGAGATAACCAAGTACCGATTGACCCTCGCGATAAACAAGACCAGCATCCTTAAAATTATCCGTCCCGCTGTACGCTAGTGCCTCCGACTCCAGACCTTTTAATCGTAGAAACATAATTGCTGCTTGAAATCTCGTCGTGGACTTCGCTAAATATTCTGAAGTAAGCCCGCTTCCGTCACCATGCAGAATGCCCAGATCGCCTGCGATATCGGTCTCTGACTTCACTTGCAATGGCTCCGCTGCGAACGCGGTCAAAGCGCTCATGCCCAAGACAACGCCAAGAGCGACGCTTGCGGAAATAACCAATTTTTTCAATTTGCTCATACGGGTATATACGCCTCCTAAAGTAAGTTGATGATCCATCAACTTCTGGTGAAATGCTTTTCCTATTAAGGTAACGCAGCTTACCTGATATCGGTTTGCACTTTATAAATAAAAAAACTGTCCACAGATAGATTTAATCTACACGTAGACAGTTTTTATAAGTTACACTTCCATCTCCACCACCAGAACATCCCATATTTGCAATTGCGGGATTGTCACCGTCAATACATTCCCTTTGTCCCCTGGATGCACGGCATATTCTAATATCTGAGGACGACCTAGATTGCTGTCTGGGGACGCCATGAAAACTGATCTCGCCTTTCCATCTAGCACTATGCTTACCTTCATGTCCTTTTGAATAAGGGGCCGTTTCTTCCCTTCATTCCATAAATCATCATTATTCGTTAAATTAATGAAATGAATTGTCTTATACTTCGCATTTTCTTTCATGATCGTCCAAACTTTCCCCGCTTCACCGTAGGAACTACGGTCAATACCTTCGAATACATATTCGAAATTGTCGCCATCCGTATGTGTCATCGAAACGTCACGCATGGAATCATCATGAAGCACATTGGTATACCGGATGATAAAATCATAGTAATCTCGAATCTGCCTAATGAAGGCTGGATCCTCCAGCGTCGTATGATCCACATAATAGCCTTGTGTCAGCACACCTTGCTTCTCCCCATGGAGAAGATGAGAGCCCCCGCTAGCCGCAATGACGGCTGTTAAAAGTAACGCTGATAGGTTAGCCTGCGCCATCGTCTCAGTTGTAGCTTCCTTAAATGGCTTGAGATAAGCCGCCAGAATGACGGGCTTGCCCTGACTGACTAGCTTCGCACGGGAGATAATCCCTTGGAGGTGATGGTAACGCTCGTAGGGATGCCACACTTCTACATAGATCGCATTTTGATCCGCCAAGCCAACTGTATCTACCGGCCAATTCCCTACATTGTTGAATATGAGGCAAATATCATCCTTGCTCTGCTCGAGTTCCTTTCTCGTATTATCAATTAATACCGGGAAATGCTCCTGCAACCGCTCCATTTTCTCGATACCGTTCAGCCTTGATATCGCTGTTTTCGGGAATCCGTACGTATCCATATGAATACCATCAAAGTCGAGCTGTTCGATGGCTTTCACATACTCCCCAATAATATGCTGGTGCCACGGCGATGCTGGTGAGGTATTCATGATGTAGAAGATATCGATAAACGTTAGCACTTTCCCTGCGCTATCATACAGTGCCCAATCAGGATGCTTCTCATAAAATCCTTTATTCGCCGCATACACAGCGCCATAGGCCATGGCTTTCATGCCGTATTGATGGCAAAGCGCAATCTTCTCCTTAACAACACCTATACTGAGATCTCGTCCCATTAAATCGCGGAATTCATCTTGTGGCGGGATGAGATCGTCATGTTTATACATCCAATCGTAAAATTGCACCACATTCAGATGCAGTTTGTTGATATAGGCCACATCTGTCGTATCCCCCGCTTCCGAAGTATAGAAATCACTTAGAAATCCATAGCGGATGGATTTGCGCCAATCGGAAACCACATCAAATGACGTCGATTGCTCATCAGTCAGATTGCCTTGCTCATAGAGGCTTACATCTACCCCATAACCATTACATTCTGCATCTTTAGGCGTAATACTCAGTTCAACATTCGTAACTTCAGAAGGTTTTGCCACCACGTCACACGCATACACTTCTAATTGATGTTGTAAAAATGACACACTCGTGTCCAAACGGAGCTTCACTGATCCAGCTGTAGGATTGGCAATCTCTATGACGATGGTGATGCTCTCATTTCGAATAAACTGTGCTTTCTTCGGGTAGACATCCTGAATATATGGCTGCATCTGCTTCATTGTATTCATCCTTTCACCGCTCCTGCGGTTATACCCTTAATAAAATACTTTTGGAAAACCAGAAATGTAATGACCGCTGGCGATACACCAATAACCGCTGCGGCTGCCATCAAGTTCCATTGAGCACCATAGCTTTGGAAAAACATATTGATTGCCAGAGGTACGGTTCTCATAGATTGACTTTGCAGAAAAAATACAGCCTGCCCATAGTTATTCCAGATCGATAGTCCCGAAATTATGACTACCGACGCAGTAACAGGCTTTAGGAAATGGAAAGTGATCCGCCAAAATGCGGAGAAGTACGTACATCCGTCCATGATTGCAGACTCTTCAATTTCGCGCGGCAGCGCCTTGATGAAGCTGGTATACAGAAAGATGGCCAGAGGAAGTGAATTCGTTGCCAATAGTAAAATCATCGCCCAATGCGAGTTGATGCCATGAATATTTTTCATCAATGTGTATAGGGGTACTGTAATAATAATGGCAGGAATCATCATACACAGCAGCAACGTCGAATAGATTGCCGAGTTCCATTTGTTTTTAAATCTAGCGATGGAGTAGCCCGCCGTACTAGATACGAGAACGATCGTGAGCACCGCTCCCACCGTAATAATGAGAGAATTAATGATCGCGTTGCCTAGCTTCGATGATTTCCATGCGGAGCTAAAATTTTGGAAATGGAAGTCTGGCAGGAGATTGAACCCGTCAAACATCGTGCGCGATGGTGGATTCAAGGCCAAATATAATAGTACATAGAAGGGAATAATCGACAGCAATGCCATGATGAATACGATTACATACTTGCTAATATGGTTGGTTAATTTCATAGGACTGCCCTCTCACATTTCGTACTCTTTCGATTTGGTTACTCGAAGAAACACATAAACAGGTATGATAATTATGGCGAACAAAATGAGAGCCACTGCTGTTGAATAGCCCGTAAAGCTGCCATATAACATTCGCAGGATATAAATACTTAGAGATTCCGTGCTATAGCCTGGTCCACCGTCCGTGAGCGCTAAGATTACATCAAATACGGAGAGGGAGCCTATGATATTGGTCACGATATTGATTTTGATCGAAGGGTACAACATGGGAATCGTAATATACCGCAATGATGCAAAGTAGCTTGCACCGTCTATTTTACCTTGTTCGTAGATTTCCTTAGGGATCGACTGAAGTCCAGCTAAGTAGACAACCATCGTAATACCAACGTACTGCCAGACGTTTACCAAAACGAGAACCTTCAATGCCGAAGAACTGTCCCCCAGCCAGTCGCCACTCAAAAAAACAAGATGAAGCTGATTCAACATATGATACAGAAAGCCCCGTTCTGGTTGAAGAATGAAATACCAGATATACCCCATAATGAGCGGACTAATGACGGCAGGCAAATAAACAATCGTTCGAACGATGCTCTTACCTTTGAATTGACGATCTAACAATAAAGCATATAAAAAACCAAAAAGATTCAGCAGCGGAGCGCTCCCCAATGCGAAAAGAACGGTATTCTTCACATCATTCATGGCGCGATCATCATGAAAAAATGTGACAAAGTTATCCAATCCAATGAAGGAGGCTGCCTTGATGCCATTAGAATCAGTTAAACTGATCCCGATTCCCTGCGTGAGGGGATATATGAAGAAGAAAGCAAACAGCAGAATGGCCGGCAGTGACATGAATTTATGCAAATGAGTGCTAATTCTACGAAGCAGCATAAGTGTGTTCTCTCCTATCTGAATCATGTAGGAAGAATCCACCTTGGCTTTCTGTGAATTCTTCCCACATTACCTGACTTTGTTTGAGGTGCTATTTTTTATTCGTCGCGTTCCAAGCTTTATCCCAAGTCGCTGTATACTCTTTGGCGAAGTCAATGGAGGTCTTATATTTGCCTGCCAACAATTCTTGCACCATTCTTCCTGCATCATCACCAGAGAAGCCAGAAGGTGTATCTGTAAATGCAATGTTCACACCTGTTTTCAAAGCAGCTGATGCTTGATCCTTCAGTGGACCCCAATCAGCGCTCACGTCTGTGAAGGAAGAAGGCGTTTTCAAGAATTCACTGTACGTTTTTAGATTTTCAGGCTTGAAGAGGAAGTCTAAGAACAGCTTAGCCTCTTGTTTGTGCTTGGAATCTGACGTGATCGCATATCTGGAATCGTCAGCCGAAATAACTACTGGCTTCGTTCCGTCAATCAATGCGGGGAATGGGCTAAAGCCGATATCGTCCTTCAGATTTGGATTGATTTTAAGTAGATCGCCAAGTACCCACATGCCTTGAGAGATTAAAGCTGTTTTACCTGCAGCAAACGATTCCTTCTGATTGTCATACGTTGCTGTCAGCGCATCTTTGTTAATCAGTCCATCGCTTTTCAATTTGAGCATTCTTGCTGCAAAAGTATCCATGCTGCCGTTTGGCGCATCAAATGCTAATTTCTCTTTCTCATTGTTGATGAATGCTAGGCGAGCAGGATTCACACCGTACTTCTGCTTCACAACGCCATGCGCCATAAACTCAATCAAATGACCAAGTGTCCATGAGTCTTTTCCAGCTAAGAACATCGGTGTGATATCTGGTTTCTTGGCTTTGATTGCTTTGAGATTAGCTTCAAAATCTGCCCATGTTAGCGCTTCCTTCAAACCAAGCTCGCCAAACAATTTCTTGTTATAGAAAATACCTGCCATCGTAACGTTGGTCGCAACTCTGAACTGCTTACCTGTCTTCACATCCGTGGACAGTTCTTTCACAGATGGCAACACTCTAGACCAGAATGCCTCACCCGACAGATCCAAATATTTACCCTGGTCGATATAATCTTGCTCAACAACCGTCGTGATATCAGGCACATCGCCAGAAGCGAATTTCACTTTAATAACATTGCTCGCATCCTTCTGGTATTCCTGTTCAACTTCGATCCCTGGATTGGCTGCGTTAAACTTCTTAATCAGATCATTCATGAGTTCAACGGTTTCTACTTTACCCGTGAAAAACTTCAGCTTCACCTTTTCTTTCGCTGGCGCGGGCGTCGCTGCTGGTGCTGCTGTCGCTGCGGCCGTGCTAGCTCCTGGAGTGCTACTAGGTGTTGAACCTCCATTGCTGCATGCCCCTAAGGTAGATACAAGTAATGCACTACATGCAGCCAACGACAATGATTTCTTAATCACGCTGCTTCCTCCCTTTTCTACTTGCTATTGTTTGGTTGCTACAGCTTTATCTTACTTCGATCAGAGCGACGTTGAATACACCATTTTTTCATGATCATGGTACGTTTTTTTATGCTCCCCTCCATCCTTTCCTATTAAAATGTGAACCACAACACCATGCACACGCCTATTCGATCACAAAAAAACGAACCTATATAAACTTTCCAGTACAGGACCTGCGGCTACTGGGGACTGGTCGAACCTGAACATTGTATTAACTCGTCAAAACCCTAGCACTTCCGTATGGTCTGAAGATGATGCTCTCTCCATCCACTATCGCATCATGACGACTGGTGAAACCTGGTATTACGGCAATGTCGAGTAATCGAGCAGATTAAGGCAAAAACAAATACCCTCCCAAACCGTTGTACGGCTTGGGAGGGTATTCCTTCAACTTTCCATTATGCTGGACAGATTATTCGTTGCCTCAAATCTAGGCAATGTAATGGTGACACATGTACCTCTATCAGGGATACTATCAATACTGAGCCCGTAGACAACGCCATATTTCATTTTGATCCGTTTATTTACGTTAATGAGTCCAATACCTGTCCCGGACTTGCGGCTGTCCACATCCTGCACATTTAACTGCTCCACTTTGACTCTCAACTTTTCCAATATCGTTGCATCCATCCCCTTGCCGTCATCTTCGATGTAAAAGTAGAGCAGATCATCTTCTACCTTGCTTCGGATGGTAATGTTCGTCATGCCTCTTTTCCTTTCGCAGCCATGAATCACCGCATTTTCTACAGCTGGCTGCAACAAAAAGGAAGGAATCTGATATTCGAACAATGATTCGTCTATGGAAATACTATACATCAGTCGACCTTCAAAGCGACTTTTTTGAATACTGAGGTACGCATGAAGCAAGTTCATCTCCTGTCCAACTGTAATTTCGGTATCCCATGTTGCCATGCTCCTCAAGAGGCTACTTAGCTTATTAATATGATCCACTGCTTTCTCTTGTTTACCGCTTTGCATAAGCAGACTGATCATGTTTAAGGTGTTAAATATAAAATGAGGACGGATTTGATTAAATAACGCTGTGATTTGGGCTTCTTTCTGCAGGAAATTCGCTTCATAGACTTCGCCAACGAGTCGCGTATTTTGCTCAAACATGTCTTTGATTCTAAGGATCATCTTATTAAAAGAGGAACTCAAATAGCCGATTTCATCATTGCGGTGTTCAGGAAAAGTAATGGACAAATTTCCACGATTGATTTCTTTGGTCAACTTCACAATATCTAGCAATGGATTTAAAAATCTTTTGATAAAGAAAATAAGAACCAAGATTGCGAGCAATGAGGAGAACAAGGCCATTAAATACGCTTTATTCCGCGTTTGGGAGGCGTTCTTGTTGAGTTCTGATACTGAATTTATCGCGACAATCGTCCAATTGGAACGTGGGATCGACACGGCATTCAGTAAATACGATTCCTTGCCTTGTTTGATTTTTGTATTAGAGACGCCATGACTGAGAATAGCGCTGTAGAAATCCTGTTCATTCCCCTCTGAAAAATTAGAGAATATCAGATTTCGGTTGCCATCGATAATAAAGAGCCCGCCTTTTTCCCCCATCCGAACTTTGTTACATATCGACTCAATTCCGCTATAATTTGCATCTACTTTAATGACACCGATGATTCTTTCCGTATCCTTCGTACTACGCAACTGACTGACGATGGAAAATACTTTTCGCTTCGGGTTCTTGATTATTTGCTGCAGGTGGGTTGGGATGAAAATGGATTCACGCGTAGAGTAGGCACTTCTGTACCAGTCAAAATTTGTATAGTCGACAGTCGTGTTGAGATTTATCTGTTCTTTGCCGCTTGCATAAATGCTATCCGTTAACACAAACACATTGATAATATCATTTCTAGGAATGATCATAATTTCATCAAGAAAGCTCTCAATGGTTCTCGTTTTAATTAACGTATCAATTTCCGAACCTTCTGTATTTTTTTCTAAAGCAGCCATAACCTCGCGATTCCGATAAGGGGCTACGGACAACCGGGATAAATCATCTAAATACGAGTCAATATTTAACGATACTTGTTCCATGATCTGTTGTACACTATCCGCTGAGCGTTTCTCAAAATCACCTGTATATTGGATATAAGAAAGCAGTGATACCACGATGACCGAACAAAGGATAAGCATGCCCGTCATAATGAGTAATTTAGACTTAATACTCCAATCCTTATACTTTCTTGGCCTAATAAATGGGATCATGAAGAGCACCTCAGTGTCTTAGTAGGTAAATGTTAATCCATACGTACAATCCTTGTTGTTCTATCAATATACCATACTTTTAAACGCGCAGATTGATCTTGCATCCCTTGAACCCCCTAAATAGACACCGATTTTTTTAGATGGGAGTACGATCTTTTTAGGTGCTCATAATTCGAAAGGAATCTGTAAAGAAACTGTCGAACTAACGAGTTGAACAAATGATGACTACACTATGTAAAATTAAGGTGGCGTGCCATGTACAACCTGCTGATTGTTGACGACGAACCACTGACAAGGGAATATCTGAAACACAATATTCCACTTTTTCATGACAAATGGACGGTTACTGCTGAAGCTGCAGATGGTTATGAAGCGTGGGAGTTGCTGAAACACAAGCGATTTGATCTTATTATTACAGATATCAAGATGCCCGAGATGGACGGTATCGAACTGTGCAAGAAAGTTTCCGAACAATTTCCACAGCAGAAAGTTGTCATTTTATCTGGCCATGATGAATTTTCATTAGCCAAAGAAGCCATTCGATATGGCGTTCATAGCTACTTATTAAAGCCTTTGGTCAAAGATGAGTTGATTGCAACATTAGAAAAAATAACCACTGATCTCATGAAAGAAACAAGCGAGGAGCTCATTTACCGGACGATGCGAAACGTCTCCGAAGACACCAAGCATCAAGTGGTTAAACAATTTCTGAAAGCGGTTGTTACTGACAGCTCTGTGGAAATCAAGGCCCTTTATCCTCTTTTTTACCGTCTAAAGGTCAATCTCATTGAGGCCGAAGCCATGATTATGATTGTGGATTTGGACCAGGAGAAAATCTTGGAGCGTGATGTACCGATTAGTGATATCTCGATTTTCAGATTTATTTTACATAAAGTAACCACAGAGATTGTTGAGGAAACAGGAGCTGAAACTGTTTTTTTTGACGATGATCAAAACACAGTCTTACTGATTACTGGTGAATGTGAAGAGGAATTGCTGCACAAATGCAGACTTCTGCACGATAGCATCTACGCCGAGATTAAGAAGAATACGGGAATTACGATCGTCAGCGCCACGGGTTCTGCAGAAAGCGATGTGCTGCAACTATACGCCTCGTATCAGAAAGCACGTAAGATCATGAAGGCTCGACTTCTTCATCCTGATCTATCTTTATTTAGCTACAAGGAGAGCTGTGGCGCCTTGCCTGACATCGGCGAGCTGGACAAAGCTATGGCTTCCATCAAATCAGGCATGCTTGATAGTAATGAGATGGCTATCTCTATGGCCGTTAAAAACTATGTCAACCTGATCCCCCAACCTGCCACCCATGCCTCCGTCATGAAATTCGGTGTCCACCTCATTCGCAGCATCGCTGGGGTTCACGCGGAGACACTTAGTGAACTTATTGAAACGGCTCTTCACATGCTCAAAGGACATCGATACACTACTCGAGACGAGTTGCTCTTAGAAGATGCCAGTGCACTCTTCAGAGATATCGTGAAACAGTTAACGAAGAGCCATCCATCCCATCCAGATCCTCAGAACGATTTGGATCTTGTGACACAAGCGAAAGCGTATATCTATGCGCATTATTCGGAGCCGCTGAGTCTTGCGTTGATAGCTGAGAAAGTCGGCGTCTCCTCCAGCTATTTGAGTAACATTTTCCACAAAAAAATGAATGAGCCTTATATCAAATTTCTCACAAAAATAAGAATGGAGCAGGCGGCTAAGCAGTTGAAAGCTCTCCCTTTAGAGAAAGTCTACGATGTTGCTGAACGGGTTGGCTATCTAAGTGTGAAGCATTTCTCCCATATGTTTAAGCAATATTTCGGAATACCGCCTGGCGAATTTCAAGAAATGCACACTTCAAGCAAAAGTGAAGGAGCAAACGGCTGATGTGCGCATAATCCGATGGACTACCATCCCTTGCCATGATAAGATATGAGTAACGTACTTTTAGTAAAATCAGCCTATTTACATATGTTCGTTACTTAGCTTGCCGAACAGGGAGCTGTTAGGGGGTACCATGGGTAAGACAGATGTTCGCCGCGACGCGATTATTCACGCGATTAAAGATAAAGGCTCCATCGCCTTGACGGATATTGTGAAGCAATTCAATGTATCTGAAGCTACTGCACGACGTGATCTTGAAATTCTTGAGCAAGAAAAACGCTGTATCCGCACCTTCGGCGGCGCGGTGCTTGAAAGCTTGAAAGTGGAAGTCCCTTTCTTCAACAAAATGGACCTCTACACCGAAGAAAAGAAGGAAATCGCAGATAAGGCGCTTCGTTTCATCGAAGACGGCGATATTATCGGCTTAACTGGCGGGACGACGACGACTTTCATTGCGAAAAAGCTGAACCAATTCAAGAACCTCACGGTGATCACGAATGCCGTGAATATCGCTTATGAGTTGATCGGCACGCCTGGGCTTCAGCTCATTCTGACTGGCGGTGTCATTCGGACTCAGACGTTCGAATTGTCAGGACCACTTGCTAATGCAACGCTCGATAACCTGAGCATCCGCAAAACGTTCATGGGCGTCGATGGACTTTCCCTCTCCCGCGGCATGATGATTTATAACGAACTGGAAGCGGAAACGAATCGCCGTATGATGAAGCAGTCCATGGAAACGTACTTGGTCGCAGACCATTCCAAATTCAGCCGCAGCTCGTTATTCGTCATTGGCGAAGTTCAGGAAGCCGTCGGCATCATCAGCGACTCCTCCATTACGCCTGAGATGAAGCAGGCGTTCAAGGAAGCTGGCGCGCCGTTCCTGTAAGAATAAGCCCCATTCTCTTTAGCGAAAAAGAGGATGGGGCTTTATTTATGCTTGTCGCAACGAGCGTTTGCAAGCTGTATCCCGTGCAACATTACCTACTCAGATGCGCATTATTAGCTCGGATGTTGTATAATCTGCAACAAGATTGAGGGAAATGGAGGGTTCATCCTGGTTTTTAATGAATAATCCTGCACAAATTACAACATCAGGCTCGATTATTGCCCCAAACGGTGAAAAATGCTGTACATTCTACAACATGGTGTAATGTTGCTGAGCAAGAAACTCGACCAGACAAACTAAACTACACATCTAATTCTGATCGCTATATCCTCTGCTCATGCCAGCGTTACTTCAAGTAGCATGCAGTTACCTCACAATGAACTCACCTGCTGTAAGGTGATTTTTCATCATTTCAAAGACCCCGAAGCTGGGAATTGCTTCTGTAGTGATGTTTTACATCACTATAGGTCGTGTTTAACCGCTGCATGGCCATATTTACCCGCTGAAAGAGGGTTTTTCATCATTTCGGTGATTCCGTAGCTGGGATTCACTTCTGGATTGATGATTTATATCACTCCAGAGGCGATCTGGGCGAGGGCAGTCCGGGCGAGGGTATTGGACGGATATGCAAAAAAATGCGATACCCCCAACCTTCAAGGCTTGGTGGCATCGCGTCTTCTGGATCAAGCTTCACAAGCTGTGAAGCCCATTATTTCAACTCACTGCTCGGCTGCGGGGCAGTTCCTGTTTTCATTTTCAAGGTAGGCAGCATGATCACTATACCAACCACAAACAGCAACGCAGATGTGACATAGATGGTTTCAAGGGAGAACGAGGCTTTAATCGTGCCAGCCAAACTCATCATGATCACCATAGCCCCCATGAAGAGCGGGGTTAAGATCCCATTCACACGGCCTACGAATGATTCTTCTGTATTCCCTAGAATTAGTGTACTAATGGCAATTTGAATTGCCGGCATCACAAGGCCTGAGAAGAATTGCATCAAAAGGACGATCCAGAAAACATGCGACATACCAATGATCGCAAACGTAATCGCACTCACAACCATGCCAAGGATCAGTAGCGCTTGTGGCGATAATTTCTTGGAGAACCCCATCGTCAAGCCTCCGCCAATAATCATGGCAATCCCATTCGTCGCCATAAACCACTGGAGATTCTCTTTCGCCATGCCTAAATGCTCCGTCACGAGGAACACCCCTAACGGGCTAATAAGCCCAATTGCCAGACCCGATACGGCGAAACAACCGCCTAGGATAACGAGCAACCGATTTTTCAACACATAGCGAAAGCCCTGTCCCATTTCTGCAAAAATATGCGTCTTCCGCTGCTCTGATGCCACGTCCTCTTTCCCATCCGCAGGCAGAAAGCTAAGCGCGAGCGCTGATAGAAGGAAGCACACGCCCATAATCGCAACGGCGGTTTCAATCCCGAAGCGGTAGTAGATCGCCGTGCCAAGAATAGGCCCGATAATCATAAAAATCGCCATCATCGATTGAAACATGGACATCCCCATTTGCATCTGAGAAGCAGGGACATGCACTTTAAAAAGCTTCATCCCCGATGGTTGAGAGAATTGGGATAGGATCGATGACACCAAGGTGGCGAAGAAGATCGCTCTCCACGAACCCATATACAGGGTGATTAAAATGATGAAGACGGAGGCTGCGCTTAAGATATCGCACCACACCATCGTCAATTTCGGTCTCCATCGATCAGCGAATGTGCCGCCAATGAAAGAGAAAATGAAGATCGGAGCAAATTCTGCAACAGAAATAAGTGATAGTGAATATGGATCATTATTCGTCATGTCCGTCACATAAAGCAGTATCGCAAAGTTACGTATCCATATACCCACTTGCAGCAAAATGCCCGATAGCATAATGGATTGAACGAAACGACTCGTGAAAAAAGAACGCATCGTCGGTTCAGATTGAGCGTTAGCAAGGCTCATGCAAAAAAACACCCCTTCGTAAATAGATCGTTGGTGAAATGCGTGCATTGTTCCTACGTGCAAGGAAACAGAAAGTTTCACAAACCTATCTGATTTTACAAAGAGATGTTGAAAGATGCTAGATACAATTTCTGTATAACGAATTTCCCCTTAATCCTGTCTCCAGCCGATGGGATATTGCTCAGATAAGGTTACAGGCAGGCGACCCACGGCTGCTTCGCGACCAAGCAACACATTAGCCAGAGAGACCATCGCTAATGGGCGATTCTCATAGCAGGCATAGTACGTTTTCACTTCAGGGAATTCGAGTAAATCATATGGATTACGGCCAGCCGCGACGATCAGGTGAAGGTTTTCCTTCTGGTTTAAAGCTTTGGCCAGCTTGGTTTGACCTGGGGAAAACGTGGCATTGTAGGTGACAACGACCACTTGCTCATAGGAATCGACGCGTTTCACCATCTCCTCGACTTCTTCATCCGAAGGATACAAGCCGAGATATTCCTCTTGGACCGTTACTCCCGTCAGCTCTGATAACGTACCGCCTAATGTACCTGTCCGATCGACGACCTCATCGATTTCAGTGCCAGACTGCACCTCCGTCCAAATCACAAGCGTTTTATCGTTCACTTGGAGTACCTGGCCCACTTCATCCTTCACTTTCGTAATGCTCTTACGGCTGAGTTCTTTCGCAAGCAGCTGATGTTCTGGTGTTGAGATCGGTTCTGTTGGAATCGGGGTTAGTGTATCGAAGCTTATGCCTCTTTTAATTTTATTCGTTATAATACGCATCACGGAAGCGTCAATACGCGACTCAGGGATACGACCGCTCTCGACAGCTGCAATCACAGCTTCGATCGCAGCAATTTGACGCTCTAATTCATGGCTCACGAGCAAAATATCAGCACCTGCTTCAACAGCGCGTATAGCGCCTTCCGCTACACCTACACCCTCCGAGATCGCCTTCATCTCTAGACAATCGGTCACGATGAGACCTTTAAACCCTAACTGTTCACGCAGCAATTCTGTTAGAATGCGATAGGACAATGTCGAAGGAACACCGCTCGACTCTAACGCCTCAAATACCACATGCGCGGTCATAATCGCATCAACGCCGCCTTCAATCGCCTTAACGAACGGCGCAAGCTCCAGCTCCATTAAGCGTTCCATGCTGTGCGGCACAACAGGTAGATCATGATGGGAATCGGCTGTTGTATCGCCGTGACCAGGGAAATGCTTCACCGTTGCAATGACCCCCATGTCTTGCAAGCCCTTCACAGCGTGCGTACCCATATCGCTAACCAGCGCAGCTGTCTCGCCGTAGGAGCGGACACCAATTACGGGATTCAATCGATTGTTATTGATATCCAGGCAAGGGGCCAAGTTCATATTGACGCCCATTTGACGAAGCTCTTTGCCCATCACTTTCGCGCTGGCATATACGCCAGATGGCGCAAAGGCCGCACCTAATGCCATATTGCCCGGCAGCAAGGTTGCTCCTTTTTCAATACGGGACACCATCCCGCCCTCTTGATCGACCGTAATAAACAACGGCTGACCATCGCTGCGCTTGCTAATCGCTTGCAAATCCGCGGAAAGCTGAGCAAGCTGATGCGCATCTTCCACATTGCGACGGAAGTAAATGACACCGCCAATGCCATAGTTCTCTATTAATTGGGTAATGGCCGCATTGGGCGTCTTGGAATCAAAACCGCATGCAAAAAGTTGACCTACCTTTTGACGTAGACTTAGCGGTTTAAAATTCGTAGTACCAACAGATGACATATGTACACGCTCCTTGAATGTGGTTAGGCTTTGATATTGACCATGATGCGCTTTTGAAGCAGGAGATACATCACAACAATCGGAATGACACTAATCATGATCGCTGCGCAGAGAGATGACGGCATGACGATCGGCACAATAAGACGCCATAACAGACCAAAAATGGACAGTCCGTCCATAATCCCCGCCTCTTCCAGTTCATTCGGAATGGATGTCAGGAACGAACTGACCATGAACACCGTCCACGGTATACCGAGCGTCACATACGGCAGAATGAGCGCAAGCGACGTATTATACAGGTGCAAGCTTCTTAGGAGCATATACAAGGGCACCAGCAAGGAAGCCGCGGGAATTAGCAGCGCTAGGAGCAGAATGCGGCGGATAACCAAACTTATTTTCGGAAAAGCCATCCGTGTTACTGCATAAGCCGTTGCCGTCCCTAGCAGTAACGAAACACTCGAAGATACTGTTGAATTAATCACACTATTCATAAAATAATGCCCTACATGCGCCCCGCTCCACGCGTTCCAGTAATTCGAAAAGGAGATTTCGTGCGGAAAGGACCAAGGTGCTGTAATAATTTCTTTATTCGATTTGAAAGACGAGTTTAGGGTCCAACTTAATGGAAATAAAATCACCCCTATATAAAGAAGAAGCAGCCCATGTGAAAAGGCTCGCCGTGAAGCTTTTCGTATCAATAACGCACCTCCTCCTGTTTGCTAGTCAACCAACCGAATACAGAGGTTAGAATGGCGGTAAAAAGGAGAATCAACAACGCAATGCTGTTCGCATAGCCGTATTCGCCAATCCGGTACGCTTTTTTGATCATATATGAGGCCATGACTTCCGTAATGCCATAAGGGTTCCCACCCGTCATGACGACAACAATATCCATTGCTTTCATGCCACCTGTTATGGATAAAAGGATAATCACCAGGATAACCGGCCTTAGCAGCTTCCAGGAGATGCTTCGGGATGCTATAAATCACGGAAACGACGATCCAGAAATAAGGATCATGGAAAGCCGTGATGAAATTGTGCAGCCCATTGAACGTCGCGGGGGAAATCCCATTCCACGCTGTGAATCCATACCGCAGCGCCATTCCCATCGGAAAGAGGAAGAATATCGCGAAAAGGAGCAGCGTTGGCAAGGTTAGCAGCGTATACGCCCATGTATTTCTTCCCATTTTGTTCATATGTCATCCTACTATTTGGTGGTATGGAATTCTTCTTTATTCGAAGCTTCCTGTTGTTTCTGCATCTCTGCCATCAGAGAAACAGGATCTGTCCGTCCCCCCAGCAGCTCTTGCATCCCGCGTTCAAGCCGTTCCCGAACTTTCGTTTGAATGCGGGAATCGTAGGCGGGGAAAGAGCCCTTGCTGCTCGTAAATACATTCAAGATTTCTGTAATTAACGGGTTCACTTGACTCGTATCTGACAGCTTCATCGCAGGAGGCATGCCTTCTTCGATGAGCTGTCTTTTTTGCATGGGCTCATTATACATTTGCTTAATGAACTCTTTGATGGCGATCAACTGCTCCGGCGTCACCTTTTGCGAAAAGCCGTAAGCATTCGACCAACCGCCATTGATGTAGCCATCGCCTGGCCCTCCCATCGAAGGGAAATTCATGAATCCTACATCTTCGGTGATGCTTGATTTGTCTTTATCCAGGAGCGGTGTATTCGCCCAGCTGCCATCGAACATGAAAGCGGCGCCTCCGCTGCTGAAAGTGTTTTGCTGTTCCGCATAGGCAAGCGTTAGGCTGCCATCCTGGAAATAATCCTTTTGAATGAGGAGTTGATATTGCTCGAAAGCCTTAACCACATCGCTATCGGTCCAACGCTTGCTGCCGTTCAGGAAGCCCTCAATAGAATTCGTCCCCGCCGTACGAACCCACATGGTATTCATCATCATATTGATGACCCATGAATCTTTCGCGGACAGCGCGAATGGCGTCACCTTGGCAGCTTTCAATTTCCCAGCAGCGGCAATCAGCTCATCCCACGTTTGAGGTGGAATGATATGATTCCCAGCCAAAATCTTCTTGTTATAGTAGAGGCCTTCTACATAACCAGCCATAGGAATTCCATAGATTTTGCCATTCACCGTAAACTCTTGAAAGCTGTAGAACTTATCGGTTAACCCCAGCTCTTGCAGAATTGGCGTCAGATCCAACAATCGGTTCGCTTTCACGTAATCCTTCGTATCTGTACCGCCGAACAGATCGAAAATTTCCGGCGGATTGCCCGCAGCCATCTCGGCGCGAAGCTTCTCGAAACGATTGACCTTATCCTCGACACCGTCGAGTGTAATCGTCAACCCTGGCACCTTCGCTTCCGTTGCCTTCACAACGTCCTGCAGCATGGCCAGCCGTTTCTTCTGTGTATCCTTCACTTGCGTATGCCGGATCGTCAATTGTATAGGGCCGTGCGGCGTCCCTTGTCCACTGGCGTGCTCACCTTCACGAGGTGAATTAGTATTATCGGACAGCACACTGCACGCCGATAGCAGGCATGTAAGAGCCAAGGCACCTGCGCCCCAAATAAACGTTCGTTTTCTCATAAACCCGGTTCTCCTTTTACCTTACCTTTTAAGTATAAATGAACCTTTCTTCGTCCTAAAGACCGACAAATTCCTAATCTAGGGGCAAAATCCTCTAGTTCCCTTCCTTCCGCTTGTCGCGGTACTCCGATGGAATTTCGCCAGTAAACTTATGAAATACCTTCGTAAAATAGCGTCTCTCGATGTAACCCACCGATTTTCCAATGTCCGTAATGCTTTTGTCACTGTGCAGCAGCATCGATTTCGCCAGCTCCATGCGATGTTTCGTCACATATTCTACGAAGGTTTCACCGAAATGCTGTTTAAATAACAAGCTGAAATAGCTTGAGGAAATGCCCAATGAGCTTGCAATATCTTCAATGCCAAAATCCGTGGAATAATTCGTGCGAATATAGTCTTTCGCGGCTGCCATGAGCAGCTCGCTGTTCTTCTTCTTATTCGAGCCCTCGAGCCCGATCGATACGAGATGTACCATCACCTGTAGGAGATGCGCAATGCTTTCACTTTTATCCAGCTCACGCCAAATCTGTTCCTCTTCGGAACTATCCAGTGCGTTCATCTCGCGCAGCTCACGGAGTACATGCAGAATTAAATAATGCAGCATCTGAAACGCCCGGGCGAACGAGCTTTCCGTTAATCCCTCCAGCAGCATTTTCAAACGATCTAACGCATCCTCGGATTTCGGCTTACTGAGCTGTTTAAGTCCCGCTACAATTTCCTCGACGAGGAACCATAGGGACGTATTCGCATCAACCGATTCTTTGGTTTCCTTGTAAGGAAGGACCGATTCCTGTTTATCCAAATTCAACTGCATGAAGCGCAGCAGCTTCTGATACGTATCTGCAAGCTGGTGCAAGCCGACAGGCTGCGGGAAGTAACCGATACTGATGCCCAGCTTCACGGATTCCCGCACATTGTGCTGTAGTTTGGCCGACAGGGTACGCAGTTTCGCTTCGACAGAAGCCTCCACCCCATCTTCCCAAACCATGAGCAAGGCCCACTCGCCTTCTCGCATATGCAGAACTGTAAATTGTGACTGTTCATCGGCCAAAGAATCTTGCAGCACATTGCGCACGGCAAAATTCCAAAGCTTCCTCTCCTGCTCTGTCCACGGCAGCGATTTCTGCGAATAGTCGTCCACATCAATGATGGCGAACACATAACGCAGCGTTTCCAGGTCGCCATAATCGATCGGCAACAGCGTAGTTGCTGTAATATCGGTGTAATTCATCATAATATCCTGAAGCACTTTCTCGTACGCCAAGCTTCTGATTTTGCCCCATTTCAGGTGCTCCTCATGTTGGCTCAGCTTCTTTGCACGAATGTCTGCTGCTACTTTCCGGATCACATTCTCCAGTTCTTCATAGTCAATTGGTTTCAAAATATAATCGCTTACCCCTGCTCTGAGTAGCGAGCGAACATAGTCGAAATCCTGGTACCCCGTCACCATTAGTACTGAGCATTCTTCATTGATTTCCCTTAGCTTATGAACAAAGGTAATACCGTCCATATGCGGCATACGAATATCACTCATCACGATATCAGGCACATGAAGCTCGCACAATTCCAAGGCTTCAAGCCCATTTCTAGCTTTGCCCACAATATCGATTTCAATTTCTTCCCATGGAATTACCGCTTGCAAATTACGTAAAATATTCGGCTCATCATCCGCCAAAACAGCCTTCAATCTCATTGGTTTTCCCTCTTCCGTTTTGGGATTACAACCTTCATCGTCGTGCCTTGACCCTCATGCGAGCAAATAAACATGCCATAGTGTTCACCGTACTGAATCCGGATGCGGTCTGCGACATTACTTACGCCTAGCCCACGCCGCTCTTCATTGGAGTCCAGAATCTCGTGGATGGATGTCTCTAGCTCTGTTTTATAATGAAACTTCGCTAATTTCTCTTGGCTGATCCCAACCCCATTGTCCGTCACATAGAGTCCTATCCGCTCTCCTTCATCCTTGACTTGAATGGAAATATGCCCCATATACTCAATCGTTTCAAATCCATGCTGCAAACTATTCTCCACGAGCGGCTGGAGCGTCAGCTTTAATATGTGCTCATGCAACAGCTCTGGCGGCGCTTCAATGTCATATTGAAATTGATCTTCGAAACGGAATTCCTGAATTTCCAGATAACTCCGCAAGTGCTCCAGCTCCTGCTTAAGGGAGATTTCTTCTCTATTTTCCATGCCAATCCGCAGTAAATTACCTAGCCGAATGACCATCTGACTAACTTTCTTACCTTGATTCTGAATGGCCAGAACATTGATCGATTCCAGTGTGTTAAAAAGAAAATGAGGCTTAATCTGCGCTTGCAGCAGCATCAGCTCTGCTTTATTTTTGCGGTCCTGCTGACGCTTGACCTCTTCCAGCAAGTCCTCCACACGAACAACCAAGGAGTTGAAGCCTCTGGCAAGGGCCGTCGTTTCATCCTTGCCGCTCTCTTCCATACGTGTTGTGAGATCGCCGCGCTCTACTTTTTTCATGGCGTTCAGCATTCGCAGGATCAATTGAATAATACGTCTAACAAATACCAGGTTATAGACCAACGCAAAAAATAAACAGATAAACGTAATCCCCGCCACGAGCTTCATGATCGTTTCAAGCTCACCGGCGACATATTTCCACGAAGTGACCGAAATGACGCTCCAATCCTGGACACCCATCCCATTAATATTCAAATGATAGAGGGAAATCAGACTTTTCTCATTTTGAAAATCAGCTTGAAAACTGTAATTATTACGTCCCAAATCCAGCTTCCCTTGTGTAAGCTGCAGCACGTTCGCGCCTTCAAAATTTTGTTTATTATCGTAAAAAATGAGACCGCTTTTATTCACGAGCAGATAGCGTTTGGAGCTTTGCTCGTTCGTGTTGAACGATTTGAATATAGGATCCAGCTCATTAAATTTAAATTTCAACAGCATGTAGCCGAGATTATCCATCGTCCAGAAATCCTTGACCAAGCGCGCTTGATAAAACTCCCCGCCGCGGCCAGGACCAAACTCTTTGAACTCGGACGGCCCAATCCACAGCGGACTGCCATTGAGTTCCTTAATGTGTTGAAACGCCAAACTTTGCTGAAGCGTTGCCCATGGAATGGCGCTTCCGCTCGTTTTTCCAGCGCTGAAGGATTTGCCTTCATTGTTGTAAATGACGACTGACTGGATTGGCGAATAGGTCAGAATCGAGCCGCGCAGCAGCGTATCGAAAGCGTTCAAATCGTACGAGGACAATGTCTCTGTGTTTGGCTTTTTACCATCCATCGTTTTATAAATATCTTGAATACTGTCTTTCACCATCCAGAAGTCCGAAAAATAATTCGCTTCTTTGAACATGTAATATATGTTCCTCGAGATGGCTTGGAGCGAGACTTCCGTCAGATCACCGTACTTTTTCTCAATGAGCTGTTGGGAGACGCTGTATACCGCTGACCCTAGGACAAATAAAGGGATGATGATGAATAGTAAAAATCCGATAAATACCTTTTTGTTCAGATTCATCGCGGCGATGATCCCCTTCTCTATAGAATCACATGACTTCCATTAACCGAATTTCGGGTTGAACACGTACATCTACATTGCCGCGCAGCGCTTTGCTAATCATACAAGTCTTCTCCGCGCGGAGGGCGGCTTGGTATAGTTTATCCAACTTCTCTGGCACCGTCGTTGAGGGCACGCAGATCAAGGGACAGTGAAGGATCGACTTCACCTTCATTGTCGGTCTGCTCTCCACATAAATGTGTGAATGCAGGGTTAGGGATTGGATTCCCTCTCGTTGCAGCATCGCGCCGAGCGTAATGATGTAGCAGGTTGCTGCGGCTCCTAGCAGCATCTCTTCGGGATTCGTGCCCGTGCCAGGGCCGTCAAATTCAGTGGGGACAGAGATCGCTGTCTGTAGCTTCGCCGCCTGTATGCGGCCAGTACCATCCAGACCGCCTGTCCACGTTGCTTGGAGTTCGAAGGATTGCTCGCTCATCATGGTTTCGCCTCGTTTCGTCGGGACTATGTGGTTTCATTGTAAAGGAAGCGCGCAATATTCACCAGTGATTTGAGGGATTCTGTCATTTTGCACAAATGTGCTGCGGGCAAAACAAAAAATCGTTCCCGCACCTAATCAGCACGAAAACGATTCTACTTTAGATTGATCTCTATGAAATTGCGTAATTCATGTGTTGGAATCAAAACAATGAAAGCCCTACCTCTCTTCCATCCTTGCGGCTCCAATGACCGCGCCAGTGCGAATTGCGTTACAAACACTTACTGCCGAAACACTTGCGTTGCCTCGGTTTTACCATAAATGAGCTGATGGATTGCGCATTGGGAGAAAAACAAACAAGATGAGGGGGTTATTTTCTTCTCGCTAATTGTTCGTGTGGGGTAAATGAGGCTAAATATGAAGTGTTTTTATGTTTTCATTTCAATCAATTAGAATATTATACTACGGGAAAGTTCCAATGTCAACGTTGGGATTGAGCCTCCCATTTCGGGAGGCTCGCCAACACATCAAAAAACCCGCAAGCTCAATGCCTGCGGGTCCTCCTCTACACCTTAAATTTCTGCAACGAAATTTGTAATTCTTCAGCCAAATCTGCCAAGGACTTCGCAGAGTTCTCGATTTCCTCCGTCGTAGCCAGTTGCTGCTGACTCGCAGCGGATGTCTCTTGGCTGACGGAAATGCCCGTCTCCGAGACGGAGCTCACGATTTTCATCACTTGCTCGATTCGCACGTTCGCGTCTACCAACTGATGAATGTCCGAATTCACGTCTTCCACTTTGAGATTTACTTTCTCAACAGAGGATTCAATGTGAACGAACGACTCTTGCGCTTCCTCCGAAATCGTCAAACCTTCCTGCACTTTACCTGCACCCGTATGCATAGAGCTAACAGCTGCATGTATCTGTCTTTGAATCGTCGAGACGAGATCCGTAATATTGCGTGCCGACGCGGACGACTGCTCAGCAAGCTTGCGCACTTCGCCCGCGACAACCGCGAAGCCGCGCCCCGCTTCCCCCGCACGTGCAGCTTCAATTGCTGCATTCAACGATAATAAATTCGTTTGCGTTGAGATTTCGTTAATCGCATTGACGATTTCGCCGATTTTGTGCGCATTTTTACCCAGGGCTTCAATGACCACATTCGCATCACGCACAGCCTCTGAGATTTCAGACATTTGACCTGCGATCGACACAACCGATTGCTTCCCGTTCTGCGCTGCAAGGGTCGCTTGTCCAACTAACGAAGCCACTACTTTCGCCGACTCATCAATACGTCTAGTACTGCCGAGCATTAGCGCAACAGCTTCATTCGCCTGCATAACGCCAGCAAATTGTTTATCAAAGTCTACCGATAACTGCTGACTCGAACTCGCAACTTGCCTTGCGGCTAGAGAACTTTGCTCGGAACTCGCTAACAACTCCTCCGAACTTGCAGACAATGTAATGGCATTGTCCGCGATTTGCATGACGAGATTGCGCAAGCTTTCTGTCATCGCATTAAACGAGTTTGTTAATTTACCAACCTCATCATCATACGGGTAATCGCCTTTCACAGCTAGATTGCCTCCTGCGGCTTTCTCCATATGTTCTTGCAGCTTGCGAATCGGCGTCGACACAATCATATTCAGCGTGAGCGCGCCGAGCGTCATGACCACAATCGCAATGATAATTGTCAAAATAATAACCGTATGCGAAACCGATGAGTCCGTTTCACTCGATCTCTGAAACTGCTCAGCCGCAGACTCTTTCATGCCGACCAGCTTGTCCAGCGCCTCTACCGTTTTAACACCTTGCGGGGATACCTCAAGATTATAGCCTTGATAGGCAATTTGATTGTTTTGTGTTGCAGCATCGATCGTTTTAACGACAACCTCACGATATTTAACATTCAACTCTTCGAACGCTTTGTACGCCGCTTTCTCTTCTTCATTCAGCGCAATGCCTTCGATCTTCGTCACCAATTCGGTGTTAGTTGCGCGATTCTCATCTAATTTCATTTTCAGCTTTGCCTTGTATTTCACATCCGTTGAGAGCATCATTTCTAACAAATTTGATTGCGTTTCATTAAAATTTGTTTTTAGTTGATTAATCCATTTGACAGATAGCAGACTTTCCTCGTACATTCTAGTAGAATTACTAGACATCTTGTCCATATAATGATAGCCAGTTATCCCAACAATCAGCAAGAACAAGATGGCAATCGCGTTCATCATTAGTAACTTAAAACGTAGATTTAGATTCCGAAGGATAGACAGATTCATGTTCGGTTTTCCTAGTAGCGCTTTGAGTTTCAATGTTTCCATTCTCCCTTCGAGATTAGCTCTTCATGATGATCCTTATGGAACAAAACCTAACATAAGGATGAATTAATTTACCTATGGTTTATTTTACAAAACAGCGCCACTTATGTAAAGAACATTCGGCAATACCCAGTTTACAAAAGGCTTCTGAAACCCAATAAATCCCACACAACCCAATTAGATAAGGGGCAACCGCAAATGGAAACCATTGGCATTATTGTGAATCCGCTTTCAGGTAATGGGAGAGGATCTAACATCTGGAGAGAAATCGAAACCTACCTTCAGTCTCATCACATAGCTTTTCTAGTAAAACTTACCACATATGCAGGCGAAGCAACCCAACACGCTATGACACTCATCCAACACCATCAGGTGCATCAGTTAATCGTCATTGGCGGCGATGGCACCATTCATGAAGTCGTTGCGGGCATGCGCCAGCTTGCTCTGACCTCAGATTCACCATGCTCCATTGCCGTTATCCCAGCAGGGACAGGAAATGATTTTGCCAAAGCGTATAGCATTCCCACACATCCAATTGAGGCACTGCAGATCGCGTTAGCAGCAGCGAAAAAGGTACAAATCGACCTCCTGCAAGCTACCAACCATCCCATTGCAGTGAACAGCATCGGCGCAGGCTTTGATGGGATGGTCGCCAAAGTGACTAACGAAGCCTCCTACAAAAAACTGCTGAACCGCTTCGGTCTCGGCAAGCTATCGTATTTCATTTCGATCCTGCGTGTGTTCGCCACCTATCAACCCTCAATAGCCTGGCTAGAGGTGGACGGAAACACCTATGAGCTTCCGAATATGTGGTTGGCCGCTGTCGCCAATATCCCTTTCTACGGAGGTTCGATTCAAATCTGTCCAACCGCCTCTCCCTGCGATGGCCACGCGGATGTTGTTGTCATTCAGAGCAAAGGCCGTTTCAAGCTGCTGCCTGTGCTTTTCACTGTTTACCAAGGCAAGCATACAAAGCACCCTGCAGTAACGTTCTACAAAGGGAAATCCATTACCATCCGCACAGCGAAACCATTGCTTGTCCAAGCAGACGGTGAGTTCGCTGGCTCTACCCCCGTTCAAATTGAAATTATCCCAGCTGCAATAACCGTCATTAGCGGCTAGTGGTGATCGCGCTTAGACATACACATTCCTTTCCTGATCGGTCCCCAAGGACACTCACCAGGAAAGGAACTTCGCTATTTCGCCGCCTCATCCCGTAAAGCCAGTTGTTTAAGCGTAACATAATCGATTTTCCCACTGCCGAGCATTGGGAGCTTTTCGATATATGTGAGTGCTGAAGGCATATAAATCCCGGGCTGGCCCTGCGCTTTCATCGTTTCTCGCAGCTTCTCCAAGGGGCTGTCTACGCTCGTATGGAAAACAATGATCCGTTCGCCCTTGCGGCGGTCAGGGATATGAACAGCGGCACAGACGGCCGGTGCCTCAAGGCAGCTAGCTACAAGCTCTTCAACTAGCCCCAAGGACACTTTTTCCCCGCCAATTTTAGCAAAAGATTGTAACCGCGCTTGTATCGTTAGAAAGCCTCGCTCATCCAACGTCACAATGTCTCCAGTCGGATACCATTCTGTTGCGGGCACAAAGCCTCGATCATGAATCAAATACCCCTTCATCACATTCGGCCCTCTGACGAGCAGATGCCCGCCAACCGGGATTCCCTCTACCTCTTCAAGCCTGTAGTCGATACCTGGCAGTAATTGCCCGACGGAGCCTTTTTTCGCGTTCAACGGTGTATTCAATGAAATGACCGGTGTCGTTTCTGTCGTCCCATACCCTTCCAAAATTCGCAGCCCGAATTTATCCAGCCACAATTGACGTACCTCGTCCTTCAACCGTTCTGCACCTGCCACAACAATGCGTAAGGAATGCGCAAAATCAAATGGGTGCGCGGTTCTCGCATAAGCCCCTAGAAATGTTGACGTTCCGAATAAAATCGTGATATTCCGATCGTAGACCAGCTCTGGAATCACTTTGTAATGCAACGGATTCGGGTACATAACGACCTTCATTCCTGTCAAAATGGGCAGCATCGCTCCCGCAGTAAGACCAAATGAATGAAACATAGGCATACTCCCCAGCACGATATCCGAACTGTTAAAAGCAATAACCAGTCTGGCCTGATGAATATTCGCCCAAATATTACGATGTGTCAGCACAACGCCTTTCGGCTTACTTTCACTGCCAGATGTGAAGAGAACGACCTCGTTCCGTCCTTCTCCGACTGGACCTTTCTTTTTCAACAGCCAATGAGCAAGTCCTGTCACCTTATCATTCAATGTCAGCGATGTCTTCACATCTTCTAAATAGACAATGTCATAAGACAATTCCGCCCCCTGGATAAAATCAGATAAGCCCGCCCTCTCGATAAATGCCCGCGATGTAAGCACCGTGCTGACTTCTGCTGTTTCACACGCCTCCAGCATCGTCTGACGCCCCGCTGAATAATTCAGCACGGCAGGTGTCATCCCAATTCGGAATAGGGCAAACAGCGTGACCACATGTCCCGCTGAATTAGGAAGCAGTAGAGCAACTCGCTGATCCTTCGGAAGAAGCTTTACCAGTCGAGCAGCCAACGTGTAGCTCGCCATCACGAGCTTGCGATATGTCAAAGCTGTCTGAGTAACGACATCCTCGCAAATTACCATGGCGTTCCCGTGTTTGGCAGCCGACTTCAACAGCTCATTAAAGAGATTATGGGCAGGCTCCAGTTGACTGGCTAACTGATGAGCCAGCATGCCACGACGGATCACTTCCGTTGCTTGTTCTTTCTGAACTCTTCTCGAGAGCTGAGCGTTGCCTGCAGGAATTTGAAAAGGTTCTCCCATCGCAATATGAACCGCAGGGAACCAGCGTTGTTTGATTTTGCCCCTTAAATAAGAGAATTTCGAATGTTCCAGCCCATGCAGCGCAACCGGAATCAGACGAGCCTGCGAACGAAGCGCTAAGTAGCCGATTCCGCCGTACAATTTCATCATGCCGCCTGTGGTGGATATGCGTCCCTCTGGAAAAATAACGAGCGGCGTGCCGTTCTGTATCGTTCGAAGCATGGTTCTGACCGCATAAGGGCTGGTTGGATCAACAGGAATATGTTCCCGTAGTAAGAGCACCCAAGCGAAGCGCTTTGCCATGTTCGTATTTACCACAAAAGCTACATTCTTAGGCAAAATGAAGGCTAATAGTACAGCATCAATGAAGGAAACGTGATTGGGTATGAGCACGGATTTCCCCGTCAAATCCAGCTTCTCTAAGCCTGTTACTTTTACCTTAAACAACCTCAACACCAACAGACGCAAGTACGGAATCATTCGCGTTACCAGCGCAACGATCATCCGTTTATTCATCTGAACTCCCCCTCGAGCCACTCGCTCCCCCGTCAATAGTTCATTCTATGCGCCAAAAAGAAATAAGACCTCAGCATGTATATGCATTGGTCCATTTTTAATGGGATTTAAGTTTGTAAGTACGCTCGTAATCTGCCTGGATAATCCGTAATAATGCCAGTAACGCCTGCCTGGATCATGTGTGCATACTCAGAAATCTCGTTTACTGTGTACGGGTACACGGCCAAACCCGCTGCGCTCGCCGCGGCGACATCTTCCTTCTCGATACACTCATGATGCGGATGCAAGGAAAACATATCCCCAACTTGATGCGCATAACCCGCATGATCGATCAAATTGGCAGCATACAGCAAGCCCGCATTGATTCTCGGTTCTGCCGCTTTTAATCGCTGCACAACTTTATGATCGAAAGACGAAACAACGATATCCCCCCATCGATGGCAGCCTCGCAACAATGCGAGCAACGCACGCTCCATGCGCCCTTCATAACTACGCTTAACTTCCACGTTGATGAGAAAACCTGGGGGACATAGATCGAACACTTCGCGAAGCAGCGGCACCCGCTCCCCCTTATATGAATTTCCGTACCAACTTCCCGCATCCAGCGACTGGATATAGGACCAGTCATGCCCACAAATGAGTCCTGCCCCCGTGGTCGTTCGATCTAGCGTTTCGTCATGACAGACGACCATTTCGCCATCACGCGTTACATGTACATCAAGTTCAATGCCTTGCGCCCCTTGTGCCAGCGCCAATGCAAAAGATGCCATCGTGTTCTCTGGCGCCTCTCCAGCCGCGCCGCGGTGGCCAATTACCATCGGTTTGGATATCATGCCATTCATCGCTCTCCCCACGTCATCACATATCCTGCTGTATAAATTATACGAAATAAAAGAGTCCCGTAGAGCAGCTTTTCAGCCAACTCTCGGGACTTTTATCTAAAGTTAAGGGAAACCGAATGATTATTTACCTAGCTGATGAATTGGGTGACCAAGCGCACCTTCTGCTGCATCCATGATCATTTCCGTCAACGTCGGATGTGCATGAATCGTTAGTGCGATGTCTTCCAGGTTAGCGCCCATTTCAACTGCAAGCGCAAGCTCACCGATCAAGTTGGAAGCTTCTGGACCTACAATTTGACCCCCAAGCAATTGACCTGTTTCTTTGTCGCCGACAAGCTTCACGAAGCCTTGAGCTGCGTTCAAAGAGTTCGCGCGTCCGTTAGCTGCGTAAGGGAATTTACCAATGGTAACAGAGATCCCTTGGGCCTTCGCTTCCGTTTCGCTCAAGCCTACTCCAGCAATTTCTGGATCAGAGAATACGACAGCTGGCATTGCTTTGTAATCTACGATGGAGGCATGACCTGCAATCGCTTCAGCAGCCACTTTCGCTTCGTAGGAAGCTTTGTGCGCCAATGACATACCAGGAACCACATCACCGATTGCGAAGATGTGAGGAATGCTTGTACGACCTTGGTTGTCAACTTCGATTAGACCGCGGTCTGTCATTTTCAACCCGATCAGATCTAGCCCTAGCTCACCATCTGTATTCGGTCGGCGGCCAACAGTCACAAGTACGTAATCTGCCGTTACTTGCTTCTCTTCACCTTTGACCGTGAACGTCACTGTCACGTCGTTGTCGGTTTTTGTACAGGATTGAGCCAACGCTTCTGTATGCACTTCAACGCCAACTTTCTCCAGATTACGAGCAACCAGCTTCGTCAATTCTTTCTCGAAGCCTGGAAGTACGTGATCAGATCCTTCCAACACAGTCACTTTCGTACCGAATTTCGCGTATGTTTGACCAAGCTCGATACCAATATAACCGCCGCCGATGACGATCATGCTTTTCGGAATTTCAGGCAAGTTCAACGCTTCTGTCGAAGAGATAATTCTTCCGCCGTAAGGGAAAGCCTTCAATTCGATTGGGCGTGAACCTGTTGCAATAATACAGTTCTTAAAGCGGTAGCGAGGAGCTTCCGCATCGTTGAAGACACGCGCTTCATGCTCATTGATGAACATGACTTCACCTTGGAACGTTTGGATCTTGTTGCCCTTCAACAGCGCGCTAACGCCGCCCGTTTGTTTAGCAACAATACTGTTTTTCCAAGCTTGTACTTTCGCGAAATCCACTTTCACGTTCTCAACAGTAATCCCCACGCTGTCCGCGTGCTGAGCATGCTCATACGTGTGTGCTGCGGAAATCAATGCTTTGGACGGGATACAGCCGCGGTTCAAACACACGCCACCCCATGCATCTTTATCAACAATTAGAACGCTTTGACCAAGTTGAGCAGCCCGGATGGCGGCTACGTAACCGCCTGGGCCTGCACCAATAACTAACAAATCTATATCTAAAGAAGCATCTCCTACGACCATGCTGTTACACCTCCAAGACGAGAAGCTCTGGATCAGCCAGAAGCTGTTTGATGTAGTTCAAGAAGCTTTGTGCTGTCGCTCCGTCTACGATACGGTGATCGAAACTCAAGGAAAGCGCCATTACTGAAGCTGCTACGATTTGACCGTTTTTCACAACTGGCTTCTCTGTAATTCGGCCTGCACCTAGAATAGCAACTTCAGGGAAGTTGATAACCGGTGTGAAGAACATACCGCCAACGGAACCAATGTTCGTGATGGAAATCGTGCTGCCTTTTAGCTCATTCGGAGACAATTTACCTTCACGTCCGCGAACAGCCAAATCTTTGATTGAAGAAGCGATCGACCATACGTTTTTACGATCAGCATCATGGATAACAGGCACGAGCAAGCCGTTGTCTGTATCTGTTGCGATCCCGATGTTGTAGTACTTTTTGTAGACGATTTCTTGCTTCTCTTCGTCGATCATCGCATTCATCACTGGGAATTGACGGCATGCTGCCACCAATGCTTTCACGATGAAAGGAAGGTACGTCAATTTCACGCCTTTTTTCTCTGCGAGCGGCTTTGTACGCTCGCGTAGAGCGACGAGTGCTGTCACGTCGATCTCATCCATCAATGTCACGTGCGGAGCCGTGTACACGGATTTGACCATCGCGTTCGCGATGATTTTGCGGATACCCTTGAACGGAATCCGCTCTTCTACGCGATCGCCAACGACAACCTGCTGAGGTGCCGGAGCAGGTGCCCCTGATTCAGCTGCTGCTACCGCTGCAGCGTCTGTCGCTGCAGGAGCGCTCACGCTGCCTGCTCCTGTAAAGCCAAGCACGTCCTCGCGTGTCACGCGGCCGTGCTTCCCTGTAGGCGTCACCTCTGCGAGTGTGATGCCTTTCTCTCTTGCCAGCTTGCGCACGCTAGGCGTCGCAAGCACTTCGCGGCCTGCGCTAGGCGCCGCGGCTGGTGCTGGTGCTGCAGCGGCCACCGGCGCTGCTGCCACTGCAACTGCTGCCGGCGCAGGCGCTGCAGCTGGAGGCGCAGCCACGGCTGTCGCCGCGTGGCTGGAACCGTGATGCATCGACGCTGCTGGCATCTCGCCAGTCACTTCGATCGTCATTACAAGCTCGCCGATTGTGCACACTTGTCCGTCTTTGACGGCAACGCTCACGACTTTGCCTTCAACTGGACAAGGTACTTCTACAACTGCTTTATCATTCTGTACTTCCATCAGAATGGTTTCATCTGTTACGGTGTCGCCAGCTTTCACTAACAGCTTAACGATTTCACCTTCATGTATACCTTCACCAAGCTCTGGGAACTTGTATTCAAACAATGCCACGTGTACGACCTCCTGTTACCTTCGACTGTGTATTAGAATTCGAGTACTTTCTTAACGCCAGCAATAACACTTGCAGGGCTTGGCAACCAAGCGTCTTCGATTTGTGCGAAAGGATACACAGTATCTGGCGGAGCAACACGCAATACCGGTGCTTCCAGATGAAGAATCGCTTTCTCATTAATTTGAGCAATAACTTCTGCTGCTACACCAGATGTTTTTTGCGCTTCTTGAACGATAATCGCACGGTTCGTTTTCTTGATGGATGCAACAATCGTATCGATATCAAGCGGAAGCAAAGTACGAAGGTCGATTACTTCGACTTTCACGCCTTCTTTCTCCAACTCTTCAGCGGCCTTCATCGATGTATGCACCATAGCTCCATACGTAATAATCGTAACATCAGAGCCTTCACGAACTACGTTCGCCTTACCAAGCTCAACGGTATATTCACCTTCAGGTACTTCGCCGCGGAATGCGCGGTATAAGTTCAAATGCTCCATGAAGAAGACAGGGTCATTATCACGAATTGCAGCGATAAGCAGTCCTTTTGCATCGTACGGATTAGAAGGAACGACAACTTTAATTCCAGGTGTTTGAACGAGCAAGCCTTCAAGCGCATCCGTGTGAAGCTCAGCAGCTTTTACGCCGCCGCCGAAAGGTGTACGGAATACGATTGGGGAGTTATAACGACCGCCAGAACGGTAACGCATACGAGCTGCTTGCACACAGATTTGGTCAAGTGCTTCGTAGATGAAACCAACGAATTGAATTTCCGCGATTGGGCGGAAGCCTTGTACCCCAAGACCTACCGCAAGTCCCCCGATTGCAGACTCAGCCAGCGGCGTATCAAATACACGCTCTTCGCCGAATTCTTTTTGCAAGCCTTCTGTTGCACGGAACACGCCGCCAACATGACCAACGTCTTCACCGAACAAAATAACGTCAGGATCTCTCTCTAGTTCTACACGCATTGCATCTTTAATCGCTTGAATCATTGTCATTTGTGCCATGACTATAGTGCCTCCTAAAGTTTTTCGTCTGAAAAACTGACGTCGTACGCATCAGCTTTGTTGTTCTTTTTATTTATACGATTCTTTTTGTTCTTCCAAATGCGCAGGCGTCACTTCGAACATGGAGTCGATCAACCCAGCGACTGTCATCTTCTCTGTTTCTTCTGCTTTCTTGATATGCTCAGCAACAGTTGCTTTCGCTTCTTCTTTCACTGCCGCTTCTTCTTCTTCACTCCAAAGACCTTTCTTCGTCAAGAAGATGCGCATACGTGTAAGCGGATCTTTCGGCTCCCAGCCTGATTCTTCATCTTTGGTACGGTATTTCGTCGTGTCATCCGCCAAGGAATGCGGACGGTAACGGTATGTCAACGCCTCAATCAACGTTGCGCCTTCGCCTCTGCGTCCTCGCTCAGCTGCTTCCGTAACCGCTTGAACAACAGCGAGAACATCCATGCCGTCTACTTGCACGCCTTTGATACCGGCAGCAACGGATTTATGTGCAACAGACATAGCGCCTGTTTGTTTGGAGTATGGTGTTGTAATGGCGTAGCCATTGTTTTGAACAAAATAAATGACTGGCAGCTTAAATGCGCCCGCGAAGTTCATGCCTTCGTAGAAGTCACCCTCGGAGCTTCCGCCGTCACCTGTATAAGTAATCGCTACACGCGGTTGATTACGTTTTTTGAACGCCATTGCAACGCCTGTTGCGTGAAGAATTTGCGCGCCAATAATAATTTGCGGCATTAGCACGTGAACATCTTGCGGAATTTGTCCGCCGTGTTGATGACCGCGTGAGTACAAGAATGCTTGATAAAGCGGAAGGCCGTGCCATACCAATTGCGGCATATCGCGGTATCCAGGGCAAATGAAATCATCTTTGTTTAGTGCAAATTCACTACCGATCATGGATGCTTCTTGACCAGAAACTGGAGCATAGAAACCTAGACGTCCTTGACGACCAAGATTAACAGCTCTTTCATCCCATACACGCGTAAACACCATTCTTCTCATTAATTCTTTTAATTGTGCATCGCTTAGATTCGGCATTTTATCAGGATTGACAATTGTGCCGTCTGGAGCAAGAACCTGTAATGGCTCAACCTTTTCTGTGGTCACTTCATAATTTGCTTGGCTGACAAGTGGCTTACTCATACCATTTCACCTCGTATATGATTTTGGTGCCTACTATCTGAACTTCTGTTATAGTATTATTATAATCCTGTTTTGGTGAATTGTACACCAGCAACGGCGTGGTATCTCACCTTTTTTACATCTGATGAATAGTACAGTTCCCGAAAATATATAATACAGTTTACAAGGAACCGACAACTGCTATAATACACCTAACCTTACTTTGAAGGAGATTTTCCATGTCCGATGATTCCCGATTATACAAGCGCACGATTGTCAAAGATGAAGTCACCTCAGTCCTTCTCGGGGAAACACGCCCCTTGAGGATCTATCTCCCCCCTGGCTATAATGAGCTGCTCTCCTATCCAGTTATTTACTGTCAAGATGGGGAACAATTCTTTAATTTTGGCCGAATCGCTACAACGCTTACGCGCTTGATTCTGGATGAAGACTTAGAGCCAGCCATTGTTGTAGGCGTCGATGTCAACATTGCAAATCGAACATCCGAATATGCACCAGAAGGTGAGCGTCACGATCTGTACTGCCAATTTTTCGCGGAAGAGCTTCTTCCGTACATTGAGAATCGCTATCCTGTGCGTCAGGAGCGTACCGAACGCATCCTTGCGGGCGATTCCCTTGGCGGAACAGTTTCCTTGCATCTCGCCTTAGATTATCCTAGCCTTTTTTGCCGGGTTATATCCTTGTCTGGTGCATTTTTCGACATTACCCGCGAAAGAATTAAAAGCGTCGATGACTTGTCTTGGCTTGAACTCTACATGTTGATCGGACTTGATGAAACCGACGTCACAACGGAGCGCGGCACGTTTGATTTCGTTAGAGAAAACAGATTAACCCAGACGCTTCTGCAAGACAAAAATGCCGCGCTCCACTATATCGAGAAGCCCGGCAAACATATTTGGGGGTTCTGGCAACTAGAGTTGCCTGCGACCCTGCACTATTTTCTTGGTTAGCTCCGATGGGGGGCGCTACTTAATCGCATAACGCTCCCTCATTAGCGCGATCATGTCATGTATCTGTGATGGCATAGGATACCCTTCGATCTCCTCAGCACCCACAACCTGAACACCTCTTGCACTTAGCACTTCATGCAGTTGTCTTACAAAATGCTCCGCTGTTAAAGGCGCCTGCAAGCATTCCGCAAGGCTTGCCATACTATCCCTTTCCACGACTGGATAATCCCGTTCAGATGCTGTCCCTGCAGCACGTTCATAGAAGCCGCGCGCCCACGCAGCCTTCTCTTCTCCTTCACCCTCGACAATTAGAAAGGCTTGTACGGAAATAGCGAGTTGTTGTCTCCGCTGCGCAATGCCACAAAACTTCCGCCCCCCAATGCTAAGATCGAACTCTCCTGGGCAAAAGGAACCGATGACTTCTCCTTGATCAATCTGATCTGTTATCGAGATCATAACATCGCGGATCAGACTTACCATTCCATCAAAATCTTTGCGATGCTCCATATCCCCCGCTTCTTTGGGAAGCAACAGAGAAATATTAACGACGCCTAAATCTAACGGTACAGCAGCTCCGCCCGAATTGCGTACAGCGGTATCAAAGCCCTGGCTTTGCAGCCATGCATTCGCTTGAGAAGCCTGAGGAAGTCTACTATCCCTAAGTCCCATTACAAACGCTCTAGGATGCCGCCAAATATGTAAGAGAGGCAGCACCGATTTCCCGATCGCTCGGCAGAGCAGCTCCTCTAAAGCAAAAGCATATAAAACAGAGTCGGAATCATGATCATTCGAACGATCCAGAATCCGAAGCGTGGCTGGCAGCCCTATTTGATTAAACATAAAATGAAGTTCTCCTGAATGAACGTTGTAGTCGTACCCTCCGCATTGTAAGCCAAATTCAAATAAAAAACACCAAAAAATTTAGTTTGCAGCGGCGGGAGCCTGATTAGCCAGGATATCCATGATCCCTTTGAATAAAGGAATGGCTTTATTGCTTTCCGTTGGGTCCATATTTTTGATTACGACCGACACCGCATATTTCGGGGTATCCACAGGTCCGTAGCCGATGAACCATTGATTCACTTTCTGAGCTTTCCCATTTTGAATTTGCGCTGTGCCTGATTTACCCGCCAGCTTCCATTTTGCGCCTAGCAATCCTTGCCCTGTTCCCTCTGTTACGACCTCTCTCATCCAATTAAGGAGTGTGCGACTCGTCGCCGCTGAAATTTTGCCTGCCTCAACATCCAAGCTCTTAACGGGGAATTGCTCCATTTCTCTGCCAGTCTGATATTGAATCTCTTGGACGACTCTCGGCGAGAAGGCCTTTCCGCCATTCAGTAACGTTACGACCATGTTCGAAGCTTGTAACGGGGTCATTCGCACATCCCTTTGCCCGATTGCCGTTTGCATCAAGACGCCTTCGTCATTCTCAGGGGTATGCGCGGCGAACAATTGCCCAGCATCCTCAGAATCAAATTGTGCAAATGCATCTTTCGTATCGGTTTTTCCTGTCCACCCTACCTCATTCAGGACGCCTAGCTTATTGGCATATTTCTCGAGCAGGGCTGGAGACAGACGTTTCATTACGCCCGCAAATACGATATTGCATGACTGCGCATAGCCTTCTTCCAAGGTAAGGGGACCATGGCCATCTTTGCGCCAACAAGTGAACCCATATTTCCCCATGGCTCCCTTGCAATCAAATGTTTCTGTCGGCGAAACTACTTTCTCATCCAATGCCGCTGCTGCCACAACGGTTTTGAAAATGGACCCAGGCGCCGTCGATTTCAACGCATAATTGCTCCAACTGTTACTCGCTAAATCCACTTGGGACGGGTTGTAATTCGGCCTGCTCGCCATGGCAATGACATCCCCATGTGTTGACTCTTGTACAACAGCTGCACCTTCGCGGATACCCAGTTTATCCATTAGCGCCTCGATTTGCCGCTGCACTTGTCGATCCAATGTCGTGATTAATTTAACAGGATAAAAGGAATTGCCAGGCGCGATCATTCGCGCATCTAAGCCTGCTAGCGGCCGTTTGCCCGCGTCAGTGAAATAGGAAATGGACGTCTCGCCTACGCCGCGCAGCCATTTATCAAACGACTTCTCAAGGCCTGCGCCTCCGATTTTCGTCGTCAATTCCAGCTTACCTTTCTCTACATCACTGCTGTAGAGCTGCATCACACGATCAGGGTTTTGTCCGATAAAGCCAATTAACTGCCGCGCCGTCATGCCAATCGGATACCGATCCTCAATCTCTACAACTTTTACATTCGGCAATGCGAGACCTTCAATCGCTTTCGACTGCTGCGCACTCAGTTGAATCGGTTTTCCACCGTCCTGTGTCCCCCATATCTGAGGCTCCTTCAATCCGCGTGAAAATGAGGCCCATTGATCTTTATTAATTTGGAGAATACGGACCAGCTGTGTGACCTCTTGCTGTTTCAATCCGTACTCCTGATTAATCGGGAACGCGATAACGGCTTTTACAATTTGCCCTGTCAGCGGCTGCAGATGACGATCAACAATCTCCCCTCTCCCACTCTCAAGCACAAGCGCACGTTGTCGTTGAATGACCGAATTTTTAACAAGATTAATATCATGAGAGGAATAGCTCTCTGAGGTCGCAATCTGAATCCAGAAGAGCTTTACGACAATGCCAAGAAATAGAAGCACGATCAGGAGCAGCATGAGAAAAATACGCCGTTTTTCTACGGAAGACAATTGATTCACTTTCATAGGCCCTAACCCCTATTACGTTCGAATACTTGCTTTGTCTCCATTATCGGCATTCTCTATGCGATGCAAACCGCTATTTTGCGTTGAAAATCAAAAAAAATCCACCCTCCCTGAGGGAGAGTGGATCTCGATATCGCTTATACTTCGAACTTGGATAACGTATCCGTAAGTGATTTGGACAGCAAATCCAGCTTGTCTGACAATTTTACCAAACCATCACTGATGCTCAGCTGTTCTGAACTTAGGGACGCTACTTCCTCGGAAGTTGCAAGCGACTCTTCAGCTACTGCACTGACATTCGTCATCGCATCGGATAGCACAACTTGCGATTGTTCAAGTGTCGAGATGGAATCACTTACCGTGCTCAATTGAACAATGAAGCCCCCCATATGATTCGTCACTTGTTTGAAAATCGTGTCTGCTTCTTTAACAGCCAAGATTTGCTCTTGGAAAATAGGTGTCGCTGTAGACAGCACCTTAACGGTCTCATCAATCTCGCGTTGAATTGTCTCCGTAATTTGGCCAACAACGTCAATGGATTGTTTCGATTGATCAGCTAGCTTACGAATCTCATCCGCAACAACCATGAATCCTTTACCGGCAGCGCCTGCACGCGCGGCTTCAATCGTCGCATTCAAGGAAAGAATATTCGTTTGCTTCGTCATATTGTTCAAAACATCGAGAATCTTACGGATGGAACGCGTGCTATCCTTCAAACGGTCGACTTTCTCAACCATTGAACGGATCATTTCTTCCGTCAAATTCGTTTTAGAAATGAGCTCTGACATGTACTTCGTACCTAATTCAGAGGATGTCTGAACATCAGCTGCTGCTGTTCCCATCTCCAGGTTGGCCTCAATTACTTGTTTCATCTGAATGCCGATGTGGTGGGTAAGTTCATTCCCCTTCTCGGATTCTGTTGCAAGACCACCAGCACCATTGGAAATTTCGTCTGTTGCGACAGCGATCTCTCTAGCTGCAGTTGCCGTTACTTGAGAGGAGTGCGTCAATTCCTGAGCCGTTTCAAAAACCGCCTGAGCTGACGTGCTCGTCTGCTGTACGAGGGTTGTAATTTGCTGCATCATCACGTCGAAGCTGTTACCCAATTGGCCAATCTCGTCTTGCGACTTGAAATTAGCACGAACGGTAAGCTTCCCCTTCGCACCTTGTTGCATAAGGTTACGCAGGTTAATGAGCGGACTGCCAATCATTCTAGCTACGAAGATACCGATTAGGATCGCCGCAACAGCTGCAACCAACGCAATAATGATCGTGTAGTTGAAAATTTTCTTCGCATCTTTAACAAGTGAACTAACAGGAATGTCACCAACCAAGTTCCAGCCAGACACTTTTGATTTGTAAAAAGCAACCAAGTGGTCATCCTTTGAAATAAAGGAGCCAGTTTCTTCTTCCATCTGTTCCTTTGTTAACTCAATTGTGGCAGGCTTATCGATCTCAGCAATTTCTTTGAGGGCGATATTTTTGTTATCCGCATTCGAGATAATGACTTTACTGTCATCCCCCAATGAAATACCGCTTAATTCTTTAACAAGTGTGTCCGTGCTAAGTTCTAAGACTAACACGCCGCTAGATGAATTCGTTAGTGTATTACGCATCAAACGGCTAATCGCAAATGTATTCGAAGAGGAGCTTGAATACCCCTTAACCTTGCTGTCTAACCAGGTGACTTTCCCTGCATTATCAATCGTTTTCTTAAACCATTCTTCCTTTGATAAGTTTTCCGATAAGGAAGAACCGCCAGACCCCGTGATAACAATCAACTTACCATCTGGGCGATAAAGATGAAGCGTTTTAATCGATTTGTTCGAGAAGGTAACCACGTTCAATTTCTCTGTCAATTGACGCGTAACATCAAGTGCTTCATAGGAGGACGCTTCCAATTTCGGAATCTTGTCCAACAATTCCTGTAAATCCTTGTTGAGCATAATTTGCAACGAAATGTCATCAAACGTTTGATACAGAAAATCTAATTTCTGACCTGCCTGTGTGACCGTTTGCAAGCTTGAATCGGATACTTTGTTCTTGATCACGTTTTTGGACACGGAATAAGAAATAATACCTACTGTCAGAACGAAAAACAAAATACTTACGAAAAACATCAGAAACAGCTTCATACCTACAGATTTCACTGGATTCTCCAGCTTAATGTTGCTTGCACCCTTAACCGCGTATGTACCTGAACTGCCAGTTGCGGCGACTTGTCGACCCCTTCGAACTTGTCCAGCTGCCTGAACTACTTTGTTAACCATGGAGCGAATACCTTGAAGTTTTTTTGTCATTTCGTTCACCACCAATCATTCTAATTCATACTTGATTCCTGTTGCAATTTCGATGAAAAGGTTTACATGACTTGTTATACTCATGTTTCGACATTCATTTCCAATATCCTTTAAAATGTGATCTAAAATAATAAAAAAAAACGAAGCCTTCACCAATATAACGCACACTGGTGAAAGCTTCCATGGTACTATTTTCCTGTTTTCTTACGCATCATATCCCATTTCTTTACTGGCATTTCCGTTTGAAGCCTGATCAGCTGCAGAGGGTGTCTCGCGGCCGTCAACTCTTGCCCTGATTCATCTTCGATGCGACCCACGACTTGCTTGAAGTGAGTGCCATTAGGACCGAAAAACTCAATCTCTTGTCCTGATTTGAAATGATTTCTTTGTTGAATGAGGGCCATCCCCGTCGCTTCATCATATTCCATCACAAGGCCTACGAAATCAAAGCCTACCACCTTGTCCTCAGGCTCAAAAATATGATCCTCATGCCCTGGCGCCTCATAGAAAAAGCCATCGTTCACAGGGCGATTCGCCGCTTTATAAATTTCTTCCCGCCATACCGGATTCAGCACAAAATGATCTGGGTCCTCGAAATACGCATCAATCGCTTGTCGATACGCATTTACAACAGTTGCCACGTAATGAATACTTTTCATACGGCCTTCAATTTTGAAGCTGTCTACCCCTGATTCAATCATATCCGCGATATGATCGATCATACTCAGATCCTTGGAGCCCATCGTGAACGCATCATCGTCCTCCGCAAACATCGGGAAATCCGTTGCCAATGGTGCGCCTTCCGGCTGGTCTTTGGTAAATAAATCGTACTTCCACCGGCACGATTGGGAACAGCCGCCGCGATTGGAATCGCGATCTGTGAAATGATTGGAGAGAACGCACCGCCCGGAATACGAGCTGCACATGGCACCATGGATGAACGCCTCAATTTCAACGTCCACATGTGCTTTAATCTCATCAATTTCTTGCATACTCACTTCGCGCGCTAATACGACACGCTCAATGCCTTGCTCTTTCCAAAATTGGACCGTTTGCCAGTTCATTACCGATTGCTGGGTACTCACATGAACCTCTAGCTCTGGTGCGACGCGTCGGCAGGTTTCCATAATAATGGGATCAGCTGCGATAATAGCCGAGATACCCACTTCTTGTAATCCCCGGAGATAGTCTTCTAAGCCATCTATGTCTTCATTATGTGCGTAAATATTCGTGGCCACGAATACTTTGGCTCCATATTGTTTAGCAAACTCGACGCCCTCACGCATTTCCTCTTTGGAGAAATTGTCAGCATTAGAACGCAAACCATACTTCTGTCCGCCAATATAGACAGCATCTGCACCATAATGGATCGCGAATTTCAGTTTTTCTAAATTACCTGCAGGAGCTAATAGCTCTGGCTTATCGAGCCTTACACGCTTACCTCTTCCTCGTTCTTGTACAGCTGTGGACATCTGGGTGTGCACCTTCTTTCATGTTCAATCAGTTCAATCATCAATCAATAAACTTGTTCTTTGTAGAAAAAGCCATACGTTAACTCACGATCTGGATCTTGAAGCTCCGTGATCGCATCGAGCCATTCTTGCTTGAACTCGTAAGTATCTGGATTCGCTATATAAGCGTCTATCGCCGCTCGGTAGCTTTTCACTGTCGTTTCGTTATACAAAGCGGATTTCAACAAGCCTTCAATTTTCAAACTATCGATCTTACCATCGATCAGCTCAGGCAAATTTTCCAGCATACAGAAATCCTCCGAACTCATAATATGCGTGCCATTACGATCTTCATAAATTGGATATCGCTGATCGCGGCGCTCGTGCTCAATGAGGAACAATCCCCGCTCCTTCGATCGGTCTTCCTCAGCTTGCTTGCCCTGATGCTCCATATAATTTTTGACTAGAGCTCTCTTCGAATGATAAATATTGGTGATTCCGTGCACTTGCACTTCTACGGCAATCTCCGATTTCTCTTTGAACGCCAAGACCTGTTCCATATTTAACTCACGCGCTAATACAACGCGAACTGCTCCCTGCTTGCCCCAATAGTTGGCTGTCGCATAGTTCGTCGAGGTCATCTCGGCATTCCAATGGAGCCCAATCACTTTTTCCAACTGACGAACTGCGATTAGCACAGCAGGATCCCCAAACAGGATCGCATCTGCGCCATATGACTGGATCGCCGTTAAATAAGAAGGAAGACTATGCAGGGATTTGTTATCTAAAATATTATTGACCGCCACGTAGACTTTTGACTCATGTTCATGTGCCCAAGCAATCGCCTCTTGCATTTCATCCAAGAAGATATTCCCTGGAAGCCGCAGCCCGTATCGTTCTTCCCCGATAATGACGGCGTCTGCGCCAGCGAGAATCATGCGTTTCATATCTTCTACCGTACCGCAGGAGATGACTAGTTCTGGTTTATTCACTTTCTGCTTACCCACCTTCTATTAACTTAATCAATCAATTCCGCCTATTTCGATGCTTTATTACTATTGGCAATATTCTTCTTATGCTCTTCAAACGTTTCGGCGAATAAATGGCCTTTCGTTCCATCCTTTTTGGTCACATAGAACACGTAATTCGTCTCTTCTGGGTAAATCGCCGCCTTCATCGAGGCAAGACTGGGGCTAGCAATAGGACCAGGAGGCAATCCCGTATTCAAATACGTATTATAAGGACTTTGGATCTGGAGATCCTTCTCCAGCAATCGCTCTTTGGGCTTATCGAATAAATACTGGATCGTTGCGTCAATTTGAAGCGGCATGTTCATCTTCAAGCGATTCACGATCACCCCTGAGACAAGTGCACGCTCCTCATCAACGACAACCTCACGTTCAATTAGGGAAGCAATTGTCAGCATTTGATGAATCGATAAACCTCTTGCTTTCAGCTTGTCTTTCCAGTCGAAAGGCAATGAAACCAGCTTCTTATCCAGCTCTTGCAAGGAACGCTCGATGAATTCCTGCTCGGTCGAGCCTTTTTTAAACTCATAGGTTTCTGGGAATATATAGCCTTCTAAGCGATGCCTTACATTCTTATTATCGGGTATGGAAGCCGTCATGTCATTTTTAAATCGAGTGGAATCATCCACCAGCTTCAAGAAAGCATCTTTTTTCCAAGCGGTTTGCTCGCCAATTTTCGCAGCTATTTGTTCAATGGTGTAGCCCTCAGGAATCGTGATGCGAATCATTTCTTCCTTGATGACATCCCCCTCATTCAGCTTATCAATCATTTGAACGAAGGTCATACCTGGTTTCATCGCATACTCCCCAGCTTGGAACTTAGAGCCTTGTTTTTTGTATTTTAAGTAGTACATGAAAATGGATGAATTCTTTATAAGTCCCTTTGTTTTCAACTCTTCGGCAATTTGATTGGAGCTTGATCCTTGCGGGATGGATACACGTACCTCTTGATCAGAGGCTTCTACGGGCTGTAACGCGCTCGCGATGAATAATCCAAGCCCAGCAACAGTCCCGATGGCAAGCAGCAGAACGATGCTAATGATGAGGAGAATCCATTTCAGCTTACTTCGCCTTGGCTTTTCTGATTCTTCTTGCTCCTGCATGGTGTTCACAACGCATCTAGACCCCCTATGAGTAGTACTCGTCTCTTCCATATTTACTATAGACTGCCATTCGATCCATAACCATATGCACAACAAAACCGAGCGGATGCTATCCGCTCGGTTATCTTCTTACAAGTCGTCCTGCTCAGGAAACATCATCTCGTCATATAATTCAGAAACCGTTTCCCACTCATCGTCGTCGTCAATCGTAACTAATTCGTATTCGCCGTCAGCGCTAGTGACTACTCGAAAAAGGGCAACTTCGTCGTCCTTTTTCAGTTCATCCGATTGCATAACTGCATACGTCTGGTTCTCATAAACGAATTCTTTCAGAAGATGATAAACCGTCTGCTCACTTTGATCATCAGACAACAGGATATCATCCCCGTAAGTTTTACGCAATACATCTGAAGGCGTCGTACTCATGCTTCGTCCTCTTCGAACTCGGCCATTAATGTATTAAATGTTTCTTCAACGATATTCCATTCTTCTTCATCATCGATGGTGAACAGCTTCAAATCCTCGCCATCGTCGTCTTCTTCGTAACGGAATGCGTACACTTCATCGGATTCTTCGTCTCCGCCGTCAGTAGGCACAACCATCATGTATTTCTTATCTGAACCGTCCACTTCGAATTTCATGATAACCTCGAACTCTTCTTCGTTGCCTTCATCGTCCGGAATGTAAATGATTTCTGGTTCTTCTTCACGCAATTCTTCTTTGGACATGTTCATTCACCTCTTCATATTGGCATCCATGTAGCCTTGCAGAATAAGCTGAGCAGCCATTTTATCAATAACCTGCTTCCGTTTCTTCCGACTCACATCGGCTTCAAGAAGCGTACGCGTGGCGGCAACGGTCGTCAATCGCTCATCCCAAAGGTGTACAGGAACACTTATCTTTTGTTTTAGTTCTTCTGAAAATGCGATCGCAATCTCACCGCGAGGTCCAATCGTATTATTCATATTCTTGGGTAACCCGATAATGACTTGCGATACACCATATTCACTAATTAATTGGAGCAGCCGCTCCATATCGGCACCCGGCTTTTCACGACGAATCACTTCAAGCCCTTGAGCCGTCCATCCCAGCTCATCGCTCATGGCAACACCAATCGTTTTATCCCCATAATCTAAACCCATCCAGCGCATGTCGATCTCTTTTCTACGATTTGTGTTGACCCAGATAGGCACGAACTAATTCTTCAATCAGTTCATCCCGTTCCCGTTTCCGAATGAGGCTTCTCGCATTATTGTGACGCGGAATGTAGGCAGGATCTCCCGAAAGCAAATAACCGACAATCTGGTTAATCGGATTATACCCTTTTTCCTGAAGAGCATCATATACCGCCAATAATACATCCTTCGGCGAAGTTTCAATTTCTTCCGCCTTCACATTGAACTTCATCGTTTTGTCCATGGAACTCATCAGGAGCACCCCACTTCCTTGTGACCTTTTGTAAAATATTCGAAAATTGTTCCTGTCATACAAGTGATATATTCTCTATGGTTTCAAAAATTCCTGTCCACCAAAAAAATAATTATACAAATTGAGACAGGAGTCCCTCTACACTGGCTAATGCAGCTTGCAGCTTAGAAGCATCTTTACCGCCAGCTTGCGCCATATCAGGACGTCCGCCGCCGCTGCCGCCAACAGCCGCAGCAACCTCTTTAATGATTTTACCCGCATGGAATCCCTTGGAAACAAGATCAGGCGTGACAGCTGCAACGAGATTCACTTTGTCCTCCGTCGCTGCGCCAAGCACGATAACAGCGGAGCCTAATTTGACTTTCATTTCATCCACGATGTTACGAAGGGAATCCATATCGGCCGCATTCACTTGAGCAGCCAGAACGGATACTCCTGCAGCTTGCTTCACTTGATCCGTTAAGGAACCCGCTTCAATGCGGCCTAATTTACCGCGAAGCGACTCATTTTCTCGGGATAACTCTTTCAATTGCTGCAATGTCGCATCAACACGTTTAGGAACATCAAGAATGTTCGATTTGAGCATGCCAGCAGCTTCCTTCAGCAATTGCAATTGACCATCCAGGTATTCATAAGCGCTGCGTCCAGAAACAGCCTCAATCCGACGTACGCCGGAGCCAATCCCTGATTCGCTTACGATTTTGAACAAACCGATTTGGCCTGTATTCTGCACGTGACAGCCTCCACAAAGCTCCAAGGAGTAGTCGCCAACTTGAACGACTCGTACGATATCACCGTACTTCTCACCAAACAACGCCATAGCCCCCATCGCTTTCGCATCATTGATGTCTTTCAAGGAGATATCCACGTTCGTGCTATTCCAAATTTGACGATTCACACGTTGTTCAACATCTTGCAATTCTTCAGCCGTAATACTGCCAAAGTGGGAGAAGTCGAAACGCAGACGATCTGGTTCCACAAGGGAACCCGCCTGATTAACATGTGTCCCCAACACTTCTTTGAGCGCTTTGTGAAGCAAATGTGTCGCTGTATGGTTCTTGATGATATCGTTGCGCTCAGAGGATGAGACAGCTGCCTCTACTGCATCGCCTTGGCGTAGAACACCAGACTCTACAATCACTTTGTGAATAGGCTGACCGTGAGGAGCTTTGACTACATCAATGACTTTCAACGTCACTTGGTCGCCCCGGATTGTCCCCTGATCACCAACTTGACCGCCGCTCTCCGCATAGAAAGGCGTCCGATCCAAAATCACTTGGCAGGACTCGCCAACACCAACAAGATCGACAAGCTCATTCTCATGCACGATGGCAACAATATTGCTACTTACTACCAACTCATTATATCCAACAAATTCGGATTTAACCGTTAATTCCGACAGCGGTCCGCCTTGAACCTTCATCCCGCCTTCCTTGCTGCTAGCGGCACGCGCACGATCGCGCTGCTCTTGCATAGCTGCATCGAAACCTTTACGATCAACAGTCAACCCTTTTTCAGCTGCAAAATCTTCTGTTAAGTCGAATGGGAAACCATACGTATCATACAGCTTGAATGCGTCAGGTCCGCTAATTTGATTCGTACCCGCTTGCTGTGTCTTCTGAACCATCTCACCAAGAATAATTAAACCGTCGCTTAACGTCTCATGGAAACGTTCTTCTTCGGTACGAATCACTTTCTCAATAAACTCACGCTTATCGACAACTTCCGTATAATAAACGCCCATGATTTCTCCTACGGTCGGCACAAGCTTGAACAGGAACGGTTTATCCATACCCAACACTTTCCCGTAACGCACCGCACGGCGCAGCAAGCGACGAATGACGTAGCCCCGGCCTTCATTAGACGGCAGAACACCATCGCCAACAGAGAAAGCAACGGTACGAATATGGTCAGCGATAACCTTCAGTGCAACATCATGATCCTCGTTCGCGTGGTAAGTAACACCTGTTAACTCACACGTTTTGTCGATAATCGGCTTGAACAGATCCGTGTCAAAGTTGGAATCCACATCTTGAAGAATGGATGCGAAGCGCTCTAGACCCGCGCCTGTATCAATGTTCTTGTTCGGAAGCGGTGTGTAGCTGCCATCCGAGTTGTGGTTGAACTGTGTGAAAACCAAGTTCCACACTTCGAGGAAGCGCTCATTCTCTCCGCCAGGCCAGCATTCTGGATCGGACAAGTCTCCGTATTTGTCGCCGCGATCATAGAAAATTTCTGTACATGGGCCGCACGGACCTTCGCCGATATCCCAAAAGTTATCTTCTTTCAACTTATAGATGCGCTCTTCGGGAATCCCGATTTGCTTGTTCCAAATGTCGAAAGCTTCCTCGTCATCCTCGTGAACGGTAACGGAAATTCGATTCGGATCAAATCCAATCCATTGCGGATCGGTAAGAAACTCCCACGCCCACGGGATAACTTCTTTCTTGAAGTAATCGCCGATGGAGAAATTGCCTAGCATTTCAAAGAACGTATGATGTCTGCGCGTTTTGCCTACATTCTCGATATCATTCGTACGAATACACTTCTGCGCGTTAGTAATACGCGGATTCTCAGGAATTTCACGGCCATCCAAATAAGGCTTCAGTGGCGCGATCCCCGCATTAATCCACAACAGGGAAGGATCATTATGAGGAACTAAGGAAGAGCTGGGCTCAACTTTATGTCCTTTACTGGCAAAAAACTGCAACCATTTTGAGCGAATTTCACTTGCTTTCATCTCCGTGAGCCTCCATCTTTAGATTAGGTTGTGTTCATAAACAAACAAAAAACGCCCCTGTATTGAACAGGGACGAATCATCGCGGTACCACCCTGGTTATTGCATTCGTACTCCCCAGCGGTCAGCTTAGGGCGAATCCAATCTCCTTGTGCGGATCTGTAACGGGTCCAACCGGTGGAGTTCATCCACACTCCGAAACGAGCTTTGGGCCATCCTAACACCGAAAGGTTCTTCCAGCCGATCCTCACAGCACTTTGCTGCCAAGCGGAACCTTCTCTCTGACGATGGGTTATGGCTTACTAAGTTTCATCAACGCTTTCATTCATTCAGCTATAGATAAGGCAAATTATAACTATATGGGAGTTGTGTGTCAATATGAGGGTCTGGAATTAATAGTTGACAATGATTCTCAACATAAGTATACTCAAATTATTGATAATGATTTTCATTATCGAACTTAAATGGACAGCTTGTTATTTAATCACTTATTCCGTAGTCCATGATTGGTTTACGTATGGGCCACAACCTTTCAAACTCCTCAACCCTCGTGCAAAACCCCTTGATCCATGATCCCGCAAGTCATGGTTCGAAGGGGTTTTGTGCGTCTGCCTGTCAATTGGGCTCAGCCGTTGTCTTATGAACAAAATGAATAAACACATGCTGAATGATGACCTTCAGCACGGCAAAGAAAGGCACTGCCAAGATCAAACCCACGACGCCAGCAACTTCTCCACCCACCAGTAACGCAAAAATGATAAATAACGGATGCATATGCAGTGTTCTCCCCACCACCTGCGGAGAAATGACATTGCCCTCCAAAATTTGCACGGCCAAATTGATTAGCGCGACGAGCACCACCATTTTCAAAGAGACAGTTGAAGCCATTAAAATTGCCGGCGCCGCGCCAAAAAACGGACCCATATACGGGATGATATTGAAAATCGCGACAACGCTTGCGAGCAGCAGCGGATAAGGCATACCAATTAGCCAGTAGCCAACGTAGGCAAGGACACCGATAATGACACAAACGAGGAGCTGTCCTCGGATATAGTTACCTAGCGCCGTGTCGATATCCATGAGCAGAGAGACGGTTTTTTTGCGATGTTCTCGCGGTACGATGGCCAGCGCGGTTTTCTCAATAATTTGAAAATCTTTTAAAATATAAAAAGCAAGAAACGGTACGATAAACGCAATAAACAGCATATTAATCGTTGCGCCAATCTGATTCATATAGTTCGCAATAGTCATCGAGATACGGGATTCTAGTTTGTTAAGCGAATGGTTAAACCCGTTCCGTACGCTGTCTGGCAGCATTTGATTTTGATTGAACCCATCGACGAAGGATTGTGCCTTCATTGCCATCTCCGGCATATGTTCATTTAGCTCAGCAGCTTGCTGCACAAACATCGGTGTCATATTCATGATAATAACCGTAATGGATGTAATGAACACGCTGTATATCAGCAGCACCGCAATCGTTCTTGGCATTTTGCGCTTATTCAGAATGTTTACGACCGGATTCAATATATAGGAGATAATGATCGCAATAAAAAATGGCATTGCAATCGCTTTGATAAATGTAAACACATAACTGAGAATTGGTTTGATCAGGATTAGCAAATAAAGACCAATTAAGATGAATAACGCGTAGATGAGTCCTACAAACCATTTATTGTTCCATAATCGTTCCATGCTGCCTCCACCTCTGTCATGTGACTTCGAACTTGCGCTCATTCAGTATGTGTACAACACGCCCAAATTAACCCGTAAACGGAAAAAAACGTTATTCTCCCGCGGAATCCCGCTAAGAAAATAACGTTTGATGATGACCCTATTAGTTCACGTGCTCGTGAATATGAGAAACTTCTTCCTCAAAAAACAAATCATCCAGAGAACTTAACGTACCGTCTTCTTCCACTTGATAGACAGACATTTTGTCTCCGTTTACGCTGAGTTCGATAAAGCAACCCCAGCAGTAAAATTGATGGGAACCGATCTTTCCAATATCTTTGGAATTACAGTTTGGACAACGCATCTTGCTCACCCTATTCTTCTTTAGATACGAAGAGTTCTTCTACTTCCTGAGCGCAATGTCCAGGCACGATGATTGCATCTTCCCCGATCGTTGCCTTCTCTGGCAGGGGAAGCCACTTTCGCCCTTCTTTTAAATCAGAAATAAACCCTTCGGACAATTCATAACCTACTATTTGTTTTCCCCAATTTTGGTCTAAATAAACATCTTGGACCACGCCTAATTCGAGCCCTCCCACCGTCATAATCGGGAGCCCCTTCACCTTGCCGCTGCCGTCAAGAAAAGGGTGACACTCATTCCTCTGCCCAAATTCGCAAATGACACTATCGTTCGGTATGGTTATAGCATCCTCTCCGACTGCCGTAATTCCCTCCCACGATACGTATCGTAGAGAAGAGAACCAATGTTTAGCTTCGAGTATAATGCCGCTGATGTTCCATGTGGGGTCAATCAATACTTCTTTGACTTCGCCGACTTGCTTACCAGATTCTGTGGTAATGACGGGACGTCCAATCCATTCATGCAAGCTGTGCAATGGGTTTGCCTCCTAGAACCACCCAGTACTACTTAGTACGCAAACGCTGAATAATCGTTGCAACTTTGTGGGCAGCCGTTTCGATTTGTTCTCTAGAATTCCCCATTCCAAAACTAAATCGCACAGCGGAGTGTGTAACATTTTCTGGAAGCTGCATGGCGCGCAAAACATGAGACACTTCAAGCGAACCTGACGTGCAGGCGGAACCGCTGGCAGCAGCTACATCTGCAAGATCCAAATTCATTAAAAGCGTTTCTGTTGAGATACCGGGAAAGGAGATGTTCAAAATATGCGGGACACATTGTTCCTGATCTCCATTGATGACAATGGCATCAGATCCCAATTGCTTCTCTAAGGTGGCTATCATTAGATGGCGAAGCTCGCTTGCGTGTTTGTAGGATTCTTCTCGAAGTGGAAGGATCCGTTCAACCGCTCTAGCAAAGCCTGCAATGGCGGCGACATTCTCGGTTCCTGCACGGCGCTTGCGCTCCTGTGAACCACCGAACACGTGGGGGAGTAATCGCGTATGCTTGGAGACATATAAGGCTCCAGCACCTTTGGGTCCATATATTTTGTGAGCAGAAAGGCTCATGACATCTACTGGTAATTGAGCTAAATCTAATGGCAGCTTGCCTAAAGCTTGCACCGCATCGACATGGAAAGGAATGCCATGCTTTCTTGCGAGACGACCCACTTGCTCGATCGGTTGAATCGTGCCTACCTCGTTATTCACATACATCATAGAGATGAGAGCCGTTTCGGGACGAATAGCTGCTTCTACATCATTTACTTGGACGAGTCCTGATGGTCCTACAGGCAGGTAAGTCACTTCGAATCCTAAGCTTTCCAAGTGTTCGCACGGATGCAGCACGGCATGATGTTCAATCATCGTTGTAATGACATGCTTCTTCCCAGGCTGTCTGCCATCCATGATGCCAAAGATCGCCATGTTATTACTTTCCGTTCCGCCGCTCGTAAAAACAAGCTCAGACGGCAAGCAGCCTAATGCTCTTGCCATTCCGTCACGAAACCGGTTCAGTGCGGTTCTTGCCGCCCGACCAAAGCTATGCGTGCTAGAAGGATTTCCATAATTTGCGGTATAGAAAGGCAGCATAGCTTCCCATACATCGGGATGCACGGGCGTCGTTGCTGCATGATCAAGATAAATGGGCTCCATAATTCACCTAAATGTAAAACATGTAATTATCGTTTTTGCTGCCTTTATCTTCAAAAGAAATGAGATTCGCTAGCGTCGTAGAATCGAGTACATCCGCAATGCTGTCACGAATACGTATCCACAAGTCACGCTTCGCTGGATCGTCTTCTTCTGTAAAATCAACGGGCGAAATCGGGCCTTCAAGCACACGAATCACTTCACCTGCAGTCACCTGCTCGGGAGATTTAGAAAGAATATAGCCACCGTATGCTCCGCGTATACTTTTGACCAAACCTGCGTTCCGCAATGGAGCGACAAGCTGCTCTAAATAATGTTCGGAGAGTTGATGTCTTTCTGCGATGCTTTTCAGTGAAGTCGGTCCTTCACCCATTCGGTTAGCTAGTTCCATCATGATCGTTAATCCATAACGACCTTTCGTGGAGATTTTCAAAATGAACACCTCATTCAACATGATATGCCTTCAAGGAGTCTGTATATATCGCAAAAACTTAAGTTGCTTACCAAACTTGCTACCCACGCGTACACCAGGGTCGTCCCTATCTAGGTAAACAGCGTTTCCATTTTTCGCAAAAACATTCCAAAACATCCGTATATCGTATCTATGTTATCACAAAACCCTTGCCAAGTGGGGGAAAACAATGACATTCTCATGAAATATTTTAATTTTCATCGCACGGGATGTATAATAGTGAAAGTTCAAATTAAAGTCTCGCAAGATGGAAAAGAGGTTTACGCGATGGAGTCAAAAAACGTGTCATTCTAGGCATGTCAGGAGGTGTCGATTCTTCGGTTGCCGCATTGCTGCTCAAAGAGCAAGGGTATGAAGTCATCGGCATTTTCATGAAAAATTGGGACGATACCGACGAATTCGGTCATTGCACCGCAGAGGAAGATGCAGAGGATGTCAGACGTGTTTGTGACCAGCTCGACATCCCTTTCTATACAGTCAATTTCGAGAAGCAGTATTACGACAAAGTGTTTGCCTATTTCTTGGACGAGTACACCAAGGGGCGTACACCAAATCCTGATGTGATGTGCAATCGGGAAATTAAGTTCGGCGAGCTGCTGCAAAAAGTGCTGGATCTTGGCGGCGATTACATCGCGACAGGTCATTATGCACAAGTCAAGGAGATCGACGGCGAGTACGTGTTGATACGCGGAAACGATTCAAACAAGGATCAAACGTATTTCTTGAACGTTCTAAATCAAGGGCAATTGGCGAGAGCCATGTTCCCGATCGGGCATCTCCCGAAGTCCAAAGTACGTGAAATCGCAGAAGCTGCTGGACTCGCGACAGCGAAGAAGAAAGACAGTACAGGCATCTGTTTTATCGGTGAACGTGATTTCAAAGAGTTCTTGAGTCAATACCTCCCTGCTCGGCCTGGCAATATGGTAGATATTCGCAGCGGTGAAATCAAGGGGCGTCATGATGGTTTGATGTACTATACATTAGGCCAGCGACAAGGTTTAGGCATCGGTGGTTCAGGCACAGGAGAGCCGTGGTTCGTTGTGGATAAGAAACTGGAGACAAACGAGCTGCTTGTTGTGCAGGGCGAACAACATCCAGGGCTGTATTCCAAAGGACTAACGGCAACGGATGTCAATTGGATTTCCCCTCGTAAGCCTGAAGGACCGTTCGCCTGCACAGCGAAATTCCGCTATCGTCAAGCGGATCAAGGCGTCGTGATTACTTTTGGGCAGGATGGCAGTTGTGAAGTCGTGTTTGATAAACAGCAAAAAGCCGTGACACCTGGCCAGTCTGTCGTCTTTTATGATGGAGAGATTTGTTTGGGTGGCGGTGTGATTGATAAGGTGCACAAATAATTTGTGAGCGAAGGAGCATGATCGAGTATGATCGAAGTTAACGTGAAAGCTGAAACATACGAGGATGTGAAGAAGCTTGTGAAGAAGATCGGAATTCTCCCGCTCTCTTCGTTCATCCCTGATCATCCTTCTCTTGAATCTCTGACTACCTCTGAACAGTGGCATACGGGCTTGGAAACAGATCCATGGCTATGGCGTGATCGCCTACCTGGGGAGGGACTTGCGGCTTATGGGCGATTTTTTGCGAAAAAGCCTTTATTGATCGCTTCTAATCTCTTCCCTTTGTTGAAAAACTTGCTAGATGATCCCTACACCGTGGATGAACGTTATGCCGATGGTGAGTTGTCCAAAGCAGCTGTCGATGTGTACCATGCGATTGAAGCTAATGAAGGTATTGATGTCAAAGCATTGCGCGCGGCAACAAATCTGAAAGCCAAGGAATCCAAAAATGAATTCGATCGTGCCTTGATTGATTTGCAAAGTAAAGCGGATATTGTGATTGCGGGAATCAGCGAGCGATTAAATGCCAATGGTACAAAAAATGGCTGGAACTCCACTTGCTATATGACCGCTTCGCATTGGCTGGAGCTTCATGGGCATGCGAAGAATACGCTGCCGACGCCAGAAGCAAAAGCTGAACTGCGCGCACATCTTCAGACGAAGTATAGCGAGAGCGCTCGCGTGTATTTATCGAAAATTTTTAAATTATAATAAGCATTTTTGCTGATATTTACCTTTACTCTGTTACGAATGCCCTCCCTCTCTGACGTGCAGGCTACAAGGGAAGGGTGGGAGCGCAACTGCTTACAATCATCGCTGTATTCCTTATGCTCGGACTTAGCTATGGAGAATCCTCGGATGTCATCGCTGCAGCAAAGCCATCCGAGAATCACATTATGACGGTCAAAAATCCAGTCTATGATCCTTCCTATGCGAAGTGGAGCCGTCTTGCTTTTCACGAGGCAGGCAAAGTGTATACGCTGTTAGATTACCAATACATCGGCAAATCCAACGTGGCACCAGGCGTTGTACAGCAGCAATTCCGATTCTGGGTTCGTAAAAACGGGGTTGAATTTCCGTTAATCGTTTCGATCCGATACGATCCCGTAACTGAGAAAGTATTTACGATACTTATGGAACAAGAAAAACCGAGAGGGACTCTGCGGATTCTATGAATCTGTTGGAGTCCCTCTTCTTTTGAGCTGATTCTGCTTCATCTTCTCTTCCGTTCCCTGATTGCTGGCAGCAAAAATAACTTCATGCCGGATTTCGTCAGGCAAGTACTGCTGCTGAACGAAGTGACCAGGGTAATCATGCGGATACTGATAGCCTTTATGTCCTAACTTCTCCGCACCTTTGTAATGCGTATCTCGCAAGTGCAGCGGCACTTCGGCGGACTTCACTCGCTCCATTAATTGCTCTGCTCGCATGAGCGCGATCGGGATGGAGTTGGATTTCGGACTCTCCACAGCGAATAAAATTGCCTGGGAAATGATGTACTTCGATTCTGGCCAGCCAATCTTATGATAGGCGTCCATGGCTGTGACGGACTGCACCATCGCCTGCGGATTCGCGAGGCCGATGTCTTCGCTGCAGGCGACGATCAGCCGCCGCAGGAAGGTCATGGGATCCATGCCGAGCTTCTCGACGGCATAGAGGAACCAGAACAGCGCGGCGTCGCTGGAGCCGCGCACACTCTTGTGAAAGGCGGACAAGACGTCATACTGCGTCGACTCGTCCGCTTTCACGATGGGGCGGCGGATCGACTCTTCCGCCACCTCGCGTGTAATATGAACCGTGCCGTCCGGTTCAGGCGAAGTCGTCAGCGCTGCCAGCTCCAGCGCGTTCAGGGATCGGCGGATGTCGCCAACGGCCATCTGCGCGATGTGGATGAGCGCCTCCTCGTCCACGCGGAGGCGCATGAAGCCGAGCCCCTTGACAGGGTCAGCGATCGCTCTGCGCATGGCGATGAGCGCATGCTCCGCCGTGAGGGGCTCGAGCTGGAACAGCGTCGAGCGCGACAGGAGAGCCCCGTTCACATGGTGGAACGGGTTCTCGGTGGTCGCACCGATGAAGATGAGGATGCCCTGCTCGACGGCAGGGAGCAGCGCATCCTGGCGCGACGTGTTGAAGCGATGGACTTCGTCCAGGAAGAGGGTCGTCTTCCGACCATACATCGCTTTCGTGCTCTTCGCGAGCTCAATCACCTCGCGGACGTCTTTCACAGAAGCATCAACCGCGTTAAGCTTGATAAACTCCCCCTGCGTACGATTCGCGATGATGTTCGCGAGCGTGGTCTTCCCTGTCCCTGGCGGCCCATAAAGGAGAATTGAAGTCACCTGATCGGCCTCAATCGCGCGACGCAGCAGCTTGCCTTTGCCTACAATTTGCTCCTGGCCAATATATTCGTCTAACGTGGTTGGGCGCATCCGATCTGCCAACAACTTGCCTACGGGGTCTTGGGATGATGCATATGTAAACAAATCCATGATTGGTTTCCTTTATCCTTTATTCATTCTTAATTTGATCTGTTTCATTATACCTCTCAAGCAAGAGCATGTCATGTCGGAGCGAGCAAAAAAAGCTCCCCAGCGCGCGAATTAAACGCATTGGAGAGCTTTTTTCATCTAGACTTTGGTGACAAAGTTCGGAATTCGCTTGTAGGCGGAAAGTCAGTGCTCTATGCAGCCGAAATCAGCAAATTTTCAGCTTTAGCGGAACGTCAATGCCTTATTCTTCCGAAAAGCAGTCCAACACCGCGCAAATCGAGCATCAACGTATCTACGTTCCCTCAAAACAGTCCTGCACCTTATTTGTTACTTTTGCCCAAACCAATCTCAAGCAGATCTTTAATCGCCGCACTCACCATGATCAGCCCTGCAACTGGAGGAACGAACGAGTTGCTCGCTGGCGGTTGCTGCGCCTTACGTCTGTCAGGTGCATCCGCTGGCACAATTTGTTCCGTAACATCTTCCCGCGGCTTCATCGGCTCTTCCATGGAGAAGACAACCTTAACGCCCTTCTTGATGCCTTCCTTGCGCAATCTTTGGCGAATGACACGTGCGATAGGATCCATGCTTGTTTTAGAAATATCCGTTATTCTAAATTGCGTTGGATCCATTTTATTCGCAGCACCCATACAAGAAATCATCGGGATTTTACGCGCTAAACATTGTTTGATCAAATGGATTTTGTACTCGATTGTATCGCTTGCGTCCAAGACATAGTCGATCGGGTAAGAGAAGACTTGCTCATACGTTTCTTCTGTGTAAAACATGCGAAGCGAGATGACATCGCACTCGGGGTTAATCAATTTGATGCGGTCGCGCATCAGATCAGCCTTAGGCTGACCGACCGTCGTCGTTAACGCGTGAATCTGACGGTTAATGTTCGTGATATCGACAACATCTTTGTCGATGAGAATCAGGCGTCCCACCCCGGAACGGGCCAGGGCTTCGGCTGCAATCGAGCCGACCCCGCCAATTCCGAGCACGACGACTGTACTCTTTTTCATAATATCAAGACCCTCTGGGCCGATGGCTAACTCCGTACGTGAAAATTGGTGAAGCATAGCTGGGAACACTTCCTCTTCAAAGTTCTTAGGCTTTGGCAGCTGGCTGTTTAAGCGCTAAGCGAATCGATAGTTGTTCTAGTTGTTTCTCATCCACTGTACCTGGCGCATCCGTCAACAAGTCTGTTGCACTTGCTGTTTTCGGGAATGCAATCGTTTCTCTCAAGTTCGTGCGGCCGGTAATGAGCATCACCAAACGGTCGAACCCGAATGCAAATCCACCATGTGGCGGCGTTCCGTATTCAAATGCTTCCAACAAGAAGCCGAATTTCTCTACCGCTTCTTCTTTAGAGAAACCTAACGCGGCGAACATTTTCTCTTGAACGTCACGTTGGTAAATCCGCATGGAGCCGCCACCTACTTCGTAGCCATTCAAGACAAGGTCATACGCTTGGGCACGGATTTGGCCTGGATCTGTATCAAAGAAGTGAATGTCATCTTCGTTCGGACGTGTGAACGGATGGTGCTCAGCTACATAACGTTTCGCTTCTTCGTCGTAGCCAAGAAGTGGGAAATCCACAACCCAAGCATATTTAAATTTTGAATCATCGATCAGACCTAGTTGGCGACCGATTTTCAAACGGAGATTACCCAGTACATCGGCAACGACTTTCTTTTTATCTGCGGAGAATAGAAGTAGATCTCCTTCTTCTGCACCAAGGCGCTCAGTCAATGCCACGATTTCTGCCTCGTTGAAGAATTTCACGATTGGTCCTTTGAACTCGCCGTCCTTCACTTGGATCCAAGCAAGACCTTTGGCACCATAGCGTGCTGCGAAAGGAAGCAAGTCATCGATCTCTTTACGGCTCCATGTGCCGCAACCTTTCGCGTTAAGCGCTTTGACTTGGCCTCCGCCTTTAACCACGTTCGCAAATACTTGTACACCTGATGTCGAAACGATATCGGACACGTCTTCGAGCTCAAGTCCGAAACGAAGATCCGGCTTATCGGAACCGTATTTCGCCATTGCATCCGCATACGTGATGCGTTGGAATGGACGTGGAATCTCTACATTCGCTGTCTCTTGCATCAACTTCACCACAAGCTCCTCTAACAGATCAAGAAGCTGATCTTGGGAAAGGAACGATGTCTCGATGTCCACTTGTGTGAATTCTGGTTGACGGTCTGCACGAAGATCTTCGTCGCGGAAGCAGCGCGCGATTTGGTAGTACCGCTCCAAACCACTAACCATCAATAATTGTTTGAAAATTTGTGGTGATTGTGGAAGTGCAAAGAACTCACCTGGATGTACGCGGCTCGGCACTAAGTAATCACGTGCGCCTTCTGGCGTGCTTTTCGTCAAAATCGGTGTTTCCACATCGATAAAGCCTTGGGAATCCAAGAAGTTACGGAACACGTTGGACGCCTTGGAACGAAGCATCAACGTACGTTGCATTTCAGGGCGACGCAGGTCAAGATAACGATATTTCAAACGAACCGCTTCATCCACTTCTACGCCGTCTTCGATGAAGAAAGGAGGTGTTTTCGCCGCGTTCATGATTTCGATTTCAGTCACTTGAACTTCGATCTCGCCTGTTGGGATATTTGGATTGACAGTCTCAGCATCACGCTCAACAACTTTCCCTTTCACGGCAAGTACGTACTCGTTACGAGCACGATCCGCAATGGCCAAAGCTTCCCCTGAGAATTCTGGATTAAATACGGTTTGTATTATGCCACTGCGATCACGTAGATCGATGAAAAGAATTCCGCCAAAGTCTCGTCTTACTTGAACCCATCCATTCAGAATTACCGTTTCCCCAACGTGCGCTTTCGTAAGCTGTCCACAATGATGTGTTTTGAGCATCATAATAATTATTGCCTCCTTCAAAATGTTAGTAAACGTAGGACTATCTATTGGAATAGTGTTTTTGCTGCTTGTGAGGCAAGGTCCACTAGGCTTACAGTGATTTGGTGACCCGTATCCATCTTCTTCAAGGTGATTTCGCCGCGTTCCAGCTCGTAATCCCCTAGAATAGCGACGAACGTCGCTTGGAAGCGATCCGCTGACTTCATCTGAGCTTTCATTTTGCGGCCTTGGTAGTCTTTTTCCGCTTTCAAGCCTTGTACGCGCAACTGGTGAAGGAGTTTCGTCACTTCTTTCTCTGCTGCTTCGCCAAGCCCAATCAAATACACATCCAGCGGCTCTGGCTTCGGAATCTCAACACCTTGTGCTTGCAAGACGAGCAGAACGCGCTCCAGCCCAAGACCCAAGCCTACACCTGGCTGATCTGTCCCATGACCGCCGATTTGCTCCACAAGACCGTTGTAACGTCCGCCGCCGCCGATCGTGTCGATGGCACCGATGCCTGCAGCTTTATACTCAAACGCGGTGTGCGTGTAGTAATCTAGACCGCGCACAAGACGCGGATTAATGCGATATGGAATTTCCATGGCTGTTAGGTGCTCTTGGACCTGAGCAAAGTGCGTACTGCACTCCTCATCCAGGAATTCCAAGATATCAGGCGCGCCGACACCGTGTTTTTGATCGATTTTGCAATCGAGGATCCTCATTGGGTTGCGGTCATAACGAGATTGACAGTCCTTGCAAAGCTGATCTTTCACAGGTGCAAAGAACGCTTGCAATTGCTCGCGGTAAGCGGTACGAACAGCAGGTGTACCCACCGAGTTCACTTCAACCGTAACATCTTTGAGTCCAATTTCTTTGTAAAACGTAAAGCCCAGCGCGATGACTTCCGCATCTATACTCGGATCTACGGATCCAAAAGCTTCAATCCCGAACTGGTGAAACTGACGGTAACGGCCAGCCTGCGGCTGTTCATAACGGAACATCGGTCCGACATAGAACAGTTTCGTCAAATCTGGAATCCCATACAGCTTATTCTCTACGTAAGCCCGAACAACACCCGCTGTCCCTTCAGGGCGAAGCGTCATGCTGCGGTCACCTTTATCTAGAAATGTGTACATTTCTTTCTCGACAATGTCCGTCGTTTCCCCAACGCCGCGCGAAAATAGCTCCGTGCTTTCGAAAATTGGCGAACGAATTTCCTTGTAGTTAAACCGCGCGCATAAATCTCTTGCTTTACTCTCCAAGTACTGCCATTTCTCCACTTCGCCAGGAAGCAGATCCTGTGTCCCTTTTGGCTTTTGAATACTCATCTAAGGCAACCTCCCTTTGTTTCTAAAATAAAAAGCAAAAAATCCCCCATCCCCGACTAACGTCAGGGACGAGAGATTTGAATTAATCAATTCACCCGTGGTACCACCCACATTCAGAACGGCATGCACACTTAACTAGCAAGTCACATCATTCTGCACTTTGCGGTTAACGCCCGCTACTCGCATAACTGCTACTAAGTATACTCGCATATACCGTTCCCAGCCTGTCCTCGGGGAGGTCTGTTCATTCGCTCATCATAGGAAGCTTGCAGCCTGGACTTCCTTCTCTGTAGATGTGGGGGTGAATTACTGTGTCCCTTCAACGGATCACCATCGTATCCAATACAATATGGTTATTGTAAACATTGGTAAGAGCAAAGTCAAGAGATAGACGTCCACTCATCCTGTTAATTTATTTATTCCTGCTAGGTGTTGGAATCGGCCCACTTCTGCACTTCATCCATCACAGATTGGAGTCCTTTGCCCTTAGGCGTTAACTCATATTCAATGCGAACGGGCGTTTCAGGGTAAACATGTCGAATGATAATATCGGCAGCCTCTAATTCTTTAAACCTTTCGGACAACATGCGGTCGCTCATACTTGGAATTAATACGGAAATATCTTTAAACCGCTTGGGCCCCGTTAACAGTACATGAATGATTAGCCCTGTCCAACGCTTTCCGAGAAGTTCGAAGGCATGCTCGAATTTGGGACATAGTTGGTAGTTGTTTTCCATCATAATCATCTCCTTCGAGTTCTTGCTTGAACGATTGGTTCAGACACTTCTGCAAAAACTATTTTAGCATAGTCGCTTGACAAAAGTAAGTGACTCGTAATAATATACTAACATAAAGTAAGTTGTTAAACAAAAATCATTTAAAGAGGAGATGTTAGTATGGCTTTAGGACTTCTGATTATTCGTTTGGTGATTGGGTTAACAATGGCAGCACATGGCACACAGAAGCTATTTGGCTGGTTCGGGGGTTACGGCCCTAAAGGAACTGGAGGTTTCTTCGAATCAATTGGGATTAAACCAGGTGTATTCATGGCAGTGGCGGCAGGATTGAGCGAGGTTGCTGGCGGTTTGTTGTTCGCAGCTGGCCTTTGGACGGAGGTTGGCGCAGCGCTAATTATTCTTACCATGTTGATTGCCATTGTGAAAGTTCACGGCAAAAACGGCTATTGGGTGACTTCCAACGGGTATGAATACAATGCGGCCTTGCTAATCGTCGCGCTGGGTGTTGCTCTGATCGGCGCTGGCGACTACTCCATCGACGCGCTTTTATGAAAACCTCTATCGAAGCCATTCAGTGATGAGTGACCGCGTTTAGAGATAGGTTTTATCGCCAAATAGTAAGAAGTTTTCGGGAATTTTGAAAACTTATACTTACTATTGTGGTAAGTTACAAGAACCGCCCAGTCACACGGCTGCGGCGGTTTTTCTTTGGAAAGAAAATAGCCTGCAGCACAGAGCTGCAGGCTTTCAAAGGTTTATATTTTAAAGGGGGTCGACTATTAGTATAGCCCATTTAGATTAAAGGAAGATGAACGCCTTATTACAAGTTTATTACATGTGATTTCCGTTCATTTTCACGTATTTTCATTTGGTTTCATTCGTATATTCATGTTGTTTTCACATATACATGTACAACAAGGCGAATGGCCTTGAATATCCCATCTGGAGGCTGTAACAATGACACTACAAAACGAGTTTCAAGAGGAACGACAAGATCTCGTGGTGCTTTTCTCTGAAGAAGCCGAAGAACAAGAAGAAGTAGCTGAAGACGCAGCCGAAGAAGAGGCCATTGAAGAATCGGACGCTGCTGAAGAAGCGGAAGAAGAAGCAGCTGATGAAGACGATGTCGAAGCGGAAGATGATGAGGATGCGGAAGCAAGCGAAGAGTCCGCAGAAGAAGAAGCCGATGCGGATGCCGTAGAAGACGAAGCTGAGGAAGTCGACGCCGAAGACGCCGATGAGGCTCCAGCAGACGAAGACTAAGATTTGTAAACGCAATCATCCCCGCTCTCATTGCCAACAACAAACTAAGAGCCTTACAGCCACATCCTATGCGGCAATAAGGCTCTCTATTGCGTTTACGGCTTCCCTGTTAACCCCATCTTCACATCACTGAGCAGCATGAACGTGTCGCCGTTCGTTAACTTCTGTTTATCTGCTATGCTGCTCACTGTTGCAGCCGTTAACAGCTTGCTCTCGATAAGCTTCGCTTGTGCCTCGGCAGCTGTAACTTTGTAGCCTAACGCTTGCGCCAGCGTGTAGCTAGCTTGGTCAAGGGTCAGTGCATTCTTGTCCGAATCGGTCATATTTACGATCGCTTGATTCGCATCTCCTGGGAAGGCAGACGGCTTCATCTTCTTCGCACCGCCAACGAGGTTAACCATCCGCTTCGGATTCGCTGCCTCATCTAACTTAAAATTGTTCGTATAAGCACCAGAGGCCAAGCCCAGCATTAATGCTGTTTTCAAGCCTTCATACGCCTTATGTTCCATAAATGGCTGCGCCTTAACGGTGATCGGCTGAATTTCCATGCCCTGCTTATTCAGCTGCGCCTGCAGCTTGGCTATACTTTCTTTGGATGCGGACAGCTGACGGAATGTCTTATTCTCGGATTTCGCTAAGCTCGCAGCAGCCCCTGCTGCTTCTCCCTCCGCCATGCCAGTCGGCATAACGCGAGCGCTACCGTGAGGCAGTGTATCATAGCTTGCCGCTCTTCCAACGACCAGAAGACCGTCAATTTGCTGTGGAACGAGGCTGCGGAACGGAATCGCATATTGTTTAGGCTTGCACACCACATTGCCTGAATCCGTAGGCGAAACCCGCTGAATATCCACGGCATAGGAACCGAATCCAATACGATCCCATTGGTCTGCGTTGGAACATACATCCACGATGTTCAGGCGGTACTCGCCCTGCATGTGACGGGTTTCCCTTACGTAAAGCTCAGGCGCAGAGCCATCCAGCTCAACAGTTGCAAACTCAGGGAATGTCTTTTTCATGTAAGCGACAATGTTCGGTAATTCTTTTTTCCCAATATCAAAAGCCTCTTGTACCGACTTCGGATTAAATGTATCTACGCCGAAAATTTGCAGCGCATTGATGAGGACCGTGTTATCATTTTGCCTGCCCATATTGAAGCCGCGCATCTTCGCCCGTTCTTTATTAATAGCCGGATAGGCACTCATTTCTCCGTAACCAAACACGCTAACCTCATTGACACCTGTGTCAGGGTTGTTATCCCCATTCAGACGCTGCGCCATCAAACTCCACACTTCGGGTGTGAAATTTTTCAGTCGGAACGCTAGAGTCACCGCCATTTTGGAGTTCGGATCTCCGAGGTCTTCACGCCCCATTGTAAAAGGCACCCCTGCTGCCGCTGCGAAATCGCCATCTTGTGTCGCATCGATCACCGATACGGCTTTGACGACTTGTGTGCTGCCATCTTCTAGTGTGATCGTAGCGCCTTGCACGGTTTTCAAATCCTTCGAGAGCAAAGGATCGACTTTTTTCGTTTTCATCATCACATCAATATTTTTTTCATTTTTCACGGAATCGTAGAAGGCATTGGCTGCCGTATTCACATCGAAGGAATCCCCTTCGAGCTTCGCATACCATTCCGAAAAATAGCCTTTGTTCCAAACATCGTCTTTGCCTAATAAATTCTTGGAAGTCGAATAGTTCATATCCAAAGAATTAATCCAACCCAGCGTCATTAATCCGCCGAAGATTTCACGATTGCGTCCGTCGACGAGCAACGTGCTTAAGCCATTTCGTGCCGCGGACACAGCCGCTGCGATCCCTTCTGGATCGGTCCCCACAACGATAACGTCATAGGTGTCCTTCATTTTTTTCACAGACTTGACTTCCTCCAACGCTTGATGCGCCGAAAGTCCTTTGCTCTTGTGATGATTGTATTGGAACACCATCGCAGCCGTTGCAGCCAACAGTGTAAGTACAATCAATGTCACCATTAGCCAAAGCCAACCCTTGGATGTAGTGTTATTACGATTTGATTTTACCATGACGTTCCTACGCACCCACCTTATCTCTTGCTTGTCCAGCAATAATGCCATAGGCTAGTTTACCACAATTTGCCCGTGTAGAGGAAATTATGACGCATATACAAATAAAACCACACAGGCTCGTCGTGACGCTCCTGCATGGCTCTATGAACTACCGATACGATTTCTTGGGGATGCTCCGCATTTTCTCTTGATCCGACGTAAATTCTGCACTGATCTCCACATCAGTAAATGGCGAGATCCCACTCATCCGTTCGGCAAGCGAGTTGTGCAACAATTGCTGCATCGGAGCTGTCATGGCTTTGTTCTTGATCGATTGACGCATAGCTACATGCTCCTAACCGCTAGATTCTACCTTTTCAGTATAACCAGTGGTTGGTGTAACTATCCCGTCCCAGCTTATTTGCTGTCGATAATGAGCGTAACAGGTCCCCAATTCGTCAGTGAAACGTCCATCATCTCGCCAAAAGCACCTGTCTCCACATGCAACCCCTGCGCTCTAAGCAGCTCGTTGAATTGGTTGTACAGCTGCTCTGCCAGTTCTGGCCTTGCGGCGGCCATGAAATTCGGGCGTTTCCCTTTGCGGCAATCTCCGTATAAGGTGAACTGTGACACGGATAAAATGCTCCCGCCAGTCTCCATAACCGAGAGATTCATCTTGCCGCTCTCATCTTCAAAAATGCGCAATCCTGCGACTTTATCCGCAACGTACTTGGCATCCTGCTCTGTATCTTCATGTGTAATGCCGACTAGCAGCATAAGTCCGTGACCGATCTGACCAATGATCTCTCCACCAACAGTCACTTCAGCACGTTTACAACGTTGAACAACTACTCGCATTATCTTCGGAATCTCCTTGCCTCTTGCTAGCTCTGCATAATCCGCTGCACGGAATACACATCTTTGACACGTTTGATTTTTTCAACAACAGACTGCAGATGATCGATATTTTTGATTAAAATGGTCATATGAATCGTCGCCATTTTGTTCTTATCGGAACGGCCTGAAACTGCTGAAATCATCGTCTTGCTCTCGGAAACGGCTTGCAGCACTTCATTCAAGAAACCTCGGCGATCATGACCAGTAATCTCAATTTCCACATTGAAATTCGATTCCACGGCCTCCGCCCAATCCACTTCAATGACTCGATCTTCTTCACCCATGGTCGTTGGAATGTTCGTGCAATCTGCACGATGCACAGACACACCGCGCCCGCGCGTAATATAGCCAATAATCAAATCCCCTGGCACTGGATTACAGCAGCGCGCGAAACGGACAAGCAGGTTGTCGACGCCTTTGACACGTACGCCATTCGTTGGACGGCTCTTCCGTTCAGTCGCTTGCGGTGCTTTAACCTCTTTCACTTCGCTGCTCAGCTTAATAACCTGAGCTTCTTCCGCTTCCTTGCGCAGCTTCTCCGTCAGTTTCGTACAGATCTGAGCCGCTGTAATCCCGCCAAAACCAACGGCAGACAGCATGTCTTCAATATCGCTGAAATTGTATTTTTTCGCTGCTTCGAGCAATTTATCATCGCTCATTAAAGTTGGCGGATCAATGGCTAAGCGCTTCAACTCGCGCTCAATCATATCCTTGCCTTTTTCAACGTTCTCTTCGCGTTTTTCCTTCTTGAACCACTGCTTGATTTTACTGCGAGCATGCGAGGACTGTGCAATTTTGATCCAGTCCTGACTTGGTCCATAGGAATGCTTGGATGTCAAAATTTCAATAATATCGCCCGTTTTGAGCTTATGATCAAGCGGAACGATACGTGAATTTACTTTGGCACCGATGGTACGATTACCGATTTCTGTATGAATCCGATAAGCAAAATCCAACGGAACCGCGCCTGCTGGAAGCTCAATCACTTCCCCTTTTGGCGTAAAGACGAATACCAAATCAGAGAAGAAATCCATCTTCATGGATTCCATGAACTCCGAAGCATCGCTAGTTTCATGCTGTAACTCCAGAATTTCCCGGAACCAGCTCATCTTGTCTTCAAATGTGCCCGAAGGCACGATGGTACCGCCTTCTTTGTATGCCCAGTGCGCCGCAATCCCGAATTCGGAGGTACGGTGCATTTCCCACGTCCGAATCTGAACTTCAAGCGGTTCACCCTTAGGACCGATCACGGTCGTATGCAACGACTGATACATGTTCGGCTTCGGCATCGCAATGTAGTCCTTGAATCGGCCAGGCATCGGCTTCCACAACGTATGAATGATACCCAAAGAAGCATAGCAATCTTTAATGCCATCGACGATCACACGCAATGCCATCAAATCATAAATCTCATTGAATTGCTTGCCGCGGGAGCTCATTTTCTTATATATACTGTAGAGATGCTTCGGACGCCCTGAAATATCCCCTTGAATGCCCATCTCATCTAATTTCTCTTTGATGCTATGAATGACATCTTCGATGTATTGCTCGCGTTCTGTCCGCTTCTTCTGCATCAAATTCACGATTCGGTAATATTGCTGCGGATTCAAATAGCGGAGGGCAATATCCTCCATTTCCCATTTGATCGTAGAAATCCCTAATCGATGCGCGATCGGACAGAAAATTTCCAACGTTTCTTCCGCAATGCGGCGTTGGCTTTCTTCCGATTGGTATTTCAACGTGCGCATGTTATGCAAACGGTCGGCAAGCTTAATGAGAATAACCCTTATGTCCTGCGCCATGGCGACGAACATTTTACGATAATTCTCGTTCTGCTGCTCTTCCTTGGATTTGAACTTAATCCGTTCCAACTTCGTCAAACCATCAACGAGCATCGCACACGTTTTACCGAATTTATCTAGAACTGTTTCAAGCGAAACAGTCGTATCTTCAACAACATCATGCAGAAGGGCTGCGATCACCGAAGTGACATCCATCTGCATGTTCACCAAAATATCTGCAACAGCGAGCGGATGCAAAATATAAGGCTCGCCTGATTTGCGCACTTGGCCATGATGGGCTTCGTCCGCGAATTCATAGGCCTCCCGAATCCTCTGCAAATCATTCTCTTTCAGATAGGTGGCGGCCTTTTCCAGCAGCAGCTCTATACCCATGCATCTACCCATTCCCTTTAGTCGATTTTTATCCATTATGCCTGCAAGTCAGGCCCCTCGTCAACTATTCACGTACTTGCTTTCGACAAATTGCATCATCCCTAGCCGAATTGCTATGAAAAAGAGAATCGAATAACGAACATTCGATTCTCCAACGCTCTCTTAGTATTGAACCAAAGATACAACATCCAAACCATCAAATTTACTACGACCGTCCAAATAGGAAAGCTCAATTAAGAAAGCCGCTCCCACAATTTCGCCGCCTAGTTGTTTAATTAAATCAATGGACGTCTGAATTGTACCACCAGTTGCTAGTAAATCGTCAGCGATCAGTACTTTTTGACCAGGCTTAATCGCATCTTTGTGCATAGCAAGCTTATCCTTGCCATACTCAAGCGCGTAGTCTGCTTCAATCGTTTCTCCAGGCAATTTGCCGCTTTTACGAATTGGAATAAAGCCAACCCCTAGCGCACAAGCAAGTGGCGCACCAATGACGAATCCGCGTGCTTCCGGACCCGCGATCACGTCGATTTCCTTGTCTTTCACTAATTGTCTCAATTGTTCAATCGCTTCTTTGTAGACAGGCCCATTTTGCAATAGGGTCGTGATGTCTTTGAAACGGATGCCTGGCTGTGGGAAGTCCGGGATAACGCGGATATACTCTTTGAAATTCATTTGATTTCCTCCAATGTAAATAATCATTATTTTATGTGATCAGCGATCCATTGCTCCAGCTCTTTTGCTGAAGAATACATAACAATGGCTTCAACTTCTTGTCGATGCAATCGATGCTGGTACAACCGGGATGTCGATAAATCTCGCTTAGCTGGCGAAGTGCTCATCGTAACCATATTATCATGTTTGACAACAAATTCTAACTCTTCAAAGACAGCAATAATAAAATGAATCATAGCAGGTGATAGGCCAGACCGCTTACTGAGTGAGCTCATGATGCGGGTATCTTGCAGTTCTAGTGATTTCTCTTTCTGCAAGATGGCGTAAATCATTTTGAACATTTCTCGTGAAGGCAGCGTGTTGCCAAGGTCTTGGCCCAGCTCTGCAAAAACGGGATAACAGCGCATCATACCTGTCGCTTGCCGCAATACCGCCCTCAGACTGTCTAGTTGACGAGGCAGCGTATACAAGATAAGATCTTGTATCTCGCCCAGAACCATCGTACTCGCCGCATGATTGCCAGGCTTCACTTGCTCCGTATCCTGGACAATCCAATAAGGGATATGATCGCCAATTTGCTCAGCAGTTGACTGGAATAGGACTTCATCCGCCTCATCGAAGAGGACGATCCCTGTAGAACTCTGCTGGAAGGCGCCCCCCTGAAGGTTCGCTTCAAGCGAAGCCAGCTTCAGATGTAGTTGCCCCGTTCCCCGCCAATCAAACACTTGTTTATGCGGAATTCGTAAATCCTGCATAATGATTTGCGGCTTCCGAACACCATTCCATTCGTTGATCGAGAGTTCGCCCAGCACATCCACTTTTGCCGATGGCGCAATGAGCGAAGCTAGATTCCCTTTCCCGAACGCAACAGCTTCTACGGAGCAACTGATTTCATCCTGTGTCTGAGAAAGTCCGAGCTTTAGATGCTGCTTTTCCTTACCCATTGTGCGAATGTCGGATAACTCTAGTTCCGTAAACATAAATTTGGGTGATGGATTTCCCATGCCAAATGGAGCAAGTTGCTCCAGCCCTTCAATGCTTTTAATCGGAACATCCGCTAAAGAACATGCATTATCGACACGCAAAATAGGAATGTAATCTTGCTCGGTTAAGCTTGCCGCTGCAAGCTCGTTCAATCTAATCGCGAAATTCTCAAGGTTAGCGCTATTTAAGCTCATCCCGGCAGCCGCTTGGTGACCGCCATAGTGGTCGAGCAACTCGTGGCATGAGGTTAACGCTTTATGCAAATCAAAGCCGGCAATGGAACGAGCTGAGCCTTTGGCCATGCCTTTCTCTGGATCAATGCTTAGAACTAGAGCGGGACGATAGTATTTCTCTACGATTTTGGAGGCGACAATGCCAACTACGCCCACGTTCCACTGTTCCTTTGCAACGAGGATTACTTTATCCAAGCCTTTCTCTCTCTGGGCATCTGCCATCGCGAAAGCTTCTTGCACCATATCCTCTACGATTTGTTGACGCTCTCTATTCAACATATCCAATTCGAAGGCGATTTGCTCCGCTTCCTTGGCATCTGAGGTGGTTAGCAGCTTGACCGCAATGTCCGCCGCTTCGAGTCGACCGCTTGCATTGATTTTGGGCGCGAGCGAGAAACCGATATGCCCCGCAGTCACTTCTTTCTTATCGATGCCAGAGACAGCGATCAGTGAGCGGAAGCCAACGTATTCGGAATTCTGCATCCGGGCTAGCCCCATTTTGACAATTAACCGATTCTCACCCGTTAGTGGCATTAAATCAGCGACCGTTCCTAATGCTGCAAATTCAAGCAACTCTTCTGGAAAGCGCCCCAGCAACGCATGTGCGAGCTTAAAAGCAACGCCTACACCCGCTAATAGCTTGTAGGGGTAGTTGCAGCTTGGCTTTTTCGGATTAATAACCGCTAAGCAATCCGGCAATATCTCAGGCGGCTCATGATGATCCGTCACGATCACATCTAAGCCAAGCTCATGCGCATAGGCAATTTCCTGTGCTGCGCTAATCCCCGTGTCAACTGTGATGATCAGCCCAACGCCTTGTTCCTTCGCCAATGTAAGAGCTCCACGATTTAATCCATAGCCTTCCCGTATACGGTGAGGGATGTATGTATCAAAGTGTGCCCCTAACCCTCGCAGCAAATGTGCCATTAAGGACGTAGAGCTGACCCCATCTGCGTCATAGTCACCGTAAATGCGAATCAATTCGTTCTTTTGCAGTGCTGTGCGAATTCGTTCAATCGCAGGAAACATCCCGTCAAGTAAAAAGGGATCATGGAAATCCTCGATCCCGCCTTGCATAAATTGTTTGGCTTCCGGCACGCTGCGGATATCTCGAAGCACGAGAATACGAGCTACGAGCGGGTCAATTTGGAGCTCTCGGACGAGAGACTCAACAAGTTCTTCATCGACATGTGGGGCGCTCCATCTTGCTTTCGGTGCTAACACGTAATGTGTCCTCCTCAGCGGTAACTTTAATGTAAAACAGATGGAAGCTCGGTCAATTCCGTATCTGCATGTTGTTTGTACGGATAGCCTGCATCGTAAGGATTCACATGGATGAACACGTCCGATACATGCTGATATTGCTTCATCAGTTGTTGTTTGATCTTCTTCGAAACCTCTTGGCCTTCCCAGACGGATAGCCTCGGATTAACGCTGATCGTCATTTCAATGACCACGTAATGGCCGTGCTCTCTTGCGCTCAAATCATCCACGGTGATTACGCCGTGTATCCTCTGAACGACCTCAAGGAAGTCAGCGATATCTTCCGCGTTCAGCGTCGTATCTGCTAGTGCAGTCAACGTTTTTCTTACTAAATTGTACCCTTTGATTATGATAAAACATGCAATAATTAGTGCAGCGATGGGGTCCGCATACCCTAAAGCTAAAACCCCTACATGCTCCCCTGCCACTGCAATCATAAGCGCGAGCAAAGCCACAAAAGATGAGTATATATTGAATCGCGGACTTCGTATATTGGAAATGAATGCCTGTGTCCCAAATCGTTTTCCAAATTTCTCTAAATTATGATAAAGCAATTTCCTTGTCAGAATGGACAATAGTAGAACAATTACTGTATTTAAGGAGCGTTCTGCTTCACCTAGGTGGAAAAATGACTTGATCGAAGTCAGCCCCATCTCGGCGCCGATCACCATGATGGTCACAGCTAACAGAATCGTGCCCAAGGATACTTTCCGATTCAACTCACGAACAACGGAGGCTGAAACTGATACTTTCATTGTTCTCATCCTCATGATAACAACTGCTAACAAACATGCACCCGAAGCCGTTTGTGCTGAAAACGCGAGCATGGCATGACTAGCTGCCTGGTAGCCAAAAGCTCCATTCAGACACACCACTATGATGAGGAGGAAAAGGCCCACCCAAAGTGTGGCTTCAATTTTGTGCAGACCCTCGTCTTTCATGCGGACATTCCCCCCGAACGGATACAAAGGCCGCGCAACAATCACGCGGCCGATTATTATGGTTATTACGCTGCAGCTTTCTTTTTAGAACTAGCAAGTGATCTTCTTTTGAATAAATACCAAAGCGAACATGCAATAAAGATCGAGGAGTATGCACCGCTCGTCAAACCAATCAACTTCGCCAAGGCGAACAGCTTAATCGACTCGCTTCCGAAAATGTATAAGCAGCCTGCCGCTATCAATACAACGAGAACCGTATTGATGTTACGCGCCATCGTTTGCCAAATACTATCGTTTACGAGCGCAACCAGATCTTCATCCGTCTTAAGCTTCGCAAATCGTAAATTCTCACGAATACGGTCAAAAATAACGATTTTATCATTGATGGAGTAACCGATTGTCGTCAATACCGCCGCAAGGAACGGAAGGTTGACTTCCAAGCGGAAGATCGCGAACACAGCGATAACCATAAAGGCATCATGCAGGATGGCAATAATCGCGGCAAACGCGAACCGCCATTCGAAACGAATGCTCACGTATAAGCAAATCAATACGCTTGAAATCGCAACGGCATACACAGCTTTCATTAATAATTCTTTGGCAAGCTGCGGGTCAACCGTATTAACTTCCTTCGAAACTTCTGCACTATAAGCCGTTGCAAAAGCTTTCTGAATCTTGTCCACAGTCGCATCGTCCAAAACATCATCGAAACGAATGGAGACGCGGTCACTATTATTGCCGCCAATGGTCGGATCGGCATATTTGGATTTCACATCACCGCTGGTGTTAAGACCCTGAAGTATCTCTTCGACCTTCACAGTATCCAATTTCTTGCCTACGACGAGATCAATGTTTGTTCCCGCCTTGAAATCAACACCAAAATTCATTCCTGAAGTTAAGATCATCACCAAGCCCACAATCAGGAGAATGGCAGATACGATGAAAAATTTATTACGATTTTTAACAAAATCAAAACGTTTCTTAGAGTTCACGGATGTCTGCCTCCTTCACACCGAAATAACTTGGCTTCTTCAGCAAATTACCTCGGATAATGAGATGCAACAGCCATCTGGAGAACAGAACGTTCGTTGCGATAGAGATAATAATACTCATCATGGTGATAACCGCGAACCCGCGAATGGCGCCGTTACCGACATAGTAAAGCACGATACCCGCAATTAAGTTCGTGACATTCGCATCCATGATCGTACGGAAGGAATGCTTCGTCCCAGCTTTCAAGGAAGACAAAATGCTTTTGCCTGCACGAATTTCTTCACGAATCCGTTCGTACGTAATAATATTCGCATCGACAGCCATCCCTGCGCCCAAGACGAGGGCCGCAATACCAGGAAGCGTCAATGTCGCATTCATAAAGTCAAATATCGCTAGCAATACCCATACATATGTAATTAGCGTAAACGCAGCAACAAGACCAGGCACTCGGTAGTATAGAACCATGAATAGGAAAATTAATACCGAAGCAATTAATCCCGCTCTAGCTGTTTCTTGTAAGGAAGCTTTCCCTAATGTAGCGTCGACACGTTGGATGTACTTTTCCGTTAATTTCAACGGCATTGCACCTAAGTTAATCATTTTCGCTACTTTTGTTGCTTCTGTCACACTTGTTTGTGTAATGATCGCGGAATCGCTGTCGATTGGGAAATTAACAGACGCCGTGGATTTCAAATCGTCATCCAAATAAATGGAAAGTGTGCTTCCCGTAAGTTTAGTTGTAACTTCTTTGAACTTCTCTCTGCTCTTCATTTTAATTTCAACAATCGGTTGCTTCGTGTTGGGATCGTAGCTTAATTTCGCTGCGTTCTCAACAAAATCTGTTCCATTCATGTACACAGTGCCATCTGGACCTCTGAACGTCAATACAGAAGGCTTGGACATCAGCGTACGAACTTCCTCTTCGTTCTCAACACCTGCCAGACGTACACGAATGCGGTCTGATCCTTCAGGATATACTTCTGGTTCAGCAACACCCAGGGTATCCGCACGTTTCGCAAGACTCTCCGCTGCTTCCGTAAGCGTTTCCTTCGTAAGCGGCTGTCCAGCCGTCAAAGGCTCTGCGGTGTACAAAATCTCAAACCCGCCTTTTAAATCCAATCCAAGCTTAATCCGGTCAACAAGACTTGGGCTTGTCACACCAACAGCGCCAAGAACTATGATTACCGTTAGAAAAAAGAACGAAATTCTTTTCCAATCCAGCATCTCTTGCTAGTCTCCCTTCAATCCTCAATATGCCTATTATACCCAGGTCTGAAAAACGAGTCAATTTAACTAAAATGGCACGTAAAATAAAGCCCAATTCTTAGAATTGGGCTCCTTTGTACATGCTTATCGTCATCCAGTTCATAAACTGTGTTGATTTCAGCGACAAGATGTCATTTACAACTTGGTGGAGAGAGGGCATCCCTGTTTTGCGATACTTCTCACTGACGCAGTCCCATATGTCCTTGCCAGTTACATGATCGTAACCAAGAAGTATGAATTCCTCCACTTTGCTTAAACACAAGTTTTTGATGACTTCGTTAAGCTCATGATCCGAAAGACCTGGAATCTCCTCTTCGCTCCTCTTATCCTGTTCGCCGTTCATGGGGGATCCTCCTAAAAGCCGAATATATAATATTTCGTGAGCCCTTATGTATTTTCCTGCCAAACTTGATCTTGTCCGCAAAATCTTAGCATGAGCTTGGCCCGCACTCGCATAGTCATAGATATGACAGTTAGCGGAAGAGGGTATGGCAGTGACCAAGCAGTCGTTTATTAGAGGTACCATGATCTTACTAGCCGCCGGTATTCTGAATCGGATTCTCGGCTTCATTCCCCGAATAACTTTACCGCGCGTCATAGGAGCCGAAGGCATCGGTCTTTATCATATGGGCTGGCCCTTCTTATCTGTTATTCTCACCATTATTACAGGCGGGATTCCAGTAGCCATTGCTAAACTGATTGCCGAAGCAGAAGCTGAGAATAACCAGTCTCGTATTCGGAGTATTCTCCGCATTTCTTTAGCCGTCACGACTTCACTGAGCCTAGTGTTCACAGCCGTCTGCCTTTTGGGCGCATCTTGGATCACTAGTCACCTTCTGACTGACTCCAGAGTCTACTACACCTTCCTATGCATGAGTCCGATGATTCCCATTATAGGCGTTTCCGCCGTATATCGCGGCTATTTTCAAGGCCGGCAAAATATGATCCCTACCGCTACATCGCAAACGACCGAGACACTCATTCGGATTGTCATGGTATTAGTGTGTTCCTACATGATGGTACCTTACGGCATTGAGTATGCCGCTGCAGGCGCGATGATTGGTGTTTTAGCTGGAGAAATCGGTGGACTTGCCGTGCTGGCGATTCATTTCAAATGGGACAAGAAATCAGCACCGCGTCTGCCTTCAGCGCAAATTGGTACAACGAAAAGGATGGGACGACTATCAAATTTTCGTAAAATCATGCGGATTTCGATCCCGATCACAGGAAGCAAGCTAATCGGAGCAGGCTCTTACTTGCTGGAATCCATTTTAATCGCGCAAAGCTTAGCTATAGCTGGCATCTCTACCTCACTCGCCACAGCGCAGTACGGCGCTTTACAGGGGATGATTATCCCCATCATTTTATTGCCCAGCGCACTCACTATGTCGCTTTCAGTAAGCCTGATCCCTTCATTGAGTGAAGCGGCTGCGCGCAAAGACATCAAAACGATTCACAATCGACTCCACCAATCGCTAAAGCTGGCTTTAGTCACAGGCGCTCCGTTCGCTGTCCTCATGTTCGTACTTGCCGAACCCATTTGCACCTATATGTACAACCAGCCTGATGTCGGCGCTATGCTTAAAATGATGGCACCCGTCGCCATTTTCATTTATTTTCAAGCTCCATTGCAATCCGCCTTGCAGGCTTTGAATAAGCCAGGAGCCGCGCTAATTAACACGCTGATTGGGTCAACCGTTAAGCTTGCTCTCATCTACTGGTTAGCCAGCAAGCCTGAACTGGGCATTCATGGCGCTGTCTTCGCGATTAATATCAATATCGTGCTGGTGACTCTCCTTCATTGGAACAGTGTTGTTCGATTGCTAAAATTCCGTATGGAGGGCAGCTCCTTCGGCAAAATTGGCGCAGCCATGATACTCTCAGGCTTTGTCAGTTATTGCTTCATGTATACGCCTTGGATCTCACTAACCTGGGTACGCTTCCTTTCCTCCGTGCTCGCTGGCATTGCATCCTACATATTTTTTATAACAACGTTCAAATTGATAAGTCTCAAAGATATCAGCCGATTACTGAACATGGGTAAGAAAATTATCCGCTAACATCTCTGCATAAGCTGCCATTCTGACATTCAGCGCTTACGATCCAGAAACATTCGCCCTCTATGGTCAATGGAACAATAGAATATTTCTTTAAAATCCTTTGCTCCCCTATCCTGAAGTTGGTTCTTTAACCAGAAGCGAGTTTGACCGATTTTCTCCAAATTCTCGTCCTGTACTTTCCCATCCATGATGAGAGGCAGCGGCAGTCCTTCATACCGAATGGCCCCATTCGGTTTCAGATTTGCATTCGTTGTCTCTTTGACTTCCTTCTCCACAACGCTCAATTTCCCCGAAGGCTCCAGGATGGCAAATTCCACGTCAGCCACATTCATAATTTTATTTTGTCTAAGCTGCAGCATCAAATCATCCAAATTATAGCGATGCTTCTTCATTTCCTCGCGATCAATCATACCCTTGTTGATTAAGACACTTGGCTTTCCATCGAAAAGCAAACGGACCGCTCGGCTTTTCAACGTAATATACGCGATAACGACTTGGATCAGCACAAGCGTTGCCATGGGGACAAGTCCACTCATGAGCGGTTTCGCAGAGTCCTCTAAAACGAAAACGGCAATTTCCGCAATCATGATGGAAATCACGAGATCAAACAGTGAGAGCTTGCCTATTTCACGTTTCCCCATGATACGGAGCATCAAGAAAACAACAAAATAAATGAGCACCGTACGCAAAAAAATAGTCAGAATATCCATCGCTACCTCCCTGATCTAAGCCCTCGCTCGTTCTCGGAGTTCACTGGTATTCTGACCGCTCATGCACCTCATCATGCAGGTCTGGCGTGTTCAATAGTTGGCAATTACAGCAAGAATAATTTGAAATAAACCGTGGAAATCACCAGCAAAACGAAGCAAATCGGCGCTGCTACCGTCACATATTCACTTTGTTTCATTTTGACCCCATCTTGATCTGTCAGGGACGCCGTATACAAACCAGCTAGAGAGCTAAGCAAGGTTACTCCGCTTCCGATAGCACTACCGATGATTAAAGACCACCATAACGGCTGTGCAGTTGCTGCCAATTCTTCTTCGATATGATCAACAATTGGAAGCATCGCTGCTAGAAAAGGCACATTATCCATCATCGCAGCGCCAAAGCTGTTGATCCATAAGAGCAAGTTCGTCAGGAAGGGAAGGCTGCCTTGACTTAACTCCAGCCCTCTTACCGCCACGAAACCCGAAATACCTGCGTAGGTAAGCCCGCCCACCATGATAAACAAGCCCAAGAAGAATAACCATTGCGTTTCTCTAACCTGGTGCCATACAGCGCCGTAATCTTTCTCCTTGATGATGAAAAGGACATCCTTGTAGTTCATGCCTAGCATTAGGACAGCTCCACTCGCCGCAATGTAGGCAGGATTCCAACCCAACACGCCTTGAATGCTTAGCAGAACGAGGGTCAATCCTGTAATCACACTGCTGCCTACGACATATAGGCGATCCTGCGAAAGATAAGAATCTGGCCGCAAGCTCAGCAGCTCACGCATATGTGCTTCCGCTGCCACTAACCGTTTGCGATACAGCAGCCACATGATGAGATAAACAACAGCAAGCAAGAGGCAGATCAGAGGGAAGATTCGAATAAATTGTTGCCCTGCCGTAATTCTGCCCGATGCAGCAAGCATGCGGCTCGTGATATTGCCCATAATTGTTGCGGCTCCGCCAATATGGACCGATAACAGCAAAGTGATGAGAAATGGAGCAGGTTGAAGTTTCATTTTTCGAGAAGCCATGATAATGAAAGGCACAATAATAACAACGGCCAATAGGCTATCCACCAAAGCCGATATCACAGCACCAAGCAGCGAAAAAATAAGGATTAGCGTTACGGCGCGCATACGATACTTCCGTAAGACTGCACTGACGATGTACGACGTAATGCCCGTTTTCTGAAAAAGGCTTGAAATGATGAATAAGCTTACAAGAAAGAGCAGAATAGGCCAATTCGCATAGTTCGTGAGTGCTTTTGAGATTGGCAAGATGCCCAAGAGCAGCATAAGAACGGCTCCGCCGAGAGCTGTATATGTACGATCCCATTTTTCAATCAAAATGAAAACATAAGCTGCCGCGAATATGAGGAGCGCTGCAATGGCTTGCCACAACACCGGACCCTGTGAGTATTCCGTCATAAATTATCACACTCCCTCAGTCAATAGTTTGTACTAATTTTATGTGCTTGGCCATACAATGATGATGAGAAAACCTTTATCGAGGCAGTTCAATGATGAGCGACCGCGTTTAGAGGTAGGTTTTATCGCCAATAGGAAAACAGTTCTCGGCATCCGAAAACTTATACTTTCCTATGTGGAAATGAAGCGTTCGAATTTAGGAAAGGAATGATGCCTGTGAACCCTATGAAAACGGTCAGTCCCATTCGAATAACATCACCTTTATTTTCAGGTCTTCTCTATTCATTCAGCATGATGACCATTGGAACTGTCTTGACATCCCTCTTTCTGCTTCTAACAAGCACGCAAGAAAGCTCCTTGCACACACTAACCACCATCATTCATGCCGTTGCTTTATTTATCGGAGGCTGGGTTTCAGGCAAAAGAGCCGGAAGCCGCGGCTGGTATCATGGGGGCATCGTAGGGGTCTTCTATTTCCTGCTTATTTTTCTCGTTGGCTTTCTGGCGTTTGACGCAGGATTGAATCTTCAATCCCTTCAATTGCTTGGCATTTTATTCGCTTCTGGGGCGCTTGGCGGCATACTTGGTGTAAATACACAAAAATAAGTCTTTTCGGTGAAGTTTGCACTTCCCCCCCTTTGATTGTGGTATAATGTCATAGTTATTGCCGCACAAAACTTCCAAAATATAGGGGGGAACAACATGAGCCCTTTTCATTCTATGACGTATGCGACAGTTTATATTGTACTTACTATTTTTGTATTTGTAATCATCGCCACGAAAAAGAGCCCACACACCATTGCCGCTAGTTTCGTACAAGAAATTTTTACTTCTAAGAAATATTTGTTTCACTTTGCAGGCGTGCTGCTGATCCTATTCTTCAATAAGATGGAGATGCAGATTGAAAAAGGAATGAAGCATCGCACCGATTTTACTGGTTCCATTTACAGCATCGAAGGCGACTTCGTCTCGCTGATTCAAAATCTTTTCCATAATGACATCCTTACTTATGTATCCAGTTACTTCTATGTCATTATTTTTCCATCTGTCATGATTACATCTATCGCACTTTATACGTATCAGAAGAATTATAAGCTATTCTACGCCGTATGCTATGCCTTAATGTTTAATTATATGGTCGCCATACCCTTCTATCTCTTCTTCCCAGTGAATGAAGTGTGGTCATTCCATCCCAATGTTCATTTACTTATTGTAGACGTATTCCCAACCTTTGAGCAAGACTATCGTCCGCTGTCAGGTCTAGATAACTGTTTCCCAAGCTTGCATACGTCGATTTCCGTCTCCATGGCCGTGATCGCCGTGAGAAGCCGCAGCAAGTTCTGGAAAGTTTTCGTGCCATGTACCGCGGCATTCATTATTTTCACAATCTTCTATCTCGGCATCCACTGGTTATCGGATATGTGTGCAGGACTCATCCTTGGCGTTGTTGCGGCTCGTATGGCGCTTCGTATTGCAGAAGGACGCCTTGTACTTGGTGAAAGAGCGTTGATCAAACGCCGACTTAAAAACAACGAATATTAATTTTTAGATGGAAATTGAGCAAAGAAAAAGCGAGAGCCGCAAAGGCACTCGCTTTTTTTGTCTATTCTTTAGTAGCAACCGATTGTGAGACGGCATTTACTGCCGAGCGGTCGAACGTCAATTTCGTTGCATCGTTGACACGAAGCACACAAATGTCATCTGTGATCTCCATAATCGTTCCATGAAGGCCGCCGATCGTAACAACCTTATCCCCTTTTTTCAAGCCACCTAACATTTGAGAACGTGTTTTTTGTCTTTTTTGCTGTGGACGAATAAGTAAGAAATATAATACGACGAACATGAGCACTAACGGCCCATATGTATACAAATATCCTACTGCGCCCGTGCTTGCAGCATCATCAGCTAATAGAAACATAGGTATCCTCCTCTCTTAGAATCCTCTTTCATTATCATTCAGCCCGTATTCGGCAAAGAATGTATCGCGGAAATCAAGTAAACGATCTTCCTTAATCGCTTCTCTCACTTCGCGCATGAGCTGTAATAGAAAGTGTAGATTATGAATCGTCGTCAATCGAATGCCGAACGTTTCATCCGCTTTAATCAAATGACGAATATAAGCTCGGCTATAGTTCGTGCATGTGTAGCAAGCGCATTTGGGATCCAGAGGACCAAAGTCTGTTGCATATTTGGCATTCCGAATCACGAGTCGACCAGCGCTTGTCATACATGTCCCATTCCTAGCAATACGCGTAGGAAGTACACAGTCAAACATATCGATGCCGCGAATTGCGCCTTCGATTAACGCATCTGGCGAACCAACGCCCATTAAGTATCGCGGCTTGTTCGCAGGCATAAGGGGTGTCGTGTAGTCTAACACTTCATACATCAAGTGCTTAGGCTCGCCGACACTCAGTCCACCAATAGCATACCCTGGGAAATCCATGGAAGTCAACTGCTCCGCGCTTAGCTTACGCAAGTCTTCATGCATCCCCCCTTGAATGATCGCGAATAAGCCTTGATCGTGGGGTCTAGCATGACTTTGCAAGCAACGTTCTGCCCAACGTGTCGTGCGTTCCAATGATTTTTTGACATACTCATAATCAGCGGGATACGGCGGGCACTCATCGAATGCCATCATGATATCCGAGCCGAGTGCATTCTGGATTTCCATCGCCACTTCTGGGGAAAGGAACAGTTTATCCCCATTCAAATGCGATTTGAATGTGACGCCTTCTTCTGTAATTTTACGCATATTACTCAAGCTGAATACTTGAAATCCGCCGCTGTCCGTTAGAATCGGGCGATCCCAATTCATGAATTTGTGCAAGCCGCCGGCTTCTTTCACAATCTCATGACCTGGACGAATGAACAGATGGTACGTATTGCTCAAAATAATTTGCGCATCCATCCCTTTCAATTCTTCTGGACTCATCGTCTTCACGGTTGCTTGCGTGCCAACTGGCATGAATGCCGGAGTTTCCACAACGCCATGCGGCGTGTGTACGCGGCCTAGTCGAGCGCCGGATTGCTTACACGTTTTGATCGGTTCATACGTTACTGCTGCTGTCATGTCATCCACTTCCTATTCTAGTCTTGCTTCACTTGTAGCTTGCACGCTTGCTCACTGTACGAATCAATAAATCAACATGGCATCGCCAAAGCTGAAAAAACGATACTCCGCTTTCACAGCTTCCTCATATGCCTGCATAATGTGATCTTTACCAGCTAATGCGCTGATCAGCATCAACAATGTGGACTTCGGAAGATGGAAATTCGTTAACAACGCGTCCACCACACCGAACTTATAGCCTGGATAGATGAAAATCGATGTCCAACCTTGTGAGGGTTGAATGTGCAGCGGTTCGCCATCTGTAGACGCTTGCGCCTCTCGGCTTAGACCTGCTGCCGTTTCCAAGGTGCGAGCGGATGTTGTACCAACGGCAATGACGCGTTTCCCCGCTGACTTGGTTTCATTGATAAGCGCGGCTGTTTCTTCGGAGAGGATATAATATTCCGCGTGCATTTGATGATCTTCGATCTTGTCGACAGATACGGGACGGAATGTTCCAAGTCCAACGTGCAGCGTGACGAACGCTAACCGTACACCTTTGGCTTGTAGCTTAGCCAGGTAGTCCTCTGTAAAATGCAACCCCGCTGTAGGTGCGGCCGCGGAACCTTCATGCTTCGCATAGACGGTTTGATACCGTTCCCGTTCAGAAAGCTGCTCTTTAATATACGGTGGCAGTGGCATCTCGCCCAACTGATCGAGAATTTCGTTGAAAATCCCCTTATACCGGAACTGCAGGATACGTGCTCCCATTTCGCCTACTTCCACAACTTCAGCGGTTAGAAGCGGATCATCATCCCCTTGCGTGGTTCCGAATACGGCCACAGCTCCTAGCTGCATCCGTTTGCCGGGCTTCACCAATGCTTCCCATCGATCCTCGCCGAGCGGCTTCAGAAGAAGCAATTCCACCTTGGCTCCTGTATCCTTCTTCATGCCAAAAAGCCGCGCTGGAATGACACGTGTATCGTTCATCACGAGCAAATCCCCGGCTTCCACATAGTCAATCAAATTCTCAAAGGTGCGATGCGCAATCTCGCCTGTCGCTTTATTCAACGTCAGCAATCTAGACGCCGTACGGTTAAGCAGCGGCGTCTGAGCAATCAACGTTTCAGGCAATTCAAAATCAAAAGCTTGTACGTCCATCTAGTCTGTTCATTCCTTCGTTATAGTCACTCCAGCGTAGTAGGTCTGAAGTATTTTCTTATAATCGTAACCTTGCTCGGCAAAACCTTTCGCTCCCCATTGGGACATTCCCAAACCATGACCAAAGCCTTTGCCTCGGAACATGATGGGATTGCCTTGAATCGTTGAGGAACCATTCGTCGGTCCAACGGACTTTGAAGGCTTGGAGATGCCTGTACTGCGTATCGTCATCAGATCCGCAATTTTTACAGCCGTTGGCTGCATCTGCTTCCCCGATAAGACATAGACTGAATCTGACGTCGCAGCGCTCGACACGATGCCGTTTTTGCTCAACATGGCAAGTGTTGGTGCATTCGAACTAGTACCAGTATAACTGCCCGCTCCCTCTATTTCAAACAGGGTACTCGGTAAGCCGCCTAATGCTGTGCGCAGTGCGTCTGGATTTTTCACATTCACAACGACGCCGTTCGCTTTCATCTCGATCACACGGCCGGATGGGCCTCGTTTGGTAATCTCGAGCGACGTTAGTTCACCGTTAATTGTAATTTTCGCTGCTGTCAATTTACTCTTAATATCACTTAATGTATAAGGCCCTCTTATCCATGAATACGCGTTCGATTCCTTCTCTTGCCCTTGCACAGTAACCTTCTCTTTGAGAGCTAGCTTCGCGATAGCGGGGTTAGCCGTATTATCCACATAGGGTGCCAAGCGAACGTTAACATCTTGCTCGGTTGATTCGAAAATGGCCTTGCCTGACTTGTCCTTCTGCCCTGTATCCTTCAGATACATGCTATGCACGAAGCCAGTGCGACCGTCGGTCAGCTGGATTTGATACCAGATCGCTTTCCCTTGTTCTGCACCTTGATCAGGACTTGCGACGCTGCGCAAATAATCAACCGCATTCCCCCATACCTCTATAGGATCAGCCGTCTGACCACCAGCATTGGAAGCAAAGACAGGGGAAATCAGATTCCCTCGTTTATCCGAAATGACTTCATCCTGTGTGGCATCCACCGCTTGGATGCCTGTGGCAAATTCCTTCTCCACACCGTAGTAAGCCTGATCTAGCGTCGTGTCCGTGACATTGGCAATTTCATATTTATTGCCTTGATAAATCGCATACGTGCGCGCGGCTACAGCCTGCGCTTTGAGCGCTTCCAGTGGCCACTGGGCGTTTAACTCCGCACCAACGACACCGTATAAATACTGCTCCATGGGAATTTCGTTAACAAGCGCTAACCGATCGTGAAATGCACTGATCTCCATCGCGCCGCGATAGCTGCGATCCAGCTTCTCTTTGACGGCAATCGTTTGCTGCTTGGGCTTGAATATTGTTCTCTGCTCCCCAGTCCCAGCCGCATAATGGGTGACAGCAGCTGTCGGTGCGGCAGCAGTAGATACATCTGATCTGCGAATCAGATAGGGAGAAGCTATATTAGCTGGCTGGAGCGGTATATTGGGTGCCGCTTTCAGCGCCGCATCCTTCACAGCCGCCAACTTCACATCGGTGGATTCACTGCCAACCCACACATAGTAGCTCAATTTGCCGGCTTGATCAGCTTGCAAGACGAGGTCTGCGTTAAGTCCAGCCTGTGCATATACAGCAGCTTGCTGCTGCGCAGCCGCTTCCGTTGCATAAACGCCCGCACTCCAATGGAGCGGACCATTGATGACTGGCACAGACGACTTGGTTAGCGTCGCGACAGTTGCATCCTTTATCGCCGCAGCAGCCGCTGAATCAGCCTCTGCCTTCGTAGGCAAGTTGCCATAATACACTTGGTAGACCGTTTTGCCTGAACGGTTGCGGCTTAACACATAGCTTTCTTCCGCCATACCGTTCAGCTTCGTATATAAGGCCTTTGCAGCAGCGAAATCAGATGTCTCCAGCATCATGACACTGTATTGATCTAATGACATGCGAATGTTCGTGTCGGCTAATGATGTCCATGGCTTTGCTTCCGAACTCGCTGTGCTGCGAACAGCCACATCAAAGCCGCCGGGGGACGATAAGGAAACTAGCGGCTCTATCTTTTTGTAGGTTGAAGCATTAATTAGCAAAGCAACACGAATGCTGTCCAAATGTTTGGTTCCAACCGCATGAGCTTGCTGACTCCATACGCTAGTACTAGCCCCAATGGCTAAGACGGCAGACACGACAACAGCCAATCGTTTCGGATGCAACAGAATAGTTCGGCCACTCATAGTTGTATCGTTTCCTTTCACACTTCATTCTTCTAATCATGTAGACGCGCGAAGGAAGTAGAAGTTTTGTAGATTCATAGAAAAAAAGACAAAATAAAAGCTCTTGCCTGCCTTGCAGCTAGGCAAAAGCTTCGTATAGGGCTAATCTCGAACGCTATCGTTGTTCAGGAATGGGTAAGCCTAAGTGATGATAGGCTTGGGGCGTAACCGTTCGCCCTCTTGGCGTGCGCTGCATAAACCCAATTTGCAGCAGGTATGGCTCATAAACATCCTCGATCGTCTGGCTCTCTTCACCAATCGTAGCCGCAATCGTTTCAAGCCCAACAGGGCCTCCCTGGAAGCTCTGTATGATCGCTCGCAGCATTTTGTGGTCAATTTCATCTAGACCCAAATCATCCACCTGCAGAAGCCGCAGGGACTCTCTTGCGAGCTCCATGGTGATGATACCGTCGCCTCGCACCTGCGCGAAGTCACGCACCCGCTTCAGCAAACGGTTCGCAATCCGTGGCGTCCCTCGTGAGCGCATGCCGATTTCGCGCGCAGCGTCACCAACGATGCCGACTTGCAGAATGTCGGCCGTCCGACTGACGATGTAGCTCAGCTCATCGACTGTGTAAAACTCCAACCGGCTGACGACCCCGAAGCGGTCGCGCAAAGGCGCTGAAAGCAGCCCTACACGCGTCGTGGCGCCGATCAGCGTAAACGGCGGCAGGTCGAGTCGCACCGAACGTGCGCTGGGCCCCTTGCCGATAATAATATCAAGGGCAAAATCCTCCATCGCCGGATATAACACCTCTTCCACCGTACGGTGGAGGCGGTGGATCTCGTCGATGAATAAGACGTCGCCTTCCTGCAAATTCGTCAGGATGGCCGCAAGATCGCCAGGTCGTTCAATCGCAGGACCTGAAGTCGTGCGGATATTAACGCCAAGCTCATTGGCGATGATATTTGACAGTGTCGTTTTCCCAAGACCTGGCGGGCCATACAACAGCACATGATCCAGGGCTTCTTTCCTTTGTTTGGCAGCTTCAATATAGATCTTGAGGTTTTCCTTCGCCTGCTTCTGGCCGATATATTCAGCCAAAAAACGGGGACGCAGACTATACTCGACTACATTGTCCTCCATCATAAAGTTAGCCGATATGATCCGGTCGTTGTCCATGGTGTCCCTCCTAAAAATTAATCACTTACATCGTGAACAGCGCTTGCAGGGCAAGTTTCACGAGTACATCAACCGAATCAGACGGCTGCGCTTTCGGCTTCACTTGCAGCCATGCGCGATCCACCTCAGCCTCCGTATAGCCGAGCGTCATCAGCGCTTCTTTCGCCTCGCTCCAAGGTAAGCCACCTTCGGTTAATTGCGCCGAGCCAACTACGCTCAAAGCAACTGCCGCCTCAGGACTGGAGAAGCTCACGGATCCCAACTTATCTTTCAAATCCAGAATGATTCGCTGCGCTGTTTTCTTCCCGATCCCTGGCAGCTTCGTCAGAAATGCTAGATTCTCCTGGGAGATCGCCAAAATGACAGACTCCGGTCTGCCGCCAGCCGCTAGAATGCCAAGTGCCACTTTCGGTCCAATTCCGCTTACGTCCAGCAATAGACGGAACAATGACTGCTCATCGCGCGTCATAAAACCGAATAACAAATGCGCATCCTCTCGTACATGATAGTGGATGAACATCGTCACATCTTCATTCTCTTGATGAGGCAGCGCATAAGGGTTCGGACAAAATACCCGATAGCCTACGCCATTCACATCGAGTACGGCATATTCACTTTCACGCAGGGCGACTTTGCCTCGCAAGAAATCTATCATCGTCTCTCAACTCCATTTATCCTAGATTGCAGCGAAGAAGAGTGCGCATGACAAATAGCAATAGCCAGCGCATCGGCTACGTCATCTGGCTTCGGTACTTGCGACAGTTTCAGCAAGATCTTGACCATCTCCTGCACTTGCTTCTTCTCTGCATTGCCGTAGCCAACCACGGCTTGCTTCACTTGAAGCGGCGTATATTCAGCGATTGGCAGACCCGCCTGCACGCCTGCAAGAATCATGACGCCCCGGGCTTGGCCAACCGTGAACGCCGTCGTGACGTTTCGATTAAAAAATAATTTTTCAATCGACAACACATCAGGTTTATATTTCTCTATCAATTGCACCGTAGCGTCATAGACATCCTTCAACCGAATGCCAGGATCCGTATGTGCTTCTGTTTGGATCGAACCGTACTGTACAGGAACTAGCTTACTGCCGATTTTATCAATAAAGCCAAAGCCGACAATCGCGATCCCTGGATCTATTCCTAGAATTCGCAAAGTCATTTCTCTCCTATCCATTATAAAAAAGCGAACATATGTAGTCATTGCCATTATAGCAGATAACGAAATAATCGGCTACGCCATCCTTTTTAGAAGAAAATGGTTCCCTTTCAACAAAAAAAGAGATCGTCCGGGATTCTCCCGAATCAATCTCTTCATGCATCTTTATCGTAACTTCGACCGAGATATGGCTCCTTCAACTGCTTCAATGGCATAATCGCTGAAGGTGGATAATACGCTATTATACTCCTCTATATCGGAGACTTTAATTCCTTCATGAAGCTGCGCTATCGTTTCCCTTGGCAAACTGCTTTCTAATTGTTGAATATTGAGCTGAAAAAAAGTTCGTATAATCTGTTTATTCGCTGGCAGCCCGTTAAATAACGACAGATTGCTGCTTCCGTCAATGCCGAACACGGCATGCTCCTTACAGTCTGGCGATAAATCATCAATTTGTTCTGTGAAAATAACTGCCCCAGCCGGTTCTATACTTAACTTCCAATCCGGATGCTGCTTCTGCAGCCCAAGCAACTCCTTTGATGTCAGCGATCCCAATGGACTGCGTTCTTCCCCGCACACATAGGACTTGAGCAAATAGCTTTCTCTACGATCAGAAATGGTTTGCAGCAGCTTGACAGCTTCCTGGAGATGCGTGTCTTCCTTCGGTACCACTCTGGCTAAAGTCGCTTGGATGGCTCCTCTAGGGCCTTTCTGATTATGATCACCTAGATCATCGTTCATTGTATAGATGTAATAAGCAGCGAACACAACTAGGATGAAAATCCAGGGCATTAACCAACTGCGCTTCCAGCGTAGCCTTCTTTTTAATTGCTTCAAGAACCGATGTACATTCACGTGATCCCCTTCTTCTTGTTTTTTCGTATTGTTACCATTTGCAAGTTGCCCTATACATCATTTACCATAGGAGTAATGAATGAAACTGAAATGAAATTCATATAGAGTGAAATTTCAATCTAGACGGATGGTGAACGCAACCATGAATGGTAGGAAACCGATTAAACGCACAACCCTCCTTATTATCGGCGTCATTGTCTTATGGGGTAGTGTTGCATTATGGAATGAAGCTCATAAGAACGGACCTGACGCCATTCGAACAAAATCAACATCCATTTCTCATTCCATACCGAGTCCTCATTCCTAGCAGAAAGACTTTGACGAAGTCAAAGATCCCTATAAATAGTCACGAAACTTACACGATTTCGGTAACAAATGGTTATAATCCATTACTTGTCCTCAATTGAATTTGACTGTAGCCACAGAAATGATATAGTCAAAGATAGACAAAGTTAAACGGCGGTTTCCTAACGACAACTCTAAGGAGGGATACATCATGAATGTGGCAGAACTTCAATTAATTCAATTATCCAGACGAGGCGATCGCAACGCTTTCGTGGAGTTAGTCGAACTCTATCGCAGCAAAATACAAAAGCTTGCTTTCCGTATGCTGCATAACCGTCCAGATTCGGAGGATATTGTCCAAGAAACCTTTATCCGCGTTTATTTGAACCTAAACCACTTTGATGAAAGTCAGAATTTCTCAACTTGGATTTATCGGATCGGGAAAAATGTAGCCATCGACTTGCTTCGCAAGAAAAGACCTGTCCAGTCGCTGGATGCCGAGCTGAACGATGTTGATGACGACTACAGCTACTACAGTAAGCTGGCAAGTCATGATCAATCCCCCGAGCACGCTGTGCTTCAAACCGAAATTCAAGAACATATGCATGCTTCCATAAATAAATTGGCTGACAAATATAAAGGCATTATCACGCTCTACTATTTGGAAGAGCTCTCTCTCCAGGAAATTAGCGAGCGCTTGAACTTGCCGATTACGACCGTTAAAACTAGACTCCACCGCGGCCGCGAGCTTCTGCGGAAAAAGTGGGGCATGAATCTCGTTATCGGATTAATGACGTTCTTCACACTCGGGATGATTGCCTAAACGGTACGTAAGCACAAGAAAAGAAGCCCTCACGACATCTTTACAGATGCGGTGAGGGCTTCTTTTACTTGTTTTATACATTAATCCATGGCGTATTCGGTCTGCTAGGCTCCCGTCTCTCTACGGCTCGTTCTTGCTCTCTGAGGAACGAATTCAAAGCGGATGATCCAGAAGGTTTTACTTTGCGCGAGGAACGATTGGCTTGCGATTTCGACTTTGCCGCCTTTTGCTTATCACGAATATCGATTTGTACCTCTTCTAAGGTATCTGATACTTTACTCAGCTCATGCGTATGCACTTGAGGTAAAATCGGTGTCTCATACAGAGGAGCATCATGTACACCTGCATACGGAATGCCGCCATAGGGATCATGGGAATAGGCATACGGATACTGTGCGTCATACGGCATTGGTGGCGGATAGAACCCTGGATGTTCGTGCGAGACGTGATCCCACGGATTCCCCATCGGTATATTCGGGAAATGGGTTGGGCTATTGTACCATGGCTGCTCGTTCATGGCAGGACCTCCACAACCGCAACCTTCGTCCACAACAGAAATTGGCGCCACCATCGTTGGCAGTGGTTCACAATTATCATCTGGATAGGCTGGGTAGGTCGGATAGATCATCTCAGGCTGCTGTTCAGGATATACGGAAACTTCTGTAGCCTGAATATTAAACTGTAGGAACGGATGCACTGCTTGCCCATAAGGCTCATGAAGACCGATGTTATCGGTTACAGGGGCAGGCGACTGTGCGATCGGCTGCGGGATGGCAGGTACCGTTTCTCCAAGCGATAACGGCGGAGGCACCTCTTCTGGCATGGCTGGCGCAGGGATCATGGGTTGCTGCATATCAACTGGGGGCATTGCTTCTACAATCGGCACTGGAGCAAATGGCTCCGTTGAAAGTTTGTGAGGGTGTCCGCCATGCGTATGTCCGTGACCGTGGTGAGCCTTAGGAACGAAGACAATGTCCCCAGTCATAAGTACATTCGGATTCTTCAGATGCGCGTTCGCCCCAATCATCGCTTGCAACGGCACATCCCAAGCTTTACCGAGTTTCCATAAACTATCCCCTTGTTGGACAACATGTTTGTAGACATACTCCATTGCTGGCGGATTTACGTGCTTCGGCCCCGATGGAATCTTCACTTTCATCCCAATATCAATCTTGTTTGGGTCAGCAATGTGAGGATTGAGGGCAATAATCTGATCCAGGGTGGTTTGGTATTTTTTCGCGAGTTCGTACAGGGTATCGCCTTTTTTGACAATATGGATTTTCAAAACCATACCTCCTTCGCGTTTTTCGTAAGCATCTTCTTCGCGTTTCTCTCCCAATAATGTTGAACTTGGCCGCGTAAGCATTCGCTTATTCACAATTTGATATTACAGTTTATGCACGTTCCTAGGCTTTTGCCCCCTTTCTTACAAAAAAAATCCCTCACGCCAAGAGCGCAAGGGATTTCCTTTATGAACCGTTGTAGGAATAGCTTGGGTAACAGCCCAAAATCCGAACCTGACAGCCAATCGCCTCAATCTCTTGAATGGCTGAGGGCAGCAGAACCGAATCCATATTGCCTACAATATCAATATAGAAATAATAATTACCTAACTTTTTCTTCGTCGGCTTCGACTCAATCTTCGAAAGATTAATTCGCCGCCACGCAAATGCAGAAAGCACTTGGTGCAAGGCGCCTGGATAATCCTCAGGCAATGTAACGAGAATCGTCGTCTTCATATCCGTTGACGATGCCAACTCTGGCGCTTCCTTGCCCACTAGCAAGAATCGCGTCATGTTGTCTTTATGATCCTGAATTTCACGTTCCAGCATCGGAACCCCATAATTCGTCGAAGCAATGGCGGTGCCGATGGCAACAACCGTCGGGTCATTCAACGTGGATACAATACGTACCCCTTCCGCTGTTGAGCTCACCTGCTCAAACTCTGCATCGCGCAGGTAGCGCTTCATGAACTGATTGCATTGCGCAGGCACGACCTGATGAGACAGCACTTTACGAACATGGCGGTACGGATTAGCCGCATCCGTCGCAGGCTCTGGGCTTGGATAACCGATGAGATTCATATCAATCGGAAACACCCATTCTGCTCGTATCGGCAAATCCACTTCATGGACAAGCCAATCGACATGGAGATGCACGGAGCCTTCCAAGGTGTTCTCAATCGGAATGACACTAAGGTCCGTTTCACCTGATGCGGTTGCATTGAATACCTCAGAGATCAGCTTATACGAGACATACGTGAAGCTGTCGCCTAGAAAATGACGTGTTGCTTCCTCAGAGAATGTACTCGGTCCTAGGATGGCAACTCGTTTCATGCCAGCACCTCTCTCTGTACCCATGAAAGCAGTGATTCATCACCACTGTGCAATTCAATGGTGACAACACCATCTTGGCTCGGCTTCAGCCACAGCATCTGCGCTTGAATGCCTTCATTAGCCAAAGTGCCTTGCAGGAACGCTTGTAGCTCTTCCTTCTGCTTGCTGCGCGCATCCACGAGCGCAAGCATCGTCGGGCCTGCTCCGCTTAGCGCTACGCCTAACGCACCATGATGCTCACTTTCGTCCAGTAGTAGTTGCATCCCAGGAATAAGCGAGGCACGATACGGCTGGTGTAAGCGATCTTTCATGGCAAATCGAATCATGCCAAGATTCCCTGTGCTCAGCGCAGCAACAAGCAGTGAGGAGTGGCTCAGGTTGAATACCGCATCTTTCATGGATACTTGCTGCGGCATGATGCCTCTCGCCTTCTCCGTCGATAGCTGGAATGCCGGAATGGCAACGAGCACCTCTAGATTGGGATCAGGCTCAATACGAATCGATTCGGCTTGCACATCGTCCCAGAAAGCCACGATGATTCCGCCGTATAGGCTAGCACCGACATTGTCTGGGTGCTTCTCTAATTTGGATGCGATTTGGAACAACTCGTACGTTGTAAATCGATTCCCGATCAGCGCATTTGCGCCTGCAAGGGCACCAACGATCGCAGAAGCGCTGCTCCCGAGTCCGCGTGTGAGCGGGATCTCGCTGTACATGCTAATCTCAAGCTCTGGATGTGAAACACCGGCCTTGTCAAACACCATTTGAGCAACCTTATAGATCAAGTTCGACTTATCCGTTGGAATGCCGTTCATTTGATCCCCGATCAAATGAATCGAGGTGTGATCCGAAATCGCCATATCAATCCAAGCGTATAAGTTCAAGGCCATCCCCAAAGAGTCAAAGCCGGGTCCTAAATTAGCCGTGCTAGCCGGTACTTTTACCCTTACCTTTTGTACTGTCTTGTAGCTCATTCGAAACTAACGCCTCTCTTCACTATTGTTTATCCTTCAACACGGTACACGCTCTTAATTGCGTGAATCACGTCCATCGTTTCGAATTGCTGCAACACATTTTTCATGCTTGCTTGATTCGCATCATGCGTGATGATAATAATTTCAGCCTTCGGATTTGTTTTGTTCGGGTGTTGAAATACCGATTCCAAACTCACTTCATGTTCAGCGAAAATTTGTGTAATTTGGGCAAGCACACCCGCTTTATCTTCAACATGGAGCAAAATAAAGTTTTTGGATGCGATTTGATCATCGGTTTTGAGTTTCTTCTCTTTATAAGGAGCTTGAACCGTACGCCCATTGATCCCTAACTTCAAATTACGCACAACCGCGACTAAGTCAGCTACAACGGAAGTTGCCGTCGGAAGCTCGCCGGCACCCGCTCCGTAGAACATCGTTTCGCCAACTGCTTCACCTGTGACGTAAACCGCATTGAACACGCCATTGACAGAGGCTAGCGGATGGGAATTTTTGACCATTGTAGGTTGAACACTAACCGAAATGTGCCCATCATGATTTTCAGCAATCCCAAGTAGTTTCACTTCATAGCCAAGCTTCTTCCCGTACAGAATATCTTCCTTCGTAACCTTGGAGATCCCTTTTGCTTCAACGTCACTTAACGCTACATTGGCATGGAATCCAAGCGTTGAAAGAATCGTCATTTTGCGAGCAGCGTCTAGACCTTCAACATCCGAAGTCGGATCTGCTTCCGCATAGCCCAGCTCTTGCGCTTCCTTAAGGACATCGGCGTAAGCTGCACCTTCTTGGCTCATTTTGGTCAATATATAGTTCGTCGTTCCGTTCACAATCCCCATAATTTTCGTGATGCGATCCGAAGAGAAGCCTTCGACCAGCGCACGAATGATCGGGATACCGCCTGCAACGCTCGCTTCATAGAAGACATCACAGTTATTCTCAGCAGCTTTGGCCAAAATTTCCGCGCCATGCATCGCCATAAGATCCTTATTCGCTGTAATGATATGCTTGCCGTTGCCAAGCGCTGTTAGAATGTGGTCTTTCGTTGCAGCCACGCCGCCCATTACTTCCACTACGATATCGATCTCACTGTCGCCGATTACGTCCCAGACGTTTTCAGTCAGCTTATCCGCATCAACAGAAATGTTGCGTTGCTTGGATTTATCTTGTACAAGGATTTTGGCAATTTCAATGGAAGATCCTGTTTGACGCTGCAAATCCTCTTGATGACCTTCAACAATACGTACAACACCTGTTCCAACTGTCCCTAAACCTAGTAAACCAACCTTAATGGGTTTCATTTCATTACCTCCCGAATAATTTACGTTTTTTAACTGCCCTGGCCGATGACCATGGCACGCTTGACTCCGTCTTGTGCACCGAGGCGATCCACGATCTCACGAATTTCCTCACCCATCGAAGAAATTTCTAAAGAGATCACGACGTTCGCCATGCCTTGAAGCGGAATGGTCTGATGAATGGTCAATACGTTGCCTTCCAAATTCGCGATGAGCGCAAGTACACGGGATAGAATGCCCGAGCGATGCTCTAAATCCATCGAAATCGTGATGATCCGTTCGCGCTCTAACTTACTCAACGGATGGATGCCATCTTTATACTTATAGAAAGCGCTGCGACTTAGCCCAACTTGCTCGACGGCCTCATGAATCGTCTTCACTTCGCCCCGCGCAAGCAGCTCCTTCGCTTGAGCTGTCTTCAGAACACCCTCTGGAAGAATATCCTCGCGGACTAAGTAGTACCGTTCAGGTCCGATGTGCTTCATACTTGGAACAAATTCTTTGCTCTCCGGCACCTTACTACCGTCCTCTCCAAAAAGACTAATGTTTACCTATAGAGGACATTATATCGAATCATGCCACTTGAAGCAATAGGCAAAATACATACAAGCTATCGCCTTTGCAGTGCCTTCGCCAGGTATGGTAAGCTGAGACGGAATTTAACTGAGGGGAGAACTCTCCATGATTACACTGCGTATGATGTCTACTGCACTGCTATGGAACGAAAAAGACGAGCTCCTGATGATGAAACGCGCGCTCACCCGTACGCTTTCACCAGGCTTATGGGCGGCGATCGGCGGGCACTTGGAGCCTCATGAAATCAGCCTGCCGCGTGTTGCCTGCCTGCGAGAGATTAGAGAAGAAACAGGCATTGAACAGAATGAAATCGCTGATCTCCGCTTGCAATATGTCCTGCTGCGGCTGAATGGCCAAGAGGTACGCCAGCAGTTTTTCTATATCGGTACCACAACCGTCGATCCGCGCATTGAAACGTCGGAGGGAGAGCTTCATTGGATCCCGCGAGCGGATGTGCTCAATCGACCAATGCCTTATATTTTCCGCTGTTTGCTTCAGCATTATTTCACCGCAGGTCATACCGAGCATCCATGGGTAGGATCGGCTGGTCTGGATCAGCTAACGGGCGATCCTACCGTTCATTGGAACCCTTTGCTTGATCCCTTGCAAATCTAACTATTAAAAAAAGAGCAGACAACGATGATCTCGTTACTGCTCTTTTCGGTGTTCATTTTATAGGGCGCTGCCGCCAAAAAGAAATCGATACTCCCAATGAGTGTTTGCAACCGTATCAATACGGACACCGCCGCTTTCTTTGGAATACGTGGACAGGATCTGTCCATTCCCCAGATACATCGCGACATGCGTGATCGTTTGAGCAGACTTATTAATCCCCGTGTAATTCGATTGTGCTGTCCCTTTATAAGACATAAAGAACATGAGATCTCCAGCCTTGAGATTATGCCAATCCGTCACATTGTGCCCCAACGATTTGACATATGTGCCCTGCCCCCTGGAATCGCTCGGAAGATTCAAGCCGATCCCATCAAGGAACGCTTGATGGATGAAATCCGAACAATCAAAAGTCGACGTATCGGCTCGACTTGATCCGTACTCATACGGTGTCCCCATATATTTCTTGCCAGCTGCAATGACCTTTTGAATTTTCTCGCTAGTCGTGCTTCCACTGTTGACCGTCGTCCCTGGCGAAGTCGCAACGCCCGAAGTTGTTACATAGGTTGGGCTCGTACTGATGTATCCCACCTTTCCATCAGACGCTTTCACTTTATACCAGTAAGCATTGACCTTCTGCACGATCTGAACCGTTTCCCCGGCTTTCAAATAACGGATTCTGCTCGCATTCTGGTCAGGTGCCGTTCGGAAACTTACACCAGCCACAATCCGGCCTGTCCCTGCTGATGGTGTCGTAGATGGCGTCGTAACTACAGCGCCTGCCTTTATATATTTCGCACTAGTCGACACATAGCCGACACGTCCGTTACTATCTTGAATTTTATACCAATAGGCATTCACATTCTCTACGATCGTGACTTTCTCACCCTGCTGCAGATAGCGAATACGCGCGGCATTCTCGTCAGGACTTTGCCGAAAACTTACACTGTTTATAATTTCACCAGTAGTTGCCGCGGATGCCAAAGTAGGACTTGGCACAGTTACAGCACCGAATAGAAGCGATGGGACAAGAGCAAAAGCAAGTAGTTGTTTTTTCATGTACATACCTCCTAGCGTTGATCTTGCGCCGATGACGCTCGTAAATGGTAACATATCCATTGAAATTGTTTTAGCTGTAACATCTTCCAATTCGGCGACCCCCACAAAATCAGACCTGACGTCGCGGCATAAAAAAAGACCCTCCCACCGCTGTTCATTGACAGCTTCATGGTAAGGTCTTCATCCAATTTCCGCCCACGAATCATCGTTCTTAGGAGGTTCTTGCCGCTTCAAATGCTGACTTTGATCGGCCCATTTCTGCAGCAGTTTCTGCGCTTCTCTTCGCCGCAGTAACGATTCCGCCAGTTGGAAGCCATCCTCGTAACTGTCCACTTTATCAAACCATTTTAACCGTAATCCTGCATTAAAAATGACATGATCCCGCTCGCGTTTCACTTCCAGTCCTTCATCTCCCATGATGATGCGTTCCACCAGCTCGATCTGCTCCTCTTTGTGAATTTGCGGTAACGTCGTGCTGACAAATCCGAATTTCTGCGGCTCTACGAGGCGTGACTCATCTCCCCAAGGCGTTACAATGCGTATTGTACTATTTTGATAAATCGGCAAGTCCTCTGAGCCATCAATGCCATGGACAATGTAGGCTTGCTGAAACCCAGCGCGGATCGAAATTGGAATGAGCGACTCCAACGTCTTCTTCTGACCGACCCCGATAATGAGATTCGTCGACAACACAGGGTTTAGCACACGTTCCAGGGTATCAATGACCGTTCGTAATCCCAACTGCTCACGCACTTGTCTTAATCGTCCAATCGGCGGACAGATTTGCTCTGTTGACAGATAACCAATATGCAGTTGTGCCAGTATGGTATGCCATGCTTTGATAGATAAGTTCACAGCAATACCAAAGCCATCTAAGATATCTCTCATTACCGTCCCTTGCTTAGAGGGAAGTGCTGCCCCGCCTTGCATCACCTGGTTGAACCCAACAGAGGCTAATAGCAAGCTCACGGGCAGCGTGATTGGAAACCTCCCCCTGCCTTCTTGGGGACCGGAGGCGGTAAGCGAGTTAGGCACATCTTGATACGGCAAGGAGTGGCTGCGGTATACGTCGATGAAAGCCATCAGCTCCTCAGCCGACTCCCCTTTCATGCATAACGCCATCAGAAATGCTGCGCACTGGGCATCCGTCGATTCCCCGCCCGCCATTTGGCTTGCAGCTTCAACGGCTTCCTCGTAAGTCAAATCACGCATGTTGGATGGTTCGGAGCCCATGGCTTGAATCCATTTTTTCATCATCGAGCCCTCCTTCCACCCATTACTCTAATGTCATATTAACTAACATAAATTCACGTTTATTATTAAAATGGTAATACTTTCGGCAATTAGTGTCAAGTATTATGACATAATTGCGAAACTGGACGATACGAGGGCAAAAAAAAAGAAGCGCCCTCCCAGTGGGAGAAGCACTTCTCGATTTACTGTTTCTCATCGAATTCGAATTCAAAATCACCAATCTGAATCGTTTGACCATGAACAGCACCGCGTCTGCGCAATTCATCATCAATCCCCATATTCCTTAAAATACGAGCAAAGCGCGCAACCCCATCTTGCGTGGAGAAATTGGTCCGTTTAATTAATTTCTCAATGGACGGACTGTCAATGACGAAGGCATCATTATCGCGACGAATCGTGAAATCATTCTCTTCATTTTTCTCAAACCGATACACCTTGCGCTCTTCAGTCTCTACAACGCCTTCCACTTCTGGTGCTTGCGGAATGCTTTCTACGATATCTGAGATTTTGTATAACAACTCCTGCACACCACTGCGGGTAAGTGCGGAAATCGGATATACCTCAAACTCTTTGCCATCCGCAGCAAGCTGCTCCTTGAAGAGTGCCAAATTTTCCTCAGATACTGGCATATCCATCTTGTTGGCAACTACAATTTGCGGACGCTGTTCCAGCTTCGCATTATACAGTTTGACTTCCTCGTTGATTTTGATGAAATCTTCATAAGGGTCACGTCCATCCGCCGCGGACATGTCGACGACATGCACGATCACACGCGTGCGCTCGACGTGACGCAAGAACTCATGGCCGAGCCCAACGCCTTCATGGGCGCCTTCAATCAAGCCCGGGAGGTCCGCCATCACGAAGCTGCGGCCGTCACCTACATCCACTACGCCCAGGTTCGGCGTCAGTGTTGTAAAGTGATACTCGGCGATTTTGGGCTTCGCCGCCGAAACAACAGACAACAGCGTCGACTTACCGACGCTCGGAAAGCCTACAAGCCCTACGTCTGCCATGACTTTCATCTCAAGCGTAACCCAACGCTCAACGCCTTCCTCGCCGTTCTCGGCGATCTCAGGAGCCGTGATGCGCTGCGTAACGAAACGCGTATTTCCACGTCCGCCGCGTCCGCCTTTCGCCACAACAACTTGTTGTCCGTGACGCGTCAAATCAGCGATGATTTCTTGCGTATCATCATCAATAACTGTCGTCCCTGGCGGAATCCGCACGATCATATCATCGGCATTCGCGCCGTGCATAGACTTGTTGCGACCCTTTTCGCCACGATCCGCCTTAAAGTGTTTCTGATAACGGAAATCCATCAGCGTACGAAGACCCTCGTCCACGCGGAAAATAACATCTCCGCCATTGCCTCCGTCACCGCCAGCAGGTCCGCCTTCCGGTACATATTTCTCACGACGGAACGCAACTAAACCGTCGCCACCGTCGCCGCCTTTTACAAAAATCTTCGCCTTATCTACAAACATTTCTACACCCCGCGAACTATCTTATATATGAAATGGCAATCGCAACGTGATACTAGCTTCTTCCTCATGCCAATCTTCATTCTCAAGCAAATACTGATTTCCCTCGGAAGCGAATTGCGTTGCAACCGACTGTTCTAGACGTTCTCGTTCATAAGGGCCTTGATAGACAAAATCAAGCAGCAGACTATCCTCTTGAAGATCGAACTCCAAGCTGAGTGTTCCACTTTCTCCATCCTCAAAGGTGATACTTTCCTGCACACACGCCACCACCTGGCGAATGAGACTTTCAATCAATCCGTCTGGGAGCGGCAATTGACCAAGATTAATTTCCTGTTCAATGTCCACATGCAGCTCTAACGTCTTGGATTTCACACGGAATTGAAGCAAATAAGCAATTAAAGATGGAATCCCCAACTTAGAGAGATTGCTTTCCTGCTGCATCGTTAATTTTATTTTTTCCATATACGGTCGCAAATTATCAAACTTCTTCATTTGAATATAACCAAATAAAATTTGGGCATCATTCATCCAATCGTGCCGCAAGCGATTCACGACCGCAATCAGCTCATGATGCGCGTCTCGCCTCTCTTGACTGAGCTTCGAAACGGACGCTTCCCCCAACCGACGAGCTTCTAAATTCCAATACATATAACCGCTTGCTAGAATGACACATAGAAACGCGCATCTGACCATCCAGGATTGTCCAATCAACATACCTGTCAATCCAACCAATACAAGCGCTAATAAATAGACTTGTGTGCCCCTTGCTCGCTTCATTCTCCGTCCGCTCCGTTCTCCTGCGTAATAATCGTCCATCCAGTATAGCATGTCAGCAGGAAAACTTCACCAAACAAACGAGAAAACCTCTGACCTCGACCATCCGAAATGAGTGATCACGGTGAGAGGCTTTGTTTTATTCGAAAAAATCCCTGGATGAACTCATCGCTCACCAGGGATTCTAATTACGCTTCTAGAGCTGCAGCTACAGGAGCTACATCAACTGGGTATACGCTCACTTTTTTGCGATCGCGGCCAAAACGCTCGAATTTCACTACGCCTTGTACCAAAGCGAAAAGTGTATCATCCGAACCGATGCCAACGTTCGTTCCTGGGTGAATTTTCGTACCGCGTTGACGGTAAAGAATGCTTCCAGCAGTAACAGTTTGACCGTCTGCACGTTTAGCGCCAAGGCGTTTGGAGTGCGAGTCACGTCCGTTCTTTGTGGAACCTACCCCTTTTTTGGAAGCGAAAAACTGGAGATCCAATTTAAACAACATGGTGTTATCCTCCTTTGTGATAGATTGTTTCAATCGTTATATAGTCACCGTAAGTTTGTTCAATCGTTCGCAGCATGACGACCATCGATTCTATAAGTAACTGCACTTGACTCCAAGTTTCAGGCACGGTGCGAGCACTATCTGGGATAGTAATATCCAACAGTCCAGCACCACGTTCCATTTCGTGAATCGGAATCACACCAGTTAAAGTTACAATCGAATTACAAGTACCAAACGTTACCGCTGATACCGCGGCGCAGACCAAGTCTTTGCCAGGTACGTCATATTCGGCATGGCCTTCCACTACAAAAGAAAGTACGTGAGGTGAATCCGGTGCAAGACGTTCTATGGTCACATAGATCATAGGGCTTGTCTCTTACGCTTGGATTTTCTCAACTACTACTCTTGTGTACGGTTGACGATGACCTTGCTTTTTGTGATAGTTCTTTTTCGGTTTGTACTTATACACGATGACTTTTGCGCCTTTACCGTGTTTTTCTACTTTCGCGGATACGGAAGCACCAGCAACCAATGGGGCACCTACTACTAGGCCATCCTCTTTGGAAACCAAGAACACACGATCAAAAGAAACTACCTCACCTTCAGCAGCGTTCAATTTCTCGATGTAAAGAACATCGCCCTCTTGAACTTTGTACTGTTTACCACCTGTTTCAATAATTGCGTACATTTTCACTTACCTCCTCATGTCTCAGACTCGCCTTGTGCAGGTGACGGAACGAAAGCAAATTCATTCGCGTACTTCGACCTGTTTCGTGCGGTTACAGCATGCCTAAACAACACACTTCGAGTATTATAGCACAGTTATAAATTCATATGCAATCGTTTATTTGCGTTTTCGGGTCATTTCCAGTAATCCCAGCTTCGTCCAGCCGACAATCGTCGTTTTGGATCGATCTTTGCGAACTTCCTCTGCCATCGTGGCCAAAACCTTAGCACGGTTATCATCGGCATACATATCAATAAAATCGACGATGATAATGCCTCTGAGATTCCGCAATCGCAGAAGTCTAGGTATTTCCATTGCGGCTTCGCGATTAATGTCCGTCACCGTCTGTTCGAGGTTGATCGAGCCCGTGTATCGACCTGTATTCACATCGATGACGGTTAACGCTTCGGTCTGATCAATAATCAAATATCCGCCGCTTGGCAGCCATATTTTCCGTCGAAAGCTTATATTCAGCTCTTCCGTCACGCCAAAATGATCAAACATCGGTGTTTTACGATCGTAGAACGCGATGCGGCCACGCCAGCTTGGCTGCTGCTTCCGCAATAAGCTTCGCATTTCCTCAAACACCTTATTGTTGCTCATCCAAACTTCATGCACATCATCAGAAATCACATCTCGCGCGATTTTAGGCAATAAATCGAGATCTTGGTAGAGCTGTGCAGGTCCATGCGACTCTTCCTTCTTCGCAAGAATGGTGCTCCAGACGTCTCGCAAATTTTGCAAATCATCGCGAATCGCTTCCTCGCTTTGGCCAATTGCGCCTGTACGAATGATGACTCCCTCATTAGGCAAAAGATTGCCTTCCGCAAGCTGCTTTAACCGCTGTCGTTCCGGTTCATCATCAATTTTGCGTGAAATGGCAATGTAATCAGCGTCAGGCATGTACACAATCCAACGTCCTGGAATGGAGACATGCGTCGTCACTCTGGCTCCCTTGGTTCCTTGCGGATCCTTGCTGACTTGAACCATCAACAGTTGTCCGACTTCAGCAATGTCCGTAATCAAAGGTTTAATCTTAGGCTGTTTGTCCAGATGGACAGGCAGGAGATCGTCTATATATAGAAAAGCATTCTTCGCAAGTCCAATATCCACGAATGCAGCTTGCATGCCAGGGAGTACGTTTACAATGCGTCCCATGTAGATGCCCCCAGCTCGTTGCGATTCAAGCGGATACTGCGTATCATACTCCACGAGTCGGCCATCCTCAAGCAATGCCGCTTGTGTCAGTTCGGGTGCGCAGTGAATTATCAGTTGCTTCATACAGGTTCACCTCACCCGTTATTTTACATGAAAAGATCGGAAACTGCACTCCCTGGTTTTTTCCCATCTAGATAACCGCCTACAATTTGCTGTTCGGGCAGCACCGCTTGAATACGTCCAACTTCGTTGACCACGTAGATCAAATGATATTTTTCCCGCATAAAAAGTTTCAACGTTTCCGCCATCGTAAGCTGCTTCGTAATCACAATCGGCTGTGCTCTAGTGCCGCGGCTTAGCAGTTGACCCACACGGATGCCCCGCCCCATTAGGAAGCGTAGGAAGTGATACGGAATTTGCCGATACGCATACCAATTCGACATCAGTAGAAACAATCCGATGACCAGAAAGTTTATTGGTAATTGTCCGTGAAGGAGTTGGATGACCGCCATGATAATAATCGAGAAGCTTAAGATCATACTTATCCAGACGGAATAAACGATTGCGTTATGGTATGACATTAAATAGCCTAATAAACATTGCATAACTTTGCCGCCATCGAGCGGCATCGCAGGGATCAGGTTAAATAATCCGATCATGAGATTAGCTTCAATGAAATAGTCCCACCAGTTGCTGCTTCCCAGATCGAGTGATTTCATCAGCATCGCCACCAGTATCAACCACACGTGTTGAAGAGGGCCCGCCAAGGCAACAATGAGCTCCTCACGGGTTGATGTGGTTCCTAACTCATCTACAATTAATACCCCGCCAAAGGGCAGTAGCTGAACCTCTTGTATCCGCCATCCAAAGCCTCTTGCCGCGGTGAGATGTCCCAGCTCATGAATGAGTACGATACCGAATAAGGTGATGGCTTCCAAGAAATAGCCAGTTAGGGCGCAGCCGATCAGAACAATGGTGAAAAGCGGATGAAACCGATACCTCGTCGCGCCCCATTTAATCAAAATTAATCACATCCGCCGGATTGATGCTCAATCCCTCTTTTAGCACGGAAAAGTACATGGTCCCTTTGGCTGGATCTTGTGCGGAAGCTTTCCCAATCGGCTCTCCCACCTTCATCCAATCCCCTACAGCAACACTAATCTCGCTGAGGCCGCCATACGTTGACTCAAGCCCGCCAGGGTGGCGGATAACGATCGTCTGCCCTGTTTCCGCAGCTGTTCCTGCAAAAATCACTTGTCCTGTGTCCACGGCGTACACAGGCGCAAAGGCCGCCGTCTTCAAATTGACGCCCTTGTGCGAAGAACCGTCGTAGCGCACAATGATGCTTCCCTTAGCAGGCGCGAACAGAGACCGTGATGTCGTGCTTACTTTGACCGCCTCATTCCCTGTTCGATTGAAGCTTGGAATGAACGCAGGCGAACTGCCGAATTTATCCGTATACCACGTCGAAAACGCGGTGAAATCATAAGACCGCGAAAGCGCCTCCGTGATGATCAGCTTTCCCTTCATTGCCCATGGCTTGTTCACTTGGAACATGCCATAAATCGCTGCAAATAGCATGCCGCTAATGAGCAATTTCAATGCGATAGTTCTCGGAGTCGGTGGGGTAAAAAGGCCATTCCCTGGATCAAAGCCGCCCTTCTCCATCTTCATTTTCTGCCTCCAAGCAAATTCAGGGTCTTCCATTCGCCTTCTCCACTCCGCATCGGCATACAAAGGCAAAGAAATCTCGTCCTGCGGCGGCCGCGGAGGCAAGAGGAACTCGGTCGGTGGAGAAGCTGATGATGTTGTTGATGCGCGAAAAGAACTGCCATTCCCCTGCGAAACGTCGGACGATTCCCGCAAATGGCGAAGTCGCTCCAGACGCCGTTGTTTCACTTTATCGTTTGAACCCATGATATCCCCTCCATATCGAGCCTCATAGTACAGCCTATGAGGCCATGGACAAGATTATGTGATCGTTCCGATGTACAAAAACAAGCTGCCTCGCGGCAGCTTGTTCCTCCTATTAAGGTTGAAGCAAATTGTAGATAACCTGTGCGCTTTCCGCGCGTGTTGTGATGCCTTGCGGAGCAAATGAATGCTCCTCTCTACCGTGTAGAAGCCCCAGACTAACAGCCTGCTCAACACTTGCCAACGCCCACTTGCTTATCGAGTCAGCATCTGTAAATGATGGAGTCCCCTCTGCCACAGCAGTCGCCGAACCATCGTGCATCACTTGGTAGGCACGAACGATCATCGCCGCCATCTCTTCACGCGTGATCGGTTCATCTGGCGCAAAGTGGTGCTCATCACGTCCTGTTATGATACCAAGCTGATAAGCAGCTGCTACGTAGGATTCGTACCAAGCGCCTGCTTCAATATCATTGAATGGCTGCGCCTCGCCTACCCCTTCTTTACCAAGAGCTCTTACAAGCAAGGCAGCAAATTGCCCTCTCGTTACTTGGTTTTCTGGTGCAAACAACGAATCTGTCATACCTTCAAGGATATGTTTGGCACTTAGCTCCTTGATCACGGAGAACGCCCAATGATCTGCGGATACGTCTGTATAGACTTTATTCAATTGAAGAGCTGCATATTGACTGAAATGACTCACATTAACTGTCAGCAAGTCACCAAGAATCGTGCCGCCAACATATTCAATCGTGCCATCATCACGTACATAATAAGCAGCTGTGAGCTTGTGGTCAGCTCCTGGCAATAGTTTGAACGTTAAGGTAATCGGCTTATCAAATTTCGTTAATGTATAGACCTTATTGTCTTTCGTCACGACAGACAATGTGAAATCAAACACTGTGCTAGCAAGGCTTATCCCTGGGTGTGCTAACAGCTTCTCATTGCCTGCCTCGCTTACAGGTGCAACCGTCATATGAACTTGTGCATCCTGCAGGAATTCCGCTGGCACAAGGGCTTGCACACGTTGTAGTACATCGGATGGCAATGTTACAGCTATGTTCTCTTTTTGAACGATAATTGGGGCCGCTCCCGCACCGTTAATAACGGCAATTGGCATGCGAATCCCTTCGTGCTCGCTATCGACATCTACCGTTAAGCTGCCGTCGGCATTCTTTTTGAAATCGGCAGGTGAAACCAATTGATCATGAACGCCTTGTGAACCCACTGGAGGATTCGCTGGTGTTGGTGTTGGATTCGACGGTGTATCTGGTGTCGATGGGTCTTCACTCGTCCGTGTCACGGAGATCGTTACGGTTTTCGTTGCTTGGTTTTTCCGACCCTTATCTTCGTACCACGGTTGATTCAATGTTGCAGCACTCGGTTCAATATGAAGCACGAATGTGTTTAAGCCCGTTTTCAAAGGAATGCTGCCCATGTCCACATGCCCGAAAGCATCCATGCTTCCTGCGGATATCGGCACACCGTTAATTGTAAAGTTGACGCCGTAAGGTACGACAGCTTTCAACTTCATTGTGCTGTCTTCCGTGGAATACACGATATCATCCCCAAAGGATATGCGCGGCATCGATATGGACATTGGCATATCCACCCAGCGAAGCACGTTGTCCTCTACAACCATTTTGTTATCACCTTGATTGGAAATGGTCAGATGCATGTTCGTATTTTCAGAGCTGTATGCCCAATTGCCATAATCAGTCGTATCGTTTTCCTGACGAGAATGACTAGTGAAAGCTTCCGTATTCCATGTACCTCGGGTGTATTTGTACTGAATGGTCTTGCCTGCCATCATCTTGAAGCTGTATTCTACGACTCTGCGATCTGTCGCACCACTTGGCACTTGCAGCTGATTACCGCTTGAATTCCAGCCATTGAAATCCCCTGCAATGAAGATGTCATCCGTAGATGGCGTATAATCTGGCAGACGCAGTCTTAGCAGCACATCCACCATTACCAATTTCGGCATCACAGCCCGCTCCTCGGAGAAAGCGCGATTATAGCCAGCATCATAGGCAGCAACCCGATACGTATAGGCGGTATCATTGCTTACCGCATAATCAATATACGTCATTTGTGACTTAGCTACGGTGGCAATTTTATGATAAGTAGCCTCCGTAACTGTCTTCTTATAAATTTCGAAGCCCGCGACTGAATCATCGCTCAATGCCCAATTCAGAGCAACGCGATTAGATTCCACTGTAATATTCGCCAGCGCTGGAGCGGCAGGTGGTGTCTGGTCGTCTACATTGGCAAAAACCTGAAGTGACACGATCGACGACGGGGTGTAATGCTCGCCATTGTCCATCGAGGCTTTCACAAAATAATCATAGAAACCTGACTCCGTCGGTTCAAAAGATGCCCAATACACTTTGTTGCCCGCACTGTCGGACTCATACCGAAGCTTCGATTCTTGAGCATAAGCAGGATCTGTGCCTTGTTTATAATAAACCAAGCTTGCTAATAGGTTCGGTGCTTCTTTCCCCGAGTTGGCTGGATCATTCGTTACCCCATCCACACCGATTTCAGTTCTAATTTTACCGACATTATGACCAACCTGTAAGTACACGGCTTCTGTCACCGAAGATGGCACACCTACATAACCAATTTCAAATGCTGGAGTAGCCGAAACCATATCGCTGAGGAAGCTTTCCCCGCTTCCTTTTACCGCCGTAACGGCATAATAGTATTTCGTTCCGTTGACAATCGCCGTATCTGTCCATGAGGTCGTTGCCGTCGTCCCAACCAGCGTGACTTGACCACCCTCAATCGCAGCTCGATAAATGTGATAGCTCTCTGCACCCACTACAGCATCCCATGTCAGATCGACACGATGATTGCCGCCAACTGCTGCACTACCTTGCACCTGTGGAACAACCTGTAGATTAGCTGTGGACACCATCATCAGTCCTGTTTGCGCTGGGATCGTTAGATCAATGCTGCCATCCACGACAGATCCTTGCACTTGACCATAGAGTTGATCAACCAAGGTTAATCCTTCAGGCAAGAAGCCAGCTACATTCGCATGAACCGTTTTGGCGGTCGAATTACGATTAATGACGAGCAGGGCACCTTTAGTCTCATTTTTACGAGCATAGACAATGACATCATCGTTCGCATAAGCAACCTTCAGATCACCTGTGCGGAAAACAGCATTCTCATTGCGAATTTTAGCGGCTTTCTGATACACATTTAAAATACTTGCATAATCCCCGTTACCCGTGTAGGTTCCATTCCCTTGCTCTGTCACACGTTCCCACGGGAAGGTTCGGCGTGAATCGGGATCCTTCGTACCTGTTAAGCCAACTTCATCACCATAGTAAATTGTCGGTGCGCCTGGATAGCCCATTTGGAAAATGGCGGTCAACTCCTGCAGCTTCAATGCACGCGGGCTGGCATCAGGCGCTATTTTCAAATGTTCTTCTTCCCACTCTGGATGATCGTAAATTGTTGCTGAACGCGTCGTATCGTGCGAATCCACCAGGTTCAGCATCGCTTGCCATGCTTGTTTCGGATAATCCTCGCGTACAGCTTCGAGTTTCTCATTGAGCACAGCGCTGTTGCCTGAGTTCATAAAGCTTTGAATCGCGTTACGGAAACGGTAGTTCATCACCGAATCAAACTGATCCCCTAGCAAGAATCGCGTAGCAACGCCCCATTCCTCGCCCAAAATCACAGGATCTTCAATCGGATCGCCATTCCCATCGAGTAATCCTTTCGTTGATTTGACCGCTTCACGGAACTTCTGCCATGTACCGCTGGACACATCAGGAGCGACGTCTAAACGCCAGCCGTTAGCCCCCATCCACAGCCAACGCTGCGAGTTCGCGGCTTGCATCTCGGTTTGTGCTGCGGCAGGGTTCAATCCTGAAACATCATGACCAATGACCATATCGCGATAGTCGATATTGTTCCACTCATGCTGGCCAGGCAGGGACATCGTGTCCGCTGGCAGCAATTCGGTTGCCACAGTTTGCGGGTCCTTCGCATCCATCACAGGCAAGGAGTCGTAACCCCACCATGCGTCGTACTTGTAGTGCAGGTTCGCCGTGTCTCTGTCCTTCACTTTTTCATTCAAAACGGTGAACCAGGTTGTATATTTGAAGTCTTCTGGATATTGGTAGTGCTGGCCTGTCATCGGATTAATTTGGGACGTGAACACCAACTTAACCGCTTCTTCCGCCTGTTGTTTCGTCTCATTTGTCGCTTTCATCCGGTCGTACACCTTGGACCAGTACTCGTATGCGCCAATCTCTGGATATTTCTCATATCGGTCAAAATAAATGGAATCATCGCCCACATGGTTGAATACGCCATCGTTGATGACTTTAATTCCAACGGCTTTCGCAGCTTTCGTGAACGTTAGAAACGCTGCATCGGAGGCTTCGCGTGTCTTCGCGTAATCTAATCCTGAAGCAGGATCATTCGGGGTGTTGTACACCGGAACCCCAAACATCGGATCTAGATGCTTATAATCCGTCGCATCATATTTATGATTGGAAGCCGCCCAAGAGACAGGGTTCAAATAAACTGCCGTGACACCTAAAGCTTTCAGATATCCGAGTTTCTGCTGAATCCCTTGAATATCTCCCCCATAAAATTCATTCGTCCAAGCCCCGTCTGTCTTCGCATCGGGATAATATGGGGCATTGACTGGTGTTTTCCGATCTGGATTTTCTGGGAAGTCACCCCATGTTCCCCACACTTGTGTGCTGGCTGGATCATTCGCTACGCCGCCATCAAAATATTGCAGCTTCTGCCCGCCTTTCGACGTGGCATACTGACTTTCCAAAGCGCCTCTAGCGCCATCCGCTAGTTTGGCTCGATTGTTTGCCGAATTCCCATCGAAAAAGCGGTCAGGGAAAATTTGATAGACAACCGCATTTTTCATCCAATCTGGCGTTTGATAATTAGGATCATATACCGTCAAATTGTAGGGCAATGCGCCTTCATCGCTCGTGCTGCCCGTAGCGCCGCTTGCGCCATCATCCCCGTACTCGACTTTCGTTGACCCGTCTACTAGGATAAATTTATAACCCCAGATGCCGATTTTGCCAGCGAACGTACTTTTAGGAATGGAGACTTCGAAATAATCTTTCCCCTCAACAGTCGTTGCCTTCCTCATCATAAAAGCATTCGATAATCCATCAGGCGCTGTCAGCTCCGCCTTGGCAAATTGCACATCGCCTTTGTTCGCAGAAATGCGAAGTGTCAGGTCCTCATTGCCCGCTTTGATGGCCCCGAAAGGCTTCTTATACGTAATCGAACGGCTGTCAAAAACGATGCCATCCTTCTTGATCTGCCCATCAAACACGCTGTCCTTCGCTACGTAATCATGCGACAACAACTTGTTCGAAGCGGAGTAATCGATGGAAAATGTCACATTCGCTTCATCGAGCGTTACAAGCTTGAGGTCCCCCTCTGGTCCGCCATAGTCGTTGTTATTCCAGTCATTCGAGAAGGTCACCTTCGCTTTATAGCTGCCCGCTGGAATCGTACGCTGCAGCTTATACACCGTACCATTAAGGTTATAGTCGACGAAAAACTGTGCTGCTTGGGAAGGTGACCATTCAGGCTCACCAAACAAGGTTTGAATATCGCCTACTAGGCGCGGCCATTGATTATCCGCCTTCTGCGGTACATATTGCTCCAAGCCATGAACACCTGGAATTGAAATTTTCGCCAGATTCAACCCTTCGTTGATGTAGAACTTCACATTGGTGGCTGTGGCAAGATCGAAAGCAAAGTTACCTCCGTTATCGCTAAAGCCTTCCCATGTGCCGTTCTTAACAAATTTAAATTCATAGTGCCCAGCTTGTAAGTCTTTGGAAAATTCATAATAATCGCCAACGATATGTTTCATTTTGGTTTCAGGATTTTGATTGTTCCAGTCTTGAATTCCAGCCAAATACCATTGCGTTTTTCCACCTGGTTGTTCAATACCTGTGTTTACAGGGATGTCCGCCGCAAATACGCGTGACGGAAATAACCCCGCCAACAGTTGGACCATCAGCAACAGTGCGGTTAGAAGTGCCCTGTAAGAAAATCCTCTTGGAGATGATATTACCTTCATGATTGCAATTCCTCCTCATTTCAATTAGTGCAAACGTTTGCGCAAATAAGAGAAAAAAACGGCCCATATAGACGCAAAAACCCCGCCATCTCGAAACAGAGATACCGGGGTTGTTTCGAACGGGAAACCGTTCAAAAAGCATTGCCCTTAGGTTTTTAAGCGTTTTCAAAGCATGTATTTGTCTCTAACTATATTTTGAAAACGCTTTATTGTCAATATGAAAAAATCCCAACCTGTTATGCAACAAGTTGGGATTTGCACAAAATAGCACGAATTAGAATAATTCTGGCGCTCGCTCCTGATGCAGTTTCACACTCATAACAAGACCGAGTGACAGCATGTTTATGAGCAGCGAGGTTCCCCCATAGCTGACGAAAGGAAGCGTGATCCCCGTTAAGGGCATAATGCCGATCATCATGCCCACATTTTCAAAAATTTGAAATACGAACATCGAGACAACGCCAACCACAATATAGGCACCGCCTAGTTGCGCGCTTTGAATGGAAATCAGAATCATGCGATAGATCAACATGAAGTAAATGAGCAGCAAAACGGCAGAACCACGGAAGCCGAACTCTTCGCCTACAACGACAAAGATGGAATCCGAATAAGCGAACGGAATGAAGTTACTGTGCACCGAAGTTCCGTGCAGGAAGCCCTCGCCTTCCAGTCCACCAGAACCAATGGCGCGCACCGCATTGCGAACTTGATAATTATCGTCCGCAGACACATCCTGAGGGTACAAGAACGTATCGATACGATCCATCCAGTGGCTGAATCCATAGCCTTTGAGCAATTCGAATAGGGCATCATGGAAATGCTTATACACGGTCAGCATTAGAAATCCAACGCCAACAACGATAACGATGCTAATCAGCACTTGTGAATATTTGATATTGCCGATCCACAGCATCCCCAGCAAAATAATGATGAAAATAATCGCATTCCCTAAATCTGGCTGGATGAGCACAAGCATGAACGGAATGAGCACAGCAAGCCCGACGGGAATAATATCGCTCTTTACTTGCAGCAGATCTCCCCCTCGTTTGGCGAGAAGCGCTGTAATGCAAATAATGAGAATAAGCTTCACGAGCTCCGCGGGTTGAAAGGTCAAACCACCTGGCAATTCAAACCAGCCGCGGGCACCATGTATTTTTTTACCAAAAAAATAAACAGCAATCAACGAAACGATTCCGATCCCGTATAAGTAAGGCGCAATCCGTATGAGCACACGATAGTCAAACAGACTGCAGGCCAAGAAACCTGCTAGCCCGACTGCATACAAGGCCAATATCTTCGTGATACTAATGTTAATCGTTGGATGATCTACCGACGAACTATAGACCAGCATCGTAGAGATAACCATGAACGCAAACAGGATGACAACAATAGGAATATCAATGTTTTTCAGTTTGGCGAACACAGAACGATCATCCTATTCCGATAAACTTTTTCATGCGTTTGACCCAACCTGTTTTATCTTCAAGCTGCATGAGCGGAACTGTATCGCCAACGATGCGGCGAGCAATATTCCGATAAGCGATAGCTGCGCGTGACGATGGGTTCATCACGGTAGGCTCACCTAAATTAGCAGCCTTAATGACATGCTCGTCATCAGGCACAATCCCCAATAGATCAATGGCAAGGACCGAACAAATTTCGTCGATGTCCAGCATCTCGCCTTTTTTCACCATCATCGGCCTGATGCGGTTAATGACTAACTTCGGAGAAGAAATTTTCTCATTCTCCAACAATCCGATAATGCGGTCAGCATCGCGAACAGCGGCATTTTCTGGTGTGGTCACGACAATTGCTTTGTCTGCCCCTGCAACAGCATTTTTGAAGCCTTGTTCAATGCCTGCCGGGCAGTCGATGATGACGAACTCAAAATCATTCTTGAGCTCCAAAATAATCGTCCGCACCTGCTCTGGCGAAACGGCATGCTTATCTTTCGTTTGAGCTGCTGGTAATAAATACAATTCCTCAAACCGTTTATCTTTAATCAGCGCCTGCGGCAATCGGCAACGACCCTCTGCAACATCAACAAGATCGTAGATGATCCGATTTTCCAACCCCATGACAACATCCAAATTACGCAGACCAATATCGGTATCGACCATACACACTTTTTTCCCAAGAAGCGCAAGTGCAGTTCCTAGATTAGCGGAAGTTGTCGTTTTACCAACGCCGCCTTTACCTGATGTTACAACGATAGCCTCTCCCATATTCCTCACCCCACACACAGTTTATATAAAAATCCTACCTTATTTGATTGGCGCTTCCGGCCAAATCCGATGAAGTTGATGCAGCTTGTCGATTTCCATTTTACCATCTTTCACATAGGCAAATTCCATAAAGGCTTCTTCAATTCCCCACTCATCCGGTGAACGTGAGATCACGCCCGCAATTCGCAATTGCGTCGGACGCATGTGAGAAGCCGCGATAATCGACTTCTCTTCCCCCTCCGAACCAGCATGAGCCATGCCTCGGAGAGAGCCCATGATGTAAATGTTCCCCGTTGAAGAAATGATACCGCCAGGATTCACATCTCCGAGATAGAGCAAGTCACCTTCATGATGTAACGTTTGTCCAGATCGAATCATCCCGCGCAGCGTCGTTATCGCTGATTTGGGCTCTTCTGGCGTCAGGATCTTAGGCGGTTCACTTTCAATCGATTGGATCAACAGATTCCCCTTCTGCTTAATAACAGAACGAATCTCTTCCTTCTGCTCTTCTGTCGCCTCACGACTGCCCAACTTCACATTCACATGAATAATCGGACCCGTTAATATTTGCTGATGCGTTTTCTCGAGCTTATGCTGCAATTCCTGCAGGAGCTCTTCCCAATCGCATCCGTCATTTAGTAAAAAAACAAGGCCATCCTTGACCCCTTTAATCATCACATGGTGCTTAGCTACAGACATAATGCATGACGACCTCCCAACCTATACATTTCGGTCCCTGTTCTGATTTTTCCTGCTTGATGCCTGTAAATTTAATCTTCATTCCCAGAAACTGCGGTACGCTTTCCTTCCAGCAATTTCCGAATCGGAACGTAACAAAGCAAGGCAATCAGTAAATTGAACAGAACGCTTGGGAGCATGTAATGGGTGAGAGCCCAATTCAAATCAATTGTGATCAACTTGAACAAGCGATTGATCCCATAGTTGAGAAACTCGAATAAGAGCAAACCTATGCTTGTTATCAGCAAATTATAAAAAATCAAGTTAGGCTGTCTGCGTTGGCCTAATCCCGCTAGATAGCCGACAAGCCCCATTCCGAAGGAGTAAACGCCCAGCATGGCTCCATAATAGATGAAATCATGCAATAACCCGAAGATCAATCCGTAAATTAAAGCAGCATGACGATGATGGAAAAGTCCAATAAACATAATAAACACTAAAGTTAAATGCGGTGTTACATAAACCGTCGATTGCCAGGCAGCAGGCAGCAGCCAGACGATCAACGTTCCCTGAAGAATAAACAGGGCGAATAGGATGAGCCAAATTACGTGTCGATTCATTTGTCGGCTCACCTCATTTCACTTCCGGAACTTCCACGACGAATACTTCGCGGATTCGATTAAAGGACGCCTTCGGTTTTACCAAAACCTTATACGTGATTCCGAACTCACCAGGACCGATGGAAGAGATCGTCCCCACTTCTATGCCTTTCGGGAAAACTTGTCCTAAACCTGAAGTGATAATGGTGTCGCCGATTTTCATATCATCAGCATGTTCAACTTTGTTCATCACGAGCTCGCCCAACTTAGCATCATACGATTCGATCATGCCAAAAGGCTGCGACTCGTTGCCTTTCACCGTAACCGCAATGGCCTTGGAGTTATTGTCGGTATCATTCGTCTCAGTAAGCAGTTGGACATTCGAATGGAATCCGAATACTTTGCTGACACGACCAACCAGACCATCCACGGTCATGACCGCCATGTTCTCTTTAATGCCGTCTTTATCGCCAAGATTAATCGTGACCGTGCTGTTGTAGGGATCTGGATCAACCGTCACGACTTCGGCAATACGATAGGTGTAATTGTTCGCTTGGCGTTGGCGTTCTGTAAAGCCGAGCGCTTCCATCAGCCGCTTATTTTGCGACTCCAGTTCATTCAATCGCTGCGTATCTCGCGCATACTGCGTGAGCGTCAATTTCAATGTTTTATTTTCCTCATAGATGACTCGCAGCTGTCTGATATCTTCAAAGAAACCCGCTATGGAAGAAGCGGGCTTGTACAGGAGTCCTTGGGTCCATGAAACAGAATCTTTGACAAATTTCTCAGGCCAAGTCATCGGCCCTCGATTGCCGAGTGTTAGCCCCATAAGAATAAAAAAACAGACTAAACCAGACATTAGAAAAATGAGTCGTTTATTTCCCATGAATTTAAACAAATTAGCACCTTCTAACGAAAATTAACCCTTATACCTGGAACCAGATCCTGATTTATTTTTGAATAAATGAATATTTTCTAACGCGCGTCCCGTACCAATCGCAACGCAATCCAACGGATTTTCGGCAACCATGACAGGCATCCCCGTCTCTCTAGCCAACAAGCGGTCCAAGTTACGCAGCAAACCGCCGCCCCCCGTCAACACGATACCCCGATCCATAATATCTGCCGAAAGCTCTGGCGGGCATTTCTCCAGCGTTACCTTCACAGCCTCCACAATTGCGCTGACCGTATCTGCCAAAGATTCTGTAATTTCAGTTGAAGTCACGCTGATCGTCTTCGGTAAACCCGTAACAAGATCCCGGCCGCGAATTTCTAAGGAATCTGGTTTCTCCAAGTTTAGCGCCAGTGCAGATCCAATCTCGATCTTAAGCGTTTCTGCCGTACGTTCACCAATCATCAAATTGTAGGTACGTTTAATATATTGAATGATAGCTTCATCCATTTCATCGCCAGCGATTCGAATCGAGCGGCTCGTCACAATACCGCCAAGGGAAATAACCGCGACTTCTGTCGTTCCGCCGCCAATATCGACGACCATGCTTCCCGTCGGCTCCCATACCGGCAAATCCGCGCCGATCGCAGCCGCGAAAGGCTCCTCGATCGTATAAGCTTCTCGGGCACCCGCTTGTTTCGTTGCATCCTCAACAGCACGTTTCTCTACCGCTGTAATGCCGGACGGCACGCAAACCATGACGTTCGGATGACGTCCAAATAACCAACGTTGCTTCTGAGCACGACGAATAAAGTAGCGAATCATCGTGGATGTCGTATCGAAATCCGCAATAACACCATCCTTCATCGGACGAATCGCACGAATGTTTCCTGGTGTACGGCCAATCATTTTCTTGGCATCTTCACCTACAGCCTCAATTGTTTTCGTATCAGTACGAAGGGCAACCACTGAAGGCTCCCTAACGATTATTCCTCTGCCTTTCACATAAACCAGTGTATTCGCTGTCCCTAAATCAATCCCTAAATCTTTGGTAAATCCTCCAAACATGACAAGCAGCTCCTTTCCTATTGCGTGTTCTATTATATTACATAAAGCCTTGTTCCTTCAAACTTATGAATCTCTGATCTCCAATGATAACATGATCCAACACTTCAATTCCAATTATTGTTCCAGCTTCAACTAAACGGGCAGTAAGACTAATATCTTCCGGGCTCGGAGTCGGATCGCCGCTCGGATGGTTATGTACACATATAATCGAGGCACTGCTGCGCTTAATCGCGGCTCGAAATACCTCCCTCGGATGCACGATGGAAGCGTTTAAGCTTCCCATGGATAACGTTTCTTGCCCCACAACATGGTTTTTCGTATTGAGAAAAAGGCAAACAAAATGCTCCTTTTGCAGATAGCGAAGATCCTCGCTCATTAAATTCGCAATATCCTTGGGAGAACGGATCGTCACTCGCTCTTCATGGGAGCTCTTAGCCAACCTTCGACCGAGCTCGATGCCCGCCTGAATCTGCAAAGCCTTCGCGTCGCCAATTCCTTTGATCTGGGTCAATTGATCCTTACTCATGTCAACAAGGCTGCGGAGTCCGCCAGACTCGCTTAGAATTCGATTAGCCAAGTTGATTGCAGATTCCGATACCGTTCCCGTTCGCAGCAAAATTGCGAGTAATTCCGCATGGCTTAACGCTCCTGCGCCTAATTGGAGCATACGCTCCCGCGGCCTTTCTTCCATGGGTACTTCTCTTAGCATAAGACTTGAGCTTTCCATGTATTCCCCTCTTCCGTAATGTAGGTTGTGTTACTTGCTAATATCCCATGCATGCGATCCGATGCCCCTAATACGACACAAAACCCCCGGATGGAGATCCGAGGGCTTCTAGGATAAGGGCTCTTTATTCGATTGTGGACACTCAAATTGCTTGATTTGCTCGAGCATGCTGCCAATGGTATGACCTTCAAAGTAGTTCTCCATCTGCTTCTCGGCATCTTTAAAAACGTTCCCCATTAATAGATCCATCTTCGAGGAGATTAAGCAAGGCTTCGACTCATCACCTGAGCACCAACTCGGCTTAAGCGTGCCTTGGCACGTTAAGCGGTAAATCTCGGCGAGTGTTACCTCTTCTGGCTTGCAACTAAGAATAAATCCGCCGCCTATGCCTTCTTTCGTTGACACATAGCCTGCTTTCCGCAAAAAACCCATCACTTTGCGAATACGTGCAGAATGGGTGGAGACATTCGCTGCAATTTCTTCGCTGGTTGCCATATGATCAGGTAAATGCGCTAACAGAACAAGACTATGTACGGCTATCGTAAATTCGCTGTTCATGGCGATACCTCCCGAAGCATGCGATGTCGTGTTGTATTACGCTTACTGTCATTGTACTCGTTACAGATAAGTCAGTCAATCTACTGTTCTACAGTACTTGAATGTTGAACTCCAAGAGCATGTCGCTCAATAGCGAAAGCGGGAGTCCAACAACAGTAAAATAGTCTCCTTCAATGCCGCTGATGATTGTTGCGCCAATACCTTGAATCGCATAGGAACCAGCTTTGTCTCTCGGTTCACCTGTTGCGATATACCGGCGAATCTGCTCATCCGACATCGCCTTCATATGAACGTTGGTCACGCTATGTGACACAACCTGTTTCCCCGTTTCAGCATCTACACAAGCTACGCCGCTGAATACTTGATGTGTTTGGCCTTGCATCGCTTTCAGCATGCGGAAGGCATCTTCCTCATCAACGGGTTTGCCCAGCACCTCATCGTTATAGACGACAACGGTATCGGAGCCGATAATGATGCCATGCTTGTCTGAGGCTTCCAGCATCTCCCTGACGGTAGCCGCTTTTCTTAACGATAAAACTTCGACAAATTCCGACGGCGTTATTTTTTGTTCGACGGTCTCATCCGCGTCACTCACCCGAATTATATAAGGAAGTCCAAAAGATTGTATCAACTCCTGTCTCCTCGGTGAAGAGGAAGCCAGAATTAATTGGTGCGCTGCCATAGGCACGATCAACAACTCCTCATTTGTAATCATACAATTTCAAAAACGTATTAAAAGCTACTCTAGATTTTCCGATAAAGGAGAAAGCCCCCTACTAATCCTAGGATACTGCATAGGTTTAGCTTCACCAACAAGTGAAATTCATATTTCACCACTTGCAAGTCTGCCCTTGGATCCCACGTAATGGGAACCGATTTCGTTAAGAAAGAAAGAGCAGGAACAGGTGCCAACAACTGACCGATAATAATGCCAGTAATCAATCCGATGATTAGAAATATGATCAAGGTAAACGTATTCTTCTTCATTCTAGTCATCCTCCCCAAGTATGTACAAGCCTATTATACGGGGAGAGACTTCATTTTTCCATTGCCAAATTAACAGCTTCGGCCCCCTATGAACAGGTTGGTGATTCTTACCTGCTTACAGTTACAGCCGATCCTAGTAAGATAGTTACCGGAGGTATTTTCAACTATGACTCTTCTCAAAAAATGGACCCTGCTCACACTACTGCTGACGTTTGCCTTTCCTTACCATGCATTCGCTTACAAAATCGTACTCGATGCAGGCCATGGCGGGAGCGATCCTGGCGCAATTGGTGTAGGCGGTCTGCGTGAAACCGATGTCAATCTCGACATCACGATGAAAGTTAAGCAAGCCCTGCTTGAGCGCGGTTATGACGTTGTCATGACACGGACAACCGATACGTTCTGGTCATTAGCCGAACGTGTTGCCTTCACGAATGAACAGAAAGCTGATTTATTCGTTTCGATTCATGCCAACGCGCATGCCAACAGTAATGTCAATGGCTCGATGGTCCTCTACTATGACAACAACTACCCGCAGGAGGATTATCCTGCAAGCTCTACCATGAGCCAGCTTACGCCTTATAGCAAAGATTTGGCTGGGCATGTCCAAGATGCGCTCGTTGCTTCTGCAGGCACCAAAGACCTTGGACTAACACCAAGCGCTGTCTATGTGGCTCGTATGGGCATCATTCCCAGCATCCTTGTGGAGACAGGCTTCCTCACGAACAAAAGTGATGCCGCCTTGCTCAATAGTGACGCTGCACGATCCAAAATCGCGCTTGGCATCGCGAATGGGATTAGCGCTTATGAACCGCCGCTATTTACGGACGTCCTGGTGCATTGGTCCAGACCTGCCGTTCTTCGCATGAAGAACAAAGGGATCATCGAAGGTATCGGCAACAATTATGAGCCGGACCGCGCGTTAACTAGAGCGGAATTCCTTACGCTCATGGATCGTGTCTTTACCTTTAGCAAGCTTCCTACCGTCTGTGAAGCCAAATCAAGCGTGACTTCCAGCGTATATGGCTGCAATGCGGGAACTTCTTATTCAGACCTGCCCGCCTCACATTGGGCAAGCGCCGTGTTTGCTAAAGCTAGCAAATTAAATTTGCTGCAAGGCTATGAAGACGGCACGATTCGTCCAAACCGCGCCATTACACGCGGTGAGGTTGCTGACTTGTTCAACCGCCTGCTGCAGATGACATCGGCAGGGGCACCAGCGGTGTACCAACCTTATTTTGATGATGTACCTAAGTCGTTGTGGAGTGCACTTGCAATTACGAATTTGAAAGAAAAAGGCATTATTAACGGTGTCACCGACACCTCCTTCAAGCCCAATCAAACGATGACCCGCGCTGAAATCGCGGCGTTGCTTGATCGGTATTTCAAGTAAGCATAAGAAGCCGTGCAAGGAACTCCGCGAGTTCCCATGCACGGCTTTCTATCTTAGGCAACGGTAATCCCTTTGAGAAATTCTTTTTGGGCAATAATATACTGCATCATGGCAGACTGCGCTTGCCACATCAGCGATGTAGAAGGTGTTTTCTTATATTCTTCCATCGATTGAACCGCACGATTCATAGCCGTTGTCATTTTCTGCAATGAGGCCCTCACATCATCTCCAGCTCCATCAGCGAGCGTTGTGGATAACGTAATCATCGTTTGATGCGAAGTTCGGATCGCTTGCATAGAAGCATCTGTCAGGGCAGTCGGCTTCGTCTCAGCAAGATGAACGAGCGTTAACCCGCTTATCGAATTTACAAGTTTGTCGCCTTCCGCAATGAAAGTAGGGACCGACTCCGGTTTCGTCCCAGACCAACGAATGCCCGTAACAGCGGGGAAATCCACATTTTTCATGAAGACTTCAATCGTCTTATCGGACTCTTGCACTTTCTGGCGAAGTGCTGTAGCATCGTCTCTCGTCTTCGCAAATCCGACAAATACCGTAAGCTTATCTGATGTATCCATCGCTGCCGCGAGTCCCTTCTTGCCAAGGGAGTCTTGGACGGCTTGCGCCCCCTGCAAGGAACTGAATACACCATTTTGTAAGAATGTATACGACTTTGCTGGGATTTGCACCGCTGTCACTACTGCTGCAGAAGCAGGCAACGCCGCGTTGTTTGTGCCTGTTTGTGTCTTCGTTGAAGACGAGGCTTGTGAATTCGCGGATGATACTGTAATTTTGTTCGGAGCCGCGGTTGCCCCCGCATCTACATTCGTATCGCGATCCGTGGAGAACATGGAGAGCACGAAGAATCCAAAAGCGATACCCGTCACGACCGCTCCTGCCACTGAGGTTGCGATGCGGAACCATGGCGTGCTGGATGATTTGGCAATACGCGGGACGGAATCTATCTCACGGTAAGGGTCTTTGGGCGTCCAATTCGACCATTCATCTGGCTTCTCAATCGGTTGCGCAGGAGGCTGGATCTGAGGCGGTTGCGTGTCAACTTGCTGCTCTCTCACGCTTTGAGAATCGCGAATGATGCGTTCTACGCGCTCACCCTCCGTTTCAAACGATGAGTTCCAATTGCCAAAGTCCGTTGTAAATGTATTCAACGCATGGGATTCAAATAACGATTCCACTTGCTCTCTCTCGGATTGATCAAATGGCGTGATTTCTCTCCCGTTTCGCTCTGTCTTCGAATCTATCACTTTAAACTCTTCTTGATAGAGTGGAATGACATTCTCCTCTTGGTCATGAACCCTCGCCGCTCTGCGACTTGATTCTGTCCCTTCCTTAGGGTCGAATCGATACGTAATTCTAGCTTTTTTCATTCGCTTCCCTCACTCCTTCAACTATGTATACTCGAAACGGGCGCAGTGCCGTATCATCTTGTCCACATCTTACTGTTACTAGAGTATGAGAGAGGGAAGCTGAATATGATTGGAAAATGAAAAAAGACCGCCTCCAGCCAATGGCTCCAGCGATCTTTCCTTTACGTATGTGATTCGTATTTCTTCCGTAACGCTTTGGCTAACCCGTCTGCCGCTTTCCAAATGTCACCTGCACCCATCGTTAACACCAGGTCGCCAGGCTGCACATGGTCCACCAAATACGTTAGCACTTCTTCACGTGAAGCAATATGCTGCACGTTGGCATTACTGTTGCTTCGAATAAGTTCAACTAGCTTTGCAGAATCAACGCCTTCAATGCGTTTCTCACCAGCTGGTGAATAAATATCCGTGATAATGACCTCATCCGCTTCTGCAAAAGAACGGCTAAACTGTTCGAACAAGTAGTAGGTCCGTGTGTACCTTTGTGGCTGAAACACCGCAATGATGCGCTTTTTCGTCGCTTTAGCTGCAGAAATCGTCGCCTGAATTTCCGTTGGATGATGCGCGTAATCGTCGATTACTAGCATGTTTTCAACTTCGCCCAACACTTGAAATCTTCGCTTGGCTCCACGGAATTCTTGAATGGTTTCTGCAATAGCTTCGAACGAGAGCCCTGCTTCCAAGCAAGTAATTAGCGTCGCTAACGCATTATACACATTATGCTTTCCTGGCACAGAAAGACTGACTTGCCCCAAGGAAGCGCCTTTATATTCAACCGTAAATGTCACTTTGCGATCACCTAGGGAGATATTGCGGGCAACGTAGTCTGCCTCATGCTCAATCCCGTACGTAATCACATCGCTCTGAATTTCGGGAATCATCTCACGCAAGAATTCATCGTCTTGACAAACAATGGCTTTCCCGCCAGGACGTACTTGGCTTAGAAATTGTCTGTACGCTTGTTTCAAGTTTTCGAAATCACCATTGTAATTTTCCAAATGGTCCGCTTCGATATTATTGACTAATGCCAGCGTAGGATGATACTGAAGGAAAGTGCCATCACTCTCATCGGCCTCCGCTACAACGAAGTCCCCTTTACCCGCTTTGGCATTACTGCCCACATTCATAATTTCTCCGCCGATAATATATGTTGGGTCGATGCCGCAAAGCTCCATTACTAACGCGATCATGGACGACGTCGTCGTCTTGCCATGCGCGCCGGCAACAGCAATTCCCTTGCGCTCGTTCATCAATCTAGCTAGCATTTGGGAACGATGAATAATCGGAATGTTCTGCTCCTCAGCTGCCTGCATCTCCACATTATCTTTGGCTAATGCTGTTGAATAAACGATCAAATCGGCACCAGAAACGTTCGTCGCCTGATGACCGATAAAAACTTGAGCACCCTTAGCTTTCAGCTTCTCTGTAAGCTCTTGCTGGGCAAGATCTGAGCCTGAGATACGGTATCCCATCTCAAGCATGACTTTGGCAATGGCACTCATGCCGTATCCGCCGATTCCTATAAAATGTACGTGTTGTGCTTGACTCACGCCGTTCTCACCATCCTTTTTCAGAATCGGTTTGATAGGTTATCCAAGAACGAACATCAGAGATTAAATACAGCGTGCCCGATACGACCGCCAAATCATCCTGCTCAGTTCGATTCGTTAATAAGGTTAACGCTTGTTTCCAGTTACGCTCAACCACAATGTCCACTTCGCGATTCAGTTCGCGAAGCAGCCCCTGTGCGAGCTCTGCGAGCATAGAAGCATCGCCTTTTTTATGAAAATTCGCTTCCGTAATGATAAGCGTATCCACCAATGGTAGTATATGCCTTAAGTAGCCTGTATGATTCTTGGTGGCCAGCATTCCGATCATCATATGCAGCTTCTTATAGCTGTACACATGCTGGAGTGCTGAGGCGAGTGTCGCCGCTCCTTCAGGGTTATGTGCCCCATCAATCAGAATACGGGGCTCCTGTGAAATCATTTCTAAGCGGCCAGGCCATTTCGTTCCTTGCAAGCCATTCTGCAAGTCTTCATCGTCGACGATTGTTGCGTAATATTGACGAAGAACTTCAAGTGTCATCACGGCGACTGCCGCATTTTTCAGTTGATGCTCCCCGTTCATCGAGATCGCAAGCTCAGGAATAGGTCGGAACGGTCCATTGAACTGAAACGTTTGACGATCCAACTCACTCCGTACTTCGGAAAGCGTAAATTGGTCGCCCAATGTGTACAGCGTAGCTTTCTTCGCCTTGGCTGTCTGTTCAATTACTTGCCAGACCGATGCGGGTTCTACCGCCGTAATAACGGGCACACCTGCTTTGATGATGCCTGCTTTCTCCGCGGCAACAAGCTCAAGCGTGTCTCCCAGAATGTCCATGTGATCATGACCCACATTCGTAATGACGGTTGCGATTGGATTCACGATATTCGTGCTATCCAGCCTTCCCCCTAGCCCTGTTTCCCATACCACATAATCGGGATATGCGACTTTCCCAAAATACAAGATCGCCAACGCCGTTGAAATCTCGAACATCGTTGGCGGCCCTACTTCCGTAGCCGCGATTTCGTCAACGATCGGTTTCATGTCATTGACAAGTCGAAGCAAATCTTCGTCGCTGATGTCTTCACCGTTCACTTGAATACGGTTCGTATACCGAATGAGGTACGGAGAAGTAAACGTACCTACATCATACCCGCAAGTCTGGAGCACGGAAGCCAAGTAAGCACAGGTGGAACCTTTCCCATTCGTGCCCGCGACATGAATGAACTTCAGCCTGCGCTCGGGGTGCCCCAGCTTCTCCATTAACAGTTCCATCCGTTGGAGGCCCGGCTTCATGCCGAGCTTCTCCATCCGTCCCACGATCCAGTCAATGGCTTCCTGCGCGGTTTGAAAAGCATCCGCACGGTTCAATCTTTCATCCATTGTTCTCATCCTCATTTACTATATGAATCACCTTGTAGACGTACATAGGCAATCGTTTGAATTGTGATCATTATGCTTTTAACTCCGCCAAGCGAGCGATCACTTTGTCCCTCTTGTCCGCATAATCCGCAAGCTTCGCTTTTTCTTCTTCAATGACTTTCGCAGGCGCCTTGGCAACGAAGCCTTCATTACCCAACTTCTTCTCAATCCGTTCAACTTCACCGTGCAAGGATTGCAACTCTTTATCCAAGCGAGCAAGTTCTTGCGCGATATCGATTAAGCCTGCAAGCGGTAAATACAACTCTGCACCCGTTATAATCGCCGTCATCGCTTTGTCTGGCGCTGCCATTGAGGCATCAATTTCCAGCAAGGACGTGTTGCAGAAACGTTTGAGATATTCTTCGTTACGGCTCAGAATGCTTTCAGACTCAGTGCTCGCTGGTTTCACAAGCAATTCAACCTTCTTGCTCATCGGTACATTCACTTCAGCACGGATGTTACGAACGGAGCGAATCGCTTCCATCAGCAACTCCATCTCGCGCACAGCATCCGGCGATTCGAATGCCGCATTCTCCGTCGGCCATGCAGCAAGCGTGATCGTCTCACCAACATGCGGCAAGTGCTGCCAAATTTCCTCCGAAATAAACGGCATGAACGGATGAATCAGACGTTGCGTTTGATCCAATACGTAAGCAAGAACGGATTGCGTTTTCTTTTTCGCAGCAGGATCGGTGCCATACAAACTCAATTTGCTGAACTCGATATACCAGTCACAGAGATCATCCCAAATGAAATTGTACAATAAGCGGCCTGTTTCGCCGAACTCGTAACTGTCAATCAGACGAGTAACGTCGCGTACAGTCTCGTTCAAGCGATGCAAAATCCAACGATCTGCCGTGCCCAACTCACCCGTTAGGTCGATATCCGATGCAGTTACACCTTCCAAATTCATCAAAGCAAATCGGGAAGCATTCCAAATTTTATTGGCAAAATTACGAGCCTGCTCAACCCGCTCCCAACGGAAGCGAAGATCTTGACCTGGCGTTGAGCTCGTTGAAATCATATAGCGCATCGCATCTGCGCCATATTTCTCAATAACTTCTAATGGATCTACACCGTTTCCAAGCGATTTGGACATTTTGCGTCCTTCAGAATCGCGTACAAGGCCATGCATCAGCACGTCCTTGAACGGAATTTGATCCGTAAATTCAAGCGCTGTGAAGATCATCCGAGCTACCCAGAAATAAATAATATCGTAACCAGTTACAAGTACATTCGTTGGATAGAATCGTTTCAAATCTTCAGCATCATTCGGCCAGCCTAAGGTGGAGAACGGCCATAATGCAGAACTGAACCAGGTATCTAATACATCGTTATCTTGGTTCAGGTTCGTACTTTGACAGTGTGAGCAAGTCGTCGCATCCTCACGTGTAACAGTCGTTTGACCGCAATCCGCACAATGCCAAGCTGGGATACGGTGACCCCACCAAAGTTGACGTGAAATACACCAGTCACGAATGTTCTCAATCCAGTTTAAGTACGTTTTCTCAAAACGGTCTGGTACAAAGTTAGCTCCAGCCCCAGACTTTTGTGCCTGAATCGCTTGGTCAGCAAGCGGCTGCATTTTCACGAACCATTGCGTGGATAAATACGGCTCAATAACAGCCCCGCTGCGCTCACTGTGACCTACTTGGTGCACGTGCTCTTCAATTTTGATAAGAACACCTTGCTCCTTCAAATCAGCAACAATTTGCTTGCGGCATTCGAAACGGTCTTGCCCTTGGTAAGGACCTGCATTCGCGTTCATTGTACCCGATTCATCCATAACGAGAATTTGCGGCAGGTTATGACGCTTACCAACTTCGAAATCGTTCGGATCGTGAGCTGGTGTAATTTTCACCGCGCCGCTGCCGAATTCTTTCTCGACATACTCGTCAGCAATGATTGGAATTTCACGATTAACGATTGGCAACAGTAAGGACTTCCCGATTAAATGTTGGTAACGCTCATCCTTCGGATGAACAGCAACCGCTGTATCGCCCAGCATCGTCTCAGGACGTGTTGTCGCAACCACAATTGCGCCTGAACCATCCGTCGTTTCATATTTTAAATGATACAGGGCACCCTGCACCTCTTTGTACTCGACTTCAATATCCGACAGAGCTGTGCGAGCTGCTGGATCCCAGTTAATGATATAGTTGCCGCGATAGATTAAGCCTTTCTCATACAAGCTTACGAATACTTCACGTACCGCTTGTGAGAGGCCTTCATCTAGGGTGAATCGTTCACGCGAGTAATCGAGCGAAAAGCCCATTTTGGCCCACTGTTCACGAATCGTGTTCGCATATAGTTCTTTCCATTCCCACACCTTCTCCAGGAATTTCTCACGGCCTAGATCGTAACGGGTTTGACCTTGCTCGCGAAGTTTCGCTTCTACGCGCGTTTGTGTTGCAATCCCTGCATGGTCAGAGCCTGGCAGCCAGAGGGTGTCAAACCCTTGCATCCGCTTCGTACGGATCAGAATATCTTGCAGCGTGAAATCGAGTGCATGCCCGATATGAAGCATCCCTGTTACGTTCGGAGGAGGGATTACGATTGTATAAGTCTCAGCATCAGGACGGTTTCCTGCTTTGAAGAATTCATTTTGGATCCAGTAATCATACCATTTGCGTTCCGCTTCTTTCGGGTCATACGTTGTAGGCATTTCCGTTTGTAATTTGGTTTCGGTCATACTAAGTACCTCCATACCTGGGTAGATGATATTGTAATTTGCTTTTAAAAAGATCCATAAACACAAAAAAACCTTTCGCCCCAAAAAGGACGAAAGGGTTAGCTTCCGTGGTACCACCTTCATTTCATGTACTTGCCCCAATAGCAAATAACATGACACTTGAAACAGATAACGGCTGCGACCGGATAATGCTACTGCACCTGCCGATCACTCGGTTGCTGCACTCACATTAACTGCTCCAGGGCGACTTCGTTCGGACGTATCCTGAGGAACCTCTCAGCGCTGCAGTTCCACTCTCTGAAGGGCTTTCCGACTACTACTCCCTATCCTAGCAATTCCATATGTTGGTTTGAAAATGATTTACACTATATGATAACTAACATTTGGCACATAGTCAATATGCAAGCATGGAACTTCCACGATTGTCACGGTTATTTCATAGTATTGGATAGAACTTGAAATTGTATACCTTTATGAAAGTCAGATGCGTGTATCGACCGATAGATAAAAAAAGTAAAAAGCCCCCAGCTGCCGTAACAGCCAGAGGCTCTTGCCTATGTATCCGGTATGATGAAGTTACCTCGGTAAATAGATGACCTGCCCCGCGGTTACATCCTGATCGCTTAGCCGGTTCATCAATTGAAGCTCACGCGTTGTTAATGCGTACTTCTTAGCGATGGAATCCAAGGTTTCCTCTTTTTGAACAATACACATTTTAACCTTCTTAAACTCTTGTGATTCGGAACGGCTTTGTAGAAACAATCGTTTCCACTCAACCGCATCTATCCGCGATTCCGCCTCAAGAGCCGCTTGTGCTTCCGCTTCCGCGATCCGCTTATCCGAAAGATACGAGCCTGCCTTAGATAATAGCGATTTGATGCCATATGGGTTAACCTCCACGGCGTCTGCCGCCTTCTTGCCAAAGGCAACTTTGAGCTCTTTTTTCTCCTCCGTCACAACCGTGCTGTCCGCATGAGGCGTGACTTTCAACTCAATTTGTTCGACGTCGATGGCTACTACGCCACCATCTTTCGGCGTTTCAGGCGGAGTAGAAGCAATAGGCCCCGGCGGAATAGGCGTGGGAACCGGTATAGGCGACGGTATTGGCGTAGGCGGTACCTGCGAGATAGGCGGCGCCTCTGGCAACGGCTGCTCAACTGGCAGCTGCGTGGCGTACGGTGGCGGCTGCTCAACTGGCAGCTGGGTAACGTACGGTGGCGGCGCGGGTATAGGTGCAGGTTGCACGGGCTCTGAACGCGGATAGTCCAGCTGATGCACAAACGTTACCTCTTCCTCCTCGCGCCAACTTTCCTGCGGGGAAGAGACCATTTCCACTCCTTGCAGAGACAACACACCTGTCACATTCAAGCTGCGCGCCGATAACAGATCGACATCAAAGTTCTCGATTTCCACCTGAATATCTTCGACACGGTGAATGCGATTCAGCGGCAGCGTAATCTCAACGGGAATAAAATGCTCCAGCGAGCGAGTGCTATCCCCCTCTTCACTGACATAGTTGCCAGTCAACAGCAAATTCCCCTTGAGAATCGCCTGATCATCCAGCGTTAGTACTTGAATGTGCGGAAGCAACTCAACATCACTCAACTCATGAATGGCTGCCAAATTCTCATGCAGATGCACACGTTCATAAATATCGAATCTTAATCCTGGTTGTTGTTCGGACACCGAATGAAACCTCCCTTCCATTAATCTAGAGGATTGATCAACTCCAGATTGTTGGGTGATATACTGGATTGTCTCTAAAAGTATATGGGTACAGGAGTCCAGGCATGACTACATTTTGTGGATTTCTCATTTCTCCGACAACTGATCCAGCAATTTCTTGAAATCTGATGGATACGGCGCATGTACGACAACCTCATCACCTGTGAGTGGATGCGGGAAAAGGAGCCGCTCGCCATGGAGCGCCTGCCGATGAAATCCCCGCGAAGAACCTCCGTATAAGGTATCGCCTACTAGCGGGTGGCCGAGATAACTGAGATGAACTCGAATTTGATGGGTTCGCCCAGTCTCGAGTTCGACTTCAACTAAAGCGGCACTTTTCATTTGCTGAACCACCCGATAGTGGGTCACAGCTTGATCCCCATTCAGCGTCACCCTCCGCTTGCCAGCATGATGCCGATCCCTACCTATTGGCTCATCAATGGTTCCTCTCTTAGCAATGAATCTTCCTTCTGCGATGGCCACATATTGCCGATCAATGCGATTCTCGCGCATCGCTTCATCCAAGAGAACATGTGCCCATTCATTTTTGGCATATAGAACAGCACCTGTTGTATCTTGATCCAGGCGATGAATATGGCGAATACCGCAAGCTTGCCCCGTTGTTTCATAATAGTGTGCAACCGCAGATGCCAGCGTTCCACCTTGCCCTGCTTCCGAAGGGTGAACAGACATCCCCGCCGGCTTGTTCACAACAAGAGTGAACTCATCCTCGAACAGAACGTCTAATGGATAGGCTTCCGGTTTGAAAACCGGCTTTTCCTGCGGAAATATTTTGAGCCGAACCGATTGATCTTCTACTCGAATACATCCCTGTGAAGCTAATCGCAAAAAGTATTTGCGAGGCACAGGCAGACAAACTGCTAGTTGTTCTACAGCGCCTGGTTTCAGCGGTTTCCACTGTTCATTAGGCAAAGGCAATGCAAGCCATTCACCGTGACGCGCCCAATTGATCATCGTCTAGTCCCTTTACGGAAAGAAAGGAAGATTACTAGAAGCACACATAGAAAAGCCAAAACAATTGCCATCAAATCGACAGGGAAATCAAATAAATAATATCGTTTCATATCGGAAGTGAACTCCTTGTTCTTATAGGGATTATGTACACTTTATTTTAACAATTACCAATACCCTTTGCATGCATAAATATGATATTATTAATCTTGTATTGTTTTTTTTCGACATTTTCTATCAATTTATTAATAGAGCAGGAGATGAACAACCTTGGGTAGTTCAATAGCAAATCATTTTCGAAATTATAGTTGGCTGAAGCGAATTTTACTTGTCATAGCCGTTTGTACGTTTTTAAGTTCAAGCTTTTTATTCCTGACCCCGCCAGGAACTTATATACGGGAGTATTTGGCTAAAACCGTTATTACGACACAGCATCGTGATTGGGCTTGGATTTTTGTAGGAGCGCAGCGCAGAGATGAGATGGTTCTCGAGATGCAAAATCTAACGGAGATTAACTCGATTGAGAAGCAAGACTTGAATGCTGTTCAGTTCAATACGTCGCGTCCGATTGAAAGTTTAGTGAAAGTCGAAGATATCTCGGGTCAATTCTGGAAAGGGAAACGGATGTATGTCTATGATCCGCGTACCATCCGCGTCGTCGTTCCTGCTAAGCAAGGTGAAGGGGAACGCATTACATCCATGGTTCAGCGAACAGGCGCTGTGGCTGGTGTCAATGGGGGCGGCTTTAATGATCCTGACGGTCTGGGCAACGGATTCGCCCCAATCGGTGCTATTATGTCCGGCGGCAACATCCTTTATACCGACCAAGAAGGAAGCAATCCGCAGCAAATCGTCGGCTTCACCAAAGAAGGAACCCTCATTATCGGAAAGTATACGATTAATGAATTGTTGAAACTCGGCGTATCCGAAGCCGTTTCCTTCTATCCGCGTGTAATTGCCAACGGCAAACCGCTCATTACGAGCGGCGATGGCGGCTGGGGACGCGCACCGCGTACCGCGGTTGGCCAGAAAGCGGACGGTACTGTTATCTTTATCGTAATTGACGGCCGCCAAACATCCAGTGTCGGGGCCACTTTGAAAGAGGTACAAGATTTATTCTTAGAAGATGATGTCATCAACGCAGGATTCCTAGATGGCGGCGCTTCTTCCGAGATGGTTTATCTCAATGAACTGATTACGAAGCCGTCCAGCCGTTACGGCGAGCGTCGTTTACCTTCTGCTTTTCTAGTGTTCGATCACCCAGAGAAAGTTGATGTGAAGAACATATGGGCGGGGTTGACAACGATTGATCCAGGCGGAGCTGCTACGCACCCTGAATTCCAGAAAGAACAAGCGGAATTGAGAGCACAAGGGAAACTGCCAACACCGACGCCAAAAGCAACGCCGACACCATCTGTGAAGCCAGAAAGCACGAACGAGGCTGGCAAATCAGGCGCATCAGCATCACCTAGCGGCACAGAGTCTGTGAAACCTAATATATCGGATAAACCGAATACCACAACATCACCAACAACAAGTGCAACATCTGGCTCAGGAACAGCCACCACGGCTCCAGGCGGCACGACAAGCACTAAACCAAGTACAACGCCTTCACCTACACCAAGTGCCACACCCAAAGCAACAACCAATGGTGCGACAACTTCAGCAACACCAACACCAAGTGTGAAACCGAATTAATACAAAAAAGCTGTTCTCCGAAACATCGTGAGAGCAGCTTTTTCTATCCTTACAATCGTTTCAAAGCTTCGCGGTGAGCGTCAATCGTTAGATCTATATCCTCATCGGAATGGACCGTAGAAACGAACATGCCTTCAAACTGCGAAGGCGCAACCGAAACACCCAGATCAAGAAGATGTCCGAAATACGCATTGAATCGAGCGAGATCTGATGTTTTCGCCGTTTCATAATTGATGACAGGCGTTTCTGTGAAGAAAGGGCAAACCATTGATCCGACACGGTTAATCGTGCTCGGGATCCCGCATTCTGCGGCATTCGCCGCAAAGCCAGCTTGCAGCTTCGCAGATTTACGCTCCAGCTCCTCATATACATTCGGCTCGCCCAATAAGGTCAGCGTCGCGAAGCCCGCGGCCATCGCCAGCGGATTGCCGGACAAGGTTCCCGCTTGATAGATCGGACCTGCAGGCGCAATTTGCTCCATGATATCTAAGCGACCGCCATAAGCACCAACGGGAAGTCCTCCGCCGATGACTTTTCCCAGACATGTTAAATCAGGTGTCACGCCGTAAAGGCCTTGCGCACAATTTTTGTGAACACGGAAGCCCGTCATAACTTCATCGAAAATAAGCAAGGAACCGTATTGCTTCGTGATGTCGCGAAGGCCTTGCAGGAAGCCTGCCACAGGAGGAACAACCCCCATATTGCCTGCAATTGGTTCCACGATCAACGCGGCGATTTCTTCGCCGAACTTCTCGAAGACGAGCTTCACGGAGTCTAAGTCATTATATGGCACAGTAATCGTATTCGTTGCCACACTGCTCGGTACTCCAGGGCTGTCTGGCAAGCCAAGCGTTGCCACACCAGAACCAGCTTTGATTAACAGAGCATCCGCGTGACCGTGATAACTGCCTTCGAACTTAACGATTTTATCCCGTTTCGTGAATCCGCGAGCTAGACGAAGTGCACTCATCGTCGCTTCTGTTCCTGAGTTGACCATACGGACCATCTCGATTGACGGCACGCGTTCAATCACAAGCTTCGCCATCTCGGTTTCCAGCAACGTAGGGGCTCCAAAGCTTGTTCCTTTGGCTGCTGTTGCCGTAATGGCTTCCAACACCTTCGGGTGCGCATGTCCAACAATCAGCGGTCCCCATGAGCCGACATAGTCAATAAACGTATTACCGTCAATATCGGTGACACGCGAGCCTGAACCGCTTTCCATAAACAATGGCGTAAGTCCAACCGATTTAAATGCACGAACCGGACTGTTCACACCTCCAGGGATGACCCTCTTCGATTCTTGAAAAGCAGCCGCGGACAATTTGTCGAATCTGCTCGAATTTCCCATTTTTTAGCCCCCATTTGCGTGATCTTGTGATAAAATAAAAGGCATATCCTACCTATAACTTCCTATAAAGGCGGTACATACCATGCTTGAACTTCTCAAAAAGGTACCATTATTCGCTCAATTAAACGAAAACCAACTTCAGGCCATTGTCCAAATAAGCACCAAACGCACGTACAAAGCAGGAACCATCCTTTTTTCTGAAAAGGAAACGGGCTCCGTCTTCTATATGGTACTAAGCGGCTCCGTCAAGATCTACACGACGAGTCAGTCTGGCGAAGAGAAGATCTTATCGATCTGCTCCGCCAGCGAAAGCTTCGGGGAGCTTTCACTAATCGATGGCAAGCCCCGCTCTGCTTCAGCCCAAACCTTGGAGGAGTGTGTACTCCTCACCATCACGGGACAAAGCTTTCTGGAGCTGCTGCGCGCGCATTTCGACATGACGCTCGGCATCATGCAAGAGCTTAGCAACCGTCTGCGGGATACGAATCAGCAAGTCTATGATCTAACTTTTCTAGATGCCAAATCACGTGTGATCAAAAGCTTAATCAAAATGGCCAATTCCCACGGCATCCGTAAAGGAACTTTGATTGTGATCAAGCTAGTCCTGAATTACGATGAAATCTCCCAATTGGCTGGCGTTACGAAAACGGTTCTTATGCAAGTCATTCGCGATCTGGAAGAAAAGAAAATCCTTACGATCACGCCATATGATTTCACATTAGATCTGACCAAACTGCGGTAGTTAGCCTGCTGACGTAACACCTGCATCCTGCTTAGAAACCCGCTCAGCAAGCTGCTCAGCGGCTTCTTTGCCTTGCCGGATACAATCTGGCAGCCCAACTCCATGGAAGCCAGCACCTGTCACCAGGACGTTCGGCATCGCGGCTTGCAGCTCCTTACGGAAATGCACCAACTGCTCCAAATGCCCTACAGGATACTGCGGCATCGAATGCATTAACCGGGTCACTTCAGCGAAAATTGGCTCCGCCGCGATACCCAACAGATCTTGGATGTCATGTCGTGCCTTCTGAATTAACTCTTGATCTGACCACGCTGGCCACGATTGCTCTCCTGCTCGCCCGATATAGCAGCGAAGCAATACTTTCCCAGCTGGAGCGGCATGCAGCCACTTCGCAGAAGTAAGTGTACAAGCCGTAATCGTGTATCCCTCCCGTTTGGGCACAAGGAAACCAGATGCATCCAGCTCAAAAGGAATATCTTCACGGTTGAAAGCCATAATCACATTGGCCACAGAAATATAATCAATATTCGCTAGCACGCTCGACGCCGGTAGTTCCGTCAACAGCTTGGCCGCCTGGTAAGTCGGTGTCGTAACAATGACACCCTCTACGATTTCAACATGTCCATCCTCAAAGGTTACTTCTACTTGGTGTCCCTTCGACTTTCTCACAGACACAACACCCTCACCTGGGCGCAGATCGACTGTAGATAACGCCTCGAGTAAACTATTCACCAACGATTGAAGCCCACGCTTAAAGGTAACAAAGACCGAACTGCGAATAGCTGCAGGCAGATGCGCTGTTTCTTCTGCCACTTGCTTGCGACTCGCCATCATCCCCAGAATTAGGCTTCGATGCTTCTGCTCCATCGCTCGGAATTGCGGAAAGGTTGATTTCAAACTCAGTTTGAACGTATCTCCCGCATAGATGCCAGCAAGTAACGGTTCAACAATTCGTTCCAACACTTCTGTCCCTAAACGACGTTGCAAGAAATGGCCCAGAGACTCATCTTCCGTCATCATTCGTTTGGGCTTTAACAAATCCATAGCAGCACGTAATTTGCCCAAGGGAGAAATCAAGCCCGTCTTCATAAATGGTGTCATTTGTGTCGGAATGCCCAGGACTAAGCCTGGAGGCATCGGATGTAATTTTCGCCCGCTCACAATAAACGTCTTCTTGGCTTTTGGATTCGTTCCTGTCAGCTCATGTTCAAGTCCGAGATCGTAGGCGAGATCGATAATCGGACGCTTGCGAGCCAAGAAGGAATCTGGGCCTTTCTCAATAACAAAACCATCGCGTTCAAGGGTATGTATTTTTCCGCCAAAAGCCAGTGATTTCTCAACCACTGAAATTCGAAAAGGGGAATCCCCAGCAGCTTCCAGCCCCTTTTTCAAATAAAAAGCAGCACTTAGCCCCGTGATTCCACCGCCGATAATTAGATAATGCGGTACGCTTGCACTCATTTCGATACCGCAGCCTCTTGCCATTTCTTGTACACAACATCACTTAACGTTTCCATGTAGAGCGGGTCCGTGTTAAGAGACGCCGTACGCTCCAAGTGGACACCTAGCTCTCTCGCCAACGCTTGCGCTTCGATGTCAATATCATAAAGCACCTCGAGATGATCAGAAACAAAACCAATCGGGCATAGCAAAATCTTATCCACGCCTTCTTCTTTAATTGTTCGCATGACGTCCAGAATATCTGGTCCTAACCACGGCATCGCAGTCTGTCCGGCACTTTGCCAGCCAAACTGCCAATTCGTAAGTCCCACACGCTCCGCAAGCGCCTTGGACGTTGCGAGAAGTTGATCCGGATATGGATCTTTCATTTCTAAGATTTTCTCAGGCAAGCTGTGCGCTGTAAAAATAACTCGTACCTGGTCACGTTCTCCTTCAGCAAACTTGCTCAATGCTTTCTCAACACGCACTTGCAAGGCATCCAGAAGTTTCGGATGAAGGTGATACTCCAACACGAAAGACATGTGGAGACCTAATTCTTCCGCCTTCTCTTTCGCACGTTTCACATAACCGCCAACGCTCATCGTTGAGTAGTGGGGCGCCAGCACGATCCCTACGGCCTCTGTAATGCCGTCCTTCACCATGTTCTCAACACCGTCTTCAACATACGGCTGAGCATGCTTCAGTCCTTGATAGCACACGAATTCCACTTCAGGGTGTTCCTCGCGCAGCGTTGCTTCAAGTCCCTTAACTTGTTTGTTCGTATTCTCACGCAGCGGGAAAAATCCGCCGACAATCGCTTCATAACGAGCTGTTAACTCATGTAATTGCTCAGGTGTTGGCGGGTGGCCACGTCTAATATGTGTGTAGTAAGCTTCAACTCCATCCAAACTTTCAGGCGTACCATACGACATTACTAAGACACCGATACGACGTTTCGTCATGTTAAACACCACTCTTTTCTGCTCGCTGAGATAAAATGGAATGTGAATATGTATGAACATAAGTTGTTAGTTCTTTCAATTTCTCAAGGGATGCTTCAGGGAAAAGTCCATGTCCGAGGTTAAAAATAAAACCTGGCTGCTTCATGCCCTCATCCATAATCGCTTTGGCTTGCGCTTCAACAACAGACATTGGCGCTGTCAAAATGTAAGGATCAAGGTTGCCTTGCACCGCATACCGATTCTCAAGTCTAGCTCGTCCTACCGAAATAGGAACACGCCAATCCAGACCAATCACATCCGCTTGAATCGTCGTCAAGTAGGGCAGCAATTCGCCTGAGCTTACGCCTGGGAAATAAATTTTAGGTTCTTTCAAATCCGCAAGCTCTTGGAAAATGCGCATCATTGTCGGACGTACATAGACATCGAAATCGGCTGGTGACAATGCGCCTACCCAGCTGTCGAACACTTGAACGGCTTTCGCGCCGTTGGCGATATGCGCACGCAGATACGTAATGACCATATCTCCGAGCTTATCCATAAGCGCGAACCATACTTTCGGTTCCGAGTACATCATTTGCTTGGTTCGGATATAGCTTTTGGACGGCTTGCCTTCGATCAAATAGCTGGCGATCGTAAAGGGCGCGCCTGCAAACGAAATTAAAGGCACTTCCAACGCTTTATCCAAAATGCGGATCGTTTCCATGATGTGAGATAAGTCCTTATCCACATCGATCGGACGCAGTCGTTCCACGTCTTGCGCGGTACGGATTGGTGTGTGAATGACGGGGCCAATATCTTTGACAATATCAAAATCAACACCCAGTGACGCTACAGGATTCATGATATCCGAGTATAGGATAGCGGCATCTACGCCAAGCTTCTTGATCGGCATCATCGTGACTTCAGCTGCAAGCTCCGGCTGTTTGCAAATTTCCAAAAGGGTATACTTCTCTTTAATTTTACGGTAGTCGGGATCATAGCGTCCTGCTTGACGCATATACCACACGGGGAGCGTATCTACCTGTTCTTTTCGACATGCTTTAATAAAATTATCGTTATAACTCATGAGGCACCTTCCTCTTGTTTCCATCTATTCTCATCCATTATGCCCTAATTATACCCCTCTCACAACCTAAGAGCGCCGACGTATTGCGACAAAAGTATGACAAAAAGAACCACCCGATCCCCGCTTGCATACGCAGAGACCGAATGGTCCAGTTCTTCCTCTATTTTTGCAAGTAACGGGCAATATCCTTGGCGAAATACGTAAGGATAATATCTGCACCCGCTCGTTTGAAGCTGAGCATCGTTTCCATCACGATCGCTTCTTCATTCACCCAGCCCTGCTGCGCCGCTGCTTTCACCATCGCGTATTCTGCGCTGACATTGTACGCAACAACCGGCAGGTCGAAATTCTCTTTCAACATACGAATGATATCCATGTAGGCAAGAGCAGGTTTCACCATGAGGAAGTCCGCACCTTCGCTCACATCATTCTCTGCTTCGCGCAAAGCTTCACGGCTGTTCGCCGGATCCATTTGATACGTCTTCCGATCACCAAATTGCGGTGTGGAATGAGCGGCATCACGAAATGGACCGTAATAAGCGGAGGCATATTTAACGGAATACGCCATGATCGGCGTGTTCTCATAACCAGCAGCGTCGAGACCAGCACGAATGGCACTCACATAACCGTCCATCATGTTGGAAGGCGCGATGATATCCGCACCAGCTTTGGCTTGTGATACGGCAGTGCGAACGAGCAATTCCAATGAAGGATCATTAGCCACATCCGCATACCCTGTAATCGGGTGATGATGAATGACGCCACAGTGACCCGTATCGGTAAATTGGCACAAGCATGTATCCGCGATGACGAGCAAATTCGGGTTCAATTCTTTGATGAATCGAGTGGCTTGCTGCACAATGCCATCGTCCATGAACGCAGAAGTTCCTGTCGCATCTTTGTGGTCAGGCACACCAAACAAGAGAACAGCTTGAATACCGAGCCCCGTAATCTCATCGATCTCTTCTTTCAAACGATCTAAGGAGAAATGGTACACACCTGGCATCGAAGCAATTTCTGACTTCACATTGGTGCCATGGGTGACGAAGATTGGCTGTACAACGTCATTCACGGTTACTTGATTTTCACGAACTAAATTGCGAATAGCGGTACTTCCGCGCAAACGGCGGTTACGTACGATTGGGAAACTCATGTTGGATTTCCGCCTCCTTGAATCATGCTTTGTACCAGAGAAGCAACGGTTGCTTCTTCGGCCATATATGTGATCGGCAGGCCAGCTTGCGCCACGGTTTCTGCCGTTTTGGGACCAATACAGGCAATCTCCACGCCTTGCAGCAAGGATTGCGGATCTTCAATTCCTAGCTGTTTCAATGCTTCGAGCAAATTCGTAACGGTTGATGAGCTTGTAAAAGTAAGAATATGAATGCTTTGATTTTGTAAAAGATGAATGATTTCTTCCCCGTCGTCCATGGACAGCACGTTCTCGTACACATCGACCTCGGTTACCTCTAAGCCAAGTTCCTTCAGTCTGGCAGGCAAATAATCACGAGCAAGATCTGCCGTTGGCAGCAGCACCTTCTGACCTGCGTTCAAATCCCCTTGGATGGCATCTAGGATGCCTTCCCCTTGAAACTTGGCTGGCAGGACGTTAGCGATAATGCCACGCTCTGCTAACGCTTCAGCTGTCTTAGGGCCGACTGCTGCAATGTGCGCCTTGCCCATGCGGCGAACGTCAATCTTACGCTCGCGAAGCCTGCGGAAGAAGAAGTCCACCCCGTTCACACTGGTCAGGATAATCCAGTCATATTCCTGCAGGTTGTCCAGTGCACGATCTAGCGCCTCTTGGGCTTCTGGACGACTAGGCGGTTGCAATCGAATTACAGGGAACTCTACAGGCTCACCGCCGAGATCATCGATTAAATCAACAAGCTCACTCGCTTGGCTCCGTGCTCTAGTGACCAGTACGCGCTTGCCGAATAGAGGCTTCTTCTCAATCCATGACAGCTTGTCTCGCAGTTTCACGACTTCGCCGACAATGATAACAGCTGGCGACTTAAAGTCTGCTGCTTTTACCTTCTCTGTGATATCGGCAAGCGTGCCCGTTATCGTCGCTTGATCAGCCCAAGTTCCCCAGCGTACGAGCGCAACAGGCATCTCTGGCGGCTTGCCGCAGCGAATCAACTCTCGGCAGATTTGCTCTAAATTGGCAACGCCCATTAAGAAAACCATCGTACCAATGGCTTTCGCCAGATGCTCCCAATTTAAGCTGGAATACGTTTTGTTCGGGTATTCATGCCCTGTAACGATAGCCACAGATGACGTAAAATCGCGATGTGTCACTGGAATCCCTGCATAGGTTGGAACCGCGATGGAAGACGTAATCCCAGGAATGATATCGTACGTGATGCCATGATCTGCCAGAAGCTCAGCTTCTTCACCAACACGTCCAAATACGCTGGGATCTCCGCCTTTCAGCCGGGTGACCACTTTCCCTTGCAAAGCCAAATCCACAAGCAATTGGTTGATTTCTTCTTGCTTTAATATATGTTTGTCCGGCAGCTTGCCAACAAAGATGAGTTCCGCTTCCGGTTTGCGGTGCTTCAAAAGCCGCGGATTCGCCAGTCGATCATAGACGATGACATCCGCACGCTGGATGGCTTCCATCCCGCGGACTGAGATCAGCTTCGGATCTCCAGGACCTGCCCCAACAAGAAAAACTCTTCCTTTGTTCACTGCCATCACTCCCTCACCTCAGCTAAAATACGTTCAGCGCCTTGTGCGATGAGCTTGTCAGCGACTAGCAACCCTAATGCTTCCGGATCGTTCCCGGAAGCTGTTTCCTTCAGCATGGTCGCGCCATCCGGCGTCCCTACCATGCCCGTCAGCGTCAGCAGCGCAGCACCGCCGCTGCTGTCTTCGTTCACGCTCGCGTACGCCCCGAGCGGCACCTGGCAGCCTCCGTTGAGTCTGCCGAGGAAAGCCCGCTCCGCTCGCACCGCGAGCGCTGTAGGCTCATGCTGGAACTTGCTCAGCAAGTCCAGCACGAACGTGTCGTCGCCGCGGCACTCGATGCAAAGCGCTCCCTGCCCCACGGCAGGGAGGCATTGCTCCGGCGGCAGGTACGCGCTGATGCGATCTTGCCAGCCGATCCGGTGCAAACCGGCGGCGGCAAGCATAATCGCATCGAAGTTCTCTTCATCGAGCTTGCGCAGCCTCGAATCGATGTTTCCGCGGACCGACTCGATCCGCAGGTCCGGGCGCAGATGCTGCAGCTGGCTGGCGCGGCGCAGCGAGCTTGTGCCGACGAGCGCACCCTGAGGGAGCTCTTCCAAAGAGCTATAACCGCGCGTAATCAGCGCATCGCGCGCATCTTCACGCTGAGGAATGGCACCCACAACGAGTCCTTCCGGCAACTCGAACGGCATGTCTTTCATACTATGCACCGCGATATCGATCTCGCCATCTGTCAATGCCTGTTCGATTTCCTTGACAAACAGCCCTTTGCCTCCGACCTTCGATAACGTGACATCTAGAATACGATCGCCTTTGGTCACAATTTTTCTAATCTCAAATTGACATTCAATACCATGTTCTTGTGCAAGCTGTTTCAGAAGCTCGACGGCTTGTCCTGTTTGCGTCAATGCCAAAGCACTTTGCCTTGTCCCTACAATGATGGTTCTCATCCGTCTCTCGCCTCCTCTATATGTACAGTCCTATCTCATTCATAAACGACCAGGATGGGCTAACTAGCTCGTCCTCATCTTGTGACACCATCCAAGGGGCCGCTTGTAATTCGAGGTTAAATCGCTCTCTCCAACTATCAAAAACACCTTTGCGAATCAGTCCCATCACATCCCAGGCCAGCATCTCTTTGAATAAGCGCTGTCTAGCTTGTTTGTCCTTCACATGGTTCTGAATCAATAGGCGGGTTTCACTTAAAAAATCCAAATAAATCTCGTATTCGTCACCATAAGCGTTGTCAATTTCCTTGGCGATCTTCCGCGCTGCAGATGGACTTGCGCCACCCGTAGACACAGTGATGACCAGCTTGCCGCGACGGACAACCGAAGGCAAAATAAAGGAACTGATTTCGGGTTGATCCACGACATTCACAAGGATTCCACAAGCTTTCGACGCTTGCGCAACAGCTCTATTCACTTGGGCTTGATTCGAAGCTGCAATCACCAGCGCGAATCGCTCGCTTTCCTCATCTGTCAGGATGGCTGCGTCGAACGGCTGCCTAATCAGGACCACGTCCGTGCTAGAAGCCAGCTCAATCAACGCTTCGGTGAACTCAGGACTCACAACGGTAACGTTTGCGCCAGCTTGCTGTAAGGATTGCACTTTCCGCTCTGCCACGCGCCCGCCGCCAACAATCAAGCATGGGCTGCCAGATACATTCATCATAATGGGATAGGGGTGTTGCCAGCTCCTTAACTCCATATCCAACCATGAAAATCAGATACCAGGTTAGACACGACGAAGTTTAAAACAACGATGCAAAATGCAGCTAAGTTCCAGACTGCCAATTTTTTGCCCGAAATACGCATCGACTTGTGTTGGAATAAATAGAAGGCATACGCTGCTAAGACGAAAAAGGAATTGATGACTTTGGGATCCAGCAGCAGGTTGCGATCACCTTCAAGGAACACCCACACCACACCCAGGCTTAAAGCCATCAGAAGCAGCGGTCCGCCGATAATGACGGATAAGTAGGTATAATGCTCAATCTTCTCTAGGGACGGTAGTCGCATAACCGCCTGCGAGAAGTTCTTTGTTTTCAATTGGTTATGTAAAAATACGTACATGCCTGAGAAAATCGCGGCAATTGAGAATGCCGCATAGCTTCCTATCGCTAATGAAATATGAATGAATAAGAGCTCATCATTAACTTCCCAAGCCGATCTTATAGGCACCACATGCGGGTTCCCGAAAATATTAAGAGCAAGAATCGCAAAACCCAACACATTAACGAAAAACACAAACAATTCAATGCGGAAGAATCGATTAATGATCAATGAGATCGTCACGATCAGCCATGAAAACATGAAAATAACATCCGAGCGGACAAATGCCCACTGTGTCAAATGACCGTACAGGCTCATCGCTAAGTAAGCGGTTTGCAAAACCCATACAAACAAAAGCAGCCCCGTCCCCATCCGTTTTGCGCTTCGGCTCGCATTCGCAAAATCCGAAAAGTAAAACAGTAGGCTCAGGGCATACATATAAATCATCGCGTCAAACAGCCAGCTACGTGTTACCATGGCACCTCTCCTAGGCGGTTAGCGCCTTTTTATCAAGATGGGGCTAGAACATCTGCGTTCTGCAAACTGCGTATCGACATCTTCTCGTCCATCGCCAACTTACCTTCCGCTTTGTTATAGCTTGTCTCTAGCTCTCGTGCTACTTGATCTGCCTGTTCTTGTTGTTGGAGTGTTTCTTCAAGTGCGAAAAGCTTCGTAAAAATGTCCAGGGCGTCGTCGCCGTGACGTTCTCCTGCCATTTCCTTAATCCGTAGAATCGGATCGCGCAAAACTTGGTTGACAATGCTTTTGGTTAATTTACGAATGACTTTAATTTCACGTTCATCCAGATCTGGGAGCTTCTTCAGCATATTCTCCATCGTCTCTTCATGGATGACATTCGCTTTCGTTTGCAGCGCACTAATCAACGGACTTACACCTAATGTTTTGGTCCATTGCTCGAAGGCCGTGATTTCTGCAGAAATCATCACTTCAATCTTAGCCGCTTCTTTCTTTCTCTCCTGCAAATGCTTGTCAACGATATGCTCCAAGTCATCAATATCATAGAGGAAGACGTTAGGCAAGCCGCTGATTTGTGGATCTAGATCCCGTGGGACCGCAATATCCATCATAAACAGGGGACGCGCTTTACGCTTTTGCACATGAGATTGAATGTCATTCTTCGTTAACACATAGCCAGGAGCGCCCGTCGAACTGATGATGATATCGACTTCTGCCAAATATTTCGGCATTTCCTCAAGTGTGCAAGGAATGCCTTTGAATTTATCCGCTAGCTCCTGCGCGCGCTCAAACGTACGATTCACCACAATTACTCTGTCCGCGCCATTGGCATACAGATGCTTAACGGTTAATTCGCTCATTTTACCTGCACCGATAATCATGACGGTCTTGTTCACGTAGGTACCGAAAATACGCTTCCCTAGTTCAACCGCGGCATAACTCACAGAGACTGGATTATTGCTAATACCTGTCTCCGAGTGTGCTTTCTTCGCAAGCGTCACGGCTTGTTTAAATAAGGTGTTGAAATAAGAACCTGTTGCTTTCAATTGTTGAGACGTTAAAAAAGCATCCCGTACTTGACCAAGAATCTGTGTCTCCCCGATAACCATCGAGTCAAGACCACTCGTCACACGGAACAGATGTTCAATCGCTTTCTCATTTTCATACGTATATAAATGCTTCTGGAACTGATCTTTCTTCACTTCGAACCAGCGCTCAATGAAATGCGTCAAGTAATGACTGCACAATTGAGGTCGATCAACGACCGCATAAATTTCGGTGCGATTGCAGGTGGCAACAATGACACATTCCAATATGCTCTTCGTTTCTTTCAATTCTGTTATAGCCTTCGGCAAATCTGAATCGGAAAAAGCAAACTTCTCACGAATTTCCACCGGGGCTGTCCGATAATTCAAGCCGACTGCGATAATATGCACCGTTACCACCTGCCTTTCCTTCTATTTATAGACCATTATAGCACAGCAAAACCGCTATTTCCGACAAAATTTTTGAATAAATTATGAATGCGGCAGCCTGCAAGTTAGTTTTAACAGCTCGAAGTTCATCTATACCTGACATCATCCATAATTGTTCATTGCAACCCTTTTTTTCTTAAAAAGGCAGTCAGATTGCGATCAAGCTCAGATAGCTTGGAATTTTGTGAAGAAATGATATCTCCGTTCGAAGCCATCATTTTCTCATACACCTCATACATACTGTTATATTGCTTCTGCGCTTCCTTCAACGTCTGTATTTCATCCCCCTTTAAGGCTCGTTCGCCACCTAATTGAAGGCGCTGGACGAATTGACTGAGCTGGTCTGTGGAAGCAAGCAGTGTCAGTTCATCTTCGCCTCCTACCGCGATTACTAACCGTTCATGCGTATAGGCGGCGGCATACAATGCCTGTTTAACCGCGTTCAACTCATCTGTCGTCTTACTCTGCGCAGCTTCTTCCAAAGAACTCTTCAGCATTTCCATTTGAAATAAGGATACTTGAAATAGTAAATGCTTCGTATCATGTTCTTCCTTATGGGAACCACCCATATGAAATAACTGATAGATCGGCCAAATAATCAGGAAAAGTACGACACCATATAAGATCGTTTTTCTTGCTACTCTTTGCTTCAATCTCTTTTCCCCCACCCCAATGAAATTGGACATGTAGCGCCAATATCATTGTATGGGTCTGGAAACAAACAAATAACCACGGATTTCTCCGTGGTTATCGTTATGAATCATTATTTAACAAGCTCTGCTTGCTTTACTTCAGGAGTTTCTACTTGTAACTCACCCAATCCACGAACAAGCTTCTTCGCATAGAACGTTTCTGGTTTCAGTACGGACACCATAAAGTCGATGGCTAATTGTGGGTCGACTGTTTCACCGCAAGTATAACAATCCAGCGCGGCAAAACCTCTCTCAGGATAAGTATGAATGGAGAGATGACTCTCGGACAACAGAACAAGTACTGTTGCTCCTTGTGGTTCGAATTGCTTCGATTGTACAGATAGCACGGTTGCTCCACATACCTCGGCAGCTTCAACCATCTGAGCTTGCAGCCATTCTGCATTGTTCAGAAGTTCGAAATCTACCCCCCAAGTATCAATAGCAACGTGTCTTCCGAAAGTTGAGTATTCAGTTTCCATCTTTCGGTTCCCCCTTCCTAGGAATAAAATGTGTAGAAAAAATTTCATCCGCTAGGACCTACGTCATTCACTTCCCGAGGGTAATATCTCTCGCAACATTCAATGTCCTGAGTGAATCCTGGTTCCTATATTGTTTCAACGAGAATAAAAATAACATCTATCGACGATAAATGCAATAGTTTTTTTTACCACGCATCCACTGTCACAGTAATGCCATATCTACATTATGTTGAAGTCCAAATTCTGTGCGCAAAAACAAAAAGAGACCCAAAAATAGGTCTCTGACTTATTAGGATGTATGAGTAATTATGCCTCCAATACGAACAGACGATGCGTGAGTTCACTGAGGCGAATATCAATCTGTTGATGTTCTTCCCGTTCGTGCAGCATATTGCGCACATCCAAAAGATGATTGATTTGATCATGAATCATTTCAATTTCTTGTTCAACCTCTTGCTTCTGGAAAAGAAGCTGCATGAGTCCAATGGTATCTTTATGCTCATAAATTATTGTTACGTGTTGACCTTTGATTTCTTCAATCTTCACAACCGTACCACGTTCATAATAATACACCATCGTATAGGAACGATAAATCCGATTGACTTTCGCGCTGCCTTTGAAATCCGCTACCGCTTTACGCATTAAATTAGCTAACAATGTGTTACTTAATCTGCAGGATCCTGTACACTCATATAGGCCCGACTTTTTCTCAAATGAAAGGGTAATTTCTTGACCTTCGCCATCCTGGAACACGACTTCTTGGTTCCCATTTTCCAGAATCTTGACTTGCAGTGTCACGCCATGATCCACAAACATTTGAAAAAACTTCAACATCTCGGCTTCTGTTAACTGGAGGCAGGTTTTGACATATTCAGTCGCTAACCTTTGTGCCATAAAAATCCCTCGATTCTTTGTTTTCAAGCCATTAACTATTACCTTGTTTATTATTATACTACAAGCGTTGCGAATATTCCTGCCCGCAATTCATGATAATCAGCCAAATATTCTGAAAAAACCACAGTTATCCCAAATGCCATTAATTTTTCCCCAGTTTACCTCGCTTTCCTAATAGCTTCTATTTGATTTCCTCTGTCTTTCACTGCAATGCCTTTGAAATACACAAAAAACCGCCCTAGTTAGGACGGTTGCGGATCAGTAACTTCGGTTGACACTTCTTCTACGTTCTCGGATTGAGGCTCGCCATAAGCAATTGCCTGCTCTAGAATTCCCCATAGCTCGTCTTTGCCGAGGCCAAGCTCGGAAGAGAACATAAGCGGCCCAACCCCCTTATCCATACCCAGCGTTTCTCTCACAATTTTCAGATGCTTGGGCCATCTGCTCTTCGGAATTTTATCTGCTTTCGTCGCAACGACAAGTACAGGGACATCCATGTGACGAAGCCATTCATACATCGCTTGATCATCCTTGGACGGTGGATGACGAAGATCAACGAGCTGCATGACGAGTCGCAATGTCTCCCGATTTAATAAATAGCTTTCAATGAATTTGCCCCATTGCTCGCGTTTCGTTTTGGAAACTTTGGCATAGCCATAGCCAGGAAGATCTACGAAATATAAGTCCTGATTCACTTTATAATAATTTAACGTTTGTGTTTTGCCCGGTTGAGAACTGGTTCTAGCTAAGTTCTTACGGGAAATCAAACAATTGATGAGTGACGATTTCCCGACATTCGAACGCCCTGCCAGAGCTATCTCTGGCAAGGCATCCGCTGGATATTGGCTAGGTCCAACCGCACTGATAATAAACTCAGCTTGATTGACTTTCATGTCTATTCAACTACTTTCTAAATCGATCCGACGTTGGCCGTCGGCTTATTTGTGATCAGTGCGTGCTCCAGCACTTGGTCCATATGACTGACTGGAATAAAGGTCATCTCAGTACGAACACTCTCTGGGATCTCACTAATATCTTTCTCATTATCCTGCGGCAGCAAGATCGTACGAATACCTGCGCGATGCGCGGCTAACGCCTTCTCTTTCAAGCCGCCGATCGGCAGCACTCTGCCGCGAAGCGTGATCTCGCCAGTCATGGCAACTAATCGAGAGACAGGAATATTCGTTAGCGCCGAAATTAACGCGGTTGCCATCGTGATCCCTGCGGATGGCCCATCTTTAGGAATGGCTCCTTCAGGAATATGAATATGAATATCATTTTTCTCGTGGAAATCCGATGGAATCCCTAGCACCTCAGCTCGAGTTCGTGTATAGCTGAATGCGGCTTGCGCGGACTCCTTCATCACATCGCCCAGTTTACCCGTCAACGTTAATTTCCCCGTTCCAGGCATCACCGTCACTTCAATAACTAGCGTATCTCCGCCTACTTCCGTCCATGCCAGACCCGTCACTGCGCCGATCTGATCTTTCTCTTCGGCTACATTGTATTTGAACTTAGCAGGACCTAAATAATCCTTTAAATTGTCTTCCGTGATGTGTACGGGCGTCTCTGGATCTGACACAACCTTCTTAGCTGCTTTGCGATTCATGCCTGCTACTTGCTGTTCGAGATTACGCACACCCGCTTCTCTAGTGTATTCACGAACCATTTTCATCAAGGCGCCTTCATCCACAATAAGCTGCCCTTCTTCAAGTCCATGATCGCGTCTTTGTTTCGGAAGCAAATATTTCTTGGCAATTTGCAGCTTTTCGATTTCCGTATAACCTGGAATGTATAGAACTTCCATCCGATCTAACAGAGGACGAGGAATATTATGCACCGCATTCGCTGTCGTCACAAACATGACGTTGGACAGATCGAAAGGGACTTCAATGAAATGATCGCTAAAAGTGCTGTTTTGTTCTGGATCTAGTACTTCAAGCAGGGCTGAAGCTGGATCCCCGCGGAAATCCATCGCCATTTTGTCGATTTCATCTAGGAGAAAAACAGGATTGTTGGTGCCTGCATTTTTCATACCTTGAATAATTCTGCCTGGCATGGCCCCGACATACGTACGACGATGTCCACGAATTTCGGCCTCATCACGTACACCGCCGAGCGAAATACGAATGAATTGGCGCCCCATAGATCTGGCAATCGAGCGAGCTATCGAGGTTTTCCCCACGCCTGGAGGCCCTACTAGACAAAGGATCGGTCCTTTAAGCTTTTTGACCAGCTTCTGCACAGCTAAATATTCAAGAACGCGCTCTTTCGGCTTCTCCAGACCGAAGTGATCCTCGTTCAAGATCTCCTCAGCTTTAACGAGATCTAAATCGTCATCTGTGTGCTTGCTCCATGGTAGTCCAAGCAGCCAATCGATGTAATTGCGAATAATGCCGCCCTCTGCAGAAGTTGCAGGCATTTTCTCCAAACGATCGATCTCTTTCTCAACCTTCTCACGGACCTTATCAGGCAACTCGGTCTCCGCTAACTGCGTGCGAAGCTCATCGACTTCACCCGCGCGGCCTTCTTTATCGCCAAGCTCTTTCTGGATCGCCTTCATTTGCTCACGGAGATAATATTCTTTCTGCGTTTTCTCCATTTGCTTCTTCACGCGTTGGCTGATTTTGCGTTCCAGTTCGAGCACTTCTCGCTCGTTATTCAAGATGTTCAACATTTTCTCAAGACGCTCGCGCACGTCCACAGTCTCAAGAATATCTTGTTTATCCTTGATTTTCAGCGATAAATGACTGCAAATGACATCGGCCAATCTGCCAGGCTCATCGATATCTGACACCGCGGCGAGCGTTTCTGGCGTTACCTTTTTGGAAAGATTAATATAATGCTCGAATTGGCTGAGCACGCTTCGCATCAAGGCGTCAATCTCGGGATCAGAGATTTCCTGCTCTGGCAATTCTTTCACAGTGACTTCATAATACTCTTCATTGGTCAAGTATTCGACAATTTCTGCCCGTAACACACCTTCAACCAAAACACGAATCGTGCCATTGGGAAGCTTCAGCATTTGCCGTACTTTGGCAATTGTTCCAATCCGATAAATATCCTCTTTCGTTGGTTCTTCTATGTTGATCTCAGATTGAGAGCAGAGGAGAATCATGCTGTCATCCACCATCGCCCGCTCGAGTGCTTTAACCGACTTTTCCCGGCCTACATCTAGATGTAGAACCATGCTCGGATAGACAAGCAATCCCCTAAGTGGCAATAACGGTAATCTGCGCACCTTTAATTTTCCAGGTCCCATCCTCTGCACCTCCAATAATACTTACCTTGTGGGATAAGTGGGATTTTCTCCCTTGTCGCCTTTACATTTTAACAAAACTACAAACAAAACACCAATTTAGAGCTTACGCGTTATGTAAGATAATGCGTAAGCCCTTCAAATTAAGAATCAATCGTATGCTGTGAATTTGCGTGTAAAATGGGCAACGTGGAAGATGGCATCGTTCTCTCCAGGGAAATCGGCATTGGGATCACGTTATCGAGCAGATCTATGCCTAACGCTGCAGATAACACTTCTTCAATCGTATCCGCCGCGATCACTTCTACGCCAGGCAAATCCGTGAAGAGCGCTTGCCAATTTTCCTTTGGAATAATGACACGCGTAGCTCCTGCCTGAAATGCCGCCTCAACCTTGGCGACGACACCGCCTACAGGCTTCACTTTGCCGTGAATGCTCATTTCACCCGTCATGGCCAGCTTATTATCTACAGGCACCTTATGTATGGCTGAGGCAATCGCCGTTGCCATAGAAATGCCTGCGGAAGGTCCGTCGATCGGCACACCGCCAGGAAAATTGATATGCAAATCATAATCAGAAGTAGGAAAACCAAGCTTGCGCAGAACGGTAAGTACATTTTCCACAGATCCACGAGCCATACTTTTCCGACGAATGGTCCGAGAGCTGCCACCCATCTCTTCCTCATCCACGACACCTGTAATGTTGAATTTGCCAGTACCTGGGCTCGCAATTGGAATCGCGGTGACTTCAATTTCTAATAATGTTCCTTGATTAGGTCCATACACAGCAAGACCGTTTACAAAGCCGATTTGCGGTTGTGAAGGTACCTTCTTCTCGGGTCTTGGCGGGATTTGCGAGGAGTTCACAACCCACTCAATATCCCCCGCCGTGATCTCATCCCGTTTATCGGTTAGGGCAATTCCTGCCGCTAGCTGAATGACGTTGACGGCTTCTCGACCATTCGTTGCATATTTCATCACAACTTGTACCGCGTCTTCACACTTTTTGAAACCAATTTTATCGAGCGCTTTTCTAGCGATTTCGCCAACCTCACCAGGAAGGAGCGGTCTAAAGAAGATCTCTAGGCAACGCGAGCGAATGGCTGGAGGAATTTCACTAGGAGTCCTTGTTGTCGCCCCGACCAATCGGAAATCAGCAGGCAAGCCGTTCTGAAAAATATCATGAATATAACCTGGTATATTCGTATCTTCTGAGCTATAGTACGCACTCTCCAGGAATACTTTGCGATCTTCTAACACCTTTAATAATTTGTTCATTTGGGTCGCGTGCAATTCACCAATCTCATCAATGAACAAGATACCTCCATGCGCCTTCGTTACAGCACCAGGTTTGGGCTGTGGAATGCCAGCGACTCCCATCGCGCCTGCTCCTTGATAGATAGGATCGTGCACAGAGCCGATCAAGGGATCAGCGATCCCACGCTCATCAAATCGCGCGGTTGTCGCATCAATTTCGGTGAATTTGGAGTCAGGTCGAAAAGGGGAATCTTGATTTTTCTTGGCTTCTTCTAAAATGACGCGCGCAGCAGCCGTTTTTCCAACCCCTGGCGGGCCATAAATCAGCACATGCTGCGGGTTCGGACCGCAAAGTGCCGCTTTTAGTGCCTTTAATCCTTCAATTTGACCAACAATATCCTGCATGGAGGAAGGTCTTGTTTTCTCAGATAACGGCTTTGACAACGAGATCGATCTCAGTTTGCGTAATTTCTCCAGTTCCTTTCTGGATTCTCTATCAACGGCAGATTTATTCGTCTGTTGATTACGTAATAAATTCCAGAAATACAACCCGATTACGACAGCAAAAAACACTTGAATTACCATTAAAACAATACTTAAGCTCATGTGTTGAACCTCCTTAAAGTTTTCTGTAGAAAACTAGCTTCGAAAACATCCGCTTATACACGGTCACTGAATTGCACCTATGAATTATGCCTAATTGCTATAACTTCCATTATTCCCGCGGAAAAGAAGGTTAATCCAATCCATGCAAACTTTTGCATGACGTATGAGAGCCACCTAACGGAAGAAGGATAAGGGGAGATATTGACGCAAAAGGATGTGGCGGGCTTGAAGATTTACTTGTTAATCGTACTATCGCTAATTCTTTGTGTACCAACCTCACAGGCATCAACTCTTGCGGGCGACCCTTTACTCCCGAATGCTGATGTACTGCTGGATGTAGGGCATGGTGGTATCGACAGCGGTACGATCGTCGGCAAGTATGAAGAAAAAGATATGAATCTTGCGATTGCCAAGAAGACGTATAAGGCTTTGACCAAACGAGGGTATCGGGTAATGATCGACCGAACGGAGGACTATGCCCTGAGCGATGATAATCGTTGGTCTTTTGGCGGCAGACATCGTAAAGATCTTGCGCAACGGACAGGCCTCGCCAACGCGCTTAAACCAAGTATAATGCTTAGCCTCCATATCAATTGGGCCAGAAATGCTCGCACCCGCGGACCGCTTGTCATTTATCAAAATCAATCAGACAGCATCCTGCTAGCTAGTCTTCTGCAAGACGCCTTAAATAAAGTGTATGGGACGGAAGAAATTCCTGTACTCGGCAAAAAATATTTCGTCCTCCGATATACCAAAGTTCCTTCCGTCATCGTAGAGCTTGGCTTTCTTTCAAATAAAGCAGATCGCAAACTATTGAATGACAGTCATCATCAAGCCAAATTGGCTAAGGCGATTACACAGGCTGTTGATCAGTATTTCGGTATGACCCATCCGAAGTAAACCTTATTTGACCATTTGAGAAATAGGGACAAACGTTGCTTCCTTTTGAATGGAGGGAATCGCATCCTTAATCACTTGAGCGGTCTTCTTGCCTGGGGGGCCCACATGTCCGATGGCAATCACTTCGTCTTTATCATGAATGAGCCGCTTCAACTTCTCCATTTGCTTACTGATATGACTATACGTATAGAGATCGTCGAAAAACAACTGATTCTCTGCATGCGGGACGCCGCGGGAATCCGCTATTTTGCCGATTAAGGATTTCGGCGTCGTACGACTATCTAGCAGGATGAGATTTCGTTCCTTACAAATGTCAATCAAGATCTTCATCACTCGCTCATCGGCCGTCGCTTTGGAACCCATATGATTGTTAATCCCGATGGCAAAGGGAACATCGTCGATCGCGGCACTGATTCGTTTATGTATTTCCTCGTTGGATAAATCGGTTGTAATCGCGCCTGGGCCCAGCCAACTCCGTTTCCCTCTTACAGGCTCCATCGGCAGATGGAGAATCACTTCCAGACCTCTGTCATGCGCCAATTGGGCATCCTGCTTGGTGGAAGGCAAGAATGGCATCACTGCCACTGTAAAAGGAATTGGAAGTTTTAACATCTCAGCCGTCCCTTCCATGTTATTGCCAAAATCGTCAATGACAATTGCCACCTTCTTCGTTGAAGCACTTATCGGTTGTTGACCGTCCAGACTAGGGTTACTCGCTCCCGCACTCGCAGCATTGACGATTAAACTCGTTCCCATCACCAGGGTAATCGCCGCCTGTCGCAACGCTTTATTCATGAATAATGCCTTCATGCCAATCTCCTCCTGATGCTAAAATGACTTTCCTGAAATCTGGCGAACTTTCCAGTTTCACTCATTATGCTTCGCTTCCCTGCCAAATATGCGCAAACGAAAAAACCGCTACAGACCTCATAAGGTTCGTAACGGTTTTTTATGTGCATATATCATAGTTATAAAAATTAATGATGCTTGCGACCAGGAATTTCTCCTGTTTCTTCATAAGCTTTCACAATGACATCAATTTCTCGTTTCAGCTCTGTCAAAAGCTCAGCTTCTGGCACTTTACGAATCATTTCTCCGTATCGGAAAAGCATCCCTTCCCCGCGAGCACCCGCGATGCCGATATCGGCTTCACGCGCTTCACCTGGTCCGTTAACCGCGCAGCCTAGCACGGAAACTTTGATCGGCACTTTGATTTTCGCGATATAATCCTCAACTTCGTTAGCGATTGAGAATAAATCAATATCGAGTCGACCGCAAGTTGGACAAGACACAAGCGTTGCCGCATTCGTGATAAGACCGAATGTCTTCAACAATTCTCTTGCTACTTTAATTTCTTCAACGGGGTCCGCACTTAATGAAATACGAAGCGTATTCCCTAGACCCATGTTAAGCAAAGTCCCGATCCCTGCTGCGCTCTTCACTGCGCCAGTGAACAGTGTGCCTGCCTCTGTAATCCCGAGATGAAGCGGATAATTGAAAGCTTTTGCTGCTTGCGAATACGCGGCAATGGCCATCGGCACATCGGAAGCTTTGAGCGACACGATAATATCATGGAAATCCAGCTCTTCCAAAATATTAATATGGAACAAGGCACTTTCAACCATGGCTTCTGGTGTTGGATAGCCATACTTTTCAAGCAAATGGTTTTCTAGCGAGCCAGCGTTCACGCCAATTCGAATCGGGATGCCACGCTCTTTACACGCTTTAACTACGGCTTCCACTTTCTCACGGCGCCCAATGTTACCTGGGTTGATACGTACCTTATCAATTCCATTTTCAATCGCAGCAAGCGCTAAACGATGGTCAAAATGGATATCTGAAACAAGCGGGATATGAATCTGCTTCTTAATTTCCTTAATCGCTTCAGCAGCTTCTTTATTGTTTACGGTCACACGCACGATCTGGCAGCCTGCTTCTTCCAAACGAAGAATTTCCGCTACCGTCGCTTTCACATCGGCCGTCTTCGTCGTACACATGCTTTGCATGATGACTTCGTTACTGCCGCCGATCGTTAAGTCGCCTACGCGAACGGGCCTCGTATCTTTTCTATGAAACATGTTGGTTTCTCTCCCCATGACACCAAACATCCTCCGCTCTAGTTCCCAGAAATGGGAACCAGATTGGAGGCTGCGTGATCTTTTATGAAAATATCGCTTACGCGCTTTCTTCCTTCTTCTTGCCAGACGGCTGTGCGCCATCTTTCGTTGTCAATGTAGGCGTAATCTTGTTCTGCACGGTTTCTTTGGTAACGACACAGGAAGATACGTCTGTTCTGGAAGGAACTTCGAACATCACGTCCAGCATAATGCTTTCGATGATCGCTCTCAAGCCGCGCGCTCCCGTGTTACGTTTAATCGCTTCTTTGGCAATCGCATCCAAGGCTTCTGCGTCAAATTCAAGCGAAACGTTATCCATTTCAAGCATTTTCTGATATTGCTTCACAAGCGCATTCTTAGGCTCGGAAAGAATACGTACAAGTGCTGCCTCATCAAGCGGCTCTAGGGTCGAGATAACTGGCAAACGACCTACGAACTCCGGAATTAATCCGAATCTCAAGAGATCCTCTGGAAGGACCATCGATAGGTATTCACCTGGTTTCAAGTCAACTTTCGCACCGTCTGTGCTGAAGCCAATCACTTTCTTACCAATTCTGCGTTTGATAATTTGCTCTAGTCCATCAAAGGCACCGCCGCAAATAAACAGAATGTTCGTTGTATCAATTTGAATGAACTCTTGATGCGGATGCTTACGTCCACCTTGTGGAGGAACGGAAGCTACAGTGCCTTCAAGAATTTTGAGAAGCGCTTGCTGAACGCCTTCACCTGAAACATCGCGTGTAATGGATGGATTCTCGGATTTGCGTGCAACTTTATCAATCTCATCGATATAAATGATGCCGCGCTCTGCTTTTTCCACATCATAGTCAGCAGCCTGGATCAGTTTGAGAAGAATGTTTTCCACATCTTCACCTACATAACCTGCTTCTGTTAAGGATGTCGCATCGGCAATTGCAAATGGCACATTCAAAATTTTCGCCAGCGTCTGAGCAAGAAGTGTTTTACCGCTACCTGTTGGTCCAAGGAGAACGATATTACTTTTTTGAAGTTCAACGTCTTCCAGCTTGTTCTGGGAATTGATCCGCTTATAGTGGTTGTAAACGGCGACAGCCAAGGATTTCTTCGCTTGTTCTTGACCAATGACGTATTGGTCCAAAATGTTGCGGATTTCCTTTGGTTTTGGAACATCTTTCAGATCTAGCTCTTCTTCATGCCCTAGTTCTTCTTCCACAATTTCCGTACAAAGCTCTATACATTCATCACAAATGTAAACTCCCGGGCCAGCAACAAGTTTGCGCACTTGGTCCTGGGATTTTCCACAAAAGGAACATTTGAGTTGGCCTTTTTCATCGTTAAATTTAAACATGGGATCACTCCTTTATTTCAAGTCGTTTCGAGTGATAACCTCGTCGATTAACCCGTATGCCTTCGCTTCTTCAGCGCTCATAAAGTTATCTCGGTCGGTGTCTCTTTCGATCTTTTCAAGCGGCTGTCCCGTTCGGTCCACGTAGATCTGGTTGAGTTTGTTCTTGGTTTTGATAATCCAATCCGCATGGATTTTGATATCGGTCGCTTGACCCCTTACACCGCCGAGCGGTTGGTGAATCATAACTTCAGCATTCGGCAGCGCGTATCGCTTACCTTTGGCTCCCGCTGTCAACAGCAAAGAACCCATGCTTGCAGCCATTCCTACACAAATCGTAGAAACATCCGGCTTAATAAACTGCATGGTATCGAAGATACCCATACCAGCTGTAACGGACCCACCAGGTGAGTTGATATATAAGTGAATATCTTTGTCAGGGTCCTGGGCGGATAAAAAGAGTAGCTGGGCAATGACCAAATTAGCCACATCGTCATCAATAGCGGTTCCGATAAAGATTATGCGGTCCTTAAGTAAACGCGAGTAGATATCGTAGGAACGTTCTCCACGAGCCTCTTGTTCAACAACCATAGGAATAAGACTCATTGTACCAACTCCTTTTGCGGCAATAGCCATGTTCTCTAAATTGAGATTCATTTACAGTTTACCACGATTGAATAACAATGTCATTTTTCTGAAATCAGCTATGTAGGCGGGTAATACATATGTACGATAGATTTTAGTCGTAAATTAGGGTAAAAGAAAGGCACGTTGCTTACGTACGTGCCTTTACTTACCTTATTTATACGGCTGCGGAAACATGCTTGCTATTTTGAAGCAAGAAATCCACCGTTTTTCTGATAACTAAATCGTTGCTAAGACCTTCAAGGCTACCGTTTGAAGCAAACAGTGTGCGAAGCTCAGCAGCTGACTTTTGGTAGGACGGTGCATACTTCTCAAGTTCCGCGTCAACTTCTTCATCGGAAACTGTGATATTTTCTGCAACAGAGATCGCTTCAAGAACAAGGTTGTTACGAACACGCTTCTCAGCATCTTCTTTCATTTGCTCTTTCAATGCGCTCTCATTTTGACCTGAGAATTGGTAGTAGATCTCAAGCGTCATGCCTTGGGAGCGGAGACGTCTTTCGAATTCTTTTACCATGATATCAAGCTCAGCTTCAACCATCGCACCTGGGATCTCTACTTCTGCGTTTGCAGCAGCTTTCTCAACAACAGCTGTTTCAAGTGCAGCTTCAGCATCCTTTTTCTTACGGTCTTGCATACGGTTTTGAAGTTCAGCTTTGTACTCAACAAGTGTATCGTACTCACTTACGTCTTTCGCGAACTCATCGTCAAGCTCTGGCAAGTTTTTGCGTTTGATATCGTGAATTTTCACTTTAAACACAGCTGCTTTGCCTTTCAAATCTTCGGATTGGTAGTTCTCAGGGAAAGTCACGTTAATGTCTTTCTCTTCGCCTTTGCCAAGACCTACGAGTTGATCTTCAAAGCCTGGAATGAAGGAGTTGGAGCCAAGCTCAAGGGAGTATTTCTCTGCTTTACCGCCTTCGAAAGCTACACCGTCAACGAAACCTTCGAAATCAATTACGACTACGTCACCGTTAGCAGCTTGTCCTTCTTCAAGTACAACTAGTTCAGCGTGACGTTGTTGCAAACGAGAAAGCTCAGCGTTCAATTCATCTTCTGAAACTTCAGCGTTTACAGCGTCAACTTCGATACCTTTGTAATCGCCAAGCGTTACTTCAGGCTTAACCGTTACTTTCGCTTTGAACTTCATGACTTGACCTTTACCAAATTGCTCAACGTCTACTTCAGGACGATCAACAGGCTCGATTTTAACCTCTTCAATCGCTTGTACATAAACTTCTGGCAAAATGATATCAATTGCGTCTTGGTACAAACTTTCAACACCGAATTTAGCTTCAAAGATTGAACGAGGCACTTTCCCTTTACGGAATCCTGGAACATTCACTTTCGCTGATACTTTTTTGAATGCTTTATCCAAAGCATCTGCTACGCGCTCTGCGCCAACTTCTACTTCAAGAACGCCAACGTTCTTCTCTATTTTTTCCCAACTTGCTTTCATTTTATGCCTTCCCCTCCAAAAATGTACCTTGACTAATAGTTTTCACGTTAAGCTCATTATAACCATTCTATTATACCATATAACATTTTCATTTCAAGGCACGTTATCTGCCTAAGTCGGATTAGGTGTAAACTGCTTCACAAACGCGCTGAGTACGTTATGCGCCCGCTTCCATTGCAAAGCCATGCCGTCGACTATCCCGTACGTCTCTAGCAATTGTTCACGCTCGCCAGTTCCAAATAATTTTTCCTGCAAAATTGCATGCAGCGCCGAAGCCCACACATCTACCGCGCTTTCTTCCGTTCTAAGCAACTCCGTGTAAATCGACGTCCCGTACGCGTAGGCTAAGAACTCTTGCCAGGTCTGAGATGCGAAGTAGACAAAGTCAGGCTGGCTTATTTCACTAATGTCCCCGACTCTTCGAATCATATCACGAATGCGGGATGGAAAATCTTCCGCGGTGAGGGGTGTCTCCTCAATCTCCACCAGCACGATTTTACCGTTTTTGGGAAATTCGATCATCCCCTGCTCCCCCATTTGTTTCAGCGCTTGCAGCGCCTTGAACTGAATATGCGGATGTCTTGGTCTCTCGCACAGCCATGCCTTCACGAATTGACTGACCTCAGGCTGTTCAATATAGGCCAGTTGGTCTAGAGCATTCACCTGGGCTTCCAACGTACCCTCTTGGAGCATCGTTTTCAGCTTATTGACAAAGGCGCCATCGTCAGCTGCCGTTTTGTCTTGAATATACTGACGCAGCAAGGCGGATTCTTCCTCTGCATCCTCTGCCAACGATTCCGATGATGGAAACATCGTCTCGGGAAACATCGTGAGCAGCCAGTGACGCAGCGCTTCCCATTGGTCGGATTTATCCCGATCGACGCCTGGAAACTGCAAAAGAAAAGTTAGCATCTCGAGCGCTTCTTGATACCGTTCTGCCCGCAGCAGCTTGGTAAGTTCGTCTTCATAGAACTTTTCAGTTTTCGGAAAAAGAATAACATTATCCAAAGATGGATCAGACAAAGGGATCACCTCGGTTCGTGGTCTCGCTTGTGACAGTTTACTCCATCATCCATGGGATTGCAAAAATTAATCTGAAATGAAGTGTTGACTTCGTATAAAACGTTATGATATTATAACTCTTGCTTCGCCAAACGGATCTCGTCCAGGCGGTAAGAAGTGAGGTATGTCTCAGTAGCTCAGCTGGATAGAGCACACGCCTTCTAAGCGTGCGGTCGGGGGTTCGAATCCCTCCTGGGACGTTTGCAAGACAAGAGATCGCGAGAAATCGCGGTCTCTTTTTGCATTTGTAGACGTGTTAGGAGCGTTCAGCAGCAGGCGCCTAACAAAAAGTCTTTGCATGATCTTCGAATTCATGTATAGTATTCACAATTGCATATTGTGGGAATAGGTGCTCTTGATCGTTTACTACGACTAGAGCTTAAAAGGGAAGTTCGGTGCAATACCGACGCGGTCCCGCCACTGTAACAGAGGAGTCCGACGCTGCTTAAGCCACTGATCAAACGATTGGGAAGGCAAGCGTAGGACGACGATTCTGGAGCCAGGAGACCTGCCTGTTCTGACAGCACTGATTTACCTACGGGAGATAGGGAGGTGTTAGAGATCGTAACCACTGTACACACATACACGGGGTATCTTTAACCTTTTCCAACAAGGTTAGAGATGCCCTTTTTTTTGCATGAAAAGCAAGCTAGAACGGTTAAACAAATGGAGGAGGCCACCACATGTGCGCATTGTTAAGCAGTAATTTAGGATACCCAAGAATTGGTGAAAATCGGGAATGGAAGAAGGCGCTAGAGGCTTTCTGGGCAGGCAAGCTGGAGGAAGGCGAATTCACACAGCAGATTGAGGCGATTCGACTGAACAATCTGCGAGTCCAGCAGCAGAAAGGGATTGACCTGATCCCTGTCGGTGACTTCAGCCTGTACGATCACGTGCTGGATACAGCCACGATGTTCGGCATTGTTCCGAAGCGTTTCCCGTATGAAGGAGGCGAAGTTCCCCTCTCCACGTACTATGCCATGGCGCGCGGCAGTCAAGGCGCAACAGCTTGTGAAATGACCAAATGGTTCAATACGAATTATCACTACATTGTACCCGAGCTGCAAGATGTGCAGCCCCAGCTCACCATCAACAAACCGCTTCAAGCGTATCGCGAAGCGAAGCTTCAGCTCGGCATTCAAGGCAAGCCAGTTCTACTGGGGCTATTCACGTTCTTGAAACTAGCAAAAGGTTATCAGCCAGCTGAGATTGATCAGTTGATCAGTGCTTTCTTGCCTCTCTATGTGCGCATCGTTACTGAGCTTGAGGAAGAAGGCGTAGAATGGCTGCAAATCGACGAGCCAATCCTGGTTCAGTCCTTGAGCGATGCCGATATTAGCCGAGTAAGCAGTATCATTGCTACACTGACTGCCGCAGCGCCAAAATTGAAGATCGTGCTTCAAACGTATTTCGATGCCGTTGAACACTACCAAGCGATTAGCCAACTGCCTGTACATGTGATCGGCCTGGACTTCGTCCATGGATTTGAATTGAACTGGAAAAACATTCAAACATACGGCTTCCCTGAAAATAAATTATTAGGCGTTGGCCTCGTGGATGGCCGCAATATTTGGCAATCGGACTTGCAGACGCAGTTGGAATTCCTTGATCATTTATCTGCAATTGTTCCTTACGAACGGATGCTGTTGCAACCATCCTCCAGTTTATTGCATGTTCCGGTTTCCAAACGCAAGGAAACCAAATTAGCGCCCGTCTTGCGTGATGCGCTTGCTTTCGCGGAAGAGAAGCTTGCTGAACTCACCATCTTGAGTAAAGCCACCCAACATGGACAAGATTTCGTCCAATTGGAATTGGACATGAATCAAACGGTCATTACAAAGCTCAATGCATCTTCGTACCGGAACAAACCGGAAGTCCAACTGGCAGTAGCTAACCTACAACAGCAGCCATCCACAAGAAATAGCGATTTCGCTTCGCGTAGAAGCCTACAGGCTGCGAAATGGCAGCTGCCTTTTCTGCCAACAACCACGATCGGTTCGTTCCCGCAAACAACGGAAGTCCGTAACGCGAGGAAAAATTGGAGAAGCGGCGAATGGACACCTGCGCAGTACGAAGCGTTCATTCAAGAGCAAATCTCTGAATGGATTCTTTTACAAGAAAAGCTTGGTCTAGATGTGCTGGTTCATGGCGAGTTCGAGCGAACGGATATGGTTGAATTTTTCGGAGAGAAGCTGGACGGGTTCGCTTTTACATCCAATGGCTGGGTGCAGTCTTATGGTTCCCGTTGTGTGAAGCCGCCTGTCATTTTCGGGGATGTGTCCTTTGTTCAGGAGATGACTGTCAAAGAAACGAAATACGCACAGTCGTTGACGAGTAAGCCCGTAAAAGGCATGTTGACAGGCCCAATCACGATTTTGAATTGGTCCTTCGTTCGAAGCGACATCACTCGCGAACAGGTTGCTTATCAAATCGCTTTGGCGCTGCGTCAGGAAGTAGAAGCTTTGGAACAAGCCGGGATTGAGATGATTCAGGTCGATGAACCTGCTTTGCGTGAAGGCTTGCCTCTTAAGAAAAAGGACTGGCAGGCGTACTTGGACTGGGCTGTTCTTGCGTTCCGCTTATCGACATCTACAGTGAAGGACGGTACGCAAATTCATACCCACATGTGCTATTGTGAGTTCCATGATATTATCGACGCTATCCGTGCCCTGGATGCCGATGTTATCTCCATTGAAACCTCCAGAAGCCACGGAGAGCTGATTCACAGCTTCGAGGAGCATGTGTATGATCAAGGCATCGGGCTGGGCGTCTATGATATCCACAGTCCGCGCGTTCCTTCTGTTACAGAGATGGTCGAGATGATTGATCGTGCGCTTCAGGTGCTTGAGCCAGAGCTATTCTGGATTAATCCAGACTGCGGGTTAAAAACAAGAGGAAAACAAGAAACCATTTCCGCCCTCGAGGTTATGGTTGAAGCAGCAAAGCGGATTCGAGCCAGCCGTAGCCAATTGATATCTTTATAGAAAAACCCTTGCTGGGAGCCAGCAAAGGTTCATTATAGAGTTTATTAAACATGCGGCCTGTTCGGTGGCAGATGACCAGGCTCTGTAGAGTCCAGATTCGATTGTATACGGGAAGATTGCTTGGAGTGATCGATGGTACTTTGTATTCTTTGACTCATACTTTTCTTTTTACCCATGTGGCTATAACAACTCCTTTTATGTCATAGGATGAACGCTATCCTAGTATGGAGGATTTAGATTCACGTTATGCTAGTTAACCCCACCAATAAATGCCATATGATGAGCCTGCAGGGATTGAATCCCTGCAGGCTCTTGTTCATGCCATAAGACGTTAGTGCATGTTATGAGGCAAATTTTTACCTGGATGACCGTCACCTTGCGTCCTTTTATTCTTCTCGGCTTTCCTCTGCTTCTCATGCAGCTTGCTAATGAAATGACTATCCATGAGCACTCGCCTCCTGAATAAAGAATGGCATTACCTCTATAGAATGTCACGCGGCATCTAAATTTAGTCAGCTTCCTCACAAAAACCGCGTCCCGCTTGCAACTGCCGTCTTCTGGACAGACATTTAAAACCTTCCATGTGCATACCCTTTATCATTATGCTCTCTTCACGAAGAAAGGAAGGAACGTCTATGTGCGGAATAACGGGTTGGATAGATTGGCGGAAAGACTTGACCGGGTACCCGTCCATTCTAGAAAATATGACGGAAACGCTCCACCTGCGTGGACCCGATGCTTCGGGCACTTGGATTTCGCAGCACTGTGCCCTCGGACACCGGCGTCTAAGTGTCATGGATCCTGAGAACGGCGCTCAGCCGATGATCCGCAAACAAGGTGATTATACGTATACCATCGTATATAATGGCGAACTTTATAACGCACCTGAGCTGAAAAAAGAGCTCGAGCTTCGCGGCCATCAGTTCCGCACCACTTGTGACACAGAAGTGCTCTTGGTCGCATTTATCGAGTGGGGAGTCGCTTGCGTGGATCGGTTGAACGGCATCTTCGCCTTCGCGGCCTGGAATGACCAAGAACAGTCACTGACACTCGTTCGTGACAGACTCGGCGTAAAGCCGCTTTTTTATTCTCATCAGGATAGTGTGCTTCTCTTTGGTTCAGAACCGAAAGCAATCCTCGCTCATCCTGATTTCAAAGCGGAGGTTGGCGCGGAAGGGTTCGCTGAAATTTTCGCCGTTGGGCCGGCACGGACGCCTGGACATGGGATTTATCGGAACATGTCTGAGCTCAAGCCAGGTCAATTTGCCATTTTTGATAGGAATGGACTATCCGTTCGTACGTATTGGAAGCTTGAAAGCCATGCGCACGGCGATGATATTGATGCTACCGCGGCTCAAGTTCAACAATTGTTACGTGACACTGCGCAGCGTCAACTCGTTTCAGACGTTCCGATCTGCACACTCCTGTCAGGTGGGCTCGATTCCAGCGCGCTTACAGCTCTGGCTGCGGCGCATTACCAGGAGAGCGGGCAAGGTCCGCTTCATACCTTCTCCGTCGATTACAAGGATAATGATAAGCATTTCAAAGCTAATGTGTTTCAACCCAACTCCGATGCGCCATGGATTAAGCGGATGACCGACCATTTGGGCACGGAGCATCATTACATTGAGTTCGACACACCCGAGCTCGTTGAATCGCTTAAAGCCGCTGTTCTAGCCCGCGATACGCCAGGAATGGCAGATGTGGATGGCTCTCTCTATTTATTCTGCCGCGAAATCAAGAAGGAAGCCACCGTTGCGATTTCAGGAGAGGCAGCCGACGAAATATTCGGTGGCTATCCGTGGTTCCATAGCGAAGAAGCCTTGGAAGCAAACACCTTCCCTTGGTCCTTGAAGCTGCCGAGTCGCGTCGACTTGCTTGCGCCAGATTTCATTGATTGGATTAAGCCAGTCGAGTATGTGGAAAATCGCTATCAGCAAGCCTTAAGCGAGGTGCCTCGCTTAGCAGGAGAAACGAAGAGCCAGAATCGGATGAGGGAAATGTCCTATCTGAATATTACACGGTTCATGCCTACACTTCTCGATCGTAAGGATCGTATGAGTATGGCAGTTGGACTCGAGGTCCGGGTTCCATTCTGCGATCACCGTTTAGTGGAATATGTGTGGAACATTCCGTGGGAAATCAAAACTTCGGGAGACCGTGAAAAAGGCATACTGCGTAAAGCGCTGCGCGGCGTTCTCCCTGAAGATGTGTTGACGAGGAAGAAGAGTCCTTATCCTAAAACACATAATCCCAATTATTTAACTGCTGTGCGCAAATGGGTGTTGGAAATTTTGGATGATCCCACATCTCCGCTCCTGCCTTTTATCGATGTCAAAAAGATTCGCGCACTGGCCTCCTCGGATGCCAATGACTTCAACCTCCCGTGGTTCGGCCAATTGATGACAGGACCGCAGTTATTCGCGTATTTGGCCCAAGTGGATATGTGGCTGCGTACGTATCACATTTCCATTCGGTAAAAAAGACCTGCATGACGTCAATGACGTACGTGCAGGTCTTTCATTTTAGGTTTGATCAGGAAGCTGGTCCAGAAACTTGCGCAGCGCTTTAGCACGATGGCTCATTTCGTTTTTTTCTTCTACAGTAAGCTCCGCCATAGTACGACCAAGCGTAGGGATGTAGAACAACGGATCATAGCCGAAGCCGCTTTCTCCCCGACCCTCTTGGATAATGTACCCTTGGCACACATCCTCAGCTTCAATCACTTCATTGGCGACAGGATCAATCAAGGTAAGCGCGCATACAAAGGATGCCTCGCTCAGCATCTTAGGATGTCCGTCCTGTTCAGCAGGTGCATGCTCCTCACCGAGTTCTAGTAAAGCTTGCAATAACCTGGCGTTGTTATCAGCATCCGTCGCATTCTCACCAGCATAGCGTGCTGAATACACACCTGGCGCCCCACCGAGCGCTGCAACGCATAATCCTGAATCATCGGCCAGTACAGGTACATGGAGATGTGCCGAAATAATTTGCGCTTTGATACGGGCATTTTCTGCAAAGGTTGTACCGCTCTCAACAATTTCGGGTAGATCTGTATAGTCCGCCAAACTTCGAACCTTGTAGCCTTTGGCCTCAAAAAGCTTGGCAAATTCCTTGACCTTACCTTCATTTCTCGTTGCAATGACGACAAAATTACTGGGAAGCCGCATGCTGTGCACCTCGAATACGATCAGCAATCGGACCCAATACGCCCGCTTGCACCTCGATCATCGTTTGAATACCCGATTCCGCCAAGGCGAGCAGTTCATCCAATTCCTTGCGGGAAAACGGCGCATCTTCACCTGTTCCTTGCACTTCCACGAATTGACCTTGCCCGGTCATGACAACGTTCATATCCACTTTCGCCTTGGAATCTTCTTCATAATTCAGATCCAGTTTCGGCGTATCACCGATGACACCAACACTGACTGCAGCGAGGAAATCATTGATCGGGAACTTCGCTAGATGCTTATCTGTCGCGAGCTTATTGATCGCAAACGCCATCGCTACGAAAGCACCTGTAATGGAAGCTGTACGAGTACCCCCATCAGCTTGAATCACATCACAATCAAGAGTAATGGATCTCTCGCCTAACGCTTCCAAATTCACAACGGAACGTAAAGCCCGCCCGATCAAACGTTGGATTTCCATCGTACGTCCGCCAAGCTTACCTTTCGCCGCTTCACGTTGATTCCTAACTTGAGTTGCCCTCGGCAACATAGAATATTCAGCCGTGACCCAGCCTTTACCTTGCCCTTTCATAAAAGGAGGAACACGTTCCTCGACGGTTGCGGTGCAAATGACTTTCGTATCCCCGACCTCAATAAGCACCGAGCCTTCAGCATGTTTTATATAATGAGGGGTAATTTGCATCGGTCGCAGTTCTTGATCCGTTCTTCCGCCAATTCTCATCAATGTCTTTCTCCTCCTGTAACTTCCATCAGAAACACTAGTCCTTAAGCCCCATTGTAATGTAGTACAGCCCTTTTGTAAAAGCCCCTGTAAAACATCTTGGAAACCTAATACTAATTTAAGTTTCATTCATCTGCAAGTCTTGAGGCGGGATGCCGTAAATGAGTAAAGCTGCGTGATGATTCCCCTTCTCGAGCAGAGAACCAATCACGCAGCTTTCATGGGTATCTTAAGCTGTTACATTTTCGAAGGGTTAATGTGGGAAGGACGAAGCACAGGCTTGCTATAGTTTTGATTGTCGGTTGACGTTATTTTCACAGCGCCATCCACCTTAATCTGCACTTGCTTGTAAGCCGTGTTCTCTGTCAAAGACAAGATGACCGATTGCAGCGCATCGCCGGAAGCTTTCTGATCCGCACCTAGCAGTTTATTGGAAAAGTCTACGGTAATAAGTCCTTCTGTCGGCTTAATGCTCTTCACTTCCGTTCCCGTATTGAAAACGGCGCCAAGCCCCTTCTTGAGGTCAGGCCCTTTGATCAATTGATCAACGACCGTCTGCGCGATATTTTCTGTTCGTTTCACAAGACGTGTCACAGGCACATAATATTTGTAGTCTTGATCGTTTTTACTTAAGAAGTAAAGCGTTACAGGTGTTGACTGGCCAAATTCCGCATCCTCCGCCTTCTCCAAGTTAATCCCCATGGTGCGAGCTAAAGGTGTGTCCAGCGGCGTTTTGCCCTTCGGCATCTCTTTCAAATCCTTGCCGTCTACACGCAGTTGTACCTTCTCAACGGTAGGGAAATTCGTCAGGTTCCACGTGATCGCCTCGAGCAGCTTGCGCTCATCCTTCACATCATAGGTAAGGAACTCTTTCGAGAAATCCACCGTCGCCTGCTTATCTTTAATATTCAGAGAGATAACTTTCGTGCCTTTAGGCAGCAGTCCTTGGAAGCCAGCAGGCAGCAAGCTTGTTTCTGGTCCGCCGTCTACCATGTACTCCAGTGTTGTTTTGGCTACGGAAACCGTTTTGGGCAGGGCAATACTTACTGGCGTCACAAAGCCCTTGGCGTCTTTCACAAAAATGGTCATCTGTGAAGTAATCTCATCGGACATGTCAACGGTAACCGAAGCTGAAGTCGTCTTCGCGTCAACATCCGTCGTTGGAGGCGCATCGATGTCCGTCTTCTTTCCAGTGCCCAAAATCGAACATCCTGTGGTCAGCAGAACAATCACTCCAGCTAAAGCGGCTGAACGAATCCAGTGTTGATGTTTCATTGCTTATTTCCTCCCTCGAGTTTGGCTAATGGCATGGCCTGTACGATGCTTTTTCGTATTACTATGTATACGGGGCTTGGTCCGATTTATAACTACTTTTTGTCCACCTTTTAAAATATAGATCCCCGCCGTCCACGTTCTTCCATCTTCGTCATTCCTCTTTCATATGGTATACTGAAGATCAGCTTTAGTTTCACATGGAGGTGCTTGTGATGAGAACATTTCTGAAAGAGAAGACCCTGATTTTCAACGAATTTCGCGAAGAGGTTTTCAGCCATTATCCGCAAGCTGTCATTGAAGAGGCCGTTGCCAGGCTGCTCGTTGAAATTAAAGGCATAAAAAAAATTCCAACTGAATTGATCACAACCACCCTCTTAGGTGTCCTAAGCAAAACCGAAACCTTCAATGTCATGTCTACATTGATGGAACTTCAGAAAAAAGTGAAGCATGATGTCGAGCTGCTAGCGAGCATGAAAGATCCTGCTTACAATGTGCATCGTACGATCGCCATGTCAATCTGTGGCTTGTATGGAAGCGGCGCAATTTCCTTATTCGGCTTCATCGATTGCAAGTTCCGGTTCTTTTTTCCGACCAAACGCCCGAAATCCTTCATATCCAAGGGGATTTGCGCGATTGTCGCATCAACGGCCTCTGTCATTATTTCAGATAGTGTCAAAATCGACTATACGAAGCGCAACTTGCAATTGTTAGAAGCCAGAGGCGTACTGTTGGATGATATGGTCGATATTCTTGACCAGCTCCAACGTCCGTATAATCCTGATATGCCGCGGAGTATTTGTGAGGACAATATCCTAGCTGTTCTGCGTAAACAACAAACGTTTCACGCCCTTCAACTTGCCATCAAAATCGATACAGCGGTCGAAGCCAAGGAATTCAATCCTCAATATAATCACATCGTAGGTAAAGACGAAGGGCTCTTCGGAGTCGATGAAAGTATTGCAACCGCTGTCCCGCTCATGTACGGCACGATTGCGCTCACCAACTTCGGTTATTTGGATAAAGAGAAAATCGGAATTATCGATAGGCTCGACAGCGACCATGAAGATGGCAAATGCAACACTTTTATTGATGATATGGTTTGCGGCATTGTGGCAGCCGCTTGCGGAAGGTTAGCGCATAATCATACGCCGACGTTTAGTAAACCTGTGAAGTGATGGGTGTTGGGAATTGAGAAAACCAGGAGTGGCCGCAAGTTGTATATTGTACAACATGCTGGGCTGAAATGAGGCTATTTTGGCGTGGATGTTGTATTTGTGCAGCATTTTCGTTGGAAATGTGGAGTTGGACTAGTAAAAGCGCCAATATTGTTGTATTGCGTACAACATGGATTGCGAGATGTGCCTTACAAAGGATAAAATGTTGTAGTTTTTGCAATATGGAGCACCGTCGTCTTTGCTTAACTCGATTACTCTACTCTGAATCGCAAACTTGCTAAACCAAACACCCCTCCAACGACTATCCGTTGAAGGGGTGTTTCTGTCTATGTATTCGCGACGTAGGTCACGTGCTCCGCTTGCGGGTCCACCTGCCGGATGCGGCCTTCCGCTTCCAGCAGGATCAAATGCGCGATCGTCTCCGACAGCGCGAATCGCAGCTGGTGCACGCTCAGCCGGTCGCCGAACGTCGCCCGGCACACCTCATAAGCGCTCTGCGGCGCGCTTAACTGCCCTTCCATGAGCGCGAGCCGCTCATGGTGATGGCTCACCAGCTCCGCTGCGCGGGCGCTGAAGCCCTGCCATGGCTCCCGGTGTCCCGGGTACGCCATGGCAACCTGCAGCCTGCCGATTTCCTGCAGGCTGCTCAAGTACGCGCCGAGCGGGTTTTCTTCCACCTCCGGGAGGAAGGAAACGTTCGGCGATATTTGCGGCAGAACGTGGTCGCCGCAAAAGATCACCTGCGCCTCAGCGTCGTAGAAGACGAGATGCCCCGCGGCATGGCCAGGGGTCTCGATGGCTTCGTAGACGCGGTCGCCGAGGCGCACAGGCCCTTCGCGCAGCAGCGTGACCTGCGGCTGCGGCGAAACGAGCTGGACGAAGTCACTCATGTGCTTCGTCATCTCGTCCAGCCCGGCTTCGGGGAAGCCGTGCCGGGCGAAGAGCTCCAGGAGCAGCGCTGACATCGGCTGCTCCGCCCCCCACAAGAGCTGCACTTGCGCGTACCCGGTCTCCGAGAGGAGAACCGGCGCGCCCGTGCGCTCCTGGAACCAACCGGCCATCCCGTAATGGTCGGGATGGTGGTGGGTGAGCACGATTTGTTCCACGTGCTCGAAAGCAATCCCTTGCTCCGCCAAAACCTGGAGCCAGAGACCCTCCGCTTCAGGGGTGTGCAGCCCTGGATCGATGACCGTGTAGCCTTGGCTGCCACGGATCAGATAGGCATTCACCCAGCGCAGCGGAAAAGGGAGCGGTACTTTGACTTGCGTTATTTCATCCGTATGTATCGTTACAACGTTCATTCCCTGTTGTCATCCTTCCTTATGCCCCACAAAAATCAATCGACTCGAAGATGCCTGCGCATACGGATTCCCCTCATAATCGCCATAGACTTGATCGATACGTAACCCAGCACGTTGCAGCATCGCTTCAAATGTCGGGCGCTCATACAATTTCACCTGTTCCAAATAGTGACGATCTTGTTGAGCGGGTTCCGAAATGACGATACGCTTGCGTACACAACCATCTTCAATCGAGCGCATTTCACGAATGGTAACATCATCCTCTATCCGTTCGGATTGAGCAACCAGATTCGCTTTTACATAATCGGGATTAAGAAAATCGATAATAAAACGGCCGTTCCTTTTTAGCAAACGATGCATTTCATGGAGGACCCTCTCGTTCTGCTCATCCTCGTCAAAATACCCGAAAGACGTAAACAAATTTACAACCGCATCAAAAGGCTCGGTTAACGGCACCTCGCGCATGTCCCCTGGTATCCAGGTCACTTGCTTTTCGCTATCCTGCTTCACCGCTTCTTCTAATAGCACCGAGGACAAATCAACCCCCGTCACCTCAAACCCGAATTCGGCAAGCGCCATCGAATGACGCCCCATCCCGCAGCACAAGTCCAAAATCCGAGCACCCTGAGCTAAGCCCAGCCAATCCACCATCTTCTTCACTTCATGGTAAGCACCTTGAAGGTCCCGATGTTTATAGACCAGCAAGTAGTCGTTCCCAAAACTTTCCTGATACCAGGCCATTTCTTCCACACCTTCAGTTTTATAAAATAGATGAACCTCTATAATTGCATTTTCTGCTTCATGATGGTTAGACCCTCAATAACTTCTTCCCTGCTAAAATTGCCAGCAATCAATTGTTCATCCTCAACCTGTAACAGCTTCTCATAAAAAAGCAGCCCTTGCCTCGGCACATCCCTCTCATCTGGATGATCCTCCATAAAATGAAACAAGGCATCTTCTGCCTTCGCATATTGCCCGATCTTCTCATAATGTGTAAACAGGAGACGCTGCACCCCCGCTGGGATTGCCCAGCCTTGCAGATACGCTAAGCTCGTTCGCAACCGTGAGTCGATCTCTTCATTGATTTCCTCGTGAGGTTCGACCTCATCATGGACAGACACATGCAAGAGGAGATCCAAGGATTTCAGGTACGCCCAGTAGGCTTCCCCATTTTCCCCATGCTTCTGGAGCAAATCGCCTTGCCCGACCAACATATCGCTGATGACCAGCGCTTTAGCCGTATCGAGATTCCCTTGATAAGTAAGCAGCTCCACAATATCTTTGCTGGACAAAGCTTGCAAGGAACGGATATTCAGCCCTAATAGATGTCGGCTCGCTTCATCCAACTGTCTCTGGGCATCTTCAATCGGGAGATGTTCTTTTTGAAAAAGGATCCGGTGCAGCACTACAGTCAATTGCTCAATCTGCCGCATCAAATAATCACGCCTGAACATGAGGAGTAGGCTCCTTTCAGCTTTAACCCAACCGCTTTCTTTCAGCTTACCATGCTTGGGTAGGAAACTCAAAAGTGTATTCGCCTATTTTTCCATATATACCGCACCATTGACAACAGCCCTTCATAAACTAATTTTGACTGTATCCCTTAACCTTGTAATTCCCAATACCCGAGCAAGGAGGGGTGACACACATCCATGGGCAGCGACCACAAAAACAAATTTTTACTTACGAACCGCGAACGCGAAGTATTCGAACTCCTAGTGCAAGACAAAACGACGAAAGATATCGCGCAGCAACTTTTCATTAGTGAGAAGACTGTAAGGAATCATATATCGAATGTCATGCAGAAATTAAATGTCAAGGGTCGTTCACAAGCGGTTGTAGAATTGATTAAGCTTGGGGAATTAAAGATCTGATTCCGTCACCAGCAAAGGGATCCATGTAAGCCACCGCCCCTCTCCAGAGGGATTCGGGGGCTTTTGTGTTTGTGAAGCAACTACGATAGGCTACGTTTAAAAGAAAAAAGACTGTATACAATACCAGTCTTCAAGTAAAAAGCAGCTTTTAAGTATTAGATAATTGAGTAATATGAGCTTGAATCTTCTCGATTTCCTTATTCCTAGCTAACCACCAATTACGACTCCATATCCTGTGTATTTTCCAGCCTTTACTCTCTAGGAACCTCTGTCTGTACAAATCCCTTTCACGAGCAACTTTCGAGGAGTGATACGCTGCTCCATCACATTCTACACCTAAAAGGTATCTCTCTTTAGTCACAGAATCTAATATTGCTAAATCAATCCGATATCCTGAAAAGCCAACTTGGGTATGAACTTCATAACCACATTCTCGCAATGCCTGGCAAACCTCTTCCTCAAACACGCTATCGAAAATCAATTGGTTATTATATTCTTGAACGTTAGTCGCATCAATAAGACCGTTTAGGATCGATTGAGCAAGTTCAAAGTTACCATCTGAAATAGCTTTACCGTACTCCAGATAACGTTTAAATAATCTTACACCTTTTGCATAAGTCTCAACTCTTGTCCACTCGCTAGGTTCAAAAGAGCATACTATGTAAACTTTGATTTTAGCGCGGGAAATTGCAACGTTTAGACGGTTTTCTCCTCCATCTCTTGCTAATGGTCCGAATTGACTAACCATTTTACCTGAAATGTCTTTTGCATAACCAATAGAGAATAAAATTACATCTCGTTCATCCCCCTGGACATTTTCAATATTTTTAACAAAAAGACCGACATTCTCTTCCCCATTTTTGCGTTTTTTTGCTGCTTCAATTAATATTTGAACTTCGGGATTACTTGCTATCCTTTCTTCCAAAACATCATTGATAAGGTCAGCTTGCTTCTTGTTGAAAGTGATGATTCCAAGTGTTGGTTTGCTGACATCTTTCACAAGAATATCCAAGACTATATCAACCGTTTTCTCTGCTTCAACTCGATTAGATTGATTTTCCCAACGTCCTTCAACTGAAATAAATTCAAAAGGCTTTGCTGCACTTCCCTTAGATACTGAAGGAGCAATTTGTACTCTCTTATCGTAAAAAGCATAATTTGAGAAATTGATTAACTCTTCAAACTTCGAACGATAATGCCAAGTTAACCACTTGTCAGGGAATTTAGGTTTAGCCCATTCTAACAAGCTTTTTGCCTGCTTATCTGTTTTATCAACGTAACTAATGTTATCTTCGTCTTCGTCCTCTTCATCATCAGTAGAAGATTGAAAAAAGGAGCTAGGTGGAAGTTGCTTTTCGTCTCCAGCGATGACTAGTTGTTTCCACGATATATAGCTGGAATAGCATTTTCAACAGGGCATTGGGAGGCTTCATCAAAAATAACTAAATCAAACATATCTTGATGCATTGGAAATATTGCACTAACCGCTTCTGGAGTACAAAGCCAACATGGGACAAGCTTTAAAAGATCATCATAAAAGTGTCCCACTACTTGTCGTAACGGTAGAAGTTTACGTTTCTTATTTGACTCATGTTTCAACTTCTGCCGCGTACTTCCTTGAACATCTAATGCTTGGCTAGCTAGTTTACCATCGACTAACGGTGGGACTGCTTTACGACGATCTGACAATAGAGAGGAAAAGCGCTCTAAATGCTTTTGATATAATTCAGTAGATACATCTTTCACATGAGGTTCATTAGTTTCGATTTGCAAAATCCAAGCGTGCAAAAAACTGTTTTCAATCAATACTAACCATTGATCAACTACATTTGCAGTTTTTTCTAACGGCGTTTTTTTGTTACATCTTTCTATAAGTAACTTCTTAAGGCTTCCCATTTCCATTTTCATTTGATCAAGACGACATAAACTGCTGAAATCATCCAATGTATGAAGTAATCCGTCTACATAGGGGATATTGTAATTGCCACTATTCATTTGATTCAAAAGGAGTTTAACTTTCTCGTCCTGTAAATATGTATTTAGTTTTTGTATGGTGACGTTAAGTTCACGAGTAATATTGGCTAGGTTGATAAGTTTATTCAACTCATCCGCAAATACCGTATTGGAAAACTCATCTAAAACATGATTAGTATCTGGATTCTTTAGCCATTTAGGAAATGCTACTTGCGCATGAACAAAAGCATGAAGGAATTGCAACGCTTGTTCCTTGAGCCTAATCCACTTTTTCCAAGCATCAATGTTATTCTCAGTAGGAGCGTCCGAAAAGAAATGTGATCCAATCGATTCTTTTCTTAATTTTTCAAAATACAAGAAAGTTTCAATACGTTCCCGATATTCTCGTACTGAATTCCCATCAAAACTAATTCCAATTTTCTTGCAGTGTTCTTGAAGCTCTTTTTTTAGACTGTACCAAGTTGTATTGAAGAATCGGGTTAATTTCTTATTCAATTCCTCGAAAGAGTTAATTTTTGTATTCCACTTTTCTGCTTCTTCAATTGATAAGTTTGTTTCAGGCTCAGTTCTGTTATTTAGAAAATTAATTTGTTTATTCACAGAAGCATAGCTTTTTCTAACTTTATCAAGATGATCCTCGTTTTCGTATTCTCGTTCATCATCTACAAAAAATTGTATTACATGCCTGTAAAGGGCTCTATTTCTTAAAGATTCCAATGCTTGTTCTAAATCATGTAATGCCTGCACATTCTCCAAGTAGTATACGGGTTCGAATAATAGATTCAGATCCTTTTTTAATTCAAATGCCTTTTTAGTATCCACCGATAAAGTCTCAAGTATATTTTTTAGTTCAAGATGCTGCTTTACTGAAAAAGAAGCAAAACTCTTCCTCTTACTCCATGGATAATTAGCATGATCATATTTGTACATTAATTCTATAATTGTTTTAATATCAACGAGTTGCACTTGTAACTCACCAAATGTAAGATTTTTTAGTAAATCTTCGACTTCAATGATTTTATCCTGATCCCATTTGGCATTACTGTATAAATAAAAGAGACTTCTTCCAAAAGTTCTTTCTTTGTGAAGAGAGTGAGCAATCTGATTTAGTTTCTCTGCCAAGGCATGCTTCTCATTCGATATACGATTATAATCTTGACCTTGCTTAGGTGAACTGCGATCAATAACTGAAGCTATTTTTGAATAAACATCCAGCTTATTTTTATTGAAATCATGAACTAAAGCAACATGGTTTTGAAGGTTTATTTGTCCTAGTCTATTATATACAACATCAAGCGCTGCTGGCTTTTGGCAAACTAATAACACTCTTTGTCCTCGAGCCATTCGATCAACAATTAAATTTACAATTACCTGTGATTTACCTGTTCCTGGAGGTCCATGAACAATTAAGCCCTTTTTTTCTCTTGCTGCAACAACTACAGCTTCTTGACTTGCATCTGTATCTAGAACAAAAAAGTTTTCTGAGGGATGGACTCGATTTAGTTCATCTGTATCTATTTCATCAAAAGCATTTTCATCCTTTTCTGATCCTTCAAGTAAATCATTAAGATAACCACTTTCGGGCATTTCCTCTAATAATGCATTGTAGTCATTTAAAAGTGTACTTGTTGATTGTTGAAACTTCCCCATAATAACATATGGATACAAAGTAAATCCCTTTTTCCCCTCAGGGATATTCTCTTTTTTCATTCCTTTAAATGGAACAATTGCTTTTGAGTTATCAACTGTTAAAGATATCTCATGCTTCCTCAACAATTCATATAAGAATGGAATAATCCTGCTGACGTCCCTTGGAAGTTCATTTAACGCATCTTGAATGGATGTGCTTATGTCTCCTCCAACATACTTCTGAATAGCCATAATGAATGTTCTATTGATAAATGGTGTTGATTCTTCGCCAACTTCCAATGCCCAATAAGGCTTATTCTTTATGTTTGTTTTAATTAGCCGACCAGGGAAGAAAAGAATTGGACATCGAATGAAAAAGTCTGGGACTAAAAAGCCTTCCAAAAAACCATAGGCTATGTAAAAAGGGTTATTCCCCGTCTCTTGTTCAACAAGATCAACTTCTCGCTTTAGAGCAAGCAATTTGCGATTAGCTATAATCGCATCCTCTACGAGACTGTTTTGAGGAATAATGGGAATCTGTTCTTGAAGGGTAACTACTTGTTCTAAAATATTATTATCAAGCCCAAGTTCTATGGTGGATAAACTACTTATATCGAAATGATTCTTATTGGTAAGTCTCATTAATTTCAAACTTTTATTGTTTGCAGTAAGATCGGTAAGTCGATCTCGATAAAGTGTAAGTAGCTCTTTCATAATCAGACTCCTACCTTCAATTAAAAGGAAAATTAGGCTTTTTTGCCTACTCCAATAATAACACTTTCCACCAAATAATGAATCGTATAATTTTACAGAATAAAGTGGTTACAAGATGTGATTAGACTAGTTGAATGAGATACTATTTGTCTGTTTGCAGTTATTTTGAAACATATCAAATTCTATTCAAAATAAAATACTGACCACTGGCGGTCAGTATTCTTTTTTCTAACCTAGGACAATGTAGCCATGTTTAGAAAATAATTTATTTAATTCATTTGTTAAGTAATCACTTGCTTCCTTTGTGATTCTAATATGAGATCGCCTAAAATGCATGCTATGTAGTGTTTTCAAACTAACATTATTTTTATTTTGTAAACTCGGATACGTCTTTTTCCCTAAAGTATTGTAAAGATAAACAAGTCTAATACCATGTTTTATAGGTGCATTGATTGCTTTTCCTTTTGAGAATTCAATATAGTGTGGAAAGCGTTCCTTCCACGGCATTTTCTTAATATCGGATGGATTTGCAGTGTTCCTAGAATCGTAACCATTTGTCTCTGTATAACCAACAATTAAAGGAGTTGGTACATTCTTTTCATCATAGCTAACAAGAGTCAAAAAAAGAGTGTCACCCTTTTGAATTCCACTCGGTCTTAATGGAAAAAAGGATTGATTTAAATCTCTTTTTCGTTCTCCTTTCATTTCTAGATAATTAATATTATTTGCAATTCGATCATCTCCTGTCCCTTCAAACTTGAGCCAGGTTCCTGAAAGAGGTTGATTATTCGAGAAGTTGAGTAAATCTTCAAATTGATCCTGCTTAACAATTTTACTAAGGACAACACCTCTTCTAAACCCATTTGAATATTGCACAGTTTTATCTTTTCTCAAAGGAGCAGTTTTTCTAATATTCTCCTTTTCTTCATCAATCCATTCTTGCGTTACAATTGCATCCTTGACTCCTTGAAGTCTGCTTAATAAATCATTACAACATTCGATACATCTAGCCGATATATCTGGTTCGTCATTGAACAGCACGGAGATCTCATGATTAGAAAAAAATCCACCGTGGGTAAAATTTGCTGACCCTAATATAGAAGAATGAGAATCAAAAATATATAATTTTGAATGTAAATCAATCACAGCATAGATATTAGCACCTGCCTGGAGTAGTTTTTCTAAGCCATATACACTACTTACCTGCTCGATAAACTCTTCTCGATAAAAGCGTGTAATTAAATTGCATGTTACTTTTTGGTTTTTGTTTAACCATTCTGCTAAGATCGTTGCTGTTTGTAGCCCTATAAAGGGAGAAATGATATTAATTTCATGCTCTGTAGCTGATAGCAATTCATTGAATTGGTCAAATAAATCAACAGTAATTAAACTTATCGAAATATTAATCACCCTTCCTCAATTTGAATTTTTACAACTCATCAATCTCGACTAACCACTCTCTCGTAGGTGCCTCCGAAATAGCTCCAAGTGCTTGTCTTGCTAATTTTTTAAACATTAATACATTGAATCCGTAATCATTTAAATCATTTCGATACCTCTTTAAGAAGAAAAATAAATTTTTAGCTTCACCAGAATTAATGGTAAATCGCTCAAGTTTATATTTATGCTCAACAACATCGAAATCATTACTTACCCAATATTCAACTTCATTCTTGATCTGTTCGGTTGCTTGTTCTCTTTGGATATTAATGTAATCTTGATAAGGAACATACTTAGTCTCTTTGTCCTCCTCTTGCTGCCGTTTAAGTTCAAAATCTTTTAAGTTCGAAATGAACTTATTTCTAAATAACTCCTTATCCTTACTATCATGTTCATGATCACTTAATTGAATGGCATCCTGAATAAGCAAAGCTTTTGAAATGTTCATTTTATAACCTTCGTTAACTGCAAATGCCCTAAAAGGAGCTTTAGCCTCATCAAGTATAAGTCTGTATACAGAGAACGTAATCTCTTCACCAACAGAATGCACATAATACAAACTTCGTACATCAATACTTAGAGATGATCGTTTGTGATAGTTTAATACTTCAAACAAATCATACGCTGAGTAATTCATAATTAGATTTAGTAAGAACTGGTCCCATTGAGTGTCTGCATTGGTCTTTACCGTTAAATTCCGTTCAGCTTCCCACAAATGGATCACCCGATTTGAAAGATCATCGGCAAGCTCTCGATCTTCAATAAACCATACAATTTCTAAACCTTTATTAGTAAAATATTTATTTCGCTTTTCAATCACTTTCACAACATTTTCGTCACCTATTTTGTATACATTTGTAACGATTGAAACTGCATACTCCTTACCATTTTTATTCAAATAGATATCAGGGTAATACTTCCAATTTTCTTTTGCTTTTTCTTTATACCCATACTCTACTTTTAAGTCAGGTTTTATCTTTTCTTGCGTTTTGAGTTCATCATAAATAAGCTCTTTGATAACCGAATGTTTCTGACTTTCACGTTTTACTTGATTGGAATATGTGTCATAAGCACTTGATTCTAAACAAGTCTTTCCACGGATATGAGCGAAATGGACGCCGCGTATATCACCAGCTCTAAGAATAAGTTTTTCATCACAGAATGGGCATGTCATTGCACCTTTTTCAGCGATCTTACGCAACTTGTCAATGATAGATTCTTTCATCGCATCACTATATTTACTTATCTCAGAAATAATATTCATTTGCTTACCTTCGTACTTAGCAATATCCATAAAGGGGCCCCCCACATCCAAATTCCGTACTTGCTCATAGCAGATAGTAAATTGAATTTTAAAAAAAGAAACCCTCAGCATCGTGTTGTAGGTTTAAAATTTTGAATATGCCTTGTACATGAAATACTTCTCAGCAATTGGTTGGAGAACTTTTTAGAAATATGGATTCATCAATACTAAAACTTTATCCAGTATACCCTTGATTCAAGATTTTGAGATGTGATTCTTCCCTCATATTAAAACTGAGAGTCTGAAACCCATATTTACTGAACTTGTATTGCAAGTATCTCGATACATAGTCTTCATGAGTAGATATAATAATTTGCTTATGCTGAAAGTCATTTCTAAGAAGTTCTGTTAGAGAGGCCATATTAATTTCATCCATGGACTGAACAGGGTCATCAATTAATAAAACACCTAGATCTTTATTTCCATAAACTTTGTTTAGGGATAGAGTGAAAGATATGACAAGTGCCGATAGCTGACCTGAGCTCAAAAAATTTAACGCATCATGATCCGAAGCATTGTCTGAAACAAAAACTATACTTTCCGCTTCAACCTTCTCCTTAATAAATAAACCTAATCCCCTTTGATAATTCTGCATTATTTTTCCACTGTAGATATAGAACGGGACCTCAATATCCACCATTATCTTCTTCCAATGTTTTTTTATGGAGGAGTCGTAGGTTTCAATTATCTGTTTAAGTTGTTCCGATTGTTTAGTTAGTTTAACAAAATCTTCATTGATTTTGTAAAGCAGCGTTTCATCCTCTACTTTTTTCGCTTCATTCTGATTGAAAAATTGATAATCAATGTAACGTTTTTTACGTTCAACTGCCTCGACATTTACTTTTGCTACGTTAGCCTCAAGCCCATTAAAGTTCTCTTGAAATAATGTTTGAAAAGTTAAGAACTTTTCATCGAACTCAGCATATCCTTCTTCAATGACATACTTTCTACCACGAAGTTGGTTTGAAAAATTTTCAACTGCAAACTCCAAATTCTCCAGAGGAATATTAAATTGATTGTTAGTGTGTGTCGAAAGATCGATGTTGTTCAGTGCACAGAAGTCCAAAAAAAGAGCTATTTCTTTCTCATACCGATATCCGTTTTCTAATTGCGTGTAAAATGCTTCACTTACTGAGTTCTCTGGATTTGAAAGGTATCCCTCTAGCCATTGAATGATAGCAGAGAAATGAACTTGAAAAAGATCCTTTATTTCTTGCTCCTGGACTTTTGTGGAATCATCATATAAAGAAGAAAAATACTCCTTTTTGGCTTGGAATTCAATAAGTAACCTCTCATGGTCTCCCCAATCATAACCACAAAAAGGACAGTCTTCTTTTGATTTCCCTTGATGAGTATGGAAATCATTCAATTTTTCTAAAAGCTTGTCCCTCGTTTGATTTAGTTCACTTACAATACTTGATAACATGGAAACGTTTTGTCCTTGACTCCTTATTGTCTCGACTTTTTGTTTTACCGTTATTAAGTCAAACTCAACTTCACTATGTAACTCATCATAATTAATAGAGAACATACTTTTTTGATAATCCTTCAATTGCATCAAATAACGCTGTAGCTTTTTCTGTTTTTCAAACATGTTCTTTATTTCCTGATATCTATCAAGAAAAGACGCGGCGGTTATAGTTGATTGTAGCAGGATCTTATTATCAGCATACTTGTTTAACCTTTGATTGAAGTTAGCCAATTTAAATTGCTCAAAATGGATAATAAAGTCCTCAATCGAAAGTAATTCAGCAATAAACTTATCGCGCATTTCCTTGTTGTTTACAGTAAGATTTTCCCGATCCCATAATTTATCGGTAATGTACCCCAACAATAATTCGTACTCAGTGACATCTTGATTTAAGACTCCATCATGATTTTTGTAAGATTCCAAGCGAATTTTAATATTGTTAATTTCAGTTGACTTTAATTTCTTTTCCTGATCAATAAACTTAACTAATCCTTCAAAATATTTCTTCTCCTCAACTTCATCCTTCGTGTCGAATAGACGGCTTATTTCCGCCATCCTTTCTTTCCCAGGCCTCTTTAAAAACGAGGTGTTTTCTTCTTGCTGAATATAATAAAAAAGACTATATAGGCGTTCTAATTCTTCTACTCCAAATTTTTCACTTACTTCTTTCTGAGTTGACTTTGTATCATTAGTAAGAGAGCTATCGAATGTTTCAAGGAGGTATGTATCAAATATTTCCCACTTTCCTGGCTGCTTATCAACCCCCGTTAGTCTTTTGCTTGTAGGGAGTGATTTAACTATTGTTCCTTTTTCCCCTGTATTGGTGGTTAGCTGCACTTTAATTAAGACGTTTTTTGATGGATTGTTACTAAATAGAACATCACTATAAGCCACACGAGCATCCTGAGGTTTTTTAATTCTATCAATCTTGCCCGTTAAAGCCAATTCAATTGCATCAAAAATAGTTGTTTTTCCGAAACCATTTGGTCCATCTAGCACAATTAATTGACCATTGCTCCAATCCAGAAGAAGGTGATCGATCCCTTTAAAATTTTCTATAAGAACCTTATCAATAGTGTAGTTTGTCATTTATTCAACACCCATTCCTATGTATTCCAAAAGCCTTGTTCGTAACGTCTCTGCATCAGCAGATTGATGCACTATATCGCCCTCAGCATCTTCAACGGTAATGATGTTCAGCTTGAGCAAATCATTGCGTAATTGGAGCAATTCGGGACTAAGAGATCTCGTTATCGTATCCTTTAAACTTGAGATTTCTCTATTCCTCTTTGTTAAATCGAGAAATGGCAACTTGATAAATAGCTTACTTACTAAATTATATTCTGATTCACTATTCGGTGATTGCTTATGTTCCTGAAATGCAATTTCGTCATTTAGGAGTGAATGTAGGTACGACATTACACCATGATCATCTGTTTTTTGGAGTGCCATATCCAGTTGGTGATCAGTGTATGTCAAAACGTACTTCTTAAAAAGATAAGGATCTTCTTCAATATCAAATATTCTTTTATTCTCCGCAGTGTCTACCCCAGATTGAGTTCTTTTCACACAAATCAACATTGAAAGATTTTTATCCATTTGGGGTTCATAACCTTCTTCTAACCCCTTAACAATACCGTAATAGTCGTTTAACTGTTCGACGCTGGTCTTATCAAACTCAGTGCTATCTAAAAATATTGTTAAATAATAACTTGCTCTTGTAGAATCTGAAGCAAGAATTATCGTTTCTTCTGGCTCTAATAAGCGAATTTGGTAGTTATTTTCCTCGAATATTCTTTTGATTAACCTTAACATTAGTTCAGTTCCCCTTTTGCAGTGTTAATGTCAATTAAACGAATCCTTTTTATTTTCGTAATCTTATCATCACTTTTGGCATCAGCATCATCATCAATATCTGTAAATTTATTAGCGGCTTGAACGAGCGATTCTGAATTAAAATTTTCAGTTATCATGACTTCAATCTCATATAAATTATTTCGAATTGCAGCGTTACTCAAAATTTCACTTGCAATTGCTGACTTCAACCTATCTTCATTTCTTCTAATTTTTCCTACATCAAGTTTAAGAGTTGTTGGTAAATAAACTGTATTTTTCGATTGATCTTGTACAATATATTTGTACTCATTCGAGTTCATTTTTTGTTTAATCTCATAAAAAGCAGTTACAAGAACCACTATTCCTGATTCTGGAACAAGCTTTCTGTATGCTTCATCATTAGCTTTATTGATATGAATATGAGGAGTAACCATTTGGCAAAAAGTGAAAAATTCATGGTTATTTAGAGACCCAATTGTACGAATATATTCTTCTACTTTATACAAATCTTCAAGTCCACTCATATCCTGATCCTCCTTCATATTTAGAAGGAGCTCCTCAGACAACTTATCGCAAATACTATGAAATTCTCTTCTAAGTTGAAGTATCACATACTCCTCTGATGGTTCTTCCCAATTACATTCAAGCACTTCAATAATTTTTCTAAAACTTATCCGATCAGGAATCTGTACATCTCCATCTTCGCTTTCGCTTTGCTCTTTTATGTGCCTGCGAGTGATATTTTTATCAACTTCACCTAAGAGGTAATGGTAAACCACATCCAGCTGTAGTTGTGTGTAATGACTGCCCTTTTTACCGTAATATTGTTTTAAACGATCAAATATTTCACTTTCCAATTCGGATAGAGGACAATAACTTTTTGAAGCCGAGTATGTATATTTTGAGAATTTTGCAAAAGATTCTTCATACGCCCCAGATGACGTTACCATGTTGAAGTAATGCCAGGGTGAATAATTTTTAATTTTCGGACTTTTCGGTGGGTCTTTGGGTTCCTTTGGAGTCGGAGGTGGGTCTAGTTTTAATAATCTTTTCTTGATCGACTCTTCCGACTCGATCTCTGTTGTTGAATGAAGATAACACTCATCACATGAGTTAAGAAGTGTTTTTCCTAGTAAATTCCAAATGGCATCTTTGTATTCACTTAGAGTATGAGCCTTGTACGACTTCACCTGATGAATGGATACGTAATCCCCTCCATTCAAAATACAAAAATCTTCATACCATTCCAGCTCAAGCTGGTAATTATCATAATCAGCTGGGCTAATTTTGAGTATGTAATCAAGAACAACATTGAGTGCAACTTTACCTTGATATTGATAGCCGCTCCAGCTCGGGATTGCACTGTGGTATGGGGTAAATTCAATAGTCCCTGTAGTAGTCATTTCAACACCCTTTGCCTTATATCATAATAAGCTAAAATTATTCGACTTTTTCTAGTTTTTTCCTGCATTTTCCGCGATTTAAATAAAAAAAATGCCTACAGGCGGCTATGCCCATGGCATTATCTCGATTTACGCTTCTTATGAAATTGTACTACCTCATGCATACTGAGGCGGTAATAGTCAAGAATTCGGCTCAATAGCCGTTCTCCCCCCAAATAACATAATCCTTCTGCCTCGTGTACAAAAATACCCGATGTATAGAATGTCTCATTTTCTTTAACATTGTGAGGGAATACCCAGATAGTGTCTTTATCATCCAAATGCACTTGATGTAGTCCATTAGAAATTAAAAAGAAATGGATATTAATTGGTAAAGGATTCTGACTACAGTACCTGCGGTAGTCCAATCCAAATTGGTGAATTAGTGTTTCGTTTACCAACCGAAAAACAGCATATTTCAAATCATACATGTTGTCGCTCATTCTTACAGTTTTCACTAACACTTTAGAGAACTCAATTAATTCCCTGAGTAGTTCGAATCTTTGCAAGTCCTCTAACACCTCTGGTTCCTCGTGTTTATCACAGAGGGGATCTTTGAATGACATATCCCAATATGTTGCATAGAATAATGGTAGTTCAAAGTTAGTTTCTATCCTTTTGATCAACCTCCTCCATCGTATGAGGAGATGAACATCGTATTTCTCTTTAAGTTCTTCAACAGCTCGGTATGAGTAATCAATTAGAGAGGCAAGTATCGTCTTTTGATAATAAGTCAACACGACAATCCCTTCTTTACCATTTATTAACAACATTATTCCCATAAATTATTGAGATTAAAATGAACCCTTTATGATAAGTTATGAAGTAATAAAGCCTTTAGAAGTGTATTAAACATAAATGATCGCTCCTCACGCAAGGAGCGGCCTTCATTTACTACACATATTTGTTTTTCAAAACACATTGCGAATGTCATGCAAAAGTTAAATGTCAAGGGTCGTTCACAAGCGGTTGTAGAACTGATTAAGCTTGGGGAATTAAAGATCTGATTCCGTCACCAGCAAAGGGATCCATGTAAGCCACCGCCCCTCTCAGAGGGATTCGGGGGCTTTTGTGTTTTCGCTTGTTCGTAAGTAGAAAACGATTTACTTACGGAATGATTACTGATACCATATTGGTTGATTTGGATAATACAGGGAGAGGCAGAAAAGAATTGAACAAAAATAAGTGTGCAAGTATCAGAGGATTTATTTTAGGCGTATGTACCACATTACTACTAATGGGTGCTACTGCCGTGTATGCCGCAGAAAACACAAAGATTGATGTCTATTTCAAAAATTTACGTTACATGTTTGATGGTGTAGAGAAAAAACCTTCTGGCTCGAAAGGCTTCATTTACGACGGAACTACCTATGTGCCGCTGCGATTTATTGGAGAAGCACTGGGGAAAGAAGTTTCTTGGCAAAGTGAGACGGAGACGGTTTGGATTGGACAGCAACCAAAACAAGAATCGCTTGCGACTAAAGATTCAAACGGTACAAGCTTGACTGACTTGAGTGTGAGCAAGCAGGACGAGGCGAGCTCGCTCGCGATCAATAGTTGGAACGCTGGCGGCTATAACACGGCTAAAAGCAAAACCTTCACCATTAATGGCAAGTCGTACACGACAGGTCTAGGTTTGTATTTGCACAACAACCCGTATCCGCCGTATTACCGAATTGGAGGAACAGCTACCTTCAACATCTCTGGCAAATACACTCGCTTAACTGGCCTTGTTGGCGCTGCTGAAAGTACCTTGAGTGGCACTGCCGAGGGAACATTAAAAATCATAGGTGACGGCAAAGAACTGCTCGTTATTTCTGGCATCTTTGCAGATCAAGCCCCTAAACAAGTCGATGTCGACCTCACCGGGGTCCAAGAATTAAAAATTAACTTTAATTCGAATCGTAAAAGTTTAATTAATATGATTTTTGCTGATCCACAATTAACTGCCGCCAAAACTACTGTCACTACAAATCTGCCTGCAACCGCACCTTCAGACGTATCCATTGTCACCCGCAATCGAACCGCTGAATATGTTGCAATCAAAAACACGAGCCAGAAAACAATTGATCTAAAAGGTTGGAGAGTTCTCAGTACAAACGGCCAAGAGGCTTACACCTTCAAGGACAATATAACACTTGGACCCGACAGTTATATCTTTCTTACAAGCGGCAGTGACGGTGCTATTGGCAGAACATCTGATTTCAGAGAATATGCACGTAGTTTCGTATGGTCGACGAATGAGATATGGAGCGATCAGTCTGAGGATACTGCACAGCTCTATGACGCTGCTGGTAAGTTAATTAGCGAGTATAAGTAAACTTGCGGAAGGAGTCTACTCATGAAAAAACTACTCATTTTATTTCGAGCTAAAGTCTTATTACTTTGTTTTTTGTTATTAATTTTTACGTTGAATTATGACAATTCAGTAAAAGCTTCAGGATCATTAATTCAAGATCATAACCTCGAAATAGCTATTAGAGATGTATTGCAAAAGTACAGCGGGGAAATTACGAAAGACGATTTGGACAATCTGGACACGTTATATCAGACGAGAAAAGGGAGTACCGTTAGTAGCTTGAAAGGACTTGAATATGCGAAAAACCTATACAGTCTTTATTTTTCAAATAACAATATAAGTGATGTCTCGCCTATTGCAAATCTTCCTAAGCTAACGAAATTGAGTTTAGGTAGTAATAAACTTAATGATATTCGTGCACTCGAATCATTACCCAACTTGACTAATCTTAGTTTGGATCACAATCAAATTAATGATATAAGTGTGCTATCTAACTTTCCAAATTTAGAGCAATTAAGCATCAACCATAATCAAATTAAAAGTATCGACAGCATATCCAGTCTGACCAAACTAACTTTTTTGAACATTGAAGAAAATCAAATCTCGGATATCTCTGCTACTCAAACGATGAAAAAAATAAATTTATTAATGGCCAACAACAATCAAATTCATGATATTTCGCCTTTAGCCAATTCACAAATCTTTTCTATTCAAATGAATAATAATAAATTAGAAAACCTTGCACCGTTAGCAACAATGAAAGAGCTAGGTAACTTAAGAATTGCTGGGAACCAAATTAAGGATATTAGTCCACTAGCAAATTTGAATAAACTTACTTTACTGGAGCTAGCTGACAATAGAATCGAAGACATCACGCCACTTAAAAACCTAAAAAGTATCGCGGGCTTGTACATGAGCAAGAATTTAATTCAAGACATTTCCCCATTAAAAGAAACTAATTTTAGAACAGTTGATTTAAGAGAGAATAGAATTCAAGATATAAAACCACTAGCTCAAATGAATAGACTCCAACATGTATTACTTTCAAAAAATAATATTAACGACATCCAACCACTTGAGTACACGCAATATTTAAGTGAAGTCGATCTATCTGCTAATCCACTGAATGAAGAATCGATCTCATCAATTGAAAAAATAAAGCAACATGGAACAATTGTTAAAAGCGGTGATCTTTATTATAAACATTGCTCATTTGATTGCATTTACGTATATCTAAATGGGCAAGAAAAACAAGTAGAAAATAGAATTTTCCAACAAGATGGACGCATCTTGATCTCATTACGTGAAATATTTGAAATGCTTGGTGCAACTGTAACTTGGGACCCAAATAATTATGAAATTACAGCTCAAAAAGGGTTGAATAAAGTTACGATCCAAATTGATTCAAAAGAATCAAAAATAAATGATAATGCCGCTACTATGGATGTGGCACCTACACTTATTAGTAATATTACATATGTACCCATCAGATTTGTTAGCGAGGCAATTGGTGCAGATGTAAATTGGGACGAGACTAGTCAGAGAGTTTTGATTAACAGTAAATAAAGTTTTGTTTTGCGGATTCTGTAAGCATGTTTTACATCACTCCAGCGTTCCTCTAGGATGCTCCCATACCAAAAATCCCCCCAGCCGAAACCTCAGCTAGGGGGATTTGCTTATTCCACGCGCTCAATCTTCACAGCGCAGATTTTGAACTCGGGCATACGGCTCGTTGGATCCAACGCGTCATTCGTCAGCACATTGATGGAGTGCTCATCTCCCCAATGGAAGGGGACGAAGACGGTGCGCGGTTGGATGCCATCGGTGACTTTGACTTGGAAGATCAAGGAGCCGCGACGGCTAGTGATTCGGATCTTTTTTTCTACACTTAACCCAATTCGCTTCGCTAAGGAGGGGTGAATTTCGGCAACCGGAACGGGTGCCTTTTTAAAAAGCGCCTCGGTCCGACGGGTTTGGGCTCCGCTTAGATAATGGTTGCCTAGCCGTCCTGTCGTCAAAACAAACGGATACTCCGCATCGATGGGCTCCGCTGGCATCTTCGGCTGAATCCCGAATAACTTCGCTTTCCCATCCCCATGATAGAAACGATCTTGAAATAATTGCGGTGTGCCTGGATGATCCGCCGAGGGGCACGGCCAAAAAATCCCCTTCTCGTCTTGCAGACGCTCATACGTAATCCCGCTGTAATCCGCCTTGCCGCCAGCAGTGGCCGCCGCCAGTTCACGGAACACCGCTTCAATACCCGCATATTGAAAATAGTGACCACGCCCTAGTGCATCTGCCAATTCCGAAATAATATGAAAGTCAAGTTTACATTTACCCGGCAGTTCCATAGCTTGCCTGCGGTGAAAAACACGACCTTCAAGGTTTGTCATGGTCCCTTCCGCCTCGGTAAACGACGAGCTAGGCAAGATATAATGCGCATGGCGGGCGGTTTCGGTTTCGAACATATCCGCAACGACGAGGAGGTCCAGCTTTTGCAGCGCACGCTCCACCATGCGGTTATTTGGACTCGAAACGAGGGGATTGGAGCCCAGCACGATTAACGCCTTAATCTCGCCTTCATCGATTTTCTGCAGCAACTCATAGGCAGAAACACCTTTACCAGGCAGTTCAACTGGATCGATGCCCCATACTTTGGCCACGTGCTCGCGCGCAGCAGGATCTTCGATCAGTCTATAACCGGGGAGTTGGTCCGCTTTCTGACCGTGTTCTCGACCGCCCTGGCCGTTGGCTTGACCGGTTACAGCACCGTAACCGCAGCCTTTACGCCCTATTTTGCCAGTAACCAGCGCCAAATTAATATAATTGAGGGTGTTTTCCACACCATTCACTTGCTGTTCAAGCCCTCGTGCCGTGAGTACGATGCCCGTCTCTGCCTTGGCGTAGCCACGTGCGATGGTACGAATCACCGCCTCAAGGATGCCTGTCATATGCTCAACCCGATCAGGCGTGAATGATTGAACCGCTTCTTTGACTCCTTCAAAGCCTGAAGTACGCGATTGAATGAAGCGCTCATCAACCAGTTTTTCCGAAATCATCACATGAAGTAGACCATTAATGAAGACGGAATCGAATCCCGGCTGCAGACGAACGTGAATATCTGCTACTTTGGAGGTCATCGTATTTCGAGGATCGATGGTTACAATGACGGCGCCGTTTTTCTTCGCTTCTAATAAATAAGGCATCATCGTTGGCTGGCATTCTGCAATATTCGTGCCTGCTAGAATGATATATTTCGCATGCGGAATTTCGGATAAAGGCATGGTCATGCCGCGATCAATCCCGAATGCTTGATTGCTAGCAGCCGCTGCGGATGACATGCAATACCTTCCGTTGTAATCGATATACTTCGATCTCAGCGCAACACGTGTAAATTTACCAAGCAAATAACTGACTTCGTTCGTTAAGGAACCGCCGCCGTAAACGCCGATCGCATCGCGTCCGTATTGTTCCTGCAAGCTTTTTATTTTATCCGCAATGCCAGAATAAGCTTCTTCCCAAGAAATCGGCTGCCACTGTCCAGCCCTGGCTACCGCGCGATGAAGCGGTTCAAGGATGCGCTCTTTATGAAGCACGTGTTCCAGCGCATTTAACCCTTTTTGACATAACCGGCCTGTTGCCACCGGAAAAATCCCGCTCGGCTTAATCGTGAGACCCTCTGTCTTCTCACTTGGCAGGATCTCCAACCCACACTGCATACTGCAAAAGCAACAATGGGAGGAGGGCTGTTCCTTCGATACCGTCAACAATGCTGATTTCAACGCACCCACCCCCGCAAGTTATACGATTCTATCGCTATAGAAAAATTAGCAAGCCATTTCTTCACTTGTAGGAAACCCGATGTAGATCGTGCCCTCGTCATCCACTCTCGTATGATACGTTTTGACACAACCCGTATCCGGCGCCTGCACAAGTCCAGACGGCAAGTGAATTTTGCGATCATGCATCGGACAAAAGACGTGGTCGTCACAGACGATTCCTTCGGCCAGTACACCCTCTTTGTGTGGACAGCGATTCTGAATGGCTTGCAGCTTTCCGCTTCTTAATTTGAACAAAGCCACTTCTTCATCCTGATATCGTATCGTTTTCCCTGTATTAAAAGCAAGATCCTCATAAGATACAGCTTGCACCCATACCACTTGCTCCGCTTGTGTTTTCATCGTCTCTGCTCCTCCCTGGATATCCTCTATCTATTTAATTTCTACCACTTCATACAGGTCACGTTGAATTTTCTTGCTATCGATCGCTTGCTTCCATGGATCTTGAGTGACGGAAAGTGCTTTATCCATCCGCTCACACAATTGCTTGCGCTCTTCTTCATTCATGACAACTTCACGCACATGCTCGATTCCCACTCGGTGTACCCACTCACTCGTACGCTCGCCGTATTTCCCTGTTTCACGGTAATATTGCAGGTACGCTTCGGTATATTCAATAATTTCTTGTTCCGTCTTGACCGTTGCCAGCAAATCGCCAACGCGTACTTTCACGCCGCCGTTCCCGCCTGCATACAACTCCCAGCCGCCATCAACAGATACGACGCCAAGATCTTTAATACCCGATTCCGCACAGTTACGCGGGCAACCTGATACTGCTAACTTCACTTTAGCTGGTGTATTCAACCGCTCGAAGCGTTTCTCCAGCTCAATGCCCACAGCCATCGAATCACCTGTGCCGAAGCGGCAGAACGTCTCGCCAACACAAGTCTTAACCGTACGTAAAGCTTTCCCGTAGGCGTAACCTGACGGCATATCCAAGGCTTCCCACATAGCCGTCAAGTCTTCTTTCTTCACACCAAGCAAATCGAGACGTTGACCACCTGTAAATTTCACTGTCGGCACATTGAACTGCTCTGCTACTTCAGCAATTCGCTTCAATTCTGTCGGATTCGTGACCCCGCCATAAATCCGTGGGACGACGGAATAGGTGCCATCCTTTTGAATATTGGCGTGCATCCGCTCATTGACGAAACGGGACGTGCTGTCATCTTTATACGTTTCAGGGCTAATCATGCCCAAATAGTAATTTAATGCTGGACGGCATTTGGAGCAGCCCTCTTCGTTTTTCCAAGCCATGACATTCATCACTTCGCGAACATTGGATAAACCTTTATCGCGAATAGCCGCCACGACTTCATCACGCGTATGTGTCGTACAGCCGCAAATCGTTTCTTTTGCCGCATTTTTATCATAAGAATCTCCGAGGGTGAAGGCGAGCAGGTCACTGACCAACGGCTTACAGCCGCCACAGGAGCGAGACGCTGTTGTGCAGTTTTTCACCTCATCGACTGTGGTTAATCCCTGATCTCGAATAGCAGAGCAGATCGTTCCTTTAGTAACACCGTTACAACCGCAGATAATCGCGTCATTCTTCATATCCGCCACACCTGAAGCTGCACCGCCGCTGCCGCCCCCCGAATCGGTTAGAATCGACGTTTTGCTCATCCCGCTAATATCCGTTTCTTCCCGAATCATCTGCATTAGCCGTGTTCCATCAGCCGTATCGCCAAAAAGAACCGCACCGATAATTTTGTTCTCTTTGATCACAACTTTCTTATACACACCTGTAAACTCATCATGAATGCGAATCGCTTTGGTGCCTTCGGCATCGACGAATTGACCGCCTGAGAACACATCAACACCAGATACTTTCAATTTGGTATATAAAATGGAGCCTTCATACGGACCTGTCTCTACGCCTGCCAAATGCTTCGCAAGCACCGCGCCTTGCTCATAGAGTGGAGCAACGAGACCATACGCAATGCCTCTATGCATCGCGCATTCCCCAACTGCAAACACATTCGGGACGTTCGTTTGCAGATAGTCATTGACGATAATCCCCGGGTTGCATTCCACGCCCGCTTCTTTGGCTAGCGCCACATTCGGACGAATGCCTACCGCCATGACGATCAGATCCGCCTCCGCCACGGTGCCGTCCTTGAATTTCAGACCTGTCACCCGTTTGTCACCAATGATTTCCGCGGATTGTTTCTCCAGCAAGAAATGAATGCCTTGTTCTTCGAGGGCTGCTTGCAGCATTTTAGAAGCTGTGCGATCCAACTGACGTTCCATAATCGTATCCACGATATGAACGACATCGACCTTCATCCCCAAGTTGAGGAAGCCGCGCGCCGCTTCTAACCCTAGCAAGCCACCACCGATGACAATCGCTTTCTTGTACTTTTTAGCTGACTCAATCATAATCTCGCAATCCCGGATGGTTCTGTACGCCATGACGCCTTCTTTATCCGCACCAGGCAGTGGAATCATAAACGGATTTGAACCTGTGGCCAGAATCAACTTATCATAGGAGACCGTCAGTCCTTTATCACTGGTCACGGTTTGCGTGACTGTGTCGATACTCGTTACGGTTTGATTCGTATACAATGTAATATTGTTCGTCGCATACCATTCGTATGGATGGATTACGATGTCCTCTACTTTGGAATCTCCAGAGAGAACGTACGACAACAGGATTCGATTATAGTTCGGATGCGGTTCACTTCCAAAAATCGTTACCTCATATTTATCTGGTGCGAGCTTCAGCAAATGTTCCACGGCGTTCACGCCTGCCATCCCGTTTCCAACCAGAACTAGCTTCTCTTTTTTGACTGTCATTGTGATCATCCTTCCATCCATGTACTAGAACAACGTATTTGATTGCAGTTGTTTGTAAAAAAGGTCATTCAGGAGCTTGGCTCCCAAATGACAAATTGGGATATGGAGCTTGAGCAGTTCGCAAAGACGCTAGTCGTAACGTCTTTGGGCATAAAGCCTGACAGGAAGGCTCCATGCGCAAAAACTTTACGGATGACCGCTGGCCCTCAAGGCCAGCGGTTTCGATCAACCTCTATGCTTGAACTGTGCCTGTACTTGAAGTTGTCGTTGTTGTTGTCGTTGTCGTTTTTACTTTTCCGCCTTCGCCAATCCAAGTTCGTTTCCATTGACCTTGCACGAGGGCAATAATCAAGATGCATGAAACCGCAATGCCGCTTAGAATTAGAAATCCTGGTGTGAAGGAACCCGTGGACAGCTTCAAGTTGCCGAGAATTTTCGGTAAGAAGTATCCTCCTAAGCCTCCGGCAGCACCAACAATACCTGTCATTACACCAATCTCCGTACGGAAACGTTGCGGCACAAGTTGGAACACCGAGCCATTTCCCATACCGAAAGCCATCATCGCGATGAAGAGCATAACAGTCGTAAGCGAAAGTGTCGGCAGTGTAGAGATGCCTGCCATCATCAGACCAACAACGCCATAGAGCACCATCAGCATGCGAATACCGCCAAGTTTATCTGCTAGCCAGCCGCCTACTGGGCGGAAGAAGCTGCCGCCGATCACACATAATGTCGTAAAGTCGGCTGCTCGAACTGGTGATAAACCGTACTGTGTATTGAAGAAGATCGTTAAGTAAGAAGCCATGCCGACGAATCCGCCAAACGTTACGCTGTAGAAAATGCAGAACAACCAGGAATCTCTTTGTTTCAGAACCTTGCCATACTCTGCAAGCTTCTTCGGAGCTGGCTTATTCGGGCTATCCTTCGCTAAGATCGAGAATACAACTAATGTAATGAGAATAGGGATTAATGCGAGTCCAAACACCACATGCCAGCTGCCATAATGTTGTGCAAGGCGGTTTGCAAAGAGCGTTGCGAAAATCGTTCCACTGTTACCAGCACCTGCAATCCCCATGGCTAAGCCTTGATATTGCGGAGGGTACCAGCTGCTTGCGAGCGGCAAAGCAGCGGCAAAGCTCGCACCTGCAATCCCTAACATAAGCGCCACGAAATACATTTCTCCCATGGTGTCCGCAAACAACCAGCCATAGAGCAGAGGAATCAATGTAAGCGTGAGACCAATCTGTCCGGTTCGTTTCGGACCAATCTTATCTGTCAACACCCCAAGAACTAGCCGTAGTACAGCTCCACCCAATGTCGGCAGCGCAACGAGATTCGCTTTCTCTGCCGCATTCAAGTGAAAGTCATTCGAGAGGATAACAGCGAGCGGTCCGAGTAGAACCCATACCATGAAACTCATGTCAAAATACAAAAAAGAACTGAACAATGACCCTTTGTGTCCCACTTGCAGAAAACTTTTCCGATCAACCATGCCATCCCTCTCCTTTTGTGAGGCTTTGCGCCTTCTTTAATTTCCTACCCTGTTCGGTTCTGACTGTACGTTGACAGAAAAGGCCGACAAACAATCCCTAGGGTTTCGGGATGTTCATCGGCCTCATTGCCACTGCTGCCACGTCCTCGTGATCAGCATGTTGATAAAATTGAGTAATTCTTGCTTCTTGCCTATAGTTGAACATAAAAAGCCTATCCATTTACGTACTTGTAAGAGGATAGGCGCCGTTGCCTTCGTTGAGTGGCACATCATTGTGCCGATTTCTTACCTTGATTATACGATGCGAAATTTTTTATGTCAATAAACTTAACACAAATATTTTGAAACGAAGATTCCATGTAGCATATCGACAAATTTTAGGTGCATATGCTATAGTATTGCCGTATAATACTGGTAAACAACCTCGAAACCTAACATCAAGTTGCCATGTAATTAATGTTGCCAAAGATGGAGGTATTCCCATGCTACAAACATTCATCCTGATCGACGAGTTTCATCCAACTCGCTCAGCTGCCTCCTCTGAGCCGTCATCACCCGCACGAACGGAAACCATCCAAGGACAGAATGGTTTGCCCGATGAAATTCTGAAGGATTTAGGATTTCGCATTTATTCTACATTTAATATGAAAGAAATTTCTTTTATCATACCGAAGGCAGATGCTGTATTATTATCTGTAAGTCCTGATCGTGTCGCCGATTGGCGGTCGCGATTGCTTGCACAGAGAAGCCTACCGGTCTTCTGGTGGTGCGATACACATACTTTTCCTTCTAATGAATGTAAAATGGACGGGGGCATCGACGGACTGATCGGTCCTCAAATGAGCCCTTTGGAAATTCACTGCGCGTTGCTCCTGGGAGTGAATCATTACTTCCAACGCACGGAATGGCAGCAAGAACGTGAACAATTGCTCTCCAAGCTGGAAGAGCGCAAATGGGTCGATCAAGCGAAGCGAATCCTCTGTGAAATCAAAGGCATTTCTGAAGCAGAGGCTTATGATTTTCTCCGTAAACAAGCTATGAATGAGCGTAAGCGCATGGTTGATGTCGCCACCTCCATCGTGAAGGTATATCAGATACTGCAAGATCAAAACAAAGGGGGCCGCAAACGATGATATCTCTATTAAAAGAAGTAGGACGCGGTAAACGCGGAGCAAGGGATTTAACGTATGAAGAGGCTGCACAAGCGGCTGAATTGATTTTATCTGGAACCGCCACACAAGCACAGATCGGTGCATTTCTCGTTGCGGAGCGTATTAAGATGGAGTCGCCCGATGAAATCAAAGCGTTCATCGAAGCCCTCCGCGCGCGTATCACGACGTATCCAATGGCTGGCAGCATGGACTGCGCGGGCCCCTATGATGGCCGTACGCGCACGTTCATCGCCACCTTGCCAACGGCTTTCGTGCTAGCCGCATGCGGTTTGCCAACAACGCTGCACGGGTCGCCAAGCATGCCGCCGAAATGGGGCATAACGATCTCGGATGTGCTCGCCGCGATGGGGGTGCAGGCGCTTGAGGCATCACGCGAAGCCTTAATCTCTGCTGCAGCGCGAACAGGCTTTCTTTTCACACCTACGGAGAAATGGTGTCCGCCGCTAGGCGAGCTGCGCCAAATCCGTAAGGAACTCGGACTGCGTACGGTGTTCAATACGGCAGAGAAATTACTTCGCTTTACAGAAGCCTCGTATATGGCAGTCGGCGTGTTTCATGGTACTGTTTTTGAGAAAATTACGAACTTATTAATCGAATTAGGCGTTACCCGCGGTATTGTGGTACAAGGAATGGAAGGCTCCGAGGATTTGAGTGTGGAAAAGCGGACTCGTACCTATTTAATCCAAGGCGATTCTAGCGAACTATTCATCGTCGACCCTGAAATATATGAGCTTATGGTAGAAGTCCCTGAAATGGAGTGGACCGCTGAACTCCAAGCGGAGACGGCCCTTTCCGTTTTACGCGGAGATGCCCCGCTTCCGTTCTTGAATATGGTTCTTCTCAACAGCGCCGTTCGTCTATGGGTCGCCCAGAAGGCTGGATCGATTGAAGAAGGCATCTATATGGCAAGGCATGCGATTGATCAAGGTGCTGCGCTTCAAAAGTATACGGAATGGACCGAGGCAATTAAGCCCGTTTCTGCCACCTAAAAAAAACAAAAGGACTTCATGGCTGTGTAAGCAACCACGAGGTCCTTTTGTTCATTGAAGCTTGATAGGATTTGCGCCTATTTGCCAATGAATTGCTGTGTAAACATTTTGCCGCAAGGACCGCCATTAACGATCCCGATCCCGATATGGGTATAGTCTTTGCTGAGGATGTTCGCTCTATGGCCTGGCGAGTTCATTAATGCGTCATGCGCAGCTTGTACGTTCTGATTGCAGGCAATGTTCTCTCCTGCTGCATTGTACGCGATGCCGAACTTCTCCATCATATCGAACGGCGAACCATATGTCGGTGAATCGTGTGAGAAATACTTATTATCCACCATGTCCTGGCTTTTGAGACGAGCTGTCTTGGTAAGAGCCAAGTCTGCTGTCAAAGGCGGAAGACCCGCATCCCTGCGTGCTTTGTTGACCAGATCCAGCATTTGCTGCTCTTCTACAGTTAAGCCTGAGGTAGATGGCACCTGCGGAATTGGCGGCGCTGGCGCTGGAGTCGGAGCTGGCGTAGGCGCTGGCGGTTTCTTCGGTATTTTGAGATTGCCATAAGCCCAGAGGATGGATTGCAGCGTTTGATCGTCTACATTTCCTGTTACAGGCAGCCCATATCTACTTTGAAAAGCTTTAACCCCCGCTTGTGTTTGATTGCCAAAATACCCTGTAATCGGTCCCGCATAATACCCTAACGATTTCAGCATCCCTTGAACGGCGTAGACATCTGGACCTTTGGCCCCTTTGCCATAGGCAAATACAGTCGTTGTGGAAGCGCTGAACAAGACCACACAGATGAGAGCAATCCAAATCAAACGTTTTTTCCCTTGTAGCATGCGTACGTTCACTTCCCGTCGTCTTCAGTATCCTCGTCACACGTTGGACGATAGGTTTATCGTTACCTTTTATTTAATATTTATCCAACATTAGAAAAGTTCGCTATCAGGGTGAAGCCACATAATAACTACCTTTTATGGAACTATAACGAAATCGTGAACTCCGCCTTCAGACTGAGATGAAACCCGACTCAAGCCATATACAATGTCGGATAATTATTGCTATACTTGGAACTGGATCATTAAAGAGATAAGTTGAAAGGGAGCGAGACGTGTGACTTGGTTTACTAAATGGGCATTCGGAAACAAAGCTGCAGTAATTTTCATGATCATTTTAATTCTTGGAACTGGAATCGGCAGTTACTTTAAATTACCGATGGAGTTCCTGCCTAGCGCAGATTTTCCACAGATTAGCGTAACTGTTGTAGGTCAAGGCTACGACGCCAAATCCATGCTAGATAGTGCAACAACACCTATAGAAAAGGCGTTATCCAGTGTACCTGGCAAAAAAGAAATTTTCTCCACATCCTCAGATGGCTTTATGAAAGTCGATATGACGTTTGACTCGGATATTAAAATGAAGGATGCCCAAGCGAGTGTGCAAGAGGCCATTGCCCCAATCGTACTTCCTGCTGGCATGTCGAAGCCTTTTGTGGTTCGATTAAACACCTCCATGATTCCACTTTCTTGGGTATCCTTGAACTTTAAAGATGGCATTACGAAGCAAAATGTTGAGCTGGCGCAAGAAAAGATCTTGCCTGAGTTTCAAAAAATCAAAGGTCTAGCCAGCGTAGTGCTTGGGGGAACCTCTGTTTCTCAAGTTATTATTCACCCAGACAAAGATAAATTAGCAAAAGCGCAATTGCCTGCACAAGTTCTAATGGGCGTGCTGCAAGGACAGAATGTTGCGGTGAATGTTGGTGAAAGTCCAATTGACGGTAAAACGAGTGCAATTAAAGTCGTCGGTAAACTTGAAGATTTAAATACATTGAACAATTTGACGGTTGCGCCTGGCGTTAAACTGAAAGATGTTGCAACGGTTGAAGTTGCTGCCAACAAAGATACACTCACACGCATCAACGGTAAGGATTCCCTTACATTAGTTGTAACGAAAGACACGAGCTCCAATGCAGTAGACATCAGCGAAAAAGTGAAGAAGATTGCCGATGAGATCGGAACCAAATATCCGAATGCGACGGCAGAAGTGATTTACTCTACAGCTGAATCCGTCGTAACTTCCGTAAACAGCATGATGCGTGAAGTATTGTTAGGCGCATTGTTTGCAACGATCGTAATCTTGATCTTCCTGCGAAACATTCGTTCCACATTCATTACGATTGTTTCCATTCCATTATCACTTGGTTTAACGTTGTTCCTGCTCTCCCAATCCGGCGTAACATTGAACATCTTGACGCTGGGCGGAGTCGCTGTCGCCGTCGGTCGACTCGTGGATGACAGTATCGTCGTCATCGAGAACATTTTCCGTAGAAATCAGAAAGAGGCCTTCTCCAAGGAGTTAATTATCGATGCAACACGTGAGGTAGCTAGAGCCATCACGGCTTCTACGTTAACTACCGTAGCAGTTTTCTTGCCTCTTGGACTATTGGGAGGATCACTGCAAGCGTTCTTGCTTCCTTTCGCCTTAACGGTTACGTATTCCTTGCTTTCCTCGTTGCTTGTTGCACTAACGGTAGTGCCCATTATGAGCGCATGGCTGCTTCGCAACACGAAGTTGAAAGAGCATAAAGAATCCAGAAAACTCAGAGGGATTTTGTCCTGGAGCTTGAATAACAAGATTCTTTCGATCCTAATCTCTATCATCCTTTTCGGCGGTTCCATCGCCCTTTACTTCTCCATGCCGAAAGGTGCCGTAGGCGGTTCAACAGCAAGTCAATTGAATATTAGCCTGAATTACACACCTGAAACGCCGATCGCGACTATTCGTGAGAAAGCAATTGAATTAGAAAAGTTCATGCTGGAGCAAAGCGAACTTGACCATCTCATTCTTCAGCAAGGAAATACCGAAGATAATGCCAAATGGGGAAATGTTACCCCTCCAACCAATGTTAGTTATTTAGTTTTCATTAAAAAGGATGCGGACACGCAACATTTTATTGATCAAGTGGTTAGCCAAAAATCAAAATATCCGAACGCTGACTTAAATGCTGGCGGCGGCGGCTTCGATGGCGGCAGCGGCTCTGCAATTACGGTTGATCTCACTGGCGATTCTTCTAAGAATTTGGAACAAGCGGCTGCCGATGTCATTGCAGCTGTAAAAGATATTGAAGGCGTTGAGAAAGTAAATAGCAACCAAAATGTAACGAAGCCAGGCTACTCCATTACAGTGGACCCAGCATTAGCGAAACCACAGGAAATTGCGGGTACGATCCGCTCTCTGATGAACCCGACCCCAATCGGTTCCATGAAGCTGGAGAACAAAGAAATTCCTGTTGTGCTAGATGCTTTGATTAAGCCTACAACTGTTTCTGACTTGTCCAATATTCAAATTATGACAGCAACTGGACCAGCCGCATTAACATCGGTTGCCAAAATTGAGAAAACGAATGAATCCAATACGATTCTACACAAAGGCGGCCAACAATATTTGCGTGTGACTGCACTTGTGGATTCGGCCAAACTGTCCAAAATCAATAAGGAAATAACGACGAAAACGAAAGACCTGAAACTCCCTGAAGGTGTTACCCTTCTCGTAGGTGGAGCATCCGCCCAGCAATCCAGCGATTTTGCTGACTTGTTCATGACGATGGGTATTTCCATCGGTATCGTCTTGTTGATCATGGTCATTACGTTCAAATCGTTCCGTGCACCAATCGCAAGTATGGTGTCCCTGCCATTCGCAGCAGTTGGCGCCATCGTTGGGATGATGATTACGAAAACGTCCTTCGACGTAACTTCAATCTTCGGATTCTTAATGTTGATCGGTATCGTCGTGACGAATGCGATCGTCTTGATCGACCGTGTGAAGCAAAACGAAGAACACATGACCATTCGTGAATCCTTGCTTGAAGCCGCGGCAACGCGTATGCGTCCAATCCTGATGACGGCTGTCGCTACCATCTGCGCGATGGTACCGCTTGTCATTGCGAAAGCAGAAGAAGGAAGCATCGTGTCCAAAGGCTTGGCCGTCGTCGTTATCGGCGGACTTACCTCCGCAACCATCTTCACCTTGGTGATGGTACCTACGGTGTATGAGCTCTTGCATTTCCGCAAAGCAAAGCGTCAAAGAAAGCAGCTTGAAGCTGCGAAATAATTCATCGTATAAAATAGAGCAGCCCCCAGTTAGCCAATATGGGGGCTGCTCTTTCAATACATTTCAAGAAAATGACGCAATAAATGTAGTGCAACTGTTTTCCGATAAACCGCGGTAGAGCGCCCATCATCTATTGGTTTTAATAGGCACTCAAAATCAGCAACAATCCCATCAATGAACTTATTATCCAGCGGAAATGCTGCACTCAGTAACTTTTTTTCAATATCCATGGAACGTACAATGGTTGGTCCGACAGCACCGAATGCAAATCGAGCATCACTAATCCTTCCTTCATCCCTACGCAACAAGCCTGCAAACGATATTTTGGCTATGGCATCTGCTCTTCGGTTAGCTACTTTCTCAAAAACAAAATGAGTAAGATCCTCATGCACTTCTGGCAAAATAATTTCTCTCACGATTTCATCATTCAATCTGTTTACTTTTCTTGGTCCTTGAATAAAATCTTGAATCTCAATCATGCGCTCCCCTTTAGCGGATACCAGTCGCACTTTAGCGTTATAGATATATAGCAAAGGTAAAGTATCTCCCGCAGGGGAGGCATTGCAAATATTCCCGCCAATCGTCCCTCGATTTCGAATAGCTGGCGCGGCAATTTCTTTGATTGCTTTCTTTAGAATTCCAGGTATGAGGGGATGTTTCATCATTTCACTATAGGTACAACAAGCCCCTATATGAATATCATGATTCATCTTATATACTTGCTTTAATTCCTTTAATTGATCGATAAAAACAATGGGTTTATCGAACTTGGCAGGTGTACCTCTTGGACTTTTATGCTGTACCATGACATCCGTGCCGCCCGCAATAATTTGGCATTCTTCTTTACTTAGCCTGGAAAGGGTTTCTTCTAGACGCTTGTATCGGTAAGATGTATTGGTTTTGATTACCATAAGCCTTCACCTTTTTTCGCTGCTAAGTCAATCGCATCTACAATCATGTTATAGCCGGTACAACGGCACAAATTTCCGGAGATCCCTTCACGAATCTCTTCTTCTGTCGGATGAGGATTTTGGGATAAAATGGCAGCGCTTGCCATTACCATTCCTGGAATGCAGAAACCACATTGAACTGCACCTGCTTCCGAATAGCATTCACTTAATAGTTGAAACTGTTCTGTCTTACAATATCCATCAATCGTTATAACTTCCGCTCCTTCAATGGCACCGATAGGTACGAGGCAGCTATTATGCAAAAGTGAATTTACTAGGACACTACAAGTTCCGCATTCTCCATCCCCACAGCCTTCCTTAGAACCAATTAACTGAAATTCGTCTCTTAATAGATCAATTAATCTCATGGTGGGTGGAGCTTCTGTTTCTACTTCTCTTCCATTCAGGTTAAATGTAATCAAGAGCTTCCCCCCGCCTTCTTCGTCAAACTTTCGATAATCAATTCGGGCGTAACAGGAATTTGATAAAACGATATTTGCAGGGCGTCCTCAATCGCTGCTTGCACAGCAGGCGCTCCTCCCGTTAGTGGCAATTCACCTACACCTTTCGCGCCATAAGGTCCTCCGGCAAAAGGATTATCATAGAGTTTGCTTTCAATATGGACGACATCCATAGCCGTTGGGGGGCCATAGTCTGAAATGCTTTTTTGCTGGATTTTGCCTGATTTAGACGTCATTTTTTCCATACAACCATAAGCGATTCCTTGGACCATGCCGCCATCGATCTGACCCTTAACAATTTGTTCATCAATCGCTTTTCCTATATCATAACTGCCGTAAATCTTTTCCACTCGAACATTTCCAGTTAAGGTATCCACTTCTAGTTCAATCATATTGACTCCCCACGCATAAGCGGGATAAGCATCTCCAGAGAATTTCTCCTCATTCCATGGAATCATTTCTTCATGTACATAGTGCTCCACTACCTCTTGAGATACACCTGAAAGCCACCCAGCTTTCATTTTACTTGCTGCCCGTTCCAGTAATTTGCCGACAATCATCGTGGTTCTGGATGCGACGGTTGGACCAGAATCAGGAACTTCTTTCGTATCTGGATACGGAAAGGAGATATCTTTGTAAGGCAGTCCAAGCTCTCGCGCTACAATTTTACTCATAATGGTTAGCGCGCCCTGACCCATATCTGAATTTGAAATCTTGATCAGTACCTGATCGCTTTCTGTTTTTACTAATTTTACAGTTGCTTTAATATGGTCTCTTTCCCCACTGCCGGTAAATCCACAGCCATGCAAGAAAAAGGAAGCGCCTATCCCTTTTTTGTAACGCTTATTTTGTTGGTTAAAGCCGAGGAACTCTTCTTTTTTCTTTGTATAGTCGACTGTAAGCATTAAATCTTTGATCATGTCTTCCATCAAAACAGGATCTTTAAACTTCCCGCCCGTAATAGTGTGATCACCTTGTTTCACCAAATAGTTTCTTTTATATGCAATGGGGTCTCGTTTTAGCTTACGACTAATGTGTCCCATAAGACTTTCAATGGCCGCAAAGCTTTGCGGTGCGCCAAAGCCTCTAAAAGCGCCATTCGGCACCGTATTGGTTTTCAGCGCATAGCCTTTCGCATGAAAGTGCGGAATTTTATATACGCCTGCACTGTTCAGTAATGCCCTCTGCAAAACGACAGGACTTAAACCTGCATTTGCTCCGCAATCAAGAAAGAGCTCTACATGCATACATAGAATATTTCCTTTTTCATCTAATGCCGTTCGATATTTAAATTTGGCGGGATGTCGCTTTGTCGTGACTTCAAAATCCTCTGCTCGGTCAAACAGCAGCATAACTGGTTTCTTGACAACCTTAGCGGCTATGCCAACATGACAAGCCATCATCGAAGGGAAATCTTCCTTCCCGCCAAACCCGCCGCCAGTAGGACTTTGTATCACCCTAACCTCATCCTCATCACAGGCCAGTGCACTTACCAACGCTTTTTTCACATAATAGAGACATTGCATCGATCCTTCTACATGGATTTCATCCTCTTTATAAATCCCCAGCATGCCTTGGGGTTCCAAATAAACATGTTCTTGATAACCCGTCTCGTACTCTTCTTCTACGATTTGATGTGCATTGGTTTCGATAGTTTGTATCACTTCGAGACTTTCTCCAAATTCATGACTAGCGAATACGCCCGTTTGATCCTTCTGTTGAATGGCTTCTTCTAAAGTAAGGATTGCTGGATGTTCTTCCATATCCACTTGGGCTTCCTCTACTAATTGATGCAGAATGTCTAACTTAGGGCCCACTAGCATGAAAATGGGTTCACCAATATAATTGACCCATTCATTAGCAAAAATAGGCTGATCCTTATGTAACAATTTTACAAAATTAGCCCCGTCCGGGATGTGTTCGGCTCCAATTTTCTCATACCCTTCAGGCAATGGCGGCAACTGGATCGATCGTACTTTGCCATATGGGATAGGTGAGCGATACAAGACACCATACAGCATAGAATCTAGTTTCACATCGCCTAAATAAGCGAGCTGACCCGATACTTTCCCATCGTGATCTTTCTTTTTCACAGAGATACTAATATCCTTAGCACTCATGGAAGCAGCACCCCTTATGGTAGTTTTAAAATTCTGCTGCATTCGTTGTAATATTCAGTTGCTTTCTCAAAATCTTTCGGCGTATCCAAATCCATAAGGACACCAGGATCGTCTATATTCATATAATTCTTTTCATATAGTTGAAGAATTGCTCTCAGATTACTATCAGGCTTGGCTTCAAGAATGCGTGTCTTTATCTCGCCTGTTAATTTAATCGGGTGTCCGCCTTTCCATTGATAACTTGGAATCACAACCTCCCCCTTTTCTTGTGCTAACTTCCAAATGGTTTCCTTCTGGACAAGGGGACAATCTCCAGGTGTAATAAAAAAGCTAGATGCTTCCACTTCTCTGCAGCCTCTTTGAACGGAACTAAACATACCTTGGTCAAAATGTGGATTAACAACATCTACGATATCCATGTTATATTTGTTTTTCTTCTGCATCTCTGATGTAGCTTCTTGTATCCGTTCGCACTGAAATCCACTTACAACGATAACCCTTTTGCATATGCCTTCAAATTTTGAAACGGTATGCTCCAATACGGTCATTGTCCCTAGTTGTAAAGTCATTTTAAAATCATGTGCTCTGCTTGAAAGTCCGGCTGCAAGGATGATCGCTTCCATCGATTCCACCTCTTTGGCTTCCTATAATATATGCTCCCGAATATTTCGTATTACCTGAGGGAATTAGCCAAGGATATATCCAACCTATCTCTCTCAATGTAGGGGCTCAATAAATACAACCTGAATGCCGCCGCAGATCCCTCCATCTTCATAAAACAGTCCTGCAGTCAGATCAACCGTGTGCTGGATGCTCATCTTTGCGGCTATAACATGCATGGCTATCTCAATCACCTCGCCTTCCCCACACCCCCCTCCGATCGTCCCAGCAATGGTTCCATCGGCATAAATAATCATTTTCGCGCCGACCTTTCTAGGCGTAGATCCCTTCGTTCGAATCACGGTAGCCAATACCGCATTTGTACCGGTAGATTTAATCTGTACGATCCGTTTCAGCAGCTCAAGATCGCTCATTCCTCTTCCACCTGCCTATCCACGATAAAATGGCGGACTTCTTCTTTTAGTGATCTTCCGGATTTCTGATTCTTTACCCGTAAAATTTCCGCCAACACGCTAATTGCTATCTCCTCAGGCGTTTGTGCGCCAATATCCAGACCAATAGGCGCGTATACATGCTGAAACCCGACATCTGGCAAATCCTCATGGAGCTGAGAAAACACACCTGAAATGCGTCTACGGCTTCCAATCATTCCTATGTAGGGAACAGAAAGATGCAGAATTTCACGGAGGATCGCAACATCATACTGATGGCCCCGTGTGAGCAACAATATATAAGGCCGATCCGATATGTCCAAATTTCGGAAATACTCCGTATAGGGTCTACATACAACCTCGTCGGCCCAAGGAAATTGTTCGTTATTCGCAAATTGTGGCCTATCACAAATGACAGTGATATAAAACCCAAGCTTGTTACCCATTTCCACCAATGGCTTCGCCACATGGCCAGCTCCCACAACGATTAGATGCAACGGCTGCGGATACACGTCCACAAAATATTCGATTTCGCAGGACTTTATTTGTGAAATGCACGTATGTGATTTTTGATTGGCCAACGCCATCTTTGCATTTTCCAATAGAGGCTGCCAGTCTTCCATTGCTAATTCTTTTTCACAAAATACGTTTCCACTAGCGTAAACCAGCAGCTTGGTTCCCACAGTAAATTCCGTTAGCTGCCAGTAATGGTTTGGATCGTGAAGATCGATCCTTGTGACTGTGATTAAGGCAACCCCTATTCGACTTTCAATGGAGGAGATCAGTCTCTGATAAAGTTCCATGTTACTCGCCCTCTCTTATAACAAACACTTCATATATAGATATATATATTATTTGAAAGCTATAATTACGACGACTGTTGGGTGACAAATTGGTTTTGAAATGGATAAAGCCAGAAAACATAAGGGGAGGCCACTGAAAAAGTCCCCTTATTGAAAGCAAAGGTACAGATTTCCTCATTTTTTTGAGGATGCTGTACCTTTTTTCTGTATAATTAAGGTATTAAACTTAGTGTAGTTGATGGAACCTATTTCTGCTTTTGCAAAAGTGCGATTCGATAAGCTTCACTATCTAATGTCTGAATTTCATATACCTCTTCTTTGGTCAGCACTTTAGGTAGTCGGATGGCCGAGGCTAGCAGGTAAATTCTCGCGCTTTCTTCCATAATCTCGGTTCGATAATACGCTTCTCTTAGGTTTTTCCCGGACGTCACTAATCCGTGATTTTCCAATAACAAGGTGTCAGAATGAATGATTTTCGCTGCAACGGCGTCGGCCAGCTTCTGTGTCGTGGGCACCACATAATCAATGAATTCCATACTGCCGATAAGTGCTGCCTGATCGGGGAACATGAATGGCAGCTCTCTAGCGATGAGTCCAAGCGCAATACAATTCGCCGGGTGTGTATGCACAATCGCTGTCATGTCCGGTCGGACACGGTATGCGTCCAAATGCATGGTGATCTCCGAAGAGGGACGTAAGGAATTCGCTTCCAGCTGACCTGATTCGATGTCTACAACACACCATTGCTCCGGCTGAATCTCTGCTAAGTCGAATCCGCTTGGTGAAATTAGCATCCTGCCCCCCTCACTCGCACTGATGTTCCCACCCGGTCCCACCACCAGACCCTTGTTCACGATTTTAGCCCCATATTTACTTAATTCTTCTCTAAGTGCTATATAATCCATATTTTCCCTCCCTTTTAACCACAAGTAGATTCTCACAGCCGTGATTTTATTATAAAATTAGCAGGAAAGACTGTCTTTGGATACCATCTCACATTTGCTGGCTCCCATCGTTTTTTATTACCTGCCATGATTGAATTTCTAATCTATCATTTGCACAATATTGACCTATGAGGAGGGCGTGTCCTTGTTTATTCGAAAAAGCGGTTATTACGCCGATACGGCGGGTATGGAGATGGAAAACGGAGGTATCCATCCATACTCTGAACTTTTATATATCGTTGCAGGAAATGCCTTGTTAACCTGGGCGGGTAAAGACTACACCGTTCAGGCGCAAGATCTCATCCTTCTACCTCCAAATACCCCTCATGAATTAAACCGCTTGTCTCCGGGCTTATCCTATTATTATCTGGAGTTGGATCTTGCAGGGGATGTGGCGTTCCCCGACACCAAGAAAGCTAGAATTTGGTGCGAATTACAGTCGGTACTGGATCGGGCCTCGCCTCTTATTCGGATGTTACATGGGAGCTTACAGCTGTTAGGTCAGCTTATTCAGGATCGTGGCCGCTTCCCCTCTACTATTTTTAATTCCTACGTACAATCGGAGCTATCCAATATCCTGTTGAGCGTGGATTATGTGTTACGTTCGGCCACTCCGACCACGGCTGACGGGAATACTTGGGAAGCAGGCAAAAGAAACATCGTTGACACGCTCATGAGCTACATGGAATCGCATTACAAGGAAAACTCGATTACACTCCAAACTTTAGTAAGCCTAGTTCATTTAATCCCTCTTATTTAATTCGTATGTTCAAAGAGATGAGTGGCAAGACCCCGTTTCAGTATTTGAACGAGCTTCGAATGAATGCAGCTGTCAGCTATCTACACGAAAGTGATCTGTCCATTGAACATATCGCTATGGCATCGGGATTTTCATCTATTCACTATTTCAGCCGATTATTTAAGCAGAAATTTGGAGTCAGCCCTACGGGATGGAGAAAAAATCCTACCCGCTAAATATCGTAGCGGGTAGGACTTTTTTATTTGGACTTTATGGGATTATGATTACACCTGCGCGAATACAAACGTTTAGGAATGCGGTAGCGGTCCAAATGGCATCGGGCAGCCACCACGGACTTGTCTCTCCAGTCTATGCACTCGTAGCAGCTGCCATTCTTGACTGCGTACGAGTTGAGCGGTTCGACCGATCTTCATTTCCCAATTCACTCCGGAAGTTGACACGGGAAGATTGGCGAGCACACAATGGTGGAAAGCTCTAAGTGGCAGGGTTCATTCCAATTTTAGTTGAGAGCTTAGTTGTCTGATCTTCCAATTGAAAAATTGGCCGGCACATGTAGGGTGCCACGCTTGGTTATTACGCACACATGCTGCTCCTGATTGAACGAAATTATAAAATTCCCCGCTTGCTTTAGGAACGATCTTGGACAGCATACTTTCCGAGGACCAGGTCATGTTCCCCACTTCCAGCTCCGGACGCATCGCCAAGGCTTTGTACCTCTCGGTCACCCTGATCTCCCCTTAATTTATGGCTACTAATTTTTTTGGCCTTTAGAGAAGGACGAGCTTCTTTAATTAAGGAAGAAGCTCCTTCCATAATGTTTTGAATTGTTCTTCGTCCAATTCGGCGCCCCTCTTGCGATATAAAGAGTGCTGATTACCCGCTCCAAGAGATACTTTTCTATTATATTTGCTACTCCTGTATGAAGTATGTCTGTTCTCAATCTCCTCCCTTACCTATAAAGTGTAATGTTGGATTCTCTCCAAATTGAAAATGCTCGATGTTCAAACCGCGAACCTCTGAGACTCTGTTGAGCATCTGCAGCGGTAACTGCACGATAAAAGCAAACACCACTTTTCCTCACGGGGAAAGAGTGGTGTTTGCTTGTGCTACAACTAAAGGGCTTAATGACTCAGAATATGTTGGGCATCCCGAATCAGTAGTGCAGCCGCACTCGCCTTGATGTGCTTGCCGGATTGAGACTGCAGCTCGGCGATCAGATCGCTGTAGCTGCCAGCCTTGACCTTAGCACGAAGGCTGTTTGCTACGCCGCTGCTGTCGATCGCTCCAGACGTCGCGAATCTGTTGATTTGCGCGTTAAGCGAGTCGCGATCCGCGTATACCAGAAACGTAATGGTTACGGTATTGACATTCCCTGCTTGGTCGCTTGCGCTTACGACAAAGGTGTGATTGCCGAGTGCCAAGCCCGTCAGATCGATCGATTGACCGTTCTGAACGATGCTTCCATCCAGCGTTGCCGTTGTTGTTTCCGTTGCAAGTCCCGATCCACCCGACTCCGTAACAGAGAACTGAACCTTCAAATTGTCGGTATCACGGTAACGCCCACCCTCAGTCGGTATACCGACTGCAATGACTGGTGCTGTTGCATCAACATCGAATACGATCGTCTTAACCGATTCCTCATTGCCTGCGTTATCCTTGGAACGGTAAAGAATCGTGTACGAACCGTCCTGACTCACCTGAAACGCTCCTGTGTAAACATTCCAATGCGCTCCGCCATCAAGACTATACAACGTCTGCGTAACACCGCTCAGGTTATCAGCCGCGTTAAGCGTGACCGTCACGGGGTGCGAATACCAGCCGTTCTGACCGCCTTGCGTAGATGCTACAGTCGCAGATGCCGCAGGTGCGGTCGAATCAACCGACACACTTACGGAACGAGTCGTCTCTTGGTTTCCAGCCTTGTCCGTGGAGCGATAACCTACGGTCGTCTGTCCTTCCTGCCCGATTACGATCGTACCTGCGTATGGTAACCAGGAAACTCCGCCATCTATGGTATATTCCGTGCTCGCCACACCGGATACCGCATCGACAGTGCTTAAGTCGATGGATACAGGCGTGCGGTACCATCCGATCTGTCCATCCGGCTGTGCCGGCGCCAAGGCCGCGGAACTGATCGGACTATTTGTATCCAATTGCAAGCTGAGCGATTGCGCTACTTCCACATTGCCTTCCTTGTCCTTCGAGCGGAAGAGGAACGTTCTCTGGCCGTTATCGTTGACAGTAACAGGCGCCGTGTAAGGCATCCAGCTCGCTCCGCCATCCAAACTATACTCGGTCTTGTCGACTCCTGACATGTTGTCCGTTGCTGTCAAAGTAATCGTAACCGGATTACGATACCATCCGCTCTGTCCATCCGGCTGTGCAGGACTGGTCGAGGAAACAGTAACCGGAGGTTTAAGGTCCACCGTAACCGCACTGCTCAAGTCGGATGCATTGCCGGCAGAATCCACCGCTCTGACGGAGAAGCTGTAGGCCGTGTCAGGCTGCAAGCCTGCAGCGGTATAAGTGGTCTGAGTGATGCCGGCGGCAACACGTTCAGCTCCACAATATAACTCATAAGTTACCGTACCGCCTGCGTCGGCTGATGCACTCCATGCTAAGCTAACGCTGTTCTTCGATGTGCCTGTAACCTGAAGCCCCTCCGGAATGGAAGGCGGAAGCGTATCCGGAGTAACCTGGATCGTTACTTGCTTATCCGCAGCAGTTGCAAAATCAAAGGTAATTGTTGCGGTACCGACAGGCAGGGTGCTCAAATAACTGCTCTTGATTCGGTACACATCTCCTGATACGGTATAATCGACTTTCGGTACGAGGGTGTATGCCCCGTTTTGCAACCCGGAAAACTCGTTTCCGTTCGCCGTTATTGTGAAATCCACATCTAGTGGAGCACCTTTGTTGTAGGACGCGATGGTAGGTGTTACATCCGCCGGTGTCACTGCTACCGTGATCGTCGGAATGGTCGCCGCTTCACTCTCTTTTCCTTTAGCATCCGTAGAAGTCGCTGTCAGCAAGTACACGCCGTCAGCAAGCACCGGCAGCGGCACACTAACTGCAGTGTCGCCTGCGCCCACCGCAGTCGCTATTACTTCTGCCCCATTACGCACCTTTACAATCACGCCAAATTCAGCCTGTAGTGAGATCACGACTTGACCCGACCTTGTTACCACAGCATCTATTGGCGAAACAACGACCGGGGGCGCTGGTGGAGGTATGGATTTGACAGTAAGCAAGGACACTGCCGAATGCCCACCTTCCTCTGTCATAACAGTAATGGTCGCTTTACCTTCACCTATTGCCTTAACCTTCCCCGTTTGAGCGTCAACAACAGCGACAGCAGTATCACTGCTGCTCCACACGGTGGTTGGATTATAGGCGTCAGCGGGAGTCACCACTGCCTCCAGATCCCGCTCAGCGCCCACTGTCAGTTCGAATTCCGAAGGGCTGACAGAGACACCTGTTGTAAGAATCAACGGATAAGAAAACAGCAGATAAGCGCCATTTACACCCTCTCGGCTCTCCAGTCCGGCTAATGTGGCATTGGAGGTTCCTACAACCTCCAGACTGATGATCTTATCTCCAGCACTAAGCTGATTGTTCACATACGGGGTAATATCTATGGACTTCCAACTTCCAGACCCCACACTAAACTTCACATTGCCAACGATAGGGTTGCCTTGTTGCTGCGGCATGTTCTGGTATGTTAGCCCTCTTTCCGTCCAAGAGTCACCCACACCCCATACGGCAAAATCACCGGTATCATTATCTTGGTCCCCAAAAAGATACAATTTAGCGCCCGTTGATCCTGCGGGAACATCGGAGAGATCAAATTGGAGAAACGTTCGGCGGTCCAATCCCGCTTGAGAATTCAGCTTCACAAGCATCCTTGTAGCGGCTCCGTAATTTGATGACGCATTTCCACCATTATTCACATAGGAATCTGCGGAGGCGGAAACCGTATAGCTGGAACGGTCCCGAACGATAACCTGCGTAACTCCCTTCCTTGTTACCCCTTGATAAGTGACATCCGCCGCAATAAACGCCCTGCCGAGCTTATGTCCTGTGACGACTCCATCCTCGTTGATTGTAAGGACGGAGGAATCAGAGCTTCTGTACTTAATAGCAGCAAATTGGGCCTTCGAAACCTCCGATCCATTCGTTAATTTACCGGTTACAGTAAGTCTGGTTTGTTTCCCGATTAATACTTGTGTCGCTTCCGGGTTAACTGCAACGGATTCCAGCGATGCAGGCATCGGAGTAAGAACTGGTGTTACATTACCGATCCGCACTTCCGTATAATTGTTCCAATCATTAACCGTACTCCCATAACCAACTATCTTAACCAATCTCGCTGCGATGGGAGAAAAGGAAAAGGATTGAAGCGGATATTCAACCGGATTCGTAGCCGGTGTTAGCGAGCTTATCACTCTGTCCAGCACCTTCGTGTAGGTGATACCATCCGTCGAAACGAGCACATCAAACGTATACTTCCTGGCGTCGGATTGATTAAATGCAAGCTGAACCTCGCTAATCAACTGATCCTGTCCGAGATTATATTGAATCCATTGACCCGCCCCTTGCGCGCTCCATCTTGTGCTTCCATTCCCGTCCAGCGTGTTCTCTGGCGTATTTCCCGGCTGGAAGCCACTGTAGCTGAGAATACTGCCGCTATCAATCGGATAGATAAAGGAGACTTTATATCGACTATTCTGCTTGGTATGAGTCCTGGATTGAACCTCTACCCAAGCGGAGCCCTGCAGAAGATCGGCTTGGATGACATGAACCTCCAGATCCGGGTCGGACACTGAAGCGGTCACATTTGGAATGGTAGCCCCCAAAGGTAGGATTCGGGAATAACTGAAATTGCCAGGTTGAAAATTGCTAATTGGAATCCCGTCTATTGCAATAGAATCCAGTTTGGCAGCAGGTGAAGCATCTACACTCCACTGGGCCAGCGGTTTCAGACTCGCAACCGGCTCGTCGAGGACATCCCCGGCATAATAAGGAGTCATGAGTACCGATAATGTCGTGGTTCCGGCATTTGGCATATAGATGGTCACATTCTGTATGCCGGCACGTGAATTTTCCAAGGGAGAGCTTGACATTGCTGGACTGAGATAATCGGAATTGCGTACGGTAAAGCTGGCTGCCGCCGGAGATACAATCGTCATTTTCAAGCGTTTATTCTCACTCTTCAAAATAATTGATTTCCCATCTCCGGAAAGCTCCGTCTCAGCTGCAGTGTGCATCGACCACCAGAGTTCTACGGGGACTTGGGTAACCAGCTCGTCTTGAACCATGACACTTCGACGGTTATCGAATAATCGGATTCCTCTGGTTAAGCTGCCCCCTTGTGCATACACATCCTTATAGACAGATGTCAAATCTGCAATTGCAAATGCCTCCTGTTCGGAGGATCCGAAGCGACTGATCACCGCCTTCGCGGTTGGATCCTGATCCGGTGCCGTCCCAGGATTCACAAGAAGGGTATTATGCCCTTCAGCACGCTTCGTATAATATTTCCATCGCTCTCCGGATGCCCCTGTCTGAAAGTAGTTAGGCAGCAAGTAGCTGTCCAGTCCAAAATCCTGTGCCCACCGCACACCTAACGCATCCATAACAAAGGTCCCGACATCCAAGTCACCATGACTTGCAGCTAAATTATCGCCAGCTTTGAAAGAAACGGAGGTGCCCGATGACTGATCCCAGCTACTTCGCATAGAGAATAGCTCCACTTTGCCGAAATATTTGTCCAAAGGTGTTTGTGATTCATTCAGGCTCTTATCATAGGCCGGATCGTACCAGATCAAATCCTTTGGCTCACCTAGCGTCAAAGCTTTTCTCCATCTTGCGTATTCCGGATGATGAAATTGCTTGGCATAATAGAACATGGCCGGTGTGCTTGAGCTTGCCGTTAAACCGTCACCGAAGTTCACAGCTTGCCCCGTACTACCGGATAGATAAATCGGATAGAGCGATGTTTGATCTAACGCTGGCGTGGATAGAAGACCCATATCGGTACCTAACGACGATTGAAGAGAGGCAATGTAGGTGGTGAAGTAGTCTACTGCATAGCTCCAATACGTGGCTCCCTCCATCCAACCTCCATCTGGAGCGAATTCCGTTGTTACATTCGGTAAGGAACGCTTGGTAAATTGGATGATTTGCTCGGACAGGACCGGTTCCTCATCGCCGATTGCCAACGCCCCAAGTCCTAAGCCGCCATTGGTTACGAAGTTCCAATTATTATTGATGGTTACCCATCCGTTCCGGCCAAAATCTCCCCAATTATCCTTATCCACGGGCTTGGGTGCTCCATTATAGTGGCTGTCATAGGTGGCTTTGCCCGGTAATAACCCTTTATTAACAATAGCATTGCGTACAACCAATTTCTGACTCTCATCCAAATAGTCATAAAGCCAATCATACCCGATCGCGAATGCGGCCGTCATCTCGGCAGTATCCAGGAAATGATAGGGATACCAATCTGGGAAAGCCGCGGCCGTATTCAACTCTGTCCAAGCCCGGTTCGCGTAGGCTGTTGCAAGTGCGATGTTTGATTCTTTTTGAACACGATACATCATGGCCAAGGTCTGAACCCTTGTAAGAACTTGCCTGCTAGTTGCCAGTAATCCTTCGCCTGAAGTGACGTTATAGGTTGACGGCGCAAGCTGAAGCATACCCTGGGCGTCATGATCCAGCTTGGCAAACCATTCTTTATAGGGGCTTGTTTGGTTGGCTACATGGGTTTGAATTCTTTGGAAGTCTGCTTTGGTCGCTAGCAGCCTTGGGTGCTCGTTAAGAAGCGAACGCATCGTTGGTTCGGTTACTCCTCGGAGAGAATCGGTTACAATAGCGTTGCCTAGCACAGCTCCTCCGTTCAATGATCGGATTGCGTTCGCTTGAAGTTTTATTTTATTCTCTGTGCCTTTTAGACCATAGCCTAGTCGAATAACAATCGTATTGCCTTGAATGAAAATTTGGTCGTTTTCTCCTAATGGCTTGAACTGCACCCCATCCGATGCAATCGATGCCATCTCTTTCAGATTTGTGGTATTTGCCATAATCGGCTGATCAAATTGCAGCGTAACCGTTGTGTTCGTAGGATTGACTGTTTCTCCGGTCAGTACAGGAGGCAATGAAGGGGCCGCTTCCGAAAGCCCTTTGAGCGGTGGTGTCAAGATATCTATGGCATTCGTATTTCCGTATATATCCGTAAGTGCACCCCCAGAGATTTTCAACACATTCTCGCTTCCCAATAATGGAGCAGCAAGTTGAATGCTTATGCTATTTCCTTGAATGAAAACTTGGTCATTTGACTGAAGGGGACTAAAGCTATTTCCATAAGTTGCAAGTGACACAGATGATTGAAGTGCTGCTAATTGATTTTGGAGCTGTCTGTCGAATTGCAGCGTTATCGTTCTGGCATCATTGCCTACGATGGCGTTTGTTAATTCCGGCGCTGCATTAAGACCCATGGTAACATTATCCAACGATATGTTTTTGGGAGCTGTACTCAATTTTTTAATAGCAATATAGCCAAATTCATCCACGATCGAACTTGTAAAACTGATATTTCCACCACTGCTTTGTGGAACACCGTTTACATAAAGCTTATACTTTTTCGTCGCATAATCGAGTATACCGGAGATCGTTGCGTAAGTATTGGGTACAAGCTTCATTACCGTGGTTTGATCCGACTGCTTAACACTAATCCAGGTTCCCCCGTTTTTGTACTGGATGGTTCCATCCGCGTTAATGGACAGGGTTATGGCATATCCTTGATTCGTGCCGTTAAGATCCCGAATGCCGACTTCCCAATCTTGGGCGTAAGCCCCCGGTTGGTCATTCATATTGACATCCAGGCTGAAGCTCATTTTACTGTTTAAAGGGGGTCCTGGCTGAACGCCCAATTCCGCAGCAGTCGGAAGAAAACGAATCTGTTCGAATTGGGCTCCTGTGCTCTGAGAACGAAGGCCGGCACCGGTCTTACCAGCTGTAGGATCTACTTTGAACAATACCGTGTTGGTGCCTCTTCCCCACTTCACTCCGCTGGCCGGTTGATTATATACGTCAGCATTCATCGTATAGCTCTCGCTACTCTCAAAACCGATAGTGAACGGCTTGTTGCCTGCAGCAAACGCCTTCTCAAGCGGTAACCATGAACTGCCGAGAGATGATAGTACCAGGAGCGCGCTAAGCATAAATTTAATTATGGATCTAATCCGAACAAACTTAATCAAATAAGTCACCTCCAGTATTTTGAAAACGGTTCCATTCTTGGTATTGGAAGACCCTCCGCGAGGGAGGGTTCGTTCCAATTTTTTATTGATTACTTCTTCTTATTCGCGTTGTACCAATCGGTATCTTCCTTCAGAATGGCTCCACCTTCTGTACGATATCGCTTCACATACTCATCGAAGGTTGCATCCAGCGGAGAATTGCCTACGACAATCTTCGCTGCCATTTCGCGCCATGCATTATCCAAATTCGTCTTTACACCATTTAACTGGGGATTCACGGGCTTGCCTAACAGCGGGTATGAAACACCTTCACTATTGGCTTGATCCACGGTAGTTTTCAGCTTGGCTGCAATCTCCGGAGATTGTTTGACTGCTGTAATGCTTTCATTGAAGCTGTGCATTTTGAATAAATTCTCGCGAAGCTGATTTACTTTGCTGTCTGTATCCTTTTTTGCGTCGTACACATACTTGTCGCCTTCTTTTTTGTAGGTATCGCCTTCAATGCCCATTTCGGCAAAGCGCTGCCCCTCTTCCGAATACAGCCAATCAAAAAGCTTCACGATCGCTTCAGGGTTCTTGGCGTCCTTGTCCACAATATAAGCTTTGCTAATAGGATTAATGATGCGACCTACGGGTCCTGTTACTCCATTTGCCTTGGGAGTTGCAATCGTAATAACTTGCGGCTTTTTATCCGGAAGAGCCTTGTTCAAATCATCCTGCCATTTTGGCAGCAAATCAACCGCATGGTTCCATACGCCGACCTGGTCCGCTTTAATCTTTTGTTCCCATTGGGGACGCTGATTCGTTAGGAAATCGGCATCCAGCAGCTTTTCATCATACAACGTCTTAAAGAAACCAATTGCCTTCTTCATATTCACAGACATATTGCCGTTAATAATTTCTCCATTCTCCAAAACCGGATTATCCGGATTGATCCCAAACATGCCAAAAATATTTTCTCCCCACGACCACTTGTCGCGCATGGAGAATGGGATTTCATCCTTTTTGCCGTTGCCATTCGGGTCCTTATCCCGGAATTCACGCAGTACATGCAGCAGCTCATCCGATGTTTTGGGCACCTGCAGACCCAGCTTGTCTAACCAATCCTTGCGGATGTACAGAATTCGCTCAGTTTTGGCAAAGGACGGTGAAGGAATTCCAAGTATCTTACCTTTATCTGTAATCGCATCCCAGGTTTCCTGTGGCACATTCTTCTTGATGTTCGGACCATATTTATCGATGTATGGCTTTAGATCCATCGCACGCCCTGCAACAATGAGATCATCGAATAAACCGTAGCCTAAATGAACGTCACCGTAATCTCCCGAAGCAACCTTCAACCGGTAATTCTCAATCGCATTGGAGGCAGACATGAACTCAATATTCAAATTTGTATTCGTCTTCTCCGCCAAATATTTAACGAACGGGATTTCCATAGCATTGCTCGTTGATACCGGCTGGTTAAAATCTGGAACATACATTTTGATCTTGGCCGGAACACTCGGTGAATTCACAGCAGGTGTAGCTTCACTCTTCTTCTCTGTGGAGCAAGCCGCCAAACTGGTCATAATTGCTGCTACACTCACCATGCTTACTGCCATTCTAAACGATTTCATTTTAGTAGACCTCCTAATTTATGTTTCTATCTATATGAATGGCCGTGCCAAACATATCATAACGTAATCCTTATTCCTTGAGCGAGCCTACAAGTGCGCCTTTAATAAAATGCTTTTGAATAAATGGATAAATCAATACGATTGGCACGGTTGAAATAACGATAGTCGCCATCTGAATCCCTTGGGGGGAAACGGTCATTGCTGATTCCAGCAGCGCAGAGGAGCTTTCGTTTGTACTGCCTCCATTAATGACATTGTACAAATAGAGCTGCAGAGGGCGCAGAGTCGGCTTCGTCACATAGATCAGTGCGGAGAAAAAATTGTTCCAGTGTCCCACGGCATAAAATAACATCAAAGTGACCATAATGGGCTTGGACAAAGGAACGGCAATCTGGTAAAGAATGCGATATTCACCCATGCCATCCACACGCGCCGCTTCAAAAAGCTCCTCAGGTAAAGAACGGAAGAATGTCAGGCAGAGAATCATATTGAAAGCGCTGATTGCCGATGGAATGATCAGTGCCCACAGCGTATTGAGCATTCCCAATTGCTTAACAACCAAGAAGGTGGGAATGAGTGGTGCCTGGAAAATCATCGTAATCAAAATGTAAATAATTACACCTTGACGCCACTTTAAATCATGTTTAGATAACGGATACGCCGTCAGGACGGTCAGAACAATATTTAATAATGTTCCTATAGTAACGACAAGAATGGAAATTTGAAACGACTTCCAGAAAGCCGAATTGGCAATCACATAATGAATATTATCCCAGCTAAAAGCGACAGGCCATATTCCCACTTGACCCTGCACAATTGCATTCGTCGAGCTGAAGGCACCCGCAACTACATGCAACACCGGGATCATAATGAAGGCTGCTACTACAAGCAGGAAGCCTCCATTGATTACATCGAATAGCCGCTCTGCCGGTGATTGTTTGATTTTAATATCCGCCACCTCCTAATAGATGCTCTCTCCGGTCGTTGATTTACTAATGCGGTTCGCAAACAATAATAAGGTCATACCGACCAGTGACTTAAACAAACCAATAGCTGCTGTGACACTGTACAAGCCGGTTTGTATGCCAGTACGGTATGCATAGGTGTCAAGGATTTCAGATACGGGCAGATTCGCCGGATTCTGAAATACAAACACTTGCTCGAAACCAATTTCCAGTACATTTCCAACTCTGAGCAGCAGAAGAATCATGACGGTTGGGAGCAATCCCGGCATCGTAATATGAACAAATTGCTTCCATCTTCCGGCGCCGTCCATTTTGGCCGCTTCATAAAGGGAAGGGGAGATTCCGGCAATAGCCGCCAAGTAAATAATGGCACTCCATCCCATCTCCTTCCACATCCCTGAGATCACCATGATAGAACGAAAATGATCGACACTCTGTAGAAACATGATCGGTTCCCCTCCTAATGAACCAATGAGCTCATTCACCAGTCCCCGGGAGGATAGCAGCATGAAGGAAAATCCAAAAACCACAGTCCAGGAAAAGAAGTGAGGTAAATACACAATCGTTTGAAGAACCCGCTTAGCTGCCATCATCCTAATTTCATTAAGCAAGAGTGCCAGAATGATCGGTGCAGGAAACGAAAACACAATTTGATAGATACTTAAAATAATTGTGTTCCAAACAATATTTCGTAGATGGGGATATTCGAAAATGGCTTCAAAGTGCTTTAGTCCCACCCAAGGGCTTTTCCAGAAGCCTTCCAGCCCCAGCATAAAATTGTAATCCTGAAATGCGATAACGCTTCCTATCAATGGCAAATACTTAAACACGAAAAAGTACAGCAAACCGGGAATTAGCATGACATAAAACGCATTATACTTGCGGATATAGCTGCCAAGGCCTTGTCTCTTATCCCTTCCGTTCGTTGTGCTAACCGTACGGTTCGGTGACACATCGATCCTCTCTGCATACATGGGGTTTCCTCCATCCATCAACATCTTCTTTGTATAGGCTTATTGTACCAGTCTCCATCGAGCCACCTCAACGAGGGGATATGAGCATTTTATTTGTAATATAACGATTTCACATGGGATAAAAGAATAATATTCGCATAAATAAAAGAAGCGCTCTCCCAGTGGAAGAACGCTTCTCTGTCAGTTTTCCATTCGTTTCTTATACTCCATAGGACTAAGCCCGTAATAACCCTTAAACAACTGAGAGAAGTGCATGCTATTGTCATAACCCACAGCAAAGGAAATTTCATAAGCCTTCATGTTAGTAGACAGCAAGAGCTCCCTGGCCTTCATCATCCGAAGGGAAACAACATAGTTCCATATGGTCGTACCCGTTTCCTGTTTAAAAAGGTTCACGATGTAGCTGCGGCTCATCTCCACATGGTCAGCAACATCCTGCAAGCTAAGCTTTTCCGTGTAGTGCTCTTTAAGCATGAGTTTGATTTGCTCCACAACTCTACGGGATTGAATATCACGCAGTCCCTTCGTGGCTTGAAACAAACGATGCGCTCCTTCCTCCAGCCTTCGAACCGCGCACAACCGGAAGTAGCTTCGGAGCTTGGCCAGTGGGATCGTCTTCTCACCCAAGCCTAAATCCTTCCCTTCTTCCAATTGAAGATCGGTCCGGTCGGATTTTATGGAGTCTACTACCAATTTTAGCCATACCATTGCAAGTGGGTTGAGCAAATAATAATTCGTCCCTACCCAGCCCTCTAGCATTTCCAACGTATCAACAACCATGAGAGGCATCGTATCGAACTTGTACGTCTGTACATGTTCAATCCAACGGTCCAGCATATGCCGATTCTGGGGCAGACAACCAGTCAAAAGGTCCGTTGCATGCCGATGCCGATGCTCATCGATAACAGCCACCGTACGACTCAACGATTCGTACAGCATGTCAGCGTCTAAGGGCTTGAGCAAATAATCGACTGCCCCCAGTTGAAGCCCTTTTTTGGCATAACTGAAATCATCATAGCTGGATACGATAATGGACTTCATCCAAGGATATTTCCCGTTAATTTCCTCTATTAATGTTAATCCGTCGACAATGGGCATGCGTACGTCCGTAATGCACAGATCCGCATAATGTTGCTCCAGCCATTCTAATGCTTCATTACCGTTGGATACACTTCCTGATACTACGGTTAGCTCACTATATTGTTCTATGCGCTTTGACAAACTGTTACGGATAATGGGTTCATCATCCACTACAAGTATACGATACATCTAGTCAGCCCCCTTTACTGGTTGACAAGGAAAACGCAAGGTTACCAGCGCTCCTCTTCCACCCTCTGCATTAGCCAGAAATACACCTGCTTCGGAATCGGGAAACATCATCCGTATCCGGTAATGGACGTTAAGGAGGCCGATGTGCTTCAAGTGGTTGTACTTAACCAAAAAGTCCGGATCATGAAGCTGTTGAGATAAACGATCAAGCTCGTCCTGCGTAAAGCCAGGGCCATTGTCCTGGAAATGAACAGCCATATATTCGGTGGACTCCCGTATGAGACGAATATGAACAAACAAGGGAAGCCCGGTTTTCTCTAAGCCGTGTTTGATGCTATTCTCGACGATAGGCTGGAAAACAGCCACGATACAGGGAATTTCCGAGCATCCCTCTAAGTCTTCAATTTCATATTGAAACTTTTCCTCGTAGCGTATTTTAATGATATTCATAAAATGAATGACGTGCCGGATCTCGTCTCCGATGGTTACGTTCCTGTCGTGCAAAGCAGCCGAATAACGCAGCATTCTGGACAAGCCCACGGTCATCGTCTGAATGGGCTGATGATCTATCATATTGGCAAGGGAATTAATCGATTCAAGCGTATTATACAGAAAATGAGAATTAATTTGGGATTGGAGCGCATGGTAGGCTGCCTCCTTTTGCTTCACCTTCGATTCCGACAATTGATGGATGACACTCTGCAAATTGTCCAGCATGGAATTGTATGCTCTTCCGAGGTCCCCCACCTCGTCATGTCCGATGATCGTCGCTCTTGGCTCCATTTTACCAAGCTCCGTTTGTTTAATGACCTGCCTTATATTGCGAATTCCTGCCATATATTTCGATATAAGTGTTACGATCAGTATGCTGGCAGCCATAATTCCAATGATGGATATGCTGAATGTCATATTGCGCACTCGGACAATGCTCTGGGATACTTCCCCGAATGGAACCTCCACAACAGATTTCCAACCAGTAAATGGAACGGTCTGGAACATGACAAGTTCATTTGTTCTTTTTCTGGAGAAAAATCCATTTTCCTTTTGCTGAACTTCCCTCATAAGATCGGCGTCTGCAGCATGACCGATTTGCTCGGTATTCGGATGGGCTACGATGATCCCATTTTTGTCTACGATGAATCCGATGCCGTTCTCGGCAAGCTCCATTTCATTGAGAATACGGTTGATCGGTTCCAGGGAAACATCCATCTTAATAAAACCGTTTTGTCCATTATAGGTGGTGAAGTTTTTGACAAAAGAGAGCAAAGGCATGTATGTCGGCTTCCCGTCAGAGGTCAGGATATGATGCGACTGAACTAAGTAAATCTGCGTTTTACCGCTCTCTGGTAGCGTTTGGAACCAAGGCTCGCTAGTTACGGTATAATCCTTGTCCATCCCCTTGAGCGCATAAGACATTTCATTTCCATTTCTATTATATAAGGTGATACTTACTATCTCTGGATGCAAGCGGTTAAAGGGTGTGAAATTCTTCTCCTCCAGCTGCGTGTAGGCCAAATACATTTGGATCCGGTTCCCTTGGCTCGCATTGATCCATTCCTGATAATCTCTGCTTAATCCAATCAGCGACAGAGCCTGCTCATATTCATTAAAGTACCGATTTAAATTCAAATTTCCTTGCTTGAGTACCAGATTGCTAAAGCGCTCCACATCCTGTCGGATTGTTCGCGAGGTCTCATAATAACTGAATAACCCGATGGACAGAACCATGCATAAGATCACCGAAATATTCATGATCAGCAATTTTCGCTGCAAGGAGGTCCTATTTCTTTTCATATTCCTATTCATTGGCACAATAACCACCCTACCGAAAGATGTTCCCGATATGATTACTGTATAATGAACCTTGTCGTGTGTCCATAGTTCCCATCCATAATGTACGATTCCCCTGTATGATTGTACGATCACCTTCTTGTTCCCTAAAATCTTATTCTCTTACAATGATTATGTAAGCGAATACATATTTGAAAGGAGCGAAGTGATGTACGTAAGAAAAACGATTTTGGCTGTTATGCCTGTCATTAGTCTTATAGCTAGCTGCCTGCCGTTGGGAACACCTGCCCATGCCGGCGTCTCTAGAACCTGGTGGGTATTTATGACCCCTGAGGATGCAGTCGCGCTTTACCAGTCACCTGGCTTTCATTCCATTCGAACGGAGGCAAGAACCTTCCATCTTTACGGATCCGCATGGCCGATTACGCCATTGGATCATGCCTCCATGTGGGTATACGACATGGGGATTGCCCAGGAGTTGTTAAGTGCCACCTATATGGCATTAAAGTATGGCCAATATGGTGGAGTCCCTAGCTCTGAAACCGATTTATACCTTAAGCGAATGGTGAGCAATTGGATGGATATCATTCAAGCTGGTCCCGCTAGCATGTTTACCAATAATATTCCCCAGCAATCCTCAGACCTGAATGGACACGAGGACCCACCTCTTCCCTTCCAGGCAGGCTGGTTTGAGGGGGATATTGCCTTGCGTTCCTGGCTCTCGGGCGCTCTGCAATCGTATGACGCCATTCGCGATGATATTACGTCCCAGGAACGGGAAGTCATCGATCGTTGGCTTGGTGATGTTGCAGACCAGTTATGGGAACGCACAGGAGCCTTATATCCGGATCTCGCAAACAACCGAAGCATGAGCGCTGCTGCCCAAGCTCATGTGATCGCACTTGTCCTTCAAGATAGATTGCGTTTTCAGTCTTATTTTGATGATCCCAATCGTAGTATGAAGCAAGTATTCTCCCAGCTTAATTATCCGCCTAATCCCAGTGCAACTCCTGCATTTCCTGATCGACCAGGATTCTCCAAGGAGATGAATGACCGTGACGGCCTTCACGGGATCGATACCGTAAGGCACGGTCTTCATGCCCTAGCTACATTGTCTTACGTGGCCAAACACGGTGGTCAATCATCGTGGGATGTATATGCCAATACAACGGATACAGCATTGCGCGACGGTATTTTTGACACGTGGTACGACATTGCAGGAGATCTCCATCAGACCTTTATCGATTATGCCCAATCCGTTGAAGCGTTGCAAGGGCTCCCCACAATGACAACACCCCAAATTCTCCAAGCGGGGGTTTGGGACGGATTCGCGTATTTCCAGCCCCGATTCATGAACATCGGTTCAACCTACGGCGTATCCAAATGGACTTGGCCCGGAACAAGGATGAATCATAATATCGGCGCCGTAACGATCCGCACAGGAGTGGAAATATTGCGTAAAGAGCGTTCCAGAATCGCAAATGGAATAACGACTGCTATTAATCCAGTTCCGTTATCCCAATGGAATACAACTCAACTCTCTCTTAATGAAACGATGCTCACGCCGCAGACTCGTACCTTTACCTTTCAGGCGGAAGTAAAACCAAGCTCTACCAGTGGCATCAGTTATATCGGGCTTGCTAATGACAAGGCTTCTTTCGGTGGAAAAACCGTTTTGAAGCTGCGCTTTAACTCCAATGGCAAGATTGAAGCGTTCAACGGATCGGCCTATGCGGCAAGCAACGTATCATATTCCGCTAATACTTCTTACAGTATTCGGCTTACTGTGGATGTCGTCAATCGGAACTATAGCGCTTATGTCACACCAAGCGGGGGCGTCGAGCAAACCATTGGCACCGACTTGAGCTTTGATACAAGTGTTCCCAACGTAACAAGCATCAAATGGTGGGTATATAAGAATGATGGCTCTAGACTCGATATCACCGTGCCGCGAACTTCCAGTTCCACCTCAGCCGTCCCTTATACGCCAACCGCAGGGTTGCCTTCAGTGACAGGAATTCAAATAGGCTTTGAACCTGGGGAAGGTTACACCGTGGGGAATGACGTGAAGGGGAGTCCATCCGCCGTTGGTACCAAGTGGAGTTCGGATGTAGCCAATATATTTACGATCGTAAATGGGATAGGCAATGGTGGGGGGGCGGCCGCTCAATCCAGTTTACAAGCACAAGCAAACAAAAGTATTTATTATAAGCCTGTCTCCAATGAATTGGGTGGACAGATCGGTTATCCCACTTCTCCCATAAGTGGTCAAGTCCAATTCAGTGTGGATGTACGGCTGGATTCCGATCCGGCCACGATGGAGAGCGGAATGTCATGGCTGTTGTCGTTTGGGAGAGATAGCAACGGGTCCCTGACAGGAAGAGCTGTTCGATTGGAAATAGCGGATAACGGACAATTGAAGTATTACAGTGGCAGCAATTCCATAAAAGCGAAGACAGCAAGCGGCACCGATTATAAACTAGTCAAAGGGTCTTATGTTACCCTGGCGGGAATTATCGATTACAATACCGATCAATTTACCCTGTCCATTGGCGGCATCACCCAGAACAACGGAAGCTGGATCTCAACCATTTCTTCCAATTTGGATGAATTCGGCGGAATCTATTTTACACAAGGCGGTACTTCCCAATATAAGCAACTCAGCATTGACAATCTTACGCTTTGGAAGCTTCCCTAGAACCAGCCGCCTCCAGTCCCGGACAATGCTTACATCCTCATCCCCTACATGGAATCCCATTACAAAGACACTTCTATAACCCTTCAAACCTTGGTTAACAGCCGGTTTGTTGCAAACAAAATAGAAGAAGTGAGCCCACTTAAGGTCCACTTCTTCATTTTCCTAATAGTGTGAGTTATCAGTCTCGTTCCATACCCCAACGTAAGTAAGTTTCCACTTGTATCTTGTAAACACTTTCCGCAGCAAGTCCTCATAGATGGTCCAATTCTTTACCACACCATAGGAATGTCCATCGTAAGTAAGCCATATTGGAACCTTGGTCACCAGAAGCATCATCTTCTGCCCTTTGATCACAACCGTCGGCAGAAGAAATAATGTAACTACAATCTTGCTGAAAAGATTACCAAAATTAGTAACTATCTCCACGGAATGGAAAACCGGTTGCATGGAATTGGACGCCTTGTAGGCGTTTCATGCGGATCGTCTTAATTTCGAAGGGAGTAAACGCAAGACAAATCGATGTATCGACTACGTTTAGCGAGTGAAGCTCCCGTTCCATCAAATCGCATTCGGATGCAGACAAAATAGATGTGTGCGGAAAAATAACCTTAACCGGAGTCCTCGCTCCATGATTCTCGTATAGTCGCAGGATTAAATCATCGGATCCATCCTCCGCAGGCTTCAGGGCCGACAAGAACACACCTCCGGCTGACTCCAAGGTCAACCATGTCTTTTCACTTACAGCCTCCGATTCCGGAGCAATTGGATATACAAGGAATGGAACGTTGAATTTCCAGCCCTCCTCGTCCACCCGCCCTGTTCTCCAATCCCCCTCATGCAGATAAAGCGAATATGTAAAATGATGATGACCGATATCGCAGGTGGTATCCGGGTATTTCGGTGCCTTCAGAAGTGTGATCCGCATTTGACCGTCCTTGATATCGTGCCCAACCCAATGGGCGAATACTGCCTGCGTTGGGAGTTACTGCCTGCTGATGGCAAATCGGAGGACCATAAACATCAAGAAAGCATAGAATATCAAACGATGAAAAATTATTTCTCCCATTGTTATCCTCACGCCTTCGAGGATGATGCCCGTATAGACCAAAAGTTTGAGCGTATCTTCAACGAACTTGAAGCGCCCCGTGTGGGCTCTCACCTGCGTGTCCAAGCCATTCTCATCGACTTGATGGTGGACGTCCTCCAGTCCATCCAAAGCTACCGCGCAGAGAGTACGCATCGTGACCCTAAAGCAGAGAACGAGCTTCGCCTCAACCGGATACAAGAATTCGTTCAGAATGAGCTTCACCGCCCAATTACTGCAGAGGAAGTAGCCCACCTTGTCTTTCTCTCCCCACGGCAAATCAATCGTCTGCTGCAAAAGCAGTTGGGATGCTCCTTGATGGAGCTTATTGTAAAATACCGATTAGAGCAGGCGGTATACTCGCTGCAGCACTCCAATTTATCCATCGAGGATATCGCCCTTTGCTGCGGATTTACCAGCCGATACTATATGTACCAAGTGTTTCGGAAGTATGGATACCTCCCGCCAGCTGAGCTGCGAGCACATCTACAAAAGCTATAGATAGTGAACCTCTCTTCTGAGCCGGCAGTTGTTCTTTTTCCGCGAAACCCTGCAAGTATTGTTAGTTGCCAAACAAAAAGTGTTTGTTGGTTCGTCAATCTCACATGCTATAATGGAGACAACGCCCGATCACCCTATCATCGGGAGACTGTCATGAAACCAATAAGCGCAAGAGGAACATTTCATTAAAAACTTCTCATCTCGCTGTTGCTGCTCTCGAGCATACCGGTTGCTCTGTTCGGGCTATTGTCCTCAGAGATCAGCAACCGGGTAATCAGCGCCGAAACCAATCGGACGCATATGGCATTCCTTAATCAAGTAGAGAAAGAAATGAATGGCGTTTTTAAAAAGTTCGACGAATTGATGCTTCAATATACCTACCAGAACAACTCGCTTCTCCAATTTACGCAAGAGGAGCTAAGCTCTCGTAATGTGCGTACGATGCTTGATTTATACGGGGTGCTGAACAATTTGCGCAGCGGGTTGGAACATGTTGCCGAAATTGATTTTTATAACACTGCTCAGAAGAAAATCTTTACATCCAAAAGTTTGCTTCTGGATACCGATGAATTCGGCGATGCGAGAGCGATTGATCTAGTAAGTAAAATGCACTCCTATGGAGCTTGGCTGGACACTCGTACCGATGTCAACAAGCGAATTCCCCTTCCGGTCATCACTTACATAAGACCTGTGAACAACACCAGCTTCAGCGAGAATCGTGCTGCATTCATCCTCTACCTGCATGCTGTTTCCCTTAGCGGCAAGCTCAAGCTTGCAGAAGACGAACAGACCAGCTATTGAGGAACGAGGTGGACACTCTAACCGAAATGGAGAACGCGATTCTGGAGAGTCTGAAGCAAGGAAAGGCGGAAGAAGCGGTATCCACTATGCGAATGCTCTGCGAACGCATTATTCTGAAACATGCTTGCCGCGTTGTACACAAAAAATTCAAGGAGTCGTTCGGATATACCCCTTCGGAATACCTCAGCAAGGAATGGCAAAAAGCCCACGGTAATGGCTTACCGCGAGCTCATTAGAGTTACGTCTTTATTGAGCGAATAATGCCGCGTATAGCTGGGTCGCCAATCCCGTCCCCATCTGGGACAGGATGCGGTAGCCATCCCGCTGAAGCTCCTCCCCAGACTTGTTGTTCTGGCTGACACCGCCTAGTACCCCATCTGCCGTTAGAAAGTCGTCTAGCGCGTCTCGGGTCCTTTTCGCCGCAGCTGCCGCTCTATCTCCCAACACGCCCAGCTTCACCCCGATCGCCAGTGCGGTCGCTATGGCCGAGGAACCTGACGTCTCCGGACCCGTTACGGGCTCGTTGACATAGACACACCACAGGCCGTTAGGCTGCTGGCGGGATATGGCCACATCGGACACGCGTGCAAGCTCCCGCTCCAGCTCCTGGATCCTGCTGTGCTCGCTGTCCCCCAAGCCTTCCCAGCCCTTCAGCTCGCGAAGCGTGCGAGCCAAGCCCAGCATGTACCAAGCATAGGCGCGCGACCAGTTGCAGAAGCTGCGGGTACCGTTCGCATGATGACGGAGGTATAAGTCTTCTCCAATAACGAGTCTTTCCCTGCGCACCTCGAGCTGACGGAGGGAGAGCGACGCCAGGTCGGACCGTCCATATTGCCGAGCCAGGATCGCCATCGGATACGCGATCGTGTAGCTTCCCTCGCCAGACAGCATCGAGCCGTCCAATATGGCACCGTCCTCTTGGCGTTCCGACAGCCAGAAGGTCAAGGCATGCTCGATCGCCGGGTGCTCCGGTTTCAATTGAGCGAGCGTCGCGAACGGCAGCGTTCCTTCAATCCCGTACACCTTGCCATCTACCGGCTCGCTGCGCGGGTTCTCGTAGTGCAACTCCCCCTTCTCATCGAAAAAGAGACGGAGATGGGCTTCGGCCGCTTCGCGGAAACGACCGCCTCCAAACGCCTGCTCGAGGTCAAGCAGCCCATCCAGAACGCACCCTTCCAGCCAACCGAAGGCTTGGACCGACGATAAAGAGGCCATCGTATCCTGGAGTCTTTCCATGGGGAGACTAGTCTTCTCCTCTTCATAGAGGATATGAGGCGCGAGAAGTGGCGCTTCCACAGGCACTTCGGAGAAGATCCAAACCGGAGCACTCCCCCGTACAAGCCTCAGTTCCACGCCGTCCCGGCCAGCCTCGTCCACTTGGGCAGCAGTTAATTCACTCTGGTGAGGCTGAAGCACGGAGGCGAATCGAATATCGAATAGGCCGAGCCGCTTTCCGGTAGCAGCATTCAAAGCCTCCACCACCACCTCTTCCCGCAAATCCAACGCGATAGAAACCCGCAGCCACGCCTTGCCTGTAGGCTTGGGGTGAGTTGCAAACCGAAGCCGCACCGCTTCCTCCGGACCTTTGCCAATTGAAAGTGCCTTCCACCCGAACGGAATTCGTTTGCCGGCAGGAACGGCACTCTCCGATCCATCTGCTTGAGAAGTGAGAACATATGAAGCCAACTTGACACAACCTCCTACACTTCTACATATAAACGCCCGTCCTGTTGATGGACCGTATACGTTCTCAACCGCATCTTAATCCCACTGCATACTGGTTTCCCACTATTCAGTTCGAATTCCCAGTGATGCCACGGACACCGAAGCACCCTTCGACCCGAGTCCAGCTCATAGACGGCGGATGGTTGACTGCCCACCACCTCAGCCATGAGAGGTGCCTCAACCTTACCCTCGCAAACCGGAGCATAGGCATGCGGACAAACATTGAGAACCGCGTAATACTTCCCTTCTTCATGAAAAATACCAATCTGCTGCTTCCCGATCGTCACCAGCTTGCGTTGCCCTTCCTGGAGATCGCCGATATCCGCCACATGATGGAGTGCCATTATCCATCTCCTCCTTCAACCCAGCCCAAAGAAGGCGGCGGCGTTGTCATGCATGATTTTCTGACGAGCGGATGCCGGAAGCTTCTTCACGACGGTCGTAGGCTCATCGAAGTCCCAATGCGGGTAATCGCTCGCGAACATCAAGAGATTCTCCGCATCGATCATATCGAAGATTTGGTGGAGATGCTCATGCTTGCGAGGCTCCTCTAGAGGCTGCGTCGTGAGCCGTACATGATCAGCTATATATTCGCTCGGCAGTCGCTTCAGCCAAGGAGCTTGCTGACGAAGCCCTTTATAATGAGCATCCATCCTCCACAGCAAGTGCGGTAGCCAAGCCACCCCTCCTTCGACAAGGAAAAAGCGCAACTTCGGGAACCGCTCGAACACGCCCTCAAGGAGCAGGCTCGTCAGGTGGCCCATATAAATCTGTGAGACTCCCGTATGCCACTCCAGATAGCTGCGGGCAATCCCCGATGCCGTTGGGGAAGCCTGCGCGAACATCGCTCCGCCCTGGCCCGGGTGAATGCCGATCGGAAGGCCTTTGCGCTCCGCCGCTTCGTAGATCGGATAGAAGAAGCGATTGCCGAACGACACCCGACTTGTCGAGGAGAACCAGACGGCTACGATGTCCGGGTGATCGCCGAGACGCTCGATCTCCTTGGCCGCCAAGAGGGGGTCCTGGTGGGCGACCCAGAGCGCCATTTTGAACCGCTTATCTTTGGGAAGCCAATGCTTAATCGTATGATCGTTCCATGCCGAGACCATAGCTGCGGCATAGTCCGGATCAGGAATGCCCGTTATGTGATGGCCCGAACCGGTGAGGAGCGCATAAGAATATTCGTATTTATCAAGGAGCTGCTCGATCAGATAATCGGGATCCCCGCCTGGCGGGCCTCCTGCAGGTGGGAACGAATCACCACGCATTCCACCTTCCTGCTGAAGAATGCCGGAATCCAGCCTCCGTTCGCCATATTTCAACAATTCGCTTCGCCAAGGCTCAGGTAAAAATTCCGCAAGCTCCCGGGAATCCTTCCGGGCGTGATGCACGTCGCAGTCAATAATCATAGCGGCACTCCCTCTAGTATCATAATGATAACCCTCGTTTCTACTTCGATTGTATCAAGTCGAGGGAGGGAGCGCTTTCGCACGATTGACCTAAGATTTGCGTAAACTTGATGTCCATTCCTTGCGATACTGGGTCGGACTCATACCCGTTATTTGCTTGAACATATGGCTATAATGCGCGAGCGTAGAGTATCCAACTTGCAAGGCAATGTCGCTTATTGGCATTCCCAGCTTCTCCGTCATCAGCTCACAGCTCTTCGAGATGCGAGCTGCGATGAGGAAGCGATGAAAGCTAGTTCCGATCTCTCGCGTGAAGCTGCGCGTCAGATGCTCTTCGCTGATGGCGAATCGCTTGGCCATCCTCGCCAGCGTCAACTCCTCCTCGAGATGCTGAAGCGCGTATTCGATACTGTGTTGAACCAGGGCAGATACTTGCTGATCGTCTTCGGGTTTGGAGAAGACAGGAGAGGACATCCGCTTCAGGAGCACGACCATCTCCAGCAACTTTGCGAGCCCAAGCTCCCTCCAGCCTTCTGACTTCATCCGCAGCTCTTGCTCGATAACACGGGCTTGCTCCTGAATGCGAGCATAGGCCTCTACGTCCAGTTCCAGCTGTAAGGGCTCGCCCTCCCGCAGCCAGTCTAGCGCCATGAGCGGCAACAAGTTCTTCTCGGATAATCCCATCCACACGTCAGGATCGAAGCAAACAACCGTACGCTTGAAGGTTTTCTCGGCAAGACCGATGAAGCGGTGGGGCTGGCCCCCTCGATGAACGATCACCCGCCTCGCCTTTTGAACCCAGAAGTGGTCCCCCGAGACGAACGCTGCCCGTCCTTCACTTGTGATATGAATCTCAACACCTGGCTGTTGATGCCACGTCGTCTGAGTGATCGGTTCATCCAGTTGAATATGAATCGGAAACTCCTTCAGCCGCTCCTCCACTTCCCTATTCCACCGTGGATCTCCACCGGGTACGATCGGTCCTTCAAGGCTCATGCATTCCCTCCTGCTCGATCCAGAAATCCTTACCTCCACTCTAACATACCAAGCTGTCACGCAAATACAGAGAATATCCTCATCCCTGTAGTGGTAGATGAATCAACTCGCCTTTATAGGCAACAACACAACCAGCATTCTCTCCTGTCTCATGCAACTGTACCTTGCATAGTGGTCGGTCCTGACCACGATAAGGCACAATAATAGTAGCATAGCGTCGGGTCGGCTTCGTATTTGCGACATCAGTCAACTCCAGTCGTACAGAAGGCCGAGAATGGTCCATCGCTTCCGAGATTAGACCGGGAAGTAACTCCCCTTTTAAGCCTCCGCTGGAGTAAACCGCAACGTTTACATCCTTGTTGAACGATGCCGCCATCTGCTCCGTATCATCCCAGCGGACGTCTTCTGCATCAAGGTGCCAATACTGCGACACAATATCCTCATGCTGAAGACCGGTCAAGGTGTCCAAAACCGCCAGAAAGCGACCTGGCACTAGGACCAACTCGCGTCTATGGACTGAAGGCTTGTAGCTATAATGAACGGCAGAGGCTCTTAACCATTCTCCATCATCCTCACAGCCTTCAATCCACCCCGATTCCTGGGGTCCGAATGTCCACGAATCCACATACTCAAACGGCTCATTACCGTTAATCAAAATTGTATTATGCCAGGAACCGGATTTAAAATGACGTCGCTCCGGCTCCCGCCAATATCCATAACGCCCCGGATCGATTACAAGTGCTTTGCCTAATGCTGTGAAATCGAAGCTCGCTGGGTCTACATGCGCATGGCTGTTGTAAACAGGCAGCCGACATGCGAAGAAAACGCTGTATGCCTCCCTTGACCAGTCCGATCGCATCGTAACCTGCTTTAACTCCTTGTGCCAGTACAATCTGGGAGGTTCCTCCCTATTCCCTGGTTCTTCCGTTTGATCGCTGTCACGGAGAAGATGGAACAGTTCGGGATAGTGGAAGAAGAGCTTGTTTGCCATAGAAGTCGATCTTGCTCTGCCCATTAATCCTTGCACAATTTGCAACTGTTTATGCGTGCCGTATATCAACGCTCCAATCCAAGCTATTTCACCAGGGTACTCATCGGGGTCCGAATCACCCCACGGAACCGCTGCTCCAGTTGGCCGACAGGTCTGTACCGCATAATCGACAGCGAGCTTCATCCGCTTCAGAAAGAACGGTGAAAAAGTGATATCACTTCGCATCGCATGGTATACAACTTTGCTTAGGTGACTGATCACGGCATTATGGTAATGCGGGCAGCCTTCTACCTGCCCTCCCTCCGCTGTGAATTGGCGAACCAGACCCCGATCCAGCTCATCCAGCGCAAATTTACGCCATTCTTTGGCGTCAGGCAAATCCGGATAGAGGATAGAAACCGATAATAGCCCCGCCATCTGCGTAAAGTAAAAATTATGATCGGCATTCGGGAACAACATGGGGCTAATTTGCCGAAGAACAACTCCGTGTTGCCTTACGACGTCTTTTACTTGCTCCTCCAACATGTCAAGGAAGCCTGGGATCCCTTTTAGAACCGTAAGAACGAATGGCCATACCTCACACATTCGAAAGCCAACTTCTAACTGCCGCCACCCATCTAGCCCATTGAAAAGCACTGCAGCTTCCTCCGCATGTTCAGGAATCGGAGGACACGGGTTTCTAGCTATCCAGTCTGCAAGTTCTCTTCTTATACATTCCACGTAAGATTGCTCACCGGTTAGAAGATAAGCCTGCGCCAAAGTGCGCCAATGCTGCATCCGATTTAATGTCCAAACATAGCCCTTATCATTAAACTTATTGTGAGTCCAATCTGGCGGACTACCGATATATTCCAATTTTCCTTGAGTTCCTGGCAGTACCTGTTTACCTTTGAGCGCCAACTGCGCTTTTATAACAATAGATTCTACCAAGGATGGGTCTTCCTCGCGTAAGTAACAGGCAATCTGTTCGAATGCTACATTCACAGCAAATGAAACCTCCTGCATGGGGTAATAGTTCATTTAAGGATAATCCAAGTTAAGAGAATCGTACATACAGAAAAATACTCAGTTTTTGGATTATTGATCACTGCATACTCCGCCGGCGGCACCAGCTGTGTTGTCCGAATACAACCCGTATCCTCTTCTTCAATCATTTATAATGAAGCCCGCGGTAGGAGTTACCGCGGGCTAGCATAATACCTGCATTCCTTATTTTTGATTCGCTTTGTAGCCTGCATTCATTTCCGCAATATATTTTTGGTAAGCCGAATCGTCCTTAAACGATTTCACCAGCTTGTCGAAGTCGTCCATGTTGCTCTTGCCGATGACTACGTTCATAACACCGTCCTGCAGCTTCTTCGTCCAGTCTGCGCCTTTCTCTAGTCCTGTCGGGGAGACCAGACCGGCACTTGGGTCCGGGTACGAGTTCGGAGCAATTGCGTCGATCACCTGATAATTATGCTTGATTTCCTCGTCAGTCATGCCTGACGACTCGCCACGGGAATATTTATTAAAGATGCCCGACAACCATTGCGAGGAGTTGGAGGTGTACTTCTTCTTCCCTTCTTCCGTTTGCGTCACCAAGAAAGGCAAGGATGTTGTCTTGTAATCGACGTCTTGTATGCCATAAGCCGTCAAGAAATAGCCTTCCTTCGTTGCTGTGTAGTCATAGATTTCCAGAATTTTCTTAAGTTTCTCTTCATTCACGCTCTTCTTATTAATAACCATCTGACCAAAGGAACCGGACGCCTTATCATAATAACGCTTACCGTCGGGAGCGGCTGGCAGCTCGTAAGATACGAATTTTGCCTTAGGGTCGGTCTTCTGAATAATCTGATTATAGCCAAAGGAATCGTTCACATTGCCAAAGGCAATACCGGCTTTCCCTTGAACCATCTGATCCTTGCCCTGGCTTGATTTCAGAATAGGTAAATCTTGAGGTAGGAAGCCTGCCTTAAACGCCTTGCTCCAGTATTCTATCCCTTGTCGGAATTGAGGAGTAAGGAAGGAAGGAATAATACCGCCTTTCCCATCCAACGTCCACTTATCGCTTGTTCCGAACATAATGGTGTAGGAATTAGCAAAACCACCTTCTCCTGTAGCACCTACGGCGTACGTATCTTTCTTACCGTTTCCGTCTGGATCATTATTCGTGAACGCATCCATGACTTTCCACAATTCATCCATATTCTGCGGAACCTTCAATCCGAGCTTATCGAGCCAGTCCTGACGGATCACAAGGGAGCGATGGCCATCAAGCGGACGAACGCGCGGAATGCCGTACGTTTTCCCTTCGAATAATAGACCTTTGTAAATCGCAGTATCATATTTGGCCAAATTCGAGTAATTCTTAATGTACGGAGTCAGCTCCCAGAACGCACCCTGCTTGGCGGCATTGGCGTAGCTCTGAACACCATTCAGGTCCCAGACTAAGGTTACATCCGGCAGATCGTTGGAAGCGAGAAGCGCGTTCAACTTTTCTTGATAGCCGTTAACAGGCGCATATTCGAATGACAGCTTGACATTAAATTTTTCATTAAGCTTCTTGATGGCTTCCACGTCTGTAGGTGGCGCTTCTGCATAGGTTGTAGTCAAGATTTTAATGGCAATGGGCTCCTTGCTGGCTGCCTTCGTAGCCTGCGGGGAAGCGGAAGCACCCGTGCCCGATTGATTACTAGACCCGCAACCTGCCACTGTAGCCGCCAAAGCGATTGTGATCGAGCCTGTCAGAAACTTCGTACTCCAATTTCTCATGTTTATAACCCTCCCAAGACTATTATGGTTGTTCCGACTTCGTGATACAAGACCCGTGGCGGCGAACCTAATTACGCGTTCCTCAACTCCTTTTCGAATTCCTGACTCCTTACCCCTTCACTGAACCCAGAGTCAAGCCTTGAACGAAGTACCTCTGCAAGAATGGATACACCATCAGGATAGGCAAGGTCGAGATAATGACCGCAGCCATCTTGATTGTCTCTGGAGGAAGCTGTTGCTCGGCTTGAAGCTCATTTGCGATACTCGCGTTGCCCACTAGCGTGGAGGCTTGAATGAGCATCATTTGCAGAACGACCTGCATGGGACGAAGCGTCTCGTTGCTTATGTAGAGAACACCGGCAAAATACGTATTCCAATAGCCGACGGCGTAGAATAGACCGAAGGCCGCTAATGAGGGTAAGGACAACGGAAGCATAATGCGGAAATAAATACCGAAGTCCGAGCAGCCGTCGATCCTTCCCGCATCTTCAAGCTCCGCCGGAATTTCCTCGAAGAAGCTTTTCATCAGAATGATATTCCAGCCTCCAGTCAACGCCGGTAGAATTAACGCCCATATGGTGTTCATCAGTCCGAGGTTCTTGACTAGAATGTAATTAGGAATCATGCCGGCGCTGAAGAGCATCGTAAATACAATGCCCATCAACAAATACTTGCGACCAAGCAGTCGCTTGCGGGATAACGTATAAGCGAGTGTATTACTTATGGCGAGTCCGATCACGGACCCTACCACGGCGAGAAGCCCGCTGACACCCAGGGAGCGGATAAACATTTTCGTTGACATGATATAGCGGTAGGAGGATAGGCTCCACTTCTCGGGAATCAGAATAATCGATTTCGTATGGAACTCCTGAGCATCTGTGAAGGAGACGAAGAAAATGTAGAGAAAAGGAAGAAACGTGATTAATGTAACGAGTGTAAGCATTAGATAGATGAGGCTATCCGCAACCCTTGAACTGGCCTTTGCTTTCATCAGTAGATGCCCTCCTCTCCAAAGCGCTTGCTAAGCTTATTCGCAAGCACTACCAATACAAGACCAATCATTGACTTGAAAATACCGACGGCTGTCGCGAAGCTGAACCGTCCGTTCTGCACCCCGCTTCGATAGGCATACGTATCGAACACATCCGCAACATGAGATACCGGGGAGCTCGTCATTAAATAAATGTGCTCGAAGCCTACTTCAAGAATGGATCCCATTCGTAGAATAAGCAGGATCACAATTATAGACCGAATGCCTGGGAGGGTAATGTGGACTGCTTGCTTCCAGCGATTCGCACCATCGATCTGGGCCGACTCGTACAGCTCGGGATTGATGCCGCTTAGCGCTGCCAGAAAGATAATAGTCCCCCATCCCGCTTCCTTCCAGATTGATTGTGTGGTCAGCATGAACCAGAACGTGTCCGGATTGGAAAGAAAGTTGATCTTAGAATAGCCTGCCTCAACAAGCAATTTGTTTACAACGCCGTCTCCTTGGCTAAACAACAAGTAGCATATCCCGACGATCACGACCCAACTGATGAAGTGAGGCAAATAAATGAGCGTCTGAACGACTCGCTTGAACACTTGCTTCTTGACCTCGTTCAGGAGGAGTGCAAGTATGATCGGCAACGGAAAGAACAGAAAAATATTCATGAGGCTGATCGCAAACGTATTTCGGAAAAGCAATGGAAAGTCCGTATTGCGAAACAACTCTTCGAAATACTTAAAGCCTACCCACTTACTTTCCCAGAAGCCCATATAGGGCGAATAGTCCTTAAAGGCGAGTAACAACCCCCACATGGGCACGTACTTGAATATAAGGAAAAACAACAATCCCGGTGACGCTAACACATACAGTCGATAGTCTCTAATAAGCATTTGAACAAATCCTGGCATTGACGCCGAACGCTTATCAGGTGTTGCGAACTTCTCTTCGACTACGTTATTCATCTTCGTCCCCACCTCCTCTCCACTTGCTTGTCGGTTGATAGCCTAATGGTAGCGGGTGCGGAAAGTATAGAGCAACTTGCGATTTTTCATTCCCATTTATTAATCACATCTAGGAATACGCAAAAAAGGAGATGAGCAAAAAGCCCTCGATTCGCAGAATTTCCGCGCTCGAGGGCCGATTTTGTTACTCTACATTTTTAAGATAATCCTCCCGGTACTGTCCAGGAGTCATCTGTTCCCATTTCTTAAACACTCGGAAAAAATTTTGCGGTAAGTAGCCGATCTGAGCGGCGATCTCTTGTACGGACAAATCGGTTTCTCTCAATAACTGCTTCGCCCGGTTAATTCGAACGTCCGTTAGGTAATCAATAAACGAAGTCTCCATGGTGTTTTTGAAGAGCTTGCTCAGATACTGCGTACTGAGTCCGCATAGCTCGGCACATTGCTCAAGCGAAATATCGTGTTGATAATTCTTGTGTATGAACTCAACGACTTGCTGAATGGCATCCACGTATTGACGGTCCCTGACGTTCAGTATATAGGTGGTGATCGGTCTGGCAAAGTGCTGAACAATCCATCTATTCACATCCTCAAACTTCTGGAGCTTATTCATCTCCGAATAAGGATCGGTCATCTTCCAGTCATCCAGTACCTGATACCCGCTCGAGTAAGCAACACGCAGGGTGCTGGCGAGTAGCTGCGTATACAAAATGCGCACTCGTTCGAATCCAACTTGAGAGGACTGAAGACGAATACTGAATTGCTCCAATGCATGCTCTGCTTTCTCCAAATCCCCTTGACGCAGGGCACTTTCGTACTGTAGCTCGAGATCAAGCGGATAGGAAGTTGGATGAACATCCTGCCATATCCCTTTATCCTGTATCGTCTGATTCGCCCCGATTACAATGCGCGAGCGTAGGGTTGCCTGGGCTGACAAGAACATTTCGTGGAGAGCCGATACTTGTTCCGTTACGCCCGTTACCGTGGCCGTGACTTGCAACTTAAGCAAATTGGCGACAATACGCCTGGTCTCTTCCACAAAGCCCATTCGTCCGTCAGACTCCATCCGTTCGGAATGATCCCACAGCCAGATCGCGATATGCTGATTCAGTAAATTTACAATGATTCCACTGATTGAGTAACTGTGCATCATTTCATGAACAATATTTCTTATTGCGAAAATAATCAGATCACGATCGGACTCCTTATAACGGTTCGTTTCCATTAGAGGCAGATCATACGTTAATAGAAATAACTGATGTCTGGCTTGAACAGGAATCTGATATTTTCTCAACTGATTATCCAATTCATCTTTAGAATAATGAAGGTAAAGCCCTTGAATGAGCTGCAAGGAGAACGTTTCCTGCAGAATTGGAAGTTGCCCATGCAGCTGCTCCATGTACGTCTCCGTCTGCTTCTTCATGTCTAACCAACGTCGCTCGACATCCGCTAGTTCTTCTGTATCTCCAGCCGTTTGACCGTCCTTAATACTGTGAAGCAGGGATCGAATCGGTCGATAAGCCTTTCTTGCTTGGAGGACCACAGATACAAGTCCAATCAAGATGAAGACGATTGATATAAGGATGGTTACATTCGCAATTCCATGGGACTTGGCATTTAGCTCACTTACCGGAATTAAATCGATGTAGCTCCAGTTGTAGAGAGGCGATTTGGTGGAGCTCACCAAATACCGAATCCCGTTGTACGGATCGGTGTAGTAGTTCCCTTCTGGATGAGGCGCAAGCTCATCAATGGACTTGAGTTGTTCGGCTGACAAACGATTGGAAGTTGTGGCAACAACATTCCTCCCGGCATCCATGATGGCGAGCACTTCATCTTTGTAAAGCCTTGATCTGGCAAGAGTGTCCGCAAAAAGTTGTGAATTCACATTTACAATTAGCATCCCAATCGGATCACTTACAGAAAGAGGGATACTGATCATAAGTGATATGCCGGAATATTGAGCATTCGGAGTCATTCGGTACTGTCCGAATACCCATTGCAGTCCCTTGCCAGCATGTAACCTGTCCTCAAAGAGATGACGATCGATTAAGCTTTCCGTTCGATAACCTCCATATGCGCCTGACAAAAGAAACCGATTACGAATATAAAGAGAGACATCCGCAACATCGCGATTATTATTTTTGAAGGCGTTCAAAGATGCCGAAAGACTATAAGTGAGACTGGCGTCGTTCTGAGACAAGTTGTCGTCTAAGTTATTACTGTAAGGGTAGACCGACAGCATCTGTAAGGCAGCATTCTGTATGCTTTGCAGCTTCTGATCAATAGCTTGAGCTGACGATTGAAGGACGTTGGAGTTGGCTCGGCTAATTTCCTTCTGCAGGACTGAAGCCGAATACCAATAGCTGCCAAGGCCAACGGCTAATGTAGCGATAACTGTCGCAATTAAGGACGAATAAATCATACGGTGCAGAAAGGAGCGGCGGTTGAATAGTCTCTTTCTTACCCTATCCAGCTCATTACCTGGTTTCAATTGGCACCCCCCTGATATTCGCACATGTGTTCAACCTTATTGTATGAATTTGCGAGTAACCGGTCAATTTAAAAAAAGTTACTTTCGATCCGTATAGGTACCATGGCTTCCGATGGCTTGGCCCCGATTAGGATATCGTACAATTCACTATGGGTTTGTCTCATAAACTGAACCATGGAGGGATAAGGCTTATGACGCCCATCTACGATACCGATCTGCGAGCATTCTCCATCAAGCCGACCTGTGAATGACTGATCATTAAGTATAAAATAGTGCATGCCCAGCACTTCGGACATTTCCGCACACTTTTCCACGTAATAACGATAAGCCTTGCCCCGTTCCTCCTGATTGGCTACAGACTTCAGCCCCGTCGTAGGCAACCCGGCGTCAGGGGCTCCGAAGTGATATTCACCGATGAGGACAGGTTTGCCGGTTCGTTCATAAATAAGTGCGATTTCACGCAAATTAGGCTCGAAGCCGTAACAATTGAGTGAGAACACGTCGAAATACGCACAGCCGTTCAGCACAAGCTCCGTCGAGATCCAGGCATATCGCATGCCGAGATTTAAATGGTGCGGATCGACCTTCTTAAGCTCGAGTGCAGGCACTTTGACAAATTGTTCGATCATACGACCGGTAAATTCGAACAAATCCTCATCCGCCTTGCCCTGGAAATCTTGGTGACTCCAATCCATGATATCTTCAAACGATGCAAGCTCTGTTCTCCATTCCGCGTTTAACAGGCTTAGGTTATCTTCATACTTGGCTCTTAAATATTCAAGCAGCTTACTCTTACTGGCGAAGGGATATGACGAGCGGAACATCTCCCTTGCCAAGTTCATGTGACCCGCATACGCCCAATTCGGCTCGTTGCTCATGAAATAGCCGATTAGCAGCCGATCCTCGCGAAGCGCTTCAAGCTGAACAGCATATATCTCGGACAGCTGTCGATATTCTTCTGAGAAAACATCAGGGAAATCGCGAAAGATGCAGCGCTCCGTCCTCGGAAAGCCAGCGAGTGGATACACATACGGCATCCCCGCCTGCTTGATAAAATCCGGATGAGACCAATTCGCGACGGTATTAACTCCCCACTCCTTCAGCCGGCTTCTTGTAAGCTGGATCCACTTCGTCTTCCATTCTTCACCGAAAGCGCGAATCAGATTGGCAATGGCAAAACTAAATAAGCTGCTACTGGTTGGCTCATGGATTTGCCAAGCATCCTTGTAGAGTGGATCGTCCTGATTCGGGAGCCAATCAAAGAGAGGCTCGAGTCCCGTCACCATGCCATATTCGCCTGGGCGTACTCCGTCCAATCCTACTGAGAAAAAGCCGCAACCGTCCGGGTCGACAAGCCACCAACGTCCACCCTTATCCTGGTCAACTCGAAAATAGCCCGTTGCCCGAAAACGTTTTGCTACAAAACCCCCGAATGCGTTACGATTACGATCATACTTATCCTCCTTCGCCGCGAAGAGTTCATCACGCAACCGACTGATCATGTCCGATTCCGAGGAAAGTTTGTTTGACCAATCCGCGTTTTTCAGCTGCCCAAGCTTATCGAGGATCGGCTCAACCGCCCGAACGGAGTGAATCGTGGAATTGGGAGATAGACGGAGTCGATGAATAACGAACCGTTGGGGTTTATGAAACGGAAGAATTCGAATGACTAACCCGCAGATGAGCGAACGATCGGTTTGTCTGCCTTCGACAAGCGATTTTAAGCGTCCGGGAGATCTCGGCAAGAACGCCAGCTGATTATCTGTCAGTTGAAGGTCGTAGCTCGTAACGAGGTGGGTCATAGGCAGGAACGAAGTCCTCAATCGAATCGGAGGCTGCTCCTCCTCGCCTGGTTCCTGCTGAAGATGAAATTCAATCTGCAAGGTAAGCTGTCCAGAGTTCCGATTCTCAAGTTCCAATTCAAGAAAGTGATTGGTAACAAAATCCTCGAGACCAAGCGCGACTATCCTTCCTCCCGCTTCACCGGTGTGGATTAACCAACCGCCTTCCTCTGTCTGTTCCAGCTGCAAATCGCCGCTTGCCTTGAAAAGCTGCATATTGTCTGCCCCCTTCGCCACATCATCGATATTCAAAATTAAGCGCCCCCCGCATGGCGATCGGGGCCATACGGGAGGCTGTCTTACTCGTTATTTGGTGATGGTTAGTACAGGTCTCATTAACAAATCTACATTTTCCCCCGAACCGTATTCAACTTGGCCCGATGAGGAAAAAGGTGTCGTGCTGACAACCTTAATAGATATTTGCTTGCCGCTGCTAAGCGCGCTTTGAACCTGCGAAGTAACGTCGATCGTAATCGGACTGCCTCCTGTAATGGTGTACGATCCAAGGACAGTTGAGCCTGCCGGACGCGTATTCCACGTGATCGTGCCTTCCGACCAGCTATTGTCCGCTACTAGCAGCACGTTATGAGTAATTCCCGACTGCCCGGTTAACGTCGGAGTCAATACAATCGCTGCAGCCGAAACGCTGTTGGCATAGGAGCTAAAATTAAATTTGAAATACCCTTCCCGCAAATAGCTGGTACCGTCATTCTTAACCGTTACGGTCGTAGCAGTGGTTCCGGATTGATTGGTTGCGGCATAGCTGCCGTCCCGTACCGCGGCATCGTCGGTTGCCGTGAAGGCGGACAATACCTTGAATCCGATTACGGCGCCTGCCGGTACTCCAATCGTCGCCGTAAGTGTGCCGCCGCTGACACTGGCAAGCTGGATATTCCGAACCGCTGTTGCATCATTAGCGGTTGAAGCCTCATAGATGGCAAGTGCGGCCGTTCCATTCGGCAGCCCTGTATTCGTTAACGTGACGCTTGCCGTATTGGCAACGGTATCACTATTGACGAGAACCCCGATTTGTTCGCCATTCGAATTGACGGCTCCAAGCGCACTTGTGATCGTTGAGAAGGAAGTACTCTTCACGCTGCTGTCACCATTGCCGAGCCCCAGATCCTTGGACATAAGCCGGTACGTCTTCGCTTTCGGGGAAAAGGCACCGTCTTTATAGAAATACCAGAATGGATATGTCGCGCTGTATCCACTAACTTTGAATAAATAGGCTCCCTCAGTCCCTACGCTGAACATATCCGTAAGCTTCTGACCGACATAGGAGATGGTCTCATCTCCCATGGTGTTAATCGGCGTTCCCCCGCCGTAAGTGCCAGTTTGTCCAGCATTATAATTCCATTCCGTGACATAGACAGGAAAGTTCGATTTTCCGCCATATTGGAGCGCCTTGGCACGCCAACTATTAACGGCAGTGGATATTTTGTCCGTTCCGTTATATACATGCATCGAGGCGAATTCAAGATTATCTCTATTACGGGGATCCGAAAATATATAACTTAAATAATCCGGCCACGTAGTCCCAGAGGCCAGTGCCGGGCCTCCGATCTTAATCGTCTTTTGAGGATCAACGGATCGGAGCGCATTGGTGACATGATAGAAGATATCATTGTATGCGTCTGCTTTGGTTGTATAGGGACTGCCCATTCTCGTGAAGGCGGATTCATTATCCGGTTCGTTCCATACCTCAACCCATGAAATTCGGTCCTTGTAGTGTTGAATCACTTTTTTTACAAGATCCTCGTAGACATCCCAATCCTTGGGCACTCCAACTTCCGTCCCGCTATAAGTAAGCCAAGTTGGCGCTTTGGTCACGAGAAGCATCATCTTCTGACCCGTACTCTGCCACGCGAAATTTGCGTCCATAATCGACCAATTCCACGTTGAAGGATCTTGAATACTGTTCACATTGTTCTTATAATCGTCTAGCGTGATCGTTGTGAACATCTTGTGCAACGCTGTTTCCGTACGTACGGTCCTAAATCCAATATCAGTGACCTGCTGTGCATATTGCGGAGTGGCTCCGCCTCCGTTACCGCCGAATACTTCCGGGTGACCGGTGGCTACAGCAGTCGCATAGTCAATCGATACCGTACCAGCCGCGGCCGAGACTGAGCTAACAGGAATGGCGCCTAGAAACAGCACGGCCGCAGCTAGCAATACTCCTGTGGTTTGCTTAACCTTTCGCTTCATCGTAAACATATAACATCTTCCTTTCTTCATCGTGGATTCAATAGTTGTTGATTCAAGCAACACACTGATGTCTCATACTCCTCTTCCGTTTAACCTCCCCCCCCTCACCTTGAGTTGCTCTGATTTTATCTTTGATAAAGACTGTCGCTCAACTCCCTGTTTTTAACTCTCCTTTTTTAAACCACCAACGCATCATAATAAAAAACGCTATATGAAAGTCGACAAGCCGACTCGTTGCATGACCTCCTTAGCGGTTGACGCAGCCGGGATTTCAATTTGCCTACCGCTTAGCGCTTATCTTCCTTTTGTCAATGCAACATTGGTCAGTTGAGCGGTTTGGTAGGTAGCATAGTCTCGGAGTGCAACGACTGTAGCTGGATCAGCAACCGATAAACCTGCGAAAATATCGTGGTGGGGCGCTTGGAATGAGGATCAAGGTCCTGACGAGATGATCAAGGAATTCAACAAAAAATTTCCCAAGATCAAGGTGGAATACGTCAAATTCGCCAACACTGATGAAGGGAATGTCAAGGTAGATACCTCTCTAATTGCAGGTCATGAAATTCGCAGGCGGTTACCGCTTCAAGACATCGCCCCACAAATCGAGAACACCGCTTCCTTCTGCAACGCATTCAAAAAAAGCCGAGGGCTTTCACGATTCATTCATTTGATACATAGAGTGGTCTGCCTGCTGAATCAACTCATCCAACTGAGGTGACTCCATCCCCGTTGAATCCGCTTCCCCAATAGAGCAGGTAAGAGAGCAGTTCACCCTTGACAACACCCTCAACTATCCCTTACACTAAATTAGTACCTAGTACTAATACTTGATACCAAAAGGAGTGTCAACCATGCCTTCCTCTCTGCCCTTGCAAGCTCGCCTCACCGCCATCGGCACTTATGTGCCATCGCGTATTCTGACGAACGAGGAACTTTCTCACTGGGTGGATACGAACGATGAATGGATTGTGCAGCGCACTGGCATTCGCGAGCGCCGCATCGCGGAGGAGCATGAGTTCACCAGCCACCTCTGCATCGCTGCTGTAAACAACATGCTGACGAGGTATCCCGACGCGCTCACGAACGTCGAGCTCATCATCGTCGCTACACATACACCAGATCTATCTTCTACGCCTGTGGCGTGTCTCGTTCAAGCTCATTTCGGCCTCGCGCACACTGGCGCCTACGATCTGAACGCAACCTGCGCGGGCTTCACCTACGCGCTTCATACCGCAAGCGCGCTCGTCTCCGCCGGCGCGCATCGCAAAATTCTTGTGATCGGGGCTGATGCCCTATCCAAGATTACAGACTACTCCGACCGTTCCACCTGCATCTTATTCGGTGATGGAGCTGGCGCCGTCATCGTTGAACATGATGCGGAGCAGCCTTCCTTCCTCGCGCATCATATCGGCTCAGATGGAACGGGCGCGAAGCACGTGTATCGTACTGGACTAGCCGCAGATTTAAACGGAGCTCCCCTGATCGGCAATGGCAAGCTTGTCCAAAATGGCCGTGAAGTCTATCGCTTCGCTGTTTCCACAGTCCCGCAGGGCATTGAGCAATTGCTCATCAAGAGCGGTCTATCCACCAGCGATATCGACTGGTTCATCCCACACAGCGCCAATCTGCGAATGATTGATTCGATTTGTGAGAAGAGCGGTATCCCGATCGAACAAACACTCTACAGCCTCGAATACTTCGGCAACACGTCCGCGGCCTCCATTCCGCTTGCGCTGGATCTGGGCATTCGCGAAGAGAAAGTACAAGATGGCGACACGATGTTGCTCTATGGCTTTGGCGGCGGCTTGACGCATGCTGGCTTAATTATTCGATGGGGGTAGCAGCAAGCGAAAGCGAAATAGGGAAAGTCAAGCTCACTCCCCCTCAATGACTTCCCTATTTCGAATAATATCCAGAAAATCGATCCGCCCCCCTTTGGCTTGCATCGCCATCTGCAACGCTTCGACATGATCACCAATGCCTGAACGAATCCCCTCGCGACTCGCCTCATTCTTGACTCCCTTGCTGCTAGTACTCGCAGCTGCGGGCTTTACACTGGTAGGCGCTGTGATGCGCAGGCCCGCCAGAACGGCGTGGGTATGTGCTTTGGGCGATACCATAAGTTCAGACTGGTCGACAATTTGGAGCGCTTTGCGTGAAATCGCATGAGGAACGTCCGCGAGGGAGTTCACATACAAATCGGTTCGATTGAGCGAAACATTCAGAAAATGCTTCATCACGGTATTCGTATCCCACTGGGAAAAGGGCGGCGTATACGGTGTGACATTGTTAAGCGCAATATCAGACCCTTTCTCGATATCCTGAATAAAAGGAATCAGCTTTTCCGCCGCAACGATCTGGTTGCCTTCCAGAAAAAGCAAAATATCGGATTTCGATCTCTTGGTTCCAATCGCCCTTCCTACATCCTGACCGATGAAATCCCGGTAAAGAACGACCTGCCCCTTGGCATTCGCTCTTACCCTCTCTAACGTTCGGTCCGTCGAACCGTGCACAATCACGATGAGCTCCTCAAGCGCAAGACGCTGCAGCTGCTCCAACACTTGCACAATCGTGCCCTCCGCATTGGAAACGGTGACAATGGCCCCGACCGTACGCTTCGTTGGAAGGAGCACCCAATTCGGCGGTTCCTTTTTTAACACTTTGCTGACACCAGAGATAAATCCTTTAGAAGCCTCCACATAGTTGGGCAGCTCAGCTAGCCTTGGCTGGGTTTTATACCATTTTACCCAAGCATCGCTCAGTACCTTGTTCTGAAAGACGCGCTGGCTTGCGCGCAAAGTAGTCGCATAGCTGGTTCCAGCTTGCAAGCCCTTGCTCCGCCAGAAATGCTGCGAACGTGTGAGTGTGCTGTCTCGTTTTAAGAGGGTTGTAGCTGCTGAAGTCATCAGCTCCCCGCGTTTGCTTTTTCGCTTGATGGGTGCCTGTTTCTTCGATGGCTTCTTACTTTTGGACTTCACGAACTCACCTCAACTTTTCTCTTTTTCGAGTCTTATCCAGGAGATGAGCCCTCGCATCTGTGGCTTGGATAAGCCAGCCAATCGCTTCCAAATGATCTCCCAGGATGAGGTCGCCGACAGGATCACCTGGCGTTGCATGCGTTCGAACACGATTTCGATTCCCGACTTCAATGTAATGTGGGGCACGAATACGAAGACCGCTTTGGATCGCAATCGTTTGTGCCAGCGGTGGAATAGCAAGATTCTCGGCTCCTATGGTTTGGAGAGCCCTCCGGCTAATCGCATGAGGAATGGAAGTCATGGAGTTGCCTTGCAAATCGGCGCGAGATAGGATCGCATTTAAGGCATATTTCGCCAGAACAACCCGATGAATTTCCTTATTCGATGTGTTGCCGTTATATTTATTCAGGGCGACATCCACCCCCTGTTCCACCGCTTGAATGAGCGGAATCATTTCCTTCGCGGGGATAATGAAATCAGCATCAACGAAAAGTAGGATATCGCCTTTCGCTTCTTTGGCACCTAAACTGCGGCCGACATCATGGCCTAATCGGTGTGGAAATGAAAAGACTCTTGCGCCAGCTCGCTCCGCAATTTCTTTACTCCCGTCCGTGGAGCCGTTCTCGATAACGATGACTTCCGTATGTTTATGCACGAGAAATGCTTGCCGAATGACCTTGGCCAAGGTCGCAGCCTCGTTGCAGACTGGGATAATGACAGAGACAACAGGTGGCGGTGAAGGCGCAGATGAGCTAGGAGAAACCTGTTCAGCGTCTAATTCAACCTTGTTATCACTCATGCGGTTCAACTCCTGACCGTGGCGGAATACCTGCTTTACACATTCTATGATGCTTTTGGGAATTGGGCAGGGCAGAAGCCGCGATTGCACAACTTCTATTGGATTTTTGTCAGGATGGCTGTCTCGAAATAATCCACCTGCAAGAAGAAATCGAGCGCAGAGCGCCAATCGCGCATCGGTGTAAAGCCCTTCTCGCACATCGCCTTCTGTGCAAAAGCCGAGTACATCGGCCGTGCTGCAGGTGAAGTCAGGAAGGCATCAGTAGGAACAGGTTTCAAGGTAACTTGTGATAACAAACCTGCGGTTGTCAGAATGTGCTCGGCAAATTCATAACGGGAACATATCCCTTCATTGGACGCATGATAGAGACCATAACGATCGGTGGCGATGAGATCTCGCATGAAGAGAGCAAGGTCTAAGCAATAAGTGGGCGAACCGAACTGATCATCCACAATGGAAATGGCCTGATCCCTACGAGCTTTTTCCAATACTTTAGTTACAAAATTCGTTCCCTTCGTCCCATATAACCAGGAGGTTCGGACAATAAAATGCTTCGCACACGTCATGCTAACGAACTTCTCTCCGAGCAGCTTGGAATGCCCGTATACACTGAGGGGATTAGGAATATCCTGCTCGTCATACGGGGATAATTTCGTCCCGTCGAATACATAATCCGTGCTCACATAGACAAGCTTGGCACCTATTCGTTCACACGCTTTAGCAACATGCAAAGCGCCCATGGCATTCACTTGGAAAGCCGCCTCTTTCTCCCTTTCAGCTCCGTCCACATTCGTAAAGGCAGCAGCATGAATGACAACGTCTGGCCGCTGCGCGAGCAGCAGGTCGAGGACGGCTTGTTCCTGAGTAACATCCAAGCTGGCTCTAGCAACGCCGATGATGCGATGGAGCGGACCCATGACACGCATAAGGTCATACCCTAACTGCCCACCCGCTCCTGTAATCAGAATGTTCATGAGGGATCCTCTTCCTTATGGCATCGGTACGAGCCATCAGCAATACGGGCACACCATGCCGTTTCTTGGACATACCAATCCAGCGTCTTCGCAAGTCCTTGCTCAAACGAATACGCAGGTGCCCAGCCTAGCTCCCGATGTATCTTCGAGCTATCCATCGCATATCTGCGATCATGCCCCAAGCGATCCGTAACGTATTGAATTAATTGCTCCGATTTGCCTAGCAGCGCTAAGATCCGCTTTACAACCTCCACATTCGTTCGTTCATTTTGACCGCCGATGTTGTACACTTCTCCAGGAACACCAGCGGCGATCACTCGTTCAATGGCAGAACAATGATCCTCAACGTACAGCCAGTCTCGAACATGTAAACCATCACCATAGAGGGGAATGATGCCATCACGAAGGGCGCGGGTGATCCCAAGGGGAATCAGTTTTTCGGGAAATTGACGGGGGCCGTAATTGTTGGAACAGCGGGTAATGACAGCGGGAAAGCCATAGGTTTCATAGTAGGCGCGGACGAGTAAATCGGAGCCCGCTTTGCTAGCGGAATAAGGAGAGTTCGGAGCGATTGGCGTCATTTCACTGAATGCCCCTTCATCTCCAAGGGAGCCATATACTTCATCCGTGGAAATATGAATAAACTTCTTCACTTGCCGTTGTCGTGCAGCTTCAAGCAAGATTTGAGTTCCCATCACATTCGTCATCACGAAGCCGCCAGGGTGCTCAATACTGCGATCTACATGCGATTCCGCTGCAAAATGAACGACCACATCTATCCCTTGCAGGAGCCTCATCATAAGCGCCTCATCGCTGATACTGCCATGAACGAACGCATATCCTAATTGCCCTTCCATCATGCGAAGGTTATCCCGATTACCTGCATACGTAAGTGCATCAACATTCACGATACGATCCTCAGGGTGATGTTCCTTCCAATAGTGAATAAAATTGCTTCCAATAAAGCCCATACCGCCCGTCACTAGCAATGATTGCATATTAACCGTTCTCCTTCCTAACGAATACAGAAGCTTGGAAGAGCGATTCATGTGTACCCGCGTCGATCCACCAACCCTTGAGAATCCTATGATTCAACGTGTGGGTTGCGGCATAGACATTATTCACATCAGTGATTTCCATTTCTCCTCTTGTTGAAGGAGATTGCCCTTTAATAATGTCAAACACTGAAGAATCATAGAGATAGATGCCCGTTACGGCATAGGGCGAGTCAGGGTGCTCCGGCTTCTCAACAATGACATCCAAGCGACCATGACTCATCGTAGCTACGCCATATCTGCGAGGGTCCTCCACCTCTTTCAGAAGGACCATCGCTCCTGTCTCTTGTGTCCGATAGACTTCGATCATCGGTAGAAGCGAATCTTCAAATAAGTTATCTCCGAGCATGACGACGAATTTCTGACCGCGCTGGATAAAATCCTCCGCTAAACCTAACGCTTGCGCGATACCGCCTGCCTGCTCTTGGATCTTGTACGTCAATTGAACGCCGAATCGGTCTCCGCTCCCCAAATAATCGACGAATAGCCCCGCTGATTGTCTCCCTGTAATGACAAGGATATCTTGAATACCTGCATTTCCTAGTTTCTCAATGGCATATTGAATCATCGGCTTTTCACCAACGGGAAGCAAATGCTTATTGATCATCTGCGTTAAAGGTCGTAACCGGCTTCCTGTTCCTCCTGCAAGTACAACACCTTTCACACGTCATCCCCCTCAACAACCACTCGAATCTCAAGTGTCATCCTCATTTCTCCTATCATATGCTTAGGTAATTTACAGAAATTGGACGATTTGCCCTCCCTTGAAAATTGGTTATCCAACTATCACACGGGTTACCTGGGGGGAAACAACAAAAAACGGCAATCCCGCATAAACTGCGAAACACCGTTTTATCAGAGTCATCATGCAGAAAGCTGATCATTGCCTTATTGACTTTGACCAATTGCCATCCAATTCACGATCCCTTTTTGATCATTGGAGAACTTCGCACGCACAATGGAAAGTAGCGCGCTTTTCGTTGACTTTGCACTAACAATGACATAGGAAGCGGGATGATTCGTGATCGCTGTCAGCACATAGTTCTCATTCGCATATTCCTCTTCGAAATGGAGCACAAGCTCAATCGTCTCATCCTGGATCTTCATTTCAAACGGCTCCAAACCAAACTGTTGCAAAATATTTCTTTGTTTGGAGGATGTCCGGAGAACATTATCTGCAAATTTCGTGACGGTCAACGAAGCATCGGCAAGATGCTCATTCGTGACAACTCCTGGTTGCAGCTTGCTTCCATCAATACTGCCAGGTGCAAGATGCGGATTCTGGACAGATCCATTCGCCAGCTTCTTACTATCGACACTGCCATCTGCGAGTTTGGCTGTAACGACCGCTCCACCCGCAATTTTACTGCTGTCCACACTTTCAGGCGACAGCTTTGCCCCCGTTACCGCTTCATTGGCAAGGTGTTCACGATTCACGGCGCCTTGCACCAGTTTGCTGCTGTCTACGCTGTTTGACGCAAGCTTATCAACGGTGATTGCACCCGCTTGCAGGTGCTCATTTTGAACGGCATCCACAGTTAGTTTACTACTGTCAATACTGCCATTAACCAGTTTCGTGCCTTCAATAGAGCCATTCGCAAGATGGGCGCCTGTAACAGAACTTAAAGCAATCTTTAAACCATCCACGATAAAGTCCGATAAATGCTCGCGTTGAACCGCCCCGTACATTATCTTACTGTTATCCACACAGCCAGGCGCCAACTTGGTGGCATCCACGATGCCCTCGATCAAATGCTCTCCACTTACCGAACCGACAGCCAGTTTGCTTCCATCGACGCTGCCAGGCGCCAATTTTACGCCAAATACTGCGTGATCGGCAAGATGATAGTTATTCACCGAGCCAGAAACGATTTTAGAGCTGTCTACGGAATTAACAGCCAGCTTTTCACTGTCGATCGCACCGGCAACAAGATGCTGATTACTCACAGATCCGTGCGCTAGCTTCGTCCCTTTCACTAGACCAGGCGGCAAATGTTCGTCTGTGATTGCGCCTGACATAATTTTCGAGCTGTCGATGCTATCATTGGCCAGTTTGCTGCCAACAACGGCACCGTCTGCCAGATGCTCACTTTGAATCGCACGATTAGCAACCTTAGCGCTATTCACTGTGCCGTCTGCCAAATGCCGTGCTACGACCGCACCTGCAGCAAGCTTGCTGCCATGCACACTTTCATTGGCAAGCTTTGAGGCCGTAATGGCTCCATCCAGGATATGCTCAGCGCTAACCGCTTTGTTCGCAATGATGCGACTGGTTACACTTCCATCCGTCAATTTATCTTCCGTCACAACACGATCCTTCAATTTCGCGTTTGTGATGGCTTGCTTGGCAATGCTCTCCGAGGAAACTGACTCCGCCTGAAGGTGCCGAGTTCCTACAGCGCCATTCGCCAGCTTATCTTCCGTGACTGCTCCGTCAGCGATCGTCTCTGTCGAGATGGCGCTTTCCTTCAGCTTCGTTCCGACCAGACTTCGATCCTCAAATACATCAAGTGTAATGGAACCCTGAGCTAGATGATCCGAGGTAATAGATCCTCTCTTAATATGAAGTCCCTCAATAATATCTTCTTGCAAATGACGTGATTCAATCGACATCGAGGCAATTTTCGCCGTCGTGACAGCTTCTTCGGCCAGTTTACTTGTTGTCACTGTTTCTTCTTGAATATGTCTGGTCACGATCGCTTCGTCTGCAATATGATTGCGATGAATCGCTTGCGAATCGATCTGCTGATCACCAATGGCTCCCTTGGCAATGTGCCCGCTCGCTATAATTTCATCCTGAAGATGCGTTGAGAGTATGCTGCGATTCGCGATTTTACTTGAAGTGACACTTTCGTCCTTCAGTTTGGAATTAGTCACACTGCCTTCGGCCAGCTTATCAGTTTGGACAGCGCCAGCAGCCAGCTTGGAACTGGATATCGCATGATCTTCCAAATGTTCGGTTTGGATCATATTGGAACCAATATGCTTGGATTCAACAGCTCCCGGTGCCAGTTTCTCTGCCGTAACAGCACTATCTTGCAATTTGCTGTTCGTAATCACGTTATCGGTCAAGTGGACAGACTCCACGACTTGTGAAGTCAAATGGCGGCTGGAAATGATATGATCGCTCAGTTTCTGTACGGTAATCGCACCGTCCTGGATAAGCTTCGTATCGATCGCGCCTTCCCCAATGTGCTGAGTCTGGATCGCTTGATTCGTAATGTGGTAACTCGTCACTTCGGCAGCATCAATATGGTGACCTTTAATAACTGCTTGCGAGAGATGTTCCGACTCGATGGCTTTGGGTGCCAGTTTCGTGCTCGTAACGGACTCATCAGCCAGAGTGTCACTCGTAATCGATCCATTCTCCAAATGCGCCGAAGAGATAATTTGTCCCTTAATATGTGTGGCATTAATGCTGCCAATCCCCAATTTGTTTTCGGTTATCGCATGATCCCTGATTTTGTCGGAGGTGACCGATGCATCCATTATCTTAGCTGTATCAATAATATGATTGGCCAAATGCTTTGTCTGCACAGCGCCGCTAAAAATTTTATCCGACGTAACCGCCTGATGATCAATCAATTGGCTTGTAATAATAAATTCAGATAAATGCTGCGGCAAAATCGCTTGATCCGCCAGTTTGGTGGAATCAATTGCGTGATCGGCAATTTTGGCTGCTGTAATGCTATCGTCTAACAATTTCGCGCCAGATATCGAGTTTTCTTGAATTTTATCTCCTGAAATGCTGTTTGGAGCCACATGCTCGTCGTGGATGGCATGATTCGAAATTTTCGAACGAGTTACACTTCCCTGCGCCAATTTGGACTGCTCAACAGCCAAGTCCTTGATCGACCTAGCACCGATACTGAACGGTTTGATTTTCGTATCATCGATGGACCGGCTTGCAATTTTATCCCATGTGATTGCTTCATTCACAATGTCATCGGTATAGATAACCGGTTCAATGAACTTCCCCGTTTTACGCTCGATTAACAAGTCGTCTGGCTTCTCATTTTCATTCGCTTTTGGCACCTCTGGGGCCTTGGCCGGCGTTGCCTTTTCCACCGCAGAAATAAGGGGTTTCGGCTTGGGCAGATCTTCGATCTTCTCCGTCCTAACCAGCGGTTCGTCGAGCCATTTCAATTCATTCAAGCTTGCGTTCACTTTGTGTACATTCGCCTTTTGGTTGTTGGTACTGGGGATGCTGTTGGTGCTGCGATTGATGATATTCTTACGCTTACTCATAGGACTCCTCTCCATTCACGAAGGATTACTCATGGTAACATATTCATTCTTAGCCTAATGAGTACATTAGCCCTGAAAAATGTGCGCTAACCTAGACAAGAGCCGTTTCCTTTCGCATTTGACTGTACAAATGAAATCTCACTTGGGCAGCTTTCTGCCATGTAAACAACTCGTTTACCCGCCTAAGTCCGTTCTCTCCCAGCGTGCGCTGTAAATTCTCATCTTTGATCACACGCAGGATATTTTCTGGCAGCTCTGTCTTAATGTTGGCCGGATCAACTAGGTAGCCCGTTTGCCCATGCTCGATCACTTCTTGAATCCCTCCGACCCTAGTCGCAATAACGGGAACACCCGTTGCCATCGCTTCTACATTGACGAGTCCGAACGCTTCAGGCCCAATAGAAGGCACAACGAGAACATCTGCAATTCCAATCCATTTGGGCATTTCTTGATGCTTCACATAAGGAATAAACGTTACATGATTGGACAGCTTTTTCGCCGATTTCACAAGCCCTTTGACATACCCCGTTACTTTATCTGATCCATAAAAGGCACTTCCGACAAGGACTAATTTCGCTGTTGGCTCGCTTTCAATAACACGGTGCATCGCCTCAATCAGATGATGAACACCTTTCTTCGAGATCAACCGGCCTACGAACAAAATGATTTTGCAATTCTCACAATCCAGCTTCTTTCGCATGAGCTTTCGCGTTTCCTGACCTTTTACCGACCATTTCGATGTAAATTGCCCTGTATCGACGCCCAAATAATGCGTTTTGATTTTGCGCGCGGCACTAGGTACTTCTTGTTGCAAATACCGTTTCAGGAAATCGCTATTCACAATAATGACGTCTGCCCCTTGCAAGCATGCGGTTAACGCTTTTTTGGAGATATGAGGCTCCGTAATAAAGGTCGTGGAATGCAAGACCAGGCTTAGGATCGCCTTTGGATGCTTCTTCCGAAGAATGCCAAGAAACCGCGGCCGATTGTCCACTTGAATAATGTTTGGCCGCAGGCGGGAGATTTCTTTATGGATATGTGAAATATAGGATTTAGGCCCTTGATAACGCACCCTCCTATATGCGATTCCTTGCTTAATCTCCTTCCATGGTTGATTCGGCGCCTTCCGGCCAAGCACATAGACAGGCATTCGTTTGACGAGATGCTCCGCTGTCTTCTGAATGACTTGCTCGACCGAGCTGCTGTTCCCTGAGGGGATAGGAAAGGATCCTGGTGTGACGATGACGAGACGAGGCAATGGGGACTTCCGTTTTGTCTTCAAAATACTGACCCTCCTGGTTCCAATGAGGCACGAATCCAGGCCCCATTTCTAATCTTCCTTCTATACATATGCGGAGAAAGTCATAAAGCATGGGCATCTGTCCTTGTTTTACGAAGAAAGTATCAGCTCCTGTACAAACAAGCACGCAACTTTTGCCATAAACTAAAAGTAATTCGCATTTCAGACTGCACGCAGATCCCCCACTTGGAGAAGGAGTGACGTACATGAGTAATCCCTATGTGGGTATTTTGGTCAACGATGCTTTGTTTGCAGGTATTCCTCTAGGGAACACAAAATATGAAGCTATTGGATTTTACGGGGATGCTGGCAAGTTTTATGGGGTAACACCATGTTATTTTCGCATACAAGATGTTCGTATGAAAACGATGAAGGTTCATGCCTATGTCCAAGAAGACGGCCGTTATAAAAGGAAATGGTCCAAACTCCCGAAAGTGGTCCACAATCGTGCCATATATTTGGATCCGGAGTCAGCGAAGACGTTGGGGGAATGGTCCAAACGCGGGATTCAAATCTTCAATCAGTGGAACCGCTATAGCAAGCTGCGCATACATGAACTATTGATGAAAAATGAAGCCATTCGTCCGCATCTCCCCTGTACATTCCCAGCTACGATCCCCAATGTCAAAGCGATGATGGCCTCCTATGACTCTCTCATCATAAAACCTACCAATTCTAGCATTGGGCGCGGCGTCATGAAGTTAGAACGGAGATCCGGGAAATGGAATCTTCAGTATCCCGTTAATATGAAGCTAAGCAATCGTAAATGGAGAACCCTCATCTTCCGTCAACGCTTACCCTTGATCCTGCGGCGCAGGCTTCGCACAGGCAGCTATATGGTGCAACAGTGCCTTCCCCTTGCAACGGTTGCGGGACGACCGTTTGATATGCGCATTTCGGTGCAGCGCGGGGCGAACGGTGAATGGGGGGTAACGGGCATCGTCGCCAAGGTAGCATCCAGCAAGCAATTCCTTACGAATGTGGCGCAAGGCGGACGGTTGATGACATTAACCGATATACTAAATACAGAATACCCGCATCTGAACCAAGATCATGTGTGCCGCGAGATTACGGACTTCTCGCTCCTCGTTGCCCAGCAGCTCAGCTTGGATTTACCGAATTTAGCTGACATCGGCCTCGATATTGCGATTACCAAAGATGGGTATCCGCTTTTCATTGAATGCAACAGCAAAGATCAACGTTACAGCTTCCGCGAAGCGGATATGCAGGCCTGTTGGCAGTCCACCTATTACAACCCTATCGCTTATGCCAAATTCATCTTAGACGGCGGTACGCCTCCTAATTGAACTTACAGCAAAAAACACCGTGCTTGCGAGGATTACCTCGCAAATACGGTGTTTTTACTATGTTTAGAGCCTATTTCTTGATCGGAGCAAGCACCCGCGCAACTTCCAAATCTAAGCTTTTCGGATCTGGGGCAACCACTGGTCGATCTTGCAGGAGATACTTTCGTTTTAACCGAACCACCTCTGCGACACTTTGATCGATGGTTGCCATCGGAATCGTACCTGCTTGCACAGCCGCCTTCAGAGATTTCAGGACAGCCATCGCTTTCTCGGGATCATGCCCGACCATCACTACATTCGAGCCAGCCAGCACGGACTTCTGGGCAGCTTCACTCATGTTGTAATTTTCAGCGATAGCCCCCATCGTCATGTCATCCGTCATAATAAGACCTTGGAAGCCAAGCTCCTGTCTGAGAAGGTCAGTCATGATTTTTTTGGACATGGAAGCGGGATTCGCCGAGTCAATTTTGGGCAGCAAAATGTGTGCAACCATTATCGCGTCCGCCTGCTGGCGAATCGCTTCTGCGAACGGCACCAACTCCAGCTTGCGCAAGCGAGCCAAATCGTTCTGCACAACGGGCAAGCCTACATGCGAATCGACTGAAGTGTCTCCATGCCCAGGAAAGTGCTTCACAACGGGAACGACTTTCATCTCTTGCAATCCCTTCATCATCGGGATCCCATACGTGCTTACCGTCGTTGCATTTGCGCCGAAGGATCGATCCCCAATGACAGGATTTTTCGGATTCGAATTTACGTCGAGATCTGGGGCAAAGTCCATATTCAAGCCATAGGCGAGCAGTTCTTTTCCTAATAACTGCCCAATATCGTGGGCTATTGCGGGTTTGCCCGTCTTTCCAATGATTTGACTTGAAGGTGTTTTGGTAATTTCATCTGGCAGACGTGTGACTCGACCGCCTTCCTCATCGACACCTAACCAGAGCGGAAGTGGATTCCCATTGTTGGACAGCTTAAGTTCATTGACCAAATCAACCAGCTGTTTCGTATCTTTCACATTCGGTTTATACAAAATAATACCGCCAACATGATAGGTGGTTATCAATTCACGAGCTTGCTCGTTTAATGTAAAACCATCGATGCCTGCAATAACCATCTGACCGAGCTTTTCATCCAAAGTCATGGAAGCAGGAACTCCCTGCATGTCTGTAGGCTTAGGAGTTGCAGTACTAGTCGGGGAAGGAGCTTCCATGTTAGGAGTGGCTGATGGGACTGAGCTTACAGGCAAGCTGCTCGTTGGTGTTGGCCTAGCGACTTGTGCTCCTTGATGAAACTGACAACCTGATAAGAGCAGTATGAACAAAATCAGTAGTGGCTTCACTTTGTCCTCCTCTCTTCGGGTTCCCGCATCTACAACGATAGACGCATTGCAACAACATTTCGCCCAATTTCCTCCTTATTCCTTGCGCAAGCCTTTCAGGAAGTGAAGCAGCAGCACATAAATCCCATATGCGCCCAAATAGGCTCCACAAAACAAAAACAATGTGTTCGTGAAGACCACGTGGATATTCGTCATAAATACCGTGTCATCGCGAAGAATATCGTGGATCGCCAGTGAGATCACGATGCCTACGATATAGGCACTTAGGACCGCTGCACCTGCAAATACATGTCGGCCGATCTCAAACAACCACGAACAGATCCCCATAACGGGAGGAATTAAAATAATGAGCAATACAATCATAATCGACATTTATGTTTTCACCTCCTTCACAGCATTGACGATTTTCGACTGGAAAATACAATTCTGAGCATGGCCAGTCTCAGATAATAGCCATTTGCAATTGATTCTTTTACCCATCTGTGGCAAGATTAGCGAAGAACCGCTAATAGGTAGCATTGTACCTCGTGCACAATCTGGCCTAACCACCGAATGAACAGGAGTTTATGAACTATGTCGAAGCCGTTTTTCCGATTACTGACCGAACTATCCTCGCGTAAATGGGTATCTCAAATCACAGGTGCCTTTGCTCGTTCCAAAATAAGCCGTCTTTTCATTCCGCGTTTTGCGCAAACATACGGCATTCGCATTGAAGATGCCGAGAAGCATCTCAAGGATTATAAGTCGTTGAACGATTTCTTCACGCGCAGATTAAAGCCAGGTCTTCGCCCTATTCATCAAGACACAACGCGTGTCGTGAGTCCTGTCGATGCGATGATTACAGGGATTGGCGACATCAAAGATGGCTTAATTGTCAATGTCAAAGGTCAAGACTACACGATCGAAGAGATGCTGAACCGCTCGCCGCGCACAGTGAACTACAAGAACGGTTTCTATTTCGTCTTGTATTTGAGCCCGACCGATTACCATCGTATCCATTCCCCGATCTCCGGTGATATTCTCGAGAAAGAGCATGTCCTAGGGAAAGTGTATCCCGTGAATGAATTTGGCCTTCGCCATATGAAACGCGTGCTAAGTCGCAATGAACGTCTCATTACTTTCATTCAACACGCATCAGGAGAAGTGGCTGTCGTCAAGGTAGGCGCTCTCAATGTGAGTTCCATTCAATATGTAACCCCGCTTCCAAACACACTTGAACGCGGTCAAGAACTCGCTTATTTTGAATTTGGTTCAACCGTCGTTCTGTTATTTGAAGATGGGATGTTCGAACCTCGCGCTGATTTACAACTAGGCTCCAAAGTGAAAATGGGCGAAGACCTCGGACGATTCCTGGAAAACTAAGCTGGGGAACAGTACCAGGGAGGAGTAAACCATGGCATCCATCTCAACAACACGCCCAGACCGCGGCGGAAGCAGCCTGCAGCATACAGGAGATATTAAGCCCACGGTGTATCGAATCTTATTCGCAATCGGTCTTGTTCATTTGTTGAATGATTCAATTCAATCCGTTATTCCTGCCATTTTCCCGATTTTGCAAAGAGATTTGGGATTAAGCTATACACAAGTCGGTTGGGTTCAGTTTGCAATTAATTTTACAGCGTCGATTATGCAGCCCGTTGTGGGCTTATACACAGATCGGAAACCATCACCTTACATGCTCCCCATAGGGATGACATCGACATTGATCGGCATGCTCTTGTTATCCTTCGCGCATTCGTACTGGATCGTACTCTTATCTGTCTGCTTTGTCGGACTTGGTTCAGCAGCCTTCCACCCAGAAGGCTCGCGGGTATCGCATATGGCGGCAGGCGGACGCAAAGGTCTTGCCCAATCCATCTTCCAAGTAGGCGGGAATGCTGGCCAATCCCTAGCCCCGATGATGACCAAATGGATTTTCATTCCGCTCGGCCTATTCGGCTCCATCTGGTTCACAGGCGTAGCGGCGGTTGCCATTGCCGTTCAAATGTACATAGCCCGTTGGTACAAAGTTGTGTTACAGGATGCACCAGCCAAAGCCAAATCAGTCGTCAAACGCACGGTTAGTCCGCAGCGGCGCAAGCAAGTGAGGTTCGCGATTTCGGTCTTAATTTTCCTTGTGTTTGTACGTTCCTGGTATGGAGCGGCGATGAGCGGGTTTTTCGCATTCTTCTTGGTAGATAAATATGGTATCACCATTGACCGTGCACAGGATTTCATCTTCTTATTTCTAGCCGCGGGTGCCGTCGGCACGTTCTTCGGCGGACCGATCGCTGACCGCTTCGGGAAGCGAAATGTCATTTTCTTTTCGATGCTAGGCTCGGCGCCCTTCGCATTATTGCTCCCCCATGTGTCCATCACCTGGGCGTATGTACTGCTCGTCATTATTGGGGTCATTCTCTTATCCAGCTTCTCGGTCACTGTCGTGTATGCGCAAATGCTCTTCCCTGGTAAAGTTGGAACTGTATCGGGACTCATCACGGGATTAGCTTTCGGACTCGGCGGCGTCGGCAGCGTCGTGATAGGTAAATTATGTGATGTGTATAAAACTACCACAGTGATGGAGCTCTGTGCGTTCCTGCCGTTGCTCGGCGTGCTGACGTTCTTGCTTCCAACGGATCGCAGGTTGAAGGAATGGACGGAGGAGCAGGTAGAGTAGGCAAAAACAAAAGCAGTTCAGGCCACGCGGTAATCGCGTTGGTGCTGAACTGCTTTTTGGTATTATTCGTGATGGTGCGCATCCTGCGTTTCACGTTGGGAACGTCGGCGAGCGACGCCTGATTCGTAAGCGGCTTCCATAACGGCTTCTCTTACTTTCTCGACAACCTCATGGTTGAACACGCTCGGAATGATGTAATACTCGTTCAACTCATCTTCGCTCACAACCGAAGCAATCGCTTTAGCTGCCGCGAGCTTCATCTCTTGGGTAATTTTCGAAGCACGGCAATCCAGTACGCCGCGGAAAATCCCCGGGAAGCACAGCACGTTGTTAATCTGGTTCGGATAATCCGAGCGCCCAGTCGCCATAACGCGTACGTAAGGCTCTGCTTCTTCCGGCGTAATTTCTGGGGTTGGATTCGCCATTGCGAATACAATCGGATCGGACGCCATACGCTTCACGTCGTCTTGCTTCAACACGCCTGGGCCAGAGAGACCGATGAAAATGTCCGCCCCTGCGATAACATCCGACAAGGTTCCACGTTCATCGTTCGGATTCGTATTCGCCGCATACCACTCCCAAGCGGCATTCGTATAAGTCTCGCTTCGCACAATCGCGCCTTGGCGGTCAACACCAATCACATTGGTGACGCCTGCGGACAGCAGCATTTTCGTACAAGCAATCCCTGCAGCCCCAATCCCCGTGATCACGACTTTACAGGACTCTAACGGCTTGCCCACCAGCTTAACGGCATTCAACAATCCAGCAAGGATAACGACAGCCGTTCCGTGCTGGTCATCATGGAAAACGGGAATGTCGAGTTCATTAATTAAGCGTTCCTCGATTTCGAAGCAGCGCGGCGACGAAATATCTTCTAAGTTAATCCCGCCGAACGCAGGCGCAATTGCCTTCACCGTGCGGATGATTTCTTCGGTATCCTGCGTGTCTAGACAGATCGGGAACGCGTCAACGCCCGCCATTTGCTTAAACAGCATCGCTTTCCCTTCCATAACGGGCATAGCGGCTACAGGACCAATATTGCCAAGTCCTAAAACAGCTGTTCCATCGGATACGACAGCAACGGTATTTCTTTTGATCGTGAGAGAGTGCGCCTTCGCAGGGTCTTCATGAATCGCCATACAAACCCTAGCAACACCTGGTGTATAGACACGGGACAAGTCATCCCGGTTTTTGATTGGCACTTTCGGCGTAACTTCAATTTTGCCGCCCAAATGCATCAGGAACGTCTGATCGGATACGTTAATCACGCGTACGCCTGGCAGTTTTTTCAATACTTTCGTAATCGTCTCAGTATGTGCAGGGTCACTCACAGAGACTGTGATATCACGCGTTGTCGTTGTTTTGCTGGCACGTGTTACGTCCACAGCTACGATATCGCCGCCCGCATCGCCAATCGCCGTAGCAATTTTCCCGAACGTTACGAGCTCCTTATGTATTTCCAAACGCACAATGATACTTGTGCCCCCACCATTTAATCCTGCCATACGAAGGATCACTCCTATGAAAAATTAATTTAATTGACCACATGTAGATAATAACATACTCCATCTCTCCTGCCAAAACTATTGTGGGCATCCTTCGACAAACCTTATCCAATTAAGGCTAATTTAAGTCTAAACTCGCGAGCATCCCCTCAAAAACAACCCGCATCCGAGCCACACCTAGCCGCAATTCCTCTTCTGTCAAATGCGCATAACCAAAGCAGGCGCCTGCCCGTCCGGCAGGCAGGTTGTAGGAAGCGGCGTCCGTCCAGGCCACGCCGGCCTCCCGGCATGCGGCTGCATAGGCCGCGTAAGTGGCGGGATCTCCCCGCCACCAGCCGAAGACATGCAGCCCGCTGTCGCTGTCCACCCACTCGAAGAGGGTGGACAGCCCCTCCTGCAGCAGCGCCTGCAGGAGCAAGAACTTGCTCGCGTACACCCGCCGCATGCGGCGCAGGTGTCGCTCGTAGCCCCCGCTCGCCATGAATGCGGCGAGCGAGCGCTGCTCGAGCAGCCCCGTGGGGTGCGGCTCGTACAGCCGCTTCGCGGCTGTAAAAGCGTCGTGCAGCGCCTCCGGCAGCACGACATAACCGATGCGCAGGTCCTGCAGCATCGTTTTGGAAAAGGTGCCGATGTACACCACTCGGCCCTCTTGGTCCAGCACCTTGAGCGGCTCTATCGGCCGCCCGCGGTGCCTGAACTCGCTGTCATAATCGTCTTCGACGATGACAGCGCCTTGCTCAGCCGCCCAGCGCAGCAGGAGCTGGCGGCGCTCCAGGCCCAGCACCGCCCCCGTAGGGAATTGGCGGCTGGGGGTCACGAACAGCAGCCGTGCGTTCCACGGCTGCGGGATCAGCCCTTGCCCGTCCACCGCCGCGTGGACAGGCACTCCGCCAGCCGCCAGCACCGCGCGGCTGGCGCCTTGGTACCCCGGGCGCTCCAGCACGACGGGATCGCCGGGGTTTACAAGCAGTTGGGTCAGCAGCGCGATCGCTTGCATCGACCCATTCACGATGACGATGCGCTCCGGCTGCGCATCAATCCCCCTCATCCGCCTCAGGTGCAGCGCAATCGCTTCGCGAAGCGCATAGTGCCCCTCGGCGATGTGGGCGTCCTCTTGCGGCGACTCCGTCATCCGCCGCACCTGCTCGTACATCACGCGGTTCCATTGCTCCCGCGGGAACGCCTCCAGCTGCGGGCGAGCTACCGCGAACGCAATCATTTGCTTTTGATCTACGCTCTTCGTATCGCTCTTCGTATCGCTCTTCTTCCCGCTCCCTCCTTCGCCCTCAGCGCGCTCCACCTGCCTGCTCTCCGTCAACCGCATCCCCCAAGTCGACAATTCGATCGCTTTCCCAGCAACCGCCTTCTGTTTATCCTGCCCATTTGCATAAACGACATATGTGCCGCGGCCGACATCCCCCTGCAAATATCCTTCCGCAATCAGCATGTCGTACACTTGGTTCACGGTCCCTCGGGACAAATGTAACATCGCCGCCATTTCCCTACTGGAAGGCAGCTTCGTATGCAGAGTAAGTTTATCCGTAATCATCGCATCGCGAAGCGCATGATATAAGGCAGCATATTTACTTGGGTATTGCGTGAGATAGCTCTGAAAAGGCAAATAAAATGTCATGAGACCCCTTCTTTTCATTTTCAAATTGGTACATACAAATCGACTTATATTGGCTCTTTTTATGAATCCAATCATAGCGTATTCTAGCTTATATCACACGAAAAAACTTTCCCATGTAAGGAGTCCTGAACGATGAATCTTCAATCGCCGCTTTTAGATGGAGTACGCGTTACTCTGCTGCCCCTGCAAGAATCCCACATCCCTGGTTTGACTGATGCAGCCAATGATCCTGCGATATGGGCGTATATGACCCCGCTGCGTAACCAAGATGATGTTGAACGTTTCGTTCATCAAGCACTCCAGGAGCAGCAAGCAGGGAAGGGCATTCCCTTCAGTGTCTATGATAAACAGCAAGATAAAATCGTCGGGAGTACGAGGCTCTTCGATATTTTCGCGGAACATCGCAATTTAGAAATTGGTCATACGTGGTACAACCCTGGGGTGTGGCGTACCCGCGTCAATACGGAGTGCAAATATTTGCTGCTCACCCACTGCTTCGAAACGCTTGACCAGCTTCGGGTACAAATCAAAACCGACCTGCGAAACGAACGCTCGCAAACCGCCATCGCACGATTAGGCGCACAACGCGAAGGCATTCTTCGCCAGCACCGCGTCATGCATGACGGCTATATCCGTGATACCGTGATGTTCAGCATTTTGGATAAGGAATGGCCTCAGGTAAAAGAAAGACTGCAAGGATTTCTCAATGCCTATGCGGATGCTGCACTGTCTTGAGCCGCTAGATTCGTTCGCGTAAGTCGTATTTCATCTAATCAGCGCCAAAACTCAGAAAATTTCTTTAGCGAAGTGACGTACACGAGCGAAAGTGATATAATAACTGGGAAAAAATGAAACGCAAATTGGAAGGAATGACCTACGCTTATGAATCCTTTGGCAAGACAGTTAAACGAGACCCTGCAACGTGAAAATTCTCACGTATTTGACATGCTTTCTGCATTAGGTAAATCGATTTACTTCCCGAAAGAAGGCATTCTCAGTCAATCGGCTGAAGCCAAGGCTAAAGCCAAGAAATTCAATGCTACTATCGGTATTGCCATTGAAAATGGTCAGCCCATGCATTTGAAGGTCATTCAAGATACACTCTCCACTTACAATCCAAAAGATATATATGAATACGCTCCACCTGCTGGTAAGCCTGAGTTGCGTACAGCTTGGCGCAAAAAAATGCTCGAAGAAAATCCGAGCATTGGCAACAAGCTCATCGGCAACCCGATCGTGACGAACGCTTTGACCCACGGTCTCAGCATCGCTGCTGATCTCTTCGCAGATGTAGGCGACGCTGTTATTATTCCAGATAAAAATTGGGAAAATTATGAGCTCACGTTCGAAATTCGCCGCGGCGCACAAATCGTGAATTATCCGCTGTATAACGAACAAGAACGTTTTAATTCAGCAGGCTTACGTGAAGCGCTGCTTGCACAGAAGTCTAAAGGCAAAGCAATTGTTGTCTTGAATTTCCCGAACAATCCGACGGGCTACACACCAGATGCTGAAGATGGTAAAGCGATTGTCGCTGCCATTCAAGAGGCCGCTGAGGCAGGCATTAACGTCGTCGTCCTAACAGACGATGCGTATTTCGGGCTATTCTTTGAGAATTCGCTGCATGAATCCTTGTTCGGTCAATTGGCCGACCTGCACCCGCGTGTGCTTGCTGTCAAAGTTGACGGTGCAACGAAAGAAGAATACGTATGGGGCTTCCGCGTAGGCTTCATCACGTACGCTGGTCAAAGCGATGCTCTACTAAGCGCGCTTGAGCAGAAAACGATGGGCATTATCCGTGCAACGATTTCCAGCGGGCCGCACCCTTCCCAAACCTTCGTGCTTCACGCACTGAATTCTCCTGAGTTCAATGCTCAGAAGCAAGAGAAATATGAGATCATGAAAGGCCGTGCGAACCGAACGAAGTCCATTCTGGACAGCGGCAAATTCGATGATGCATGGGGCTACTACCCCTTCAATTCTGGCTATTTCATGTGCTTAAAGCTCAAAACCGTAGAAGCTGAAGCGTTGCGCGTACATTTGTTGAATCAACATGGTGTAGGCACAATCGCCCTAGGCGAGACAGACCTGCGTGTTGCTTTCTCCTGCATCGAGGAAGGCAATTTGGAAGAGCTGTTTAACCTGATTTATCAAAGCGTGAAAGAGATCGAAGCTGTCACGGCTAGCAAATAACCGCGCATGCATATAGGAATGAAGCAAAAAACACGTACTAACGTAAGTTAGTTCGTGTTTTTTGTTTGTCGTTATTCTCATGTCGAGGTCGTACGGTTTATACGACAGACATTCATTCCTGAGTATGATCCATATTACATTGTGGGGGCGGTGAAACCACGAAAGAGGAAGCTTGGCGCGAATAGGTGCCGCGTCCTACTTTTACATGTGTTTCGTCGAACGATTCGACGAGACCGCCGCCGGCCATTTTACCCTCGATCAGAACCATGACATAGTGGCCAAACAGCATCGCATTTTGAAAATCGACATCATGAAGCAGGTTTCCCATTGCAGCCCCCTTGATTATGGTAAACAGATATCTCAAACCTAGTATATCATGTCAGAGGGGCGTGTGGGATTACCAATTAATAAAATTAACCCATTGATATCGAGTATATTGCGTAGTTTGTTTGCCCCTGTCTTAGTCCTCCGGCAACTCGCTTAACGCCTTCTTCACGCGTTGATATTTCAGCTCCGTACTTTGACGAAGCGATTGAATTTTCTCCAATTTATCATCCATGATCTGAAGTTGGCGGGCGATGATTTCTTCGATTTCTAACAGCTCTTGCTTCTTCTGCTGGGGATTGTCTGCCTGCAAATATCCTTGTCGATGCTCAAGCAACTGATTGCTGGACACTACAAATTCTTGTATTTCCTGCAAAGAAACACCTAGCACATCACGCGCAATCACGATCTGCTTCAATTGTTCTACATGCTCGTTCGAATATAATCGCATGCCGCCCTCACTTCGTTCTGGAGGAGAGAGCAGACCAATTTCCTCATAATATCGGATCGTTCGCTTCGTCAATCCACATTCTTTGGCTACATCATCAATTTTCAAATTCACCATACCCGTCACCTCACACCTTCATTACCAGACTACTCCTTCCTATTGTACACTAAAATAAAAGCTAATCGTATTTATCTTCATCTACGCTCTCGATCTGATCGATCATCATCGAGGCGAGTGACCAGCTACCTCAGTCTATTCATCCTCCTGAATGTCTCGGGACTCATACCCTCCGTTTTTTTAAACAGTGTACTGTAGTAACCTGGCGTATCAAAGCCTACTCGACGTGCGATCTCACCAATCCTTGCATCCACTTCCTGCAGCATCAGTTCCTTGCTTTTATTAATCCGTAATAAGTTCAAGTATTCAACAGGTCGATGATTGACAATTTTGCGAAATAACAAGCATAGATGTTGCGTTGAGACATTTAAAAGCTCAGCCATGTCCTCAAGCGTTATCTTGTTCGTGTAGTGGCTTTCCATATAGTCAAATACAGGCTGCAATCTCAAATAGTTTTGTTCGATGGACTGTTGGCGGATCGTGATGCTTTTCATCATATCGATGATGAGATTATACAGCAGCTTTGAGCACTCCAGACCGACTAGAGGCTTTTCAGATAAAGCTAAGGCTAGCGCTGCCTTCATATGATGAATCATTAACTCACTATTCGTCATGCGATATACGCCTGAACGATCTAAACCCGCCAATAAAGTCATCGGTAGGGCTTGTTCTCCTTTGAAATTAAGCCAATAGATTTCCCAGGGCTCCTGTATCGCTCGATACTCGTGGGGTTCGTTCGGCAATAGATATATGCCCATCCCTGGTTTGACGCTCATCTCTTCATGGCCTAGTTTCAACATTCCTTCGCCATTGGTACAAAAGAGCCATTGAAACAACGGATAACCCTCTGTCCGAATAATCGTTTCTTGACTTTCCCAATGGCCAGCTCCACACATGTAGATCGGCAGTTTCGTTTCTATATCCGAATGCATGAGAAATGCAAACCGTTGCAAATGATTCCCCTCCTGCTTTTCAAAATGTGAAAATCGTTAATGAAATGCGAATATCAAAATCTAGTTCTCACAAAATTTCCGCTATATAATGGTTTTATAACATATATATCCTTACCGCCACAACCTGAACCAATACGAATATTATTTAATTGATATGAGAACAGGAGATGCCAATCAAGATGACCGCCAAATTTCCACCAATTAGTAGTAAGCTTCCCGTATTTATGCATGGTGCCGATTATAATCCAGATCAATGGCTGCACGATCCAAGTGTGTTTGAAGAAGACATCCGCCTCATGAAACTGGCTCATTGCAATGTTATGTCTGTTGGCATTTTTTCATGGAATGCGTTAGAACCAGAGGAAGGCCAATTTAAATTTGAATGGCTGGATCATGTATTGGATACCTTTGCTGAAAATGGTATTTATGCATGGCTTGCCACTCCAAGCGGGGCGAGACCCGCATGGATGTCATCGAAATATCCAGAAGTTTTGCGTGTAACCCCAACGCGACAACGTAATTTACATGGTGCCCGTCATAATCATTGCTACACATCGCCTGTGTATCGTGAGAAGGTCAACATCATGAATACTAAACTGGCCGAACGCTATGCAGAGCATCCAGCTGTCGTCGGATGGCATATCTCGAACGAATATGGCGGCGAATGCCATTGTGACTATTGTCAGGATGCCTTCCGGGATTGGCTTAAAGTTAAATATCAATCATTAGATGAATTAAATCATGCATGGTGGACTTCCTTCTGGAGCCATACCTATACCGATTGGTCACAGATCGTCTCTCCATCTCCGATCGGTGAGTCAGCTGTACATGGCCATAATTTGGATTGGAAACGATTTGTCACCGACCAAACTGTTGATTTCTGCAAGCATGAAATTGCACCATTGAAAGCTATGAATGCCAACTTACCCGTAACCACCAATATGATGTATAACTTCTCAGCACTGGATTACCGGAAGTTTGCTCATGTAATCGACGTTGTATCTTGGGACGCTTATCCGACTTGGCATGATGCACAGGATCAAGCGGAAGATACCGTTGCCGCTTGGTTTGCATTCAATCACGATATATTCCGTTCGTTGCAAAAAAAACCATTTCTACTGATGGAGAGTACGCCAAGTCTTACGAACTGGCAGCCTGTTAGCAAACTGAAACGTCCAAGTATGCATCGCCTTTCTTCGCTTCAAGCCGTTGCACATGGATCGGATTCCGTCCAATATTTCCAGTGGCGTAAAAGCCGCGGTTCCAGCGAAAAATTCCACGGCGCCGTTGTTGATCACGTGGGGCACGAGCATACTCGCGTATTCCGTGATGTGGCATCCTTAGGGGAAACACTATCCAAGCTGACACCCGTGATTGGCACAACAACGAAATCAGAAGCTGCAATTTTGTTTGATTGGGACAATTGGTGGGCAGTCAACGACACGCAAGGCCCTAGAAATAAAGGGATTCATTTTGAAGAAACCGTTATGCAGCAGTATAAAGCATTATGGGAGCTCGGCGTGCCGACAGATGTGATCAGTTCTGAGGACAATTTCTCTACATATAAACTACTAATCGCGCCCATGATGTACCTTATGCGTGAAGAAACCGGCGCAAAAATTAGGCAGTTTGTTACAAAAGGCGGCACGTTCGTAGCGACCTATTGGTCAGGAATCGTCGATGAGAACGATTTGTGTTATTTGGGAGGCTTCCCTGGACCGCTTCGCGATACGCTTGGCATTTGGTCGGAGGAAATCGAAGGCTTACACGATCACGATCGAAACGGCATTGTGCTTCAGAAAGGGAATCCGCTTGGTTTGCAGGGAACATATGAGGTTAGGGAGCTTTGCGATCTCATTCATTCGGAAGGTGCCGAAGTACTGGCTGTCTACCAGGATGATTTTTACGCAGGACGTCCTGCGTTGACGAGGAATTCAATGGGAGATGGACAAGCCTATTATTTGGCAGCTCGCGTGAGTGACCCCCGTTTCTACACCGAGTTCTACGGTCAACTTGTGCAACAAAGCGGAGTTCGTCGCGCATTGCATGTAAGTTTGCCTGACGGGGTAACTTCAACAGTGCGAACAGACGGAGAGTACGACTACGTATTCTTGATGAATTTTAGCGGTAAAGAACAAGTGATCGAGTTGGATAATCAAGCTTACACGGATATGGAAACGAAGCAACTAGTAGCAAACAAGGTTGAGTTGCCTCTGCACGGCATCTCGATTTTAAGAAGAGAAGTCATATCAGCTTAATACGAAGAAGGATCAGAGACTGCTCTCTGATCCTTTTCCTTATGAGAGCCTACGGCAAAGCTAATTTCCCCATGATCGTCTGTCTTTCCGCTCCTGTCGCCGCGGGAACATTGTTCGTCTCGCCTTGTATGAATGCATTGCCTAACAAAGCAAACAACATCGCTTCCTTCGCATCGCAGGATATACCCAGCTCGTCGGATGTGAAAATGGTCTGATTTGGCAGCAGCTCACCAAGCATGCTAAGAAGTGTGCGGTTATGAGCTCCGCCTCCACTTACAATCACTTCAGCAATCTCACTCTGTGGAAAAATAAAGTCCTGATATCCGCGAGCAATGCTGTGTGCGGTAAAAGCTGTCGCCGTGGCAACGATATCCTCCTGAGGAAGTCCTCGTTCCAAAGCAGATGCTAGCCATGTCGCGGCATAGGCTTTTCCGAATATTTCGCGTCCTGTCGTTTTGGGAGGCGGTTCTTGGAAGTACGGATGTGCGAGCAAGTCCTCAAGTAATTCTTGATGCACCCTGCCTTTGGCAGCCCATTCTCCATTCGCATCGTACGAAAGTCGTCCCTCGGATAGCTCGTATACGACTTGATCCATGATCATGTTTCCAGGACCCGTGTCAAAGGCAATACCCCCACTGGAAGCAGCGGGGATGGCTGTGCAATTCCCAATACCACCTATATTTTGAAGGATGCGCCCTTTGTTTTCGTCCCTGAAAAGGAGATAGTCACCGTAGGGTACAAGCGGTGCGCCTTGCCCGCCTACGGCGATATCCGCTGTCCTGAAATCGCCGACGACAGGTTTGCCTGTTCGTTTGGCAATCACGGACAAATCCCCAATTTGCAGCGTCGATTTGGGCAGAAAAGGATTCGCATCGTCCGCTATAGGGATATGCCAAATCGTCTGCCCATGGGAGGAGACGAGATCGATATCCGCCATGCTTAGGTTAGCGGCAGCAGCTGTTTGGATGACGGCATCTGCAAAGCGCTCCGCTATCGCGAAGTTCATGCCGCACACTTGCGCAACATCAGAATGCTCAATCGTACATAACAGCTTGAGCTTCTCACGAACATCCGCTTCGTAGGCAAAGCTCTCGAAGTGAATCAGCTTGATGCTTGTATCAAGACCGCGGCCATCGATGCGGACAATAGCGACATCAATGCCATCCAGCGAAGTGCCTGACATAATCCCTGCTATGGTCAGTGAAGTTTGATTCAAAAGTTTTCGAAGCAAGACGATTCATCTCCTTTACACTAACTTCGAGTAAGAATCGTAGCTTTTCCACACGTGGTAATTTAGCTTTTCATAGAAAGCCACGAGTGTTGTCCAGTCGATGACGATCTTTTGGATTTTACGCTCCCTAAGGAAATGAACACCTGCCTGAACAACCGCCAGCCCAAAACCTCTGCCTTGGTAAGCAGAATCTACACCTAGAGGCCCAATCCCCCCTAGCTCATCTTCAAATAAGGGCGACCAGTAAACGTTTTGAGCAATGATCGGAGATGAACTGTCGTTAATCCGGCAAAAACCAACAATGTGGCCATCTGTTTCAACCACAACAAACTCGCGCCCCGTTCCTCCCAGTTCGAAATAGCGAATGGCTTCGTATTCCCAACGTCCTGGGAAGCAGCGTCGGAAAAAAGCAAGCAGATCGTCCTTTTCATGACTCTCCAACAGCCGATACGAAACGCCTTCTTGTCTTGGCAATTCGTTCGCCGTATGTTCGTCATACATCGCCAGTAGATCATTTTCCACACGATTGTCGTCCTTGTAGCCCTTAGCATCGAACCATGCTCTGACTTCAGGGTATTCTTTGGGGATTCCTGGGAAGTAGTGCCACGGATCACGACCGAGCAAGATTTTATGAACCCCCCTCTCCAAAAGAGCCGTTTCAGCCCGTTTCAGCAGCTCGCTTCCGATGCCAAGTCTGCGAAAATCCCGATCAACCAACAATACCTGGATCCAGCCTGCACCAGCTCCCAAAACAAGTTCCCGTTGTTCCTGCCATTGCTTGGCAACGATAAAACCAACTGCTTTCCCAGACCCCTCATCAACGGCAATCCAAGAACCACCCTGCAATACGTTCACATCGTCAAAACTGTTCTGTCTGAACAGTTGTTCTTGCATAGGAAACTGCTCGCCAAGCTCTCGGTTCCACAGCACGCATAATTCGGTCAGCCGATCTTCTGTTAATGGGACATAGTTCATTTCGAAAACCTCCAAAACTAATCTAATTGAGAAAGAATGAGATTGTGCAGCCTCGGGCGAAGCTGCAAGATATGTTCGGTTCGACCGAAATGAACCCGATTGGTGAGCAATATGATTTGCAAATCCCGCTCAGGATCGAACAAAAGACTAGTACCTGTAAACCCAGTATGCCCGAATGATTGCTCGGATACATAATCGCCGCCGAACCAGAAGCTTCGCGGATTTCTAAGCAACCAGCCGAGACCTCGAGGTTCTTGGTCATAAGGTGTAAAGTTACGGGATGCCAGCTGGGTAGCTGCGCTAGTAAGGATTCGCCGCCTCTTATAGACGCCTTTCTGCCGGATCATTTCAGCATAATTCGCCAGATCGTGAACCGTGGAGAATAGCCCAGCGTGACCGCTTTCGCCATGCATGATCTCTGCTTTTTCATCGTGCACAATGCCTGACTTGTACGCTTGGCGCTGTTCCGAGAACTCAGTAACCGCATAGCGTGTACCCTCGAAGGTCGGGCAAAAACCTGTTTCGGACATCTCCAGCGGATTAAACAGCTCGCGACGAAGATAAGTGTTTAACGCTTCACCACTCACGGATTCAATGATGAGGCCGAGCAATATCATACCCAAATCACTATACACAACCTTAGTACCCGGGGGATGGAGCGGTTGTTCATGTAAGATAAGTTCCACCAGCTCATCCCGGGATAGATGCAACAACCTTCGTATGCCCGGAATATCCGCCCTAAGCCCTGAGGCATGTGTCAGCAGATGTACGATTCGAATAGGTTCATCTTGTTGGTTACGAAATTGCGGCAAAAAGCCCCCGATCGGATCAGCCAATGAAAGTTTACCTTGATCCATCATTTGAAGAACCGCTGGCAATGTTGCTATAACCTTGGTCAGTGAAGCCAGGTCAAAAACCGTGTCTGTTCTCATCGGAGCCGCTTCTGGGTAGATTACTCTACTCCCATAAGCATGCTTCAGCAGTTCCTTCCCCCTATGAGCGATATAAAGGACCGCACCAGGTAGATGTCCTGCCTCTATTTCCTGTTCCATGAAAAAGCTTATCTTTGCGATATCTAAATTAGCCACGATCCTGAAGCTCCCTTCACTCAGCGGAACTTTATTGTCCCTCTTCCCATCTCCAGCCTGCTGGATAATCAGCGCCAAGTGCTACTGGTAAACGGCCTTGCGGCGTTAAAAGGCCAAGCAGTGAACGTGCCGTGCTCTGCAGCGCCAATGGTCGGCTTTCGTACGCAGCGATAAACGTCGATACGTCTGGAAACTCCAGCAGATCGTACGGCACGCGCAGCGCGACAACGACAAGCGGCTTGTTGAGCTTTTGCAATTCGCGCACCAGCTCGACTTGCGCTGGATGGAATCGGGCGTTATACGTCCCGATGACGATCTGCTCCGCAGCTGCTGCCTCCGCAAGCACGGAGGGGCGACGATCGCTCACGTCCGCAAGCGGAAGCACGCGATCGATCACGTCCAAGCCGTGCTCGGCCAGCGCAGCGCCCAAGCTTGCGACACCCGCATACGCTTCGTCGACGCCCGACGAAACAGCTGCGGCCACGGTGATCGCCAGCGTTCGCACGCGCGGCAGCGGCAGCAGCTGCCCCTCGTCCTTGACGAGCGTGATGCTCGCTTCGCTAAGCCGCTGAGCGACCGCGCAATGCGCCGCGGTTCCGACCTCAAGCGCAGCTGTAGCACGAGGCTGCTCCGCGATGACCCCGCGGCGCGCTTTTAGCGCGAGGAGGCGGCGGACCGAAGCATCGATTTGTGCTTCGCCAATACGTCCTTCGCGCACAGCTTGCTCGATCGCCGCTAGGGCACCGACCTGGAGGTCGCGACGGTGGCTGATTAACACGAGATCAGCGCCGGCTTCAACCGCCATGACGGCAGCGGCAACCGTACCGTAGTGCTCGGAGATCGCGTTCATCTCCATGCAATCGGTCATGATAACGCCATCATAGCCAAGCTCCTCTCGAAGCAAGCCCGTCAGAACAGCCTTGGAAAGCGTAACAGGCAGCTTGCTAGGTTCTAAAGCTGGGAAATAAATGTGAGATGACATGATCGCATCAACACCGCCCTGGATGGCTTCTACGAAAGGTACTAGCTCCACAGCGCGAATCCGCTCTTCATCATGCGTAATCGTCGGCAAATCCAAATGCGAGTCCGTATTCGTGTCCCCATGACCGGGAAAGTGCTTGGCGGTTGCAACGACGTTCGCATCTTGGAAGCCCCGTATAGCTTGGCTGCCGTACTGGGCGACTAACTTTGGCGACTCGCCAAACGAGCGCACGCCAATAACCGGATTATCCGGATTGTTGTTCACATCCAGATCCGGTGCAAAGTTTAGATTGATACCGAGCGAACGCAGCTCTGTACCCGAAATAAAGGCCGCTTCATAAGCTCCCTCCGGACCTGCATGCCCGGCAGCCAACGCCATAGAGCCCGGCATAAGAGCAACCCCTTCGGTAATGCGGGCCACCATGCCGCCCTCCTGATCAATGGAAATCCATAGCGGTAACGTACCATTTCGCTCTGCAATTGCTTGCAGACTGCCCGATAACTCAGCAACTTGCTTGGTATTCGCTACATTCCGTGCAAAATAAATAACACCGCCGATGCGCTGTTGTGCAATTAAGGCTTCTAACTCTGCAGACGGTTCTATGCCTTCAAAACCGCAAAGAAGCATCTGTCCGATCTTTTCCTGCAGCGACATCTCATGTATTTCTCTCATGCTCCATACCTTCCCTCGTTACATTATCACTGCAAACGGTTAAGCGCCATTTGGGCGGCGCCGCTAGCGGCATCTCTCTTAGGTGTTATACAGGTCATAGCCGGAAAACGTCCTTTTAGCCCCTCGATAAACGCTTTCTGGATAAAGTTGTTTTTCAGCAGAACGCTCCCAGCTATCGCCAGTATGCCGTCTTGCATCGCTAATTTCTCCGCGACCGGTACAACCAGTTCGAGCAAGGAATGCGCACTATTCTCAGCAATAGCCAGTGCCGCTTTATCACCAAGCTCGCAAGCCTTAGATAAAATAGGGGCCAGTGCAGCGATATCCTTTTTATTCGTCTGTTTATCGTAAACAAACCCAATGACTTGCTGAATAGATGTCATTCCTAGTTGCTCATACACCATGCTTGCAATCACAGTCTCTGACAATCGTCCATCATGAGCACGCACGAGGGCAGCAAGCAGATCCCTCCCGATACTGTAGCCGCTGCCCTCATCATCAATGAGGTAACCGTAACCGCCAGCACGATGCGTGTCACCCCTTTCATTTTTCCCGTAACAAATAGAACCAGTACCTGCGATCAGAATGATCCCAAGTTCTGCATTATGCGCACCGCAAAGTGCAGTATCTTGATCACCGGTTATGAGCAGTCCTCCCTCGTAGCCACATGCTCGAACGCTGGACTCCAAACGGGTCTTGACCGTTGGATTGCTGACACCAGCCGCCCCAATGCACACTTGCGCGCAATGCATAAGCCCGCCGCACACGCTTGCAATTGTACGAAAGATTTCCTCTAAACTGGCCCCCACACTTGCCTCGTCCTGTCCATTATAGTTAATGGCCCCTGAAGTAAAGCTATGAACCACATTTCCGCTCTCATCAACGATAGTTACGGCGGTTTTCGTACCTCCACCATCAAGTCCCACTGCAAATTTCTTCATGCTAACGTCACCTCCTGATGCGCTCTAGTACAGATGATATGGCTGCTTTCTTCTATTAAATTCTCTGCTTTCCTCACGGAATTGTTCCAACATAACCGGAACATCAACCTCATTCGCTCGGTAGTGGCTATCGCCGCCAAGTAAATCAATAAAGGGCCTTGAGCCCTCTTTAAAAGGAGGCAAAAATGAAAATTGCTCATAATTATACTTAATCGTGAACATCAACGTAACGCCAACATCAATCGGGCGAACCGCACGGTTGTCGAGCACGTGAATTTGCACGCCTGCGCACTGCTCTCCCTGAAATTTGGAAAATGAAGGCTTAAAATAAACAGGACGGAACACGACGCCTGGCAGCTTCTTCGCATTCATTTCATCCGCTAACTGCTGCGCATCAATAAATGGAGCCCCGACGATCTCAAACGGGACTGTCGTGCCTCTGCCTTCCGATAGATTCGTTCCTTCAATGATACAAGTGCCGGGATATAGCAGCGCTGTCTCAAATCGAGGAATGCCAATGGAAGGCATAATCCATGGTCGTCCCGTTATCGGGAACAGCATATTTCGCTCCCAGCCTTCACAGCGTACGACATGCAGCTTCCCGTGCCACTGCTTTTCATCATTCGCCATCATCGCGACCTCTCCAGGCGTCAGTCCATATCGAACACTGAGCGGATAGTTGCCGACAAAGGATTCGAACCCGCTTTTAAGCACATTACCTTCTACCGTAACACCATCCAGCGGATTGATGCGGTCTAGCACGACAAATTCTTTGCCAGCCTGGGCACAATCTTCTAAAGCATAAAGCATTGTATAAATGAACGTATAATAGCGGGTTCCTACATCTTGGATATCGTAAACGACGATGTCGACCTCATCCAGCATGTCCTGTGTCAGCCGTTTGGAATCTTTCCGATACAAGCTATAGACGGGAATTCCCGTCAACGGATCCAAATACGTGTCAACCAGCGCACCTGCTGCTAAATCCCCACGAACACCATGCTCTGGCGAAAACAAGGCGACCAAATTAAACTTTTCATGAATGATTTGTATGGTCGATACAAAATCCTTATTTAATCCCGTAGGTGCAGTAATCAGCCCTACGCGTTTCCCTTCGAATAAGTGCGCATACCGTTCTATACAATCGATACCATTTAAGATCATCGCTGCCTCCCCAAAACTCGCCTTGATTCAAAATAAACGGCTACGCCATCCTTTCAGGATGGGAGCGTTTATCCAGAATATAAGCGTTATATAAGAGTGAAACTCATACTTTCTTATATTTTAAAAATGACTGCAACAAGCTACACGTCTCGTTACAGTCATTTGGTATTTTTTTATCATGTAGTTTTATAATTCCGATTGACGAATTCGCATCGTTTCTTCTGGAACCATGAACGTCTGCGCATATTCTTTTCTCGCTTCAAGGCCGCGTACACGCATCAGATGCTTGTAATACTCCAAGTATTGAAACGATTTGCTGCCTGTCACGAACCAGTGTGTCGAAACTGCCTTCACCCATAGATCAAACGCCTCTTTAGGGAAATCGACATAAACGTAAGGACGATAGTCGACGGCATCCTCCCAGTTTTCGGCATAATACAGTTTCGGAGCAAAGTGAGCTGGTTTTTCCCTCTCAAATGAGGATAACCCTGCGAAGAATCGCGCATCGTTCACAATACGGTGAGTGGTCATATGATCCTTATGCATGCTGTTTTTAAAATGGGTGATGATCACATTCGGACGTACGTCGCGAATCACATCACACACGCGGTAGCGCATTTCATCGCTATCTTGCAGTTCACCGTCCGGAATGTCAAAGACGATGGATTCCCCGCCCAACATCTCAGCAAAAGTTCGAGCCTCATTCACTTTTTGCACACGATATTCCTTCATGTCTTGGCCAGCAGGAACGCCACGTTCTCCCGCAGTTAACGCTAACGTAACAATGCGATCACCTTTCAGAGCGTGGTGGGCGAGTACGCCGCCTGCCGTTAATTCGGCATCTCCTACGTGACCTCCAATAGCTAGTATAGTCATCTTTGGTTCGCTCATTATGCAAACTCCCTTCTCATGACAGCAAAAAGTTTCACAGTTTGAAAACCTGCCCGTTCATAGATGCGGATAGCTGGGTTCGACATACCTGTATAAAGCGACATGTAATCGGTCCCAATTTCCTGAAATGCTTCGCATAACTTAAAAAATAAAAGACTGCCTAAGCCATGACCCTCATGGTCAGGAAGCACACCGATTCCAGCAAAATAGCCGCGGCCGTTCTCTTGTCGAATAACTGGTCCCGCAAATCCAACCGTCTTCCCTTGGTAGGCTGCAATGACAACGGGCACACCACTTGCCGTGGATGCTCCAATTTCCTTTTGCCATAACGGATTCGCAAAACCCTTCAGCATATCTTCCACGCCAACGTGCTTACCCGGGTCGAACATATCAATCGTATACCCTTGGGCGCACGCTTTCGCTTCTTTTGCTCTGATTTCATCAGGAATCTTGAACCCTGACAAAGGGAGATACATCGCACATTGCTTGGCACGTTCGACGTAGCCTGCGCCCAGCAAGAACGTGTACAGTTTGCTATCTACAGAGACACCGGGTGCATTGTTGTGCTCATGCTTGGGTGTGTCTGGGATATACCACGGCAATAACATCGGATTGAAAAAGAGAATATCCGCTTGCTTTTTACCCAAATCTTTAAACCTGTCTTCCAACGCATTTAACAGGTTTAAATAGTTATCATCCGTCGCAAAACCGCTCGCTAACACGATACACGTAATATACCCTGCTATCTCACCAAGGGGAAGATTCTCCCCCGTACACCCGCAGGCGAAGCCAATAACCTGATCACCTGCAAGAAGAACGAAGGTACAATCTGGATCAAAATGTGGATTCTTAACAAAGATGTGATCAAAACTTATCTCTGAAAGCTCTTTATAACCATCTTTCACGGCTTCTTCATTCCATAAAGCAATAATTGCCTGCCGATATTGCTCGTCCCAAGTTACAAGCATGCTGCCGCGACCTCCCCTAGATTTCTCCTATCCTTTTACCGCACCTACAGTTACACCTTCTAAGAAGTATCTTTGTAGGCTAAAGAACAGAATAAACATAGGTAATGCTGAAATCGTAGCACCAGCCATCATCGGAGCGATGTAAGTTGTATTCGCGAATCGGAAGTTTTTGAGCCCCACCTGAATCGTCTGCATTTCCATCGTGTTGGTAACAAGCAGCGGCCAGAAGAACGTATTCCAGCTGTCCATAAAGGTTAGAATCGCCATAACGGCTAAAACTGTTTTGGATAATGGCAGAATAATACGAGCATAAATGGTGAACTGGCTGCATCCTTCAATTTTGGCACTTTCCATAATTTCGTTCGGGATGCTGCTCATGAATTGCTTCGCCAAGAAGATGTTATACACCGTAACAAGTCCAGGCATAATCAAGGCACTGTACGTATCTTGCAGATCAAACACATTCACAACTAGAATGTACAAGGGAACTTGTGTCACTTGATAGGGAATCATCATGGACATCAATAATATCCCAAACAACACGCCTCTACCTTTGAAGCGAAGTTTAGAAAAAGCGTACCCCGCCATGCTGGCGAAAATGACATTAGAAACCGTTACTGTCGAAGCCACGATCAGTGAATTCACTAACCAGCGATAGGAGTATTCGCTATAATCAAAGAAGAATTTGAAGGAAGCGAACGAGACTTTTGATGGAAAAATGGAATAACTAACCGCACCGGCTTCAACGGGATCTCCGAGTGCAGATATGACCATGAAATAAATCGGGAAAATCGTCGCCAGAGCAAAAAGAAGAAGGACGATAAAAATGACTGAATTGCGGATTTTTTTAACCTTTGGATTGCCAGCATGATTGCTATATAAAGACATTTTATATCCCCTTTCTTAATACTCGACGTCTTTACCCGCATATTTAAATTGAATAACGGATACGCCTGCTATAATAACGGCTAGAATGAGAGATTGTGCCGCTGCTTTGCCAAATTCGAAATACGTAAATGCGCTGTTGAAGATAAGTAACCCTACCATTGTCGTCGAATTGTTAGGACCGCCGCCTGTCATTAGGTAAGCGTTCTGGAATACTTGGAAGGAACCGATTACACCTGTTACTAGCAGGAACAACGTTGCTGGTTTAAGGCTAGGAACTACGATATACCACAGCTTTTGAAGGAAATTCGCGCCATCCATTTCTGCTGCTTCATAATACGTATCATCAATGCCGAGCAAACCTGCTAAATAAATAATAATGCTGGTACCATGACTGGACATCCAGGACATGAACACCAAAGAGAACATTGCTGTTTTACTGGAACCTAGCCAGTTCTGATTCTGAAAACCAAAGAAATGAATAAGTTGGTTTAAAATTCCGCCCTCTAAAGGATCGAAAATCCAAAGCCATACGACGGATAAAGCAACACCTGAAGCCACAACGGGCAAATAGTAAATCCCTTTGAAAAAGGATTGTGTTTTCTTTCTAAGCGGCAGAATCAACACAGCAATGGCCATCGAAAGAATCAGGTTTACAGGTACGGTCAATACGGTATAGACCAGCGTATTTTTCATAGCCTTCCAGAACAGAGCATCTTTCAATGTACTCGCGTAGTTATCCAAGCCGACATAGGTAGAGCCCAGTGGTTTATATTTTTGTAGACTAATGATAAACGCGCTTACGACCGGGTAAGCTGTGAACATGGCAAACACAACTAAAGACACAGCAATAAAGATATATCCCCAGGTGCCTTCTCCCTTAATTCCTTTTCGCTTTATCGACTTCGCCATTAATGCCATCCGATTCAACCCTCTTTTCACAACTTGCTTAAAATAGTTCGGATAGCCGGGCAATGTTCTGCCCGACTATCCGAGGTTTATACCCTATTCTTAGTCTTTCACGATTCCGTCAGCGCCGAAGGCCGCAATGGCAGCAGTTTTAACAGCTTCATACATCGCTTCAGGTGTAACCTCACCTGCGATTAGACCTTGGAATTTAGGAACGATAACTTCTGTTTCTATTTTGATCGCTTTAGCAGACAAATCAGAAGGAATGTCTGAACGAGCTGGTGTTGCGTTTTTAAGCATATTCTCTACAGCAGCAACGTTGTCAGGGTTTCTGTCAATTTTCATGTTTGCTGCTTCTTTTTTACCGCTTTGCGTGATGTGTGCTGCGAACAAATCATTGTTCGTTGTTGCTGCAACCTTACCGCTAGCTAGGAAGTAAGCCGCTTTCACGACATTCGCTTTATGCTCTGCAGTCGGCTCCTTTTTACCGCGGAATGCCATGTAACCATCAACAACCGTAGCGGCAGAAGGCTTCGCACCTTGGAATGTAGGAGCTGGCAATACGATATAGTCAACTGGCACACTGTCTTTCACTGCGGAACCATCAGCAGCTTTAATCTTAGCGTTATTCGCTTTCGCAGAGTTCTCGAAAGTTGCAAGACCTTTACCTGTGATCATCGTTTGAGCCGTTAAGAACATATTCCAACGTTTACCCGCATCCACGGAGCTAAGCTCTTTCGGCATAGAACCATCATCGATCAATGCACGAAGATCTTTCAGCAAACCAAGGTAGTTTTTGCTAGTATACGCATATTTCAAGTCTTTATTAAACGCATGCGGCATGCCTGCATTTTTGGCCATAATACCTAGGTAATCGACTGCTGCTACACCTTTTACAGCGAAAACAAAACCATATCTTGTTTTACCGTTTTCAGTGACAACGCCTTTTTTGATCGCTTGACGGAATTCATCGTATGTCCAACCGTTTGTCTGTACTTTTTTCCAGTCAATACCGGCCTTCTCTAAGAACTCTTTGTTACCGCCAAGTGCATGAACTTCCATATACGCTGGGAAGCCGTACAATCCCTTGCCGTTCTTCATATATTCAAGAGGAGCTTTATCGAAATCGTTCACCATATCAGGCGTTGCTGTACCCGTAATATCCATCAACAAGCCTTGCTCGATATACTTCGGAATGCTGTCAGATCCTCCGAAAGCGATATCCGGCGGGCTTCCTGCATTCACTTGTGTATCCAACTTTTGTTTCACATCTTCCCAGCTAGCTGGTTCGATTTTCAACGTCAGATTCGGATACAAGGCCGTGAAATCCTTGGACATTTGCTCAAAATTCTTTTGGTAGTTCGGTGAAACCGGTGGAAGCAAAGCCGTGATGGTATCTTTGGCAGTGCTGGCAGTAGCAGCTGGAGCCGCTGTACCTGCAGGTGTAGTTGATTCTTTTGTACCTGAACCACCACAAGCTGTTAAAGCCATCATCGATAATGCTACAACAGAAGCTAATACGGGCATTTTACTTTTCATAATAAATAGACCTCCTAATAATTTCAGTTATTTACACAACTTGAACATAAGTACGTATGGCCCTCTTTAAACTACCCTCACACTGTGTTAATGCTTCTTCTGCTTCCTTCACTTCCATGCCAGTTTTAATCATCATAATGGCAAGTTTGCAGTTCATGGATGCTTTCTCTAGATGAGCAATTGCTGTAGCTTCATCCACCCCTGTCGCTATCCGAATAATGCGAACAGAGCGATCGTACAACTTGATATTACTAGCCTTCATGTCAACCATGAGATTGTTATACGTCTTTCCAAGCTTAACCATTGTTCCGGTTGTCAGCATGTTAAGGACCAGCTTCTGTGCTGTACCCGCCTTCAGACGAGTAGATCCCATAATTACTTCCGGCCCAACCACTGGCGCGATGCATACATCAGTAACAGCTACCAACTTAGAATTCTTGTTATTTACGACCCCAATCGTGGCAGCACCAATTTCTTTTGCCTTCTTTAGGCAAGCTATAACAAACTGCGCACTTCCGCTGGCCGTAATCCCAATTACCGCATCCTTATCTGTCACTCCGCATCGTTCAATGAGGGCGACCCCCTCCTCAGCGTTGTCTTCAAAACCTTCCACTGCTGTTCGCAATGCGCCATCGCCACCAGCGATATGGCCTTGCACCATCAATGGATCAATGCCAAAGGTTGGAGGACATTCAGATGCATCAAGCACACCGAGTCTGCCAGAAGAACCAGCTCCTACGTAGAACATTCTGCCACCGTTTCTGAGAACTCCATGCAAAATATCAACCGCTTTCATAATCTGCGGTATTTCAGCTCCGACTGCTGCTGGAACCAAAGCATCTTGTTCATTCATCATCCGAAGCATTTGTTCTGTTGTACATTCATCAATCGTCTGTGTCTTCTCGTTAATCTCTTCCGTAGTTAAACCCGATAGATACTCATCCATAGCTGTCCTCCTGCCTTGCTTACTCTCTCTTACTGGTCTAATGTTAACGGAAAATTTCATTTTGGTCAATACTTTTTGAAATTTTATTTTATCATGAAACAAATAACTGATTTTTTATTTCTTATTTTTCGACAAAAAACGGCGCCTAAGCAGGACGCCGTTAGTATATCTCAAAGCTTATTTTCTATGCTTACTGCTTGCAATAATGTCGTGTGTTTTGGCCAAAAATTTCTTCACATGCTTATACTCGCTGCTCGCTACGCCTGCAAAAAGAATATCAATGACCGTCAACATCGCAATGCGCGAGCCCATCGCTCCACTACGAATGGTCACCTCGGGAGTCGAAATGCTGAGCACGATATTCGCATTATCGGCTAATGCGCTTTTATTATACTTCGTGATGGCGATAATGGTGGCTCCGTTTTTCTTGGCAATTTCCAATGTATCCAGAATTTCAATCGTGCTGCCCGAATTGGAAATAAAAATCGCGACATCACTCTTCCCCAGCAGCGTTGCGGCAGTTAGTTGGCTGTGGCCGTCTGTATACGTATGGCACATTTTATTAATTCTTGAAAATTTCTGCTCTGCGTCCATCCCTACCAAGCCAGACGCACCTATACCGAAGAACACGATCCGGTTGCATTCACGTAACACTTGGACCGCGCGGGCGATCTCATTTTTATCAATCACACTTAGCGTGTCTTCAATGGATTTACTATTGTTATGTGAGATGTTCGAGATAATGGTAGAGAGATCATCGCCTGGTTGAATATCTGTGTATTGGTCCTTCTGTTCTTCATCCATCGACCCCAGAGAGGCTGAAATACTCACAATGAAGTTGCGGTACCCTTTATATCCCATCGTTTTGCAGAAGCGAAGGACGGAAGCATCACTCGTTTTCGTTAGCTTAGCAAGACTATTAATCGATAGATGTGGAATCTCGTCCACATTGTCTAGAATATACTCAGCGACCAGCTTCTCCACGGGAGTTAAACTGTCTTTCATCTCGCGAATTTTGATCAAAATATTATCATTTATAGACATATAGGTTCCCTGCTCACCTTAGATTATCTGTGCTAAAATCACCTTCATCATACGTATAATTAGGCGAAAATACAAGATCCGTATTCCTTATTTCACCAAATTTTCATATAAAAAATCCACGATATGCACAGCCTTCATCTGCTCGGACATCTGCTCACGCTCGATGCCCAGCTTCATCTGCAGCAAGCAGCCTGGGTTGCTCGTCAGCAGGTAGTGGGCCTGAGTCTGCTTGACATGCTCCATCTTATGATCAAGAATGTCCATTGACATTTGAGGTTGGACTAGATTATAAATACCCGCCGAGCCGCAGCAGCGGTCAGCTCCCTGAAGTTCAACCAATCGAGCCCCTTCGATTCGGTTCATAAGATCGCGCGGCGCGTTACCGGCTTTCATGACATTACGCAGGTGACAGGAATCTTGATACGTGACTGCGACACGCTCATGACCTGAGCCGTTTTCCTTAACGGCGAACTGCGGAATGTTGCCTTTTTCCATCAACATCTGGCTAACGTCTTTCACATTCTCGGCAAAGTTCAAAGCCGCTTCCGCATATTCAGGATCATCATGCAGGAGATGCCCGTACTCGACCAGTAATGCGCCGCAGCCTCCTGCATTGGAGATGATATAATCAACACCTGCGGTTCGGAATGCATCGACGTTTTTCTTCGCCAGCTCCCGCGCTTGATCCAATTCTCCACTGTGCGCATGCAGCGCTCCGCAGCAATTCTGCGCCTCTGGAATGACGACATCAAAGCCCGCTTCAGACAGCAGCTTGACGGTGTTAATATTCGTCTCTGTGAACAGCACATCCATAATACAGCCACGGAACATTCCGACTGTAGCGATAGGCTTCCTGCCGCCGCTCGCTGGCACGTATGTACCGAGCTGCTCGATAACGCCCTTGGCGGAAGCCTCTGGCAGAATGCGTTCCATTTGACTCATTGTGTCTGGCAGAAGCTTCATAAATCCGGATTTTTGCACCAATCCTTGGATGCCGAAGCGCTGATAAATACGGAGCGCAGAGCCTAGCAAGCGCATTCTCTTCTGGTTCGGGAACAACTGCTTGAAAACTGCGTTGCGTATTGGTTTTACCCACCAGCGGTGCTCGGTATGCTTTTCGATAGCATCTCGTGTCTGCTCTAGCAGCTGCCCGTACTTAACGTCAGCCGGGCAAACAGGCTCACAAGCGCGGCAGCCTAAGCATAAATCCATCTGCTCGCGAAACGCCTCGTCAGGCACCATAAGATCGTCGACGACTGCTTTCATAAGCGCAAGACGTCCACGTGGGGACGCGGCTTCTATACCCGTCTCTTTGAACGTCGGACAGGATGGTTGACAAAAGCCGCAGCGAATGCAGTTGCTCAGTTCATCGTAGTTCAGTGTGAGCTTCAAGCGCTCTGCCAAAGGATTCACACTAGTTGAAGCCAGCTTCGGCTTAATGGACGTTTCACTCATCGCTGAACCACCAGCCTTTTACGGGATTCTTTTGCGAAAATTTTCCCGGGATTCATGATGTTGTTCGGATCAAACGCACGCTTGATCCCTTTCATCAATTCAATGCCCGCTTCGCCGACCTTCCATTCCAAGTAAGGCGCCTTCATCATGCCGACGCCGTGCTCACCAGTAATCGTGCCGCCCATTCGAATGGCCGCATCGAAAATTTCCTCAAACGCTTGCTCCACACGATGAATCTCATCCTTGTCACGTGCGTCCGTCGTACAAGTCGGATGTAAGTTGCCGTCTCCAGCGTGCCCGAATGTACAAATTTGCACATTATATTTCTTAGCAATTTTGTTGATTTCAATAACCATATCGGCGATTTTCGAGCGCGGCACCGTCGCATCTTCGAGAATCGTCGTTGGACGAATTCGGGCTAACGTTGACAAGGCACTTCGGCGCGCCATCATCAGCTTCGTCGCTTCCTCCGCGCTGCTAGCGATCTTCACGTCCGCAGCTCCTTGCTCATGGCAAATCCGCGTCATCGCTTCGATGTCACGTTCGACTTGCACCATGTCATTACCGTCTTGCTCGATTAACAGCACAGCTTCCATATCGAGCGGCAATCCAATTTTGTTAAAAGCTTCAACAACGCGAAGAGTTGGATTATCGATAAATTCTAGCGTTGCCGGAATGATTTGATGACCGATAATGGCGGAAACGGTTTTCGCCGCGGCATAAATATCCTTGTACATCGCTAGCATCGTTTTCTTATATTTAGGAGCAGGCAACAGTTTCACTGTCGCTTCCGTAATGATTGCAAGCGTTCCTTCCGAACCAACGAGCAGCTTCGTCAAATCGTAGCCGGCTACATCTTTATACAATTTGCCGCCAGTGCGAATAATCTCGCCAGAAGGAAGTACGGCTTCAAGCCCGATTACATAGTCCTTCGTTGTGCCGTACTTCAGCCCTCTCAGACCGCCTGCGCACTCCATAATGTTTCCGCCAAGCGTTGAAATCACCATGCTGCTTGGATCTGGAGGATAAAATAAACCGAGCGCCTCAACGGCCAAGTGGAACTCCTTTGTATTGAGTCCTGGCTGAAACGTTGCCGTGAGATTTTCTTGATCAATCTCGATCAGCTTGTTCATCCGATTCATCACCATAATGATTCCGCCCTCGGTGGCAACCGTCCCGCCGCAAAGATTGCTGCCGGCACCTCGGCCGACAATCGGAATCCGATGCTCGTTCGCAAGCTTAAGGATCTCGGATACATGTTCTCGTGTATGTGGATATATTACGCCGTCCGGCAAATTTTGCACCATGGGGGTAGCATCGTAGGAGTGTGTGACTAACGCTTCAGGATCATCTTTAAACCAAGCCTCTCCAACAATTTGGCGAAGTTGCTGGCGAATGGATTCAGCTAACATGGCAAAGCTCCTCTCAACATGATCAAATAAAAGTGGGCAGGTCATCTGATGACTTTTCAAGTATTATATCGTATGATTGAATAGATGTATATATCCATTTACTTTCCGGGGACCCACAGAAAGATTAGGAGGTACGGCATGTCATCATCCTTTCAGTCCATTAAGCCTCAAAAAGGCTCGGACATCGTCCAGGAACAACTGAAGCAGCGAATCGAGTCCGGCGAATACGAGCCGGGGTATCGTCTACCTTCCGTTGTTGATTTGGCTGCAGGCTTCAACGTTGGCCGTTCAACGATCCGCGAAGCTCTCAGCGCCTTGAAGGCTATGGGTTGGCTTGACATTCGCCACGGCGGAGGCACCTTCGTAAGCAAAGTGCTGCCGACCGAAACACCGCTGGAATCCGGCGATTTTTTCCATCGTAAAGAGTCCATTCAGGAAGTGCTGGAAATCCGTAAATATATTGAATCCGGCTGCGCTGCATTGGCTGCCAAACGCCGGACGAAAGCTGAACTGGAGCACTTCGAGCAGACGATTGCCCGCATGCACGAGGTGCTGGAAGACGAGAAGGCGTCTGAAGAGGCGGATCTTGAATTTCATTTGCTGATCGCCAAAGCTTCGCATAATTCGCTCTTCATTCAAATGATGGACAGCCTCACGAAGCGAATGCAGGAAAGCATGGGCGATTCCCGCAGACTGTGGTTTTTTTCGGAGTTGGCCTCAGGCCAACAGCTGCTTGAAGAGCATATCGGCATCTATGAAGCCATCCGCGCCCAAAACGAAACACTCGCCTCAGATCGTATGATGCAACATCTTTTAAAAGTAGAGTCCGTGCTTGAAAACAAATGAATAAGTAATAGCAACTTTACAAATGATTAAAGGCACTTCCATTTAGCTTGGAGTGCCTTTAACGTATTTACTAACAAGAAAAACAAAAAAAGCCTTTATTTCAAGGCTTTCAGCATTGTAAAGCTGGGATGCGGTCGGAGGGATTTGAACCCTCACGCCTTGTGAGCGCCACCCCCTCAAGATGGTGTGTCTGCCGTTCCACCACGACCGCATAAGATAAATGAGATTTATTAAAATCAGAGGGCGACCGATGGGACTTGAACCCACGAATGCCGGATCCACAAACCGGTGCGTTAACCCCTTCGCCACGATCGCCACAGTAATTGCCGTCCGCTTTCGCGGTCGGAATTACAATATAGCATAATCCATCCAACGGTTGCAAGTGCTAAATTATTCAATAACTTTTCAATCATTTTTTCAATACTCACTAAGTACTTGCTCAACAAGCTCTAATTCAAATTGCTCCTTAATCGAATCATTGCTAGGACCAATAGACAGCCCGAGTTCCTTAAATTCACGAATCAAATTCTGAATTTCTCCCAGATTGCCCTCTTGCACGTAATGCTCCGTCTGATTAATGACATGATAAGCGATGGCCTGGTACGCATCACTGAAGCTTTCATCAACGCCCTCAGCCTCTCTGTAATCGGCATAATAACGCTTAAATGTCGTTAACAAACTTTCTTCCATCCTCCATCCACTCCTTCCAAGATATCGGATAGTTTGTCTATTCACTTTCCAACTTATGCAAGGCTGCCATCACGAACAATAAGCCCCTAGCTGATCGCAGCCAGGAGCTTATTGAAGCTAACCTTTTTCTATTTCTACTTTCTTATTTTACGTCGATAGTTGTAACAGCTTGGTTGGAACCTTTAAGCTCAACCACATGACCTGTAGAGAAGTTTGCAAGGTTACCTGTCAACGTGAAGTTCGCACCTACATTATAAACAGTGGATTGATCCACACCGTTGATGTTTTGAGTTAACGTGATTGTTGCAATTTTACCTTGTGCATTGATCGTTGTTGCGCTCAAAATGCCCACAACATCAAAGTTTGTGCTAACAGGAGCCGTTCCAGTCACTTCTATGAACACAACAGTGTCTTCATATTTACGAAGTTTAACTGTGTCACCAACAGCAATTTGGGATGGGGCTACTTTCACACCGTTACGTAGAACGAATACATCTGGGTGCAAGTTGTAGTTCGTTACAGTACCATTAGAAGTCACGCCAAGAACATTGTTGTAAACAGCTGTACTAACTGTTCCTGTGCTCGTGTTTTGATCTTGACCAGGCAATTGCTCGCTTGTACGATCTAACAAGGCAGCAAGTTGTGCACGTGTTACGTTTTGCTCTGGGCGGAAAGTGTTGTCTTCAAAGCCATTAACTAGACCTTTATCGACAGCTACTTTCACATAACCTACGGAACCAGCAGGAACTTTTTTCGCATCTTTAAAAGTAAGCGTTGCTGTCATTTGCGCTTTCGCTTCTGCATTCAATTTCAAAGCTTTAACCAAAAGCGTTGTCGCCCATAGACGGTTAGCTTCTTCGTTCGGCTTCACGCTGTCGTCGCTTTCTGTGAACAAGTCGTTCTCAAGTGCTACTGCCACGTAACCTACTGCCCAAGCAGGAACTTTGTCGGCATCTTTAAAATTCAATTTCGTTGCTTTCTCAGCATCGGATTCTGCTTGCTCACGCAGACCCATCAAACGAACCGCAGCCGTAATGGCCTCGATGCGAGTAACTGTTTTTTCTGGTTTGAACGAGCCATCTTCATATCCTTCGAATACGCGTTTGGAAGCTAAGCTTGCAATGTAGCGCATAGCCCATTCTGCATTTTTCATATCATTGAAGTTGATGTTGATTGTGATGTTTGTGTTGCCTTTGAAAGAACCTTTTTGGTTAAAGTTATTTGAAAAGCCTTTATTGTCATTTTTATCATTGCCATGAGCAAATGCAGCAGCGCCGCCGCCCATTACCATTGTAAGTACAAGTCCAGTTGCTACTACTTTTTTCATAAGATTGTTTTTCATCTCAAAATCTCTCCCTTATTCATATGATTGGTTACATCATGATATGGAGCCTTCGCGAAGGGTTCCTGGTTATGCTACAAGGATTCGCCATAGCTTGTCAGTTTTTGGGGGTGGTGTTCAGAAAACTTTTTAACTTCTTTCTCAACATCTATTAAATCCCCCCTGAAACTGATAAAATTACTTCATATAGTCTAACGCTAAAAGGAGCTTTTGTATGCGCTTACGAAATCCACGAGTTCAGCTCGTTATTGCTTTGGCTTTCCTCCTAATCCTTGTTTCTGGCTTATCGTTCAGCAAGATTTGGTTCAAACAAGGCAGCGTTACTGTAAGTACGACGACCTCATCTGGCACGCATCAAGATACGCCCATTGCAACCGTGGAACCCGTACCTTCCGTTCAGGAGCCGAAAAATGAAAATGCCATTGCATCCGCCTATCCGACCGAACATGTTGATGTTGTGGTCATCGGGAGCGAGCTTGAAGGTCTTTATCTGGCAAGAGCAGCCGCGGACGAAGGGCTAAAAGTCAAAATCCTCGACCCTCATCAAGCTTTCGGCGGGCAAATTCTGCAAAGTCAAATGCTGTTTCTGGATGAAACGCGCGATGAGCACGGGCAACTTCTTGTGCAGGGGCGGGCCAAAGAATTATTCGACGGCTTCCGCAATGCGAAGATCCGCAAGCTTTCGGAATTTACTACCTATATGAATAAATTAAGCAAAGATATCCCGATAGAGTCTGGCATCACCATCCAAGACGTGGAGCAAATTCAGACACCTGATTACATGCACAAGATCCCTTCGATCACCTACCGCACAGACAAAAGTGAAATCAAAAAGATTACCGCTTCCTATTGGGTAGACAACAGCGATTTCGCCGCACTGCTCAGTCGCTTGGAAGTCAAACGCCTTCCTGGGCTGGAGAAGTTCTACGGTCAGAAAGAGATCGAATACATGAGTGCAGGCATGATGATGAAGTTCAAGAACGTGGATTGGAAGAAATTCAATTCGACGTTTAATGGCCTGAAGCCTGAAGATCGATCCAAACAATTTGGCGGAGGCAGTGTCAGTGACAGCTTTGCTATTGGATTGAGCGGGATGACGAAAGCGTATCACCCATCCAATGATCGCGTCTTCTTACGCGGGCTGAATGCGGTCAATCAGCGTGATGGCGAGGTTTTGATTAACGCATTGCTGGTGTATACCATAGATCCAGCCAAACCAGCGTCAGTGCAAGAAGCGGTTAATTTAGGTACGAAAGAAACAGCACTGATTCTTCAACATTTCCGCAAAACGCTGCCAGGCTGGGAAAAAGCAGAACTCGGCGAGCTGCCAACCTATCCGTACGTTCGCGAGTATAATCATTATGAGATGGACTATACGTTGAAACCGTCCGACCTTCTCGCGGGCACAATGTTCTGGGACAATGTCAGCATTGGCGGCTACCCGCTTGATCTGCAAGGGACCTCTGCCAACAAATGGGGCATTGAAATGGGCCGCCCCGATAAATACGGCATGCCGCTCCGCAGCTTTTTGCTTAAAAATTATGAAAATGTCCTTGCCGCTGGGAAAAATGTCGGATCATCCGCGATCGCTTATGGAAGCACACGCATTCAACCGAACACCAGTCTTGCCGCTGAATCCATCGGCGTCATCTTAGGTCAGCTTCATGGCAAAATGAAGCTCAGAGAAATAACGCCTGCCGAAATGAGCAATCTTCAAGCGTATTTGGCCGCACATTATCAAATCAAATTAACGGGCATCACGGCCAACAATAAAATTACTGGCTGGAATGAAGAAGAAATCCGGAAGTTAGACGCCGGCGAACTCACCTATCCAAGCTATGTGCAGACGCGAAAAAAAGCGGCGGTTAAATAACGAAAGCGAAAAACGCACTCTCCCTAACGAGAGCTGCGTTTTTTCTTTTGTCAACATATTGAAATGCACTTAATTTTCCATTAGAATAAGTTTTATACTTATAATCGCTTATAAATACTTAAGTCAAGGAGGTGAACACCTTTGTTTCAAGAAGAACGACTTATTTCCATTCTTGACTACTTAAAATCAAATAAGCGTATATCCGTAGATCTCATCTGCGAGCTATACGATGTATCACGGGATACTGCAAGACGCGATATGGTCAAGTTGGAAGAACAAGGTTCCATCGTTCGTACGCGTGGAGGCGCTATTCTTCCTACACTTTCTAAAGAAGTCGGCAACTACGATCAACGGCTCCAAGAAGAATCTTCCTCGAAGCTGACCATTGGGCGAACAGCCGCGGCACTCGTGCAGGATGGCGATTACCTTATGATGGATGCGTCTACGACGGTTCTGCAAGCAGCATCGGCGCTGACTTCCAAGCCTAATATTGTCGTCACCAGCTCCATTGAAACGGCCGCCGTTCTCACACGCAAAGACGGGGTAACGATTCATATGCTCGGCGGTGTGTTGGATAATAAACATCATCGCGTATACGGCGCCAAAGCCATTGAAATGTTAAACGACTATCATGTCGACAAGCTGTTCATTGGTACGTGCGGAATTACGGAGGATGGACTTTCTGCGCCTGATGAGGAAGACTGCTACATGGTCCGAGCAATGATGGGGCATGCCGATCAAGTGATTGTTCTCGCAGATCATTCCAAATTTGGCAAGCGGATGTTTCATCGTGTTGTTGGGTTTGACCAAATTGATCTCTTGGTGACCGATCAAGCGCTCAGTGAGGAAATGAAGGAAACGTTACTAGCCCATGATGTTGAAATTGTACTAGCAGGAGGAGATGACCACCATGATTAAACTTATCGTCAGCGATTTAGACGGCACCTTGCTGGATCATGATAAGAAAGTGACGACGCGGGAGATTGAGGCGCTTCAACAAGTGAAAGAAGCAGGAATCAACCTCTGTTTGGCTTCTGGCCGAATGAACAGCGAAATGCAGCAAGTTCTGCAAGAGATTAACCATCAAGCACATTCCGTGTCGCAAAACGGAGCTTTTATCCACTTGGATAATGGAACCTTGTTCCAAACCAAGCTTTTCGAACCCGCCATTGCGCTGAAGGTATACCGGCTCTTTCAATCTTCTGACACCGTTCAGCTTGTGTGTTCAGGTGACGCGAACTATATTGCTGCCATGAATACAGCAGCGGATGAGATTCAAGCGCGCATGTTCCACCCTTTTATCCTAAAGAGTGACTTAGAGAAATCCCTGGTGGATGCGTTCCCCGTCTGCAAATTCTCCTTATTCGGTCAAGTTGACAACTTATTATCACTTAAGGCTTTACTTGAAAAAGAACTCGGGAATCACCTAGACGTCTATTTATCCGACAAGGATTGCCTCGATATCATGCCACACCAAGTATCCAAAGGCAGCTCGTTATTAGAGTTACTTCAACATCTCGGTCTTCAACCTGAAGAAATCGCATGTTGCGGGGATTCGTTTAATGACGTATCGATGTTCGGCATAACACCGCATAGCTTCGTGATGCAAACAGCCCATCCCGATGTGAAGCAGCATGCCGCTCATCAAGTCGCCTCCGTAGCAGAAGCGATCGCACACGTATTGACGTACAATGAGAAGCTTCAATCCGAACGTACAGAAAGATGGGCTCGATGAAACGATTATTAATTATGGGCTGTTTATCCTACCTGTTAACGGGCTGTACGCATGTTATTTTTGGCGCCGTGTTGCCTGAACTTCTGTCCCATTACGGTCATAGCTACAGTGGCGGCGGGATGCTCGTCTTCCTTCAGTTCGGCGGTTTTCTGCTTGGTGTGCTCGCCATGCCTTCTCTTATACGACGCATCTCCCGTAGAAGCACCATTACGCTTGCGTTCAGCTTGCTTTTCATTGCCATGCTCTTGATTGCTTTACTGCCACCTTGGACACTTGTCATCGGCCTGACGTTCATTGCGGGTATCGCGTTCGGACTTGTCGAATCGAGTATAAGCACCTTTGTGTTAATGGCGGCGAAGGAAAAGCAAGCGATCGCATTCAGCAAGCTGGAAGTCTTCTTTGGTCTTGGTGCTCTCTTCATGCCAGTCGTATCGAGCTTGCTCATCGCGGGCGGCCTGTGGCGGTATGCATTCATGCTGCTCGGATTAAGCGCACTAGCTACGGGTCTCATTTGGTCGAAGCTATCCTTAGGTGAGCATGATGAATTACTTGCACACAAAGCAGACCGCAAACAGCAAGCCGAGCAGGCTCCTGCGTTAACGCGGAGTTCACTCATCTTTCTTTGCCTACTGATGGTCGTCTTCTTCTTATATGTAGGGATGGAAAATACAATCGTTAACTTCTTGCCTTCGATTTTCAAAGATCAGCTTAACGCATCTAGTTCGATCTCTACGCTTGGCGTTACCGCGTATTGGATCGCGATGGTCGTCGGCCGATTATTTGCAGGCGTGCTTGCTGAGAAAATGACGTACTACCGCTACTTAATCGTGTCATTTGCAGGCAGCTTACTCACCGTATTGCTCTGGTTATTTAGCTCAAATTTATGGAGCAGCTTCGCTGTCATTCTTATTCTCGGCTTATTCATGTCTGGGATGTACGCTGTTGCACTTATTTATGCTAATCAACTGCTGCCAGGACGAACGGAACAAACCACAAGCACACTCATCGCGGCAGGCGGTTTAGGCGGTTCGATTCTGCCGCTCGGCGTAGGTTGGGGGATGGACCACATCGATCTAGGGGTCTCCATTTGGTTTGTATTGATCTCCATGTGTGTGGTTTTCGGTATTATTTTGTATTCTCGAAAATGGCGGGTGTCTGAGCTGCATTCGGGATCGATTCGCAGAACGAATGCATAACGAATGCATAAAGAATACATAAAGAATGCATAAAAAAAGCACCTTACGGCGTCCTCTTAAAGTCGGATCCTACGTGGGAGGCACTCATCGAAATAGTCGATTTCTTCGACTAACTCCAGCCCCAGGACCATTTTTACTGGTGAGATAGTCGATTTTTCCGACTAACTCCAGCCCCAGGACCACTTTTGCTGGTGAGTTAGTCGATTTTTCCGACTAATTCGAGCCCAGAACCACTTTTGCTGGCGGGTTAGTCGATTTTTTCGACTAACTCCAGCCCCAGGACCACTTTTGCCGGTGAGTTAGTCGATTTTTCCGACTAACTCCAGCCCCAAGCCCGCTTTTGCTGGTGAGTTAGTCGATTTTATCGACTATTTCCAGAATAAGTAAGGGTAAGCTTCGCTTACCAACCCCAAACATATAAATTCTGATATTGCAAGAAAACCCTTCAATTCCACACATGTGGGATTGAAGGGTTTTTGCTTATTGTAACGCCTTTAATTGAACGACGATAGCCTTGTCCTCGAACACCACATTCTTAATCCCAATTAACTTGGGCAAATACGATTGCAGCGGGATTTCAACGGGTGCCATCTGCAGCCATTCACTGGGCAGCTGCAAGCTTTTGATCTGAGTGCTTTGATGCTGGATAACCAAGTTCGGCGATTCCCAAGACAGGAAAAACATCGCATGCGCGCCAATCGGTATCTTGTTCTGCCATCTGAGATTCACATCGGCATTGATCAAGGAACCTGCCATGTTCAGCTTGGCCCCTTCCAATCGAAAGTCATGCGGCAGCGTGCTATGATCAGCTAACTGCTTTTTGAGCAACTGATTGATATCATCTTCCGTTAAGCGAACTTCCAGCTTTCTCGATAGGATGATATCAGCAATCTTATTGCTTATCGAAATCTCACGATAAGTAAGATCCAGCGACTCCGTCGGTTTCACATATTGAATGACGATGAACAACAGCACCACAACGATGAGAGCTAGCGCTGCGATGCTCGCAATGATTTTTTTCAGCATGCGTTCCCCCCGCATAATGAAATTTCCTTCCAGCAGGAGCTACTCTTCCTTATTCTGCTGCTTTTCTTTCAACCAACGCGGAGCGCCCTTGCTCTTGCGATCGCGCTCACGCTGCGCCTTGCTGACGGCCTTGCCGCCGCCAGCAGGCTTGACCCCCGCCGCTGCCGGCTTCGCCGGAGCAGCGTCACGCGGGCTGCGCGCCTCCGACGGCGTCGCGGCGCTGACGCGAACCGCACCCGCTGGCGCGGCAGCATCGCGCGAGCCAGCGGAGCTGCCGCGCGTAGGTGCGCCGCTCGGGCGCGCCGCTTCACGGCGGCTGCGCATGGCAGCCGCGCTGCGGTCTTGGGCCGGGTCGACAAGCCGGCCCTCATAAAGCGATTTCGGCTCAATTGTGATGCCGAGCTGCTTTTCAAACTTTTCTATAATGAAAAGTTCTTTCGTTGTCACGATGGAGATGGAAGTTCCCTCGCGACCCATGCGACCTGTACGACCTACACGGTGCAAGTAATACTCCGCATTCGTGGCAACATCCAAGTGGAAGACGTGTGTTACACCTTCTATATCAAGACCCCTGGCCGCAACATCAGTCGCCAGCAACAATTGAAACTTCCCATCACGGAAGTTCCCCATGACTTTGGCACGATCTTGCTTGGAGGCTTCGCCGTAAAGCGCCTCTATCGAAAGCCCAACAAATTGCAGCTTGGCCACGACTTGCGCGATATCATCCGTCACATTGATGAACACAATCGCAGATTTCGGTTTAATCATCCGAACGAGTCGGCGCAGCGTATCAATTTTCTCGCGTTCCTGACACACGACATAGTGATGCTCCAAAGTCTCTGCCGTTCGTTGGGTCGGGTTGATCTTAATAATAACCGGGTTCTTCAACCACCGGCCTGCCGCTTGCTCCGTGCTTGGCGGAATCGTCGCAGAAACGAACACCATTTGACTGGAACGCAGCATCCCTTTCAGCACAGCCTCGACATCTTGCATAGACCCAAGTTCAAATACTTGGTCCACTTCATCAATAATACCGACTTTCACATGGTGCAGCGTCAGCTTCCGTACTTTCATAAGTTCTAGCAATCGCCCTGGCGTACCCACGACAATGTGCGGGTGAAGACGCAGTTTCTCAATCTGTCTCGCCACGGCTGCACCGCCAATTAACGATTGAGAACGAATCGGACCGCCGCTTGTCAGCTTTTCAATTTCTTGCATGATTTGCATGCCCAGTTCCCTTGTCGGAACGACAACAAGCACTTGCAATTGTTTCACAGCGGGATCGATCCGCTCTAATGCCGGAAGTAAATAAGCCAACGTTTTCCCCGTGCCGGTCTGGGATTGAATGATGGCATCTTTTCCTTCCAAGAGCACAGGAATCCCTTCGGCTTGAATCGGTGTAGCCTCCCCAATCCCCAATTGTGTTAATTTATCTACATATGTCTGTGTAATCTGCAGTTGCTCAAAGCTTATACCCAATACAATTTACCCCTTTTCTCTTCCAACCTTATGCCCCTATTATATGCCAGAGTGCCCAAGCAAACAAATGGTCCACTCCGTACTTGCTAACTACCTGCTCCCCACTCCTCCAACAGCTTCTGCTTAATCACATCGCGTGCCCGAAACAGCCTCTGACGGACGACACCTTCCGTTACACTGAGCTCATTCGCCATTTCTTTATAAGACAAATTATGAATCCATTTCATCGCAATAATTTGCCGATAGGAAGGACTTAATTGATTGATGTAGGCAATAATCGCTTCTCGCATGACCTTCATTTCCACTTCCATATCGAGTGAAACCGCATAGTCCGAAGCAGGAGCCGCTTCTTTCACCGAGAATACAGTCTCTGTCTCCAGTTCATCTCGGTTACGCCGATGCTTTCGCAAATGGTTCAATGTCACATTACGAGCCAATCTTTTGAGCCAGCCCTCACATTTATCAATCTCCGTTAATAAGGAAGCCTTTTGTACCGCGCGTAAAAATGACTCTTGAATAATATCCTCTACCGCGGAATGATCTCTTAGAATAAATTGAATCATCGGATAGACGAGCAGGTAGAATTCTCTATAGATTTGTTCCTGCAAGCTCTTATCTAATGTGTTAAAGTCACTGGTAAAGATCTCTCTCAGCGAATTCATAGGTTGTGCCCCCTAGCCAACAGGTAAAAAGACCCAAGATGTTCCTACCTTATTTTAGGTTAAAAAGAGGGAGTAAACAATCGTAATCCATGAATTAACGAAGAAATATTTTCCTATTCGCAGCTTTTGACAGCCATCCCTACATCTATTACACTAAAAGTGCTCTACTACCCCAATATCCATCCGAAGGGATGACGTCAATGTCTAGTAATTTCGAGAATGAATTCAACACCCTGGTTGCCAAAACAGCGGAATTAATAACGGGGGACACCTCGCCGGAAATGATCGAGAAAATTAAAGTGTGGGCGTTCTATAACCACGTACATAAGGCATTACCTGCGCTAGCCTCGCATTGGAACCAATCGCACCCCGAAAGCAAAGCGGAGATGCGCCGTATCTTCGAGGAAATTCGCGCGCTCAACCAAGCGAAACAAGCCGAGAAACCCGAGAAGGAATAAAATGATGTGAAAAAAAAGCGGCCCCACACGCTTGACGGGGAACCGCTTATTTTTTGTTCATTATGCCTGTAGCCAGCTTATCGAACAGGCGAGGAAACAGGTGGAACAACTTCACACCAAAGCCTGCGACGAAAGGAAGATTTTTCTCGGGAATGTTTTTCTCAACCGCATGAATGAGCTCCTTCACCACCTTCTCCGGCTTCAGCATAAACCAAGCGATGTTCTTCACATAGTTCCCGCTTGGATCCGCTTTGTCGAAGAAGGGTGTCTCGATCGGACCAGGATTAATCGCGGTAACGGATACTCCTGAACGTGCTAGTTCTTGCCGTAGACTGTTTGTAAAGCCGAGAACCGCATGCTTCGTTGCGGAATAGCCTGTGGATTTCGGCGATCCAATCTTGCCAGCCATCGAGGCAATATTAACAATGTGGCCGCTTCCAGCCTGCAGCATATGAGGCAATACCGCTTGCGTACAGCGAACTAACCCCAAGTAATTCACATTCATCATATCTTCAAAATGTTCAAGCGGAGCGCCGACAAACGACTCGAATATGCCATATCCTGCATTATTAATGAGGATGTCGATGCGGCCAAAATCCTCCATAATCTGTTTGATGACCTCATTCACTTCGTCTGTCTTTGTAACATCCATCGCATAGACGGCATGGCGGCCTTGTATCTTCGACGCAATTTCTTTCAATTTGGCCGTGCTGCGTGCCGTCAGAATAGGGACAGCGCCTTTCGCTGCAAATTGCTGCGCCATAACAGCACCGATGCCGCTGGAGGCTCCTGTTATCAAGACGACTTTATTCGTAATGTTCACTTGATTCAACCCTCTTCCAACAAAAAAAATGGAGTTACCTGGAAATCGGCACTCCACTTGTTGTTTCTTAATTTACGTAATTAACACTTGAATGTCAAGTTCGCCAATGCCATCCATGATTAATGGAATCGTTAATGCTTTCTTGGGCGTGAAACCAGCTGCGTTCGCAGATTGGACTAGCTTGGGAGGCGTGATATCTACCCGAACGCCTTGATTGAATAACATCGTGCTCGCGTTACCGCTAATCATATTACCCAGCTCCGAAATGGCACTCTTGCCCATCTCGTCCATCTCCGTGATGACGAATCCACCCATCATGGCGGAAACCATTTTCAGAGCAACATCCTCAGCTAATCCGAAGACAACGTCCCCTTCCATTTGCCCTGTCATCCCGATTTGAATCCAGATATACTTTTCCACAAATTTGACGTCTTTGACGCCGAGCTGCCCTGTTGTTGGGCGAATGTTAGCAACTTGCTCGATGACGATTCTAGCCGACTCCAAAAAGGGATTAATGTACTCAGCCTTCATAGCTCCGCTCCGATCTCACTTGTGAATAAGTTCCACAGAAAAACGACCTTTTTCAACATTATACCTAAAATTTTGGGACAAGTATACTGTCTTTTTAACAAAAATAGTTCCATCTGCTCACATACAGCTTACCACTTCAACCTTCATACTAAAAATGTCAAGTCGTAGCAAGAAACGGCATCGTCCTGCAAATATCATGATAAAATGATGGAAAATTATACAATTTCATGTCTATTCCTGTTAAACTAGAGAAGAGTCTCTGAAAGGAGAGTTGAAAGTCAATGACGTTGAATCCCCCTGCTGCTTATAAGAGAAAATTGACCATTTACCTTGCTAGTGCACTGACACTTGTCGGTGTGGATTTGTTTGGTTTTCATTCTTTATCGCTGTTCCAACACAACTCGACCGCTAGAATTGCGCTTGATATAAGTGTATTCGGCACATTACTCCTACTCTCCTACCTAGGAGTGAAATTGATTTACTCCCGTGAGACAACCTTTTCTGAGTCTGCCCAACGCTATAAATCCCTTTTCGACAATCATCCAGATTCAATCATTTCGTTTAGCTTGGATGGCGATATGCTTTCAGCCAATGATGGACTGGAAAGTCTGCTTGGTTTGACGCCAGAATCCTCTAAATCGGCTTCTTTTTTACCTATGATCCATCCGCCAGATTTGCTCAAAACGTTACATCACTTTCAAGTAGCCTCATCTGGCATGCCGCAAAATTTTGAGGCCGCGTTCCTGCATCAGAATGGCACACCCATTTCCTCTCATGTCACTTTCGTTCCAACGAAGGTTGACAATGAAATCATTGGCGTTTATGCGATACTGAAAGATTTGACGGAGATGAAAGAGCAGAAGAAAGAGATCGATAAGCTTTATAAGCAGAATCAACTCATATTAAATTCTGTGACGGAAGGCATTTATGGCATCGACCGGAATGGCCGTACGATTTTTTGGAACAAAGCAGCGGAAGCTATTACGGGCTGGAAAGTGGATGAAATGCTGGGTCAACGCATATATAACCTCATTCACCCTGTAGCGAGTGATGACACCTTCGCGACAACCGAGGGAAATGCGATCGTCCACACGATGCTGCATCGCGAAGGTTCGATTGTGAATGAAGATATGTTCTGGAAAAAGGATGGCACCCGTTTCCCTGTTGAGTATATGTCCAGCCCGATGTTGGACGGGAACGGCCAACTGCTCGGAACAGTCATCACTTTCAACGATATTACGGAATTAAAGAGAACCCAGGAGCTGCTAATTAAATCCGATAAGCTATCGGCTGTGGGTCAATTGGCAGCAGGGGTTGCCCATGAAATTCGTAATCCGCTTACAGCGTTGAAAGGATTTCTGAAGCTGCTCAAGACCTCTTCCTCCAAAGAGATGTACTACATTGAGATTATGCAAAAAGAACTACAACGGATTGAATTTATCGTCAATGAATTCCTATTCGTCTCCAAACCGCAGGCAACTCATTTCGTGACAGGATCTCTAGAAACGATTGTAATGAGTACCATAGAATTGCTGCAACCGCAAGCCTTGCTTGACAACATTCAGATTGAAGCCCAAATGAGTGCTGATCTTCCCCCTGTTACTTGTGATGAACATCAAATTAAGCAAGTTTTTATTAATATAATGAAAAATGCGCTAGAGTCCATGGCGCATGGCGGAACGCTGCGCATTCAAGTCGAATTAAGCGGACAGGACAGCCACTTAATCGTTCGATTCACCGATCAAGGCTGCGGCATTGCGCCCGAACGTCTTCCCAAACTCGGCGAACCGTTCTATAGTACGAAGGAGAAAGGAACTGGCCTTGGCCTGATGGTTTGCTATCGGATCATTGAGGCTCACGGCGGTTATATGAATATTCAAAGTAAGTTAGATGAAGGAACGATCGTCGAGATTACCCTTCCCACATCGACTTACCAAGTTAAAGGAGTCGCAACAGGATGAACGGATTTCTTATTGATTTAGACGGGACTTTGTATAGAGGGCACGAGCCTATTCCTGGCGCTGCTGAATTTCTTCAGTGGCTCCAGCAGGAGCAGCTGCCCTACTTGCTCGTGACGAACAATTCGTCCCGTACGCCTGAGCAGGTTGCCGAGCATCTGCAAGCGCTCGGCATGGAGGTGCCTGCAGCGGCCGTCTACACGTCTTCGCAAGCGGCCGCCCAGTACTTGACCGAGCAGCGCGCAGGGAAGCGCGTGCACATCATCGGCGAAGCTGGTCTGCGGATCGCGCTGGACGCAGCCGGCTTTGAGGAAGGGACGACGCCGGATTACGTCGTCCAAGGCATTGATCGCAGCTTCTCGTACGAGAAGCTGACGACCGCGGTCCGCCATTTGAGTCATGGCGCGACCTATGTCTTAACCAATCCCGACAGGCTGCTGCCGTCGGATGGCGGGTTGATGCCAGGGGCGGGCACCCTGGCCGCTTCGATCACCGCCGCCTCTGGCGTGGAGCCGGTGGTGATCGGGAAGCCTTCGCCGATCATTATGGCGTACGCCATTGAGCGGCTCGGTCTGCCTGCCGCCGATGTCTGGGTCATCGGCGATAACGTGCACACCGACATCCGCGGAGGCGCGATGGCGGGGTGTCGAACAGCCCTTGTCTTGACGGGCGTAGCCACGCCAGACAATGTGCACGAGCAGTTGGCGTCGGCGGGCTTGACGCCAGACCTGATCTGCAATGATTTGCCGCACTTCATCTCGCTGCTGTGAGCGTCGGCTGGTAAGATAGCTTTAGAGGAAAATCCCCCCCATTCTGCTTCCTAAGTGATGCTTTGATTGCGCCGCAGTCGCTGTGCATGAAACCCTGAAATTCCAAACTGGAGGATTGTCCCCACATTAATGCCCTTCTCGGGCCTTAACGGGGCAGGCGAGCGCTCTGTCGATGAATTAACACGCTAGACCTGGATTAACGCCTTTAGTGGGCGCTAAAATACCCGCCTTCGTTCCGCTCAAGCGGCGGCGCATCAGAAAGAAGGTGTCCCCCAGTCATTTCATGACGATTGTGGGACACCTTCTTTTTTGTCGTCTAACTGACCTCACGATAAGTTGCTTACCAAGCTCTTCCTGTCATATAATAAAGTTACAAAAGCTTTTTATACCCTTTACAATTTCGATAAAATTTATTTGTTTCCACATTCTACAAGGGGGAGGTAATCGTATGAATATGAACCAGTTAGAAACGCTGCTCACGATATCGAAGACGATGAGCTTTCGGAAAGCTGGCGAAATTCTAAACTTAACCCAACCTGCCGTTTCCGCCCAAATCAAAAGTCTCGAAGACGAATTCGGCACGGTTCTCATTGATCGCAATCAGCCAGTGACATTAACGGATAGCGGGAAGCTATTTTTAGAGCATGCCGAGAAAATATTACGGATTACGAATGATCTGAAACAGCGGTTGTCGGACCTTAGTCAAACACCGCAGGGTCATATCCATATCGGAACAACAACCTCGATTGCTATGCAGATTTTGCCCAGAGTGCTCTCCTACTTCCAAGACCAATTCCCGCTGATCAAAACAACGATTCACTCCATGCCATCTTCACAAATCATGACTTCGGTGGAGAGCAGCCAGATTGATATCGGGATTACTTATTTATTCGAGAAAAACCCAGCGTTGGAAACATCGGTCTTGTATTACGATTATTTCGAATTAATCGTCTCTACGCATCATCCGCTGGCCCGCTTTACACATTTATCCATCGAGAAGCTGCGTAACATTCCATTTATCATGCTCTCACCAGAGACCGCGGGACGGCGTTTCGTTGATCAAATTTTTAAAACTTATGATGTCTCCCCCCATATTGTGATGGAGTTGTCCAGCAGTGAGGAAGTCAAGCGGATGGTGGAGCTAAACCTCGGTGTTGCGATTATTTCCAAGCTATCTGTCGCAGATGAAATACGGCACGGCTCATTGAAAATGGTGAAAGTCAACGAATTGGATATTACCCATCCAGTCGGCGTAGTATATAAGTCAGGACGTTACTTAAATAATGCCATGCAGCAGTTTCTACGGGATCTTAAAGGCATGCCGGAAACACAATTTCTCGGTTCAGAATAAGTTAAGCGTTGACCCCCAACTATCACTTACGTTTAGGAGGCTATGCAAATGAAATTCGATTTACATACGCATCATGAACGATGCGGACATGCGCAAGCAACGATACGCGATTATATTGAGGCTGCGATTGCAGGCGGACTGCAAGTCATCGGTATTTCCGATCACTCGCCCTACTTTGGAAGCGCCGAGGATCGCGCGCAACCCGCCATCGCCATGGCGAAAAGTGAGTTTCCACGATACATCGAAGAAGTACTTTCGCTCAAGAAAGAGTACGCTGGCAAAATTAAAGTTTTGCTTGGCGTGGAGTCGGATTACTTCCCTGAGCACGTGGACATTTATCGCCAAGAGTACGCCAAATATCCATTTGACTATATCATCGGATCTGTCCATCTCTCTGGCGGCGTCAGCATCTTCAACCGCAACCGATGGAAGAAATTGAACGAAACGGAAAAGGTTACTCACAAAGAAGAGTACTACCGACTCATTGCTGAATCCGCACGCTCGGGCATGTTCAACATTCTTGGGCACATTGATGCCATGAAGGGCTTCTATCCTGCTTTCTCTGACATTGCCACGTCTAAAGTAGACGAGACCCTGCAAATTATAGGTGAATCAGGCGTTGCCATCGAAATCAATACGTCGGGTAAAACGAAAGATGTCGGCGGCTGGTACCCTTCTCACGAAATTCTTGAGCGGGCGCTGTATCATGGGGTCGAAGTTACCTTCGGTTCCGACGCTCATGTTCCGAGTCGAGTTGCCGACGATTGGGACGAGGTTCGCGCTGCATTGAAGGAAATTGGCTTTAAACACTGGGTCTATTTCGAAAATAAGGAAAAGCAAATCGTCGCGCTTTAATTGAAAAGAGGTGTTCCTATACCGTCATGGTAAGGGAACACCTCTTGTTTTATCTAGATATGACTCATGAAATCGGCTTCCATGAAGGCAAACTTTCGATGCAAATCTTCCTGCAGGGCAGTTTGCAGCTGTTCGGCCCTCATTGGCTTATAGAAATAATAGCCTTGAATCTGATTACAGCCATTGGCTACCAGGAAGCTAGCCTGCTCCTCGGTTTCTACGCCTTCTGCAATCATCTGCAGCTGAAACGCATTTGCAACCGAGATGATCGCCTTGATCATCGCACGATCTTTGCCATCAATTTGTACATCGCGGACGAAGGATTGATCTAGTTTGATTTTGGTTACGGGAAACCTTTTCAAGTAGCTCAAGGAGGAATAGTGCGTACCAAAATCATCCACGGAAATGGCAATGCCTAGTTCTCTCAGTCGATGAAGCACGACGATTTGCTCGTCCTGCATCGCGACGTTCTCTGTAATTTCCATCTCCAAATAGCGTGCTTCCAGCCCTGTTTCCGCCAAAATCGCAATCACCTTGTCCACAAAGCGCTCATCGCTTAACTGTTTGACCGAAATATTAACAGATATGGTCAGCGGCACTTGAGTCAAGTTATGCCACTCCTTCATCTGCCAGCATGCGCCGCGTAATACCCATTCGCCCATAGAAACGATAAGGCCAAGCTCCTCAGACAGTGGAATGAATTCCGAAGGCGATATGTAACCCTTGTTCGTGTGGTTCCAACGCAACAGTGCTTCCACACCAACGATTTTTCCTTGTTCACAGTCGATTTGCGGTTGATACACGATTTCGAGTTCGTTACGCTCTAGGGATTGACGGAGATGATTGCCCATCTCCAGCTTCAGTATGGACTGCTGCGCCATCTTCTGATCGAAGAAGGTGTAGGAGCTTCCGCTCTCTTTCTTCGCCATATACATCGCGATATCCGCATTTTTCAATAACGCATCCCAAGTCGTGCCACCTTTCGGATATTGCACGATGCCGATACTTATGTTGATGAAAAACGATCGCTCCTCCAACACGCATGGCGGCTTCAATACATCGATCAGCCCCTCGCAAAATGCTTCGATCTCCGCCTCATTCGCACAATCCTCCAGCAAGATGGCGAACTCATCTCCACCGAAGCGTGCAAAGGTATGCCACTTCAACTGGGATTGCTGCACACGGTGCACCACTTCTTGCAGCATGCTGTCTCCCGTATGATGGCCGTGTGAATCATTCACCATTTTGAAATTATCTAGATCGAAGAACAAGACGGCTCGTGACTGTGGCGTGTGTTTCGTCACATCTGAGGCAATCTGCTCTTCTAGAATTGTCTGAAAATGCGCCCGATTATGTATGCCTGTCAGTACATCATGGTAGGCCATATAGGATAGGAGTTTTTCTGATTCCTGCATGCGTTTCGTAGACTCCTGCAACTCTTGTTGACCTGCGATCAGCTCTTCGTTTGCTGCGGTTAAGTCATCATTGGCCACTTGCAGTTCTTGTGTGCGTTCGTTCACTTTCTGACTTAACCGGTCACGCTGCCGGAGGATGTATAGAATAAAGATCAATCCTAGGATAAGGATGAACAGAATGGCACATCGAACAACGAGGATTTGCTTGTTGATCACGTTAATCGCAGCGAGGGAAGGCGAAGCTGCGATCTCCCATTTGGTGTCCTGAAGATCGATAACGGCTGTCATCGGCGCCCCTACGAATATCTCATTGTCACCAAAGAAGGCAGGCATGCCTGGGGTTCGTATGGCCAACTGAAGTCCTACGGTTTCATTCCACAAAATACCTGATTCAAGCAACAAGTGGTCTACGTTAATCGCTACGGAAACAAATCCCCAGAACGAGCCATTCTGATAGATGGCTTTACGAGCGACCAGCCCATTGATACCCTGAAGCAGCTTGAATGGTCCATTCGTGGTCATCTTCCGCGTTTCCAGACCGCGTGCTATTTGTTCTTGTACATTTTGACGAGGATCTGTGAGCAGATTCCAGTTGATTATGCTTTCATTCCCCTTTTTAGGGAACACATATTTCATAATGCCTTGCGGTGCAATGATCAGATTAAAAGCAGATGCTTGTGCACCTGTGTACAGCGCCTCCAAGTAAGCATGAACTTGCTGATCGTCTTTATTTCGCCAGTCTTCCGAATTTACATACGCTTCAAGGCTGACCATCAAATTAAAGTTGCGGTTAATCACAGACTGCAGGGCTACCGCTTTGGCTGACAACTGAGCGCTCTCTGTAATTTGGAGTTCTTTGATTAAAGACGTCTTATACGTTTGGAGTACCGATTCGGATGAAGTAAATAAAAGGACAAAGATGAGAGCTAAGATGGCATACTTCATTTTGTTCATACGGTTAGACTCCTATCTAAGGCAGGTAGTAGACATATAATATTTTTCGACATCTTTCCTCTATTATTTCATCTCTCCTCCCTTCCTTGCAATGTTTTTATTATGAACATTCCCACACCTCCAACCTTGATATATAATGAAGCTAGTTTACTCTGAACGAATGGAGAAAAGGACATGGACATTCAACAAATTCCGATGGGTCTTATCGATGAAGATATTGATCAACCGCGTTATCAATTCGATGAAGAAGCACTGCAAGAATTAATGAAAAGTATTAGTGAAATCGGTCTGCTTTCGCCTATTAAGGTACGTACAACCGCGGATCAACGCTACAAAATTATTTATGGCAACCGTCGATATAAAGCCAGCCGCATGCTTGGACTTCCTTCAATGCCCTGCATCGTTTCGAACGTCACAAATGAGATGGAAATCTATCTGGAGCAAATTGCCGAGAATTTGACGCGCGAAGGTTTCTCTCCGATCGAGGAAGGGGAAGCGTTCCATAAACTGCTGCATGATGCCAAGTTTAGTTCATCCGTGAAATACCTTTCGGGCAAGCTTGGCAAGCCTGAAGCCTACATCAAAAATAAATGCGATCTATTGAAATTTGGCAACGCAGTGAAGAAACTAATCGTCAGTGGAACGGAGATCCGTAAAGATAAACTTACAGAAGATCAATTGCTGCCGCTGAAGGATCTGCCGATCGAGCATCGCGACCCGCTTGCGCTCATTATGGCTCGGGATGAGATGCCTGTCAGCGACGTGAAGAAGATCGCGAAGATGTTTAAAGATAAGGACATCTCTGAGACGATTAAAGGCAAGCTGCTCTACAAATCTGGTCCTGAATTAGTGGAGACGTGGTCCACGTTCCAGAACAATCGGGCAGAACGGGCCAAGCCTGCATCGGTCAAAGCACCTGCTAAGGCGGAGAAGGTCAGACAGGCGGCCATGCCCGTCGATGAGGTTGTACAGGCTAACGCAGTGGTGCCTCCTGTTGTTGGTGCAGCTGAGACTGAGACTGCTGCGGTAGTTCACGATACACCCGCCACTCCGCGAACGGAAACTTCTAGCGTCGGTACGAACCATCCTCTGCAAGTTCAACTGCAACAAGTACTCAATGCGATCTCATCTCCTCCATCCAGCAGTGAGCTTCAACTGGCACAAACGGAGTTGAATGAGCATGAGAAGGAAAAGTTCAAGGAAGACGTAACTGCCTTAGTAACACAATTAGAGAAGCAATTAGACGCTTGGAAAAAGGTCCAAGATCTCGTCGTTTCTCGATAACCATACCAGTCAACGATGGATTTATGGCGGATAGCGGCGTTTAGCCTGATCCGCAGCATCATGTTTGAAAAATAGCCGTTCTAATGCATCGCTCCCTACTTGAGCGGATTGCCAAGGAACGGCTATTGCTGTTATTGAACCATTGCAGCTTCATCGCTTTGTCATACAACGCGGTAGCGGACAAGCTGCCTGCTACACCGATGAACGTATGGGCAGCTCGTTTGGCAGCTACCCAATCTGCTTCGCGCTGAAGAACTCGGATCTGATCAGCGAAATCTGTGTAATTTTAGGTCTATACGTTTTCATCTTAAATTTGAATCGCTGAGAACACATGGTCAATCATCTCGGCTCGAGCTTGATTAATGAAACCTAACGAAGTTTGCTTCAAGTCTTCGGTTGAAACTGACGCTGTCACCATGACCTTGTCTGGAAACACGTAACAGGCAAGCTCATAAGCTGACGTTGCTTGTTTAATGACATCGCCGATGCTCGTTTCTTTATAAGAAGCTGACAGCTCTATCGCATAAACCAGATACAGGGGATCCTGACTTGTCTGTGTCAATTGAAATATTTCTTTGTATGCCGCGTTCGCATACGAATACCAGAGGAAACCGATTTTGTAAAATGGCTCCTCTTCCCACGTTTGCTCAAATTGACTTGTTAATTCGAGAAACTGTTGCCGATAGTAGTGGATAAGATTCATGGGAGTCCCTCGCAATTCCAAATATAAGTTTTACCATATCTTCATTTTAGCTATGAAATGTTGGTATACTTCTATTCTTAGTTTTAAGGAACCATTTTTTTTCCTCATACTTCGCTAATGAATCTTCCAATTTGAGGTTTTCTGGCGCTTACATTTAACGTTTCTGCAATTTCACCCACATGGACTTGTTACGGAATTCTTCTTCAGCGCCTAGCTCTCTGCCGAACCAAGATGGTGCAGCAAAACTTTGCGCTTCCTGCACATCGGCAAACTCGACCTCGACAACGGCCAGCTCAATTTGCTTGTACTCGTCGATCTCACATGTAAACCCGCCTGCTTCCAGCGTCGTTCGAATCTTCTCTAACGGAATCAAGCCTGTGCGTTCGAGTAACTGCTCATAAATGCTCGCAGTAATGGCATACTCGACTTCCTCCCGCACCATTCCATGACCGGACTTGAAGGTATGTGTATAGTGCGCTTCCCCTGAGCTGTCTACAAGCTTCCGCACGCGAATTTCCTGATCATCGGAGAAGGCCAGATAGGTTTGATAAATATATTGTTTCGATATGAAAGTGAGCTCCCCCCGCGCTACCTCAGCTTCAGGGAATGCAGGCAATAAATATTTTCTTTCGATTTCGGCACCCATGTAACAGTAGCCCCTCTCTTCGCTCGCCAGCGAGCTGGTCAATTATCGTTCTATACTCGACATATTTTATCAAAATGAAAGCCATCTGCAAATCTGGACGCAAAAAAACTGCCTCTTCGTAGAAAAGTTCACTGGAAGGCAGTCCTTATGGGAAATTGGCACTTTACTTACTTATGCAATACATCGTCCTTCAGCGTCGATACCTTAGCCAGCACCTGATTGATCTCATCAGCACCTACGTTAAAATGTGCCAGAGCATCATGCAGATGCGTCGCGATTGCTTGGAAATGCTCCTCTTGCAAATTCATGCCTGCATGTGCCTTGGACATCGATGCTCCTGTGTACTGATTGGGTCCTCCTAGCGCAAAACTAATAAATTTCGTCTGATGCTTGCGCTGCTTCTCCATATCCGTCTTGGCGAAAAAGTGATTCACCGTCTCATCTGCTAATACCAGCTCATAAAAGTAATTCACTACGGCAGAAATGGCTTCTTCTCCACCGAGCTTCTCGTACAGGGTTGTTGCGTTATCCATGTGCATCCTCCTTCTGTTTCGTCCACCTGGATATATTAACCACAAGCGGCTGAAATTATTTCTATTTGGGCAGTTCGGCACATTGTCAATCACGTGTGCATTCAATACCCTGAAAGTCAGCGGGTCTATGTTGTTGCAGCGTTTTCGTGGGGTTTGTCAAAAAAAATGACCTGACCAACGGGGCCAAGTCCAAAGTTTATATTAAAAAAGGGGGTCTTGTTTATTATAATACCCTGCCTATGTTAGAGGACTGTAACGGGAATGTTCCAGTTGTGTTACAAATATTATTCATTTGATCAGACTTTGCAAGCCAACCTGCGGTTCGGCTCTCGGGAAATATTCGAGTCCCATATAGCCGGTATAACCTGTCTCCCTAATGGCTTGGAAGATCGCCTCATAATTCAGCTCTCCTTCATTCAGTTCGTGCCTGCCTGGGCAGCCTGCCGCATGAAAATGGCCGATCCACTGGATATTATCACGGATGGCGGCAATCAAATTGCCCTCCGTAATTTGTTGATGGTACACATCGTACAGTACTTTCACGTTCGGGCTTGCCACTTCTCTGATGATGCGAAATGCTTCTTCGGAGGAAGCCAAGAAGTACCCGCCATGATCTACATGCGTGTTCAGCGGCTCTATTAACAGCGTAATGCCCTCTTTTTCCAAAAGCGGAACGCATGCTCTCAACCCTTCAATTAAGGATTGGGTCTGCTCTTCTCTAGACACGCCCGCCAGCTCTTGTCCCACTTGTGAAATGAGTTGATGGCAATTTAGCCGCTTAGCAATCATGATCGATTCAGAAAGCCCCTCCATATACGTCGTGCGTTGTTCGGGATCAACCAAGCTTACGAATTTCGTGCAAAATGTTACAACCGTAACTCCTGCTTCCTCCACTGCATCCGCAACGGCATCGATATCCTTATTCCACCAGGACCAGAACTCAATCGCTTGATAGCCGATCGCTCGCAGCTCCTGAACACTTTCCTTGAAATCACGCCTATTGTACACGGCGTCCACACAAACGGAGAGCTTCATTCCCCCACCTCTTCCCTTCTGTTCTTTCCTCATTGTATGGTAAAATGATGCAAATGCCTATATTGAAATTAAAGTACTAGGAGCCATTTCCATGATACGAACGCTTGCTGTCAAGACCGATTACTCGGTCGTTCACGATCTCACGCTTAAAGAACTTCATGATCCATCCGTCCTCTGGTACTGGGTGGATTTCCATAATCCGAATGAGCAGGAAGCCTCGAAGCTGAAGGATCATTTTCATTTTCACCCACTTGCGATCGAAGACTGCTTCTATCTCCTGCAACGGCCCAAAATCGATCATTATGCGGATGTGGATTTTTTCGTTATGCATGCCATTAATTCCAAAACATTAGAGGCAGAAGAAGTCGATATGTTCCTGGGAAAAAACTACATCGTGACTTTCCATTTGCATGAATCACGTGAAATTGAGGATGCCTGGAGCCGAATTACCGCCCATGAAAACAATCGAAACCAAGGCCAAATCTATGCCGTATATCTCGTCCTGGACAACCTCGTCGATCAATACTTCCCAAGTGTCTACCAAATTGAGGATCAGCTCGATGTCATCGAGAACTCGATGAAAGCCGAAGCGATTGAAACGTTGATGAATGAAGTTTTTGAAATTCGTTCCCAACTGCTTCAATTGCGCCGCACCATCGTCCCGATGCGCGATCTTCTGTACCGACTGATCAGTACGGAACGCATCGAACAGATTCGTGAGCACCTTGTCTTCTTCACTGATATTCATGACCATCTGCTCAAGCTTTCTGAGATGCTTGATTCCAATCGGGAGATTACGGCGGATATTCGAGACAGTTATATTTCACTCAACTCGAATCGCATGAACAACATTATGAAAACCTTAACGGTCATTACCACGATTTTTATGCCGTTAACGTTTATTGCAGGGTTGTACGGGATGAATTTCACCTATATGCCTGAGCTGCATTGGCATTGGGGCTATTATACCGTCCTGCTCCTCATGATCGCCATCGGCTTGGGAATGTTTGCATGGTTTCAGAAAAAGGGCTGGTTCAAGTAGGCTGCTGAATATAGGAAGGACGTGAGTATTCGTGCACGAAAACGATTTGAATGTGACGGAGACGTCTGCCAACTTTGCGATCGACGATTATACGAATCATTTTCTGACGGAGTATCCCGTTCATTGTGAATATCGAACTATACCTTTGGAGCAGCCGCTGCTCCATTCCCATAACGGTTATGAAATTTATCTTGTTGTGGGAGGATCTGGCCATTACCTTGTTGGAGATCGACTCTTCCCGCTCCACGCAGGCAGCTTAACGATCATACATCCGAAAGTACTGCATCGTCCTTATCATGGACGGAGTTTAGAATTCCATCGGTACGTCCTCTCGCTCGATGAGTCTTATTTAGAGAGGTTGCATGACATGTTCCATGTATCTGATCTTTCCATTGCTCGTCTGCTTGCCGAGGGGCACGCCGATGCAAGTCATTATTTCCTCACGCCGCAGCAGTTACATGTCATGCAGACAATTCTTGCCGAGCTGACGCAGTATCTTGCTGCGCGAGATTCACTTTATGAGCTGGCCGTGCTGCGAGGAATTAGTGCATTTTTCTTGGAGCTTCTACCTTTGCAAAAGGATGCGGCCTCGCAAGCGATCAAGCGTGATGATCCGCAGCTGATCGGCGATGTGCTCGCCTATTTGATTGGTCATTATCAGGAGAACATTCTGATTGAGGATCTCGTACTGCGCTTCCCAGTGTCTCGTTCGCAGCTGTTTACGTTGTTTAAGGAAACAACTGGCACGACCATCGGCCAGTTTCTGACGGAGTATCGCCTCAATGCGGCGAAACGGCTGCTTATGGAGAGTGACCAGACGGTCACCGACATTGCATCCGCCACGGGCTTTGGCGATATCTCGCATTTCTTTCATGTGTTTAAAAAGGAGACGGGGCTGACCCCGAAGCAGTATCGGGTTGAGGCTTATAAAAGGAAGGGACTGCGCAAGGGGTAGTCCAAGCTTATGAATGGGTTATACTTCTGTGGCGAAGTCCTTGATATTCACGAATATACCGGTGGGTACAACATTACGGCTGCTCTTTCTTCAGGTTATACGGCGGGTACGCATGCAGCGGCAGCGAAGCAGGAAACGTACTAATGATGGCGACCTTTAGTCTGATGGAATTCAGGACAAAGACCACTTTCACTTAAGTAGACACCTCCATAGGCAGACGTTGGTTAGCGGCGTTCCTCCACACCCCCATATAAAAAAAGACGAATGAACACCCCAGGTGTCGCTCGTCTTTTCTATTTCCCCTTATTATGCACTCGCTAATTCTAAGTCATCTTCCTCATCACGATCAAACGCAGCGCGGTCGAATTCGCCTTCGGATTCTGCAAGCAAGGCTGTAACTGTTGTTCCTGTTGCGTTTACAACCTTCCATTTACTCCCCATTAATGTCAAATATCTTGAGAATATGAACAGAAAGCGATTCTGACATAAAGAGAGCTCATAACGGTGCATTGACCGAAATGAGCTGTACAAATACATTGACGTTAATTCACATACTCGAAATAATCAAAACCGAAATAATAAGCGGTTGCGCTACTGTTATGGCTGGCATTCATACTCAGCTCGATCGTATGGGAGCCGCTGGTCAGTCCCGTTAGCTCAAATACCTTGGCCTTGTAAACGTCGGTTGAGCTGTACGTGTCGAACGTTCCTCGCGACACCCCATCTACCTTCACATCGACCATCCCGCCGCCAGCCAGCTTCTTGGCGTAGACGCGGACCGTCGTACCGGTGAACGTATATGTCGCTTTGCCGGTTCCCGCTACTGTCGTTGTGCCCGTTACGGACTTGGTCGCATTATAGAAATTCGCGTCGCTTGTATGGGTCCAAGAGCCGCTGTAGGTGATGGAAGCGTTCGAGTCATCCACAATCGTTGTCGTCGCCGAGGTTCCCTTACTGAATTTCACGGAGAACGATCTGCCTAAACCTCCGCTCACATTGACCGCTAGCTTAATTGTCGGGCTCAGCTGGGTAACTGTGATTCGGGGATCGGCGGTCAGAACTGAAGCGGCAGACTGAGCTAACTCAAGCTGGATGGCGCTTGTGTTGGCATTCGTCGGATCGGAGACGGAAATTTCCAAATCAGACGAGGTTTCTTTCATCATTACGGCAGCCTTCTTATTGCTCGTAATCCCGCCTACGGTCTTGTTGATATCGTTCCAGAATGTAATTCCCGTCAACCCTAGCGCGGTTTCCTTAACCGCAGCAGCATCTGTAGAGTTTTCCAAGATCGTAATCGCAGGATTGTTAGCATAGCTGCTCACCTGGGAACTGGTCATACCAGGCAGCAACACGTAGGAGTAAGAATTCTTGCTTGCCGCATCCACTCCGTGATCCATCCAGAGCGTAAGAAAGTTGTTCGTTCGCGTTCCGCTCGTCTGGAAGGCACTGTTCGTGTTGATGTCGTTCCATAAACCGGATCGTTGTTCGCGAAGTCCATTGAGACTCGTTCCACCTGGGAAATAGTACCCGATGTCGCTGCCGGACACGCTGCCGGCCAGATGCACCCAAGTTACATTGCTCATGGATTCGTTCCATCCGAGCGTCGTCGATTTCGCCGTACCGCCTACGGTAAGGGCGTTATTCCCGCTGCTATTCAGCTTACGGTTCTCCACGATGGTTTCGATCGTTTTCCCATCCGTGCTAGTAATTCCGGATCCGAGGGCAACAATCTCGTCATCGAAAACGAACCAGGACTTGTTGGCGTTTAAGGTTTGACCGGATGGTTTGAGCTGCATGCCCGAAACTCCGTATGTGCCCTGTAAAGATGCTCCGCCTACCCAGCTCTTGGAGCCCTGATTACCGGCAGGCTCCGACGCTTGCTCCACCGTCGTCCCCGGCAAACGATAGGAATCGATAGTCGGCCAGTAATCGCCGCTGAATTGCCCAAGGTCGGCATTATACAAATAGGTCATGCCGTCGGACAGATGCCAGCCCTTTTTATTCTCTCCATTAATCGACTCGAACGGCTTGGTTCGGTTCGAGAACATGCTGATACCGAGTGCAAAATTCGAACGGAATGCTACTGCTTTATCCATGTTAGCGAATTGACTGTAAAATTCCGAAGCAATCAGCGATGCAGCCGAGGATACGATGGATTTCGCATTGGTGATCGTCCAAACCGATGTACCTGCATCTTGATAGAAGCTGCTGTAGGTATCTTGCTGAATCCAATATTTAATTAAGCTTTTAAAATCCGCATTATAAGCAGTAGGAGCCGATTGGACTAACCGCACGACATTGCTGATCACATTATGGCCTCGGTAATGATTATCGTTGGAGTAGCGAGAGATGTCCCGCCCCATCACCATCGGCATCATATCGCCTTTATATATAAATGGCTTGTAACCATTCAAGACCCATTCGAAGACATGAACGTAGTCGGCGTCATAGACGGTGTTAACGGAATTCATCACATCCCAAGCGGTCCCATTAAACAAATAGAACATCGTGGCCGCTGTAGACAGCATCGCATTCCCGTACCCGCCATTGTAAGCAAAATAATGATGCTGAATAAAGGATCCGTCGGTGAAGAAGCCGTCATCCGCGCCAGTTCCGTCAATATAGTCATAAATGCCCGATATCTTCGAAACACCCTCTTGAATGGCTGCCGAATCTTTGGTGATAATCCCTCTCTTCGCCTCTACCTCGCACTTCCAGGCTAGGTTGGCCGCCGTGGAGATATAGCCCCCATTCCCATATTTGCCGGGGTCCGAAACCAAGGTACCTGTCCCGTCGTCATAACTAGCGAAATACTCGAGCGCGGACAAATACTTCGTTAAGCGGTCCGGATAAGCGGTCGCAAGATCTGAATACATCAGAGAAAGCGTATCCAAGAATGGCAGCTGCGCGCCGATCTCGAGATCGTACCAGCCGCTCGCTCCGCTCTTCACGAAAGTCTCGTTATACTTTTGGGTATAAACCGTCTCTAACGCATCCAAAATATCTGTCTTAAGCGAAGCATTTCCATACAAAGAGGACCCCGTAGTGGAATAAGCAAGCGCCATGTCCCGAATGCGCTGGTAATGTTTCGTAATGTTGGCCGTATCGTAACGATAGCCAAGGTCGTTCCAGACCTGATAACGCGTGCTGGTGCGTACGATACTGGATTGCCAGGTAGACGCTTGATTCGTGATGGCGGTAATCTTGGCCGCAATATCGGTGTCCGTTATCGAGATCCCTGTCCCGCCAGTCAGCATGACCTTCCATTTGTCACGGATCGTATCGTATTGGTCGGCGGCCTGCACCGGGGTGATATGAATACCAAGCAGAGAGGTTACAATCATCATGGTGAACATAAGCAACATACCTTTTTTCATTCGAGTAAACATCTGTTCACTACCTTTCTTTTAATTAGAAGCAACTTCTCGATCTTATTTGTAAGCGCATACAAATCTTATCGTTATCCACCACCTTTCATGAATAAAGAGGAAGGCAGGATCGCCACCTTCCCCCTCTGATACTAGAACATCATCCCTTCACCGCACCGCTGCTCAAGCCCGAGATGATAAACCGCTGCATGAAGATATACACTAGGATCAGTGGCAGCGCAACGATGACTATTCCAGCCGCCATGACCGTCCAGTCCGTTGAGAATTCACCAATAAACATATACAAGCCGCTAGTGAGGGGACGCTTATCTTTGTCTGTCAAGTACATATACGGATTGATGAAATCGTTCCAAACCGTAATCATTTTGAGCATGAAAACAGTCGCTAGAGCAGACTTCATCATCGGCATGACAATGGTAAAGACATAGCGGAAATAACCGCATCCATCCATGTTGGCCGCTTCGTCGAGCTCAATCGGGATGCTTCGAATGAAACCGTTCAAGATAAATACGGCTAGGGAGAGACTAAGACCTGTTTCCAGCAAAATGAACCCATACGTCGTATTCATAAATCCAATTTTCTTCATAAGAAACAGGGTCGGCACAATCCCGTCAGGCAAAAATAACGTCAACGCGATCAAGCCTAGAATAAAATTGGCTCCCTGCACATGACGGCGAGCTAGCGGGAACGCAGCAATTGCTGCGATGATGCAGGTGAGTGCAGCGGCTCCGACCGCATAAATAATCGAATTGGTATAATAAGTACTCATATCAGCCTGCTTCCATGCCTTGGAGAAATTGACCCAGTGCACGCTTTCCACGAGTTTTACCGGATACTTCAGAAATTCCTGATTGGACTTCAAACCAATGTTGACAATTATCAAAGTCGGAAGCAAGAATATCAGCGAGGTTACGAATAGAACCAAATTTGCCGCCGAATGGCGGAGGGAAAGTCGCATCATTGCAGCTGCGCCTCCCTTCTTCGCAATATGAACTGCGCAATCGCAGCGAAGAAGAGAATAAACAAGAATTGCAGAATGCTGAGTGCTGATGCAAATCCTTGCGACTCGTTAGCGGAGAAGATGCTCTGGAACGCATACAGACCAATGGTCGTCGTTGCTTGTCCAGGACCTCCGTTCGTCAGAATCATAATAATATCGAACACCTTTAGTGAACCAATTATACTGAGCATCAAGTTGACAGTGATCATCGGCTGCAGCATCGGAAGGGTGACATAGCGGAACTTCTTCCAACCGGTAGCCCCATCGATGGATGCGGACTCATAGAGATGCTCGGGGATGTCCTGCAAACCGGACACGTAAAGGACCATCGCATACCCAACAGAAGCCCATAGCTGAATGAACATCACCAACGGCAAAGCAGCATCCTTACTGCCGAGAAGAGCCGAATTCATATGAAACCACGATAAGAATAACGACACTGGTCCCGAATACGGATCGAAGATCAGCTTCCATAGAAAGCCGATAATGACGACACCCAACACGTTCGGCATGAAGATAACCGCTCGGTAAAAGTTACGCAATCGAAGCTTCATATTGACTAGCACGGCAAGAGCGATCGCGAGCACATTTTGAACAAGTGTAACTCCGAACGAAAACGTAAGCGAAATCCTAATGGAATTCCATAATTCTTTCTTATTCAGCGTAATGACTTTATGATAATTCTCTACGCCCACCCAATGAAAATTGTTGATATTTCCCCTGAAATCCGTAAGCGAGAAAATAAAGGTTCCGACCGCGGGGTAAACCTTGAAGCAGAGGAATAACAGCATAGCAGGAAGGACGGCCAGCCACGCCCACAAGCGTGTTGACGTATGAGTCATCTCTCCCACTCCTTTCCGATTCAGTAGTGTCTGTGTTGGGATTACAAACGGGGACCTGACGACATTTCCTCGACAAGTCCCCGTTCGTTCAAGATTATTTCCAGTTCGGTTTAGTCTCCAACAGAATCTTTTGGAACTCCTTACCTGCATCGGCGGCCTTAAGTTCGCCTATTGACACCTTCGAAAGTACGTTCAGATCATACTTCATCCCGGCAGACACAAGCTCGGTGAAGGAAGATGCACCCTTCAACTTGGCCATCTTGGCCGCGATGTCGCTAGCAGCGGGATCGGATACCTTAATTCCATCTTTGATTGGCAAGAATTTCAAGTCATCGATGTACTTCTGATACACATCGTTTCGTGCGAAGAATTCCAGATATTTTAGTGCAGCTTCCTGATTCGGGGAGTTCTTCGGAATGAAGTACGCTCCTCCTGCTTTCACATACTGTACCTTATTCTGCTCCACATTATCGGTAGCTGGAAGGAAGAACGACCCGATCTCAAGCTGCGGATTTGCCTGCTGCATCTGCTGCAAGCTCCACGTGCCGTCGATGGTCATAGCCGACTTCCCTTGAGCAAACAATGCCGGCGCTTGGCTGTAGGCTTGACCTGCCGAGTTCGGCTGGAAGTTACTCGCCAGATAGCTGAACTTATCAAACACTTCTTGCCATGACGCGTCGCTGAATTTGCTCTTCTCGCTCTTGATGTTTTCGTTGTTCTTGCCGTAGAAGTCCGGATTCGTTCCGCGAACGATCGCCGGCTCTAGTCCATGCACAATCTGCTGGACAGGCCATGCGTCCAAACCACCTTCCATGAACGGAGTGATTTTAGCTCCCTTCAGCTTCTCGATCTCGCCTTTGAATTCCGACCATGTCGTCGGCTCCTTGAGGCCGTTATCCGCGAATATTTTCTTATTATAGAAAACGACTAATCCGGCTGCGTTCCACGGAAGACCCAATACTTTGCCGTCAGCGGAATGGATGTCCAGCATCCCCTTATTGAAGCCCTGCAGGAATTTCTGATTACTGAGATCTACCCATTGGTCTCGGAGCTCAGGCGTAAGCAGCACACGATTGTACAGCTCTGAGACAACGTCTACTTCGCCGACTGCCATCCGGGCTTGACGAAGCTGGATGTAGTCCTTGGATGGGACAGTGTCGTACTTAATCTTGATGTTCGGGTATTCCTTTTCAAACTTGGCATGCATGTCGTCGAAGAACGCCTTGTCCTCTACCCGCCAGTTAATTACGCGAAGCTCTACTTGCTTCTGCGCCGGCTTGGCGCTTTCCTTGGCGTTCGTACTGGGCGAAGCCGTGCTAGTACCTGAGGTGCTGTCTTTACCGCAAGCGGATAGCAGCATGGCGGTGGCGAGCATCAAAGCCGGCATCCCTTTAATCCATTTTTTATTCATGGTGTAACTTCCCCTCTCTTTTGTTCAATCTGTTGACATCTTTACTTTATCTCATGCGATGCAAACTCGGAATCCACGATCCTAGCGAAAAAGGCAGAATCCTATCGAAACACCCGATACTATCTTATAGAAAACAAATACAATCCTGCACGAACGCAGAATTGTATTTGTTTTGTCAGGATGCAGATTTGAACGGCAAGATGACGGTCACGACCGTTCCTCGATTAGGAAAGGATTCTAGGTACACTCCGTTACCCTCACCATATTGGAGAATGAGCCTTGCGTGAACATTCGCAAGTCCGAGTCCTTGTTCGCCGGCATAGCCGGTAGGGTGGTCGGATACCTCTTTCAGCTTCTCTTTTAACCGCTGCAGAACGTCTTGTTCAATCCCTTCTCCACTATTAAAAATTTCGATAATTAGTTTCTGATCCGTGTGATAGGCATTCAACCGAATGGTTCCCTTGCCCCCTTTAGGTTCGATCGCATATTTGACCGCATTCTCCACGAGCGGCTGCAAGGTCAGCTTCACCACCCGGCAGCTCATGTATTTTTCGTTAATAATCATCTCACTGACGAAGTCCTCTTGAAATCGAAAATGAGCGATATCTAGATAATGCTTGAGGTGGTCAAGCTCGTCCCGCAGCGTAACCTCAACATGTTGCATCTTCGCCGTATACCTATAAAATTGAGCAAGTGATTGTGTCATCTGAACGATATTCTCGTTACCTTCCATGAAAGCCATGCTCTTAATGATCCCCAGCGTATTATACAGAAAATGCGGGTTGATCTGGTTCTGAAGCGCCTGTAGGAAGGCTTCCTTCTGCTGCAGCTGGAGCTGCAGCTGTCCTAGTCGCAAGTCCGTGACTGTCTCCATCAGCCGCTTCAGCCGCTTCGTCATCAGATAGAAACGGCGTCTGAGCAGCTGAAACTCATCCTTGCCAGGCACGAACTCAACCTCAATGTCCCAATCCCCGCGCTCCACTCGTTCATGAAGCTGCATCAGTTGACGGATCGGGCGGACGAATCGTGTGGCGACGAACGGAACGATGATCAGAATTACGAAAGAAATCGCAGCAATGACCCCAAGCGTATAATACTTGATCGTTTGTAAACCACTCGCGAAAGAAGAGAATGGAATGACATAGACGATGCTCCAATCCGTTCGACTAACCGGGCTGACTCCGACCAATACCTGTTTCCCGTTCAGCTTCTGAAGACCGAATTGAGGAAAGTTATCCAGCCTCAGGTTCCTCAGCTCCGGAACGGTGTCCATGGTCTGACCAATCATGGAACGATCCTGGTGGAATACCATCTGATTGCTCGTCGTGATGATGTAGAAGTGACCCTTCTGCCCGAGGGGCGCTCGACTGACGATGTCCTCAATCGGATTCATATCGAGATCAAGGATCAGTCGACCAGATAGTCGGCCGTTGGTCAGGTTATAAACGGGGATGGACATGCTGATAGCTGTTTCAGGTTTATTGGTATAGAAATTCTGATACGCGAAAAATTGATAATCCATCTCTCTGAGCTGAAAGCGCTCCCGCAAAAATGAGGACTTGCGAACGCTCAAGTCCTGATCCGCCACCGAAACGAACATTCCATTCTCCTTCAGAATATGGACGCCGCTCACGGATACGGAATTAAAGGCGCGGTAACGCCTCAGCATTTCCTGAACCGTGTTTTTCTCTCCATCGCTTGTACTCTCGTTAACGAGGAATTTCTGCATATCCGCTTCACCAAGCATATTCCAAGTGGACTGCATCGTTTGGCGCAAATAATACTCGAGGTGGAAAGCGATGCGGTCTGTCGCGTCTGATGATGTCAATTGAAAATCGCGGATCGCGGATTGCTTGTAATGGTTGTAGAGAAGCGTACCCGTCAAAGAAACGGAAATGACGCAAATCAGCAGGAAAGCGGCGGCCATCTTGAGGCGAATCGAGTACCGATTCATCATAGACCGTGTAACTTCCTAAACTCATTTGGCGACATGCCTTCCGCCTCTTTGAACATACGGTTAAAGTATGATAGGGTGGTGTATCCCACTAGGTCGGCTACGTCATAAATGCGCAGGTCTGGCATCAGGAGGAGCTCCTTCGCCTTGTCCAGTCGGACACCGTTGACATAGTTAATGAAGGTTTTTCCCGTATATCGCTTGAATTCGCTGCAGAATCGGGATACGCTGCGCTGGGTAAGCTCGGCCATCTCGTCCAAGGTAAAGGTGCGGCGGAATTGCTTGTCAATCAGCTTACATACCGCTTCCATCGGGCTGGGTTGTACTTTGGCGTTTAGACTCACAGCCTTGTCCATATGTGCCTTTACTCGTAAGATGTGCTGCCGGATCTGCGCGTGTAGCTGTTCATCGGTAAACGTCTCGTTAATGGCGAGTGGGGTAGCCAACGCCGACGAATCGACAAGGTTACTTAATTTATCTATCACAATCCGGTAGAGGCCGAGTCGTAATTCTGAGTTGATGTGCTTAATAACATCCAACTCTCTATAAAGCTGACTCAATTTTTCGGTGGAAGTCTCCTCATTCCACAAAGCCAGACCGTCTACATAATCTTCGATCATTCTTACATATTTCTGCCAATCCACTTGTTCTGAGATTTGTACCAATATTCGTTCCAGCGCTTTAAGCAATTCCTCCTGCTGAAGAGGTTTTAGCAAATATTCCTTTACGCCATACCGCATGGCGGTTCGCGCATAATTAAAGTTATCGTAACCGCTCACGATGATGGTTTGAATCGGAAGACGCTGCGTACCGATCTGCGTCACGAGCCAAAGGCCGTCTCTCTTGGGCATCATAATGTCCGTGATCACGATGGCCGGCCAAGTATCCTGAATGATATTCCACGCTTCTTCACCATCTCTTGCTTCAGCAATGACTTTACAGGAGCCGGTCCTCTCGATCATCTCTATCAATTCCTTGCGCAGCCAAGGCTCATCCTCTACAATCAGAACCGAATTCGTCATCTGGAACAATCCCCCTTGTTGGTCTGATGTGGTTATTATAACACGGAACCCAAATAACCAGAGGCACAAACTGATCGCCTCCGGTACATGAAGATCGAGCGGGAGTCTTGGGATACGATTGGAATTTGACTTTAGCGTAGAGCAACTACTTGCTTTTACCCCTTCACTCCCGCTGACACGGTCCCCTCTACCAAGTACCTCTGGCCGAAGAAGAAGACCACGATCACTGGCAGCATGAACAAGAACGACCCGGCTGCCGTCACTTCTTGAACGATAAGCTCCGAATTGCCCTGAACGGTATAACCGATATTGGTAAGAGCCGTCGCCAGCGGGTATTTCGCTTGCTTCAGGAACATGAAGGGAACGATCGCGTCGCCCCATTTTTCCTGAAAATTCATGATGGCCACGGTAACCATAACTGGAATCGAAAGCGGCAGGAAAATGTTCCAGTAGGTTCTGAATATGGAGCATCCGTCCATCCGCGCCGCCTCCTCCAGCTCCTTGGGGATCGTGGAGAAAAATTGACGATATAAAAAAATAAAGAACGGTGTCCCCCCGATACCCCAAATGAGCCAAGGATAGAATGAATTTAGCAATCCGTATTTCTGCAGCAGAATATAGGTCGGTATTTGAATGACAATATTGGGCAGCATCATCGTAGACAGAATGAGCATAAACAACAATTTCCGACCCGGGGCCTGAATTCTCGAGAACGCATAACCCACGAGCCCGCTGCTGAAGGTTGACGTAAACACCGATATCGCGTTGATGACAAAGGAATTACGGAGATACTTCCAGAAATCGATCATGGTGGTTGCATCCACATAATTTTTATAATTGAAGGCTTTCGGCAATAAGCTTGGCATCGAGCCTCGTGGGTTCAATGAGCTCGAGAGCGTGGCGAAGAGCGGGAATAAGAAAGCAAGCGAGCAGATGAGAAGCAGGGCATAGATGAGTGCCCGGCTCCATCTCGAAGTACCGGCTTCCGTCATGGGCTACTCCTCCTGTTCCATTTCGTAGTGGACCCAGTAGCGGCTGCTGCGGAATACAACAAGTGTCATCAGCAAGATGACAGTAAACAGCACCCACAGCAGGGCCATGCCATAGGCGAACCGCTGGAAAGCAAACACTTGCTGAAAGGCGTGAACCACATAGACATAGTTCGGGCGAATCGGTGCCATCAGCAGATCGTTACCGGAGAGCAGAATCGGCAAAATGTAGAGTTGCAGCGTATGAATAATGCCCATTATGACATTGAAAAATAGGATAGGACTCATCATCGGCAGTGTAATGCGGACAAAACGGGACAGCGCCGGCGCACCATCAATGGAAGCCGCCTCATAAAGTTCCTTGGAGATTCCCTTCAGTCCAGCCAAATTGATCAGGATACCGCTGCCGGAAGCCCAGATGAGCGTGATAATCAAGGACATCGTAGCATAATCATAGCTCAACCAGTTGACGGAAGGCATGCCAAGCGGCTTCAACGCAACATTCAAAATTCCGGTTTGATTGGCGTACATCATTTTCCACATAAGCGCTGCGGAAACGAGCGGAACGATAGACGGCAGGTAGAAGATCGTGCGATAGATCCCCACACCGCGTACGTTCTGATTCAGCAGCACGGCGAGCAACAATCCGACTAACGTGCTAATCGGTACATAAACAGCCGTTAACATAACGGTTCGGCCCAGTGCGTATAGCGCATCGCTGTCGGTAAAGACGTTCTTATAATTTTGCAAGCCGACCCATCTAGCCGTTTGCAGATTGAGACCAATATAGTTGGTAAAGCTAAGGTATAGTCCATAGAACAGCGGGTATAAACTAAACAAAACAAATACGACAAACCATGGGGAGATCATCAAATAGAATGCGATCGACCTCCGTGATTTCTCCGTCAGGTTGAGCGCAAGCCCCGATCCTTTCATGCTGTCCTCACTCCCTATCTAGTTAAAAAGGGGGATCCGCTGGTCGAGCAGACGAATCCCCCGCATGACTTATTTTTTAGCAGAGTCTATGGCGCTTTTGCTCTCTTTAATGATATTGTTCGCGTCTTTTGTAATGTTAGCCAGCGACTCGTCAAGCGTTCCCTTGCCGAAATAATAGGGGGCCATGTCCTTGCCGATAATGGAGTCTGCGTTCAACAGATAAGGGTTAATCGACAGGTTCGAGCCTGTGTACTTCAATTGATCCTGCAGTACTTGATACGTTTGTTTGTCAAATGACGTCCCTTGCGGTAACGCAGGCACAAGGTGCTTCAGAGCCGGAACTCCGTAGCCGGACTTCGCGCGCACTTCAGCAGGCTTGCCGCCAAAGAACCACTCGAACACTTTCCACGCTTCGTCCGGATGCTTCGTTTTCTTGTTGATAATGGCACCTGTTGCCGAACCGGTCGGAGAAGCGAACTTGCCATTCTTGGCGATTGGCGGAGGCAGCATGATGAAGTCATCCAGATGAGTCTTGGCTTTCTCGTTGTCACGCATAGCCCCGGAGAACCAATAGCCCTTCAGGGTCATCGCCGCTTTGCCGTTTGTGAAAATATCATTAGGATGAATGCCCTTGTCAAAGTTATTGACAGAGTTCGGGCCTACATTCGCCTGAACGAATTGATTCCAAAGCTCTGCAAACTCCTTCACTTCCGGCTTGGTGAAATCGATGCTACTAAAATCAGCGCTATTCGGGTCGACTCCCTTACTCAGCAAGTAGTGCATGAGCACCGTGAGATCCAGCTCTGTACCACCCGACTTTACAAACCCATATTGGGTGTAGGTATCGCCGTTCTTGATCGTAAGCTTCTTGGACAGATCCAGGATTTCCTCCCAAGTCAGTTGTTTGGCCGGATCAGGCAGCGGAACTTTCGCCGCTTCGAACGCCTTCTTGTTAATCCAGAGCGTAAAGTCCGGCGACCAGTCCTTCGGGAATCCATAGATTGATCCTTTGCCCCGCTCTTTGCCGTCGAACCGATAAACGTCGACCACCGGCAGGAAGTCCGTTTCCTTCAGCAGCGTGCTTGTTTGGAAACGGGACGTGAGGTCCATTGCTACACCGCGAATGACGTAGGAAGGAACCTCCGTCAGACCATTGACCTTAATAATATCCGGAGCTTCATTCGCCGCAAGCTCAGCGGCAAGCTTCGTCGGGGCGATATCCTCGCGCGAGATCTTGATATCGGGATTCGCCTGCTCGAACTCGGCAATCTGATCCTTCGGCATTTCGCCTTCCTGAAAGGTAATCCGGATCGTGACTGGATCCTTCGGCTTGGCCTCGATTGGCTTGGCCGAAGAATCGATTGGCTTGGTATCAGATGTTCCGGCTGCCCCTCCGCCCGTTTTGCTGCAAGCGGCAAGGCTGAGCGCCAAGGTTACGCTGACGATGCTTGAGACCCATTTCTTCATACAGACCCTCCATCTATTCGTTCAAATTAGGGACACTCTTTAATCCCTTGACTGTATTATAGAATCGGTAGGAACTGGCAGCCACGGGACAAATCGCCGATTTCTATGGCAGATTCGGGATAATGAGCGTTACGCGGGTTCCCTTCATAATCCCACTGTCGACTTGAAGCTCCGCATCCCCGCTATAGAATAGGGTTAACCTCAAGTAAACGTTGCGCAGTCCGATCCCTTGCTGCACAGCGGTTGGAACGTCCAGAAGGATTTGGTCCTTGAGCCTCGCTAGCTGTCCGGCTGTCATCCCCATGCCATTGTCCGATACCGCTATCCTGAGCTGGCTGCCTCGAAGTTCGGCCTCCACGCTTACGACGCCTCCGTCCTCATAGCCCTTTAATCCGTGCTTGAGCGCGTTCTCCACCAACGGCTGAAGGATAAAAGGAATGACCCGCTTCTCCTCCAACTCCTGTGGTATATGCCAGATCACCTCGAAGCTATGACCGAGCCGGTGCTGCTGAATCACCATATAATTGCGTACATGGCTCAGCTCCTGACGAAGCGGAACGGTATCGCCCCCCTTATGTACGCTATAGCGAAGTAAATCCGCAAGCGCCGTTACAATTTCGCTGATCTCGGGATTGCCGGTGCGCATTCCCCTCATATTAATCAACTCTAACGTGTTATATAGAAAATGCGGATTGATCTGCGCCTGCAGCATGTCCAGCTCCGCCTTCACCTTAAGCGACATCAGTTCTTTCTCCTGAAGCCGTCTGTCTGCATTCTCCTTTAGCACCTGTATGTTTTCCTTCACAACCCGCTCCAGCCTTTCGACCATCCCGTTATAGCTGCGAATAATGCCTGCGATCTCACTGCTTCCTTGCGAAGCTACTCGGGGGACTGGCGCGTCAAAAGTGGCCGCTCCCATGCTTTCCACCAATATGGCGAGCGGCTTGGTGACCAGGTAGGACAAAACGGCGGAAATCCCGATGGATAACAAGATGACGATGATCACAACCATGTCGTACCTCGCCCCGTAGTCCCGTGCTCTCTGGCGGACAAGTACTTGTGAATACGCGAAGCTCCATGTCCAGTCTCGAGTCTCATCCTTGTGGGTAATGACTTTCATCTCGCCCTTCACCAAGTTTCCGTTGGGAGTCAGGTTCTCCCCCCGTTCATTCATCATCTTAAGAAAGACGTCCGGGGAGCCGATCCCCTCCAGCAGCGTTGATTTGGGGATGACTAGTAAATAATAATCGGCCATGCCCAGCGGTGATCGAATCCCGATTCGCTTGGTGACCGCCAGCGACGGTTGTCGGGTGATGTCCTTGTAAGCGGAGAGCCAAACTGGTCGATTTGTATCCAGAAAGGTACGAGGATCCAGTTGAAACAACTCAGGCTGATCGGGGTAGATGGAGGAATACAAGCTTTGTCCCTGTTCATTGTAGATGATAAAGTACGAGAGCTCTCCCATGCCGGAGCTCATCGGAATTTTCATGCGTGTATCTGCCCTGAATCCATTAAGATCCTGAAAGTTACGCTGCAGAAGAAATTGCCGAATCTGCTCGGAAGCCGCGAGCTGCTCCGTCAGGTGCTCCACCCCCCGAATTCGACTCTGGGCTGTACGAAGCAACACCTTACTCGCTTCGACTTGGATAGCACTGATCTGATCGAGTGTTGTTCGATAAGTGATCTCGTTAAACAAATAACCGATCGCGGCAACGGGAACGATGACAGCGAGAACGAAGATTGCCAGCAGTTTGGTACGCAGACTGAGCCGATTCAACCTTTGCGACGACCAGCCTTCGTCCAGGCGCACGTTCCCCCATTCCACCGATGCTACTTCTCGGTCCAGCCTCTTCGCGATCCTCGTATACGTCTTGAAGATGGCGCTGGAGCACCCATAGCTGACCGATAAGGTGAAGAGCAGTTGGCCGACGTACAGAATAGCCAGAAGGCCGAGTATATTCCCGGGTAGCGGCCAGCCTCCAGCCACCGCATATTCGACGCGCAGCTCGTAAGGATACGGAGCGAGCGGTCGAAGCGACACCTGTCTGGCTTGAATCGGTCTGGTATCGTCCTGCTTCGAGGACCACAGCACCTTTCCTTCCTCTGTTAGCTTTACGAAGGCGGAAGGCACTGCACGAGCTGAAAGCAGCCCCTGCAATCCCTCGGGATCGATGACCATGCAGATGAAGACTCCGTTCTCGTTTCCATTGGTTACATATAAGCCCTTCGATGTTGCTGCAAACAAATCCGCGAGTTCCCTATCTGTGCCTTCCGAAAGCAGATCTGCCCCCAACGAAAGGATCCATTGCTCCAGGGAATCCTTCTCAGGAAGCATGCGGACCCTCCCCAGCGGTTGTAGAAAACGCCCTTCCAGCTTAGCCTCAGCCAGAAGATCATAACGGAGAGCCTGCAGCTCCACGACCTGTCCCGTTTGGACATCGAAGGACATCGCCAATTGATTGCGGTCAGCGCCAAGAAAATAAATTTTTTCCAATCCGTAGGAGTCACCCAGCTCCAGCGACTGAAGCTGCCTGACCGTACGATCCCGAATCGGAGTAATCTCTGCAGGGGCGCGCAGCCCATTCGTATCCAGAAACAAATCACTAATCTCCGGTCGCTGAAGCACGGTAAGCAAGTTATACCAATCGTTAAATTTGGTCAGAACCTGCTCCTGCAGCTGATCCGCCATGGATGCCTGGGCTTCCTGCCTCGCCTGATTCTGAAGAGGAAGATAGAACGAGAAGCCGATATAGAAGAGAATCGCTTGGGCCATCATCGATAGAAGTAAAGAAAGCCCCACAATCCTGGATTGGATCGAGCCTTGCTGCGGCATGAGCTTACGTACGTTCATACCTGTTCCCCCTAAATTCCTGTGGTGTCAAGCCCGTCTGTTTCTTGAACAGCTCTGTGAAATAGGAAGGATCCGAATAACCTACCCGTTCCACAATCTCATATACCTTATAACGCGGGTCCTGCAGAAGCCTCATCGCCTCAATCATTCTTAGCCTAGTCAATACCTGCATGAAGGTTTCACCACTTTGGCGGAACAAGGCGCCCAAGTGCCCGGGCGTAATATACAGCTCACCCGCAACCTCCTTAAGTGTAATGCACCTTCCAAAGTGCTGCTCAATATATTGTTTGGCTTGCTGCAACAGCATATTTTCCCTCTTCCTGCTCAGGTTCCTGTCCCTTGATTCAGACGAAGGAACCAGAGGCGCAGCTGGCAGACAAACCGGTGTGCTGCAAATGGCCATTCGATCCGCTTCTTTCTCATGATGAAGCAGTTCCCAAGCCGATTGAGTAGAGAGATAAAGCTGCTCGATCCGGTCCACCTTGCCACCGATTCCGACCGAAAGTGTCGACTTGAACAGTCCCATGAAGCGGTAGAGCTGTTCCTTGACCGCCTGTGCCAGCTCCGCCGGATTCTCATCGGAAGTCAGCAAATATAGCATGGCCTGACTTCGTCCCACCCAGTGGTAGCCCCTTCCTTCGCCTTCCCAAACGTCGCTTAGGATATTATCGAAGGCGAACATGACGAGCTGGCACTCTTTCTCCTCCATCTTGTTCCCATGCAGAGCCATACGATCGAGCCGAAACAGAATGGTGAAGTAGGGACCCTCACCGATCAACATCTCCCCTTCATTCGAACCGATTTCAATTTCCTCCAAAGACAGAGGCTCCCTAAACAAACGGGCGAGATGCTCTTCCCTCAGCCTGCGGGACAGCGACCGGGCTTTGTGCATTAGCGCTTGCCTGTTCTCCTCGGAGTGCCTTTCTTGATCCAGCGCTTGAACGAGACGGGTAAACGAATTGCGAAGAGCAGGAAACGATGTGGGTTTCAGCACATAATCCGCAGCTCCGAGCTGGAGTGCCCGTTGGGCGTAATCGAATTCGCCGAAGCCGGACAAGAGCACGACTTTAATGTATGGATATTGCCTATGCAGGGTTTCCAATAGCTGTAAGCCATCCATGAACGGCATGCGAATATCCGTCAGAACGACATCCACTTGAGAAGGGGACGATTCTAGAAACTGAAGCGCTTCGAGTCCGTGCGTACATACCCCGCACACCTCGATCAATAGAGGGGCCCATTCGAATGCAGTCAACCCCTCGCGTATTTCCTTCTCATCATCGACAATGAGCATCTGATACATTTTGCTATCTCCCTCCTTCCATTCATCCTCCAGTTTACATGGACAGTTCCTGATGGCACATCCACAATCTTGCAGAAAAACTTGTACTTTTATATAGAAAAGACCACCCCTTCTATGCCTTCATAGAGGGGGTGGTCTTCACGGTCTGCTACACTACGGAACCAGTTGGAAGGAGTCGGTAGCTATGACATACCCCGACGAGCTTGCATTCTTCCCCGTCACAAGGAATCGAACCTTGTGTGTGCCGGCCGTCAGCCATCGTACACCAAGCGTATACTCCTGCCAAGCTGTGGACGGACTGTATAGGTCGATCGTCGTGCCAATCGAAGTTCCGTCCACATAGGGCTGAACGATGGCACGCGAAGGCCACTTATTCATTCTCGATTTGAGCGTATACGCACCCCCTTCTGCTACATAGAACGAGTATTCCACCCATTCGCCGACAGTTGCGGTATTCACCGTGCTAAAGGCTCCTCCGCTCGCGCCGGAATGCGAAACGGTCGATACGGTTCTGCCGGCTGAAGCTGCTGCGGGTAACGTTTCCACCTCCAACAAGGAGGCGGGTAAACCCGGAATATATTCCAGGCTTATGAAGTCCAGCCCTATGCTGTAGCCTGTGGAACTCGGGTTCTTGCCGGTTACGGTAAAACGGAATGTATGGTCGCCAGCGGCGAGTGCGTTATATCCGAGAAAGTACTCCAAGTAAGCGGCCGATGGATTGGCCCCATCGATCTCCAGCCCTTGCTCCGCCCCTCCGTCAATCGACAGGCGATACTTACCGCGCGAGCCATAGTTGTGTACTCTGGCCTTTACCGCATAGGTTCTGCTTTCCGGGACATGAATCGAGTACTCTACATATTGCCCCGCCGCACTTGTATTGACGCTTGTATAGGCATTATTGCTTGCGTTCACATTGCGGCCAATCGTCAGCACTTTGCCGGTTGTTGCGGTATAAGGCTGTTCCTCCGCTTCATACTTCAGCGTCTTCGTTGCTTCCGTAAAGCGCGGAACCAGCTTGATATAGTCGAAGCCGAGCGCATAGTCCGAGCTTCCGCCAAGTTGCCCTACCACAGTGAACCGGAAATTGTTGCGCGACTGGTGAATATAAGCCGTCCCTACCTTAACTTCGCCGACGGTGGAGGAATAATCGGTCGTAACGTCATTTATGCTGAACGGACTACCGACGTTCATCCCATTCATGGTGAATTGGAAGATCCCTCTTGTATCGGACTTATGGGTTCCGAGATACACATCGTACTCTCCAGGGAAGGCGGCTAATGTGAAATAATCGCAGTAATCATTCGCGGCATTAAAGAGAACCTGGCCGTATTTGCCCAGACTTGCGTTCGCGTCGGCTACAGCTGTTTGGGAGTCCCCGGTCGAGCAAACTGGCGCCCGCTTCTCCCCTTCCCAGATCATAGGCATCGGCTTGCCAGGAGGCAGCGTGACGTTAGGCCATGGCGATATCGCGGCCGGACTGGAGCTGAACAGAACATTCGTCACATAGGGCAATAGCGTCAAGGACATTTGGGAAGCGCTCGTGATCGTCGTTCCGCCCATTTTCAAATTATAAAACTTGATGTTGTCAACGTTGTGCGCTGTATCATACCCTTTCATTTGGGATCCCTTTATCGTTGCAGGGATATAATTGATGTTGTTAAACGTAATATTGGATATTTCCCCTCTTTCAAGGTCTGCGCTATAGGTATAGTAGTCGATGGCCATATCGATGAATCGGGACGTCTGCACATCTTCAATTCGGATGTTGTCGTACAAGACATCGTGGATATGGGCGCTGTCCCCATTGTGAATGCTGATGACGGAACCGCTGCGCGTGTGGATAATGTCAATATTCTGGAACGTGATATAGCGAATCTGGTCTGTGGATTCCTCAAAGCCGATCTCCATCGAATTGCCTTGATCTTCATTCCAGAACGTGGAGTTCTTCACCGTGATGTAGGAGGATTCGCCCCTTTGCCCTGCAATCTTATAGCTGCCCTTGATGGCAATAGCGTCGTCCACGGTTCGAATGAAAATGCCGTCGATGGTTACGTATCGCGAATCCACAATATCGTAGCCGTCCTTGTTCGAAATCGTAGCGCCGATCGATTTGATGTTCTTAATATTGACGTACTCCGACTCCACCGGGACCATATGGAAACCGGGACTGCTTCGCAGTATTATTCCCTCGACGTCGATATGATCGGATCTAACAAAGTAGAAGAAGCTGCTGCGGTGGTCGCCCCAATCGTAGACCTGGGGTGCATTCGTTCCATCGATAATGCCTCGACCGAAAATCCTCACATTGCTTGCATCATAGGTAGCCACACGCGTTTGCACCACGGCCCCGCCAGCCAGATAAACATTCTTACCGCTCGGAATAATTAACGTTTCCGTCAATCGATGCACACCGGGCCGAAAATACAAGGTATCCTTCGTGCCCCAGTTAATGTTGCTGGAATGCGTTCCCGGGTCCATGTAGAGGACATTGGACGCCCCGTTATCCTGTGGAGCCGCTGTTTCGATCGGATTGGCGAATAGGGCCAGATTATTATCAATGTCCCCGTTCACCTCAATGGACAGATTGACCGGGTTGCTCACCGAGAAGGTGATCGTACGACCGCTTACTGTCGGCGTGATGCCCGCTGCTAAAGGCCGGATGACCACCCCGGAAGTAATATCAAAATTGGTTGTTACTGTAATCGTAACCGGTCCGCTGGAGAAGTCGAAGGATGCGAAACCCATATGACCGCTAGCGGCAGAGCGCACTTTCGTATCGTAGACGAACAGATTGCTGGTATCGACCTTCACGGCATAATTAGCATTTGCCGTTTCTGTGGAAGGGGCGGGGTATGTCACAATCGTTGCCGCATCCGTGGTCGTTGCAAATAGCGAAAATCCGATTAGCAAGAGTACGAAACAGAAAGCAGGTTTCCACCATCGCCGAAGCCAGGCATCCTCTAGTCGAAACATCATAAAATTGAACTCCTTCCTCTCATCCCAATTTGGATTTTGAGCCCTTTTTTCCTTGCTAGGTATCCCGGTATCCACCTCCGTCAAGCGCTGTAAGCCCTTAAGTTACTCATTATGAGAATACCCCTATAGTATAACTACCACAGGCTTTACCAGTAACTGGACAATACGAAGATTTCTAAGGCAAAAAGAAGGAGATTTCGTGTTTATGAAAATGACCCTGAGCCAGGTAACTGCCCCGCAAGCTCACCTTGTTCTAGCTCTCTCGTGACAGTATGCCAAGCATCGTTTTGATTTTCCTTCGTATATAAAACGCCTCAGACAACGGTCAACAGGATCACCGAAAAAATACTGCTGACAGGATTAAGCGGTGACAATATCTGAACCCGCTGTGCGGCGATTTCTTCCACTTTCTGCCTATCTTTCATTCATGAACATCTCCTTTTGCTAGACTACGAACTGAGTCTAACAATAGCATCCGTGTGTAAACAATGAAGGACGGCATCCTCTGAAACCACGTCCTCTATACAAGTAGATTCGTAGCGCTTGTAAGGAACCAAACATTCTGGCAGTTCATGATGGATCTGACGACAACCGTTGCAGCGCACTCTACGATTATAGAGCCCAATATTTTAACAATATTTCACATCAAAATAAATAATAAGTGACCCGAACATCTTATTGATCGGGTCACTTGAATTGAAGCCGTAAGTTAGTTGTTTTATTAAAACAACAATTTATTGTAATTAGTCAACCCGAACCTGTTACTACTGCACAAGTTGCTTCTGTAAAGCCTGCGGCAGACGAACGTGATTGCCACGGTAGAAGTCGGCTGTGAGCCCAGGTGCAACGGGCACCGTGATGGACATAGCGCCTTCCTCCGTATCGGCTGAGGCTGTCACCGATTCCCCTTGCTGCGACAAATGAACAGTCGGCAACGGAACATCGTTGCCCAAGGAAAAGGCGAAGACCCATACCGCTTGCTGCAGCTTGTGGAAGTCGAACGCTCTCTCTTCGTTTCCCGAAGAGATCACATAGTCCAAGTGGAGCTCTTCCGCCGACCGCTCGATTGCCAGCACCAACGGACCGTAATCGGAGCTGTCGAGCACCGCTTCTACTTGCAGCTGCGTATCGCCAAGCTGCGCTGTGATGCGTCTCCCTTCCTGCTTCGCAGGAAGATCCAGTCCCTCCAGCTCACCGCCAAGCAGCAGGCGAATGCGCAAATCCTTCGCTTGAAACCTGCCATTGATGATGTCCAGATCTTGATGCCACGCGCCATTGTCTGTCGCCAGATTGAAGCTGAACAGCACCTGGTTGCGCGACTGCACACCTGTGAAAATCGCTGAGCAGAAGTCCCTCCCATCCTTCAAGAATTGCAGCTGAATGGAGACCTTCTTCCCGCCAGCGTCCACGAAGCCCAGCAAATTGCGGCGCTGATTCCACATACTTCCGGACGTATAACTGCCAAGAGATAGCTTGTCATTTTGATACGTTGTCGCATAGTTCTGATAACCGGTCTCCGATGCCATCATTGTAGGCTCTGTATAATAACGCTCTTCCTTCGAGCTAAAATAGGAATGATACCGCTCTGCGCATTGAATGCCCCCTGAATCAGGCTTCAAAGCATTTCCCAGGAAATCCTTCTCCCGCTCCGTCATCCTCGTGTGATACGTTCGGCTGTACGGACCGCTCCACTCCCGCGTTGCTGGATGGTAATGCTTCGCAATCATGTGCCATGCGATGTCCAGCAATTGCTCGGCGTCCGCAACGGCCCCAGGCGTCGTCGACTCCTGATATACGCTATCCAGCTCTTCAATAGCAAGCGGGGAATAACAGGGACTGTTATACTCCGTGAATGTGCCGATACCTGTTGTATAATCAAGAAATCGCTTCAATCGCTTCTCTCCGTAGCTGCGAATCTCTTCATCTCCAAGAATTTCTCCGCCTACCAGGGTAACGAAAGCCCCCATAAGCGCAATATTCGTATAATGTGGTCCGACGTTTCTAAGAATGATCGCTTGGCAAGCATGATAAACAGCCTCACGTATGTCCCGAACAAGCGTGTCTGGGAGTTGAGCCGCATACTTTTTTAAAATGAGAACCAGCTTTTTCCCATGAAAATCCGCCATGTTCCAGTCCGGACGATCCATCTCATCCAGTGATTCGTCATAGAAATAAGGCCAAATCCCATACGTAGCCCGCGATGGATCCTGATCTTGATGCGTTACAATAACGCCGAGGATTTCAGCTGCGCGCTGCGCATTGGCGTCACCGCCCAACGTAAGCAAATCATAGGCATAACTCATCGAAGGATACAACGCATAGACGAAAGGATGCGTAGCAGGTTTAAGCGCCGTATGGTACGTTGCCTCAAGCGGAGTTCGAACTAATTTGACTTCATCGTTGTATCGTTGTTCATTAAGTTGTATCGCTTTCAATAGCGCATCACTAGGCATATTCGACTTGCTCCTTCTGTAGAACTTTGGATAACAGCATCAATACCAGACCTTGACCATAGAGCGTGGGATACGTTGGAATATCGTCCTGATAAGCTTGGATCGTAGGCATGACAGGCGTACCGCCAGATACCCCTTCCACAATACCTTCCTCTGTAATATAGGGTAAAATTGCCGTGAATACTAGTTCCGCCGCTGCTGCCGTCTCCTCTTGTCTAGGAATGAGCCCCAGCTCCATTCCTTTCAACAAACCATAAGCAATCCCTGCGCTGCCCGACACTTCCTTGTAAAAATGCGGCTGGTCCATTACCGTGCTCCATAGACCGTCCACCTGTTGATATGCCAGCAATCCGCTCATCAGACGGCCATATCTTTCTTTCAGCTCAGTTGGAATCTCAACGATCGTTGCAATTTCCTGAACGATCATCGGAATTCCCGCCGCAATCCAAGCGTTCGCACGCGTCCAGCGCGCGCTAGACATATGATCGCCAGTTGCACAGTTCCACCCGTGGAACAGCACATTCGTCTGCGGATCCTGCAGTAATCGCAAATGGATCAAGACCTGCTTGAGCGCCTCCTCCGCATACGCCCTGCTGCCAACTAACGAAGCGGTTCGTGCGAGGAACAGCACAGCCATGAAAATCGTATCCGCCCACACTTGCTCGGAAAACTCCACTTTCTCCGTCACCGTGTGCTCGAAAGCGTCCTCCCGCGTGCGCGGTGTATCGTGAATCATCCATTCGGCGATACGAATCGCTTCCTCCTTTAACCAAGCATCCCCTGTAATGCGATACAGAGCTGGGAAAATCGCATACGGTGCGCTTGAGTTAATAACCGTCTTCCCTGCTGCCTTCGCTTTGTTGCGCGCAACCCAATCCTGCAAATAGGCCAGCACCTCAGGTCGACGCGTCGCCTCGTAATATTCCAGCATCGCGATCACACCAACGCCTGGCACCCAATCCCAATGATTGATGTCCATTCCCCACTCGCCTGTATGATCTTTTATCATTTCTTGCCAGACTTTATCCCCATAGTTCAATCCCATTCCTGAACACGACCCTTCTCACTGTTTCCTTTCTATTAAAGGATTACCTTAACAGTAGCATCCCTACCGCTTCGAGGGCTTGGGATTCCGTCTTGAAAACATGGGGAATCGTCCAGCATAATGCGACAGCACAATTAAGCTTTCAAACAGCCCTCATTCAGCTTTCATTAACTTAAAAATGGGATAAAGCCATCTAATGGGATAAGAGTGCTTTTTTCTGCGTTCTTTAGTACATACTACATTTGACAATCTTAGGAAATGGAGTTAATCCCAATGAACATGGACGAACTTATTGTGGAACATATCAAGAAACAGGCCCTGCCTTTGAAAAGTATAGACGATTTGGACGTGTTAATCGAAGCGATTGGCGACAAGAAGTACGTATTACTAGGCGAGGCTTCGCATGGCACTTCCGAATTTTATAAACTGCGCATGGAGCTGAGCCGTAAATTGATTGAAACGAAGGGATTTTCCTTCATTGCGGTGGAGGGTGATTGGCCTGCCTGTTATGAAGTGAATCGCTATGTGAAGCAGTATGCGGATGGGAAGCCGAACGCTCGTAAAGCATTGAACGCATTTGAGCGCTGGCCGTCGTGGATGTGGGCAAATGAAGAGGTATTGGAACTTGTCGATTGGCTGAAAAAGCACAATGAAACGAAGCCGCTCGAGCAGCGCGTTGGCTTTTATGGGTTAGACGTCTATAGTCTATGGGAGTCTTTAGAGGAAATCGAACGGTATTTACAGGAGAATGGCACGCCCGAACAGCTAGCGATAGCTCACAAGGCGTTTGAGTGCTTTGACCGCTTTGAGAAGGAGGGGCAAAATTACGGTGTTTCCGCCGCTTTCTATGGGGAAAGCTGTAAAGACGATGTCGTGAAGCTATTGAAGGCGCTCCACACGAAGCGCGTACGATACGATGAAGACAGCGAAGCCGCACTGAGTGCGGAACTGAATGCACTTGCTGCCGTCAACGCGGAGGATTACTACACCACGATGGTCAGGCACGACGCGGAGTCATGGAACGTGCGCGACCGGCACATGGTCGAGGCGCTGCGCCGCCTCGTGGACTACCACGGCCCAGACGCCAAAGTGATCGTCTGGGAGCACAACACGCACATTGGCGATGCGCGTGCAACAGATATGAAGGCCGACGGCATGGTCAACGTCGGCCAGCTCGTGCGCGAAGCGCACGGCGAAGCCGATGTGTGCGCCATCGGCTTCGGCACTTACCGCGGCACCGTCATTGCCGCGACATCGTGGGGCGCGCCTGTGGCGACGATGCAAGTGCCCCCTGCCCAGCCGGGCAGCTGGGAGGAGCTCATGCATCGCGCAGGCGCGCACGATCAGATCCTCCTGCTGCGCAAGGAGGATCCGGTCTTCGGGCACGAGGTGCTGGGGCACCGTGCCATCGGAGTCGTGTACCGCCCAGCCTACGAGCGAGGGAACTATGTTCCCTCGGTGATGGCGCGGCAGTACGACGCCTTTGTGCATGTGGATGAGAGCCATGCGCTCCATCCGATCAGCCTTGCAGAGAGGGTGTTCTGAAAAGAACACCCCTTCTTTCTTTCGGAGACGGAACGTAGATCCACTATTCCGCCCAGGAGAGCAAAAAATAGATAGCGAACGGAACGTCAGTGCTTTATTTTGCCACTCCCAGGCTAAAAATGACGAAAACGGGTCGAATAGAATACATAGCGCATCGACGTTCCTCTTCAACTATTCACTCTGCCTAACATCATACACCTTCCCCGATGGAACCTTGACTTTCATCCACATCTTTTCTGGCGGATGGTGCTGCCCATCGAGATTTTGATCACTCCCTAATATGACCTCCCAATATCCCTCTCCTCGCACTGGTTCAGTTGCAATCCATTTAAAATGGTTTGTTGTACCCGCATAGTCTAGGGCAATTCTTATTGCTTGTTCTTTGGTTAGAATTGCCCCATTGTTGAAATTCTCTAGAGCGTCAACAGCACTTTGAATCTTCTCTTCAATCCCAGCCATAGGCTTATAACGCATATAAATCATTAACATATTACTTACCCTATAGGACATAGGCATGTGCGCAATATCATACATCGCATTCTGATTGTTAATTTGCTCCAACCCTCTATCAACATCAGTTGCTGAGTCAAAAATATAAACGTAAAGCTGCTCCTTCGCATTTAGGTTGAAACTGAATTCCTTCTTCAAACCTAGTTTGAACCAATCGTAGTAAAAATCCGCTGAATCCAGTACAACACCTTGCTGTTGTAAGGCAGCTTTCACATTTTCAATCGTAAGCACCGCCAGCATGTTGGACCCATTCAGCGAATCCTTTACCTTCTGCATGAACGCTACCCGCTCCACCTGTTTCAACTCAAAAATCAACACATTCCGAATCTCATAGATATGCGAAAGCGCAACCTTGGCGGTCGCTGTCTGCTCATCAAAATCTTCACGCCCCTTGACCCGATCCTCATCCGACATGAACACATAGATCGCAAACCGCCCACCAGCCGATTGATAAAAAGTTGGAGCAATACCATTTAACGTGTAAAAGGTCATCTCATGTGGCCACGCCTCTAGCGGAGAGCCTGCCTGCACAAAAGCGGCCTGTACGTCAGCCATAGTCAACCTTAGGTTGGATGGCACAGGAGTTTGTGCTTGAGTTTGGTCTTGTTCGAATTCATGTTGATGACCTTTTTGCCAATCTTGATTTACCGCTACAGCAAAAATCGCCATAAAAATTAGCAATGCTATGTATTTCTTCTTCATGTTGCCGCCTCCCGCCATTGATATAATCCCTAACGTTGGCGATGGATGGATTGTTGCAGACAAAAAAAAGGAACCCAGCCAACGGGGCTGAGTTCTAAAAGTTTATATTAAAAAGGGGGTCTTGTTTATTATATTACCCGCAATACATTATGGAACCATAACAGGAATATTTCATTTATGTTACAAATTAGAAAGCGCTTTACTTCGCTGAGCGATGCCTTGATCCTGACATTCCCTCATCCTAACTCCAACACCCGCAAATTCCTCCCAAAATCCAGTTGCACCCCACAAGGTATTCGCATATACTATAAATATCTTAATTAGAATTATTATAAATAAGGAGGAGGTGCCTCATGAGCATCGAGTATGACTACCACCATCTCCACCATGCGAAAGAACAAAGCAAATCCAGGAAAACCCTCTGGGTGACCCTTATGTTAACGTTATTTTTTACCCTTGTTGAAATTGTCGGCGGCGTGCTCTCGAATTCCCTGGCCTTGCTATCCGACTCTGCGCATATGATTTCGGATGTGTTCGCGCTCGGCCTTAGCATGATCGCCATCAAACTCGCTACGCGGCCGCCCAACGCCCGCTTCACGTTCGGGTTTCTGCGATTCGAGATTGTCGCCTCGTTCCTAAACGGCCTCGCGCTCTGTATCATCGCACTGGGCATCTTCATCGAAGGCATTCAGCGCATCATTCACCCGCAGCCGATACAGCTTGCATTGATGCTCGGCATTGCCTCGATCGGGTTCATCGTCAACCTCGTGCTCACATTGGTCCTCCATCAGAGCGTCAAAGAGGAAAACAATCTCAATGTGCAGAGCGCGCTCTGGCATTTTTTCGGCGACTTGCTCAGCTCGTTTGGGGTTATCATGTCCTCGATTGTCATTTATTACTCGGGTCTTCTCTGGTTCGATCCGCTTATATCGATGGTGATTGGGGGCATTATTTTTACAGGTGGCAGCAAAATCATTAAAGAATCGTTCCTGATCCTGATGGAATCTGTCCCCGACAAGTACAATCTGGACGAAATCCGCGCCGTCATCGCGAATGTTCAAGGCGTAGAGGATGTGCACGAAATGCACCTCTGGGCGGTGTCGACGGATCATTATTCGCTGACCGCGCACGTGTTCATAAGCCCCAACATCCAACCGTTCTGCGTCATTCTTGCGATTAATGAGACGCTGAAGAGCAAATACGGCATCGAGCATGCCACCATTCAGATTGAGCACGCGGAAATCAATCCGCACGGCGAGTATGGGAAGGATTTTCTCAGGAAACAACAAAGCCGCATAGATTGACTCCCCAACAAAAAACCGTAAATCACTTCATCCGAAGTGACTTACGGTTTTTAGCCATTCTGCGTTGAATTCCGCACGACCATCTCCATGTCAATAAGCAGCTCATGCCCCTGCATCTGATTTAAGTACGAATCAAGCAGTTCCGCACTCATCTCATCCAGCTCCTCACCCATTTGCCGCATCAGAAATCCTGTGACCAAGCTCGCTTGCAGATCAACAGGCATCTCAAAGCTCGTGATAGACGGGTAGCTAGCCTTCGCGAAATGCTCATTATCCATTCCGATCAACTGCACCTCGTCAGGCACGCGAATCCCCCGCTCATGGCATTCCGCGATCAGCTCCAACGCCAGTGAATCATTGAAGGTGTAGATGCCGATTGGGCGAATATCTCCGCTTAAACGTAACGCTTCTTCTAACACCCCTGCAACACCTAGATCTCCAGCGTCCAAAAGCGCATGCACATCCGCCCTCGTCTCGCCATCGAGTCCTGCAAGAAAACCTTCGATCCGCTGATCGTTAGCGCCCATCCCTTTGCGCCGACCCGCATAGAAAACAGCGCGACAGCCGTGCGCCAAGAAATATCGGACCGCTTCGCTTGACGCCTTCGCAAAGTCCAAATTCACTGCCAGCTTCGTAATGTCACTCGGCCAGCCCCAACCGTTAAAAATCACGAGCGGCGTTCCTTCTCCCACCAATTGCTGTGTGGAGTGCATGCTAATCGCCAACCCGTGCGACACCAAACCATCGACACGCCGCTGCAATAAGTGCTCGATGTGCCGCATTTCCACTTCAGGATCCATGTCCGCCGCTGAAAAAACAGATAAATGATAGCCATAACGATGAAATTTTCGTTCCAGCTTCTCAGCAAATCGCCCATAATACCCGCCGAAGTGCGGGAGTACAAGCCCTAATTCGTTCGAGCGCCGCCGACTCAGGTTCGTGGCCATCACATTTCGGCGATATCCTAGCCTGGCAATGGCTTCTTCTACTTTGCGGACGGTCTCCGGTGACATCGGAACCTTTCTGCGGTTAATGACATTCGATACCGTCGCAATCGAAACACCGGCTTCAGATGCCACATCAACGATGGTAGCTTGTTTACTTTTTTTCATCCTATGCCCTCACTCTTAAACGCTTTAATTCATTGTAGCCAGAACACTCTAGCTCGTCAAATGAGTGCCTTTTACTACCCTGTGACAAAAAACAAAAAACCTCCAATACCACGCCACCGTGGTCTTAAAGGTTCTCGCACGTCACTCCTCGTGGTGCCCGATTAACGAAATAATCTGCTTCTTCAGCTTAACGAAAGCTTCCGAATCCTTGGCATCCTCCACATAACGCAAGCCGCGCGGAATGACAATTTCACTGCGAATCGTGCCGGGATGCGCCTGCATGACATACACCCGCTGCGAGAGAAAAATCGCCTCTTCGATATCATGCGTGATGAAGACGACCGTCGTCTTCTCCTTCTCCCAAATGCGGAGCAGCAGCTCCTGCATCGCATTCTTCGTTTGCGGATCGAGCGCACCGAACGGCTCATCCATCAGCAGAACCTCCGGGTTGTTCGCCAGCGCCCTCGCGATGGCAACCCGCTGCTTCATCCCGCCAGACAGCTCCTTTGGGAGCGACTTAGCGAATTTGTGCAGACCGACCAGCTCCATAAAATGATCGGCAATGGCTCTCTTTTCGAACAGTGGAACACCCTTCAGCGTTAGCCCGAACTCGATATTCTCCCTCACCGTCAACCAGGGGAACAACGTATAGCTCTGGAACACCATGCCTCGATCCGCGCCAGGACCATCGATCTCATGCCCCGAAATCGTCAGATCGCCCGATGTCAGCGGTTCTAACCCTGCGACGATGCGCAGCAAGGAAGACTTGCCGCAGCCAGATGGACCCACGAAGCTCACGAATTCATGAGCATTCACGTGAAAGGATACGCGATCCAGCGCGGTGAACTGCGATTTTTTCGTCTGATATACTTTGGAGACTTCGACCGCTTCAATTTTACGAACACCACTCTTTTTCTCAGAAGAAGGTACGTTGTTATCGTCTATTTTCAATGCTTCCATCGCTTAACGTCCTCCTTCCAACCAAGGGAAAAACCGCTTATGACAATACGCAAATGTGCGATCCGTCAGCAGACCGAGCAAACCAATCGCAATGATGCCTACAAAAATCTGATCCGTATTCAGAAACCGCTGCGCCTTCATAATGGAAAAACCAAGTCCGCTGCTTGCAGCAACGAGCTCCGCTACCACAAGATACGTCCACGCCCATCCGATGATGAGGCGCAATGTATTCATTAAGTCAGGCAGCAGCGCGGGAATCAGCACTTTCTCAACGACTTGCCACCTTTTAGCTCCCAGCGTGTAGGAGGTTTGAAGCAAATCGTTGGATACGGCGCGCGTATTATCGGCGACCATCAGCATCAACTGGAAAAAACAACCCAAGAAAATAACCAACACTTTCGCCCACTCGCCAATGCCTGCCCATACCATGATCAGCGGGATGAACGCCGTCGCAGGCATATAGCGAATGAATTCCGTAGGTGGCACCAATATCGCCTCTGCGAAACGGTACGTACCAGCCAAAATCCCCAACGGAATCCCGATTAAACACGCAAGCAAGAAGCCGCCGCCGACTCGGAAAATACTAATCCACACATTGTGCCAGAACACGGGGTTCTGCAATTGAATCCCAAACTGCCGGAGCACCTGATCCGGTGTTGGCAGGAACGTCCGATTAACGAATTCACCGTAACTCATCAGACTCCATCCCAGCAAAATGAAAACAACTACAAGCACGACTCCTGATGTATAGGATTTGCCGCTGATCTCACCCCGAATGGCGAATAGCGTGGATTTGCGTCTTCTTTTAACCACCTGCGTCTCCATGTGCAAGCCCTCCTGATTCGCCTATTTCTTCCGTTCTTTCATGACTTCCTCTACAAAATGGCCATCCAAGAACGTTTCCGCCTTCGGTATCGTCGACAGCATATCTAAGCCTTTTAAGAATTCAGCTGTTTTCTTGGACGTAAACTCGAGGGATTCGTATCCGTCACCTTTTTGAAAAGCTTTGATATTATCTTCGATTTGGAAAATTTTCACGCTATCCACGCCCGCTTTGTACTCGTCGATTGGCGTCTCCGCGGCTTTGGCCATAATTTTCAGAGACTCCTCTGGATTGGCCTTCCAGTAGTCCAAAGCATCAAACCATGCGTTAATGATTTTTTTCACATCATCAGGACGATTCTTCGTAATGTCTTCCTTGAACACGAGAAGATCCGGAATCAAGCCAGGTGTGTCTTTAGAGGAGAAAAGCAGTTTACCTTTGCCCTCTTGAATCGCTTTGCTCAGGAATGGCTCCCATAGCACCGCTGCGTCCAGGTTCCCCGAGATAAAGGCAGGGCCTGCATCATTCACCGTCATGTTCGTATATGAAACATCTTTTTCGGCTAACCCTGCTTTTTCAAGCGCGGTCAGCATGAGCAAATGATCGACTGTGCCAAGCTCTGTCGCCACTTTCTTGCCTTTCAATTCATTCAGGGAGTTAATGCTCGGCTTCACCACAACACCGTCGCCGCCGTTGGAGTTATCGTTCACGAGAACAGCTTTGAGCTTGATTCCTTTACTTGCCGGAGCAAGCGTATCGCTCAATGTTTGGCTGTTAGCATCCACTTTACCTGAGGCAAGTGCCGATAGGGAGTCACTGTAGACCGGGAACCAGACCAGATCGACATTCACCCCATTTTTCTCGAAAAAACCTTTCTCCTTCACCAGATACCAAACGAACCAACCCGGCCATGGACTAAGCGCCAACTTGATCGGCTCATTGCTTCCGCCTGATTTCGTGCTTGCCTCTTTACTCGTGCACCCGCTCACAACCGTAAACATCAATAATAGCGCCAACATCAGAAATATTGTCCTTTGTCTCATTCTCCGAACTCCCTCTCTGTTTAAAATGGAATGAGGAAAAGCCCGGAATGATATCATATCCTGATATCCTCCCGGGCTTTTATCCCTCCGTGTGCACGATGAAGCTCATCGTGTGTCCTCTCTTGGACCAGACCAAGCGCCAATGTGACGATTGCGGAACCCTAGAAAACAAGTTTGCTATGTAATTGCCCAACGCTGTCTTTCATTTGTCTATATCATACCTAGATCGATCATTGGTGTCAATATATATGACATAAATAATTTTATTGTTGTCAAAATCGCCATTTACGTAATATTATATAACATATAAGTAGTCAAAATGGAGGTGCAGCGATGTATTCGATTCATTTCCACATTCGCATGTTAGATAATAAGTCCATGCCATCCACAGTAGCCCCGCTTCCTGCGCCGGTAGATTCCCTGCATTATGCAGCAGCGGCTTCATCGAGCTTTTATACCCAGCACCCTCCACTGATTTCCCCTATAGATCATCATGATGCATCCGCACAAACAGCCATCCCCGCTGCGCATTAACCTCACATGGTGTGAATGAAGACCCGAGTCATGGACTGGGGTCTTTTTGTCGTCCCCCCTAGAGCGATCGCGGCTACTGAATTAATCGATAAAATCGATTAACTCAGGTTCCCTTATCATTCTCAAAAACCACAAAAGCCCGACACCCCCACCAGGGGTATCGGACTTCATAAATTGGCTTACACGCCAAGCCATTTCTTGAACAGGTGCTTCGTCGTATCCGCGTTCATCGCTGCGATCGACGTCGTAAGTGGAATACCTTTCGGACAGGAGCGTACGCAGTTTTGCGAGTTACCGCAACCTTCGATACCGCCATCTGTCATCAGCGTATCCAAACGCTCGTCTTTGTTCATCTCACCTGTTGGGTGAGCGTTGAAGAGACGAACTTGGGAGATCGCAAAAGGTCCAATGAACGAGTTCTTATCGTTCACGTTCGGACAAGCTTCCATACAAACGCCGCATGTCATACATTTGGACAACTCGTATGCCCATTGACGCTTCGACTCCGCCATACGCGGTCCAGGACCAAGATCGTATGTTCCGTCGATTGGAACCCACGCTTTAACCTTTTTCAACGCATTGAACATGCGTCCACGGTCAATAACAAGGTCACGCATAACAGGGAACGTGTTCATTGGCGCCACGCGTACTGGCTGCTCCAGCTTGTCAATCAAGGCTGAACAAGCTTGACGCGGCTTACCGTTGATCACCATCGAGCAGGCGCCGCACACTTCTTCCAGACAGTTGGATTCCCAACAAACTGGCGTCGTTTTGTCGCCTTTGGCGTTTTTCGGATTACGTTGAACTTCCATCAAACCGCTGATCACGTTCATGTTCGGACGGTAAGGAATCTCAAACTCTTCCGTGTACGGTTTGGAATCTGGACTCTCTTGACGAGTCACAATAAACTTCACGGTTTTCTGCGCAGTTTGTGTCTCAGCCATGATTAAGCACCTCCTTTTTTCTTATCCGTGGAGTAGTCGCGTTTACGCGGCTTAATCAACGATACGTCGATGTCCTCGTAGGAAATTTTAGGACCATCCGGCGTCCAGTCAGCGATTGTCGTTTTCATGAAATTATCATCATCACGCTCTGGGAATTCAGGTTTGTAGTGTGCCCCGCGGCTCTCATCACGCATCAAAGCGCCAACCGTCATCGCTTCAGCAAGCTCGAACATATTCCACAGTTGACGAGTGAACGCAACCCCTTGGTTGTTCCAACGCGCCGTATCTGTAATGTTGATGTTGTTGTAACGCTCTTTCAAATCTTTGATCTTGCCAATTGTATCATTCAAACGATCGTTGTAACGAACAACTGTCATGTTCGCATTCATCATATCGCCAAGTTCTTTGTGAAGCACGTATGCATTTTCCGTACCGCTGTTCATTTTGAGCAAGCTCTCATAACGATCCGTATGACGTTTCTTCTCACGGTCGAACACGATGGAGGAAACATCATCCGCATGCTTCTCTAAGCCGCGAATATACTCAACCGCTTTCGGACCAGAAACCATCCCGTCATAAATCGCGGATACAAGGGAGTTCGCGCCCAATCGGTTTGCACCGTGATGTTGATACTCACACTCACCTGCTGCGAACAATCCAGGGATGTTCGTCATCATGTTATAGTCAACCCACATGCCGCCCATGGAATAGTGAACCGCAGGGAAAATCTTCATTGGAATTTTACGGGGATCGTCGCCCATGAATTTCTCGTAAATTTCCATAATACCGCCAAGCTTAATATCAAGCTCTTTCGGGTCTTTATGGGAAAGATCCAAGTAAACCATGTTCTCGCCGTTGATGCCCATCTTCTGATCAATACATACGGAGAAAATCTCACGTGTTGCAATGTCACGAGGAACCAAGTTTCCGTACGCTGGATATTTTTCTTCTAAGAAATACCAAGGCTTACCATCTTTGTACGTCCAGATCCGTCCGCCTTCACCGCGAGCAGATTCGGACATCAAGCGCAGCTTATCGTCACCAGGAATCGCCGTAGGATGAATTTGAATCATCTCGCCGTTCGCATATTTAACACCTTGCTGGTAAACCGCACTTGCAGCAGTACCTGTGTTAATGACCGAGTTCGTTGTTTTGCCGAAAATGATACCAGGACCACCCGTCGCCAAGATGACAGCGTCAGCTGGGAACGTTTGAATTTCCATGCTGCGCAAATCTTGCGCCGCGACACCACGGCAAACACCTTCATCATCAAGAACAGAACCAAGGAATTCCCAATGTTCGAATTTTGTTACGAGACCTGCTGTCTCCCAACGACGAACTTGCTCATCCAATGCGTATAGCAGTTGCTGCCCCGTCGTAGCACCAGCGAATGCTGTACGGTGATACTTCGTACCGCCAAAACGACGGAAATCAAGCAATCCTTCTGGTGTACGGTTGAACATAACGCCCATACGGTCCATCAAGTGAATGATCCCTGGAGCAGCGTCACATAATGCTTTAACTGGCGGTTGATTTGCTAAGAAATCTCCACCATATACCGTATCATCAAAGTGCTCCCATGTGGAGTCACCTTCACCTTTCGTATTCACCGCACCGTTAATGCCGCCTTGCGCACATACGGAGTGGGAACGTTTAACAGGAACCAAGGAGAACAATTGCACATGTACCCCAGCTTCTGCTGCTTTAATTGTCGCCATGAGTCCCGCAAGTCCTCCGCCGACGACGATAATTTTTGAATTAGCCACTTCTGTTCACCCTCCCTTAATGCCCCGTATGCGCTTCTACTGGAACTGAAAATTGTGTATCTGTAAATGCAGTTAATGACATGATAAACATCACCGTCATTAGAACAAACAAGCCTAGTGTAATATAAGTGGAAAAGCGTTGCGACCGCGGTCCAATCGTTATTCCCCAGCTCACGAAGAATGACCACAAACCGTTGCAGAAATGGAACGTCGCTGAAACAATCCCCACGAGATAAACCGTAAACAAGACTGGATTCGTCGTGATATCATGCATCGTATTGCCGAGATTTTCATGCGCCACGTTACCTAAAGCAACTTGAATACGCGTCTCAAATAGATGCCACGCGATGAACAAGAAGGTTAATACCCCTGTCACGCGTTGCAACATAAACATCGTATTGCGGAAGTACCCATAGCTTGAAACATTATTACGTGATTGGTACGCAACATAGAGTCCATAGACGGCATGATAAAGAAGCGGAAGATAGATTCCCACAATTTCCAATATTAATCTTAGTGGTAAATCATTCAACCAATTAATTTGATCCAGAAAAGCCTCAGGCCCTTTCGTTGCTTCATAGTTAGTGAGCAAATGCTCAATAAGGAAGAAGCCCACCGGAATGACACCTAATAGCGAGTGGATCTTTCGAAAGTAATACGAATTACTCATAATGTAACCAATTCCCCCCTCAACAAAATTCAAACCACTACTATCCGACAAGTTTAGACAAAACAAGCCACATACCATTGTACTCTCGCCGCAAACGAGCGTCAACCCATAATCATCCACGCCTATTGTGCCAATTCAGTCAATGATTATACGTGAAAGATCACGAAATATAGATAATTTGTGACATGTACATCGTACCTCTTTCACGCTTATAATGGAAGTGCTGTTTTTTTATATCTACTTATAACTATTTTGCATATGTAGAGGAGGTTTCTAGCATGGAGCTACTTGAAGTATTCGCTGTCGTCGTCGAACAAGTGAGCCTCAATAAGGCATCCCATTTGTTAAACATTTCGCAGCCCGCGCTATCACGTAAAATTATGAAACTGGAAGAGGAATTGGGTGTGGAGCTCTTTTCACGCAAAGGGAAAAGGCTGGAATTAACCAAGGCGGGGCAAATTTGCTACGATCATGCGATTGAGAAGCGCCATCTGGAACGAAAGTTCAAGCAGGCGATCCACATTTATAAAGCGGCTGGTACTCGCTCATCGCTAACCATCGGTGCATCGTTGACTACTTTGCAAGCGACGCTGCCCGATCTCATCACGGATTATCTGCAAGACTACCCGCTGACCGAGATCAAGCTGCTGACTGGCAAAACCCATGAAGTGGTCACCATGGTCAAAGACAACAAAGTGGATATCGGCATTGTAGCCTCTCAAATCACTACAACCAATCTGCATTGTGAACCTTTGTTTGATGATCACCTTTGTCTTGTGCTGCCTTCTGGCCATCCCTATATTGATCGAGCGGCCATCACCATGAAGGATCTGAATGAACTTCCGATGATCCTTTTTTCCAAAGGCACCTGGTACCGCATCTTGATGGATGAGCTATTCCACCGATTCACTATTTTTCCGAATGTCCAAATGGAGATCGATTCCTTCGAGGCCATTATCAGGCTTGTCTCTACATGCAAAACCGCTACATTGTTGCCCAAATCGTACTTACGTGAAGACCTGATCCGGAATAATGAACTCATGCTGCGTGACTTGCATGAATTGGAAGAAACCAAGCGGACAACGTCCATCATCTACGCCGACCACTCCGCCGAAAACGCAGAAACCATGAAATTCGTCACCCAAGCGATCCAATACTTTGCCAAGCACAACTAAACCGCAACGAATTCCATTGTCACCTACATCCGCACAAATTTATACCCGACACCCCATACGGTCCGAATCCACTTCGGCTCTTTGGGGTTGTCTTCTATTTTCTTACGCAAATTCGCAATGTGTACATCAATCGCTCGATCCGTCACGAAGGAATCGAATCCTCGTACCGTTTGGAGCAAATCCTCGCGGCTGTAAACACGCCCAGGGTGGTTAAGAAAGCATTTCATAATTTCAAATTCGGAATAGGTCGTCTCGATCATAACACCATGCACACGCATCGATCTTGTATGCGAATCTAATGTAATTTTCTCTGAGAGATCTCCCCCCTCTTCCAGGACAGCAGTTGAGGACTCCATGCCCATATGGGCGGATCCTGTTCCTGCCTGCAGCTTAGCATCTTGCTTACTCACAACATGCATCTGCGAACGACGAATGAGTGCGTTCGCCCTCGCAATCAGCTCATGCATACTGAAAGGTTTGCATAAGAAGTCATCCGCGCCAGCGCCTAACGCATTGACACGCTCGACGACTTTATTTTTCATAGATATGATCATAATGGGTACGCTTGACGTTTCCCTAACTTGTCGGCAAATGGTGAGCCCATCTAAATCTGGCAACATCCAATCCAGCAAAAGGAGGTCAGGTTGGAAATCAGCAAGTGCGGCAATGCCATCCTTGCCATTCTCCTCTCTAATGACTCGAAAGCCCTCTTCCTTCAAATACATAGAAACCATATCACCGATCAGTGCATCATCTTCGATCATGAGTACCTTGTACATGCAGTGTCCACCTTTGTCTCCAAATTCTAGTTGCAGGACATGTTATTCGCTAGGTATCAGCCGATTACTTCACTTTCAAACTCATCAATCTGGGCATTGGTCCCGATGATAACCATGACATCTTTCTCATTGACCACATCATTCGCGGAAGGTGCGATAATGATACCTGAATCTTTATTAATCGCCACGACACTGCAACCAAACTTTGCCCGCGGATCAAGCTCTTTAATTGTAAAGCCGCATAACCGTTTAGGTACCGATAGTTCGACGATCGTATAATCCTTAGAAATTTCAATATAGTCCAATAAATTCGGCGTTGCCAATTGGTGAGCAACACGGATGCCCATATCACGCTCTGGATAGACGACACGATCTACCCCAAGCTTCGTTAGCACTTTGCCATGTAATTCGGATAACGCTTTGGCAACAACTTGGCCAACTCCCAACTCTTTGAGCACAATCGCTGTTAAAATACTGGATTGAATATCATCACCAATCGCGATAACCGCGCAATCGAAGTTGCGTACGCCTAACGATTTCAACACATCTTCATCCGTTGCATCCGCTACGACCGCATGGGTTAAAAATGCGCTCATGTCATTCACAACTTCCTCATCTAAGTCAATGCCTAACACTTCATGGCCGAGTTTCATCAATTCTTTTGAAATACTGGACCCAAATCGTCCTAAACCAACCACAACATACTGATTCCTCTTCATCTAGCTGAACCCCTATCCAATCGTAATTTTCCCCTCTGGGTATCTAAATAGCTCTTTTTCCTGCTTCGGCTGCAAGGCATAGGCAAGCGTAATTGTTCCTAAACGCCCCGCGAACATCGTTAAACAAATCAGAATTTTCCCAAGCATCGTTAAATCAGGCGTCAGTCCCAACGTTAAGCCTACCGTACCGAAGGCGGAAGTGACTTCAAATAATATTTTGATAAAAGAAGAATCCTCTGTCGTTGATAAAATCATCGTAACTACGATAACTAGGAACAAGGCCATCATTGATAGCGTAATCGCTTTAAGAATTCGGTCCTTCGCGAGACGATAGCGGTAGATAACAATGTCTTCTTTGCCCCGTACCATTGTGACAATCGCACTAATGAGGATGGTAAACGTTGTTGTCTTAATTCCCCCGCCAGTTGATCCAGGCGAAGCGCCGATGAACATGAGAATGATGATGAGAAACTGGGAGGCTTGACGCAACGCGCCGAGATCAACCGTATTTGGACCTGCCGTCCTTGCCGCGGTGGACTGAAAGAAGGATGCTAATAGTTTGGAACCAAAATCTAAGGAGCCTAAGGTTCTGATATTGGTAAATTCGAATATAAAAATACCAAGGGCTCCGACGATTAGCAATAATCCGCTCATGCTAAGGACAACCTTAGAATGGAGGGAAAGCTTCCTCTTTTTATGGAAATCAATGAGATCCGCGATAACGACGAAACCAATCCCGCCAAGGATGATGAGCATCATCGCTACAACATTCACGACAAAGTCGCCTACATACCCAGTAAACGAGACGAAAGGGGCATCGACGGTACCGAATAAATCAAAACCCGCATTATTAAACATGGAGATGGAATGCCATATCCCCAGATAAAGCGCTCTTGGAAAATCGAAATCAAACGAAAAACGAATTGTAAAAATGAGAGCTGCAACAGCTTCAATCGATAAAGAGTAAATAATAACTTTTCGGATCAATCGCACGATACCTTCCATGCTGCCTTGATTGAAGGCCTCTTGCAAAACAAGACGCTCTCTCAAAGTAATCTTCTTACGGAAAACAAACGCAACGAGTGTAGCCATGGTCATAAAACCAAGTCCGCCCACTTGAATTAAGGAAACGATCACAATTTGACCAAATGTCGTAAAAGAACTGCCTGTATCGACCACAACAAGCCCTGTTACACAGGTTGCTGACACAGAAGTGAAAAGTGCATCAATGAAGTGCAGCGACTCACCTGATGCTGATGCGAATGGCAATGTCAGTAGTCCAGCTCCCAGCAAAATAATGAGGGCGAAGCCCAGCACCAAAATTTGAGGTGGCGTAAGCTGCCAAATATTAAGTTTTTTATTCATGAATCCTCCTGAACGCGATAAAATAACCGGATATTCACTTTCTCACCAGGTAGAGTTCCCCTGTCCTCATGTAGAAATTCCGACACACACGCAATTGATAGGTATTATATAATTGTTTCATAATCTTTACCAGTACATGGAGAGGAACACACTATGCAAAAGATAAAGCCTAATCGAATTCTCATTCTCCTTGCACTCATTGGTCTCGCTCTCTATGCAGGAGTCACATTGCTGTATGGACTAAGCAGCAAAGAACCGCCAGCTGCACAAAATCCATTGATCACGAAGAAGCAGGCAGCAGAAAGTGCGGCTAACTTCATACAAAATCGTTACGCGCTCAACACACCGCAAACCTATGTCGTCTATCAGTCGAAGAAAGAACGCAGCGGATATTTGCAAAAAGAACATGTGCTAGAAGCCTATACGAAGCAGTATGGAGAAAAGTTGCCGCTCGATTATTATCAAGTCAGTGTGAAAGACCCACATACAAACAGACAATTTGAAGTGGAAATTAACTATTCGAATGCGAAGATCATAAGCTGGCATGAGAATCGGTCAAATAGGCAACCAGACTCGGCACCCATGCACGAGAATAAGGCCGATACGTTAGCTAAAGCTGAGCTTCGCCAAATGGGCTTTGACCCCGAGGATTTCATCTTCGTTGAAGCTGGTGCAACCGATATGACGTCGGATCAGCCCATGACGCGCCTCTATGAAAAGCAATCGAATCCGATTGGGCAAGCGAAGCTGCAAGTCCAGACGGAATTTGATCAAAACGTACTAACAGGCTTCCATGTCAGCTTCAAACTTCCCGCGTCGCACCTCGCCTGGTTGAAGCAGCAGGATGACTCTGCCTCGCTCATGACATGGATTTCAATGGGCTTCACCGTACTAATGACACTTGCTGCTATCATTTATGCCATTATTCATAGAACCTATATGAGGTTCAGCCGTGGCTTGCTGCTCACCACGATCTTCCTGGTCATCTATATCACGAATAATGTGAATATGTATCCTGCTTTTCGCGCCATGGGCGGTGATGCCAACAGTGATTTCATCACATGGGCCTCTATTATTTTCATGAGCATTGTGACACTTTTGCTTGGCCTATCGCTCTACATTTGCTTAGTTGCTGGGGTTGGCCTCTGGCATACATTGGGGGAACGGAAATGGCCAAGGTGGCATCACGCCTTGTTCGGGCAAGACGTCTATCATGGAATGGGACGGGGATATTTACTGGCATTATTCATTCTGGGGATACAGCAGGTCTTGTTCTATCTGGGTGAAGTGAATTTTGATGTGTGGTCAGTCAATGACCCGACGGATTCTGTACTCAATATGGTAGAACCGCGTCTCTTCCCGCTTATGGCGTGGGTTGCCGCAATCTCCGAAGAAGCGACCTTTCGGTTGTTGGGTATTATTCTGTTTAAAAAGCTGTTCCGCTCCAACTTCATCGCCGTGCTCCTCCCCAGCATCATCTGGGCAGCGAGCCATACACAGTATCCGATTTACCCCGTGTACACGAGGCTCGTTGAGGTCACCGTCATCGGTATTATTTTAGGCTACGTTTTTCTCAAATACGGTTTCATTACCGCCATCTTCGTCCATGCGAGCATGGATAGCATACTGATGGGTCTATCTCTCTTCTCCTTAGGTCATATCAGCGATATCCTCGCTGGTTTGCTCTATATCGCATTGCCAGGTCTCGTCGGCCTAGGACTAGCATGGCTGCATGAAAAAAGGCGAAAGCCCCCTACTCTAGGGGAGCCGCCGCCTCGCCTTGCAGGGCTCTAATGATGTCGCCCGCTAATTTTTCTCCAATACCTAGAGGCTTGAAATCGCTGACTTCGGCCTCTTTGATTTTACGCACAGAGCCGAAATGCTTCAGCAATGCCTTGCGTCGCTTCTCGCCAATACCTGGAATGGCATCCAGCTGTGAAACGACCATCGATTTCGCGCGTGTTTCTCTATGGAACGTAATCGCGAATCGATGCACTTCATCTTGGATCCGTTGAAGCAAATAAAACTCCTGGCTATCCCGCGGCAGCGGAACAATCTCCGCTGGATCGCCAATCATCAGCTGCGCTGTTTTGTGCTTGGCATCCTTCACAAGACCGCAAATCGGAATGTATAGTCCCAGCTCATTCTCAAGCACATCAACAGCCGCCGAGATTTGGCCTTTACCTCCGTCGACTACGATTAGATCTGGCATCGTTAGATTATCCTTCAGCACCCGCTCATAACGACGTCGAATGACTTCTCTCATCGTCTCATAATCATCAGGTCCAACGACCGTCTTCACCTTGTATTTGCGGTATTCCTTCCGGTCCGGCTTACCGTCCACGAACACAACCATCGCCGAAACCGGATTCGTCCCTTGAATGTTCGAGTTATCGAACGCTTCGATGCGGCGAATCGTGCCCAAACCGAGCCATTCTCCGAGATTCTCGACAGCCTTGGTCGTTCTTTTCTCATCCCGTTCGACTAAGCGGAATTTCTCGTCCAGCGCATTGCGCGCATTATCCTTGGCCATATCGACCATCTGCTTCTTCAAGCCGCGCTGCGGCATATGCACTTTCACCTTGAGCCAAGATTCCAGTGCTTCACGAATCTCTTTCTCTTCGCCCTCAGACCGCCTTACGACGTCCTCAGAGCCATCCGCTTGCGCGTCAGGGTCGGGCATCGTCGGCAGGAAAATCTCTTTGGGCAGCGCAGGATTGTCGCTATACACCTGGGTCACATACGTCATGAAGTCATTATATTCATCCCCATAGTAGGGGAATAGCGACACATGACGCTCGATCAACTTGCCTTGACGCATGTATTGGATGTGCACAGCCATCCAGCCCTTGTCAACGGCATAGCCGAAAACATCCCGATCCAGCGCGTCCGCCGTCGTGATCTTTTGCTTCTCCATGAGCGCGTCGATGCTCATGATATGATCGCGCAGCTCCTTCGCGCGCTCGAAGTTCAGTTCCTCTGCTGCAGCCAGCATTTTGGCTGTCAGGTCTTCTTTAATCGCCTCGTGTCCGCCGCTGAGGAAACGGCTAATCTCTTGCACCATCCGCTCGTTCGTCTCGGCGGATACCTCCAACGCGCAAGGCGCTAGACATTGCCCCATATGATAGTATAGGCATACTTTATCAGGCATGGTCTTGCACTTGCGCAGCGGATACAAGCGATCCAGCAGCTTCTTCGTCTGCTGGGCGGCGAAGGCATTCGGATAAGGGCCGAAATACTTCCCCTTATCCTTGTACACACGCCGCGTTACTTCGAGACGCGGCTGCGCTTCATGCGTGATTTTGATATAAGGAAACGTCTTATCATCTTTAAGCAGCACGTTATAACGCGGAAAATGCTGTTTAATCAGATTACACTCGAGAATAAGAGCCTCCATGTTCGAAGAGGTGATGATATATTCAAAGTCGCGAATTTCGCTGACGAGTTTCTGTGTTTTGGCGCTGTGGCTTCCTGTGAAATAGGAACGCACACGATTTTTTAACACTTTAGCCTTACCTACATAAATAATCGTGCCCTGATGGTTCTTCATCAAATAACAGCCTGGCTTATCAGGCAGTAGCGACAGCTTGTGCTTGATTGTTTCCAAGCTTTGTTCGCGAATGGCGGGGTCCTTATATTCAAAGTCCGTCATAACCTAATATCTCCTTTCAGAAAAAATCGTTGCATAAGAAAAAGCTCTTTCTCAGCATAGCAGAAAAAGAGCTTTTTCTCACGAACAATTGTTTCTAATTGTTTAAACTTATTGATGACGGGAAACAACATTTTTTAACGCGTCTTTGGATTGGAAACCAACCACTTTATCAACTGGTTGACCGTCTTTGAAGACGATTAACGTAGGGATACTCATAACGCCGAAACGAGCAGCGGATTCTGGGTTATCATCCACGTTGACTTTCGCAATTTTCAAAGCTTCAACTTCTTTATCCAGCTCTTCCAATACAGGAGCAATCATTTTGCAAGGTCCGCACCAAGGTGCCCAGAAGTCTACAAGTACTGTACCTTCCCCTTCAACTTCTGCTTTGAAACTGTTATCAGAAACATTCACGATTGCCATGATAGTTCCTCCTTCTAAGAATGAATTTAATTTATATGGTGAAAAGTAAGTTGAAGTGTGAACTTAACTTGCTTTGCATCACAATCGTATCGAACAAGTCAACATGCCTAGGATAAACGGCTCCACAGTCCTCATAGGACGAGATGCGTTTACCAAGAAATATTGCCACAAATCGGGTGAAACATGATATATCAATATTTTATAATATACCACACTCAGATGCCTTTTCAACCAATCCATAAGTTAGCAAAGCGGGTATCCCTTACCTATGTTGACGGTAAACCGATAGGCAGTCCTTGGCGTCGCTGCTCCTCAATGAAAGCAATCCGATCCTTCAAATTCGCCTGCAACAACTGAAGCATCGCCATCTGCTTCTCGATTTCTTGCAGCTTCTCAGTGTAGAGCGGAAGCAAATCATCGCATTGCGATTCCTGATTCTTCATCACACAATTCAGGAAGCTTTCAATCTGTTCGGTCGTGAACCCGAGGCTCAGATAAAACTGAATCGTCTTCACACGCTCGACAACCATTTGGTTATACACCCGATAGCCATTCTCTTCACGCTGTGTGGCGATCAATCCTTTAGCCTCATAGTAGCGCAAGGACCGAATACTGGCTCCAGTCAGCTTGGATAGCTCGCTTATCCGCATGGACCTCACTTCTTTCTTTACAGCTTGTTTGGAAGCTGTCTTTATTGTAAACCATAACACTAATGTTAGAGTCAAGCGCTTTTTTGCCCTTTCCGCATACTTTCGAGATTGTTTGCACAATTGTCACTTTTGATTTCCTTTACAACTTTCGACGAAGTTGGGTATACTAGGCTTACAAATACGAAATGTCGGACGTTAGGGGGTCACCACATGAGCAATCAACACCCGGAGCATCACGTATATGAAGAGCCGCGCAATGATTTCATGGATGTAGGCATTGGCTTTGGCGTTTTCTTTGGCGTATTGTTCGTCATTGCTGTTGTCGCAACTGTTATCCAAGTCATGAAATAAGCCAGATACACAAGAAAGCTGTACAGCAAGGTTCAACTGAACCTGACTGTACAGCTTTTTTCATCTTCCTCGTTTGTTCGTTCCTGTCACAACGACAACGTCCACAAAGGGCCGAATGCGATCCATGATACGCTGTCCTTTATACTCCTCGTCCCCGTCCTTGTTCGTAAAGCTGAAGTGCTTCTCCAAGTCCGACAAGGCATAATTCGAGGTGAAGAAGGTTGGCTTCCGATTCATTCGATGGTTCACAATCGCACCGATCACATGATCTCGCAGCCACGGATTCAAATTCTCCGCTCCAATATCATCAAACACAAGGAGATCTGTTTCTTTCAGAAGATCGATGGTTTCCTTCAGCTTATAAGGCTCTTGAAACATGCCCTTCAAATCCTCAGCAAAATCTGGCATATATACGATGGCGCCAGTCATGCCCTCCTTGGCCAGTTGATGCAGCATATAGCCCATCAAGAACGTCTTCCCCGTCCCGAAAGATCCGGATAAATACAAACCTCTTGTCTGTAGCCCTTGCTCAATCGTCAGGTTGACGTAATCATTAATTTGCATCACGGCTTTCGCTCGATCCAGATCGGTCTCCAGAATATCACCGAACGAGAAGCTGCGCGAAATCATCCGCGGATCTACATGGAACGTGCGAATTCGGCTGCTAATCGCATCCTGCTGTCCCTTGGCAATGAATTTCTTACAAGCTACTTTCTCTTCATGGATAAAAGCAGCTTGGCTTTCGACTTGTTCAGCCGAAAGCATCGTATAATGCCCCGTCATATCGTTCGGACAACGGTCGAGGCCTGGACAATTTGAGCAAGTCTTGTACTCTGTAACATGTTGGTACAACTTGTTCATATTGATTTTCACCGCATAGTCATCAACAAACGGATACTTCTGTCGAAACTTATGAATTAAAGGATCCGCGAGAACGCCTTGGATTTTCAATTCCGCGTTGCGTCTCCATTCCGAATCCGGCAAAGATTTAAGTATTTGCGATAAGGATTCCATCCGTTCGCTGCCTCCTTACTCGTTTTTACGATTAAACCGGTCATCCAGCTTCTGCGCCATTCGTCTCGCCGCTTCTAGTTCTTCGGCTGTCAACCTGGTTGACGCCGTCGTTCCCGTATCTGGCAGCACGATCGGAATATGCGGCTTTTGCGTTTTACCCTGTCTGCCGCGTGTTACTGAACCGCCGCCAGCTTTGGCTGCTTCCACCTTCGATGCAGCTTTCTGTTTGTAATTGATTTTCTCACGCACATAATCAACAGCTTGCTCATAGGTGGTAATTTGCTTGCCGAGCATATCCGAAGCGACCGCTTCGATGGAGGATTTGGCCCAGGAACGACGGTCTATGTGTAGGAAGTGAATGAGCACATTAATAACTTCTTCCTTTAATTTGTAATTCAAATCGATTTTCTCAAAGATATTAAGTACACCATCAGGAATCGAGCCCTGTGTAAAAAACATTTTCAGAACAGCCGTATAAGGCTCATTCCGCATGATATAATTATACTGATGGTCTGTGCACTCCCCGCGCAGCTGCTGTGGAACTTCCAAGTAAAACGCCATTTCCACCGATTTTTCCTCATTGCTGTTCGTGTCTTCTTCCATGCGAGAAGTCGTACGTTCCCGCTCTTCATCCCGCTTCTTACTCTGGCGATAGAACAGGTTCGCGTTATACTGCATGATATCCATGACGAGCTCACCTTCTTCGGTGAATACACCGTCCTCATCCAGCAAACGACATGTCTCTTGCAGGGATAGATTGTACTTTTTCGCCACAATATTAATAGCTGCCATACCCTCAGGCTTATGTTTCAGCGCCTCGACGAATACACGATTGCTCGCGCCGCGGGGAAACCTCATAATAATATCGGCGTATTGGAAACCTTTTGTCGTCACATCCAATCGCGCATCTCCCTGCTTGCTAGCAGAAGCCTCATACAGCGCTTGTTCCAACTCGTAATCGACGACCTGCGTGTTCAGACGGAACAATTCATAGAAAGGAACAGAGAGATTCTCCTCCGACGCATCACGGCACTCCTCTGGCTCTGGAGAAAGCAAATCCTCCCGCAGCGACAGCAGCATGAACTTGCCGACCTTATCGCGAAGCAGCAGCGTTAAATGCTGATTGCGGAAAAATTCATTCGGCCCAAGCGGCGCGAAAAGTGTATAAACGAACACATAGTCATCTTCTTCAGGAATAAACTTTCGTGTCGTTTGCAGCAATCCAATCGCTTCCAGCTTCGAAGATTGCTCGATCAAGTACTTCCGTCCTCGCTCGCCCTGCTCAAGATCAAGCAGTAGAAACAGCTTGCGTTGCTGCTCCATCGGGGAGAAGCCAACCTTCTCAGCGCTCATCTGTTGATAGAGTGCTTGATAGAGACTAATCGCCAAACCGCCTATCATCGGTTGATACATCATCGCTAGCATTTTATAATCCAAACTGCTCAAAGAAAACTCACGGTTCACACAAAACCGGTGATTCTCGGTGAAATGCAGCATATTCGTCATTCTCATTCCGTACCAGCACCATCCTGCCTCAGCTCAACTGAGAGGTTTAACCGTTTCTGAAAGGCTAAGTTCTCAGTCACTCTCTATTAGTCTACCACAAAAATCGACAATCTTGGTATCTACAAGAGAAAGATAATTTTACCTTTCGGAACAAGAAAAAGATTCCATCGCGCCTGGTTTAGAGCAATGGAATCTCGGTATTCATAGGACCATATTTCGAAGGATTCAATCTCCGAGCAATCGCCAAATCTAACTTCTCCCTAGCCGCATTCGGTTCGTCTAAGCTGTCCAGCCATAGCTGAATAAGATCATTCATGCGCGGCGCGCTTTTGAAAGGGATTTGGTGTTTGGCGTCCTTAATAAAGTAAAGCGAACTATGCGGTAATTGCGAATGAATTTGCTGGGCATAGGGGTGAAAAGCACGATCCTCCAAACCATAAATCAATAAAACGGGTTGTTGTATGGTTGAAAGTCGATTCGTACATGAATAGTGCATCGATTGTTCAAAGTACGACTTTACATTTTGCTCAGAATCATGTGTTGCACGCTCTTTCAACTTCTGATAGGTTGTCGATTTGTCCGCATTGCCATACGTCAGCGCTTCTATCAAAAGTTTCATAAAACGCGATGGCCTTGCCAAACGAATCGCCAGCCAGACTCGGCTTAGATTGTATAGATCCGTCAATTCCGACATCCCACTTACGATGATGCCTCCGCGAAAGCGAGAAGGAAACCTTATCATCGCTTCTAAGGCGACAGTGCCGCCCGTTGAATATCCACACACATAAGCAGATTCGATGTTTAGATGATCTAAAAGATGCGTAATATCGGCCGCGATCAACGAATACGTCAGCTCTTGATCCGTGCAGGCACTTCCTCCATGTCCTCGAATATCAAAAGTTATCACGCGGAAATACTTACTTAGTTGTTCTTTTTGATATGCAAACGTTTCTAACGTAAGCAACGGCGGATGAATAAAGACGATCGGCTTTCCTGACGCAGGCCCCGTTACTTCATAATGCAGCGTGGTTCCATTCACATTTGCAAAAGGCACAGTCGGTGTCACCTCACTAACTAGGAGATCAGATTAACTCCCTAATAGCGTGACCCGATTGTGCCTCCTTTATCAGTTTAAAACATTTTGAATCCACGAATACGAAGCGCTTTGATAGCAGATCCGCTTAGGATGGCGCCAATTAATCCACCGATAGCTGGAACGACATCGACGATCGTGAAGCTTTCGTCACTAGATAGGAACGACGATGAGCCGGTGTAACCATAGATGACAATCCCGATAACTAAAACGATGAACGCATACAGTGGAAACCATGTCGTCTTCATCAACATATTCAGAATAAAACCAATTCCAAAAAATAACACCATCATCAAGACAGTGGCAATGATCATTTGCAGCACGAGAAATCCTCCTTCAGGTATGTAGAAAGTCTTACATGAATCAGCTTGGTTAACTCTTATATTGTAAACGAGGGGAAGGTACAGGTAAAGTGTACACAAATTGAACAATTTGGCTTGTATCCAATGCTTCACCCCCTCCTTGCATTTGCCCTTTCTCCATGAATTGGATACAATGTAGGGGACTATTAGCCCTTTGAATGGAGGAACAACAATGAGTGAAGCGGTACAAACGCTGGAAGGCTGGTATGCGCTCCATGACTTCCGTCTTATGGATTGGAATGCATGGCATGCAGCAACGCCCCAAGAACGTAAGCATGCAGCTACAGAGCTTAACACGTTCTTGACCCAGTGGCAGCAAGTTGAAAACGATAAGCTCGGCAGCACTGCCGTATATAGCATTGTCGGACAGAAAGCAGATTTCGTATTCATGCACATGCGTGAAACATTAGAAGAACTAAATGAGCTTGAGAATGCTTTTAACAAATCTAGCTTTGCAGCTTTTACTATACCTGTCTACTCCTACGTCTCCATCGTGGAATTGAGCAGTTACCTGGCTAAACCAGGTGTAGATCCTGCCCAAGACCCTGAACTTCAAGCTCGCTTGAAGCCGATTCTTCCAAAATCCAAACATATTTGCTTCTATCCGATGAATAAACGTCGTGAAGGCAATGACAACTGGTACATGCTCCCTGCGGAAGATCGTAAAACAATGATGCGCAGCCACGGCATGATCGGTCGTACTTATGCTGGTAAAGTGAAGCAAATCATTACAGGTTCCGTTGGTTTGGACGACTGGGAATGGGGCGTAACACTATTCTCCGACGATCCTCTTCATTTCAAAAAGCTTGTGTACGAAATGCGCTTTGATGAAGTCAGCGCGCGATTCGGCGAGTTCGGTGACTTCTACGTGGGTAACGTATTGCCGCCAGAGAAATTCGCAGCTTTCATTCAAATATAATTGTTGTCAAAGCAAGGGACAAGCTGTCCCTTGCTTTTTTGATTCTGTTCGGTTTACAACGTGAATATGTTGGTTATATGTAAAAGAAGCACCACCCGCTAGACGGGCAATGCTTCTTAGATTTATTTATTCATCGTCATCATCGTTAAGGGCCGCTTGCAATTCTGCTTCCATCTGCGCCTTACGTGCCAGATATTCTTCGGTATCACGATCACGTTGACGGCTCTTTTCCTTCAAACGCTCAATGGCAGGAAGAATGAGAATATCAATCTCCTTCTGCACGACCGCTACATGATCGTATCGCTTCTCTGTTTCCAAGAAGTGGCCTACTTCAATCAAGCCATTATACCGATCAAGTTCGTCCCGGGTAAGAAGTCCCCTTACTTGGACACTGCAGTGTCGCATGGCAATCCTCCCGTAAACAAGTGTTAACTAGAAACGACCTTTACGAATAACAAGCGGAATTCCACCGATAATGTAGAGGTATCTCATATCAACGACTTTTTTCATCATCGCAGCGACATTCCCTTTCAATTTACGGGAACCAACGATACCAATCGCTTGACCTTTTCCAAGAGAAGCAACTGTACCTTTGTTGGAATATTTGAATGTTTTCATTTGTGAACCACGAATGGAAGCAATCAAGTTATGCGCTACAGCTTCACCTTGCTGCATAGCAATTTGAGCTGTCGGTGGGTATGGACGGCCTTCATCGTTCATGACGATGGAGCAGTCACCGACCACGTAGATGTTGTCAAAGCCAGGCGCATGTAGATGCTCATCAACTTTGATTCTGCCGCGCATCGTTTCGAAGCCAGCTTCATCCAGCATGTGGTTACCGCGGATACCGCCAGTCCAAACAACCGTTGCCGCTTTAATAAACTCGTCACCCGCGATAAGAACACCTTCAGGTGTACACTCTTTAATCGCTGTGCCAATTTTGAACGTAACGCCTTTGTCTGTAAGAACTTTCATCGCATACTCAACGAGCTCAGGATCGAACCCTGGCAGTGCTGTTGGCGCAGCTTCAATATTATAAATCTTCACGAGGGAAGGATCTACGTCGAACTCTTTGCAAAGCAATGGAATACGATCAGCAAGTTCACCAATGAACTCGATTCCTGTGAAACCTGCGCCGCCGATGACGAACGTCAAATAATCCTTGCGATCTGGTTCACGCTTGAACTTCGCGAACTGATACTCGATATGCTCGCGGATGAAGCGCACGCTATTGATCGAACGAATGTTCAACGCATTCTCTTTCAAGCCTGGAATTCCGAACGTTTCAGCTTCGCCACCAAGTCCGATAACCAAGTAGTCATAGGAAAGCGTACCGTCCTCCAAAATAACTTTCTTCTCATGCGGACGAATTTGGGTAACTGTCGATTTCACGAAGTCCACTTTAAATTCATCGATCAATTTCAAGATGTTCACGCGTGCATTTTCAGGGTTATCTGTCCCTGCTGCAGGCATATGCAGGTGTGTCGTGATGTAATGGTAGTCATGCTTGTTGACTAGAGTTACATCAGCTTCATTGTAGTTCAGTTCCTTCTGCAATCGGATTGCAGCCAGGATTCCACCGTAACCGGCACCTAAAATCACGATTCTTGGAATTCTACTCATGTTTCTCTCACTTCCATATCCGTATTTTTTCCTATGGTTTCTCTATCTTGTGAAAAATTACACAAACGGCTTCAAAAGTAGTATACTGCTACTAGTTTGCTCGCTATCGCAGTGAATTATGATGAAACAGGCTGAAATTCGTCACAACATGCAAACCGATTCTCATGATATGATATAATTTTCATAAGTAAATATCAAGTGCTATTTTGCTTGAATATCAGTATTTATCAACGTTTTCAACAATGATTAACCGTGTTTTCAGCCATTCTCGCCCTATCAGCCAATGTAAGCATTTACTTCTCATATCGAACCTATAATTCGGATCGAAATCGGAGGTTATCCTATGATTGAGAGAGAAACGAATTTGGTTGACCTTATTATTATTGGCGGCGGCCCCGCGGGGATGTTCGCGTCCTTCTACGCAGGAATGCGACAGGCTTCTGTGAAGCTCATTGAGAGCATGCCGCAGCTTGGCGGACAATTAACAGCTCTGTATCCAGAGAAATACATTTATGATGTAGCAGGCTTTCCTAAGGTTACGGCCGAACAGCTTGTCAACAATCTTGCCCAGCAAATGAAACACTTCCCTGTCCACATTTGTTTGGAGGAGAAGGTCACGCAAGTTCTCAAAAAAGAAGAGCGTCTCTTTGAAATCACGACAGATAAAGGTGTTCATTATAGCCGCGCTGTTATTCTGACAGGAGGCGTTGGCGCTTTCGAGCCTCGTCGTCTAGAATTACCAGAAGCCCCTCCGTTCGAGAAGAAAAACCTTCACTACTTCGTAAATGACCTTCAAGCTTTCGCTGGACAAAAAGTGTTGATAAGCGGCGGCGGCGACTCAGCCGTGGATTGGGCGCTGATGCTTGCACCTATTGCAGCCAAAGTAACCCTAATCCATCGCCGAGATAAATTTCGTGCGCACGAGCACAGCGTAGACAATTTGCTGAACTCCAACGTCCACATTGTGACACCTACAGAAATCACAAAACTGCACGGTACTGATCGAATTACACAAGTAACCCTTAGACATATACAAACCGGCGAAGAAAATTTGCATGATGTCGATGCCGTCATCGTCAGCTTTGGCTTTATTTCCTCACTTGGTCCGATTGCCGAATGGGGATTAGAGATCCAAAACGGGTCGATCGTGGTCGACTCTCGCATGGAAACGAACATTCCTGGCATTTTCGCTGCCGGCGATATTACGACCTATCCAGGCAAATTGAAACTGATCGCTGTCGGCTTCGGTGAAGCACCAACCGCTATTAATAATGCGAAGGTGTATCTGGACCCTAACGCGAAACTTTCACCTGGACATAGCTCTAACTTGAAATTGTGATGAGTGCAAACGAAATGGGGTATTCTATTCCTAATCTACGGATTAGGAGGAATACCCCTTTGTCATCTATATGTCCAGTTTGTAATGGTTTACAAGAATTGCAAACCAACTGTCCTGTTTGCTCAATTCGCATGAGTGATCTTGGTAAGCTGAGTGACTTGCTTGGTCCTTATTCACCTTATGGGCTGGAAGATGAAGCGACCATAGCCATGTCAGGCGAGCCAGACAACCATCCTGTTCGTCAGTGCCTTCATGTCGTGGATTGCCCCGAATGCCATACCAGCTATACCCTTGTCATTCCTGCCGAATGAGATTAATTAAGTGGTGTTCCGTCCTTCACGAGCACTGTGAGTTTCAACTTTCTGCGCTGTATTTCGGCGAGCAATAGTTCAAGAAAATCGGATTCTAATCTCAAATCTAGTGCTTTGTAATAAGAGTCGATCAACGTCTCATCGCTAATTTGTCTCACTGAAATCACCCATATTCTATAATTTAACATTATAGTATCACGGGGGTTTTCATAGAACAAGCGTTCCGTTATCCACAGAAAGTTGTGCATATCCTGTGGGTAAATTGTTAATATGTACCATGAAGGCAGGTTTCTAGTGGGGGATAATGTGTATAAACTTATACACAAGCTAACAGTCCATCCGAGTGATAAAAAAAATTGATCGGAATTCATATCATTTTTAACCCAGACTTCACATATCGTTAAGATTTTTCACAAAATTGAAAAGAAATTTTAATCATCATTTAATAAATGTCCGCTACAATGAGATCAGTAAGATAAAACCAAAGGAGATGAGTTCAAATGATCGTCTATGATATTGTTTTAAATGGTGAAGTTAAAGAAACTATCAAACCTCGCAAGTACCGCTTAAAAGAAATCTACGCATATATGCAAGAGCAAACGAAGCTGATGAAGGCCAAGTACGGTGAGAACGTTCGAATCACAAGCCGGATGGTGTACTAGCATGCACACTCCTTGTAGACAGAAAAAAACTTCTGAATGAAGTGTTTCATAACACTGCGTTCAGAAGTTTTTATTATGGTTATTTAAGCCTCAACCTTATCATCACAAGGTTCAGGAGTTCCTTCGTAATCCGCTGGCTTGAAAGACGATCCGCATCCACAGGAAGCTACAGCGTTCGGATTGTTAATGGTAAAGCCGCCGCCCATGCCTTTGTCTTCGAAATCGATTTGAACCCCGTACAAGTACTTGGCACTCTCTTCATCCACAACAACTTTCAGTCCATGAATGATAAACTCTTTATCGTCAGCTTTTTGATCATCGTCAAAGCCCATACCATACGAGAAGCCGCTGCATCCGCCAGCTTTGACCCCAAGGCGCAAGAATAACTTTGTTGATTCTTCCGATGCCAATAGCTCTTTAATCTTATCACTTGCTGATTCACTTATGTTAATCATACTGAAATCCCTCCCAGAAGTTCCCCTTTATACAAAGGAAAACGGCATTGGTATACTTCGTGCTTGCTTCAAGTATACTCCTAATCCCTCTTATGCTCAAGGGCAGCTGCTCACGGTTTGGAACTTCCAAGTGCATAATATTGCAATAGAAGCTGATCGAGATCTTGACTACATTTCTGCACATCAGGATGCAAGAAGCCAAACGAGGTTCCTAAGCTAACCATTTCGCCTCGAAGTTGTTCAATTTTCATATGAAGTCGTTCCTGCGGTTCGGTCAAGAATAATGGTAGCACGATTATTATCACCTTTAGCCCTTACGTAATCACATTGAAATAGTATACAGGAATTTCTTAATATTGGGAATAACCATTGGGCAATTTCATAGAAAAATTAACGGCAACCGCGAAAGAGATTGTCAATTTAATTTCAACGTTCGGAGGTTGCCCCTCCTACCTTAGAGGTTTATAATAAGAGGGTTAGAATAGCTTGTATCGTTATCAAACTAGATGTGAACTCGTACACCGAACTGGTTGACAGGTAATCGAGCAACTTACATCCATTAACGCACCTGTTCACCCAGCTGGCTGCGTCGTTTTTGTATGGCTTTTTAAACTATTTTCATAGGAGGTAAGGAAGCATGAGTATAACAATAACAGACCCGATTAAACGGATGGCTGAAATTGCTGACAAAGTTGAGAATGGCGAACGTCTATCTATGGAAGACGGACTGTTCTTATATGAATCAGACGATCTTTTAACCATAGGTCAATTAGCAAATAAAGTAAACACTCGACTGAAACGGGAACAAAGTTTATTTTGTGCAAAATATGAGCCTTTATTTCACGAACGTGTGTGAGGAGCACTGCTCTTTCTGCCACTTCCGCCGTGACGAGGGCCAAGAAGGTGCTTACACACTTACGCCAGATCAAATGCTAGATTATATTGCTGAAAATTTTAACCCTGAAATTCAGGAATTCCACATCAGTCAAGGCCACAATCCTCATTTGCCATTCGAGTATTATGTCGATTGTATTCGCCGACTGAAGCAAGCTTACCCACAAGTGACCATTAAGGCGCATACGGCTGCGGAAATCGAGTTCTTCTCACGCATTAGCGGGCTAAGCTACCGTGATGTACTCAAAACGTTAATGGATGCAGGTCTGTCTACCCTTCCAGGCGGCGGCGCGGAGATTCTCACGGAACGTTACCGTGCCAAAATGAAGGTTGAGAAAGCGTCCTCTGAAGAGTGGCTGGACGTTCATCGTCAAGCGCATTTGCTCGGAATGAAAACACATGCAACAATGCTCTACGGCTCCATCGAAACGAAAGAAGAGCGTATTCGTCATATGATGCTGCTTCGCGAGCTTCAAGATGAAACTGGCGGATTCTTGGTGTTCATCCCGAATTCCGTGCAGCCAGCAAGCAAAAATGCGGGACTTAAACGCCGCGTTCCTGCATGGGACGAGCTCAAAACAATTGCGATCTCCCGTTTGATGTTGGATAACTTCCCACATATCAAAGCTTATTTTATCAACATTGGAACCAAGCTGACGCAACTTTCATTTACATTCGGAGCATCCGATGCGCATGGAACGATTGTGAAAGAGAAAATCTCACACGCCGCTGGCGCACTATCGCCTGAAGGCTTAACACGTGATGAACTCGTATGGCTAATCCAAGGTGCAGGCCGCGTCGCGGTTGAGCGAGACACCTTTTATAATGAAATCAAAGTATATTAGAGATACTAGAGAATAGATCATTGTTCAGAAGGGATTTTGGTTGGTATGAAAAAGTTTGTCATTCTCGGAGGCGGCTATGGCGGTTTGACCATAGCTTTAAATTTGCTCGAAAAGGATTTACCTGCTGATACGGAACTCATCATGATTGATCGCAGTCCGTTTCAAGGCCTCAAAACGGAATATTACGCCCTTGCATCAGGCACGATTGCAGAAACGCACATTCGCGTGGCTTATCCTGACGATTCACGTCTAAAGCTTGTTTACGGTGAAGTGGCAAGTGTGGATCTCGACGCAAAACAAATCCATTTCCATGACAAAGAACCTTTCTCTTATGACTGGTTGGTCATCGGACTTGGTTGTGTGGACAGCTACCATGGCATCCCAGGCGCCAAAGAATATTCGTCCAGCATTCAAACGCTAGCCCAAACCCGTGCAACTTACCAACGCATTAACGATATCGCGCCTTACGGGCAAATTTCGATCATTGGCGGAGGTCTCAGCGGTGTTGAAATGGCCTCAGAGCTTCGAGAAAGCCGCGCCGACTTGAATATCCGCTTAATCGATCGCGGTCCTAGTTTACTGTCTGCTTTTCCAAGCAATCTGCAACAGTATGTACGTGAATGGATGATGGAGCATCATATTGAATTGCGTACACAAGTAACGTTAGTGCGTCTAGACGGCGGCGATTTGTACAACCAAGAAGAAATTATCCGCACTGATGCAACGATTTGGACCGCGGGCATTCAGCCAAATCCGATTGTTGAAGCACTGAACGTACCGAAGGATCGTCAAGGACGTATCCTGCTTAATGACTATCATCAAATTCCGGAATATGAAGATGTGTTCGTCGTTGGGGATTGTGCATCCTTGCCATTCTCACCAAGCGCCCAAGCCGCTCAAGCGCAAGGCAAGCAAATTGCCGAAGCGATTCAAGCGATTTGGAAAGGCGATACACCGCGGCTCGGCGCCATAAAGTTAAGGGGAACGCTAGGTTCACTTGGCAAAAAGGCAGGATTCGGCATCATGGGGAAACGTACGTTAATGACGGGGAAAATTGCTCGCATGCTAAAAAGCGGCGTACTTTGGAAGTCGAAGCGTCATTTCGGTTAAGTCGTCGTTGGCTAAAGCGTTATTCACTTAGCACATCGTACATGGCTTCTATTTCTTTAATTCTCTCTAGAATACGTACTAACAGGCTCTCCGCGCTTTCTGCAGCAATGATTTCTCCGTTGACTAACGCGTAGGGCTCCATATAACATTGCCCGCAATTGCCGAGACAGCCGTATTCCATGACATCGAAATCAGGATTTTGTTCTAGTTCCTTCATGACTTTATCCGTTCCGGTATGCATGTTACTTGCACAAAATTCAATAATTGGTCTCATAATAAATTTCCACCCCAAGCTCATCGTATCAAGTTGAAAACCATTTTCATTTGATGCATATTATATTATAATAGTTCTAGAAAGGAGATGAATCAAATGACAGAAAAAACCAAAGAAGCAATTTATGATGAAGTTCTTGAGGTTTTAGATAAGCTTCGTCCTTTCCTACAACGCGATGGCGGTGACGTCGATCTAGTTGACGTGGAAGACGGTATCGTGAAACTGAAGCTTATGGGTGCATGCGGCAGCTGCCCAAGTTCAACGATTACGTTGAAAGCGGGTATCGAACGCGCATTGGTTGAAGAAGTAGAGGGTATTACAGAAGTCGTACAGGTATTCTAATACGGCATTCTTCCACTTATCATGCACAGCATTGACATGCTGCTATTTTAAGAAGAGCTTACCGCGAGGTAAGCTCTTTTTGTCGTACGATTAAGTAGGCTTTCGTTGCTTAAGAACGGGCAGCGGCTGAATCGGATCCAACGCGCCAGAAATATCCATAATGTTGCCTGTAATAAAATCGGAATCTGGCGAGCAGAGAAAGTCGATCACGCGCGCAACATCCTCCCCTGTGCCTGGCCGGCCGACAGGCGTTTCTCCATCCGCCTCCATGCGGGCATCTTCCATCGTGCGTTCCTTATTTTTCCCGCGAATATCCCCTGGGCAAATCATATTGACGGTAATCCCATGCGCAGCTTCTTCTTCTGCCAAGGTTTTGGTGAACGAAACTAAGCCGACCTTCGCTGCCGCATACGCCGCGCGATGTGTCCATCCTCTCGCCTCCGCCGCCTTGCCGAAGCCGAAATGAATGATACGTCCCCAACGGCGCTCTCGCATCATGGGCAGCACGAGATGATCCAGCTCCATAACACCAAGCAGGTTACCGCGGACCAAATAATCAATCTCATCCATCGAATAGTCAGCAAAGAATCGGCGTTCACGCACGAAAGGTCCCGCATTGTTCACCAAAATATCAATGGGCCCCAACTTGGAAGCGGTAGTTTCAACCATGCGAATGATGTCCTCGCGTTTGGCGACATCCCCTTGAACCGCGATGCTGCGAACACCAAGCTGTTCCAATTGCCCCACAAGTTCAGTAGCTTCCTTTTCACTTGTTACGTAATTCACAGCGACTTGGCAGCCTCTCTGAGCTAGGGTCCGTGCAGTCATTTTGCCTAAACCCTTCGCACTGCCTGTAACAAGAACTGTTCGACCTTGTAATGGCATGGTCCCTACCCCTTTGTCACATATGCCGTAATATAAGTAAATGCTATTGTTAAGGTTCGGCAAACCATATCAAATCCCTGCTGGAGATCCGATAAATTCGATTGCACATTCTCAATATGAATGCGCTCACCGAGCATTGGATCTTTGTGCATGAGATCATCCAACATCTCGGCATTGATATAGTGAATTTCGACATTTCGCAAATTACGAAGGCGTTCCAGCGGCTCTTTGTAGTCCATTTTGAGCGTGTACAGTTGAAGCTCTAACGGCCCATGAATATGATGCTCATGCATATGCCGAAGAACGGTGAAATACGAGAAGCGAGATTTCACGGTCTCGGTCTTCAGACCAAATAAATCATTCATAAATGTGCCTAGCTTATCTAAAATGGAGAACAATCGGATGAACGCATTTTTGTAAAAATAGACGAAGCCTTGGTACACCTCGGTCTCTTCAGGGTTCATCTCTTCCAGGTAGGCTTTGCGAATGCGCTCGCCGTAACGCTCACAGCAAAATTTGCTCTGCTCCAGCTCATCGAGCGCATCAATAAATCCTTTGCTCCAAATCGCTTGCCGATGGAACTTCGTATAGTCAGAAGAAGCGAGGTGAATCCGCTCGGATTCCACGTTTTTCATGTACGTTCTTACAGCGTTCCCAGCTTCGAGCAGCAGCCCGCTATCAATTCGCTTAGGTTCATTAAATAACCCACGCAGCATGACATCACCTCCGCTTTATTTGGCGAAATATTCTTTCCATCTGCGATCAACCTGCTCCACGATATCTTCCCGCGGGAATAGCTCGTCCGGATAACCTGGCTTCATACGCGCATCGATCACGATCGGAACTTCGTAGGCGATATGATGGCGATTCACGCTGGATTGTGCATACATATCGCTAGCAGGATTGAAACGTGTGAACACCGTCCACAAGAATTTCGTTTGATCGTAGGCAATACCGCTGGCATCGTCTACTAAAATGACTAGCGGCCATTGCGTTAAGCGGTGAGCAGCATTCGCAAGCAGGCGCTGCGGCAATTCTGGCTCCAGCTCATAGGATGCGCCAGATACGAGCAGACAGCCGCCGCAATAGACGGCGATATCGGTAATTTCAGGCAGCTCGCCTTCGGTATAGGCTCTAGGCAGCTCGCGGACTGGATCTCCTGTACCAAGCAGTACGGCTTTGGAGCCATGGTTTAATTGGCCACCTGTATAATCTAATGTATCGTGCGAAGTTTTGTTGAAAATGAAGAGATCACGCGCTGGATCGAAACGCTCCAGCACCTTCTCCAGCAACTGCGAGAAGTTCGCTAACGTCGTCGGCTGGTCCGTGACGATCAAGAACTTCGTGAGGGATAGCTGACCCTCACCCAGGATCCGGAAGGCCGTGCCGAGCGCCTCACGGCTGTAGCTTTCGCGGACGACGGCGGCTGCGAGCGGGTGGAAACCGGTCTCGGCATACGTCCACAGGTCTTTGACCCCTGGCATGGCCATTGGGAACGCAGGCTCCAGCAATCTTTGCAAGAACTCGCCAAGGAAGTAGTCCTCTTGGCGCGGTTTGCCGACGATCGTCGCCGGATAGATCGCGTCTTTGCGGTGCCACACATGATTCACGTTGAAAACGGGAAAATCATGGGTGAGCGAGTAATACCCGAAGTGGTCGCCGAACGGCCCTTCGGGGCGTCTCAGATGCGGCGGCACCGAGCCGCATATCGCGAACTCCGCCTCGGCTACGAGGCGGTGCCCCCCATGGGGATTCTCCACCATGGGCAGCTTCTGCCCGAGGATGAGCGAAGCGAGCATCAGCTCGGGCAAGTGCTCTGGCACCGGCGCAATCGCCGAGGCGATGAGCGCAGGAGGGCCGCCCAGAAACACGGTGACGGGCAGCGCCTGGTTGCGCTTCTCGGCTTCATGATAATGGAAGCCGCCGCCTTTGTGGATTTGCCAGTGCATCCCGGTGGTGAAGTCATCATACACTTGCATGCGATACATGCCCAGGTTATGATGACCGCCGTCGGGATGCTCGGTGTACACGAGCGGCAGCGTGACGAACGGGCCGCCGTCTTCTTGCCAGCTCGTCAGGACAGGCAGTCCTGCGAGCGGGTTGTCCTTCTTCAAGCCGCCGAGAATCGGCGCTTGATTCGGTTGAATTTTCTTCGTCCCGACCTTTAGCAGGTCGAATATGAGATCTCTCTCGCCCCATAACGCTTTAGGCGTCGGCGGCATCAACGTGCTGGTTGCGTTGATAACCGCTTTCATGAATTGCTCTGGCTTCGGACCGAACGCCAGATCGACGCGTCTCGTTGTGCCGAACAGGTTCGTCACAACCGGGAAAGCACTTCCTTTTACATTCGTGAACAGTAAAGCAGGCCCTTGCTCGTCGATCACACGACGATGAATTTCGGCAAGCTCCAAGTTCGGATCCACGGGAGCGGATACCTCAATCAATTCATTTTCGCGGCGTAAAATTTCTAGAAATGCTCGTAAATTCGTTGGTACCAACGGGACTTCCACCTTTACCAATAAAATAAATGCCATTCTACTCACTTATGTAAAAGCAAATGGCCTTCTCTCAGAAGGCCCCTGTTGCCTCGCTCCGCGTGGGTATGCTAAGCTCTGCGATCATATAAGGTTAATACACATAAATAACATAGAAATCCAAACATGCAAGCTACAATAATGGCATGAATCATACCCGTAAATAAGTACGCCACTTCGTTCCCCATGGACCAAGTTACAACGGCACCGCTGAGCACTTGCAGAGAAACGAGAATCAGCGCCCATTTGCTCCCAAACCATAGCTTATCCGAGCTCTCATAGTGACGACGTGCTTGGAGATACAGGAATAATATACAAACAAACAAGAGCAAAGCCGCGATACGATGGGTGAAGACAATGCCTGTTGCACCGCTTAATTCAGGAATGACTTCGCCATTGCATAATGGCCAACCCGAGCAACCACCGGAAGAAACGGTATGTCGCACGAATGCGCCTAAGTACACAACCACATAGCTGTAAATGGCGGTGAACCATACAATGATTTTGAAGTTACGGTGAATGGAGGTCGTTCTTGAGAATTGTCCCCAAGGTGTGAACACCAAGGCAAGTAATAAAGAAAAAGCAAACGCGAGTAAGGATAATCCGAAATGAAGTGCCAAAACAAGTGAAGATTGTGGCCAAACGACGGCCAATGCGCCCATAACGGCTTGAATCAGTGTCATCAGCACAGTTGCTGAAATGAAAAATTTCGCATCGCTCCGTTTAACATAACGGAAGACTAATAAAAATGTCGCTACGAGAATCATCGTAACTACGCCTACAACGAGACGATGGCTATACTCGATAAAGGATGAGATGGTGTACGCTGGCACGAATTTGCCGTTACATAACGGCCAATCATCTCCGCATCCGCGCCCTGCATCCGCCTTCGTAACTAAAGCACCCATAGCAAGAATGAGAAACATGCCGATGGCAGACAAATTGGCTAATCGTTGAATCCATTTTTGCACGAGACTGCACCTACTTTTATGTCATATCTTCTGAGAATCCTGTCGAAACCAGTTGTTCCGCTTTCAATTATAGCGGTAATAAGAAGTCATTTCCATTCGCAATTGTTACAAAGCTCCGAATCCGATATGTCATTCCAATGAACATTCGCCGCGTCATCGAAGCTCCGTGGTTCAAACGATTAGAAATAACAGTATAGTGTGTGCAAATCGTGGAAATTTATGCTGTTCTGGATCAACGCAAAAACACCGCCAATGGCCCTTCATGCGGCCTGTGACGGTGCTTGTTTTTTCGGTTATGGTGCTAATGCGTTCGCTACTTCGAGCGCCCGATCTAGGAATTGCTCAATTTCTTCGCGCGTCTTGCGCAGCTTGCTGACGAATCGAACGAGTTCCTGACCGCCACGGAAGGCAATAAAGCTCGGAATCCCCAAGATGTTCAATTGCTCGCACAGATCTGGAAATTCATCGCGATCCAACTCAATGAAGGTCAGTCGACCTTCGTAGGCTTGCTCCACCGCTGGCATGAAGGGATCAATATAATGGCAATCTTTGCACCATGTTGTTTTGAATATGGCAATCGTCACACCAGACTGGGCAATTTGTTCCTGATATTGCTGTTCATTTGAGATTTTACGCATAATGGAATGACACCTCATGACCTAATTGGAATTTACTCTCTTATAGCATGCGTGAAAATGGGTGTCAAGTAAATAACCGTTCAGCTCCGAATGGCTAGCCATCCATCAAACATTAAATCTGCAAAAAAGTGATGCTGGTTAGAGAACCCGGTTAACGTCATTAACTCTTTCATTCGCTCTTTGGTAGAGAAGTGCATCTCATTAAGCGCACCACTCATTATACTTTCTGACTCTTGATTACTCATGGAACTTAAGAGAGTTAGCTTTCTTCTTAATGCTTGAAAATATATTTGAAACTCCTCGCTTTGCGGATCGCCATGAGCCCCTACTAATAGGAGGGGAGCGCCTTGCTTTAAGCGGCTTGCAATGTTAGCCAAAAGTGACTCCTTAGCTCCATCGTCAGGGACAAATGGCATTACAAGAATACAGGTAGCCCCATCGTAAAGATGTGTCTCTTCAAGTTCCTCTAGACCACCAACATACAATGAAGTCCTGTTTTCGATATCAGATCCAGCAATTTTACGTTTAGCATAACGCATCATCTGATCGCTGAGATCAACACCGGTAAAGTTCCATTTCGGGTTACTTCCGCCAAAGGTTAGCAGTTCCTTGCCACCCCCCGCTCCCACAATCAGTACATGAGCTTTTTCATCAAGCAGATTTTGAAGCAATGCGGTCATTGCTACATACAGGTTATCATATGAGGGTAGAATTTTACGGATCGTGACCTCATACCTATTGCCATACTCAGCATCAAAGTCAAAAAAAGAAGCTTTGCTCATTCAAGTAACCTCCAAAACAACGTTTTACTTGTATCCATATGTTAGGATGAGCCCAGGCATTCCAAATGGATATTGAGTGATGTCTGCATCGTTCGCAGCAGTTCCAATCAATTTGTTAACATAACTAACGTTCTGCTTTAAGAACGGAAAGAAAGAGAACGAAAACGAGTTGGCGACGACGAAGGCAGCAGAGATGATTCAGGCAAATAGATTTTGTTAGTGAAATTCCAGTATTACTCGACTTTCAAGAAAGTTATCACATATAATAAGTTATTGTAAGCCAGCTTGGGATGGCTGCCGCGCCAGATATTTTTGAGCAATTCGGGAAACTAAGAGTTAAATTGATTTGTTCCAGTAACTTTTTATACTTTCCACTACACTCGTGGTAATGATAGAGGAGCGTTCTTAATACAGGGTAATCGAGTGATTAATTCGCAGAAACATTTTGCCTATTCGCCCCATCGCCCAGGGCAGCAGCATAAGCGCAAACCCGCTATAAATCAGCTGTTAGCTTCGTCAACAGAGTAGCATTATTCGCTTCTTATGAACATTTTTTCAAGCGGATGGCCCATCTGCTTGTTTACTGTACGTATTTTCCATGCTTGAATAAAAAACAAACGGCATAGGACTTTTTCCCATGCCGTTTGTTTTTTATTCAAGGTCTTGTCTCTTAAGGTATCATAATGACATTGCCATTCGAGGGGGCTTTATTATGCTAACAGAATTACTACCCATTTCCCTAGAAAATAGACACCTGCAATGGCACCTGCGTAAGGAGAATAAATTCCCAGTGATACTTAGGAAATTTATCGCGGATTGATAACCTCAATTCATTTACAATCCATTCAGAAGATCCCTCAGAAAAAAATGCATAATTGTTATGAGATTAATCCCCTTGCCTGACTAGAAGTTGCAACAGACGATGCTTCATTTTCTATCTTGCTTAATCGGCTTACGTTAATGTTTACTTGATCTAGAGTAGGAAGTTCTACTTCTTTGATTTCAAAATACATCGATCGTAGCTCTTTGTATAGCCTTAGCAGTTTTTTTCCCTTAACTCCCATCTTCCACCGATCTTCGCTATGCTTGCTACCATGCTCTGCCTCTCCTCATGGTTTATATTCCTGGAAGAAACGTCTGTTAGACTGTGAGACAAAAGGGAATGGAATGATTATGACTAAGACGTTCCCTCGCGTTCCCGATATTGGGAGGGCGTCAGTCCGGTCGCTTTCTTGAACGCCGTAAAAAAATGACTCTTTGACTGAAAACCCGACTGTGAGCATATCTCTGTAATTGACCAATTGGTCTGAACTAGCAATTCCTTCACCTTATGGATTCTACATTCCAATATATAGTCCGAGATCGATATCAAAAATCGTTCCTTGAATATCAGCCTTAAATGATTAGGCGATAATGAAATGTGCTCCGCTATGTCCTCTACCGTCAACATCGCGTTGTGAAGCTGGTTGCCGATATATTCTAGCACTTCTGCAAATATGTCTTCCTTCTGTTTGCCGCGAGCCTCAGCCTGCTCAATCCCTCCCAGAAGCAATCGCTCTAGCCATTGCTGGAGATCCATCAAGCTGTTGAACTGTTCCAGTTCTCTTTTGATCCCCACCATGCCATCCGACGTAACAATCGGTTTGAATGACTTGCTCAGGGTATAGAGCAATTGAATTAATTGAAGATGGCATTCCTCTACGGGAAGGTTCTGTAGTCTGTTAAACAATTTTTCCAACAAGCGATGAACGGAATCCTTATCTCGCATGCGCAATGCCTGGATTAACTCGAAAGTTTGCTCTGGATCAAGCTCTCCATAGGGATGGGCGCTTAGCTCGCTTTTCAAATCCTCTGTATACACCTGACTGACTCCAGTCAGGAAAGAAAGCTTGGACAGTTCTACAGTCCTCCCATAGGCTTCGTACATATTCTCCAATGGAATTAGGGGACCGCTGAGGCCAATTGACGATTCAAGCCCAATCCAACGGATTGCTTGCTCCCTCGCCTCCTCAAGCACCGCAAAGTAGGCTTCCTGATGATTTTTATCAGGCGATTCCTGGCTTTCACCCAGAATAAGTACAATATGATCGCCGCCCAAGTCCGACACTTCTACTAGAAACCCGGAAGAACTCACGACCTCTTCGACGATGTTGCTAAGGGCAAACTTCATTAACTTACGAGACGAAAAGTCATATTTCTCGCAGAAGGCACTGTAATTCTCGATACGGAGAACGGCAAGCCAAAACGGCTCGTCTAGCATGAGCTTGACGGTTCTGGTAAGGTCGTTCCGCATTGAAGGCCCAATAAAGTCGCTTAACAGCCATTGTCTAAGCAGTGCATCCTTCACGATCGGACTGCTTTCCTTTATGTTGCGTGCTTGCTCTTCCACACGATTCACCAGATGGTCGATACCACTGTGAATCATCATGAAGTCATGCCCGGGAGGTCGCCAACTCGATTTATCTGTATCCTTTGTTAAATTGCCGTTGTAGCGTCCTATCTTCTGCAAGAGCTCAGTAAACGGTTTGAAATTTCGTTTGGAAAGCCAATAGAGAACGACAAGCAACAACAGGACCATAAGGAAGAAATAGGAAAGTACCCGCAAATTAAGTGCAAACAGCTTACTCTTCCATACGCTTTGGGGAGAGAGCAGATATAACTTCCAGCCCTCCATCTCGATTTCCGCCGACTGGATCCCCCACTCCTCTCCGCCCGCCTTCCACTGACCTCGATCAGGGTAGTCGCCACTCAACCACTTACGGAAGTCATCCAGAAAGGATGACGGGTCTCCGCCCAGGAGAATTGACTGATCGCGATCCACGATGAGCAATTTGCTCTCAAATTCGTTATTGCTGAGCAACAGCTCATCAGAGAGTTGCTTGCGATTCAATACAATGAACATTATTCCGTGTGAGGTTTGATTCACGGCGTCGTTCGGCAATGTATATACAAGTTCATCTCGACCGTTCATCCATTGTTTGTTAATGGTAACTGCCACCTTGGATTGCCCCTTCAGTGCCTGCAGAAATTCCTGGTCGGGAAACGTCTCGAACGGAATGCGACCGGAGCGGGCGGATAATACGGATCGCGTCGAAAAGTTGAAGAGATACACATCCTGAACCAGTCGCTCTGTTGCGATATAATCCGTCAATACGCTATCCGCAGCGTGATCCAGATAAGAATCTTGCGAAATCCCATTAAGCCAATAGCCAATGTTCCGCTCCTGATACAGCAGAAGCCCGCTAAGCTTGAGCCGCTGGATCGTCTGCTCCAGATTCGTCTTGAATCGCCCCAGCTTCACAATCGTAACCGCGTCAACTTCCTGAATGGCATAATTTGAAATTTGCTTAGTCAGGAAGGTGGAGTAAGCCCCGGCCAGACCCAAAAAGAGAACCGCCACCAAGAGGAAGATGCGCATGTATAATTCTCTGAGATGTATGAACTTCAGCACGAACGAACCTCTCCTTCAAGATTAATACTCACATTCTCGCAAGATTGGACTGCGATTGCAAGCCAATAATTCGATTTTATTGACCAATTAAACCAAAATGAAAACGAGAACCGCTAGATTCGTTACAATAAGAACCATTCGTAAAGACAAGAACTATGCGAAGAGCGCACTTCTCGGGTATGTTAAAGCCATTCAGCGATGCATGCTCGCTCGTTCAACAGAAAGGAGAGACTTCCTCTTGCAGAAGAAATTACTGGCCGCCTTTTTCCAGCACCGAATTCATTATGCGATGCTGCTACCGGGTATGTTGTATTTTTTGGTCTACAAATACTTGCCCATGTACGGAGCAGTGATCGCTTTCAAAGATTTTAGTATCAATGACGGCATTCTAGGAAGCTCGTGGGCGAATCCATGGTACAAGCACTTTAAGTACTTCTATGATTCGCCTTATTTTGCCCAAGTCATGACGAATACGCTGCTGATTAGCATTTACAAACTGTTCTGGCTCATGCCGACTTCGATCCTTCTTGCCATCTTGCTGTCTGAGATTAGGTGGAAGCCGTTCCGCAATATTGTACAGTCCATCCTGTACATGCCGCACTTTATATCGTGGGTGATCATTCTCGGCATCTCGCTTGCCTTGTTCTCGGAAGCAGACGGACTGATCAATACCATGCTGAAGGATTGGGGCCTCCACTCCTTCCCGTTCCTGACGTCTAACGAGTGGATTCGTTCTCTGCTCGTTGGCTCGGACTTGTGGCAGAACATGGGCTGGGGCGCGATTGTATACCTGGCCGCCATCGCCGGCATCGACCCTACTCTATATGAAGCGGCGCGTGTCGACGGAGCTGGCAGACTCCGCATGATCTGGCATATCACGCTTCCTGGGATTCGCAATGTCATCGTGTTGATGCTCATCCTAAGGATGGGAACCATACTCGATGCCGGATTCGAGCAGATTTACGTGATGTACAACATCCAGGTATATGAGAAAGCCGATATTATCGACACCTGGGTTTTCCGAACAGGCCTTGAACAATTCAACTTCAGTCTTGGCGCGGCCGTCGGTCTGTACAAATCGATCATTGCACTAACCCTCGTGGTCACTGCAAATGCCATAGCTAAGCGGTGGGGGGAAAGTATATGGTAATGAATTCGAAAGAGCGCTGGTACGAAGGTACCGTATATGTTGCCCTGCTTTTGCTCGCTGCTTTGGTCGTGTTCCCGCTACTGTATGTGCTGTCCGTATCGTTAACGCCCTATAGCGAAGTGATGAAAAATGGGGGCTTCCGCATCATCCCGACTCAGATCACCTGGGAAGCCTATGGCATGTTCCTAAAGGATTCAACCATCCCACGTGCATATGGCGTCTCCTTCTTCGTCACGATAATCGGAACACTCCTAAACGTCATTCTAACCGTTCTGATGGCTTATCCGCTAAGCAAAAAGACGTTGCCCGGAAGATCTGCCCTTCTGTTCATCGTGATGTTTACTATGATGTTTAGCGGCGGAATTATCCCTACCTACCTAATCGTTAAGGCCACGGGCTTACTTAATTCCGTGTGGTCGATGATTATCCCGACCGCCGTCGGAACGTTCTCGCTTCTCATTACGAAGACGTTCTTCGAGAACATACCGGAATCGCTCATTGAAGCGGCGCGAATCGACGGGGCATCCGAGAGTCGGGTACTCGTTCGCATTATCCTTCCGATGTCGCTGCCTGTTGTGGCGACGATAGCCACCTTCTATGGCGTGATGCATTGGAACGAATTTTTTAATGCCGTAATGTACATTACGGATACGGACAAGCTTCCACTGCAGGTTGTGTTGCGGGGAATCCTTACGGCCTCGATGTCGTCGGAAATCAACTCGGAGAAAACCGTTCCGACCACTACACTCCAGATGGCTGGTGTTATCTTGTCCGCATTGCCGGTTGTAGCGACTTACCCTTTTATCCAGAAATATTTCACAAAGGGCATGCTGGTGGGTGCGGTGAAAGGGTAGCGTTCCATATATAATAAAACCGAAAGGGAGATGTCCAATGAAACGAAACTGGAAACTATTATCCATCTGTACGACCGCCTGCTTATCTCTTGCGCTTAGCGCATGCGGAGGAAGCAACACCTCGGAGAAGAATGCAGGAGCGGCGAGTCCAAGCGCCACTGCCAAGTCGAGCGAGCCCGTCAAGCTGAGCGTGCTGGTCAGCGGTCCCGGTCTGAGTGAAGTCGATAAGAAGTTGCAAGGGGAGATCGGCAAAAAGCTAGGCATCGATTTCGACTTCAATACAGTTCCTGCCGGCAGCAACAACGACTATGCCAATCAGATCAACATTCGCGTTGCGTCTTCGAGCGCCCCGGACCTATTCACCGTTACGAACGACCAGATGCAACAATTCACCAAGCAAGGCGTTATTCTCGACCTGACCAAGTACCTGGACAAAATGCCAAATTTGAAAAAAGCTTACACGGAAGCGGATCTTGGGAAAGGGAAGGTCGACGGCAAGCTGATGGCTTTACCGAAGCGAGCTTCCGTTCCCTATCGTTCCCTAATGATTCGTCAAGACTGGCTTGATAAATTGGGACTCCCTGTTCCGAAGACGGTTGATGAGCTTGCGACTGTCATTAAAGCGTTCCATGACAAGGACCCGGATGGGAACGGCAAACAAGATACGTATGGTCTAACCGGATACGGACTTGACGCCTTCGCTCCAATCTTCGGCGCATTCGGCACAAGCTACGGCTATTTCAACGCGCCGCTCATTACCGGCAACCTGACCGTTAAGGACAATAAAGCGATCTATACGACAGCACAGCCGGAGACAAAGCAAGCCGTTCAATTCATCGGTCAGCTGTTCACTTCGGGCGCAATCGACCCTGATTTGCTCACGAACAAAGGGACGGCCGCCCCTACGAAAGCTCAGAAGGGGCAAGTCGGCGTTATCTATGCAAACTGGTCCGATATGTTCAAGGATGAGCATATCAAGCTTATTACCGAGACGAACCCGAATGCGAAGTTTGTCAGCATTGATCCTCCGGTTGGACCTGGCGGCAAATTTATGGGCGCGTTCGACGACAGCTCCGCGGATTGGCGCGTCGCACTGCCGAAATCGCTCGAGAAATCGCCGGAGAAGCTGGACAAAGCACTCGCGTACCTCGATTTCATCACTGGAGCAGGCGAAGGACAGAATGTCGTCATGTTTGGCCTGGAGGGGACGCATTATACGAAGGAAGGCTCGACCATCAAGCCACTGCCAGCAATGTCCGAGCTGGGGACAACGTACCAGCTGCAGCTGACGGGCCGTGATGAAATTCCATACCTGTACACCAAGTTCCCGAAGCAGAAGGAATACATCGATTTTGCCGTGAAGCAGCCTTACCTGAAGGTGTACAACAACTTCCCTAAAATTCCGGAGGGCTTGAACAAGTCGGATAAGGATCGCTTCGAGAATGAAGAGATGATCAAATTCTTGTTTGGCAAGCGCCCCCTGGATCAGTACGATGATTTCATCAAGACCTTAAACACCACTTATCAACTTCCGAAGTATCTCGATGAGGCAACCAAATCATTCAAGGAACAAGGCATGATCAAGTAAGATTGGATTGGATCGCTGGGAGGGGGATGAATACAATGCCCCCTCCTCCATTTTATACCATACGGAGGGGTGAGCTTTATGTTTCATGTGGCAAGAAGAATCAGATATCGCTTGGTCATCCTTGCTCTTGGTGTTATGGTAGCGCTTACGGCAATAACGTTTCAACCTCAACCTGCTCAGGCCGGGTTCAGCTCTTTCGTCACCCGCACCGGCAATCAGCTTAAGTTGGACGGCACGACGTACCGTTTCTCAGGGGCTAATCTGTATTGGCTTGGCTTGTACAAGGTGAAAGGTGATACTGCCGCCACCTACCCGACGAAATTCCGAGTGATCGACGCGCTCCAAACTGCCAAGGAAATGGGGGCGAGCGTTGTACGTGCCCACACGCTGGGCGTGTCGGTCGGATGCTCGCTCTGCATTATGCCCTCACTCGGCACCTATAACGAAGAAGCCTTCAAGAAAGTAGACTTCGCCATCAAGGCTGCAGGCGACGCAGGCATTCGCCTGATCATCCCGCTTACGGACAATTACACGTATTATCATGGTGGCAAAAAGACGTTTACCGACTGGCGCGGCAAGGCGGAATCCACCTTCTATACCGACGCGACGGTAATAAACGACTTCAAGGGCTATATCAGCGCTCTTCTGAATCGCGTCAACTCGTACACTGGCGTCGCTTACAAGAACGACCCGACCATTCTCGCGTGGGAGACGGGCAACGAACTCTCCTCCCCGGTCAGCTGGACGCAGACGGTCGCGGACTACATCAAGAGCGTCGACGCCAATCACCTGGTCATGGACGGTCATTACGGTGTCGATACGAATGCCTTATCCTTATCCAGCGTCGACATCTACTCCTCCCACTTCAACGGCACACTGATGATGATGACGGCAAGCGCCATCTCCAGCCAAGCCGCCCTAGCCGTAAGCGGCAATAAAGTGTTCGTCGCAGGGGAGTACGATTGGTCGAATTCCAAGGGGACAGGCGATTTGACAGGCTTTATCTCGCAGATCGAGACCAATACGAATGTCGGAGGCGATATGTATTGGTCGATGTTCGGACATGGCGATCAGTCCGGCTTCCTTAAGAATGACGACGGCTATTCCCTCAACTATCCCGGTGAGACGACAGACCTTCGCACCCGGTCCCAGCAACTGCGGAATCACAGCTACTTCATGAAGGTCGTCTCCACACCCGCGGCAGGCACGACAGGCGCGGCCTTGCTTACTTCAATTACCAAAGATGCAAGCGGCGTTTCACTCCAATGGAGAGGGACAGCCGGAGCGGACAACTATTCAGTTGAGCGGGCGACAGCCGGAGCGACCGGCCCTTGGACGGTCGTCTGCAATCAGTGTGTCACCGATTATAGCGGTTCTTATCTCGATACCAGCTCGACAGGCGCTGTCTGGTATCGGATCCGGTCGTACAACCGCGACGGAGTAGCAGGCGCTTACTCCGAAGTTGCCGCCTTCGACGGCTCGCATGAAGTTCAGGTGGTTGACGAGCAATCCGCCGATACGACAGGCAAATGGCCCATTTCGTCTTATGCGACAGGCGCCTTCCAAGGCCAATATTTGATCGCTTCGACAGGAACGGGCGCCTCAACGGTCAAGTGGAAGGTTGGCGTGAAGCAGCCTGGTAATTACAACGTCTATTACTGGCTGCCCGACGGCTACACAGACCGCGCATCCAACGCATCCTTCAAAATTTACGATACAGCCGGCGTACAGAACGTGACGGTGAATGAGCAATTAACCGGAGGCCAATGGAAATATCTTGGAAAGGGCAACTTTACGACTTCGGCCCCGGGCTATATTGAACTGTCCGACAGCGGGAACAACGCTTATGTGACAGCAGGCGCGATTAAGTTAGTCAATGCCGACACCGCCATCACGTTGGATAATACGAACGCTACCATTACAGGGAGCTGGAGCGCATCAACGAATATGCCAAACTACTACGGCTCGAACTATTTGATCAAGACAGTCGGAACCGGGGCCGCAGCCGTTCGCTGGACACCTACGATTACAGAAGCAGGCACATACCAGATTTACTACTGGCTGCCGGACGGCTATACGGATCGAATCACCAATGCCTCGTATACGGTGTATGACGGCAACAGTGTCAATACAGGCTATACCGTAAATGAACAGAGTGCTGGCGGGTCGTGGATCCTATTAGGGTCGCATCCCTTCAACATCGGAACCTCCGGTTATATCGAGATGAAGGATACCGGCAACAACACGTATGTCGTAGCCGACGCGATTCGATTGGTGAAGCAATAACCTGTCCAGGACAAGTTGGAAGTGTACAACAGGGGGATAGATATGAAGACAATCCATGAAAAATATGACGTGGTCGTTTGCGGAGGAGGCCTCGCCGGCGTATGCGCCGCGGTCGCTTCTGCTCGCAGCGGCGCCGCCACCTGCCTGATTCAGGACCGCCCCGTATTCGGGGGCAACAGCTCCTCTGAGATTCGAGTGCCTCCGCAAGGGGCCGCCAACTTCCATGCTTATGCAAGGGAGACCGGTATCCTCAGCGAGCTGCTACAGGAGGAACGGGCGAAGAATCATGAGAACAATCATGATAACGGTTTGGCCAACTCTATTTGGGATTTGATCCTGTATAACAAGGTCGTGTCGACGGAAGGCCTTACTTTTCATTTAAATACCTCCGTGACAGACGTGGAGGTTCGTGACGGAAACTTGACGGGCATTCGGGCTAGCGTCGCGAACGCCGAGACCGAGCTCAAGATTACGGGCACAGTCTTCATCGACTGCACCGGCGACGGGGTTATCGCGGCCATGGCGGGCTGCAGCTGGCGCATGGGAACCGAAGGTCGCAGCGAATTCGGAGAGGACCACGCTCCCAATGAGCCGAGTACCGATGTCATGGGGAGCTCTATTCATTTTCGAGCCCGTGATATAGGGCGACCGATCCCGTTCCAAGCGCCGGAGTGGGCTTACTCGTACGATGATCCCAGCGTGTTCTATCAGGGGGGGCGAATCCCGAACTCGCCCGAGAACGGCTACTGGTGGATCGAGCTCGGTGTTCCGTGGCATACGATCTATGATAACGAGAAACTACGCCATGAACTAACGCGACACGTCCTCGGCATTTGGGATTATATCAAGAATAAGGATCCTCAATTACAAGCCCAGGCCTCGCACTTTGCAATAGACTGGATCGGGCAAGTACCTGGTAAGCGCGAGAGCCGCCGAATCGAAGGGCTGTATATGATGACGGAGAAAGACACACAAGCCGACGCTTTGTGCGAGGACGAGATTGCATATGGAGGCTGGTTTATTGACCTTCATAGCGCAGGCGGCTTACTTGCCGCGTTCAGCGAATTGGGGGCCAAGGACGGACATGAGTCAGCTTCCATGCACCGAAGCTATGTCGGCCCGTATCGCATACCGCTGCGCAGTCTGGTGGCGCGCGACATCTCTAATCTAATGCTTGCGGGACGCAACATCAGCGTTACGCATGTCGTGCTCGGAAGCTTGCGCGTCCAAGGAACTACCGCGTTGCTTGGACAAGCTGCAGGAACGGCGGCAGCATATTCCGTAACGGCAACGCTAGGGAATATGCATGCGTTCGTCATGAACAAGGAAGCCGTAGCAGCAGTGCAACAGCGATTGCTGCTGGACGACTGCTTTCTTCTAGGTTTGGGGCATACGGACTTGTGTGATCTAGCCAAGGAAGCAACAGTAATAGCAAGCAGTCAGGAGTTCTTCGAAGGAAGCTCGCATGAGCCTCTACCTCAAGAAAGCAATCGGCTTGTCGCCAAGCATGCGCAATGGATAGGAACAGGATCCGGGAGGATTGATACCGTTCGTTGCTTAATCAGCAATCTGTCGGAGCAACCGCAAAAACTGGAAGCAACTCTATGGCAGGTTGACCATATCTGGGATTATAGAGTGGATCCTGGAGCTCAATTGGCCAGCTATTGCACAGTAGTGCCACCAGGACCCTCCCCCCTATGGGTGGATATGCCTATAAGGGGTGAACTGTCGGAGAATTTGCAGAGTCGTTACCTGCGACTTGACTTGGGGGCGAATTCCCAGCTCGCGTGGCACAGTACGAACGAGGTTGCGTACGGAATGCCGGCTGCTTATGACATGGGGAATGGCAGCATGCGCCGTCTAGGTGACGGCAAATCTATGGCCATTATCGTGGACCCAGCGCAGGATTGCTATGCGCCATCCAACGTGTTGTCAGGAACGACAAGGCCATATCGTCATACAAACATCTGGCGCGCCGCATCCGAAGAGCCGCTCCCCGCCTGGCTCGAGCTGGAATGGACGGATCAACGATTGGTGCGAACCATCCAGCTCACCTTCGGTGGTCAATTGCTGCGGGATTACCGATTCGATCCGGCCCTATCCCGCTCTCCCGATTGTCCGAAACGTTATTTAATCAGCATGTGGTCGGATGGTGGATGGCGGGAGCTGGTTACCGTAACCGATAATATTGCTCGGCAGAGGCGACACGTGCTCGACGCATCGGTGTTTATGTCCAAATTGCGGGTTACCTTCCTCGAGATGAACGGAGAAAGTCCCCCATCCCTGTATGAGGTACGTGTATATTGCAAGCCTGTATAACGTTTGAATGAACAGGAGGCCTCCTCCTTCCTTATCGACTTCATGAAGGTGTCGTCAAGGAGGTAGGGCCTCCGTTTGTTTGTTCAATAACTTTACTCCGCGAAGCACTGCTTCGCTCGAGGCGCCTCTCGAAGTTAGGCGCCATTCTGACACCAGAGGATCCGACGGATGAACCTCATCATTAAACAAAAAACATCTTACGGGCATCAGCCTGCAAGATGTTTTTCTTTTTTATACTGTAATCGTAATCGTCGGTGCTGAAATGGTTGGTTCTACGGTAATCGTGGAGCTCGTTGTTGAGAAATCCGCTACTTCCAACACGACTGGCGTGCCAGCGACGGCCAAAGTCGTATCTAACACTAAAGAAGCTGTTGTTAATGTGGAGAGACCTCCTTCTTGCAGGACACCGTTGACATATACATTATAATAACCGCTTGTCGGCGGTGCAGGGAGAGCAACAACCGGGTCTCCGTTATCATCCGAGAAGCTTGCTGCCGGAATGGTCGTATCCGTTGTAATCATACCTCCTGTAAGCACAGCATCGAATCTTGTAACGTTCGGATCAACCGTTGTGGTTACTGTACCTCCTGATGCTGTCGGAGCGGAAGCCGAAGCTGATACATACAATTTAATGAGCGAAGCTGCCATCTAGTTCACCCCCTTCCTAATCGCCGCTTATAAATACGAATGCTTTGTACGATAATGGGGACACCTTTATCTGGAACATCCTTAGAAATGATGATAATTTCTCCCTTGTTTATACGATAAAGCGTACTAGGTTGAAGCACGCCATTAATGAAAACTTGAGTGAACGTAACGGTCTCCGGATCTGGGATCGACTGAACGCCATATCCTTTGGTGCGATCCGCTTCCGTATAGCAACGCTTGTCTCCATCTGAAATGGCGTAAAAGAAACACGTTTTCGATACATATTCCGCCTTCGTAGATTTCCTTTTCTTCTTCTTTTCTGGCTTACAACTTGTCAGGTCAAGAGACGCTCGTGCTCGGATGTGAATCACCCCACCAACCATTCTTTTATTAGAATATGGTATGCACAAGGTATTTCCTTAAATTGGATATTCGTCGCGTGACTTCTCCCCATTTCTACAAGTCAACATACCTGCAGCTAAACTTGCAAATAATAGAAGAGGATGCCTCTAGGTAGAAGTTACCAGCTTGCTGTAATGAGGTTTTTCATCATTTCAGAGGTTCGAAAGCTGAATACGGACTCTGGAGTGATGTTTTACATCACTATGGGTGCAGATTGGCAGCACTTTGGTGGTTTTTACTCGCTGGAAAGTAATTTTTCATCGTTACAGAGATTCTGAGGACGTGTTCGGCTTCTGAGATGATGATTTTCATCACTATAGTAAACAGAAGGCGTATAAAATGTGGGGTTGGAGCTTGGCCGAGGAACATTGAGGCAACAGAAGTTGGGAAATCACTTAAACAGTACATGTCTAGCAAGGAGGTTAGGATGAGCGAGATGCTACCACCGTCGAATGAGCGTGAGAAGGGATTTTATAGCAAAATGAGAGGCATTCCTGGGGCTGTCGTTCAACTCTTTAAACAGCAGGCTGCCAAAATGTTTACCCACGCCTCCGAGCAGGCGTCTGGCCCACCGATGCAAATTGCGATCTCCTCCGTGGCAGCAGCAAGGATAGAGAAAAGCCTCCATCAGCAGTTAGCTCTGCAACACGGAGGCGTGCACCCTCCACTACCTACAGCTGCGGAGCAGCAGCTTCTCCAACGAATTGAAGCGCAGACGCGCTTGCATAATCGCAATAATGTGACGCGAACTCAAGCCTATTGGGCGTGTTATCGCGCTCATCCCGAGCTCCATTGGGCGCTGCTTGCGCATCTCGTATCTCGCAATGGCGGCTGGTGCATGACCGATCTGCGCGGGGAGCTCCTCCCGCACTTGATCAATACCGAGCTGGTCAGCCATGTTTTTGCTTTCCTGGAGCGCGCGAACGCGTTGATTTTCCAGGATGCTTACCCGCAATTACTCTTATATGCCGAAAGCAGGCGGCGGAATCAAAGCTTATTCCATCTCCTCCCGCATTTGCACATTTCTGCTTGGATGGGGCCGATTTGGCAGGATTTCTGGCATTTCCATGACGCGGCGATGCTGACGATCGGACTCATCATCAACGAACAGAATTACATCGAGGATCGCGTTGTCCAGAATCCAACGTATCAACAAAGCGTTCTTGATACACCGCTTTTCAAAACACAAGCTTGGCTGCAGCTTAATCAAGTCGGATTCCCGTGTCGATCCGCAGCCTTCGATGCCCCACCGCCTCAACCTCGCGTCATGGGCCTTATTCTTGAGCGCTTCACGAATTTGTCCGAGCGCATCGCCTTCGGCAAGAGCCTGTATGCGATTCTGTTCGGAGCTCCTGGCGTGCTGCAGGGCGCAGTCGCCTTTGCCTCCACGACTCCGCATACGGGGTCACGCGCTGATTATTGGCCTCATCTGTTCGCGCCAATACGAAAAACCCCTCCTGATCGCAAGTATCAGGAGAGGCTTGATGGTTACAGTCTGAAAGTAGGTGCGACACCGATCTATAGTCCTACGCTGCAAGCGGCTTGGCCTGACAAACCGCTGGACCCGGTAGAACACGGCGAATGGTTCAGCAATACCAAGGAACCGCTAGCGCATTTGCAATCCATTACAGTGCCGCATGAGTACGATTTATCCCAAGATATGTGCCTTGGGCTTAGCAAAATTGAACTTGCTGTCGTTAGCGCACAGGCGATCAAGAAGTTCATTCCTTAGCCAAGTACAACCCCATTAGGACCGTTTCATCAAGCGGCTTGCTTTGCCGATCAGCTTCTGAACCGGTGACGGGAAGCTCGATACATCTTCTTTCGTCACTACACGTGTCAGCATCAGCATGACTGGGTAAAGCGCCGCGGTAAATCCACAAATGAGTACGGCCTGGATTCCTTGATTCAATCGGAACCATGGTGTTGGCAGCACATAGGAATGCGTTAGCCATTCTGCGCCGAAACCAAGAGCCGCAATGACGAGAATCGTCAGGAGCAGCCCGCCCAATCGACGTCCAAGAATCGTAAACGATACTTCCTTGCGAAGTGTTCGAATATTGAGCCATGACATGACGATGAAGCAGAGTCCCGTCGAGACGACAATTCCGTAAATTCCGACCCATTGACCTAGTACGAAGCTGCCGACCAGCTTCACGGCAATCCCAACCGCGACATGGATCATTAACGGCTTCATCCTCCCCATACCCATCAGCACGGCGCCAGACGTCTGCATGATGATCTGGAACATCGCGCCTGCGGTTAGCAAAGAGATGATGGCGGGTCCATGCGCAATGCCATAGGCGGAATCCTCATAACCGAACAGGAACCAATCGAGCGGTCTCGCTGCAATACTAATGACCAATACCGCAGGCAGACCCGACAGGATAGCAAGCTGAAGCACACGTGTCGTCTGCTGCCCCACTTGCTTCAAATCCTTGCGGGAATACGCCGCAGAGATGATCGGTACAACAGACTGGCTGAGTGCTATAGCCAAAATGATTGGAATGCCAGCCAGCGATTGCGCACGTCCACCGAGAATACCGACTAATCGTGACGCTTCGCTTGTACCGACAGCATCTTGAAGCAATGGGATGATCATCGACGTATCGATCAGATACACAAGGGTTACGGTCACGGAGAAGACAACGATGGGAATTGAAAGCTTGAACAAGCTGCGGTAAATATCCCGATAACGCAGGAGTTCCACGGGACCATCTTCCGATCTGGAGGCACTCATTTGCTCAGAAGCCACCTGCGATACGGCAGATTTTAGCAGCTGCGCATCTTGCCTTTTCAGCTTAACCGCATAATACAGCATGACCGCGAGTGCCGCAGCTCCGCCAATGACACCACCGAACGAAGCCCCTGCCACACCCCAGCCTAACGAAATATCAAGTAAGAAAAAGGCCAGCGCAATAGAAGTAATTAATCTGAAAACTTGCTCTACGACTTGCGAAATGCCGTTAGGCATCATATGTTGTCTGCCTTGGAAATACCCCCGCATGATCGCGATCAGCGGGAAAAACAACATCGCTGGGGCAATCGCCCGCGTAGCTAATGTCGCATCGTGCCCCCCTTTGGAAATGCTCTCTGCATAGATAGGAGCGAACACATAGAGCAACACGGTCATCACCGCTCCTGCAATCACAGCGAACAAGATCGCTGCCTTATAGATGCGTTCCGCTTCGTGAGGTCGTCCGATGGCGCGTTTCTCCGCGACCATTTTACTTAGGGCACTAGGAATACCCGCGGTTGCAACAACCAGCAGAATCGAATACAGATTGAAAGCAATGACATAACTCGCCATGCCTTCCTCATGCAGCAAATGAACCAGCGGAATCCGCTGGAAAACGCCGAGAAACCGCGCTACAAGCGCGGCCACGGTGAGAATGAGCGTCCCTTTTACAAGAGAATCTTTGGTTACCTTCGTCAAGTCCGTTCCTTCTCTCTCTTACAATTTTATTACGTTAAAAGACCCAGATGAAGAATACGATAATCATAACAAGTTGCAGGGCTATTTTCACAACGCTGCTCGCAAAAAATCCAAGAACCGAGCCAACGCCTGCGCTTAGCGCTTTTTTCCACGACGTCCCGACGATAATTTCACCAATGACAGCACCGATGAACGGTCCTAGAATGATCCCGAATGCCGGAATCACAAACGGACCGATGATCAGACCAACCGTGCTGCCGATGATCGCCGCTTTTGAGCCTCCGAACTTCTTGACCCCCATTGCGCTTACTGCGTAATCCGCCACCATAATGATGATCACGATGAGGGTTTGGATAAGCCAGAACCAGAAGCCGAACGGCTCCCAACTTATGAGCCAGCCATAGAGGAAGAAAGCGCCGTAAATCGCGAGTACGCCCGGCAATATTGGGTAAACTGCGCCAACCATACCAATAACAAATAAAAGAATAACGACAATCCAACCAAAGGTAATCATAGTCTGTTACTTCCTCCATTCGCGCTTGCGGATGATCTCAAGCCCCGCTTAGTTCAGCATATAAGCTCGGATGATGTGAGCCACCGCATGCTCATTATTCGTGACGGTCGTAAGATCAGCGATTCGTTTCACTTCGTCTTGCGCATTCCCCATCGCGACACCAAGACCTGCTTCGCGAATCATCGCGATGTCATTCTCACTGTCCCCCATCGCAATAACTTCTGACATGGGAATCCCCAACAGCTCGCATACAGCTGTCACACCGCTTGCCTTACTAATGCCGAGCGGGTTCATCTCCAAATTGCAAGGATGTGAGTTGGTGATTTCAAGCGTTCCCCAGCTCGTCACCACCTCACGAATCCGCCCAAGCTTCACCTCATTTTCCGTGTAAAAACCGAACTTCAACCATTCTTCCGCGGCGATATCCAATCCCTCGCTTTCGCGATTGAACACGCCATTGGTCGAGTAGGCCCACCACCAGCAGTCTTGCTCGAGGGCTAACTTGTGCAAGGCAAGGATCGTTTCCGTGGGGACGAGTGTCCTACGCAATAAGACGTCCGGCGAGGACCATACTTCGCTTCCGTTAACCACCACAAGGGGCGTTGTCAGTCCCAACTCGTGGATGTAAGGCATTGCGCTGATCGCTCCGCGCCCGGTCGACATGATCACTATTTTTCCCTGTGCAGAAGCTTCACGTATCGCGGCTTTATTCTCTTCTGAAATTGTCTTATCGTCACTTAACAACGTGCCATCCATATCGAGAGCAATGAGCTTATACTTTTGCAAAATCATCTACTCCCCTTTAGTACGCTGTTAGTACCTTCTTCGGCAATTCTTCCATAAATGTTTTGTGCCAGAGTGCAAAAATATAAAGGGTCCACAATCGTCTTGCATAGTCCCCTTGACCATTCCGATGCTTGTACAGCATCCGTTCCACCACAGGAATATCAATGTAATCTTCGATTCCGCTCGACTTGATTTGCTCCATCACCATGTCCCCCATAGCGCCTTTCATCCAATCGCGCAGCGGCACAGGGAAGCCCAACTTCGGACGGTTTAGGATCGGGTCTGGAATGATGCCTTCCATCGCTTTACGGAAAATATATTTGGTCGTACCGTTCGCGATGCGATACTTCGCTGGAATACGGCGAGCGACTTCGAACAGCTCCTTATCCAAGAAAGGAACACGCAGCTCTAGCGAGTGTGCCATCGTCATTTTGTCTGCCTTCATCAGAATGTCGCCGGGCATCCACAAGTTCATGTCAATATACTGCATCCGGCTGACAGGGTCGAGATGTTTCGTTTTCCCATAGTAATCGCCGGCAATTTGCACGGGATTCTTGTAGTTGCGCAGCATCTCGCTATCGAGGCGAAGCACCTCGGCCTTCATATCCTCGGAGAAGATTTTCGCGTTTCCGAGGAAGCGCTCTTCCAGCGGTGTCGTCCCCCGCAACACATAGTTGCGGCCCTTCACACCGCTCGGCAGTACGCTTGCGAAGCGATGCAGCATGCGCTTCAAGGCTGACGGCAGCTGGTCCAGATGCCGCAAGGAATGCGGCTCGCGGTAGATGCGATAGCCGCCGAACAGCTCGTCCGCGCCTTCGCCGGACAGCACCACTGTCACGTGCTCGCGCGCTAGCTGCGCCACGTGGTAGAGGGCAATGGCCGAAGGATCGGCGACAGGCTCGTCCTGGTGCCAGATCGCCTTCGGCATCGTCGCAAAGAAATCATCCTGCGTGATGATTTTGTCGTAGTGCTGCGTGCCGAGCGCCGCAGCGGTTTGCGCAGCGATCGGCGTCTCGTTGTTGGCGCCCTCGAAGCCAACCGAGAACGTGCGGATCGGTTCGATGTTCCGCATGTGTGTCGCAATTGCGGTCGAGTCGATACCGCTCGACAGGAAGCAGCCCCGGTCCACGTCGCTGACCATGTGCAGCTTGACGGATTCGCTTAATTTTTCACGAATCCCCTCCACATAATAATCGAACGGTTTCTCTTCTGGTTCAAACATGGGGTCCCAATACTTATGTATCTTCATTTCCCCATCAAACGTAATAGTGACCGAATGGGCGGGCGGCAGCTTATGAATGCCGTGGAACATCGTATTCGGCTCTGGCACATACTGAAACGTCAAATAATTCAGCAAGCTGTCCGTGTGGATTAACCGATTCATGCCGTCAGCGGCAAGCAAGCTCTTGATTTCCGAGCCGAACAGGAATTGACGATCATTCACATGATAATAAAACGGTTTAATCCCAAAGTGATCTCTCGCTCCGAACAGCTGCTTCTTCTTCCGATCCCAAATGACGAAACCGAACATCCCGCGCATATGCTTCACACAGTCCTCGCCATACTCTTCATAGAGATGTACGATAACCTCCGTGTCGCTCTGTGTACGGAATACGTGCCCGCGAGCCTGCAGCATCGTGCGCAATTCTTTGTAGTTATAAATTTCACCGTTGAAAATGATCCATACGGTTTCATCTTCATTCGTTAATGGCTGATGGCCCTCTTTAATATCAATAATCGAGAGACGTCTAAATCCCAAACCAATGCGATTTTCTGTCCAGAATCCCACATCATTCGGTCCGCGATGCACAATCACATCTGTCATCTGCTGCAAACTCGCCTCAGTCGGCTCTCTATCTTCAAAATACATAATCCCTGCAATACCACACATGGTGAGACTCACTCCTCCGTACGCTCAACATTCTTTCTCTTCGACAACCGATATATTAGTATACCATAACAGGCCGTCTTTCTGGAAATACAATGAGCCTACGGCGATAATCGCATTTATAGAAAAATAATGGAAATGATGAGTCGCTTTAGTGATGCAGATAACCGGCTTTTTTTCATTTGCTTCGACCACCTTTCCTTCGTGCACAAAAGTTTACCTAGGGCAACTTTTGGCGTAAATGAAAGCTATTGCTTTTGTATAGCTTATGCCTGTCACTCGGCATTGGTGCACGAAAAAAGAGCTTGCCTCAGCAAGCTCCCCTCAATTACCACGGCTTCTTCCCGCCGCCAAGCTTCGTCAGAATCCCATCGTTCGCCGCGTCATATGCCTCGAAGATTTTCGCTGCGATCGGGGAGGCCCCATAACGACCGAAACCACCTTCCGGAACAACGACTGCGACCGCCAGTTTTGGATTTTCTACAGGAGCGAAAGCAATGAGAACGGCATTCTCAACCGATCCGCCTGCCACAGCCTGCGTGGATGTTCCCGTCTTCCGCGCCACATTGAATGGCAATTCTTCAATACCTTGAGCACCACTTTTCATCCCATGGATGATGGTATTCCAATCCGCCTGCGCGAATTCATTCGATACATCGTCCAGCACTTCAGGTTCAATCTTCTTCACTAATTCGCCTTTATAATCCCTAATCTCATCCACGAAGAGCGGTTTCATACGTTTCCCGCGACTAGCAAGCGTTGCGGTATATTGCGCAAGCTGAAGAACAGTCGTTTTCTCATTCTGTCCCCAGGATGCGTAAACCATCGCAGATTGGTAACTGTCTTTCTTCGCATTCGTGATAAAGTCATTGGAACCTGCGTATTCACCAGGCAGTCCGCTTCCCGTCTTCACACCCATCCCAAATTTGGCCAGATACTCGGCCCATTTGGCTGTCACATTCGCGTTCTCTCTTCCATATTTGTTCCAGAATGGGATACCCACCATCGCCGACATATACGTATTCGAGGAATGTTCGATCGCGGTCGAAGCGTATAACGTGCCATATGCCGTTTTATCCGAGTTCGAAATCGCGCTGTTATTATCCTTACCGAAGGTGAATGTGCCTGAATCATAATACGGCGTACTCGCAGTAAAGAGCTTTTCCTTCAATCCTATCAAGACCGATAACGGCTTAATCGTAGATCCCATGAACACAATCGAGGAAGGATGCTTTGCATTCTCTTTCTCATCTGGATATTTTGCTTTCGCCGTCATAATCGTACCGTTCGTGATATAGGTGCCGATCTCCTTATAAATCGATGGAGAAATACCGCCCGTCCAGACGTTCGCATCATAATCTGGGTAATTAGCCATAGTGACGACACGGCCTGTATCTACTTCCATCGCAACCGCGAAGCCAGAGGAAGCCTTCGTTCCCCATTTCAAATATTGATCATTCGCAAAGGCAGGCGTTCGTAGATAGGCAATATGGTCCTGAAGCATTTTCTCCGTCGTCTTCTGAATATCCTTATTGATCGACAGATATAAGTTATTCCCCTTGATCGGCGCTGTCACTTCGGCTCTGCCGATAATTTTCATTGCAGCGTTCACCGGATATATCTTATAGCCATTTTTGCCGCGCAACTCATCTTGATACATGCGTTCTATACCGTCAAAGCCAACATTTTCGTTGCTCAAATATTCTTTGCTCTCGGGATTATCTTCATAAATTTTCTTCGCTGTCTGTGTTGAAAATGCGTTCGTATAACCGATCAATTGCGTGGCAATCGTCGTCTTTTTGTCATCATCCATTTCGTAAGTGCGGATACTTTCTTCTGTTACTTCCAGCCCTTTGAATTCATCTCGGTGCTCAAGCAAATAGGCAATTTCCTCATTAGATAAATCCGCTTTGATACGGCGCGGCACTGAAAAATAGCTCGGTTCTTTGACTGGATTCTTATTGATGTCATAGCCCAAATCCATGGCAAGGACAATCTCCTCCGAGGTAGGGCTGACTGTATTCGGCTTAGCGAATTCCTCGAATACTTTCCTAATTCGTTTAGCCAATGCAATGGTTTCATCCTTATTTTGACCAGGTTCAATACGGAAAAATAATGACTGTACTGGAATCGTGTACGCTAATGGGGACTTCGTGGAATCGTAGATATTGCCGCGAATCGGAGCGATTTTGTTCGTTTGATTCGTGTTCGTGTTCTCTGCCGCTTTCAAATCCTTGGCTTGAACGAATTGAAGAATAGCTAATCGGACGATGAGCACGGAAAACAAAAGAAACGTGATAAAGAAAAATATATTGATCCGAAACGAAAAGTGCCGTTTTTTAGTAATTTCTTTTTTCTTCGGATCATCCATAATGGATGATTTCATGCTTGTTCCCATCCTTTCTAACTAAGGTTGCAAGGCATGGGGCTCTTGAACCAGCTCGAGCAGGGAGCGAATCCCGTCTCCTGTATGATACGGATACCGGATGATGCGAACCGCATCGATTCCTACTTGATTCGGGGACCAAATATCATTCGTCTCATGGTCGCCTACGTACAGCACGTCCTCAGCCTTCAAACCAGCCATCTCCAAAGCCAATTGGAACATAGCAGGATCCGGCTTCTCCAACCCAACTTCGGTGGATACGAGCACAGGGTCAAAATAATGCAAAATCCCTTTATCTGCGAGAATGGCTTTCAAGGTTGGGGCAAAATTACTTATAATGCCAATGCGGAACCCGCGGTTTCGCAGCTCTTCCAAGAACGGTTTGACATCATCGAAAAGATCGTAATATTGCGGTGCCGTAAAAATCTCATAAAGCTCGTGGCAGCATTCGAAAATTTGCTCTTCCGTCCATTCTGCGTACATACCTAGCTTATGCAGAACGTACTGGTATAGATTAACCCAGAAGGCGCGATCTGACTCAGGGCTGCACACGACGAAATCTTCTTTCTTTTCTACATAATAAAATAGACGGAACGCTTCTGTAAAAAGTTCATGAATATGCGCCTCATCGCGATCAATGGCACGCAATTGCAAATACTGCTTCAAAATCGTTTGGGCAGCAGGAATCGTAACTAACGTATCCCCTGCATCCAGATAAATCATTTGATAAGATTGTAACGGTTTGCGCATTTCTTCTCCTTACATGCTTTCATTGTTCTGCTACACATCTCTCACATGCGTTTGGTCAAAATTCGGCGGGTTGAACCAATTCGCACCGCTTGCGACCCACGTGGCATCCAAAGGCACCCATCGATTCGTCTCCTCGAGATACACTTCATTCCATGCATGGGGGCCGTAGCCGCCCTGACCATCGTAGCCTAATCCTGTGACAACCTTCACATCCAGCCCGATCGCTCTAGCCATCTGCGCATATAATCGCGCGTAATCGATGCATACACCTTCTTTAGTATTAAATGTATCTTCCGGCGTCTGTTCTTTCCAAATACGCTGTTCTTCATATAATTTGACTTTATTCCAGTCGTATTTCACTCTTGTGCCTACCCAGGAATACAGCAATTTGGCCTTTTCCTCATCGGTTTTCGCATTCACCGTAATCTCTTTGGCCGCATCCGCAATATTCCCCGGAATCTTGGCATCAAGCACTTCATATTTTCGCTGTAAAATATTCGAGAATTCCTGCTCCACTGCCCGTGTAAAGACTGGCGCTTTCTCTGCAATGAAATCACCCGTGAACGGGGAGATGACTTCTTTGGCCCCTTTTTGATACATCGTGGATGACTCAATATACGGAGTAACCAAGGAATGCGGGAATAACGACACATAAATGAACAACATCGCAATGAGCATCAGCGCTCTGGCAAACCCAGCGAAAGAACCGATTAACCCCCCTGAAACAGAGCTCAGGAACGAGTTCCGCCGCTTCGTCATGGCATACCGCTCTGCTAGCCATCGCCCAAGTAAATAATCAACAACAAGATTCAGTACTTGCTTGATTACGACGTAGCCGATGAGAAAAAGGACCCCGAAACGAAGCAACGGGAAATCACGCAGACTTGTCATGACGGTATAATACATTTGCTTGAGCGCAGAGATCTCGACCGAGGGGACTTGTAAGTCAAGTCCTTTTAACCACGTTTGAATCGCAGGAGAAATCCATCCTACACACTTCCACGCCGCTAACAGGGATAGAAGCGCAATGCCAGCCTCAACCAGCATCGCAACGAAATGCCTTGCAGAACCAGAACCCCCGCGCAGAAAACCTTGCAGCATCGATGCGGCAATGGTAAGCACAATGGCAATGGAGATGAAGTTAATTGAAGAAGGTGAAAACAAAGCTGTATCCGTCATGTGTACTCACCGTCCTTTCCAAGGGGGGCCTGTCTAGTTAAGACTTTGCATTTTTCTTCGCTTGATCGATAAAGGCATTCACAGCGGCATTTGCATTCATTTTGAACGATTTTCCTAGAAATGTGATCTGAACTTCTTCCGAGCCTGTTTTACCCTCAAGTTTCAAACTCTTCGTCGTTACGAGAAAAGAACCATCTGGATTCGCTTTAAATTGCGCTTCTTTGGCCTCAGACGTCAAGGCACTTAACGCTTTATCCTTCACTTCATCGCCCACTTGGGTAGCAACGCTTGCCCCAATATCCTTTATTTTATCCTTATAGTTGGCTCCATAAACGATAAGCGCCCCTACAATGACAAGGACTAACACCCATTTCACGACTGTTTTAACAATACCAATCACAATAAAAAGAACGATAATAGCCCCTACAAGCAAATACCAACGATCCTGTGCAAATGAAATCCACTGATCCATATAAACCCTCCTCTAATTTGCAAAAGTCCCTTCCTATCATACTACAGGGACTCCTTAATCTTCATCTCTTTTTTTCCTCAATTGGGCTAGCTTCTGCTCGAATTCTTGCGTCTTATCGATGGTTTTGCCTCCTCTTCGAAAGGAATTTCTCAAACGAAGCACAAGAAAAACAGCGACAACCGCTAACAAAATTAAAACAAAGGGATCCATAGCTCCTCCTAGCTTGGCAATTGTGTCATTTGTAGGGAAAGGTCATATCCATGGGACGAGCGGCGTACATCTTAAGAAGAGATAAGACTACATTCTCAAGGTGGTGAAGCCATGCGAACAGCCCTATGGTTGTACTTATTTATGTTTGTTGCTTTCTTTGACCTGCACGCGCAATACCCGATTCTATCCCCTTTCGCCCTCTCTTTGGGAGCAGCTCCCTCGTTCATCGGGCTCATTATGGGTGTATATTCCATTACGCATTTACCTGGTAATCTCATGGCCGGTTATGGCGTGGACAAATACGGCAGCAAAATGTTCATCGTCTTTAGCTTGATTGTAGCAGGGATCATCTTACTATTTCAATCAAACGTCAAAGATCCATGGCACCTGCTCTACATCCGATCCATAAGCGGATTCGTGCTAGCTTTCTTGTCGCCCGCTTGTTTAAGCTTGCTTGCACGTATCGCGAAGGATCGCATTCATCAAAGCAAGCTCATGGCAGGTAATGGCCTCGTACACACACTCGCCTCTGTTGTTTCACCTGCGGCTGGCGCCGTTCTGGTCGCAAAAATAGGGTTCACAACCGCCTTCACCGTGCTCGGCTGGGTTCTCATCATCACGGGAGTACTGGCGATCTTCGGTGTCAGGGAGGGGCAATTAGTGGCAGACAAAGGTAAAAAATCCGCTTTTCTGGATCCCCACGGCCATAATCACGCTCAACCGAGTAACGAAATTCCAGAGACCGTCTCCATCCCCTGGCTATTTTTCCTGATTCCCATGGCACTCTCTTGCTCACAAGGGATTCTTTTCTTCGAGCTCCCACTGATGAAATCTGCACGTGAATCGATTCTCACCTCCGGTGTCTTCTTCACGGTAGTTAGTCTCGGGGCACTGCTCAGTATCTCGTTGTGGTTTCTCAATAAAATTTCTCCGTTCCTGCGTACCATCTGCGGAAGTATTGGTTTGGCTGCGATTTTCTTCGGCTTAGCTATTGGGTGGCCGATACCGCTCACTGTGTCTCTGTTCTTAATCGGTATGGCCAAAGGCGTCATCTACCCCGCACTTGCAGCGCTGCTAGCGAGTATCACAAGCAGTTCCCGCTATGGGCGCATGTTTTCATTGCTTTCGATTTCCTACTCGGTCGGCGCCTTCATCGGACCTATGATGGCAGGTCAACTTCGCGATCATATCTCATCCTATTTCATCGCCTTTTTCATTCTAATGCTCGCCCTTTCCTTACTGCCGCTCCGATCGTTCAAATCATCTATTACGACGACTTGAGTTAGAGACAAACGTGTTGTCGAGGAGTGTCACCATCTGGATATCCTTGTCATTTCCCAGGAAATGATGCTAGCGTCTGCCTTGGATCACTGCAAGATTCAGGGTATACTACTAAGAAAAAGGAAATCAGGTGCTGACATGTCCATCGCGATCATTGTGGAAGGTAAGAACGACAAAAGCCGCATCAAACACATCGTTGACGAAACCGTCAGCATTCATTGCACATTCGGTACGCCAAGTTCAACCACATTGGAAGCTTTACGTAAAAAAGTAGGCCGCCTGCCCGTCTATATTTTCACTGATAATGATGCCTCTGGTAAAAAAATACGATCAATGCTCCGCGATTTATTTCCTGACGCTGAGCATATCTACACGCGTAAAGGCTACGCTGGCGTGGAAGGAACACCCGAAGAATATCTCATTCAACAATTAGAAAAAGCAGGGCTGGACGCGTATATTCAATATCCCGCACCCAACCCTGCTTATGAATAATCTTATTTCTCTTTCGAGAGGGTGACTACGTCCTTCACGATATGAGCTGCATCCAATTCTGGTCGGCTAGCATCGTAATAGTTACGGAGTTGCCCTTTTTTATCGACAAGTAGTATCGCATTAGAATGCGAGAAATTGCCATCCTTCTCTTTGATCACCATAATCCCGAAGTCTTCAGCAAGCTTATGGATCTTCGCTTCTTCGCCCCTCAGGAACGTCCATCCTCCCGGAATCGGCTTCGACTCAAAACGATTGCCGAAATCTTTCAGCACTTGGGCCGTATCTCGCACGGGATCAACTGTGATCGAAATAATTTCCGCTTTTGCCCCAAGCAAATCCTTCTTCTTCAATTCATCCTGTACTTGGGAGAGCAAGAAGCTCGTCGGCAAGCAAACATCTGGACAATAGGAATAGAAGAAATACACCAAGCGTACTTTGCCATCCATGCTTTCGGACGTTACCGTTTTGCCATCTAAATCTTGCAATTGAAAAGCGGGCGCCGCCTTCATTGCGGTTAATCGTTCGTCAGAGTTTCCGTTCCCGTTCACCGACAATTTATAAGCAAACGATGCAATCATGGCGATTAATATGACGCCAAGCGCTAATTTAAACCAATTTTTCTCGAAAAACGTGCCCATGCCGCTTTCTCCCCCACAACGAACTAAATTTTCACGGTATCAATGACCATGAGGATCGATAGCAGCGTTAAATATAGGAGAGAGAATAAAAACATGCGCTTCGCCCAAACAATTTCCGCTTCCCCTGTCGCTTTAAAGCCTTTGATACTCATGAACACCCATGTTAATCCTAGAATGGTTGAAACGAATAAGAAAATGTAGCCGACATAACCGTATGCGGATAGCATAACTGTGACTGGAACAAGCAAAACCACATAGCGAACCATGCTGATTTTGGTGACGTAGGATCCTTTTACAACAGGCAATAATGGAAAACCTGCAGCGCGATACTCTTCCATACGGCGAATGCCCAATGCCCAGAAGTGCGGCGGCTGCCATAAGAATAAGAACGCAAAAATCAAAATTGCACCCAAATCTACGGTTCCGCTAACTGCGCAATACCCGATCACTGGCGGCGTTGCCCCTGAGAATGCCCCGACGAAGGTACTCCAGACGGACGTTCTCTTGAACCAAGCGGTATACAGCCAAACGTACAGAAACAATCCCAACAGACCGATTAATGTCGCCAGCGGTGAATGCGCCCCGAAGTAGAGCACACCCAACCCGATTGTCCCTAAAATAATACCGTACCATAGCACGAGATTTGCACTTAGTCGTCCGCTTGGAAGCGCCCGATTCTGCGTACGTTCCATCTTCGCATCCATTTCACGATCCAAGTAGTTGTTCAGCACCGTGCCGCCTGCCATAACAAGTGCAGTACCCAGCATCGTCATGATCAGATGAAGCCAATCTACATCCCAACGCGCTGCAACCCAGTAGCCAGCAAAAGCTGTCATCAGGTTGGAGTAGATAATACCTGGCTTCACTAAGCGATAAAATTCTTTCAAGGTTACAGGCTCTGCCTGACCCTTGGCACCTTCTATGGCATGGGATCCAACGGACTCTTGGGACGAGCCATTTGAAACCGTTTCATATGTGACTCCATTATCCATGCAAATAAACCTCCTCTATGTTGAATTTCCGATTACATGCTTGATGAACAATCCCATCATACCAACCCCTACAACATTTGACAATGAACAGCCTGCAGTTGTCATGATATTGTCGATTCTCCTTCCAGTATGCGTGTAAAATGAACGCACCATTCTGTTCCAGTCTTGGAAGTTGCAAAAAGCCTCCGTACCATATGGAAAGTGGCAACAGAGGCTTGCATAAATTCGTTTGGCGCCACTTACTTATTAATAAGCAGCGGTGTTAACGCTAATAAATGATGGCGGATGCGCTGCCAAGCTTTCGTGATGAGCGCCTGCAGCTCCCAAGCATGCCGACCCATGACGGTAACGACAAGCCCATGCTTATAGGTCAAGCTCGCTCCAACACGGATCGAAGGCGTGATTTCGCCACTTTCCTCCAGGCTCACAAGAAGCGCTTCCAGATGAGTTGACGTGAGGCGATCCGAAAAAATGTACAGATTGCCGAGATGTGTCTCGCTTTCCCAACTTCCAGGAGCTGACAACGTCATTACCGCTGGCTCGATTCGTTGACACTGGTAGAAGATGAGTTCTTCTTCGTACCACACTTTCATGCGGTTCACATAACACTCATACTGAAACAATTCTCCGCGCTGTGTCCGGCCTGGACAGAGAATGTCGGAGAAAAAGAGCGTCGCTCCCTGTGCCAACCTCACCTCCGTCTCGGCTGCCAAATTCGCATCCTTATACAGCATGATCGGCTCTGGCATATATTCCAGCAGTGCGTCTTTCCCCACTTGCAGGTGTTGATGCTGCGTGCCGCCTTCTCGATCTAGAGCGGGATGAACCTTCGTGAACGATTGGTTCGTTAGAAAAACACGTGCGCCCTCTTCAAGGCGCACGTTAATGTCATAGTGATCGCCGGACATGAGTCCAGGCGAGCAATCCATCATATAGACGCCCAATTGCTCTAGGGATTGGGCGCTGTCATTGGACGTTTCGTTGTCGTAACGAAACGTCTTGGCGATTTTGAGTGGGGACGCGTGATACGTGTGAACGAGCTGAGTCAAGCCGCCGCGCACCTCGAATTGCGCGGAAATCTCCCCTGTCAGCCTAGGCATGGCTGAACTCCGTTTCAACCCAGCTGACGATATCGTCCAGCCCGGTGCCGCCCATGAGATTCGAGAAAATGTAAGGGCGATCGCCGCGCATCTTCTTCGTATCCGAATCCATGACTTCCAGGCTAGCGCCTACGAAAGGGGCTAGATCGATTTTGTTAATGATCAGCATGTCGGAGCGCATGATGCCTGGCCCTCCTTTGCGAGGGATCTTCTCCCCTTGCGCCACGTCAATAATATAGATGAAGCGGTCGACAAGCTCAGGGCTGAAAGCCGCAGCCAAATTATCGCCGCCGCTTTCAATGAAAATCATATCGAGGTGCTCGAATCGATTCTCCAGCTCTTCAATCGCTTCGAAATTCATCGAAGCATCCTCCCGAATGGCGGTATGCGGGCAGCCGCCTGTCTCCACGCCAATGATCCGCTCCTCTGGCAGCGCCTCAGAACTAATCAGAATACGCGCATCTTCCTTCGTATAAATATCGTTCGTAATTACCGCGATACTATAGCGGTTATTTAATCGACGTGCTAAGCGCTCAACGAGCGCTGTTTTGCCTGAACCGACAGGACCCCCGATCCCAATCCGCATTGGACGACTGCGATCCCCCGCTGGTTTCTCCCATTGATCGTGATGATGATGACCTTTACCTTGACACATCTTACCATGCCTCCTCGAATATATAGCGTGATTTTCTCGTTAGGACATAAATAATCTTGAATACAATGTTTCGTGCTGCATCATCGCCAAATCTGCCGCTGGTGAATTCGTGTACGCATCCAACGGATCCATCTGCGCGACGCGCTGCCACTCCTGACCGATGACTGGAATCAGCTTCGCAAGTAATGTCTGTCCTTGCGTTTGACCGATGGACATTAACCGCAAAGCACTGTTTATACAGGTCATGACGCATGTATATAAGTAGCCTTCGGCTGCCTGCTCCAGGGAAACTCCAAGATGATAGCTCACCCATCCGTGCACAATCGGATGATTCGCACTGCAGCGACTCGTTCGAATCGCATCCTCAAGAGGCTCCCAATTCAGATCAGGATACATCGCTCGTGCGAGCCCAAGCAGTCTGCGTCCCATTTTCTGAACGCCGCTGCGCGATTCACTTCCTACTCGCTGTACATGAAGCATCTTATTGAGCTCCCATAACCCCGCTAAATTATGGCGTGGAATCAGCGTATACAACGCTTTGATCACCATCACATCCGAGGAAGCCCAGTTGTGTGCAAGCATCCCTCGAATATAAGCTTCCAGCTCCGAAAGAGTTGTTAGTCTCTCTTGTTGAACAAGGGTTTCCAATCCGAAAGAATGGGAGAACCCACCAATGGGGAGAGCCGAATCCAGAAGCTGCTGATAGGCAAGCCAATGGTTGTTTGGCGCCGATAGAGGAGCTTGTCGGATAAGTGCCTCGATGCTCGGTTCAGCTACCTCACGAGCTTTGTTTGACTTTGTAAGACTCATTTTGTTCACCCCAGTCGGGTCTTCAGTGCCAATAGAACGATTGAAATAAACGGTCATGCTTTAATACTTGCACATTCTCTTCCAACTTCAGAAAGTGGGTGCTGTAATGATGATTTTCATCACTTTTGTTGCAGTTAAGCTTTCTCGACACCAATATCACACACTGTAGAGTGATTTTTCATCATTTCAGAGGCTGCTTTACCGAAAATGCTTCTGAAGTGATGTTTTTCATCACTATAGATCCTGAATGGCTGCCCAGTGGCAGTTCACCCCAGTGTGCACACAACCTCGATTCCCCATCCAAACGGAACGACGCTCCGCTATTTAACCAAAATAACAGCAAAATCACCTAGGCGCGGAACGACGTTCCGCTATCCCGCCAAATTCACCTAGGAACCACCGGATACGGCACAGTTAGCGCACCTACGTTCCGTCTACTCGCCAAAACAAACAAATTAGCCAATATAGAGGAACCACGTTCCGTCTAATCTTTCAGGAAGTCCGTAAAGTCGCTATATCGCCCTCCCAAGCCCTACCTAACGACCACGCCTTAATGTCTCAGAACAAGAAATACAATTGCGCCATCGGCAACTCTGATGCTGGCTCACACGTGATTGCCTCCCCGTCCACCTTCACTTCATAGGTTTCAGGATTCACATCAATGGCAGGTGTTTCACTGTTATGAATCATATCCTTCTTCGAGATAGTACGGCAGCCTTTGATCGGCTCCACCCGCTTCTGCAAGCCTAGCCGCGCGGCAATACCTGCCTCGAAAGCCGCTTGCGACACGAAAGTAATCGCGCTACCCGCCGTCGCTTTGCCGAATGCGGCAAACATCGGCCGCCCAAATACAGGTTGCGGCGTTGGAATAGAGGCATTCGGATCGCCCATTTGCGCGTAGGCGATGCTCCCGCCTTTGAGCACAAGATCGGGCTTGACCCCGAAAAACATCGGGCTCCAAACCACCAGATCCGCGAACTTGCCTGGCTCAATCGAGCCAACAAGGTGGGAGATGCCATGCGTAATCGCCGGATTGATCGTATATTTCGCGATGTAGCGCTTAATGCGGAAATTATCATGCTCCGCGGGGTCGGGCGCAAGCGCGCCGCGCTGCTTTTTCATTTTATCCGCCGTTTGCCACGTACGTATGATGACCTCGCCCACTCTCCCCATCGCTTGCGAATCGGAGCTCAGCATACTGAACACGCCTAGATCGTGCAAAATATCCTCAGCCGCAATCGTTTCTGGACGAATCCGGGAATCTGCAAAAGCAACATCCTCTGGAATTTTACTATCCAAATGATGGCAAACCATTAACATATCCAAGTGTTCAGCTATGGTATTAATCGTATAAGGCCGTGTCGGATTCGTCGACGAAGGCAGCACGTTCAGCTCAGCAGATGCGCGAATAATATCAGGTGCATGCCCGCCACCAGCGCCTTCGGTGTGGTAGGTATGTATGGTTCGTCCCTTAATCGCCGCCAGCGTATCCTCAAGAAATCCAGCCTCATTTAAGGTATCCGTGTGAATGGCCACTTGCACATCGTAGCGATCTGCCGCCTCGAGACACATATCGATCGCCGCTGGCGTCGTGCCCCAGTCCTCATGAAGCTTCAGCCCAATGGCCCCCGCTTCAATCTGTTCGACTAACGGCGCCAAGAAGGAGGCGTTCCCTTTGCCTGTAAAGCCTAAGTTCATCGGGAAAGCTTCCGCCGCTTCCAGCATGCGCTGCATATGCCAAGCACCTGGCGTACAGGTTGTCGCATTCGTGCCTGTCGCAGGGCCCGTACCGCCGCCAATCATCGTGGTTACGCCAGAGGAAAGCGCTGTTTCAATTTGCTGTGGACAAATAAAATGAATATGGGCGTCGATGCCGCCAGCTGTGATGATTTTGCCCTCGCCCGCTATGACCTCTGTACTTGCACCAACGATGAGGTTGGGATGAACACCATCCATAATATCGGGATTGCCCGCTTTCCCAATGCCAACAATATGACCGTCGCGGATGCCGATATCGCCTTTCACGATACCCCAATGATCAATGATCACCGCATTCGTAATCAGCGTGTCCAGCACACCATCCGCACGCGTCGCCCCGCTCGACTGTCCCATGCCGTCACGAATCACTTTGCCGCCCCCGAACTTGCATTCATCACCATAAACGGTGTAATCGTGCTCGATTTGGGCCCAAAGCTCCGTATCAGCGAGTCGTATCGCATCTCCTGTTGTCGGACCAAACATCAATGCATAGGTTTTACGATCAATTCGACTCACCGAGTTTCCCCTCCCAGGCTTGCCATCTTTCTTTGACTTCATCTGACATATGATCTTTCACCGCAATTCCTTGGCTCAAATGATTAAGGCCATAGCTCAGCTTCGCACCGCCTAGTTCGACAAGCTGAACTGGCCGTTGTTCACCTGGCTCGAATCGGACAGCCGTTCCTGCTGGAATATCCAGGCGCATTCCGAAAGCCTTTTCTCGATCAAAATCCAACCCGCGGTTCACCTCGAAGAAATGAAAATGCGATCCCACTTGAACAGGTCGGTCCCCTGTATTCGTGACAATCAGTCCAATTGTTTGTCGTCCGACATTTATGTCGAGAAAGCCTTTGGCAGTTCGATACTCTCCTGGAACCATGTGCAAGTCTCCTTCCCTTATTTCGTGTATCGTTACTTAATGGGTTCATGTACGGTAACTAATTTCGTCCCATCCGGAAACGTCGCCTCAACCTGCACTTCATGAATCATAGAAGGAACACCTTGCATGACTTGATCAGCAGTTAAAATAGTTGTTCCAAACGCCATAAGCTCTTCAACGGTCATGCCGTCCCTGGCGCCCTCCATAATCTCAGATGTTAGAAGCGCCATACTCTCTGGATAGTTCAGCTTCAAGCCTCTTGCTAATCTCCGTCTTGCCAAATCGGCAGCTACAGTGATGAGCAGCTTCTCTTTTTCTCTTTCTGTTAAATGCACGTGTCTCACCTCTTCAAAATCCGAATAATGGGAATCCTTAACACTCATTATATTCGTGTATTTCGTGATTGTAAATCTTTAATGTTAGTTATTCTTACATAAAAATGAATATTCCTAAACTTTTTCTTCGGGTATATGTAATTTTCACAATATTCTCATGAGGATTTGTGCATTTCCACTAAATAATATCCAATGTATGTCACTTATATTGACACAATCTTATTTTGGCATTTATCATAGGCGATGTAATCCAAATCTTGTAAGCGAGGGAGTGGGACGTGAATGAGAGAGATAAAAAACAAAGGTAAGCTCACGATTGCACTAGGTATGACGCTAATGATGATCACGGCCGGATGTGCAAAGACAGAAACGACGACATCCACGACTGCACCCGTGACGTCAGCAGCCGCTGATGCCAAAGCAGGAGGGGATACCGTACCCGTAGGGATTCTTCATTCCTTAACAGGTACAATGTCCATTAGTGAAGTGTCGGTTCGTGATGCTGAGTTGATGGCCATCGATGAGATTAATGCAGCTGGGGGACTTCTGGGTAAAAAGATTAAGCCAGTCATTGAAGACGGCGCATCGGATTGGCCTACATTTGCAGAGAAGACTAAGAAGCTCCTGCAAAAAGACAGTGTTGTGACGATATTCGGATGCTGGACATCAGCAAGCCGTAAAGCGGTTCTTCCTGTCGTCGAGCAAAACAAAGGATTACTATGGTACCCCGTTCAGTATGAAGGCGTTGAATCTTCACCGAATATTTTCTACATCGGCGCAACAACCAACCAACAAATCATCCCCGCAGTCACCTGGCTCCTACAAAATAAAGGCAAAAAATTCTTCCTTCTTGGCTCCGACTACGTATTCCCAAAAACAGCTAACAAAATTATTAAAGAGCAATTGAAAGCCGACGGCGGAACTCTTGTAGCCGAAGAGTACACACCGCTTGGACACACAGATTACAACACAATTATTAGTAAAATTAAGAAAGAAAAGCCTGACGTTGTATTCAATACGCTGAACGGAGACAGCAACGTCGCCTTCTTTAAACAGTTGAAAGATGCTGGCATTACCTCCAAAGATCTAACAACGATGTCCGTGAGTATAGCTGAAGAAGAAGTCCGCGGTATTGGCGCTTCCGTTCTGGATGGCCACTACACGGCATGGAACTATTACCAAACGACGGATATACCAGAAAATAAAAAGTTCGTCGAGGCATACAAAGCGAAGTACGGAAAAGATCGTGTAACCGATGATCCAATCGAAGCTGGTTACACTGCTGTCTATCTATGGGCAGAAGCTGTGAAGAAAGCTGGTTCCTTTGACGTAGAGAAGGTAAAAGCCGCCGCCAAGGGGATCGAGTTTAACTCACCAGAAGGTAAAGTTTCGATTGATGGTGACAACCAACATATTTTCAAAACAGCACGTATCGGTCAAATTACCGCTGATGGTCAAATTAAAGAAATTTGGAACTCTGGCAAATCCCTGAAACCGGATCCGTTCCTCAAAACATATCCATGGGGCGTCGAAGTCACGAAGTAAGAGAATGATCGTTATCAAGCGTTCAATGAAGCCAGGATTGCATAACGCAGTCCTGGATTTTCATTATTTGCTTCGGCCTAAGGAGGGTGTGATTCATTATGAGCTTGCTCCTGCTTCAATTGTTTAACGGTTTCAGCTTAAGCTCGATTCTATTATTAATCGCCATCGGTCTTGCGATCACGTTCGGGCTCATGAATGTCATGAATATGGCGCATGGGGAATTCATTATGATCGGTGCCTACATGGCCTATCTCGTTCAACAGCTTTTCCAGAAATATATGCCAGCTTCGGCCTTCGGTTGGTATTTCGTCATTTCACTCGGCGTGGCCTTCGTCATCGCGTTTGCGATCGGTTGGCTGCTCGAGGTGGCGCTCATTCGCTTTCTATATGGCAGACCGTTAGACAGCCTCTTAGCGACGTGGGGCGTCTCGCTTGCCCTGCAACAGGTAGCCCGCTCCATCTTCGGCGCTCCCAATGTGGCCGTCAAAGCTCCGCAATGGCTGGAAGGCGGCTGGCATGTCACGGCAGACCTCATCCTTCCTTATAAGCGGCTCTTTATCATCGGGTTAGTTGCGCTTTGTATCTTCATCATTTACATGTATCTCTATCATTCGGCAGGCGGAAGGCGGATGCGTGCTGTTATGCAAAACCGTCAAATGGCCGCATGTCTAGGCATCTCCACGCGTCGCGTGGATGCGCAATCCTTTGCATTCGGTTCTGCCATGGCTGGGATTGCAGGCTGCGCTCTCTCCTTGCTCGGACCGATCGGCCCTACCATTGGCACTTATTACATCGTGGATGCGTTCATGGTCGTCGTGCTTGGAGGTATTGGCAAATTAATCGGAACAGTCGCAGGCGCGTTAGGCATTGGCGTCTTTAACACGGCTTTGGAATATACCACTAGCGCAACGCTTGGCAAAGTACTCGTGTTCACACTCATCATCGCTTTCTTACAATGGAAGCCTATGGGACTTGTCACGATTCGCTCGAGATCTTTAGATTGAAGAAAGGATGTGACCTCCGTTATGCTCGCTGCCAGACAATCTAAGATCAAGCTAGTGATTTACGGAATAGGCCTAGGGCTTATCGCACTCGCCCCCCTCTTCTTGTCTGACTTTCGTTTATCTTTACTAGGCAAATTCCTAGCTTATGCCATTATCGCCATCGGAATTGATTTAATTTGGGGGTATACGGGCATTTTGAGCCTCGGACACGGTGTCTACTTCGGACTCGGCGCTTATTGTATGGCGATGCATCTGAAGCTGACCTCTACACCGAACCAACTGCCAGACTTTATGTCCTGGAGCGGCGTCTCCAGCTTGCCGTGGTTCTGGGTTCCTTTCCATAGCGCGCTGGCCGCCTTCCTATTAGCGCTGGTTGTTCCCATGGTTGTCGCCTTTATCCTTGGCTATTTCACCTTCCGCAATCGGATTAAAGGTGCTTTCTTCTCCATTTTGTCACAAGCACTGGTCATTATTACTGTGACGCTTTTCGTTGGGCAACAAGGATACACCGGCGGTACCAACGGGCTAACAAATTTCTCCAGCTTCCTAGGACTCAACCTGCAATCTCAATCAACCAAGCTGCTCTTTTTCTATCTCACCTTGGCTGTGGTCACCATTGTCGTTATCTTAAGCTCACTGCTTGTAACCAGCCGACTCGGCAACATCTTAACTGCCATTCGTGATGGGGAAAATCGCGTGCGATTCATCGGCTACAACCCAGTTACGTACAAGGTGTTCATCTACTGTGCCTCCGCGGGATTAGCCGGATTAGCCGGCGTGCTCTTCGTTCTGCAAGAGGGCATTATTTCTCCCGCACAAATGGGGATCGTCCCCTCCATCGAAATGGTGTTATGGGTAGCCATTGGCGGCCGCTCCACGATCGGCGGCGCAGTTCTAGGCGCATTAGTCACGAACGCAGCCAAAACCACATTCAGCGAAGCTTATCCCGCTTGGTGGCCTATCATGCTGGGAGCCATGTTCATTGTTGTCGTTCTATTCCTTCCGAAAGGCATCGTGGGCACACTAAGCCACTACTTCAAAAACTGGAAAAAACCTGATCTCCCTGCGTCGATTCCCACAACGCAAGAAGCTAGATCATGATAGAAATCTGTTTGTGAGCCAGAAAGGGGTACATTTCAATGCTAAGACAATTAGCGTCGCAACAACCGGGCATTGACCAGAAGATCCTGAGTGTCACAGGACTTGAGGTGGACTTCGACGGGTTCAAAGCCCTACGCAATTTAGATTTTTCCTTGCAGTACGGCGAGTTACGATTCCTGATCGGCCCTAACGGCGCGGGTAAGACAACACTGCTGGACGTAATTTGCGGCAAAATAAAGCCATCTCAAGGCAGCGTCTACTTCAAAGACACTATCGATCTGACCAAGCACCAAGAGCACCAAATTGCTGGGCTTGGTATCGGCCGCAAATTCCAAGCGCCATCTGTGTTCTCAACGTTGACGGTTTTCGAAAACCTCGCGCTCTCCATGAAGCAGCAACGTGGACTGCTCAGCGCGCTCTGGGCCAAGACGACAAATGAACAAAGAGAACGACTGCATCTTCGGATGGACATGATTGGCCTGAAAAGCAAGGCGAATGAACGTGCTGGCTCGCTTTCCCACGGAGAGAAGCAGTGGTTAGAAATCGGGATGCTCCTGATGCAGGAGCCAGATCTCTTGCTGCTGGATGAACCTGCCGCGGGCATGACAGATAGCGAAACAGAAAAAACCGGTGAGCTCCTCCACGAAATTGCCGCGAATCAAACGATTATCGTCGTCGAGCATGATATGGCATTCGTCCGCCAGTTCGCCAAGACCGTGACGGTGCTGCATGAAGGAACGGTTTTGGTAGAGGGGAATATGACTGACATTCAAAACGATGAGAAAGTAGCCGAGGTTTATCTTGGAAGGAGAGTGGAACGCGGTGCTTAAACTTCAAGGTATTGAAGCTGGATATGGGGAAAGCATGGTCGTTCGTAACGTCAACCTTGAGGTCCGTGCAGGTCAAATCGTTTGCCTGATGGGCCGCAATGGCGTCGGCAAATCCACACTCATGAAGACGATCATGGGCCTCATTAAGCCTAGATCAGGCTCAATGCATTACAGGGACTCGGACATAACATCCGAATCCCCTTATCTTCGGGCCAAGGCAGGCATCGGCTATGTGCCTCAGGGCCGCGAAATCTTCCCGCAGCTAACCGTAGAAGAAAATCTGCTTCTCGGCCTAGAGGCAGCGCCTGATCGCCGTAAGAAGCTGCCTGAATCCATTTTCGAAACGTTCCCTGTCCTTCATCAGATGCTTCACCGCAAAGGAGGCGACCTCAGCGGCGGTCAGCAGCAGCAATTAGCTATTGCGCGGGCGCTTGCGCCTGGCCCCAAGCTTCTGCTTCTGGATGAGCCGATGGAGGGCATCCAGCCCTCTATCGTGATGGAGATCGAAGCGATCATCGAGTCGATCAAACGCAATCGCGAAATCGCCGTTCTGCTCGTTGAGCAGAGCTTGGAGTTCGCAACGAGTATTGCGGATTACTATTATGTGCTCGACCGCGGCACGATTGCCGCCGAAGGGGATACAGAACAGCTCAGCGAGGAGCTGGTGCGAAAGCATTTGACCGTATGAGTCTATTTCCCAGCGTACAACGACCACCCGAAAGAAGCTGAAAGACTTGGCCTGGCACAAGGCACCGAGTCCGTTTCAGCTTCTTTTTTGCCCAGACTTCAGAAGTAAAACTGGACGTCACAAATTGGATAGGATAACATATCTAATTAGATAGGATCGATTATTGCGCACGGCATATCGAGCACCTAACCTTTTGTATTGGTAAAGGAGGGGAACCTGTATGTCAAAAATACTAATCATCGAGGACGACTTAAGTATAGGTGAAATGATGTCCATTTACCTGTATGAAGATGGCTACGAGGTGAAGCGTGCGGAGAATGGTCGTCGAGGGGTGGCGCTGTTTAGAGATTTTCAGCCCGATGTCATCGTCCTTGATCTCATGCTGCCCGATATGGATGGGATGCAACTGTGCACGACCATACGTCAAACCTCACATATACCAATCTTAATGGTATCAGCTAAGAATGAAGTGTCAGATCGGGTGAAGGGCCTCCAAACGGGTGCTGATGACTACTTATGCAAACCATTCTCGATGAGAGAGCTGTCCGCAAGAATTCAGGCGTTACTGCGACGTTCGAACGCTTTTCCATCTGCCCTCGGACCAACGGATGAGATTAACGCTGGCAACATCACCTTGGATTTAGAGAAGCGCTGCCTGTATGTCGGCGGTAAAAATATAGAAACCACCTTCTCTGAATTTGAAATCATGAAGTTATTTTGGCAAAATCAAGGCCGAGTTTACAACCGTGAGGAGTTGTTAAATCGGGTTCGCGGCTTCGATTCACAAGTGACGGAACGCGCGATTGATGTGCACATTGCCAACCTTCGTAAAAAGATAGAGATTGACCCCAAGGAACCTAGGCACATCAAAACGGTTTGGGGCGTCGGATATAAATTTTTACCTATCTAAAGCTCCCTTTGGGGCTTTTTTTGTTTTGCCAAAATAGCAAGAATCCGTCACCAATTAGGCATTCGCACAATATGATGATTATGGAAAATGAAGCTTTCGCATCGAAAGCCCGAGGAGGAAATGTTCACCATGTTAAATAATCCTTACAAAATTGGAAATCAAGCTATGCAACCGCAATACAACAATCCGTATCCTGCATACCCAGTGCCAACAGCGATAACAAATCAATTCGTCCCGCAAACACCAGCTGGATCCGTACTCACACCACCAGGATCCGGCTTGCAAACAGGCGTTAACACACCTGGACTGCCAGCCATAGAAGAATCTTATATCGAGAATATTCTTCGTTTGAACCTCGGCAAAATGGCAACTCTCTACATGACCTATGAAAACAACAGCCAATGGAACGCCAAAATTTTCAAAGGCAAGTTAGAAGCAGCCGGCCGTGATCATATCATCATTAGTGATCCTGTAACAGGTATGCGTTTCTTATTACTTATGGTGAATTTGGATTACATCACGTTCGATGAAGAATTGAATTACGCTTATCCGTTCAGAGGCGGCGTTAATCAAGTTAGATAATCGCATATCCGCCATATCGGAACCGTTGCTCTCCAAAGAGCAGCGGTTTTTTACTGCGCCTGCGCGGCAGCCTTTACACCTTCACCGATGAGAAATGCCACATGTGGAGCTTGGCCTTTCCACCCTTTACCCATTGCTCCCAGTTGCCTCCGCCGTTATCGGCGTTTTCCTGTAGGCGCTCCTGCTTTATCTTTACATAATCCTCATAAGTTATTTCATGCCAAATTTCTACAAAAAGTCCTTCTTGATCTGTGCCTTCTAACAGCTCCAAACGCCCTTCCCGCTGCAGAAGTTGCTGCATATAGATGAGGAAAGAGTCGCGAAATTCGGGGATTATGGCATACTCCACAAAAACTTTAGACATTTTTAGATCTCCTTCTGATTTATTTTTTACTCTAAAATGGTAAACTAATACTAAGATGTCTCTACACCTGTCAACTCAGAACGAAAGCAACAATGATCCGTATAGAAACACTTAGGAGGAAAAACAGTTGGATACTGGCACTCATCTCGTCATTGGCTTAGGCTTAGCAGGACTATCACAAATCGATCCGAGCATCGCAGGAGATACAGCTGCAACGACAGCTGTCTTTATCGGGACTATTGTCGGCTCTCAAATACCCGATGTTGATGGATTTCTTCGCTTCAAAGGGAACGCGATCTACATTCGCAATCATCGCGGACGCTCGCATTCCTTGCCTGCCCTGCCGTTATGGACCATGCTGATTACTGGTGCACTTGCGCCCTTCTTCCATGGCATCCCGTTCCTTCACCTTGCCATGTGGATCGGCATCGCGGTGTGTGTCCACGTGTTTACCGATTGCTTTAATACGTATGGCACCCAAGCGATTCGACCGTTCTCGGAAAAATGGATCTCCTGGAACATCATTCACATCTTTGATCCTTTTATTTTCACAAGTCATATTGCCGCGCTATTTATGTGGTCCTTCCACTTGGCAAAGCCAGGGCTTATATTCCCTACGCTGTATGGGATTCTTGCGCTTTATTATATATGGCGAACGCTGGACCATGCCATTATCGAAAAAGGGCTGTATCGCAAGGACCCTACGTTCCAACACGGCGATACATATACCCTCATTGTAACATTCAATCTCTACGTCTGGAATGTGGTGAAGAAACGTCCCAGCGGCACCTACCAGCTCGGCGAGCTGAAAAATGGCAAATTGAAGTGGCTGGATACGATCACTTGCACCGAGCATCCCGCCATTGAGGCCTCCAAGCAGCATGAAGACATCCAAGCGCTTCTCTATTTCTCCTCATTTACCTGTGCGGAAGTAAAGGAGCATCGCTGGGGGTACGAAGTCCGATGGGCGGATGTTCGCTACCGACACCGCAAGCAATATCCGTTCGTCGGTGTCATTAAAATGGATCACAATTTCAAGACACTCGATTCCTACGTCGGTTGGGTCAATGATACGAAGCTCGAGAAGAAGATGCGGGTTGATCTCTATTGAAGCTAAAGCGTGTTGCTGATTGCCAGCAATGCGCTTTTTTTGTGTTAAACGTAGTTCACGGCAAACACAAAGAAAAGCCCAGAAGCTATGAAGGCTTCTGGACTTTATTTTACAAAAACGGGTATGCTAGTACGGAGTTAGCTGATTAGCTGCGGAAGCCAGACTGTCCCGCGAGTGATTGCTCAGCAATTTGCACCAACCGGCGAGTAATAGCGCCACCAATGGATCCCGTATCACGTGTTGCCATATTTCCATAATAACCATCTTGAGGGATTTGAATGCCCAATTCTTGAGCTACCTCATATTTCAATTGGTCTAAAGCTTGATTGGCTTGCGGAACTACCAGTGTGTTACTACTACGATTTTGTGCCATCAGGATCGTGCTCCTTTCAGTCAGCTATAATCTGTGATGTATTTGCAAGCTTGCAATGATAGTATGTGAAGGAAATGAATTTATATGCACAGCGCTCAAAAAAGTTTAAAATAAGAAAATACGTCGTAAACTTCTAGAAAGTAGGTTACATCCATGAGTAAACCACTCGCACTCTTATTCGCAATCGTCGGCACTTTGCTGCTCGCTTGCATCTCCTTATTTATTGCCCTAAGACAACCTTGGATGGTGCTCGCTTGCTCCGTTATTTCTCTAGGCGTAATCGGCTACGGCTTTGCGCTCAAAGCCAAAATACGCAGGAAAAATACGCCCTCCGAATGAAAAAAACTCAACGACCCCGCGGAGTCGTTGAGCTTTTTTGCTACGTATGGGTGATATTAGCGTACGATAAAGCCCATCCGTTTTTTCACCTCGAGCAGTGTCGCATTGGCCACTTCGGCCGCTTCGTCTGCGCCTTTTTTCAATATATCAAAAATCTCACCCGAACTGCGAATTTCACGGTACCGTTGTTGGATCGGTTCTAGGACGCTGACGATATGCTCAGCCAGCTCTTTTTGAACGGACCATAACCTAGGCCATCATATTTCGCCTCAATTTCTACCAAACTCATCTCCGCAAAATGGGAGTAAATGGACATCAAATTGCTGACTTCTGGCTTGTTCTGCGGATCGTACTTCACTTCACGACCCGAATCCGTTACAGCTCGGCTGAGCTTCTTGCGGATTACATCAGGTTCATCCAGCATCGCGATGTAGCTGCCTGCATTCGGACTGCTCTTGCTCATTTTCTTAGAAGCATCGTCGAGGGACATAATTCTCGCGCCAACTTCCGGCATGTACGGCTGCGGCATCACGAACATGTCGCCAAAGCGGTTATTGAAGCGGTTCGCCAAGTCGCGCGTCAGCTCCAAATGCTGCTTCTGATCGTCGCCCACGGGAATCAAATCCGCGTTATAGAGCAAAATATCCGCAGCCATCAAGGAAGGATATGCGAATAACCCAGCGCCTACAGACTCTTTACCTTCGGACTTATCTTTAAACTGTGTCATTCGCTCGAGCTCGCCCATGTGAGTGAGCGTCGTCATAATCCAGCCTAGTTCCGCATGCGCATGCACATGGGATTGTAAGAAAACGGATGCCTTATTCGGATCTAGACCCGAGGCGATGTAAAGCGAAGCGATGGACTCCGTTTGTTCTCTCAACGCTACTGGATCCTGCGGCACGGTAATGGCGTGCATATCCACGACCATGAAATAACAGCGATGTAATTCTTGTAGTTTTACAAAGTTGCGCAGCGCGCCAATGTAATTCCCAATGGTCAGCTGGCCGCTGGATTGCATACCCGATAGAACTCTTTTCATACGAAAACCTCCCGAAATTTATCTAAAAACAACAAAAAGGCCTCTCCCCGCAAGGGACGAGAGACCGTGGTACCACCCTAATTTGTTTAGCTGCGCAACCGTCATATGAAGCTGCTTAGTAAACCTTCAGACTCTGATAACGGAGAGCTACCGTTCCGCCTACTTAATTGTGAAATCATCGCCGGCCTAGGTTCCGGTGAATACGTCTTCACAATGTTCAGCTTCAAGCTCAAGGATCCATTCGGTCTGCTTGTTTCACCGGTTCGCACCCACCACCGGCTCTCTGAGAAACAGTCTACAAACGTACTTGTTCCTATCATCGCAATTGATTTCATTTCATTATACACCCTTGTTACATATTGTCAATCGAGGACATTGTCCTAGATAGATCAGCATGTACATAGACTAGGTCATACGATTCTTTTGGCCAAAGGGGTGTCAACCACATTGTCTTCCACTCTTTATCGCTGGAGTCTTCCGATATCCACGTTGATTTGCGCTTTCCTGCTCACACTCATCGTGACAACTAGGCAGCTGCCGCCTTTCAGTATGGTGACGGAATCTGTGCATCAAGTATTTATGTCCTTCATGGACATTTTCCTGGATGCCCTGCCTTTCATGTTTCTAGGTGTCTTACTCTCGACCGTCGTGGAAAATTTCATCCCAGAGGCCGTCATTCAACGCATGACACCTAAGCACCCATTAGGCGGCATTTTATTTGCCTGTGTGCTGGGCATCATGTTTCCGCTCTGTGAATGCGGAATGATCCCCTTCGTTCGCCGCCTTATGCGCAAAGGGATGCCCGTCTATATCGCCGTCATCTTCATCCTCGTCGGCCCCATTCTCAACCCCATCGTCTTCGCCTCCACCTGGATGGCTTTCCGCGGCGACCCTGCTATGGCGTATTCACGCATGGGGCTCACCTTCGGTGTTGCACTCGTGATCGGCTTCCTGCTCACTCGCTTCATGCGCAGTAATCCTTTGCGGCATCCCTTGCAGGATGCCGTGCATGGTGGTGGCCATCACCATGGGCACCATCACGACCATAGTCATGATCACAATCACGATCATGATCATAGCCACGCCGCTCACTCACATCATCATCATGATCATAGCCATGATCACGGGCATGACCACCATGGTCATCATCACGCACACGGCAACAGCCGCATCCTAACCATGGTCAGTCACGGTACATCCGAGTTGTTCGAGATGAGCAAATACCTGATGCTAGGCGCATTGCTAACCGCACTTATTCAGACCTTCGTTGCCCAAGACAGCTTATCTGCAATCGGACAAGGCGCTTTCGTATCGCATGTGTTTATGATGGGTTTTGCCTACCTGCTCTCCCTCTGTTCAACTACCGATGCTTTCGTCGCTGTCTCCTTCGCCAAATCGTTCTCACCTGGCTCCTTACTCGCCTTCCTCGTCTTCGGGCCCATGATCGATGTGAAGAGTACGCTAATGCTGCTCTCCGTATTCAAAGCCCGCTTCGTGCTCCAGTTGTCCATCGCCGTTGCCATCACCGTGCTGGTGGGATCACTTATGATGATGAAGTTCTTTTGGTGAAAGGAACTAACGACACTATCCCCTTCACTCAGATCACCCAGCTTTCTGCAGGGTCTGAGCGAAGGGGATAGTTCACCATGCCAGCTCAAACGCAACATGAGAAAACCTCTATCGAGGCCATTCAAGGATGAGCGACCGCGTTCAGACTATTGTCGTCAAAAAAGCCTTACCCAACAGCAACTTCCGTTGCAGCCAGGTAAGGCTTCTTCTCATGTAATTAGATTTTCAAAATAGCGCCAGCGCTCGCATTCGTTACCATTTTCGTGTAACGCGCTAAGTAACCAGTCGTGATCTTCTGTTGGAATCCAGCCCAAGTCTCACGACGTTTGGCAAACTCTTCATCGCTGATTTGCAGCTCGATTTTGCGTCCATCCATATCAACATCGATGATGTCGCCATCTTGAACGAAAGCAAGCGGTCCACCTTCTGCCGCTTCTGGCGACATGTGACCAATCGAGATTCCGCGGGATGCACCGGAGAAGCGTCCGTCTGTGATCAAAGCCACTTTCGCACCAAGACCCATACCTACGATTTGCGACGTTGGAGCCAACATTTCTGGCATACCAGGTCCGCCCTTCGGTCCTTCATAACGAATGACAACAACGTGTCCTTCTTTTACGTGACCGTTTGCGATACCGTATAGGGCTTCGTCTTGAGAGTTGAAGCAGATCGCTGGCCCAACGTGACGTCCGCCAACGGACTTGTCAACCGCGCCAACTTTAACGATACTGCCTTCAGGCGCCAAGTTACCGAAAAGAACAGCTAGTCCACCGCGCTCGCTGTGCGGGTTCGATAGCGGACGAATAACTTCGTGGTTCTGAATTTCACGGCCAGCCACGTTCTCGCGAAGTGTTTGTGCTGTTACGGATAGGCAATCCCCGTTGAAAGCACCTGGCTTTTTGAGCAACTCATTGATGACAGCACTCACACCGCCTGCCAAATGCACGTCTTCAATGTGCCAATCAGATGCAGGAGCGATTTTCGCAAGATGAGGTACGCGCTCAGCTACTTCGTTAATACGAGCAATCGGATAGTCGACGCCAGCTTCTGCCGCGATAGCCAATGTATGAAGAACCGTGTTCGTGGATCCACCCATCGCCATATCCAAAGCAAATGCGTTATCAATCGCATCAATCGTAACGATATCACGCGGCTTGATGTCTTTCTCGATCAGCACCATCAATTGCTTCGCGCAATCTTTAACGAATTGCTTACGCTCTTCAGCAACAGCAAGAATCGTACCGTTACCTGGCATAGCAAGACCTAGACCTTCAGCTAGACAGTTCATGGAGTTTGCTGTGAACATACCTGAGCAGGATCCGCAAGTCGGACAACCGTATTGCTCAAGTTCTTCAAGACCTGCCTCATCCAATTTACCCGCTTGGAAAGCACCAACGCCTTCAAATACGGAGGATAGGGAGATCGATCTACCGTTTTTATCTTTACCGGCTTTCATCGGTCCACCGCTCACTAACATCGTTGGAATGTTAACGCGAAGGGCACCCATGATCATACCCGGTGTAATTTTGTCACAGTTAGGAATACAAACCATGCCATCAAACCAGTGTGCATTAACAACGGTTTCCAAGGAATCCGCAATAATTTCACGGCTCGGCAAGGAATAGCGCATTCCGATATGGCCCATCGCAATACCATCGTCTACGCCAATTGTGTTGAACTCGAATGGTACGCCGCCAGCTTCGCGAATTGCCTCTTTCACAAGCTTACCAAACTCTTGCAAATGAACATGCCCTGGAATGATGTCTATATAAGAGTTACAAACCGCAATAAACGGCTTGCCGAAATCTTCCTCTTTAACGCCGGCTGCACGCAGTAAGCTGCGGTGCGGAGCGCGGTCAAAGCCTTTTTTGATCATGTCGCTGCGCTGTTTCAACTGTGCCATTCCTAATTCCTCCTAGAATTCTTCTCTGATATCCAAACAATGAAACTATCATATCACATTTCTCGCAAAATTTCTCCCTTTAGTGTGATAACGCGTCAATGTGTTTACTTCCTGCCAAAATCCGCCTTGATCTCGCCCATTTTTTCGTATCCCACTTCACGATTTTATTCGTATACGTATTCGTATGCAGCCATTTCAGCGCGCGATCCACCAAAGTCCAAATCTCTTCCGTCGACGCATCGCGAACTAAATTGGTGGCAACTTCCTTCTTGCGAATCCAGCTCAACGCGGTCACAGAATCCGTATAAATCGTTTGCTTACTACCCTTTTTCTTCAAATAAGCAAGCCCATGCACGATGGCTAGAAACTCTCCTAAATTGTTAGTGCCTTTGGCAATAGGTCCCTGATAGAAAATAATTTCGCCCGTGCGCGTATCCACGCCCTTGTATTCCACGATTCCGGGATTTCCTGAGCAGCCTACATCGACCGAAATACTGTCATAATCGATTTCAGGCGCGGATTCCGGTGTCGCAGACTTTTTGCCTGTCGAGCCAGCGGCCGAACTTCCCGTTCCTTTTCCCGCGAAATTCAGCGACTTTTGCCAACCTTTCTCGAAAGCTAGCCGAGCCTCTTGCTCCGATTCATAGGACTTAAACTTGGCTTGAGGATACCCGTTAGTTTGTGCCTGACATTCTGCCCAGGAGCGGTAAATACCTGGCTTGTGCCCAACCCACACGACATAAAACTTCACAGCAGCCATATCATTCACTCCGTAATTTCAGATGTATTTGTTGGACAAGCGACTCCACAATGGGAACTGTATCCTGAAAATAGGGACGATAATCCAAAGTGGATATGAATTTCAGATAGGTATCACCGATCGCAGCAATTTGTTTACGATACTCTTCACTAGGTATCACGTACGATTCTAATTCGCGGTATGTACCGTTGCTTCGCTCCTCCACATACGTGAGCTGGAGCTGTTCGTCCGAGAGGTGCTCGACTACGAAGGAGAATCCTCGACATTCGGGATCTCCGCAGCCGCATACAAAGAAAGGCATTTGCTCCCACCGATCGGCAGGCGCGAAGCGGTTTGGTGATGTATTCTGCATGGTGCTCGCCAATAAAGCAGGCAAACCTACATCGATGCATAGCGGTTCTTCAACGATTACACTATCGTCCACCGTCATCAACACGTCCGCCTGGATGATCTGCAAATCTTTATCTAGGGACCAACCCTTAATCGCGAGTTCAAACATGATTTCTCCCCCAGCTCCCCTCTCTACATCCTCTCATTATAACAAAATCAGAACTTCCCTGCCCCTTTCAAAAAAAAGGTTGAAATTTCCAATAAAAAAATGAGTAATATTTACAAATCTGTTCATACTACCATTACTGGAGGTGATATCAGATGGCTACAGGACAATCTCGCAGCAGTAACTCCTTAGTAGTTCCTCAAGCTTCATCGGCCCTAGACCAATTGAAGTATGAAGTTGCTCAAGAATTGGGCATCCAAATTCCTCAAGATGGCTACTACGGTTATATGACGTCTTATGACACAGGATCTATCGGAGGCAGCATCACTCGTCGTCTCGTTCAAATTGCTGAGCAACAACTTGCTGGTACAAGCAATAAATTCAGCAGATAATGTGATCCCCCTATACTTAAGCATTAAAAGGGCCTTCAACCGAACACTCGGTGAAAGCCCTTTATTATTTTCATTATCTTTGCGTGATAGGCGCCTTCGTTTGCAAGCGGCGTCCCTTACCGAACGGTATGCACATCGGTGTACCAAAGATGGGATCGCTCGTGACCTGACACTCCATCCCGAACACTTCCCTCAGCAATTGCTCATTCACAATGTCCTCAGGTTGTCCCTCCGCATAGACGGAACCCTGCTTAATTGTAACGATGTGGTGCGCGTAGCGACAAGCGAGATTGATATCGTGCAGAACCATCACAATGGTTCGATGCTCTTTCTCATTTAACTCGAACAACAGATCGAGAACCTCCACTTGATGCGTCAAATCCAAATACGTCGTCGGTTCATCCAGCAGCAAAGTCGGCGTATCTTGGGCCAGTGTCATCGCAATCCAGGCGCGTTGACGTTGTCCGCCAGATAGTGAGTCTACCGTGCGATCGATATACTCCAGCATATTCGTCAGCTCAAGTGCGCGCATCACTTTGTTCTCATCCTCGGCTGACCATTGTTGAAGCCAACTTTGATACGGATAGCGTCCTTGCTTGACCAATTGCCGTACCGTCAAACCTTCAGGCGCCGTAGGTCCTTGGGGCAAAATCGCCATTCGCTTCGCGACCTCTTTGGTCGAGAGCTTCGCGATCTCATGGCTATCCAGCACAATGCTGCCAGACGTTGGCTTCATAAGCCTTGCAAGTGAGCGCAGCAAAGTCGATTTACCGCAGCCATTGCTGCCGATAAATACCGTAATTTTACCTTTGGGAATCTGCAAATGTAAACTTTCAAAAATCGTCGTTTCCCCATATGTCAATTGAAGCGAGCGTGCTTCTAATGCGTAGTCCTTCGTTGTCATGAACTCGTTCTCCTTTATGTAGAGCAGGCAGATTTAGCCGTGATTTCTACTGCGATATAGCACATAAATGAAGATCGGCGCGCCAATGGCTGCAGTGAAAACCCCTGCTGGGATATCCAGCGGCTTGAACAAGAACCGTCCTGCCAGATCCGCAGATAGGAGCAGCAATGCGCCTGTACATGCGGTAACAGGAATTAAGGCACCGAAGCTAGGTCCGACGAGTCGGCGTGAAATGTGCGGCGCCATAAGTCCAATGAAGGAGATCGCACCGCCAAAGGCGACCGCCGCGCCTGATAACGCAACGCTTAGCATAATCAAAAGAAAGCGTTGACGCTGCACGTGACTGCCCACACTCTGTGCAATATCTTCTCCCAAAGACTGGATCGTAATGTGCCGTGCGTAGAAAAAGATAACCGGAATTAACACAAGCACCCAAGGCAAGAGCGGATACACCGCTTTGGTCCAAGAAACACCGTAAATACTTCCCGTCATAAAAGTAAGGGATTGATTTGCAAGCACGATCGGACCTGTTAGCATCATGAGGTACGAAATCGCGCTCATCGCGGCCGTGAGGCCCGTCCCAATCAGGACAAGGCGTAGCGGTGTTATGCCATTTTTCCAAGAAAGCAAATAGACGAGGAAGGTCGCAAGGAACGCGCCCAGAATGGCGGCGACAGGCAGCCAATGAATGCTCAGCTTATCTGAACAGAAGAAGAAAAAGGCTACAGCGCCCAAAGTAGCACCGCCTGTTGTTCCAATCGTGTCAGGCGAAGTGAGTGGATTTCGCACAATCCCTTGCAGAATCGTACCAGCAACCCCTAGGGAAGCTCCGATCAACACAGCTACAATCACACGAGGCAGCCGCAGAGTTCGTACGATCATCGTGCTTGAATCAGACCCGTAGCCGAATACGGCACGTATAACATCAACAGGTTTAATCGTAATACTGCCGACACCAGTACTAATGATCATCATGAGCAGGACAGCGACGAGCAGAAGCAGCATGATCATAATCGCTTTTTTACTGACTAAAAAGGATATGTGTTTATTTCGAATGGTGATATCTCGCCCTCGCTTGGAAGCATTCATTTCAGCAATCCTCCTTTGCGCGCGATGTAAGTAAAGAACGGAACGCCTAGAATAGCCGTCATCACACCAACATGAACTTCCTTCGGCATAATGATGAAACGCGCGCCGATATCTGCGGCAACGAGCAGAATGCCGCCAAGCACCGCACAATAGGGAATCACCCAACGATAATCAATACCGACAAGGAAGCGAACGATATGAGGAATCATTAGACCGATAAACACGATTGGGCCAGCCACAGCTACCGAGCCGCCAGCAAGAATAACGATAATAATTGCAGTTATCAGCTTGATATAGACGGTTTGTTGACCTAATCCTTTCGCAATGTCATCCCCCATCGACAAGACGTTGATATGAGGAGAGAGCAAGATTGCGCCAATCCAAGCTACAAGCATATAAGGGTACACGGATTGCAGCATTGCCATGGTTCGGCCTTCCACGGAGCCAACTAACCAATATAACACCTGCTCGAACGCTTTACCGTTCCCAAGCAGAATCCCTTGCGTCAGCGAAGCGAAAAAGGCGGTCATGGCCGCTCCAGCGAGCGTAATTTTCATTGGTGTTAAACCGTCACGTCCTAAGGAACCAAGTGCATAGACCAGACCCGAGGAGACCGCAGCCCCAAGAAATGCAATCCAGACGAATTGATTGAGACTCGATACATTGAATAGCCCAACAGACACAACAATCGCAAAAGCTGCGCCAGAATTAATGCCAAAAATACTCGGTGAAGCAAGCGGATTTCGCGTCATCGCTTGCATTAACGCACCTGCCACTGCTAGACTCCCGCCGACTAATGCGGCAATAAGAGCGCGGGGTATACGTACTGTTTGAATAATAATCGACTCATTGGTTGGTTGAGATACCGATTGGAACGAGATTCGGATCTGATCCCAAGAATACGCATGCAGACCGAATCGCACACTGCTGAGCATCAATATTAGAAGCATGCAGAACGCTGCTAATAATCCAAAGCTTTTATAATAACCATACAAACGTGCATTTGATGATGAGTTCATGGTGAAGTATCGTTTCCCTTCCTACTTGCTTGCTTCGTATATTTTAAATTCTAGCGAAGTTGAAGTCAACGAATATGAGAATCATTATCAAATGCGTTGACAACGGCACCCGAATTTAGTAACATGACCAATAATGAGAATCGTTATCACAAAAATCAACTTAGGGGGAACTAATCATCATGTTTAGCACTAGCAAACTTACGTTTAGAAAAACGTGGGCTATTCTTGCATGTCTATTTGTCATCAGTTTGCTTGCAACCGCATGCGGTGCAAAATCCGAATCCACATCCACTGCTTCTTCCTCGCCACAAGCAACTGCGAATGCAGAAGCTCCGCGTTCGATTAAACATGCAATGGGCGAATCTGTTGTGCCAGCGAATCCGAAGCGTGTTGTTATTTTGACGAATGAAGGAACCGAAGCCTTGCTCGCACTTGGCATTAAGCCAGTTGGGGCTGTTGAATCGTTTTATGGCAACCCATGGTTCGATCATTTCAAAGCGGATATGCAAGGTGTAACAACCGTTGGCGTCGAGGGACAACCGAACTTAGAAGTCATTGCTTCACTTAAACCAGATTTGATAATCGGGAACAAACTTCGTCAAGAGAAAGTCTATGAGCAATTAAAAGCGATCGCACCGACTGTGTTTTCCGAAACACTGCGCGGTGAATGGAAAAACAACTTCAGCTTGTATGCCAACACCTTGAACAAGAAAGCTGAAGGAGACAAAGTGATTGCAGCCTTCGATAAACGAATCGAAGATTTCAAATCCAAAGCAGGCGATAAACTAAAAGAGAAAATTGCAGTCGTTCGTTTCATGGGCGGCAAATCCAGATACTACTATGGCGATATGTTCTCCGGCGTTATCTTCAAGCAACTTGGTTTCGCTCGTGCTGATGCCAAAAATGATGAGAAATCGTTCGAAGACATTACCAAAGAGCGATTAACTGAATTAGACGCGGCAGATCGCGTATTCTACTTTACTTACGAAATCGGTGACGGCAAAGGGAATAAACAAGAACAAGAATGGATGAATGACCCGCTTTGGAAAAATCTTAAAGTGGTGAAGGACAACAAAGTGCTTAAAGTGAATGATGCAACCTGGAATACAGGCGGCGGCGTTAGATCGGCCAACATCATGTTAGATGACTTGTACAAAATCTATGACATTAAATAAGACCAAAAGGCCTCTTCCAGATTCAACTGGAGGAAGCCTTTTTTCTATACACTGCTACTTTTTCTTCGCTGGCTTGCTGTTAGCCTTCTCCGTATTGTGAGCAACCCGATACTTCACAATTCGACTAATCAAGTCGAACGGTATTGGCTCATTCAATGGGAATTGCAGTGTCCCCTTCGACTTATGATAGGGCGCAACCTCATCTTGAAATGCCTGAATCCCACCAGCTGAGGGGTAAAATCCGATGTGCTTTTTGAAAGCTGCGAAATGCACTAAATTGCCATACAGCTCAAAGGTCGGCATTTGATAACTGATCTTCTCTGTGGCTTCGGGCGCCGCCTCCTTAATGACTTGCCGTAAGGCTTGCAGCTTTTCCTGTACGTCGGCTGGGAATGTAGCGATGTATTCGTCGGTTGTCTGAAATGACACCTTTTCGTTCAATGGAATCTCCCCTTCGAGCCTCGTGTGTTTACATTCAATTATATCAAAAACAACCCCAATCACAATCGTGATCAGAGTTGTCAGAATAAGTAGATTTCATAGATCGAGTAAGGGATAAGTGCTAAATCGTATTGGCGTAAGAAGCCATATTATAATTGCTTTCAAATAATACACTAATTGAAATCATATTTTTCCGAACAGCGAAGTCAAAAAGAATTTCCCCATGCGTCCAGCTCTTCTTACGCTTCAGGGAAGCGAGCGCCATCTGACGAAACGATTGGAACTGTGTTTCTGTTAAACCTAGGATTTCTCCAGCGGTTGGTGCGCTATCAGTGCCTTCAAATGGAAGATGCTTGATCCCGAACTTTCCAATTTCGTTGTTACGAATATGTACAAATACAGTACCAGAATTTACAGACATAAGCTCTTCCTTTAGTTTGCGAAATACCATTTCAACTTGCCTAGATAATGTGATTTGATCCAAAACGAATAAACATCTCCTTTAATTTTTATTTTTTTACTAATTATGGTTAATTCATGACTCTGGACCTATTATACCTACTAGATTTACATAATTCAACAGTTTATTTCCAAAATTTGAATAATTCGCTATTTTCTTTATATTCAATGAATAGGAATCCCAATTTTCTTGTAATTACGGAACGATTACTGTCGAAAAACTGTAGAATGTTTCCATGGTCGGTGATATAATTTTGAAATGAACTACATTTTTTCTCCACAAGTAAACAAATATGGCAGAGGAGTCGATTGGATTGGAACAACTTTCATCCCTATCGTTTAGAAAAAAACTACAGCTTGGTTGTTTTGCACTAATTGGCTTAAACTCAATTTTTATGTTGATTGTAACTTTCGCCTCAGACTGGAACCGCTTACTTGGTATTATTTTCCTACTTATTATTTTAGGTGGCAGTTATCCATTCATCCGTTGGTTTGAAAATCAGCTTACGGAGCCAATCGCTGATATTTCTCGCATTGCCTTGAACATTTCCAAAGGTGACTTCTCTCAAAAGGTTGCGATTACATCTGACGATTCTCTTGGTCAACTGGGCCAATCCTTCAATAAAATGATTGATAAGCTCCGTGATATTTTGCGCGATACGGGGAATATTTCAAAGCAAGTTTTCCAGACAAGCCGTGATATTTATGTGAAAAATGAAAGCTTCCGCAATGTCCTGGAGCAAGTGAGCGTATCCGCTCATGAGCTGGCTGCAGGCGCTGGTCAAATCTCCGAAGAGATCTCTGGCGTTTCGATTACTTCCAAAGATATTGAAGTGAAAATCGTCAATTACGCTAGTTCAGCGAATGAAATGAAGAACCGTTCGGATCAGATGATGAGCCTCGTTGAGAAAGGTCGTACATCCGTTGAGAGCCAAGGCGTTGGGATGAAACGCAACGTAGAAGTAACACGCCAAGTATCCGATACGATTGATATGCTGGCTCGCCAAGCAGCAGGGATTACGAACGTAACGCGCTCCATTTCCGAAATTGCAGAGCAAACGAACTTGCTTTCCCTGAATGCGTCCATCGAAGCAGCAAGAGCTGGTGAGCATGGCCGAGGCTTTGCGGTCGTTGCCCAAGAAGTTCGTAAACTGGCTGAAGAATCCACATCGCTAACTCGTGAAGTATTCGGCTTTGTTAAAAGTATTGAGCAAGGCATTCAAGATGCAATTCGCAGCATCCAAGTCAACGAAGACGTTGTTAAGAAGCAAACGGTCTTGATTGATCAAACCGAAATCGTCTTTGCTGAAATTGTTGGCAGCGTAGGCTTCATCTCCGAAGAAATTACTCGCTTCGCGGAAGAAAGCGAAAGCATGCTGCAAAGCTCTGGTCAAATCGCGGCAGCGATGGAAAACATTTCAGCGATTACCGAAGAATCCGCGGCAGGCACACAAGAAGTATCCGCTTCGATGAATGAGCAAATTGCAACTGTACAAGGTATTGTTAGCCAAGCCGAAGAAATGACACGCGTTGTGACCCAACTGCAGCAAACGATTCAAATCTTCAAACTTTAAACAGCAAACGCCCCTGAGACAATTGGTCTCAGGGGCGTTTTATTAGCTATACTATTGCTTTACGCACGTACTTTCGCTTCCGTGAGCGCCATGAACTGCTCCACGTCCTGCAGCGCCATGTCGACAGCACTTTGCCAGAAGTCTGGCTCAGTGAGATCGACACCGAGATGCTTCTCTGCCAGTTCTTCGACATTCATGCTGCCTGTATCGCGTAGCAACGAAATGTATTTATCTTCGAAGCTCGCGCCTTCTTGCACAGCTCTAGCATAAATGCCTGCGCTGAACATGTAGCCGAAGGTATAAGGGAAATTGTAGAATGGCACATCCGTTGCGTAGAAATGCAGCTTCGCTGCCCAGAAATGCGGATGATAGCTGCTAAGCGCATCCTTGTAGGCTGCCTTCTGAGCATCCACCATAAGCTCATTCAATCGTTCAACGCTGACGAGTCCTTGACTACGCTCCGCATAGAAGTTCGTCTCAAAAATAAATCGCGCATGAATGTTCATGAAGAAAGCGATCGCGCGTTGGATTTTATCCTCCAGCAGCACGATCCGCTCTTCGTCTGTCGATGCGCTCTTCACAACTGCATCAGCGACAATCATTTCAGCGAACGTGGATGCCGTCTCGGCCACATTCATCGCATACTCCTGTGCAAGCGCTGGCATATCTGTCATGACATGCTGGTGATAGCCGTGACCCAGCTCATGAGCAAGCGTAGAAACGTTATTCAACGTGCCGCCATACGTCATGAAGATACGCGTCTCACCCGCGAGCGGAAAGGAGGTACAGAACCCGCCTGGACGCTTCCCAGGGCGATCCTCCGCTTCGATCCAGCGCTTCTCAAACGCCTCTTCCGAGAATGCGGCAAGCTTCGGACTGAAGCGCTTAAATTGATCTACGATTAGCGTAGCGCCTTCGTCGTACGAGATTTTCTTCGAGGAATCGCCAAGCGGTGCATCGACATCCACCCATGCCAGCTTCTCCACGCCAAGCAGCTTCGCTTTGCGGTTAAGATACGCGACGAAAGCATCTTTGTTGCGGTCAATGACGTCCCACATGACCTTCAGCGTTTGCTCTTTCATTCGATTGATAGCGAGTGGTTCCTTATGTATGCTTTTCCAGCCTCTTGCCTTATACACCCCAAGACGGAAGCCAGCCAAATGATTGAGCGCTTCGGCGCAATACTCTTCTTTCTCTGTCCACGCTTGTTCCCACTTCTCGAACAATGCCAAGCGCTCGTCGCGATTCTCCGTATGCAGCTTGTTGAACGCTTGACCTGCGGATAACGAAACAGGCTTACCTTCTACGTCAACTGTCATACTAAATTGACCTACGGTCGAATTATACAAGTCGCTCCACCCATGATAGCCGTCTACAGCTAAATCATTAATTAGCGCTTCTTGCGCTGGTGGTAATTTCTCATTCGCCAGGGTGCGACGTTCATCTAGCGAGAAGGCAATTGCTTGAAAAGGTTCTTGAGCCAGCAGTGATGTCCACACCGCATCAGGGATGCCTGTCAAGATTTGATCAAAATGCGTCAGCGATGATAAATGCTCGGCATACAGGCTTTTGACTTGACCGCTTAGCACAGGCGCCTTCTTATCCTTCTGATTATCCGCTTGCAAGCAGCCAACGAAGGAATCAGCCTCATGAATATGCATCACATTATTTTGGAGCTTTTCGACCAGCTGTGCCAGCGTAGCAGCATCTTCTACACGCTGCGGCGAAGTCGAGCCCCGCACAAGTTCTTGAAAGGAAGCAATCGATTCCTGAAGCTTCTTCAGATGTGCCGCGAATGCAGGGGAATCACTTCCTCCAGGGAAAAATGTTTCAAGGTTCCATGTTTGATTAAGAGGTAATTTTAACAATGCGATCACCTTTCCTTTCCACTTTTAATTAAATCATATCCGCTACTCAATCGCCAACTATCCGCATCTTCCTCATTGCTTCTAGGTAAAAAGTATGATTCAATTATGTATAGTTCCTGCTGACTAAAATGGAACAGGATGGGTGATTACGTTATAATGAAACCGTTACAAATTTCTCCAGAAACAGCCGTTAAATTGGCGGAGCAACTTAAAATTCCTTTGGAGCACCTCATGCATATGCCACAACACATTCTGCTTCAAAAATTAGCCGAACTCGCGAAAAATTCCGCAACGGATACCAGCGAGCCAGAATCGAAGTAGACTTTGATTCCATTTGCTAATACATGGCCTTACGACATCGTAATGAAGGACGTTTATGTGGCCCAATGTCCTTTCTGTCTGAGCCCCAATGTCTTGCTTCCGCTCCGAATTCATGAACTAACCTCCATACACGAAGGCAAAAAGAAATTACTTGTCTTCCCTTGTTGTCACAACAAGTTGACGTTAATTGATACCGACCGCGATTATTTATTAGCGGACACCCCAGTACGGAACAAACACAACTCATAATTCATCGTTCACGGCAAGGAGCAAATAACCCTATATGAATGAGTATCTCATTCCTTTAACGAGTGCGTGTACGTTAGTTACGCTGAATTACTTGGCGATCAAAGTACACAGCAAAATGCTGATCGATTCACACGAACGGCTTCTTGCCCCGCTTCTGACAGGTATCGCCAGCATTATTATGATGCTGGTCCCTTTTCCAGCATCGCTAGGGCTCATTGACCTCCGTTCACTGCCGATCTTCATGGCTGGATTGCGATATGGACTGCCTGTCGCTCTCTTCTCTGCCATTTTGCCTGGGGCTACTGGCCTTATGGCCCAAGAACATCACGCCTGGTTCAACATCGCTCAAGACCTCCTTGCCCCGGCACTTATAAGTTCATACTTCCACAACAAAGAATTCCGCAACAACGTAGATATACCCATACGACTCGCACTCCAGCTCTGTGCATGCGTATTCCTGCTCAGAATGGTGTCCTATGAGCTCGTCACACAGCATTTAACTTGGTCATACACCTTGGATCAACTTTTTATGTTTGCCATTTCCTTCTCTACACTTGTCATGATTATCGTCATGGTGAATGATGAGAACACAAGCTGGCGCCTGCAGCGCAAACTTGAGATGCAAGCCAATCAAGACGGTCTGACCAGGCTTCCAAATTTAAGAAGCTTCCTCCCCATCGCGGATACCATTTTACATAAGCGCAAAGTGTCTATCATGATGATTGATCTCGATAACTTTAAACAATATAACGATCGATACGGTCATCTTGAAGGCGATCAGTTGCTGCAAGAGGTCAGCGCTGTCCTCCGTCAGTTCATTTCTGAAAATGATTATCTCGCTCGCTATGGCGGAGAAGAATTCATACTGCTGAGTACCGAGATTCATCCTGAGCAGGTTCTGAAGTACGGCGAGTACCTATGCGCATCGGTCGCTAGCGTATTTGAACATAAGAAGAGCTTGGATACACTGCCGATTACGGTTTCGATTGGGATCTCCATTGCCGCGTCGATGGGAGCCGATCTCCGATCACTCATTTCAGAAGCAGACTATGCCCTCTATCAATCCAAGCATGGGGGCAAAAACCGCTCAACTCTCTATACGCAGGGCGATATGAACGAACAAAAAATGAACGCTTAACCAGTCGCGCGGCAACTTCCGCACCATGGTTAAACGTTCATTTTTAATTAACCGCCTATAACCTCCACACTTAAGTCGCTTGCTTCATTTCATCCGGCAGTTCTAAACGCATCGCAAGCATATCTTCACGTGTTGTAATCCACTGCTCGCGGCATGCTTTAATCATCCCTGCATCCATAATCTTCCGATCATTGATCACGCGAGAGAACCATTTCACGGCTTCTTGGAATCGTTGCAGCCTCCGGCAAAGCTCCCCCATTAAATACATAAGCCTTGCGTTGTTTAAATCCATTCCCTCGGTTTCGAACACATTCACATACTCATCTAAAGCGAAAGTAAGGAACCTTTTTTCTTGCTCCGTATCTTCCTTGTACCGGTACAGCCAAGCCAGATGATGCAAGAGACCCGCGATAACCCGTGACTTCTCGTCTCGGATTTGAGCACTGAGCAGCGCCAATTTGTAGCTCTGGAGCGCATCTTCCCAGCTTCTCTCCTTGCAGTAATCCCGCATGGTCCAGTTTTTCGCTACTTTCTCATAGAAGATTTCACGCTGCGCCGTCGTCCACTTATCGGTGAAATTCTCCGTATGCGCGTAGCCGCAAAATGGACAAATGCGTACAACATAATAGTCAGGATTAACCTCTTTATAATGCAAGCAGAAATCAGTGTCTGTTTTGCTCGCTTTTTTGAAGCTAGGCCGAACCTTCATCGTCTTATAGTTATTTTCGCAGAAGCTGCAAGTTACGGTTATGTCATATAAAGGTTCGACCACATGAAATCCCGCCTTCTCTAAAATTGGGGAGGAAGAGTTACTCTTCCTCGGTTGTGTTCACGAAATGATACGCTGGTCCTCTTAAACGATCTATCATAAAAGTCTTTAAATCCGCAGGCATTCCCACATCATCCATCGCGTCTTGCATACAACCTAACCACGCATCAGCGCGTTCTTTGGTAACTGGAAAAGGCAAATGCCTCGCTCGCATCATCGGATGCCCATGGCTATCGGAATATAGGGTAGGCCCCCCGAAAAATTGGGTCAAGAACATAATTTGCTTCTCAATAACGGGCGATATATTAGCGGGAAAAAGCGGTGAAAGTAAGGGTTCCTTCTGCACTTTCGAGTAAAAGACTTCTACCAACCGACGAATCGATTCCGCTCCTCCCATCATTTCATATATTGTGCTGTTGTCATTCTGTGACATGCGGTAATCCTCTCAATTCTGAATCAATATAAATCCTCATCCCCTGCGTGCATCAGCGTTTCTCGAATGACAAACACAAACATACAGACTACAATCCCGGCAATGACACCTGTCATTTGAATCACTCCCGATGTATAGGATTCTTCTCACCTAGTTCTATTTTACCATAAAAACAGGGACTTAACAGTACTAAAGACTAAGAAATTCGGGACGGCATGTATGTCCTATTCCTTTCATATAGTTGAGTAAGAGGAGGTTTCATCGCTTATGCCCAAACGTGACTTCACCCCTGCCCTGCTCATCTCATTCGTGATTCTTGCCATCATTGTATGCTTAGTCATGTTTCCGCATGACGGGTTTCAAGCGGCTTTACGCGGTGTTTCTATTTGGTGGGACGTGCTGTTCCCCGCCTTATTTCCCTTCTTCGTTATCTCCGAAATCATGCTTGGCTTCGGCATCGTTCATTTCTTCGGAACGCTGCTTGATCCCATGATGCGGCCTGTCTTTCGGATTCCTGGCATTGGCGGATTCGTCATGGCCATGGGCTTTGCTTCTGGTTATCCCATCGGGGCTAAGCTAACCTCTCAACTATGGGAGCAGAAGCTTGTGAATCGGGAAGAGGGAGAGCGGCTGGTTGCCTTTACGACGAGCTCAGATCCAATCTTCCTCATCGGCGCTGTGTCCATCGGTTTCTTTCACGATGCCTCCTTGGCCATGATTCTAGCTATCGCCCATTATGGCGGCTCGCTGCTTATCGGCTTGCTCATGCGATTTCATGGCAGGAAGAGCATCCCTACACCTGCCCATTCCCAGACCAACCAAGGTTGGATTGGGAAGCGAGCCTTGGAGACTATGCACTCGGCGAGAATCCATGACGGAAGACCTATTGGGATGTTACTGAGCCAATCCATCATCCAGTCACTTCGTTTAATTTTCGTCGTGGGAGGACTTGTCGTCTTCTTCTCTGTCGTTCTAGAAATTCTAACTTCGGCTCAGGTTATGAATGTGTTCTATTTCCTCATTACCTCCTTGTTAACGTTCACAGGACTCCCTCACGAATTAGCACAAGCGGTCATGAATGGCTTATTCGAAGTCACCCTTGGGGCCAAGGCAGCTGGAGGCGCGCCAGCAGAATTAGCCCTCGCAAGCAAAGTAGCCATCGGAGCGTTCATCCTCTCATGGGGCGGGATGTCAGTTCACGCTCAGATTGTCAGTTTGTTAAGCCATACCAATCTGCGCTACTTGCCTTTTTTGTTCGCTCGACTGCTCCATGCGATGCTCTCTGGGGCTATTGTTCTCCTTATATGGGAGCCTATGCAGAAGTTCAGGAGTCCGCAGGCTGTTTTCAAGCCTGTCTACGAAGCTGCCTCCCCCATTACAAGCTATCTAAAACTCATTTTCCCTATAAGTGCGATGGTCTTTGTTGGTTCTTTTGCAGTCATCATGAGTCTCTTCCTTGCATATTCCTTACTTAAACTGGTGTATGAAAAGGTTGGTGGAACAAGATAATATGGGAAACAACGATCAAGCAATTAAAGGGAGAGAATATACAATGATAGCAGCAGCCCCCCATGAGGCTACAATCTTACCCCCATCGATAGCGCGACTTAACGAGCTTGCCTACAATTTGTGGTTCAGCTGGAATTGGGATGCTTTGGGGCTTTTTGAACGTATAGATGTCGAAAAATGGAAACAATCAGGTCATAACCCCGTGCGCCTGCTGCACGCGGTAGACGCTTCCCAACTGGAAGCGCTTAGCCATAATCAAGATTTTCTTGATAGCTACCACCGCGTGATAACAAGATTGGATGCGTATATGAACGACCCAGCGTGGTATCAGAATCATCATACCGATGCAGGTTATGTGCAGATTGCTTATTTCTCCGCTGAATTCGGTTTTCATGAATCGCTGCCGATTTATTCTGGCGGGCTAGGCATCCTTGCTGGCGACCATATCAAATCAGCCAGTGACCTTGGTCTTCCTTTGGCAGGCATCGGCCTCCTCTACAAGAAAGGCTATTTCACGCAAAAGATCGATGCCTCCGGCAATCAACAAACGGAGTTGTTCCCGTATGATTTTCATCAACTTCCCCTCCACCCTGTCCTTCAGGATGATAAACAACTTACCGTTACGGTCGATTTGACAGGCCGTATCATTACACTACTCGTCTGGGCAGTTCGCGTGGGACGCAACCTCGTCTATCTGCTCGACAGCGATCACGACGCGAATAACGAAGGCGATCGCTCGCTGACCGCACAACTGTACGGCGGGAACCAAGAGATGCGCATCGCTCAGGAAATCGTGCTCGGCATCGGCGGAGTCCGTGCGCTGCGAGCGCTGGGGATTTATCCGAATGTGTACCATATCAACGAGGGACATGCGGCCTTCCTTGCTTTGGAGCGGCTAAAAGAGTTGCTGCATCTCGGTCTTCCTTTTCATGTGGCGGTGGAAACCGTCCGTTCTGCAACCGTATTTACGACCCATACACCTGTCCCTGCGGGGCATGATACTTTTTCAATCCATATGATTGAGCATTATCTCAGCTCCTTGTTCCGAGAAATTCCGAAGCATAAGCAAGACATAATTGGGCTCGGACTGGACCATAAATCCCATCAATTCAATATGACCCATCTGGCTATGAATACTTCTGGGCTTCGTAACGGGGTAAGCAAATTGCACGGTCAAGTCTCCCGCGAAATGTTTAAGGAGTTCCATGGCCATGTGGACGCCAGCGAGGTACCCATCGGGTCGATTACGAACGGTGTCCATCTCGACACATGGACAGCACCGCAGTGGAAGGAGCTCTTCGATCGTTTCCTTCCAGGGACTTGGCGAGCGGAACAAGCCAACCCGCATCAATGGGAGCAGATCGACCTCATTCCCGATGAATCAATTTGGAACGTGCATCAGCATCTGAAGGGGGAACTGGTGCGCTACGCACGCAAGAGCCTAATGGAGCAGCGGGCACGTAACGGAGAATCCTCAGAGCGCATTGAGGAGGTTCGTTCTTATTTGAATCCTAAAGCACTAACCATCGGCTTCGCGCGGCGCTTTGCTACCTACAAACGAGCTAACCTCATTTTCAATGACTTGTACCGTTTGAGAAAAATAATTAATGACCCAGATCGGCCGGTTCAGTTTATTTTCGCAGGTAAAGCCCACCCTGCTGATTATCCAGGGCAAGAATTGATAAGAGAAATTTATCGCATATCACAGTTGAAAGAATTTCTCGGCAAAATTGTCATTCTCGAAAATTATGATATCCACATGGCCCGCTATCTCGTGCAAGGGGTCGATGTTTGGTTGAATAATCCCCGCAGGCCTCTCGAGGCAAGCGGCACCAGCGGCCAGAAAGCAGCGATGAACGGCGTGCTTAATTTCAGCGTCCTGGACGGCTGGTGGGAAGAAGGCTACAACGGAACGAACGGTTGGGCCATTGGCTCAACGGGAGCGGCGGATTGGGCCGCGCAGGAGAAGGAGAACACCCGAGCGATCTACCATTTGCTGGAGAATGAGATCATTCCCCTCTACTACAATCAAGGCGAGGTTCCGCATCAATGGATTGGACGGATGAAACGCTCGATTCAATCGCTAAGTCCTGTTTACAACACGCATCGCATGGTGCAGGACTACACAACCCAGACCTACCTCCCTACCGCCAAGCGTGCTCGTCTTTTCGTCGCGAATCAGTATGAAGTGGCTACCAAGGTCGCCGATTATAAGCAATTCATCCGAACGAATTGGCATCAGGTGAAAATTATGGGGATCGATGATCAATCGGATAAAACGACGTCCGAGATCCCATTGGATGAGATCACCCCATCGACGAAGGTAATCACGGCTCACATTCATTTCGGTCCGATTTGGCCGCAGGATACGGCTGTTGAGGTTATTTATTATGAGGAAAATGGCGAACTATGGGAGCAAAAAATGGTGCTAATGTCGCCTATTGGCGAAATCGTCGACCAAGCACAGCGATTCCAAGCGACGATACCCTCGCATCTGATTCATGGTCCGCATTTCTCGATTCGTGTGCGCCCCATCTCTAACAACTTCGCCCACTCTTTTGAGTTGTCGTTAGTTACAAGCACGTTAACTTAAATAAGCAAGACGTTTACGCAATCCGAAACCGTATAAGATTTCCTTTGCTTTAGCCCCATTTGGGGCTTTTCTTATTGTCCTAGATCACTTATGATGAGAAGAGAATTTACTGAATGTATAGGCAGATGTGCATGTAAATCTAACTACTTGGTGATGCTATGGATTGGAATAAGGTACTAGAATTGGCATCGATCTCTCCCAATCAGGAGTGTCATATCATCATTGTTGGCGAGTGCAAAGATGGCCAGCCTTTTTGTTTCGAGGATCATTTCACTATCGACAAAATAAGTGAAAATTCGATAACTGTGTATCAAGAACAGTTAGGTTTATTTCCTTTTGACAAGTTATCTCATGTGTCGTTTATTGAATTTTCTTTTCGTGATGGCCCCGTTTTATATTACGGCTATGTGGATTTGGTACAGCTTGAACTGAAGAAGACGATATGTTATTTGACGCTCTCTCTGCCAGAAGAAACTTTTCTGTATCAGAACCGACGAAATGTACGAGCAAAGCTTGCGCAGCGAACGCCTGTCACGATACGTGTAGCTGGGATCCGAGGGATTTCGGCTCAGAAAAGTGTTGCATTTACTGGACAACTGCTTGATATCAGTGCTGGCGGACTGTCTTTTGTTACAACGAATCGGCTATTTATACCGCTTTTTCTGGAGTTCAGCTTCATCCTTCCTACATTTGATCAACCTGTTACGCTGTTTGGGGAGATCATACGGGTCACGCATTTCAGCAATGATTCCTATCGTATTGCAGTAGAATTCCGACATACCCCTGATGCCATCATGCAAGAAATTGATTCGTACTGCTCCAGCTACTAAAATAGATCATGACGAACAACGAAGTACACGCTTACGTTTAGGAGGAACACGATTGAAATATAACGTCATTGAACGAGGGGATGTCATCTCCAAAGGGCTGACCGAAAGGTTCCACGCTCTCGCCGCTGAGCATGGCATGCCGAGGGATGAAGAGCACCCGGATATCGTCTTGTCGATTGGCGGTGACGGCACGATGCTCCAAGCGTTCCATCAATATGTTGGACAACTCGAGCATATTGCTTTTGTCGGGATTCATACGGGGCACCTTGGCTTTTTTGCCGATTGGAAGCCTGATGAGCTTGATCATCTAGCATCACTGATGTTCAATGTTGCAACGCCAGAGGAACTACAGGTGGTCCGTTACCCTGTCGTTGAGATTGAAATTACAACCGAAAAAGGTGTGGAAACGCACTTAGCGTTAAATGAGTTCACGCTCCGTGGGATTGAAGTTTCACTGGTGGCTAGGTTAGATGTCAACAATGAGATGTTCGAAATGTTCCGTGGGGACGGCATTTGTATTTCCTCACCTGCTGGAAGTACCGCATATAACAAGAGCTTGGGCGGCGCAATGGTACATCCATCGCTGGAAGCTATTCAGATCGCCGAGATCGCGTCAATTAACAATCGCGTATACCGAACACTAGGATCTTCGATGATCCTGCCGAAGCATCATCATTGTGACATTTATCCCAAAGCACAGCAGAACATGTTGTTGTCCCTGGATCATTTATACATGCAGCGAAATGATGTCGTGTCCATCCGCTGCCGCGTAGCGTCCAATGTGAAAGTGAAATTTGCACGTTTTCGGTCCTTCCCGTTTTGGAATCGCGTGCGCGAGGCTTTCGTTGGTCTTGATGTTAAATAAGTCATCATACAAAAACGCCATCTGAACTCTTCATCGAGTCAGATGGCGTTTCTATTAGGCTAGGCTTATACAATTGTTGAACCAATCACTTCAGAAGGTGTTTGATGCTTAGGCGCATTGACCTTCTCGATAATGAAATACGCACAACCAAAGTTGCAATACTCATTCAAATAGTCTTGAAGCGCAGCGATGGAGGACTCTTTGGTCGCCTTCGGGTGAGTTTCTTTGAAAAAGCCTCTCAGACGAAGTTGGCTATACCCCCAGTCGCCAACAATATAATCGTACCGCTCGAGCACTTCGCTAAAGCGTTCTTTGAATACTTCCTGATTCCAACCATTCTTGTGGTCAGTCACGAGCTCGTAGGTTTTGTTAGCGATATGAATCATGATGTGAGGAAGCTCTCCTTTCTATGATCCGCTGATGAGTCTAAACGGTTGCTGCTGCTTTGACCTGCTCATGCGCATGGTAAGAGCTGCGTACTAATGGGCCAGACTCCACGTGTTTGAATCCACGCTTCATCCCTTCTTCCTTTAGGGAAGCAAACTGTTCAGGCGTATAATACTGTGATACGGCCAGATGCGTCGTGGAAGGCTGTAAATATTGACCAATTGTCATGATATCGCAATCCACTTCACGCAGATCTTCCATCGTTTGCAGCAACTCGTCCCACTCCTCCCCTACCCCAATCATGATGCTCGATTTAGTAGGGATGTTAGGGGCAATCTGTTTCGAACGCTGAAGTAATTCAAGGGAACGACGATATTTGGCTTTCGATCGCACACGATCAGACAATCTTTCCACCGTTTCCATATTGTGATTCAAAATATCAGGTTTCGCCTCAAGTACCGTTGCCAGTGACTCCTCACGACCTAAGAAGTCGGGAATGAGCACCTCAACCGAGCACATCGGCAGCTTACGCCGAATCGCTTTGATCGTCTCTGCGAAAATCATGGCGCCGCCATCCGTCAGATCATCTCGCGCTACGGAAGTTACGACGCAGTGGCGCAGCCCCATTTGTAAAGCCGCATCAGCGACACGTTCTGGTTCTTCCAAATCCAGCTCCGTCGGAAGGCCTGTTTTGACCGCACAGAAACGGCAAGCACGCGTACAAATATCACCCAATATCATAAAAGTTGCCGTCCGATTTGCCCAGCACTCATGGATGTTTGGACATTTCGCTTCTTCGCAAACCGTATGCAACGTTTTGGAACGCATCATGGATTTAATTTCTTTAAAATTTTCATCCGTTTTCAGATTGATTTTTAACCAGTCTGGTTTTCTCTCTAAAGGTTTTCTAGGCACTGTAATTCCCGCCTTTTTATTTGGTTTCTCAATGATGTTATTATAACATGAATGACTGACAAAACAATCCACTTTGGGGAGCAGTTGTGATACACTAATCTAGATGTACCAAAACAGCTCAGCTTACGAGATAAAGGCTGTATGGGAGGAAAGAAACATGAGCATACAAGAAGTAACGCGTGAGAAGGATCGTAAACTCGGCGAGATTCTACGAGGAATGGGCCGCGTGATCGTTGCTTTCTCAGGAGGCGTTGACAGCACGTTTGTCCTCAAACGTGCACAGCAAGAGCTGGGTGACCAAGTTCTTGCCGTTACCGCAGCATCGGAAACATTTCCCACGAGGGAATTCGATGCCGCTGCCACATTAGCAGAACAATTTGGTGTCCGCTTGCACAAGACAGAAGTGAAGGAATTGGAGAATGCTAACTTCGTCGCCAATAATCCAGACCGCTGTTACCATTGCAAGACGGGTCTATATTCGCATTTGCAAGACATCGCCAAAGAGCTGGGTTACCCGTATATCCTCGACGGCTCTAATGTTGACGATCTGGGGGACTACCGACCAGGTCTTCAAGCGAAGAATGAGCAAGGCGTTCGCAGTACGTTGCAGGAAGCTGGGTTAACGAAGGACGAGATCCGCGCTCTTTCCAAAGAATTGGGTCTAAGCACTTGGAATAAGCCATCCTTCGCTTGTTTATCATCACGTATTCCATATGGCACACAAATTGAGAAGTGGAAAATCGACCAATTGGATGAAGGAGAATACTTCCTTTCTCAGCTTGGTCTATATCAGGTCCGTGTGCGCCACCATGAGAAAATTGCCCGCATCGAAGTGATGCCGGACGAAATTCACAAAGTGGTCGAGCATCGTGATGCGATCTATGAGAAATTCAGTAAACTTGGCTTTACATATGTAACACTAGACTTACAAGGCTACCGCACGGGCAGTATGAATGAAGTACTATCCCAAGCCACGAAAGATAAGGTGAGAGAAGCTTCCATATGATGGACTTAGAGAAAATCCTAAAGCTTGTCCAGGCGGGCGATCTGGACGTAGAAGAAGCCAAGAAGCAAATCATCAAGGAGGGCGGGTCTGGACCCGCCAACCTTGATCTTGGATTTGCGCAGCTCGACATCGATCGCGAGAAGCGGACAGGCTTCCCCGAGGTCATTTTCGGGGAAGGCAAAACCGCCGAGCAGATCGAGGCGATTTTCCAGCGGCTCACGGAGCACACCGACCGCGTGCTGGCCACACGCGTCGATGCGGCCAAAGCCGCCTATGTTGTAGCTAACGTGGCAGGTGTCACCTACCACGAAACGGCGCGGGCGCTCACTTGGTTCAAGCGCCCGCTGCTCAAGGTCCACGACGGATACATCGCCGTCGTGTGCGCAGGCACCTCCGACCTCCCCGTGGCGGAGGAGGCGGCTCTTACAGCGGAATGCCTGGGCAGCCACGTTGAACGCGTGTTCGACGTGGGCGTAGCTGGCATTCACCGGCTATTCCGCCGGCTTGAGCTTATTCGCGGTGCGAATGCGATCGTCGTCGTTGCCGGCATGGAGGGAGCACTCGCCAGCGTCGTCGGCGGATTAGTGTCCAAACCGATCGTCGCCGTGCCGACGAGTATCGGCTACGGCGCACATCTTGCAGGAGTAGCTCCTTTATTGTCCATGTTAAACAGCTGTTCGCCAGGCATCTCCGTCGTCAATATCGATAATGGATTCGGCGCTGGTTACTATGCAGGTCTCATTAACAAAAATATGTCGAAGCGAGCGTGAACACGATCATGCGCATTTTATACTTAGACTGCTTTTCAGGCATCAGCGGCGATATGACGCTGGGCGCGTTGGTCGATGCGGGAGCAGATCGAGATTACATCGAGGATGAATTATCCAAAATTCAACTTGAGCCCTACACCTTAGAATGGAAACGAGTTATCAAACGTGGTATCTCCGCTCTCAAATTAGATGTTGTACTGGATCCCAAGCATCCGCCTAAGAACCACAGGCATTACTCCGAAATCGTACAAGTGATACAAAAAGCTGGATTTAACGAGCGAGTTACCTCACTTAGTCTCGCTATTTTCGAAAAAATCGCCCTTGCAGAAGCTAAAATTCATGGTACTTCTATTGAAAAGGTACACTTTCATGAAGTCGGTGCCATCGACTCCATCGTCGATATCGTCGGTGTTGCATTAGCCATCGACTCCTTACAAATTGAGCGAATTTTTGCATCACCAGTACCGTTAGGCTCAGGAACGATTCATATCGATCACGGAATTTATCCAGTTCCAGCTCCTGCTACACTCGAGATGATGCGAGGCGTCCCAATCGCGTCAACGCATTACAGTTTGGAGATGACTACGCCGACAGGCGCTGGTATTATCTCTGGTGTTGTAGATGAGTTCTCCAAAAGCTTCCCGCCTATGGTCGTCGACAGTATTGGATATGGAGCAGGAACGAGAGATCTCCCTAAGCAACCTAACGTGCTTCGTGTCGTGATTGGCAAAATCGATCCTTTTATCGGCAAATGGCAAATCAGTCATGAGCATCTGGCTCACGAGCATACGCATGAACATACCCATTCCCATGATGACCACCACCACCATCACCATTCTCACGAAGATCATCACCATAGCCATGAGCATGAGCATCATCACCCGCATAGTCACCCCCATCATCATGTTTCCGCTCCTGCTGCTCCCCAATAAAACAATTAAAAAACGCTCTTCCCTACTCGGGTTGAGCGTTTTTTTGCATCTGCTGATTAAACCTCATTCTAACTTCTTCATACACCATTTTCAAAGGAATGTGATGTGATTTAGCCACTTGTTCACATTCTTTAAATTCCGGAGCAAACTGAACTAATTTTCCATTGTGATAACCGACTTTAACAGTTAGAAGTCCCCAAGGTGTATCCACACGCTCAAACTCTCGCGCTAATCGATGACACGAAGCATGTAAATACCGGATACCTAACGTTGTGGATTCTCTAAAAATAATCTCTTCCACTTGAGCTATAAGTTCCTCATCGATTAGAACATTCAGCATGAGTCCAGGTCGTCCGCGCTTCATAATAATCGGTACAACATAAACATCATTTGCACCAACGTCAAACAGCTGATCCATCAGATAGGACATCCATTCTGGATTCATATCATCCAAATTCGCTTGAACTATTAACATATGATCATCCACATGCTCATCTCTGTGATTAAATGCCACTCTTCCCACCTCTTATTGGCATCATAGCAAAAATCACCTAACAACGAAAGATCGAAGGATAAACAGGCAACGTTCCGTACATCCTAAGAACTAACATTTCAGGAAGGATGATAGAGATGCAACACAAAGCATTGTGGTCAAAAGTTCTACTCCTTAGCCTTCTCCTATCAACGATATCGAGTACCTCGTTCTCACAACTTGCTGATTCTCAAACCATTGTTCCTGACCAACTGGCTCCTTCAAAATCTCCCGAGAGAAAACACACGCAAGCGGAGCGGAAGGAGCTTTTTGAAAAAATAAGCCTGTTATCTGGCATCCCTTGGTCCTATTTAGCCGCCGTAGATCAATATGAAAAAACAATGAACATCGTTAAAAAAAGAAAAGCTCTTACTGAAATGACGAATATCTACTTTACAGAGTCAATTTGGACTGGATTATTGAACCCAAGTCAACAGGATACGAATCCAACAAGTATCTCCTTCTTTCATGGATTAGGCCGGGATGGATCGGGAGATGCGATTGCTGATCCTACCAATGACTTGGACGTCCTTGCCGCGATGGCTGCCATTCTTTCCAAGAACGGAACAAAAGTAGATAATCTTCAAATTAATCTCTGGAATTATTATCAAAATCCACGCAGCGTTGAACGCATCCGTCAATTTGCAGCTATCTATGAGTCATTAGGCACACTTGAAGCAAATGATCATGCCTTTCCACTGCCCATTTCAGCCGATTACTCTTATCGCAGTACGTGGGGTGACAGCCGCGGCTGGGGAGGGCATCGCACTCATGAGGGAACAGATCTATTTGCTAATTATGGTGTACCCGTCAGGAGCACATGCTATGGGATCGTCGAAATAAAAGGATGGAACCCCTATGGAGGCTGGCGAATCGGCATTCGAGATTTAAACAATATTTATCATTATTACGCACACTTGTCAGGCTTCCAAAAAAGCATCAAAATCAATGACATCGTTAAACCTGGTCAAACCCTAGGTTGGGTTGGCAGCTCTGGCTATGGGAAGCCAGGTACATCAGGTAAATTCCCCCCTCATCTGCACTTTGGCCTCTATCGTGATAATGGAAAAAACGAGTGGAGCTACGATCCCTATCCGTCCTTACGGAAGTGGGAGCGTGAAGATCGTAACAAGAAAAAATAAACCTAGCCCAACGGGCAGGTTTATTTTTTTGGAGTGGTATGCGTGGCCCCAGAACTCGGAGTCGTAGGCAACGTAATCGTTGGCGGCGTTGATCCGTTCGTACTTCCCACTGGATTCCCCTTATTATCATAATAATATGTTGGGACATCTCCTACCACAAGCGAGTAAGAAATGGGAATCTCCGTTTCAACAATTTCTGTCTCCGAGTCAAAAGGAATAATAACGGAGACCTCCGCGATAATATGTACATACACTTCGAACATCACCATATTGATCCCCACATTTTGGGAACGTGTATTCAAATCAACCTTCACACTGCCGACTGGCAGCAATTTAATGGGAATATCTGGTCCAAACGATGCCAAAATAGCACTATTTAACGCCTGCCCCACAGGAATATGCTCCGATATACTTTCCAAATTATTCAGCTCACCTTGGACCGTATTAATCGCTTCTGATGTAATTCGCATATGTTCATTGTAATTGATTACAAACCCCGTAATCTTATTGTTGTTATCCATTTTCCAATCCATTAATTGCGCGGCATTCGTTCCCTTCGCGACATGATCCGCAATAGCACTATTAATCGCTTGCGTTGCAATCTGTTTAATCCGAACTTTAGCCAAATTCATTAAGGGAAGCCTTAAATTACGTTCAAAATAAATAAAAAACTGTATACAAAACAGGACAAAGATGAGTAAACCGACCCAAATGGCTTTTTTACGGCTTTTTTTCACAGTTGGTCTGCTTCGCCATCGTCGCCTCTGCAGCATGTAGTCTCCCCCTTATCATTGCCCGCTCATGGTCGAGCCTCCAAATCATTAGTACTACCTTATGCGGACATGATATGAAAAAGACGATACAAAATCTTCAACCTCACTTCCATCTCGTCACAGTCTCGCCGCTCACAATACCCCAAATGAATCTATAACCATTATCCCATAAGCTCAGTTTCGCCTTCCCCCCAGTACATCGAGTGGCATTACCTTCCCAATGAATCTATCTCCATTATCCCGTAAGCTCAGATTTCCGTTTTAAAAATTACTACACATTATTTTACATTTTCTTGCAATAGGATCATATGTTTGGTACAATGAGTTATGAGAACAAGTGTTTTTATTTATTGAAAGTTGGGAGATGCGCCATGGATGTTTCATCCTTATCCTTCGAGCAATTTCAAGAGCATTTCTCTTCAGAGGATGCCTGTATCGACTATGTATTTCAAATTAAATGGCCTAATGGTTTTTGCTGCCCACGCTGTGAGCATCGTCATGCGTATGTAACAACAACTCGTCGTTTGCCTTTATATGAATGCAGCCACTGTCGTTTTCAAGTTTCATTACTCTCAGGGACGATTATGGAAGGATCGCGCACTTTTCTTCATAAATGGATGATTGCTGTTTATCTAATTTCACGTACTAGTTTAGGTACTACTGCAGTTGAACTCTCAAAAATTATCAATGTTACTTATAAAACCGCTTGGTTAATTCTTCATAAAATACGCACTGCTATTCAACTTTCAGACAACCAAAGCCTATTATCTGGTTCTGTACAACTGAACTCTGCGATCTATGGTCGTCCATTCAATCCGTCTGTTCACAAGCACCCACAAGAACATCTTTTATTAGTGGGCTCCTCCGTCGATCATTCTGATGTCTCGACGAATTCTACAATTAAAATAAAGTTAGTTAAGCCCATTAATCCGAAAAACAAACATATCGCAACTTCCGATATTTCTAATTTCAAACAACAATATATCCATCCCTCCGTCAATCAAATCGATACAGTAACTGGATTTTACACACCTAAACGTCATCGCCCTCTCATCCAATTTGCTGCTCAAGCAAGTATGTGGCTTAATACAACCTTTCATGGCATTGGATCGAAGCACCTCCAGCTGTATTTGGATGAGTTTTGCTTCCGTTTAAATCTTATTGAATCCAAGACTCCTATCTTTAATCATTTGTCCAATCTCTGCATAGGAAGTCCCCTACAACTTGCTCAGTAAAATCAACTCCATTCCCTCTCAAATGTGCTTCTTAACTAACCCTATTTCTTCTATTTTTCTATTACTTCTTTATAACGCTAGTCATTATTCCCGTAACTTAGCTCGAGATGTTTCAAAGCGAGCACATAGCCAATTGAGTAATCTCCATTATTTAGCATACTCTTTTATGTGCCCTAATTTTGATTCTTGTTTGGTGTCTTTTCTTTTCAACTCTCATTTCGATGCGCCCCTCCTGAGCATAGGTGATAGTGGTAGCATCTTAAGCATAGTGTGACTGTGATGAACAATAGTGGGCTGGAGTAGTTTGGTGATCTGTGACTTATTTTTTCAGTTCTAGCTTTTGATTTAGCCTTTTCCTGAGCTAACGGGATAGTGGCTATAGGGCTAGATAATGCGTTGTTAGTGTGGGAACTAGGGGATCCACACTGTCTTGGGTTGGGTCGTTTGGCTTGTCGATTTAAATGAAGCTTCTACTATGTATTCAGTCCCTGTGCCTGCAGCGTTAAGAAATGGCCATATTTCGATGACAACTGCATGCCGCTCCATGTTCCGATCGAACGTTTAGCGAGAATTGGACCATAAACCCGTGAAGTCAACCATTGGTATACATATCCTCAGCTTCTGTGTCTAGAAGCCATCTCGAGCTCTTGCGCTCACATCGTGATGTGGCGCTTTTTACCCCTGCATCAGCCGGGGCAGTTCCTCCCACGAAGTGATCCGAGGCAAGGTCAGATGTCGATTGTAGGACCGATCCTTGACACAAATCTGGATCGGCAAGTGAGACAGCGTCGCAAGAACAGTCGGCTTATCATCGAAGTAATAATCGAGCTCGAGCTGCTCAATAATGTGCACCTTTTCGGAATCGCTCATGCCGCAAAAGAAGTGCCCCTCGGCCACAGGGAATCCGTTGTCCAACAGCCATTGTCTTGTGCGATCCGTATGTTCCTTCGCTCTAGCCGTAATATAGTAGACCTCGTGCCCTTTCGCAACTAGTTGATTCAACGCTTCGCGTGCATGCGGGAACGTCGCACAGTCCGAATAATAGATCTCATCGCGGAGGCTGTGCCACAGCTTGCCCCCCTCTTCTTTGGTCAATCCAAACGCGCTATGAATCTCCATGCTCGGCAGGGCGTGAAACACATCTAAACCAACATTCTGCCCTAGCTTCTGATTATAAATATGAAAAGCATGCTCTCTCAGATTAATGAGGGTATCATCGATATCAAATCCCAGCTTCACGGTCTGCCCTCCCTTTCCAAGCCCAATTATTCTTTTAATGTAATCCCAAAAAGACTAACAAACACGGACGCCTGCGCTCTGGAAATGATACATCCGCGCAAATCCTCTATACTAACCCCCAGGCTTGTGAACTCACAGGTACTTAGATCAATGCCTTCGAGCTTGGCTCCTGTAAACTGGGATTGGTCCAGCTGACATTCATCATAATAGACTTTCTGTAAGGTTGCTTCGTAGAAATCCGATTTCACTAAGGAGCAAGAATGGAAAGCAATCTGCTTCAAATTGGCCATCCGGAACGTTGCAAAATCCCCTAAGCAATCGTGAAAGGAGATGTTACGTAACGTGGAACCCGTTAGAATCCATCCCGATAATTTTGCAGTTACGGAACTCAGTACGATGAATGGTGGCCTCCGAGAAATCCACATTGGATAAATCACATCGTTCAAAGATAACATCCGTAAATTCAATTTCTTTCATGGCGATTCGGGTAAAGGTTACATTGCGGAAAATAATTTTATCAAACGCAACTTTATAAGCGGATTGATTATCTATGATGCAGTCGCTAATAATGCCAGTATGAAAGCTGTCCTCGGGCTCGAATTTACTATCCTCCAGGGTAATCTGCGGTAATTCTTTGGGCATTTTGGGTGCATCTAGTTTAGGATGGCTCATTGGAAGCTCCTTTATAAGTAAACTTTACTTCATATTCTATCTAGTTCGCAAAAAAAAGAAACCTTTTCAGGCTTCAACAGTGACTATTTATCGATAAAATTGGACACATATTCTGCTTTCTCTGCACTCGCGATCACAATGAGCGTAATGATAATTCCGCCTAAAATCATGCCGCCTACGATCATACTACGCACCCTCTCTGACGAATTGATACGAAGGATCAACTACTATCAAAGATATGATGAGCGGCACTGATTATTCTCCTATTTCGATTAGGAGCCTTTTACGGATTTGGACTCATCCTTCTTACGAAACATACTCAGAATAATCGTTCCTCCGAACAAAGCAATAATGACGGAGAAGAAGACGACGTGTGAGATATGGAAGCCGAAAGCGCCAGCAATCATTTTCAGACCAATGACAATAATGAGGATAAACGCTGTTTTCTCCAGCTCTGGAATCTTGTCAATGAGCTTCAAAAATACTTGGGCCACGCCTCGCATCATCAGAACGCCAAGAATACCTCCAAGGAATAGTACCCAAACCTTATCACTTACACCGAATGCTGCAAGAACACTATCCACACTGAATGCAATATCCATAATTTCTACAGCTAGTACCGTACGCCAAAAGGATAGACCTTTATTCTTCACTTCGCCGCCTTCATCATCATGTTTCTTCATGAAGAGGTTACTGTAGGCGATCCAGAGTAAATACGCACCGCCAAGCACTTTAATCCATGTAATTTTCACAAGGAACGTACCCACGCCGATTGCTAGGAATCTAAATATGTAAGCACCTAGCAGACCGTAGAACAAAGCTTTCTTCTGTTGTTCCTTCGGCAAATGTTTAACCATGACAGCCAGGACAAGCGCGTTATCTGCTGAAAGCAAGCCTTCAAGCAGCACAAGCGTCCCAATGATTCCCCAGTTTACTGGATCCGTCAATGTGGCTGAGAGCACGTCCCAACTGAAGAAATTAAGGAAATTATCGATAAAACTTTGGAAAAAACCTGACATGCTAATGGACCTCCTGTTTGATTAACTGCTTCTGTTATGAAAGGGAAGGTGGTGCCTAAAAGCACCACCCCCGATAATACATGCAACCTAGGATGTTTGCAAGCCGTAATCGCGTGCCAACCCAGCTAAACCATCTTTATATCCGCTGCCAATTGCGTTGAATTTCCACTCGCCGTTATGACGGTATAGTTCACCAATGACAACGCCTGTCTCGATGGAGAAATCTTCGCCTAGGTCATAACGAATCAGCTCAGCGCCGGAGCCCTCGTTAAGTACACGAACGTACGCGTTGGAAACTTGTCCAAAATTTTGCGATCTCGCTGCCGCATCATGAATCGTGATACAGAACGCAATTTTCTCAGTTTCTGCAGGTATTTTGCTAAGATCGACAGAGATTTGCTCATCATCGCCGTCGCCAGCACCTGTGCGGTTGTCACCGTTATGTACGATGGAACCGTTCGCATTCTGACGATTGTTATAGAAAATAAAGTCGGATTCATTAGAAACTTTGCCCGCTGCATTCGCAGCGAAAATGGACGCATCCAAATCGAAATCTTTGCCGCCATCATATTTGTTTGTATCCCAACCAAGTCCAACGATGACTTTCGTTAAACCTGGGTTTGTTTTTGTTAAATCGACTTTCTGGCCTTTGGATAAGGAAATGGACATGTGAATTACCTCTCTTTATATAGAATTCTATTGATATCGTTTAACCAAAAGTCCGAGGGTTGTATCTGTTGTGCCTTCGCCAATCGCATTGAATTTCCATTCGCCGCTATGACGGTAGATTTCACCTACGATCAAGGATGTTTTACTAGCGTAGTTGTCAGTTAAATTAAACTTCACCAATTCTTGTTGATTGGAACCATTCAACACGCGAATATATGCTGATTGGACCAGCCCGAAATCTTGCTTTCTGTTGACGCAATCATAAATATTAACGACGAACACCATTTTGCTAACGTCCGCAGGGACTTGTCCTAATTGAATCGTAACTTGCTCATCATCCCCGTCGCCATCCCCTGTGCGGTTATCTCCAGAGTGAACCACCGAGCCATCAGGGCTTTGCAAATTGCCAAAGTACACGACATGCTTCTCTTTGGTGATGTGGCCCTTTTCATCCAACAGGATCACGGATGCATCGATATCAATCTCAACCGCTGTTTTTTTTGTGCCGAAGAAACCTTTCTTCTCCACAACAGCAGGATCCCAACCTAACCCAACCACAACTTTAGATAGACCTGCGTTACCTTTTGTTAAATCGATTTTCTGACCTTTGACTAAACTAACTGTCAACGAGGCCACCTCCCTTCACATACCTGTTTTAGTGAACTCCTTTATCTGATACGAATGAAATCTAAACACGTTTCACTTTTCCGGGAAAAATATTCGAACATTCGACTATTATTTCATTTTACAAATCGTCATATGCAAAAAAATCCCAAAAAGATAATGGTGAACCTACCCAATAATAAGCTTCTCCTCAGGATACCGAATCAGCGGTTTCTTCCTTCCATTCGTGAATTGCGTGTAGAAGAGGAATAACCCGATACGACCGATGAACATCAAAAGGATCAGCGCGATCTTACTGACACTGCCGAGATCACCTGTGATTCCCGTGGATAAACCGCATGTTCCGAAAGCAGACGCCACCTCAAACATGATGGCCGATAACCCGTGACGGTGAGACTCGGCCAACAACAGCACAAACATGCCTGCTATCATCAGTCCGACTCCAGTAAGGAAAAAAACGAAGCTCTTGAGCGAATCCTCTTGATTGATCGTTCGGCCGAACACCTTCGGCTCCTTTTCCCCGCGGGCAAAAGAAACTAAAAACAGCACGATGACTGCGACGGTCGTCGTTCGGACCCCCCCGCCCATACTGGATGGGCTTGCACCAATGAACATTAGGATGGAAAGCAGCAGCAAACTCCCCTCTGTTAAAGCCGTGATATCGAGCGTTGTCAGACCTGCACTGCGTGAGGTGACGGAAGTGAATAGTGAGCCAAACAGCTTGCCGTGCCAGCTCATTTCCGCGAGCGCATGCGTTCGCTCGATCAGCCAAATCGCCGCGGCTCCCACAACCAACAACACCCCCGTGGTCACAAGGGTTAACTTCGTAAACAGAGAGAACCGATAGTTGGGATGCTTGCCCCAGAAATACTCCCGCACTTGCGCTAAGACTGGAAAGCCGATTCCGCCTAAAATAATAAGGACCATCGTAAGCGACTGGACGAAATAATCTTCCGAATAGTCCAAGAGCGAATTGCCGAACAGGTCGAAACCCGCATTCGTGAATGAAGAAATGGCGTGGAACATCCCATAACACAAGGCAGTCCATGGCGAATCATAGAAACCTGCCCAATAGAAATACATGCCGAATAGTACGGTGCTAATGGCTTCAATTAGAAGCGTTACGCCAAGCACAAGCTGCATTAATTGCACAAGACCAGACAGATTATTGCGATTCTGGTCAATCATAATAAGCTTCCGTTGCAGCAGGCCAATTTCTTGGCCGAACAGCAGCCAATAAAAGCTGCCAAGCGTCATCACGCCGATCCCGCCGAATTGAAAAGCAACAACCAGTACGCCAACCCCGAAGCCGTTCAGCGTATCTTTAATCGCCACGGTCGTCAACCCCGTCACACTGACGGCACTGACCGACGTAAAAAGGGCATCCACATAAGAAATCGTGGCGCCCGGTTTAAGGCTAATCGGCAATTTGAGAAGCACAGCTGCAAGTAAAATACCGACGGTATATGCAATTACAATGAGCCGTGATGCCGGCATTTTTTTGAACATATCAATTAAAATACGTTTCACTCCACACATCGATTATAACTATTCGCGAGAATTCGTAAGAATAGGTTCCCCGTACTTGCTTTGGCTTATGTACATTTAATGGAAAATATTTTACCTCTGTCATGAGACAACACCTCCACTAGCAGATAGCAAGTACGACAACGGTTTTGCTGGCAGGTTGACGATCAAGCGATCATTTTCCTTACGGAAACTAGTGAAGGCAGCAGGCGCAACAGCTGTTGGATTGTCGAACGTGTTGTGCGCTTGTATCGTGTCTGCCACTAGAATTGTACCCGTTACCTCGCCAGATTGACTTCATCACATATAGGGGACTATCGATCTGCGCAGGCACGTATGTCGCATCTTGATGAACTTTGTACATATGCATGACATGATACGTAGGCGTTAAAATTAGCTGTGCCCCTCGCGTCAAAATGACCGCTTGCAACACATTTATTACCTGGGCAATATTGGCCATGCGGACACGCTCATGATGCTTATGAAAAATATTCAGATTAATACCTGCAACTAGCGCGTCACGCATCGTATTCTGCTGATAGAGGAAGCCACGGTTCGTTCCAGGCTCCACAAAGAATATTTGCCGAATCAAATGTGGCTGGACGGATTGTACATGGCTGGGCCGATTGCTGTCCAATACGGTAAAACCTTCGGGGAACCGGACTATTTCGACATGATGACCTATCAAGCCATCCTTATGGAGAGCCATACCAAAGATCCTATTACAGGCCTGTTCTACCACGGATGGGATGAAACGAAAACGGCGGAGTGGGCTGATCCTGTCACAGGCTTGGCACCGGAGTTCTGGGGGAGAGCCCTCGGCTGGTACCCTGTCGCATTGCTGGCACGGGCATCGGAGACTACGCGCACTATATCGCCCGTCCTACGATCGAGAACGATCTGCACGGCGCAGGCGCGTTTATTCTCATGTGTGTGGAGATGAGCTTGGCGCAGCAAGTAGGTTAGCTAAAAAGCTGAGACTCTGGTTTGAGTTTCAGCTTTTTTATATTTGCAACAGCGCTCCCAATCCAAGCTCGGTTATTGCCCTGCACCAAATGTGCGCCAGCCATCATGTCCGCGATCGCTAATCCGAACGGCACCGGACCTTGATCCGCATCTCCACTTAAGCAGGTAATCCCTGAGAGTGACTGTACCAGCAAGTCTTGACCTGGCTTATCCTTACAAGGCCCTTCTCTGCCGTAACCTGTAATTTCACCATAGACAAGGCGAGGATTCAAAACCTTCACCGTCTCGTAATCGAGCCCAATCTTCGCCACTCACTGGAACTGCTGCTAAACTTGTTCGTTTGAGATCAAGAAAATGACGAGTGCTGTTGGAAAATCTTCCCCAACCAAAACCCTTTTCCTTATGCGTTTTGGGAACATGTGTTATAATTTCTGGGAAAAGTCAAATTTCGATGAACAATGAATTGACTTGAAAAACATTGGTAATTGTTGGCCTGCACGTGCTGAGCTCACCCAACACCCGCGCCGTTTGAAGTAGTAGCACCTTTTTTCCTTAACGGATCCTTCGTAGCAAGAACGGCCACCCCAAGAATGGGACTATGGCCGTTTGTTCGCATTTTCATTGCAGACTTCGGTTTTGCTTTAACGTAGCATACATAGCAGCCTCGGAAAGTCCGCTCTGGTATTGCCGTAACTGTGGATTTTAACTTTATTATTCGTAATCTCTCCCCCATGAATCCGACACTCTTCAACGTTTTGTAGGTTGATAATGAATCCATTCTTCGATTATCATATTATCATACAACGTGTTGTTGGATTAATTTTGACTCTAAATTGCTCTAGCTCAACAAATCAAATAAATGGGTAAAGAAGTTAGAATTACGGGTAGCAGGATGTTCATAGATTTCATTCGCAGTTATGGAATCGATTTCTATCCAATACAAGCTGACTTTGAATCGTGGGCACATCGAGTTCACGATCTAGGTATAGGATCCCGGCCTATTCCCATTAAACAGCTTACTTCTACCCTCCTTGCCGAGGTGATTCGCTAAGCTCAACGGCTTAGCAATCGTTTGTTGAAGTTGAGAAACTGGCAAGGCTGATCCAGTTAGAGCATGGCGCTAGGGAATGCGCCCAAAGTCATTCTTGAATGTCTAGAGAAAACGGAGGGGAAACCGTGAATTTATTTAAAGAAGAAGAAACTGCCGGTAATGCGTACCGACTCCAACAATATCAGGAGCTATTAGACTTCATCGAAAATCAGCGAGCCTTGTCAACGTTACGTCGCGAACAATACTTTCAGCCGGACTGCTCCAGTGAAGCTGCATACGTCCGCAGCAGCACCCCTTACCGGCATCGCCTTAAGGCGATGCTTGGCTGGCCCTTAACTGAACCTCCCCAGCCTCCCGTCACGGATACTGCGAGCTTTGTACAAATAGGCGAAGACGAACTCGGCTCGATCTATCGGGCGAACATTCCGGTGATGGAAGGACTTACGGCCTACGGACTGTATTTCCTTCCTCACGGGGAAGGCCCCTTTCCCTTGGTAGTGTCACAACATGGCGGACAAGGTACCCCCGAACTATGTTCAGGATTTTTCGGGTCGGAGAACTATCATGATATGACGCGGCGCGTACTAAGACGAGGAGCCGCTGTGTTCGCCCCGCAATTGCTCTTGTGGAACGCCGAACGCTTTGGTCCCGAGTTTCAACGGCAGCACTTAGATACTCAATTTAAACAGTTGGGAAGCTCTCTTGCAGCCATCGAACTGTTCAAAATACAAGGTTGCATCAACAAGCTGCTGGAACGGCCTGAGCTTGACACCAATCGAGTAGGTATGATCGGGCTATCCTATGGCGGGTTCTATACGTTGTTCACTGCAGCAATTGATACTCGTATCCAAGTATCGGTTTCATCTTGCTTTGTGAACGACCGGTTCCGCTATGATTGGCCTGATTGGACATGGTTCAATGCGGGCAATATGCTCTTGGATGGTGAAATTTGCGGACTGGTTTGCCCCCGGCCACTTTATCTCGAAGCTGGCGAAGACGACGAACTATTTCATCCTGAGGGCTTCCGTGCAGTCTCGGCACAGGTTATGCGTTACTACGAAGCATTAGGAATAGCGGACAAGTTTTCATCCCAAGTGTTTAAAGGCACGCATGAGTTAAATCCTCAGGAAGACCCTGTCGATTTCCTGTTCAAATGGCTATAGCTGGCTAAACTCGCCGTCATGACACCACGGCATGACGTTTCCAAACCGCCCGCAGTTCCCAGCGCGCGGTGGGGAACTGCATGACGACGCATGCTGCATATTTACGCGCAGCATGCGTTTTTTATCTGGAGCATTAATTCTCCTTGATTTTACATAAACTTCCATAAGCATTTAGCAGGCGGTCAATCTCCCGCGATTTCCGTAGAACTATTTGTGAAGCCATCCCGTACCGATCGCTTAGCGAATGCATCTCTCTCCGCTTACGTTCAATGGCCTTTCTGATATCCACTCCTCTTGTTATTGGCATGACTCCCCCTCCTTCTATCTATGGACGTTCCTCCATATCTGCTCGCCCTGTAAGATGCCGGAAACTAGCGCTCTTGCAGAAGAAAATACAAATATTTGACCCGACCCTAGAGACCTAGTCCTGACCGGAGGAGGATTCGGGATCGGTATCTTCCAGGTCCACGGCGGAGAAGGCGCTCCGATCGGCCCTATTATCCAGCTTGCGATATTCGCCGGGCGACCGCCCCACCAATTTCTTGAAGGCCCGATTGAAGGATATCGTCTGTACATATCCGACGCGCTGGCCTATCGTTTGAATGGTTTCATTCGTTTCCAACAATAGCTCTTTCGCCTTCTGTATGCGAATTTTAATCAGATAATTCACAAAGGTATCCCCGAATTCAGATTTAAACAGCTTGCTTAAATAATTTCCCGTAAGTCCAAATTCATCGCTGAGCGTTGTTAATGAGAAGTCCGGGTCGGAATAATGCCCCTCGATAAATGACTTAACCTTCACGATTAACTTATGATGTTGTTGGTTTACCCGAAGTTCACGAATCCGTTGAAATAGCTCCTGTAAAGGGCTTTTTAGATTTTCTTTAAGCTCTTTCAACGTCTCGATATGATGAATAAGTTCTCTGCTCTTGCTGAGAACCTGCTCGATGATGTCTTCCATCGACTCGTATCCTAATGAGGATAACTCCTTGTCTAAGGCATAAAGCATGTACTGCAATACCCGCAACATGTCGTCACGAGACAATAAAGATTGGCGAGCTTCCTCAAAGATTTGTTCATAGTCCGTTTCCCAACGCTCGTCGCCCAGACGCAATGATTCCGCCATCGTTTGCACGATGACTTGATAATCCAATAGCTCCTTACCGGGTTGGGTCTTCAAGCGTTTTCCCCAAAGCACCTTCTCCTGCTCCAACAGCCACTTGTAACGAAGCACCTCTTCTGCCTGCCCATAAGCCTCTGGGAGCTGCTCCACCTGAAACACTTCATGGCCAATCCCCAACGTCACGGTGAAGGGCAAATGATGGACGACCCAGTCTTGCAAAGCGTTTGCCAACCATTCGATCCTCTCGGACAGCTCCGCCTCGATGCCGGCTGTGTTTTTCCCAAGTAATAATAAGGCTAGGCGGCTGCTCGTCATCCACTCCGTCCAAACTTCCAGTTGGTTGTGCTCTGCAAGCTCCTGGAGTGCCTTAGTCAACACATATTTGAGCAAAAATTGATCCGACGATGTATACGATGCAAGGAATTTGGGATAGTGATCCATTTCCACGATCATAATTACTTTAGCCCCATGCTGTGGCAGTAAGTCGAGCTCTACCCCGTGCTCGCTATTGCCAGACAGACCTCCGAGCAGCATGAGCTGAAGCGTAATTTTTTGTCTGACGATTCGCTCTCGCTCCGACTGCTTCTGAAAGTCGCTCAGTTCGCTCAGCAGCCCTTCAAATGTCGACTCGATCCATTGAAACTCGTCTTTGAGTTGCTCGGGTATTGGCTGACTCTTCTTATGCACATGCAGCCTGATTTGTGTTAACACGGCTTCAATGGGCTTGTAATTTCTCTTTGTAATATAGATGAAGAACACTAGCCCCAGTATGGTAACGATTGTACTGCCAATGACCCAAATGTAGGAAAATACGGATGCGTAAGAAAGCAAATGTGAATGGGGCATCGCGCTCATATAATGCCACCCCGTGTAGCTCGAAACCGCTGCAGATACGGGCATCGGGGTGGAAGCTGACAAACATCCTGCGTCACTTGAAGCATAGAGAAGCGCTCCATCTCTGCCTCGAATGCATAACGTATCGACATTGAGCACATGTTTATCTTTAATGCTGCGCATTAATTCAGATATCCGAACATTCACAACGACGATACCGAGGCCTGAAGTCTGTAACGGAACTTGATGGACTAACGAGACGATATCCCCTCTGGCATCGGATCCGGCCATGGGATCTTTTCGCGCTTCGGACCATCCTTGCGGCAAGGTGTTGGTTTTAAACGACATGACGTAGGCGCGATCGGGAAACCGCTCCAAATGATCACTCCCCGTTTGCATGATAACCAGTCCATCCGACCATCTCACCGCGTAAGCGGAATCCACAAGCGGATAGCCATCGATCCAATCGTTTAATTTGCCGATAACCTGATAATGATTGAAATAGGACTCCTCGAAACGGGCATCTGTAACAAATTGAGCAAGCACCCGATCCGATTGCGAGCTTTGCATGAGCATTGAATCGATGACTTTCAGGGATTGGTCAACCGACTGCATGAATGTTTGGACAGTAACATCATTAGCGCGTTTCGCTTCTTGTTTGGATAGATAGACGATTAACATAAAAAAACCAATGATCAAAAGTGAACTTACAACAAAAAAAACGGGAACATACGAGAGAAGTAGCCGATAAAACCATGTATTTCGCTTATTTACGAACTGCTCCATGTTCACCTGAATCCCCCCGTTTTTCCCTATCTAGCATATCATTATAGGGTAGGGGGATTTGATTTGAAATGGGGGAAATTCCACATGAAGGGCAAGAATCGTAATATAATTGTCACTCACCCAACACAAAAAAACCGGAGGCATCACCTCCGGTCCGTTGTTCCCTTTCTCCACTATTTCAAATAAAGATCCTTAGTCAAGAAGGCCTTGTCTTTATTTTCCCCATACCACTTATCATACCAAGCATCGATATCTTTTCCGCCTGATTTCTCCCAACGTTCCTTCGCATCCTTGATGGCCTGCTCTGTTGAATAGGAAGTGCCGCTGACAATAGCTTTATTCACAATATCCGTAATTTGGCTGCTCACCGTGGAGTTAATCGTTTGAAGATCGCTCGGCATGGATGGCATGAATTCAGCCCAAGTCATCCCAGGCCATGGACGTTCTGGTTTCGTATAATACTCGTCGGCTTTCTGCAAGATCGTAGCCCACATCTTATCCGATGGGTTGGTATCAGGCTTGAGCCCTAGCAGAGGAGAACCGCATTTGGGTTCGAGTGCTTTTAAGGAGTTGAGGATGTTAAACGTATCGGTAAATTTAAACTTAGGATTATCTTTGTCCACTAAGACAGGACAACCGTTATCGAGCTTGTAATCGGTTCCTTCTTCCCCGTACTTCATCATTTTCATGGTCGCAGGTTCAGAGAGAAAATCAATAAACTTCATAACAGCCTTCGGATCTTTCGCCTTGGCATTCACCAACCCGACCACTTGTGCAGACGGATTCAGAGCGCCGCTGAATTGTCCATATGGCCCCTTCGGGTAAGCGATGGCCACAACATCGGCATTCGCATCATTTTTCAGCAAAGCGTCATAGGGATTCCGGTCGACATAATAGCCATAAATACCCAACTTGCCATTCGTGAAAGCCTGTTTAGCCTTGGCCCCATCTTTATCAAGCAGAAATTCTTTATCAACGGCTCCCGCATCGAACAGCTTCTTCTTGAAATCAGTTGCCGCTTGTAAGCGATCCCAAGGATTAATTGCCTTTCCATTCTCGATGATCGGAGGGATATTGCCGAATATTTGATCCACTTCAAGACCGCCAACAAAGCTCAAATTCATCCCGTAAGTGTCGGCTTTTCCATTACCGTCGGGATCCTTCGTAGCGAACGCAACCGCTGTGTTATACAAATCTTCCGTCGTTTGCGGAATCGGCAAATTCAGCTTCTTTAGCCAATCTTGCCGGATAGTTAAAATAAAGTTCGGTGTAACCGTTTCCGCATTGACCTTCCCGATTTGATAAATATGTCCATCCGGGGAAGTGCTTAATTTTTTTAAGCTCGGGAACTGACCTAACAGTTTCTTATAGGTCGTGCTAGACTTGTCGATCAGGTCTTCTAAGGGCATGACTTGTTTTTGGCTGATTAATTGCGCTTTCAACGCAGAATCATAGGACCAGATTAGATCAGGAGCATCCCCAGATGCAAACAACAAGTTATATTTCTCCGTATCCTTCGTTCTTGGAATCGGCACAAACTTGACATCCACAGGCCCATTCTTGTTCAGCCACTCGGTTAACCAGTTTTTCTCCATCGTGCCTTGATCCGCTGGAACTTTCCCATTATCGTAAACGGCCACAGTGATATTGCCGCGCTTCTCAGGTGCAGCGGTACCTGACGCTGCTGGTTTGTTAACAGTCGTTTCCGTTTTCGTTCCGCACCCTGCAGCTAACATACTAAGTAGGACAACGGATGTTCCGGCAATCCATGCCGAACGGTACATCTTTTTCATGAATAATGACCTCCTCTATCTATTTCCCAAGGGTTACCCCTTTAAGGATCCAATCATAACGCCTTTCACAAAATGCTTTTGTAGGAAAGGGTACACGGCTAACATCGGTGCAATCATAATCAGTACCCCTGCTGCTTTAATGCCTTCCGGCGCAATGTCCTGCAGACGTCCTTGCTCCAGGACCAGCTTCGGATCGGCCAGTGAAATGATAAGTTGCTGGATGAGCACGGCCAAATTGTATTTGCCCGTCTCGTTGATGTAGATCAGTACTTGAAAGAAATTGTTCCAGTACCCTACCCCGTAAAATAACGCAATCGAAACCAACATCGGCATGGACATCGGCAAAATAATGCGAGCCAACAGCCGAAGCTCATTACATCCATCTATGCGGGCAGCATCTTCCAGTTCGCGGGGCAGCTCCTGAAAGAATGATTTCATCACCCACATATTGTAAGTGCTGATCATTCCCGGCAACCACAACGCCCAGTACGTATTGATGATGCCAAGCGATTTGACGACAATATACTGCGGTATGAGTCCGCCTCCAAACAGCATCGTAAACACGATGGCTACGGAAAAAAACTTGCGTCCTAAGAAATACGTTTTCGCTAACGGATAGGCAACAAATACGGTGGCAATCATGCTAATTATAACGCCGACAACTGTGATGACAACGCTGTTCAGCATGGCTTTTATCGCATTCGTCCCTATTAACAAAGCTTCAAAGGAGTTCCATGTCGGTTCGATAGGCCATAATGTTACATGACCGCTTGTCACTTCCATTGGATGACTAAACGAGACTGCAGTGATATGTATCAATGGAAGCAGACAGGTTAACGCCGCCAACAGTAAGATGAACTCATTCAACCGATAAAACAGCTTCTCCCAAAGGGAAGCTCTCATGCTCTTCCCCTCCTACCATAATTCTTTGCCGAATCTGCGCGCAACAGCATTACCTGCGGTTATCAATATTAGGGCCACAAGTGACTCGAAAAGTCCCATGGCCGTCGTGATGCCGAACTGACCGCCCTGCAAACCAAATTTATAAATCCAAGTACTGATGACTTCCGATACATCTGCCACGACCGAATTGCCGAGAATGTAAGCCTGATCGAAGGAAACATCCATCACCCCGCCAAGCGATAAAATAAACATCATGGCGATTACCGTGCTAATACCGGGCAATGTAATGTGCCAAATCTGTCTTGCTTTGGAAGCTCCGTCGATTGCGGCGGCTTCGTATAAGCCGGGATCGATAGCAGCGAGCGCTGCCAAATAAATGATCGATGCAAACCCGGCTTCCTTCCATGTCCCTGAACCAATATACACGGCTACCCAGCTAGAAGCCTGATAGAGGAACGGATAGGCTTGACCTGTCCACTGCTTAAGGAGAATGTTCAACGTGCCGCTCTCTTGACCGAATATTGTGAGTACAATACCTCCGACAATGACCCATGAAAAAAAATGCGGGATAAACACCATCGTTTGCACCGTGCGCTTAAACCATGATTTCCTCACTTCGTTCAGCATGATGGCGAGGATAATCGGAAACGGGAATCCAAACACAATTCGGAGAACGCTTAACCATAACGTGTTCACAATGATATGCGAGGATTGCGGGTTACTGAATAAAATACGGAAATGCTTCAACCCAACCCAGGGGCTATTTATGATCCCGTCATTAAAGTTATAGTCCTTAAAGGCGATGACGACGCCGCCAATCGGGATATATTTGAATACAACATAATACAGAACCCCCGGGATAAACATCACCAGCAAAGGAATATTCTGAAGCAGCAGACGGCTTCTTGACGATCTCACTTTCTTGCCCGCTGTTACCGATTGAATCGCCTCCAATCCGGACACTCTCATGTCTCACCTCCTTTCCGGCCGATACCATGGCCCTTGCTGCTAACACCATATCCTGCCATGGAGCCATCTGCCAAGACACATGATATCGAACCAGTTAACCTTTTCTAGAATACGTGTTCCGTAACTATATTCGTGATTAGGACAAGTTGCAGGAATTACGGGGTTTTGATCACCAAATTGCTCGAATTCGATAGATTGAACAAATAGTCATGGGCCTTGACCGTGTAGGTATAAGTCGTTTGTGAATCTAGCCCCGTATCTGTAAATGTTAAGCTTGAAGTATCAGCGACCCGAAGATTTCCTCGGTAAACCATATAACCAGTTACACCCACGTTATCCGACGAGGCCCCCCACGTAAGCGTTGCCGAGGTGCCAGTCTTTGATTGCAGTGTTAGCGTAGGCGTACTTGGCGGACTCGTATCGCCGAACGGGATATCGCCTGAGAGCGGGATCGCAGTATATAGCGAAACCTTTGTACCCGCTGACGTTCGTTTCGGTACGAGCGGATCAGCAAGCAGATCACTGGTGACGCCGCCCCGCGTCTCCCGGAACAAGATGGTATACGACTTGACCGCATCATTGAATATGCCGTATCCGATAGAAGCTTGGGAATCCACGGTTTCAAATGCAGGTGTCGAGACGGGAACGTTACCTTGGGCTGGATACATGAATACACCGAGGAGTTCGCTCTTGCCGCCCACCATCGTCTTGGCGACGGTGTGCATCCATTCCGTCTTCACCCCTAAGGCCCACACGGTGCCCCCATTATTAACAATTTGGGTACTGTTAGGACTTTCTGGGTTGACTTGCCTGAGCCAGGCTTTGTTTCCGTTAAAAGCAAACGTGTACGCATACGTATCTTCCAGATACAGATTGCCGCTTCCCGACGTATTTGCGTAGCTTGCAATCTGGTCGTCCAAGAGTACAAGATCTTTCGTCGATACGTGCGAGAGCTGAATCTGTCCAAACAATCGGTCGATGAACAGCTGTGGGTAGTTGGTGTCGTTAATGACGAACTTTACAGGCGTGCCCCCTGTTGGTTTAATGAACGTGCCAAAACCGGCGATCCGCTTGACGTTGCCTGAAACCGTAATGGGGCTGGAGATGATATACGTGTTCGATGTTTGATTCCGTGGATGAAAATAGATCGTTGATTTCCCTGAATTCATGGCATTTTGAATAGCTGTGGTATCATCAATGGTATCGTTGGGATTGGCGCCGTAATCTTCCACATCGGCCCAATCTGTTGGAGAATCTTCCGGAAGAGCCGGGGTTTCCTGAACCGGCAATTGTAAAGAGGAAATCGTGGATTGGAACAGCCGCTGTACATAATCGGAGTTGAATTCGGTTACTGTCTTTCCTGTGACTACTGTGCCGTAGTTAGTAATAACGCTGGAGTAGGAGCTCTGACTCCCATCTAGCGAGCGGGCGAACAAGGACGCATGATTCACATTTTGGATGGCGCTAATGCCGCTCGCTCCACCTAAGAAGATAGAATCAATAATGGAGAGCATCGTATTATTGTTCGTATTGATAATCGCGGGGACGGTGTTCGTACTCGTCAGTTTGCGGACGGCTAGCACTTGATTTTCATTATAAAGCCCGGTTACCGTTTGATTGGAAAGCGTAATATTTTCGAGCGTCATACTATAGAGCGGCATACCGGTTTTTATGCCGTACTTGAACCCGGACACGCTCACATTTTTGACTAGCGCAGGCCCCGTTTGCCTTGTGATGTCAAGACCGATTTCTCCCTGACCATCCTGAGACACAATGGAGACATTTCGAATACTGCCTTGATTACTGGCAATATAATTGACACCTATCGCTTTGGGATTCAACACCCCCGTATCTACCGTCAAATCAAACAAAAAATTGTTGAACGCTTGATTTTGCGTCCCCTGTTCCCCAGCAAAACGGATGACGGCCTTTGTCGTTGAAGCGGCCGAGTTGTAACCGCTTGCGTTATCCTTCAGCTTAATCTTCGTCGCGTCCTTACTTTCCCCTTGCAGCGTTAAGTGAGCATTGTCCGTACCATCTGGATTGACGGCATTGATGACATCACTAACGAGATAGGTGCCCGCAGGGAAGTACAAGTTCATCGGGTATCCATAAAATCTGATCCGTGATCGAATCGCACTGTTAATCGCCGCCGTATCATCAGTTACACCGTCCCCTTTTGCTCCGAAATCTTTTACGTTAAGATAACCGGCATCATACAAAATGGTCGTGCTCGTTCCTGCGGCTGCTGCGTGGTCGACTGGCCAAATCGAAAGTACACATCGAACAACCAGTACGCAGGCAATGCCGATACGGATAGTTGTGGAGCTGAAAATCCTCATTGCATACACCTCTTTCAACGTATTTTCAAAACGTTATCCTTACCCGGCTTCTCCTCTCTTTCTCCAATTGGAAAGCGTCTTCATTATAAATCTGATTGGATACCGCCACGATATACAATTCAGAAAATGGGGCAGCAAAATCAAGAAAGAGACCCTCACCTGGAAGGCCTCCGTCTTGCTTTTGCCTTTTAATTGGCCGGAATGTATGCCGAATCACTCGTCAACAGCAGTTTATCAATAGGCGTGCCGTCTTCCCGATCTCTTACTCGTATCGTATATGTTCCCGGAGTGAGCGAGAAGCTGTACGGATTCACATTATCCGTCACTTTATTCCAGGTCCAGGAAGTGGACGGGTTCATATGCCATGTTGCTTCCGGATTAGAACCTACTTTGATGAAGAAGGAATTATCTTCTTGCGTTGGAGCTTTCGTTTTTCCCCAGAGATAGTAGGTCCCCGAATGATACACCTGGAAGGTCAGATCGGAGTACGCATTGCCCAGATTGAAGCCACTCGGATTCGGAGTCACAATGTACTTTCCGCCGGACGCAGTACTATCATTCACAACTTGCATTTCACCGTTAATTGAACCGTTCTCCGCTTCATTATAAACGTTGACCTTAGACACATCTTCCATCACGATAGGCTGACGAGCATCTGTACTCGCTGCGCTTATATTGACATTGTCCAGCGTGATTCCATCGACATGCCGCAAATAAAACCCATACGCCGGCAGATTTCCGTATTTGCTCAGCTCCGGATATGTTCCGTCATACTCTGCTGGCGAAGCAGGCACCGTCGAAAGGCCGCCCGGATATTGGATGTCAATATTTTTGAAGCTCAGATTACTCAATCGGAAGTTGATCGTGGACGTTATATTGCCGAGGAAGCCTGAACCAATGGTGGAGGTCAGATTCCTAGCTTTAATATCTTCGAAAGAAATGTTCTTGATATCGCTTGTAATAACAGGCGCGCTGGCCGGCTTTTGTCCACGGTATCCCGCCTGGATGAACAGTGCGCCTTGCACCTTGCTCATGTTAATCCGCCGGAACGTGATGTTATCCGTAACGACGCCATCGACGAGAGCTAACGAAATGCCGCCGATTTGCGCTCTTTTGATATATACATCCTCAAACAAGTAATTCTTGAATTGCCCATAGCTGTTCGTTCCAAGCTTTAAGGCGTTGGCAGCCGTCGAGCCATTGATGAAAATATTGCGTACCGTGACGTTATCGTTAAAACGCGCGCTTCCCGATTTTGGTACGATCGCGTCATCTTCGGTGTAGATTTGCGAGTTCTCGATCAGTACATTCGAGCAGTTGGACGGATCGATCCCATCTTTGTTGCCCGACATGATGGAGTAAATGACAATATCCTTGATCGTAATATTGTTGGATTCCAACGGGAAGAGCAGCCACGCCGGGGCATCTTTCAAGTACAGGTTCTTCACGGAAACCGTATCCGAGTTATAAATTTTAATCAAGTTGGGACGAATCTTAATATCGTACGATGCACCGCTATGCCAGTTGGCGACATTGCCGGCATTGCCGTCGATTGTACCGCCCCCATCTAATCGTACGTTCGTTGCTCCTCCAATATAAATGAAGGCTCGTCTCATCGCGCCGGACAACCAGTTCTCAATCGTCTCGTCGTGGTCGGGGAAAGCGCTCTCGTCCGGTTTTGCAAGAAGCGTTCCCTTCAAATCAACATACAAGGTCATGTTGCTTTTTAAATCCAGGCCGCCGGTTACAAATTTACCAGAGGGTACATACACCGTTCCGCCTGCAGGCACATCAGCAATCGCTTGGCGAATAGCGTACGTATTGTCAGTCACACCGTCGCCAACCGCATTATAAGGCGCGGATGTAATATTAATGATCGTACCTGATGGAGGTGTCACCAGCGATTCATAATCGTAGATGCGCACTTCATCAATGTTCATGACCCCGGTTTGGCCCGAAGGTACACTGAACTTCAGTGAGGCGGCGCTTGTACCTGTCGTGGTCGAGAACGAATAGTCGGTCACACGTTTGATACCGTCTATAAAGAGGTCGTATTTTTTCGTATTGGTATCGAGAACGACCTTGATGATCGTCCACTCATTCAGTGTAATTCCCGACACCGCGTAGTTGGCCGCCCCGTTGTAGGCTCTTACGAAGTCGCTTCTTAATTCAATCTTGACAATGGGATTTCCATTTTCATCGTAAATGTAAGGGGCCATCTTGTTGCCGGCCATATTGTCCGTAACGACAACGCGATATTCAATAATCGCACGGCCGGTAATGGGCGTGAACGTCTTGGTTATCGTAGCGGCATTGGTTGTCGCCGTTTTGGTGATGGCTACGCTTTTATCGGTCGGAAAAGGCACCTCACTGACTTGCACCGTTCCTCCGCTCGTGTCGGTCGTCCATCCGGAAGGGGTCCCCCCGGTTACGTCCGCATTGAATTTGTCATAGATCGTCGTTGCTGCGAAGGCTTTGCCATCTGATAAGAGTATTGTGAGACATAGGAAACCCAAAATAAATGCAAATCCGATAAAGCGCTTTCTAAAAAGAATCTGGTTCATAATTTCCCTCCATATCCGCTTGTAAAAGTTGATCGTACAAGGAAAGTTTACCGCAGTTTGAATCCATACATAATGCGGCAAGTTCAAGATGATGGGCAGAATTTTCGACATCCTTTGTCATCTCGATACAAAAAGAGATAGGGCAGCTTCAGTCTGCCCTATCTCCTTATTCCACACGGCTATTGCAAAGCCATGACTTTCACTTCGGCAATGGCCAGCGGGTTTGTATTCTTAAGTTGTATCCTGATGTAGCGTCCGGTTCGGCCTACCAAAATCTTCGTCGGACTGCCAGCTTGCCCGCTTTGGAAGCTGTTCCAGACATTCGCATTGCTCAGCGTCGCATTCAAGTCTGTGGTGGAGAACGGCGTATCCGAGACAAACACATAGTATTCGCTCAGCCTGGCTCCGCAACAATCCGTTCGATTGAAAACCTGAATGTTATGGATGTCCTGCACGGAACCAAGATCGACTTGCCACCACGCGTTGGCCTCCGTGCTGGTATGGGATACCGATCCTGCATTCCAGTTACCATCGCTGTTGCCATCTACTGCCCTGCTGGCATAAGCGTTGTAAGAGGTGCTGCTCTGTGTAGCTGGTTTATTCAGCGCCACATTGACTTGCTGCAAGGTGCCTAGAACTTTCACCTCCGCCAGACTCAAGGAACTTGACTGGCCTGTCAGCTGAATGCGAACATACCGTCCTGTTCGACCAACCTGCACTTCGGTTGGCAACCCTGCCGCTGCAGACTGAAACTGGCTCCATACGCCTGGTTGGCTCAGCGTATACGTAACGCCTGTAACGGTGAATGGCGTATCGGATACAAACACATAGTACTGGCTAAGATCCGTTGTGCAGCAGTCCGTCCGCCCAAAAATTTGAATGCGGTCAATATTGCGTACAGCTCCCAGATCGACCTGCCACCAAGCTTCTTTCTCGCCAAGCGATTGGCTAACTGAGCCGCTCGCCAGGTTGCCGTCTGTATTACCGTCGACAGCCCGGGAGGCGGACGCACCATTTTGCGTGCTGCTCATCGTAGCGGGTTTGTTCTTCGCCATATTGATCAGCTGCGTGACTTGGAGTGCACTGCTTGCGGCTGACACGTTCAGACTAGCATCCTTCGCTTTCACTGTGTAGCTGTAGCTGTCGCCCGCTGTAAGTCCCGTAGCTGTAAATACATTGACATTCCCCGCAACGGTGCCCAGTAATGTATTATCCCGATAAATATCGTAACCGGTAACACCGCGGTTGTCCGTGGAAGGCGACCAGCTGATCGTGGCGGATGTTTCGGTCTTGCCGACAACGTTCAGTCCGCTCGGAGCCGTAGGCGCTTCCGTGTCCAGGACAATAATGTCATCTAATTTCATAACCTTGACTTCGGCAATGGCAAGCGGGTTTGTTTGATTAAGCTGTATGCGGACGTAACGCCCGGTTCTGCCGACCCTGATTTTCGTTGGGCTTCCCGCCTGCTCGCTTTGGAAACTGTTCCATACGTTAGGATCGGCAAGTGTCGAAGCTACGTTGGTAGATCCGAAAGGAGCATTGGAAACGAACACATAATAGGAGCTTAACCGTGCACCGCAGCAATCCGTTCGATTATAAATTTGAATATCGTGAATGTCTTGCACAGAACCAAGATCGACCTGCCACCACGCATTCGTCTCCGTGCTAGTATGCGATACCGATCCTGCGTTCCAGTTGCCGTCACTGTTGCCGTCTACGGCCTTGCTGGCATAGGCGTTGTAGGAGGTGCTGCTCTGCGTCGCTGCCTTGTTTAATGCAGCGTTGACCAGCGGCAGTTCTCCGATCACCCTGACTTCCGCCAGGCCAAGAGAAGCGGATGAACTGGTCAGCTGAATGCGCACATATCTTCCTGCATGTCCGACCTGGACATCTGCGGGAGATGAGGATAGGGCCCCAACTTGGAGCTTGCTCCACACGTTAGGCTGATTGAGCGTGTAGGTGACGCTGTTCACCGTAAACGGCGTATCGGATACAAACACATAGTAATTACTTAGATCCGTCTGACAACAATCCGTTGGCGCAAACAATTGGATCCGATCAATCTGGCGCACGGCCCCGAGATCTACTTCCCACCATGCCTCATTTTCACTGAGGGTTTGACTGATGGAGCTAGCGCTTTGGCTGCCGTCCGAAATCCCGTCTACGGCCCAAAATGCTTGTCTCCCGCTTTGCGTGCTGCTCATTTTGGCTGTCTTATTTTTAGCGATGTTGACGGGAACGATGACCTTTAACACAGCGCTGGTTGGCGATACATTCTCGTATACATCTTGGGCTATAATGGCGTAATTAACCTCGTCGCCTGGATTTAGTCCTGTATCGGTAAAGCTGTACACGCTGCCGCTGACCGTGCCGACTAATGCTCCGTCTCGATAGATGAGATAGCTTGTCACGCCACGGTTGTCCGTAGCTGGCAACCAGCCAATCGTGGCGGTCGTCTCGCTCTTCGTAACGACAGACAAACCGGACGGCGCTGTCGGTGGTTCAACATCCACGATGATGCTTCCATATCCCATAGCGACGACTTCCGCAAGTGTCAGCTTCCCATCCCCCTGCAGCTGTATGCGCAAATAGCGACCCTGATGGTCTACCTTCAGCGATGTCGGGGAACCCGCCTGAGCGGTCTGCAAGCTTGACCACACTCCTGGCTGGTTGACCAGAACGTTGGGATCTTCCGAAGAGAATGGCGTATCGGATACGAACACGTAGTAATTTTTCAGCACGTCGCTGCCACTATCCGTCCGATTGTAAATATCCACTGATCGAATATAGCCAGTCTCCTGAAAATCAACCTGCCACCATGCCTGATGATCGGCAAGCGTCTGGGTGACAGAGCCGCTCGCAAGCTTCCCGTTCGTATTGCCGTCAACGGCCCGCTTCGCTGCGGCGTCGTTCGACGTACCTGCTTGGGAGGCCGGCTTCTTCAAGGCCAAATTCAGATATTGGCTTGGTGTTTCCACGTTCACGTTTGACACACGTGCCTCTTCCGTAATGCCGTCAAAATCCGAAGCAATGGCCAGGCCTACATACGCACGGAAGTCCAAAGCAAGTGTAAAGGTTTGAATCGGCGCTCCCCAGTGGACGCCATCGGTCGACTTATACACCGTAACTGTATTGCCGCTGCGAGTCAGCTTCATCCAGAACGGAAGCACCTGGCTGCCCGGCAATGACGTCACCGATGCCGTGCCCCCCGTTTCATTGCGGGTAACGGTTTGCATCGGCCCCCACGGTTTGCGGAACAATCCGGCAAACTTCGCATCCGGTGCCAGTGTATCCCGAATCATGATACCTTCCTGGGCCTCCTGACTTGTCTTCGATTGGTTCACCAGCTTAAATACGAGACTTCCATCGCCGTATAGCGGGGTATACGTATAATGAAAGCTATCCGCCGTACCGCCGATGTCGCTGCCGGCACCATAAACATGAAAGCTATTATCCGCATATTCCGTGTAACCCGCCTTCGTAACGGTTCCAATATCCTCGCTGCCCCAGCCAACTTTGTTGGAGATCGCATTGCTGGGCGCCGACAAGTTGAACATATCATCGTAGCCGAAGACGGTATACGTATAGGGCAGCGTCGCGTCCAGATGGGTATCGATGATTTCCCGCTTCTTCGTATCCGCTACCCGGTAGCCATCCCGATAAAGCATGTAGCCGTTGATATGCACGTCATCGGTGGACCCCACCCAGTAAAGATCAGCCGCATTCAGCGAATTCCACTTGAGCGACAGCTTCGGCGTCGACGGAGGCGTCACATCAGCAAGCGGTTCTGGAATGGCCGTATAGAGATTGACCTTCGTGCCCCGGCCTGTTCTCTTTTCCACAAGATCATCGGCCAGCATGTCGCGGGTTTCACCATTCCGGGTTTCTCGGAATAACAATGTCCATTGCTGAACCCAATCATCAAACACACCATATTGATAAGAGGCTTGCGAATCAATCGTTTCAAAGGCCGGCGTGGTTGGCGCCACGTTACCTTGGGCCGGATACATAAAAGCGCCCATAATCTCCGATTTGCCTCCGCCGGTCGTACGCGCGGTCGTATTCATCCACTCCGTCTTGAGACCGAGCACCCATACCGTTCCTCCTTGGTTGACGAGCTGTGTGTTCGTCTTGCTTTCGGAATTGGCTTGGCGCATCCAGGCTTTATTGCCATTAAACACGAAGGATGAGTACGTATCCTCCAAATATAAGTCACCGCTGCCCGGCTCATTGTGATAATCATTCCACTGGTTATCCAGCGATACCACATGGGTCGCCCCCACATGAGTCACCTGAAAGTCGCCAAATAGCCGATCGATAAACACATTGGGATAATTGGTCGTCTCAATGCGAATTTGTGGCAACGAGGTGGCATTCGTCTTCTTGATATAGGTGCCCATTCCCGCGAGCCGCTTCACATTCCCCCTGATGACAAGGGTCCCTTGAATCTGGTAAGTATACGTAGTCGTATGCCGCGGGCGGAAGTAGATTGTCGTCTTGCCCGAATCAATCGCAGCCTGAATAGCGGCGGTATCATCGATATTATCGTCTGGATTCGCACCGTAATCGTCTACGAACGCCCAGTCCGAGAGCGGATCCTGTGGCAATTCCGGGGTCTCCTCAATCGGCAGATTGAGCGTCGTCGACCGTGATTGAAATAAGCGCTGCAAGTAATCGGAGTTGTATTCGGTTACGATCTTTCCGGATACAGCTACGCCTTCATTCGTGATCGCCTGAGAATAATACGACGATTGTGCGTTCAAATTGCGCGCTAGCAAAGAGCCGCCGCTTTCGTTGCGAATCGCACTTTCCCCTTTGATCCCGCCGAAAAATTGGCTATCGATGATCGTCACCATGGCATCATTGTAGCGGTTAATGATGGCCGGCACCTTGTTCGTGCTCGTCAAGTTGCGAATCTCCAACATTTGCCGCTCGTTTAGAATGCCGGCTACCGATTGATTTTTCAGCGTCACCTTCTCCAGCACCATACTGTAGAGGGGCTTGGCTGTTTTGATGCCATACTGAAAACCGGTAATGGAGATATTCTTGACCATGCCCGGTCCGATCTCCCGCGTCATGGCAAGTCCAATGTAGCCTTGCCCATCGCCGGAGACAATATCGACATTTCGCATACTGCCCTGGTTGCTCGTTAAATAATCGACGCCGATTGCCTGAGGGTTCTGCGAGCCGATATCAACGGTCAAATCAAAGAGGAAGTTCATGAAGGCCTGATTCTGAATACCGCTTTCCCCTGCGAAACGGACAACAGGCTTGGCAGTAACAGCCCCTGCATTAAAGCCCGGCGCGTTATTTTTCAGCCTAATTATCGTTTGGCCCTGGCCGGCGCCTTGCAAGGTCAAATGCGCGTTATCCGTACCATCGGGATTAACGCCATTGATCGTGTCGCTGACCAGATAAACGCCTGCGGGGAAATATACATTCATCGGATAACCGTAATACCGATTGCGCGATTTAATCGCGCTCATAATGGCTGCGGTATCATCGGCCACCCCGTCACCCATCGCTCCGAAGTCTTTCACATTCACATATCCCGCATTCGGCGGTATAACCTGGGCGCTGCTTGCAGCTAATGCTGTCGTTCCCGTGCCGGGAATCATCAGTCCTAACACCGTCGTGATCAGTAGGATGCTTCCCAAGACGATCCAGTGCAGCTTGCTTCTCATTGCTTTCCCTTCCATTCAGGACTCTCCTCTCTATTTGGACATTCCGCATTCGTCTTGATGAACTTGCGTCTGAGCCTCCTTTGCCCTGGGATCCAATGCCTCCTCATTCTAGAAGCTGTGAGCGCCAATTATCTATAAACAAAATCGAAAAACGTTTATCCAAATCGGCTTGTTCATGAAAAAAACCAAATCCCAGCATGCAACATCGCATCGGGATTTGGTTTTCTTTCAATAAAAGCTATACACTCTCTGCCAATTCATCACTTGCCCCGGTTCTAGCTGGATCGAGATGAAAAGCTCCGGGCTTATGACATGCGCCTTGCCCCACAGGGCAAAATGAGACACCGCTGCGCCGCTGACCTCCTCCATCAAACCGATTCCCAGCTGGCGCACATGGAGCTCCCATGCAGCCGAGGTTGCCCCCGAAGCTTCGATGGGACGGGAGAGATAACATTCCTCTCCCTCTCGCATCGGCTGACTCCAGTTCAGGGTTCGCCCTGAGCTTACGAAGGGACCTCCAACAGAGCCAGCCCCTACCAGATCAGGGATCACTACCTCATAATCCGGTCCGATCTCTCTCCCTGCCATTCGCAGGAAATTGTGGGCATATTCCTCGGTGATGATCGCCATCGTCCCTGCATTCTGTAGCGTATAGTCAATACAGAGCTGTCTGCCTCTCAGCACGATACGCTTGTGGAGCCGCGCCTCGTACCCTCTGCAAGGGAGAGGCTCCACACTCACCTCGATGCGATCCTCCGATGCATCCCAGCTGATGGGGAAAGGCTGGACGACATAGGGTTCATGGAACATATATTCCCGCTCATGAGCTCTCGTTACTAGTCCAACTCCCAGCTTAGGAAACGGCTGACCGACCTGGGCCGTCTCATACCCGACCGCACGGTGGATGCTGAATTCATTACACAGTCCGACCCCTCCCCTACGTGCGTTACCCTGCCCCTGATGCTCAGCAGAGCAGTAGGTGTGCCCCCTCCTCACATCCGTTACTTGCGTAATGAACCCTGTACGGTCGAATCGCGACGTTAGACATTTGTGGGAGGGGGGCTCATATCTAACCTCTAGCTCCTCGTTTTTTAACAAGATCACCATTTACACCTGCTTGAGCTCCAGCGCGATGACCGTATCTCTCGGGTCGGGGAGCGGATAGGTTTCCTGCGCAGGGTAACCAAAGTTCATAAAGATATCATCTGGCCCATCAAACGAATCTACCGCCACATTCCAGAAAGGAGTGATGACAACCTCCGAGCCGTCCGCAAGTACCCTTGCCTTCTTTATTTTGCCTCTTAAACCCTCGAGACTCACATGGCCTATCACCTGTTCCATCAGGTGGGCATAGAGAATATGTTCACGCTGCGTATACCGTCCCCACTCCGGCTTGGGCTGATCTACCGCCTCTCCGCAGCCATAGATGCTCTCCCCATTCCTCAGGAGCCATTCGCCTACCTCTCTCAGAATGGACTGGGCCTTCTGGGGAATCTCTCCCTTGGCGGTTGGGCTGACGTTCACTAGCAAATTGCCGTTCTTGCTCACACAATTTACTAACGTTCTAATGACATCTTGTGCTGTCTTGTATCTCCAATCCTGTGCGTGATAACCCCAGCTATTATTCAGCGTAATGCAGGACTCCCATGGAAGTCGGCGCGCCAGCTCATCAGTCACAGGATGCCGAGGGACTCCCTGCTCCGGCCCCGCGAAGTCTCCAGCATACGCCACAGGATGCTCTGCATGCATATCTCCACCCAAACGATTATCGATCAGAATATGCGGCTGCAGCGCCCGAACCTTGTTCACGAGCTCCGTTGCGCGCCATGCTTCCCCAGAGAAGCCTGGATAGGAGAAGTCGAACCACATGATATCGATCCTACCGTAGCCCGAGAGCAGCTCCTCGACCTGGGCATGCATATAGTCGACATATCGAGGAAACTCATGCTGTACCTCCCGATAATCAGGATGATCCCTCATCGGGTGCTGCCTGTCTCCATAGGCAGGGTAGTCTGGGTGATGCCAGTCGAGCAGGGAGTAATACAGCCCCACCTTGAGCCCCTCCTCACGGAAGGCTTCGACGAATTCTCTCACCAGATCCCGCTTCGCTGGTGTGTTTGTTGCTTTGTACTCGGTGTACTGGCTGTCAAATAAGCAAAAGCCATCATGGTGCTTGGCCGTTAATACCGCATATTTCATCCCCGCCTCCTTGGCCAGCTGAGCCCATACCCTAGGCTGATATCGGAGTGGATCAAATTCGTCGAAATACGTCTGATAGTCCTCTATGCTCATCCTTTCCATCGAACGGACCCATTCCCCCCTTGCAGGAATAGCGTATAACCCCCAGTGGATAAACATACCGAAGCGAGCATCACGGAACCACTTGATTCTCTCTAGTCTCTGCTCATACACATCATCTGAACGTTGCTTATGCATGATATTTCCCTCCTAGCTCCATCTTTATGATGAACTTGCGTCTAAGCCTCCTTTGCGCTGGGATTCAATGCCTCCTCATTCTAGAAGCTGTGAGCGCCAAATATCTATAAACAAATTCGAAAAACATGTATCCAAATCAGCCTGTCCATAAAAAAACCAAATCCCAGCATGCAACATCGCATCGGGATTTGGTTTCATTCGTTCTAGAGGCTTCCGCCTTCGAGGCACAGCTTCACAAGGTCATCCACATGGGCGGTGGCCAGACACTCTACCGTATCGGCAGCACCGTAATATATTTTGACTTCACCGTTATCTTCAAGGATCATGCCACCTGGGAAAATGACATCGTTGCGGAAGCCTCCGCTTGTTTCATAACTCGCTTCGGGTGCAATCAGAGGCTCACGATACAGACCGACGACCTTTTTGGGATTATCCAGATCCAGCAGCATCAAGCCAGCCGTATATCTTTTGCGCCAGGAATCCTCCCATCCGTTCTTACCGCGGGACGGGTCCAGATCAACGGCATGAATCGTCGTCAACCATCCCTTTTCTGTCTTGATCGGAGGAGCGGCAGGACCGATTTTATCATTCGCGTAGGGAACATGCTCCACACCAAGCACCAGATCGGAATTCCCCCAATACCTCAGATCCGGGGATTCGGATAACCAGATGTCAAAGCGGTCAAGGCCTCCGCGACTATAAACAGGGAACGGACGCTCCAGACGAACATAATGCCCGCCAATTTTTTCAGGAAAGAGTACCATATTCCGATTATCCGGAACGGTTAAATGCAGGACTTCAAAATGTTCGAAATCCTCGGTAACGGCAATGCCTCCGCGAAGTCCGTGACGTGTGTCAACGGCGAAGCACATATAGCAACGGCCATCGATCACCGTCAACCTCGGGTCGTAGGTACGAATAATCTCTTCATCATTGAGACCGAAGCACGGACGGTTCTGAACGTCCCAATGAATACCATCGCTGCTGAACGCGATCCCTAGATTTGTCGTCGAGCTCGGTTCAAGCGTATGCGTAGCGGGATTGCCATAATCGTTGCGGAACACCATGACGTAACGGCCTTGGTATTTGGCCACCCCGGCATTAAATACGAGCGCGGGGGCGTAAGGAACGTCGCTTGCTTGTAACACAGGATTACTCGGGTACCTCTGAATAACGGTACTGGATTGAAGTTTACCAATGAGTGGAGTAGACACGAATAAGCCTCCTAATTAGAAATAAGGATGAAACTAACCTTTCAAGGACCCTGCCGTCATCTGCATGAATGAGCGGTTGGCAAGCACGTATACCAATAGAAGTGGAAGAATCGACAAGCATGCCCCGGCCATAATTAAATTCGTTTGGGCGGCAGCGGTAGCACCATAACGCAGCCCGGCAAGCCCTACCGTTAACGTTTGCAATTTGGGGCTGTTCATCGTAAAGACGAAAGGCAGCAAATATTCATTCCAGGCTGCACGAAAGGTGAATAACGCCCCGACACCAAGCCCGGGACCAAGGAGAGGCAAAATAATTCGCCAAAAAGTTGTAAACGGATTACACCCGTCCATTAGCGCAGCTTGATCCAATTCCTTCGGAATGCCATTCATAAAGCTGAGCAGAATGAAAAAAATCGATGCATGCGCGCTAATCAGGATCAGAATAACGCCCCATAGCGACGTATGCAGATGAAGCTTCACCATCAATTGGAATTGGGGACGGAGTACGACAGCCCCAATGGCAATAAACATGGTTGCAGCCTGCAGCCCAACGTACAGCTTTTTGCCTGCGAATTCAAACCGATCTACGGCGTAGGCTGCTGCTGCTGTCACAATTAAAGTGCCTATGGTTGTGGCGGTGCTGACAAATAAACTGTTCCAGGAAAACGTGGAGAAGTGGGCTTGCTTCCAGGCATCCGCATAGTTGCTTCCAATCCAATGCTGCGGAAGAAGGCTAGCCCCGCCGACAATCTCGGCATTCGTCTTGAACGACCCTAGTAAAGCCATAGCAACCGGAAAGACGGTAACGATCGCGACCACCAGGAGAAATATCCATAATGCAGAACGCTGAATAAATGCGTACATAGCTGCTCCCTCCTCACTCAATACATGCGATTTAATTTTCGGGACATCAGCGTGTACACCAGCGTAACTGCGCCCACAATTAACGCGGTAACGAATCCCACCGCACTGCCGTATCCAAACTGCTGGTCGAGTACAGTTGAAGCCGTTGAAACAGGGAAAAAGAGTTTGTATACATACAAATACATCACCTCGGTCTTCCCGACCGGCCCCCCTTCTGTAAGGACCATAATGCTCTCATAGCCCTTCAGCGAGGTAATAATCGCCAGCATAATGACCATTTGCAGGACGGGTCCCAGCATCGGAAGGGTAATGTACCAGAATTGTTGTCGTTTATTCGCTCCGTCCAAAGAGGAGCTTTCGTACATATCAACAGGAATATTCTGCAAACCTGCAAGAAACAAAAGCATGTAATTGCCGACAGCGCCCCAGGCGGCGACAATAATCGTTGTCAGCATGGCATGATCCGGTCCTAGCCAATCGACCTTTTGCGAGATTACACCATACTTTAAAAGAAATTGATTCAGGATACCATTGTACGAATTGAAGATGGTAAAAAATACGACGGCGATGACCGCCGAACTAATAATGGTCGGCATGAAGAAAATACCCCTGAGCAGTTGCCTTCCCCGCAATTTGGTATTCAGGATGACGGCCAAAATCAACGCCAAGGGAAGCGTAAGAAGCAACTTGCCCCCTGCATAAACAAACGTGTTGAATACTGACTCCCAGAATTGAGAGTCATGAGCTAACTGAGTAAAGTTTTCCAACCCAATAAATCGCTCTTGCCCATAGCCTTTATAGTCGTAAAACATATAGCGAATAGCCCATCCAATTGGATATACGCCGAGCACTAGCGTGAGAATGAGGCTTGGAGCAATGAAGCTGTATGCAAAATGCTTTCTGTACATGGTTCTCATCCCAAGTCCACTCCTCTGTGTGGCAGTACAAAGGGTACGGAGCACACACCTCTCCATACCCTCCTTGTGCCGTTATTATTTCGCAAACGTTCCAGCAAGCTTCGCAGGGTCAAAGTCCGGAATGACCTTTGCCTTCACTTCGCCTGCGGCAACTGCCTTGTCCAGCGCTTCATTATATCGCTTGTTCAGGTCATCTACGACTTTATTGAAGTCGCCGCCTTCGAGCATATACTTCAGGAATGCGTCCTGGTATTTAATCCCTTGCACATTGACAGTCGGCTGAATCGGCCAAACACCGTCATACTTATTTGGCAGGAATCCGTCGATGCCATTAATATCCGGTTTCTTTGCTTTGGCAATGACGGACGGTACCATCGAGATGCCGAAGCCTTTTTCATGGTACGTTTGAAGGACTTCTTCCGTGTACATATATTTCAAGAATTTCCAGGCTTGATCTTTGTTTTTCGTGCTGGAGCTGATCGAGAGCCAAGGGCCCCCCAAGAAGCCGGTTGCACCTTTCACCGTACCGTCTATCGTCGGCACAGGCGCAGCTGCCCACTTGATCTTGGCAGGGAATTGGGTTTTATACACCCCAGGTTCCGAGGAATACGAGATGTACATGCCGATTTTTCCTTCTGCGAACTGGGCGCGTAACGGGTCGATGTCCAAGGATTCCATGCCTGGCAATGTGCTGCCGTCATCCTTCATCTGTTTGAACGCCTGCACAATATCCTTGAAACCGGTAAAATCAAATTTCCCCGTCTTAAAATTGTAGCCGAAGCCTCCAAAGCCGCTGGCCTCCGCAATTACGCGGCCGGAACGATCAAAGGCGCTTCCCGGATTTTTGAAGTTTAGTGCAAAACCATAGGCGCCATCCGCTTTTCCAACTGCCGTAATTTTCTTGGCATCTTCTACAAGCTCTTTCAACGTAGTCGGCGGATTGGTGATTCCCGCTTTCGCGAAGAGGTCTTGATTGTACACTAACCGCATCGTCGAGCCATAATTCGGCAAGCTGTACATCTTACCATCGAAGCGATTAAGGTCTTCCATCGCCGGGAAGCTTTTCTTTAGATCGTCAGTCAGGTAGCTGTCCAGAGGGGCCATATACCCTTTTTTGTAGAAATTTTGCGCCGTATTTTCCTTCGCCCGAAACACATCAGGTGCTTGACCGGAAGCGAAAGCGATGTCGAGGGCCTGGTTGTAGTCGTCACCTTTCACTACATATTCTACGGTAATGCCATCTTTGTTCGTGGAATTATACTTTTCAATGACCGACTTGATATAGTCGCTGTCGTGACGGTCGCCAGTCCAATACACTAACTTCGTTGGAGCTGGTGCCGGTGTACTGCTACTGCTCTCGGATGGCTTTGCTTTATCGCCTGCGTTACTGCCGCATGCCGCTAAACTTAACACCAATGCCATAGAAATGGTTCCAACCGCAATTTTCTTGATCATCTAATCTGCCTCCCTTTGTTAGCAACGCTTTATCTTACAACTTGAGTATAGAACACTATGAGTCGTTACATAATGCGGTAGATTCGACAGCGAGGGCAGATTTCTCGACAACTTGCCCGAACTTACAGGTTAGACGAAGGTTTATATGAATCTTTAAACTCAGAAGGTGTCATTCCTGTATATTTCTTGAATACTTCGCTAAAATACCGCCGATGCTCATAGCCGAGCTCTGCCGCGATCTCTTGAATCTGATAGTTTTCCAGCATCATCACCTTCGCTCTTTCCATTCTTTCGGTCAGTACGAATTGCTGAAACGTTACACCCGCAACCTTCTTGAATAGATTGGAAAAATATCCCCAACTTAGATTAACTTGTTTCGCGCAATGTTCGAGGGACAGCTCTTCGCTTAGATGCTCTTTAATATACAACATCGAACGGTAAATGATTGCCTTGGATTCATCGGTCCGCTCTTCCATAATCATTCTGCATCCTTGTTCAATGATATCCTTCAACAATTGCCTGTACTCGGACAACGAGTTTCTGTCTTCTTTGCTGAGAGCCTTCACTTGGGCATCCAGCCCCCCAATTCGCTCATAATTCAATTTCTCGAGCAGAATACGGATCAGCTTGGAGCATAGCTCCTTGCATACCGAAGCGGCATATTCCGGCTCTGGCAGAGGGTCGTGAGCTAACAACGCCTGCAGCATTTCCTCCAGCAGCTCCAGCGTTTTCTGTTTATTCCCGGACCGGAATGCGAACACAAAGTCCTCATCCTTGCCCGAGGCGTAGCGATTACCGCCTTTGGCGGATTCGGCAAGCGTGCTGTAATGAAAGGCCCCATTACCGCCTGTATAGAAATGGAAGGTCAACGCTCGCATCGCCTGCTGGTACGCTTCAGGAAGATCCATGACACTAGCGGCCGTGCAACTGATGCCCACACTAATCGTAAATCTCGTGTAGGTCTCAATATTCACACAGCAAGCCTCCGCAAGCCCCGTTACGTTAAGTCCCTCTTCATCCTGAAGAATACAGACGAAACGGTTCAATGACTCACGAAAAATGAACCCGCGGGTGTAGAAAAGTATCGTTTCTTCCATAATGTTCTGAAGAGCAAATCGAACAAGCTCAATCTCCTGAGCCGGCATCGCCTGGTATTTATCGACAAAATGATCGATTTCCACGACTAGCACGGTTAAACGCTTCGGTTCAAGGTCAATTTCAAGGAATTTCCAACGCTGCATGGCGTTGCTTTCATCGGTTCGATAATGGATCAGCAGCGCCATATACTCCTGTTGGAGGATCGGCAAGCTTTCTTTGAGCTTAACTTCCATCTCTTTCTGTTGAAGCAACGCTTGATTCTGGTCCAGCCATGCTTGCTTGGCCTTGAGTACACCAGCTAGTACTTCTTCAATCGCAAAGGGTTTCTTTATAAAATCAAACGCACCCAGCCGAATGGCTTGCTGCGCATAAGAAAAATCGGTGTAGGCGCTCATGATAATCACCTTGCTTCCGGGAGAATGCGCAAGGACTTGACGCGTCAGCTCCAAGCCATCTTGCTTCGGCATACGAATATCCGTTAAGACCAGCTCCGGCCGAAAAGCTTCAATCAGTTGTAAGCCTTCTTCTCCGTCCAACGCGGTTCCGACAACCTCAATGCCGTGTGCCCTCCAATCTATTTTTTTGGCTACCACATCCAGAACGCTTCGAATATCGTCAATCACCACTAGTTTCATCATACCGTCCCTCAACCTCCTCACGTATTGGCAAGATCAGCATCACTGTCGTTCCTTCACCAGGTAAGCTGCGTATCTGAAATTCAGCATCCGCCCCGTAACTGATCTGCAGTCTTTTCTTTATATTCGGTAGTGCGAATCCTCCCCGGTTCGCCTTCTTCTCATCCATGGTGATGGGAGAGGGCTGATCTTGAAAGCCACATCCATTATCCGAGATGGTGATCCCAATATGCGCTTGTCCCAACCGCCGGATAGCAATCTGAACATGTCCGCCCGTTGTATAGTTGCGAAATCCATGCAAAATACTGTTCTCCACTAAGGGCTGCAGGAGCACGCGAGGAACCTGAATTTGCAGTAAATCCGGTTCTTCCACTTGGATATCGAACGTAAATTTGCCTTCATAGCATTTTTGCTGAATGTTCATATACTGGGTGACATGGGCTAGTTCGGTATCCAACCCGATCCATTCCTTACCACCGCTTAGTCCAAGTTGAAACATCTCCGACAGAGACAGGATCATCTCGCTAACGTCCCGATTTTCACCCAAGATGCTTTTGCAATGAATGGTATTCAACGTATTGTACAAAAAATGAGGGTCAATCTGGGCGGTCAGCGCCTTCATTTCCGCCTTACGCTTCTCTGATTCCCCCACGGTCACGTCGTGAATCAGCCGATGAATCTCGTCAATCATACGATTAAATCGAAATCCTACCTGAGCAATCTCGTCCTGATAGTCGCTTTGAAAGCGGACCTTCAGATCGTTTTCACCTACCCGCTTCATCAGTGCATGCAGCTGAATCAGTGGTTTAAGCAGGAGTCCTGTAAGCAAATTGGAAAACAGCAGAGACAGGAAAATAAACCCGGCGACAATCAGCAAGGTTGTACGTTGAATCCCGATCATTTGCTCCAGCAAAACAGCTTCCGGTTGCAAACCGTACAGGGTCCATCCTTCCACCGAGGTAAGTTGGTGATAATTAATCAAGTAGTTGTTTTTGTTCAATAAGTAAGAGAACGAACCTTCTGTCCCGTCGCTCCGTTTATCGGCCAACAGCTTCCCCAATCCATCGATGTTAATGTCGTCCGGAACTGCATTATTTACAACGGGTTTTCCTTCATTATCAAAAAGGACATACGTTCTGCCGGATTTCGAATCCGATACATTCAGAAGCCGCAGCAACTCTTTTTCTTTGATATTCACCACGACATAAACGTCGAGCGATTGATTCGGGTAAGATTCCTGAATCCCTTCCACGACAAGGGACAGCACACGCTCGTTTCCCGAAAAAAACGGATCCGGATGAGCCGCCGTCCAGAAGCCACGTTTTTCCTTTTTTATCCGCTCATATAGGTCAGAATTATAAAATGAATACGGTTGCAACCTATAATCGTTAATAGGGTAAATCGTTCCAATGGGGCTTGCAATCAATATATTTTGAATGATCTCGTCATTAAATTTCACTTGGGAAAACACCGGCTGCATCGAAGAAAGATGTTTATAATATCCCGTCGTGTCATGATTTTGGACGTCCGTCATCACATTTTTGAAGGCATCACTGAACATAAGGGACCGGATCGTGATACCGGTGTTTTTCAACTTGTCGTCTATAATTTGCGCAGCCTTATCGACATTGTCTTGACTAGCCGCGAATGCGTTGGATTGAACAACCTTGGCGGCGATGAAATAAGACAAGCTTCCTGTCGATATAATGGCTGTCGTAATCAGAACGACAAAAGAGAACCAGATTCGCTGTTTCAGCGATAGCTTATAAATCAGGGACATCATTCGATTGGAACGTTGGTTGGACCGTTGCTTGGAAACGCTCATTTTTCTCCTCCTGCTGTCAGTCGCTCCGCCAATTAGTTAGTCTAACTTACAATTCTGCAAATGAACGGCTAAACCTGCTTAAATACGTAAACCAACTTATGGAGAATCTCTTCAAATTGCTTCGCTTCCTCTGGCGTTAAGGCTGCGCGAATAAATTCGGCATAGTGAACCAACGCCTGGTGCTTCGTAGAGATCAACTTCTTTGCTTCCTCCGTTAGCTGAATATAATACACCCTTTTGTCTGAAGATGATTGTTGCTTAATTGCGTAACCCAAATTGACAAGCTTATTCATACTTGTTGTGACAGAGGCCTTGGTAATGCCTAATTTCTGAGCAATTTGCGAAATCGTCGGTTCACCTAACTCGTGGATTGCCTCCACATATTGAATCTGATTCACCGTTAATTTAGCCAGGTCGGCACGATGTCCGATCTGCTCCTGGATGTTTCTCATATTCACATGCAGGGTACCTACAAACTCCATTAATATCTTGAGCATTGTTATCCTCCGTCCAGAGCTTGTCTTAAACTCTCATTCAATCATTAGTTTGTCAAACTAATCGTAAGGACTTGGTTTTCTTTTGTCAATGGTTTCACCTGCGTTTATTTAAAATGAAATCTTGTCAAAAATAAGGCCTAAAAATGTCAATACACGAAATGCTGAAGGATCAGGTTGAGAATAATAAACTTCATCAAACGACTTACAACCAAAATTTTGTATATTGACACAACAATATCTACAGCTGCTTTACTTTTTCCTGCTTCTATATCACTTAAGCTTGCTTGAGAAACTCCTATAAGATTTTAAAATTCAACCTCATTTAAGTTATGAATCTTTAAACTCTCTCAATCTATATTCATGAATTTTCCACTCTTATAACACAAAAAAGCCCGATGTTTCAAGGCTTTAAGCCACATCAGGACTAGTCAAAGTTGTGATGTGAGTTGTAATTCACTTTGATTCCAAAAGCATAAAACATAGAAAATACTCTTTATATAAAGAGTATAATATTGGAAAAGTCAAATTTCGATGAACAATGAATTGACTTGAAACAAATACATTGGTAATTGTTTGGCCAGCATGTGCTGAGCTCACCCAACACCCGCGCCATTTGAACCAACAAGGACTATTCTTATTTCTCTAGTATATTCAAAAAGCCGGAAGGTATCTCCCCCCAGCAATTTCGAAATTTTCATATGAATGTTCGTACGGATGGGTTCACTTAAACCTCCGATCAAACTCCAGTCTTTGGTATGTTTATGAACAGTAATTTTAATTCTTGTACACTTATTTAGGTAGGTGTACAGGAATTATTGTTTGTTGAAAATTGAGCAAGTATAAAAATGGCAATACACAATAAATCTTTAATTTAGTGCATATATAGCTGGTTATATTCTTTAAAGAAACAAATAGTCAGGGGTAGCAAGAAGTTACACCTACTGGATTTTACTTAATGCCGTCATCTACACGTAAAGTTTCCGCCAAAATACCATCAACTAAACGTCATAATACGATAATAATGACAATTATCCCCTATCGTTATGTTTGCGAAAAGCACAGACGCTGGGTCTGTCAAATCTTTTGTGTTAACTCGTTTAAAAGAAGACTTCTCCCCGAGGGGAGAAAATTTTCATCGCAGATGCTGGCCGATGCGATCTGGATAAAAAACAGATAGCTGGAGCAGCATTTGTCCCCAGTTTTGGACACGGCCTGTCCATTTGCGGGTAACATCCATCGTGGCCAGATAAAGCATCTTTAAGAGAGCTTCGTCTGGGAAGATGCTCTTTCCTTTTGTCACTTTGCGAAGCTGACGATGGTAGCTTTCAATGATGTTGGTGGTGTAAATAAGCTTGCGGATTTCTGGCGGATACTTAAAAAGGTAGCTAGTTCATCCCAGTTATTCCGCCAAGAGCGAAGCATGAGAGGGTACTTCGTTCCCCAGGCTTCCTCGAATCGGTCCAGCTCGACAAGTGCCATTTCTTCGGATGAGGCTTTGTAAATGGGCTTAAGATCCGCTGTTACCTTCTTTAAATCTTTGTAAGAGACATAGCGGGTAGAGTTGCGTATTTGGTTTTTCTGTCTTTGGATAACACGCCGATATGGCTTGGGTGAAGCCAGTCAAATTGTCAACACACGTGATCAGGATATCTTGTACGGCTCGATTCTTCAGGTCATTTAAGACGCTTAACCAGAACTTTGCAGACTCGTTCTCACCAATCCACATGCCCAATACATCCTTGCTTCCGTCCAGATCAATTCTGATCACCATGTAGGCTGCTTTGTTCACAATAGCCCCGTCCTGCTTGACTTTGAAGTGAATCGCATCTAGAAAAATAAAATAACGGCATAAACGCCTTGCAGAGGGCGGTTCTGCCATTCCTTGATCAGTGGAACAATCTTGTTCGTGACGTTGGAAATGAGGGTCGGTGAAACCTCGATACCGTACATGTTTTCCAGATGATCTTGGATGTCTCGGGTGCTAACTCCCTTGGCGTATAAGGCGATAATTTGATCCTCAATGCCCGTTACATTCGACTGATGCTTCTTGACCACCAAGGGTTCAAATTCACCTTGTCTATCACGGGGAACCATGCTTTCTTGCTCTCCATACTCACTTGTAACACGCTTTTTACTCTTTCCATTGCGGCTGTTCGTTGTTGTTTTATTCTCCACTTCGTGCTTTTGGTAGCCCAGATGTGTATCCAATTCCGCTTCTAGCATTCCCTTAATCGTCTCTGCAAATAGATTCTTCAATGCATTCTGGGCATCTTGAGCCGTTACTAATTTATTCTCCTTAATAAATTCGCGGAGCTGCTGCTTAGTCCATAATCCCATGTGTTCTCCCCAACCTTTCCTATACTTCTATTTTAATAGGTTTAGGAGTTTACACAATCTATTTTACAGACTCCAGACGCTCCTTCAACATCGAACATGAATAATATTATTATTTTCTTAGTTTTAAATTTATAATTTCTAATATTTCCATTTGATTATTTGTATCAAGTATTCTTAAAGCGCTCAATAGTTTATTTTCAAAAGGACTTATTTCTGTATTGTTATGAGCCCTTTCTTTCTCCATATCAACATTCAGTTGATCAGTCTTTCCAGTTAGCAACCACTCTAATGAACATCCAAAATTTGTGTGAAGGGATACAATAGTATCTACAGATGGTTTATTCTTTCCTGACTCAATATCGCTAAGACTACCTTGAGAAACTCCAATCAAACTTGCGAATTCAACCTGATTAAGATTATGTATCTTTCTTATTCGTTTTACGTTTTCCCCTATAATGTTCATGTAATCCTCCTTGGAAGAAAAACGATTTATGACAAGAGCCGTTCCAAAAATTTTTCGAGTGAAATTCACGGACTTTTTTTCGCTCAATACTATTAAAAAGGTTTATTTTGATACAGATCCAATAAGCAAAAATTCCCGATGTATCAAGGCTTTGGGCCACATCGGGACTTAACTAAGTAGTGACAAAATTACGTTCCAAACCTATGACAAACAACGTTCCAAACGGTGACAAAGTGAATTACAACTCACATCAGAACAATATGATACGTTACACCCTCCGCTGCCGAGCCGCCTCAAACAACAAAACTGTCGCCGCCATGGCAACGTTCAGCGATTCCGCCTTGCCCTGCATCGGAATAATGACCTGCACGTCCGACAACGCCGCAACCTCCGCCGACACGCCCTTGGCCTCGTTGCCGAAAATGAGCCACGTCGGCTGCCGCAGATCCGTGTCGTAGCACGAGCCCTGAGCCTGCAGGCTCGTGGTCACAAGCCGCACGCCGCGCTCCCGCGCACGCGGCAATAACTCGACCAGATCCGCCTCCACGATCGGCAGATGATACATCGATCCCATCGTCGATCGGATCGTCTTGGGATTGTACAGGTCGACGGTGCCGCGACCTAACACAACAGCCTTGGCCCCGACGGCATCCGCGCTGCGGATGATCGTGCCGAGGTTGCCTGGGTCCTGAACGCCGTCCAGAACCACGGCAAGATCATACTCGCTCGCCAGCAGCTCGTCCACGCCCAGCTGCGGCCGCGCCACAATCGCGACCACGCCCTGCGGGGTCTGCGCATCCGAGCATTTGGCCAGTACGGCCGCGCTGACGCCGACCCATTCAACCGCTTCCCCAGCGAGGGAAGCGAGCGCGGTTGGGTATCCTTTTTCCAGCAAAAAAAGGATGACCTCCACCCCAGCTCCCGCTTTCAACGCTTCCTCAATCAAGTGATAACCTTCAATGATATACTTGCCTTGCTTCTCTCTGCCTCGACGCTCCAAGAGCTGAGCCCAGTCCTTCACTCTGGCATTTTGCACCGACATAATTTCAATAAAGTTCGTCATGGATGTACCTACTCCGCATAATTGATTTCAAACGTTTGAAGGTTCGAATTTTTACCTACAAGCACCAAAATATCATCCGATGTCAGCGACTCTTCCGCGCTTGGAGGAATAATCATCTGCTCCTTCTGCTTGATCGCAATCACATTACAGCCGTATTTCGCACGGACATCGAGCTGCCGAAGACTTTTGCCAATCATCTGACTGGACGCTCTCATCTCGACGATGCTGTAATCGGGAGATAGCTCTATATAATCGATAATATTTGATGAAATTAAATGATGCGCCACACGCTGTCCCATATCTCGCTCTGGATACACGATTTTGTCGGCGCCAATTTTCTTCAGCACCTTCCCGTGCAGGTCATTGACAGCCTTAACCACAGTCGTTGCAATGCCCAATTCCTTTAATATCAATGTAGTCAAGATACTGGCTTGAATATCTTCCCCGATCGCAACAACCACGACGTCAAAGTTCCGAATACCCAGCGCACGCAACGCTTCCTCGTCAGTCGAGTCAGCTTGAACGGCATGTGTCACATACGCGGAAACTTCTTGTACCGTCTCTTCATTCTGATCAATCGCTAGCACCTCGAACCCTAGTTGTGATAACGTTTTCGCAACGGAAGAACCGAATCGGCCCATCCCAATAATCGCAAATTGTTTTCTCACTGCCGTGTTCCTCCCTAACTCGTATATGCATTCATTATACCATAGTTATGTCCGTATTCTAATTTCGGCGGCAAATGAAGGAGTTCGGATGAAGCGAACTTCATCTGTACATATTAGTAATGATAATGAAATGGAAGCGAGGTCCACGCATGAATATTACCCTTAGGCAGGCCATCCATCAGCGGGTAAACAACAAGTCCAACGAGGAACTGAAGGAGATCATTGAAGACTCCATCGGCGGAGAGGAAAAAGTACTCCCAGGGCTCGGCGTGCTTTTTGAAATGATATGGCAGCACACGGAATCCGCTACACAAGATGAGCTTGTCAGCACATTAAAGGCGCAGCTTGAGAAAAAGTAGCTCTAAAAGCTAGCCAGGGGATGCTCGTGCATGCCTTGGTTAGTTCATTTGTTACATACATTACATCATCTGAACAAAAAAATCCCCCTCGCCATCAAGCGCGAGGGGGATGCGATTTATAGCACCGAATGCGGATTCAACGCCGCTGGCTTCTCACAGCTGCTCTTCATCTCATAGTGCTGCCCGTTATCAGACGCATCATGGAAACCATGCATCGCTTCAAGCACGTGGTACGCCAACTCGCCATTCGCACGATGTGCGGAGCTGTCTCCTGTAAGGAGCGCCTGCGCCATCGCGGCAACACCGAGTCCGCGGTTTTGGTCCGTGTAGCCGTGTGAAAGCGGAATCGGTTCCCAATCCGAACCGCCTCTGCGAATCATCACCTGACCTCCGAACGTATTCGGATCAGGTACGCGCAGGGAACCGTGGCTGCCATAGATTTCGATATTCGGCAATTTCGTGCCGCCCATGATATCAAAGCTCGTGATGATCGTCGCAATAGCCCCGCTATGGAAATCAAGCAAACCTGTCACATGCGTTGGCGTTTCTACTGTGATCTTCTGACCGCGCTTCTTCTCACTGGAAATCGTTCGTTCAGGGAAGGAGACCTCTGTAGAACCAGTCACTCGGCGAATCGGCCCCAAAAGCGCTACCAATGCGGTCAAATAGTAAGGTCCCATATCGAACATTGGACCTCCGCCTTTGGCATAGTAAAACTCAGGATCTGGATGCCAATGCTCATGACCTTTGCTCATCATGAAGGCAGTTGCGGCAATCGGTTTACCGATCCAACCATCCTCAATCAGCTTCAAGCAAGTTTGAATGCCGCCGCCCAGGAACGTATCTGGCGCACTGCCGATCAATAGTCCTTTACGTTTCGCGACTTCCAAAATCTGCTGACCCTCTTCACGAGTAACGGCAAGCGGTTTCTCTACATAAGCGTGTTTGCCCGCTTCCAGAATTTGAATACAGACAGCAGCGTGCGCAGCCGGAATTGTCAAATTAATAACGATATCCACCTGGGGATCACCCAGCAATTGCTCTACTGTGTAAGCATGCGGAATAGCAAATTCCTCCGCGCGCGCTTGCGCGCGACTCACATCGATATCCGCACAGGCGTATAGCTCTAGATGGGCATAACCAGGAATATTTTTCATATACGCCGCACTTATATTACCGCAGCCAATGATGCCAACCTTCATCTTTTTCATCGTTTCAGCTTCCTCCCAATGAGATTATCGTGTAGCCCACAGCAGCCCGCGGCGCATCAATTCTAACGTTTCTGGCATACGTACAATGTTGGCTTGATGACCCAGCGAGTTGTAAAACACTTTGCCCGCTCCGTATGTTTTTGTCCATACGACAGGCATTTCCACATCGCCGAAATCTGTAACCGCATGCACCTGAATCGCAGGATCAACGTGCATATAATATTTTTCCGACACAACAACGAAATCTTCAATACCCGCAGTCAGAGGCTGCTCACTGTCTTTCATTCGAACGGTGTAAGTTACGCCGTCATTCCCTGGATGAGCCACCCATTGACCGCCAACCATGTATTGGTACTCAACCTCGTTACGGAAAGAGTCGGCCATGCCGCCGTGACAGCCTGCAATTCCTGAACCGCCTTCTTTAACCGCATGCAAGAGAGGCGTCAGCTGCTCCTTCTCGATTTTCCCCATCGTCCACACAGGCACAATCAAATCGATACCCGCCAAACGTTCCGCATCTCGAAAACTGTCTAGCGTATCCGAAACTTCAACCCCATAGCCTTCTTCACGCAGCAATCCTGCGAATATCCCCGCAACTTCCTCTGGTTGATGACCGTCCCATCCGCCCCAAACGATCAAAGCCTGTTTCTGACTCATGCTGATTAATCCCCTCTCATGTCAATTCATCTATACTTCGCTAATGCTCACCCAACGCCGCTGCGCAATCGACTGATCCACAGCCTCAAGCACCTCTTGGCACTTCACGCCATCTACGAAATTTGGAACCGGTTGACGATCTTCCGCAAGCGCTGCCATCAATTCAACCACCTCATGAACGAACGTATGCTCATACCCGATCGTGTGTCCTGCTGGCCACCAAGCATCCATATACGCATGTGAAGCATCCGTTGCCAGAACGCGTCTGAAGCCCTGAACATCCTCATCATCACTTGTAAAATACACCTGCAACTCATTCAATCGCTCGAAATCGAATTTCACACTGCCTTTACTGCCGTTAATTTCAAAAGAATTCGTACACCGGTGCCCAGGCGCAAAACGCGTCGCCTCGAAGCTGCCAAGCGCACCATTCGCGAAGCGCGCCATGAACAACGTCGCATCGTCAACCGTTACTGGCCCATGTGGCGCGTCTTTACTGCCTTTGGCGCTGAGTCCGGTCATGGATGACGGCAGCGGACGCTCCTTCACGAACGTTTCGCTCATGCCGATTACTTCTGTCATGTCGCCAACAAGGAAATGCGCAAGATCGATAAGATGCGCCCCCAGATCGCCGTGCGATCCAGAACCAGCGATCTCCTTCTGCAAGCGCCATACCAACGGAAACGTTGGATCGACGATCCAATCCTGCAAGAACCAAGCGCGGAAGTGGTAGATTTGACCGAGACGGCCGCTCTCCACGAGCTTTTTCGCCAGTTGTACCGCTGGGGCAAACCGATAGTTGAAGCCCACCATGTGCTTCACACCAGCCTCTTCAGCCGCCACCAGCATTTCCCTTGCATCGGCAAGGGTTAAGGCAAGCGGCTTCTCGCAGAACAGATGCTTGCCGGCTTTTGCCGCCGCAAGCGCAATTTCTTTGTGCGCATCGCTCGGTGCATTGATATCGACCACGTCGATATCCGGGTTCGTCACCAGCTCGCGCCAATCGGTCACATACCCGTCCCAGCCGAATTGCTCGGCGGCCTGACGAACTCCGCCTTCGTCGCGCCCGCAGATGAGCTTCATCTTCGGCGTCGCTGACTGCGGGAAAAACATAGGTAAATCTTTATACGCATGGCTATGCGCTTTTCCCATAAACTTATAGCCGATCATTCCGATATTAAACGTTTTTTTCATCCCTCATGCCTCCCAAGAATTAGTATTGACGTTTGATCGATGATTGTCTGATTCTTAGCTGTGTTGACAATTGCACTTGCCCTTCCTCGCTAACGCCTTGCCCCACACTAGCTAGCACAAGGCGGGACGCCCCCTTGCCCATCTCGAAAAATGGCACTGCTATCGAGCTCAGCGGTGGGTCACTTAACTTGGCTGCATCCGAATCATCACATCCGATGACAGCAAATTCTCGTCCCGCCATCCAACCACGCTCACGCAATCCCTGCATGACGCCGATCGCCATCCGATCATTAGCGGCGAACACAGCGTCGACCCGTCCACGCATTTCCCACAGCTTAGCTGCAGCTTCATAGCCGCTCTTACGGCTATAATTCCCCTCGAGCAATAGCTCGGAGTTGATGGGAAGCCCCGCTTCAAGCATCGCTCGTTGGTAACCCAGCCAACGATCTCTAGAGTTGGAGTACTGCGGCGAACCATTCAAAAAGGCGATTTGGCGATTGCCCTCATCTATCAAATGGCGCACCGCTTGGTAGCTGCCTTCCACATGATCGGCATCGACCTCTAAGAAGTCCAACCCTTCAAAGCGCTGATTCACCAGACAAAACGGATGCCCGTTCTCCTGCAAGTGCAGCAGCGATTGCCGCTGTGAAGGCGTATCCATAGAGCCAAGAATGATGCAGGCATCCACTTTTTGTGAACGATACAAGCGTCCATAATCCAGTTCATCATCTGGCGTAAGCAGAGATAACAAGAGGTCATAGCCCATTTCCCTGACTTGCTCCCCGATGCCGCTGAGAATTTCTGAGAAGTAATACGTGGAGAATAGATGAACTTTGGGCATATACGGAAGCACGACGCCAAGATTGCCGCTACGTCTGCGTGCAAAGCTCTGTGCGATCGCATTCGGATGATAGCCCAGTGCATTCGCCGCTTCTAGAACACGCTCCTTCGTAGCTGGCTTCATAGGCCCAAGTCCATTAAACACACGAGATACGGTCGCTTCCGACACGTTGGCGAGTTCAGCAACCTCTTTTCTCGTTACCATTAGCTGCTCTCCTCTCCTAGTGGTTGTTCAAAGGTTTCCGACTAAAATGTACACGCGTACATTTTCTCATTCCTCTGTCCCATCTGTCAACACAAATCGCATTTATCTAAAAAAAATGCTTATTCGTCAAATTTCGACATTTTCATAAAATTTTCATTAAATAAACGCGCGAAAAAGCCCAGTTTTTGTCATTTAAGCAAACTGTTATTCTTGTTAAAAACCGCTAATCCCTTTATGATAAAGTAAATTAGGACAACTATGAGATGGGAATGAGTGATAGCACAATGAAAGCAATCTGGCGTCAAATTCGCGTCTCTGCGTCATCAACGATCCAAGCTCTCAAGAGCAGATCACCAATACCTCATCTTCCTTCTCGGGAACAGCTCATTTCTCGATTAACACAAGCTGTTCACCAATTACCAAATTCCACAACCAGCTATGCGATCTTACTGCTGGATTTAGATCGTTTCCGTCAAATTAACTTCTCGCTTGGGTACACTGGCGGCGACTATCTCCTTCAGGAAGTAGGCCGTAGGTTAAAGCAGCTAGATCATCTGGATTACGTTGCTCGCTCAGGCGATGATGAATACACGTTGTTGCTTCGTACGACTACGCAAGATCAATTTCATGCAATCCTTCTAAGCATTCAACACATCTTTGCTGATTCTTTTACATGGCAAGGACAAGATTGCTTCTTATCTGCGAGCTTCGGCTTGAGTGCACCAGCCACGACAACAGGGGCTATGCCAGAAGCATTCTCACAGGCAGAACAAGCACTGCTGCAAGCCAAACAAACGGGTCGCAATAAATTGGTTACATACCAACCGACATCACTAAAACACCGCTTCGCGAACCAAATTCAGATGGAAACGGATCTTCGCAAAGCGATCACCCATAATCAACTGCTGTTGTACTACCAGCCTCGTCTAGAGCTGTCCACCGACCGTATTATTTGTCTGGAAGCACTGGTTCGTTGGAATCACCCACAATTTGGCATGATCCCGCCTACCGACTTTATCTCGCTGGCCGAGGAGTCGGGTCTGATCTTACCGCTAGGTGAATGGGTTCTTCGGGAAGCTTGTCTGCAGAAAGCGCGCTGGCTGGCCGAAGACAAGCTTGACTATCAGATTGCCGTGAATATTTCCCCTTGCCAATTTCAAGATGAAGCCTTTGCAGATAAAGCCATACAAATCATTGAGCAAACAGGCATTAATCCCGCCTATCTCGAATTTGAAATTACTGAAAGCTCAATTATGCAAAATATGGAGAAAACCGTTGCCGTCCTAGAGAAACTTTGTGCCAAGGGCATCTCCATTTCAATAGATGATTTTGGAATCGGTTACTCTTCCCTCAACTATTTGAAAGAATTCCCGATCCATTGTCTCAAGATTGACCGTTCCTTCGTCAAAAACATCCAGAGCAACTCCAACGATTGGGCGATTACGCATGCGATTATTCATCTGGGCCACGCCCTGAATATCCAAGTCGTCGCTGAAGGCGTTGAAGAGATCGGACAGCTTGATATTTTGAAAGAAACGACTTGTACGACGATTCAAGGGTTTCTGCTAAGCCCGCCCATCTCCGCGCAAGAGATCGAACTTACTTTCCATGAGAAAACTTATATCGAAGCCATTCATGGATGAGCGCCCGCGTTTAGAGGTAAGTTTTATCGCCAAATAGAAAGAAACTTTCGGGGACCGAAACCTTCTTTCTATTGTGGAAAGCACGACAACAAGCCGGTTATGAGTTCATAACCGGCCATATGCTTTGGCGTATTTTCTTATTTTGCGGAAGATGCGCTTATCGCTTAATCGCTGAAAAATATAAGGATCAGGACTTGTATTCACCTCTAGAATCCATGGATTTATCTCATGGTCTAAGGCAACATCAATACCGATCTCCTTTACACCTTTATACTTCGCCTCGATCGCTTTTGCCACGAGTACCCCCATCTTCTGCAGCTTCTGAAGGAACTCCTTTTTCTCTGCCTGCGGCAAATACGCTTTTAACAAAGTGTCGAAAGATTTTAATGAACCGCCGTTATGGAAATTCGTAACAATCTTCGCAGGATGCGCTACGCGGCCCATGACGCCTGTTGTTTCCCACTTCCGCTGAGGTGTTTGCTGAACCATCACTCGCAGATCAAAGCGATTCCCCTTATATTTCAACAAATGAATCCCTTTTTGCACAAGGTAAGGCCTTTTTCCAATCATCTTTCGAAGCGAGGCATACATGTCTGTGAATGTTTTGAACCTTCGGAGACGAACACCTTCCTGATACGAATAAGGTCGTTCATTCTTCTCGGCGTCAGCGAGTTCAATCCGAATGACTCCGTTCCCGAACATCCCCACATTCGGCTTCACATACACCATGCGGTGCGTATCCAGCATGGATTTGAGTGTTGCCATTGTCAACCGTTTCGTCGTTGGCACGTATTTATGAAGGGCTTCATTCGCTTCGATCGCCCTGGTTTTTCCTATTTTGCTACTGACATATCTTGGCTTATTTACGTATGGCTTTACCCCTATATTCTTCTTCATACCTTGCCTCCAGCTTCGAATTCACCCCCTCCTAGTGTATGAAGGCAACCGTGCATTGGCGACAGACCTACGAAGAAGAAGCTACCCCCGAATGGAATCAGGGGCAGCCTCTTGGAACGTCTTGCTTATGGAGCACTCGTTAAGAACTGTGCGGTAGGATTTTTCTCAATGGACGAACGAAGCGCATATTCACTCTCGAATAGGCCAACGAAGTTGCCTTTCTTATCTTTCACGAGTTGTGAATTGATGCGGAATTTGGATGGATCGATTTTATCATCGATAATCCAACGAGCGAACTGATAGTTCTGACGCTGCAAAATAATATCAACCCCATATTCCGATCTCATCCGATGCTCCAGTACTTCGAATTGAAGTTGCCCAACAACGCCAAGGATCATGTCCTCGAACCCAATCGTCGTGAACACCTGGATCATCCCTTCCTCGGTCAGTTGGTCGATCCCTTTAAGGAATTGCTTTTGTTTCAGCGCATTTTTGATCGACACCTTGCTGAACAGCTCTGGCGAGAACGTCGGCAGCTCGTCGAACACGACCTCTTCCCCTTCACTCAAGGAATCGCCGATGCGGAAAATCCCTGGATCAAACAAACCGATAATATCGCCTGGGAACGCCTCTTCCACGATATCACGATCCTGTGCTAAGAATTGCTGCGGCTGCGCCAGCTTAATATCTTTGCCTAGTCGAACATGTTTAACAGCCATGCCGCGCTCGAATTTGCCCGAGACGATCCGTAGGAACGCTACACGGTCACGGTGCGCAGGGTTCATATTCGCTTGAATTTTGAACACATAACCTGAGAACTTCTCTCGCGTCGGCTCAATCACACCAGCTGTGCTCGTGCGAGGCTCTGGCGGAGGTGCCAACTGCAGGAAGTTCTCAAGAAACGTCTGCACACCGAAGTTGTTGACCGCACTTCCGAAGAAGACTGGCGTAAGTTCGCCCTTCATCACTTTTTCCATATCAAATGGATCCCCAGCAACATCAAGCAGCTCAATATCGCCGCACAATTGTTTGTGTAGGAATTCGCCAGCGATTTGTTTCACTAATGGATCTTCCACACCATCCACTTTACGAACTTCAATCTCTCGATGGTCATCACCTTGATATAGCTCCAATTGGGACTTTCCGCGATCGTACACCCCGCAGAACTGCTTACCTGACCCAATGGGCCAGTTCATCGGATACGAGCGAATGCCAAGCACTTCTTCAAGCTCTTCTAACAGTTCAAACGGATCACGGCCCTCACGATCCATTTTGTTAATAAACGTGAAGATCGGAATGCCGCGCATCCGGCACACTTGGAACAACTTCTTCGTCTGTGTCTCGACCCCTTTGGCAACGTCGATCAACATGACCGCGCTATCCGCGGCAGTCAGTGTCCGATACGTGTCCTCACTGAAGTCTTGGTGACCAGGGGTATCCAGAATGTTTACGCGGTGCCCTTCATAATCGAACTGCATAACGCTCGATGTAACGGAGATTCCACGCTGCTTCTCAATTTCCATCCAGTCGGATGTTGCGTGCTTGCTTGCTTTACGACCTTTGACCGTCCCTGCTAAGCGGATCGCTCCTCCGAATAGAAGCAGCTTCTCCGTCAGTGTCGTTTTCCCCGCATCGGGGTGGGAAATAATCGCGAACGTCCGTCGTTTAGCGACTTCGGTTTCGAGAATTTTGGTGAGTTGCGTTTTCATGTGTTCGTTAAGTCCCTTCTTCATTTACATAAACTGCATTGAAATTACCACATAAGAAAGTATAAGTTTTCGGCTTCCGAAAACAGCTTTCTTATTGGCGATAAAACCTTCCTCTATACGCGGTCGCTCATCATTGAATGGCCTCGATAGAGGTTTTCTCATACGTGCGCTTTCTCCAGTGGAATCGTCCAATTCGCTTCCTCAATGAAGGTGCGATTACTGAACTCTCTGCCGCGCACAACCACTTTATCCGCGAATACTTGCACATAAATGCCCTGCGCTTTATTCATCGCACTTTGTTGGTACGCTCGATTGAGCGTTCTGCCAACGGAAGCATTATGGAAATAATGGAACGTTTCCTGCACATAGTGCGGAGTACCATTCTGGAAATCTTGATGGCGATGACCGCAGAAGACGAAAACATTTTTGTAAGGCTTGAGCGTTTCACGAAATTGAATCGCGCGAATGAGCTGATGCGTGGCACCGTCCGTACCTATTGGGGGCAACGGCTGATGCGTCATCACAAACAAAGGTCTTCCCGGTTTATATAAATTGCCCATTCTTCCTTTGAACCAAGCTAATTGTTCATCCGAATACCAGGCACCTTCACCCACTTCTGGCTTTTCTTGCACATACGCTTCCTGCGAGAGCAACACAATCGAGTGCCCTTTGGTTGTAAAATCATTATAAATGGAATCATAGCTCATAAATTTCTTGAACGATTCTCGGCTTATCGCATCGCTCTTACCGTTCGGGACAGCATCTTGGTCCCAACTGCCAGCCTTATTAATCCAAATCGTGTAATAATCATGATTCCCCATATTCGCATGAACGGGCGGGAGCTTATAGGCACTCATTATTGTACGCAGTTCCTTATAGTCACGTTCAGACCCAGTGTCCGTTAAATCACCCGTTAACATAATCGCATCAACAGGACCATCGAATTGGGTAACATCGTCAAGCGCTTGCCTTAACTTCTTATTCGGAAGTGCGTCACCTGAAGACACATGGAGATCACTTAGGATAAAAAAGGACATGAGCGGGCCAGAAGGCAGCGGTTCCTCCGAAACAAATGGCGCCTGCGCTTGGGGAGGCTCGGTGGTTGCCGCAGGTGCGACGGCCGGCTGCTCCTCAGCAATGAATCTTTTCTTAACCAACAGACTAAACCAAGCACTTAAACCTACCAAAACAGCCCCGATGGCTAGCAACCATCGCACAAATGCTCTTCGTGACATCGACGCACCCCATGTGTCTATATTAAGGAATAAACTACATCGTATAGTATACCACAAATTGAGGCTGCAACGCTGAATCGAGGAGGACGCTTTGCCCATGAAAAATCCAACAGACATCATCGCCTGTTGGATTAGCTACAACGTATTTAGGCAAGAACGGTTGTTTTCTGAACAGCTTCCCAGTCCACTTCCCCTTCGTTCTGACCATTGATTGGCCACCACTTGAACCCGTCATCGGTGAGCAGCTTCGCTGCTTCTTCAGGGCCCCATGAACCTGCTGGATAATGCTTAAGATCCTCCGTTTGCTCGTTCCATGCAGCCGCAATGCGATCCACATAGGACCATGCCAGCGCAACTTCGTCCCAACGCGTAAAGTAGGTGGAATCTCCGCGTGTTGCATCATAAAGCAAACGCTCGTAAGCTTCCGGCGTGTTAATGCCGATCTGACAGCTTTGGCAGAAGTCCATCGCAACGGGTACGATCACACCCTCAGAGCCAGGCTGCTTCGCGTTCATTTTCAAATAAATACCTTCCATCGGATTCACGCGGAATACCAACAGGTTCGGCTCTAACTCATGCTTCTTCGCCAAGTAAACATTGTTCGGAATGTTCTTGAACTCGACGACGACTTCTGTCGTTTTGACTGGCAGTCGTTTACCTGTACGAATATAGAACGGCACACCCGCCCAGCGGAAATTATCCACGTGAACACGCGCTGCGAAATACGTCTCTGTCGTCGATTGCGGATTCACCGAATCCTCTTCACGGTATGCAGGCAACGCTTTGCCTTTGGCCGTACCGCTCGCATATTGACCGCGAATAACATTCGCACGGACATCATCGCCGTTCTCGAATAGGCGCAGGGAGCGAAGCACCTTCACTTTCTCATCGCGGATATCTTCCGGGTGCAGACGGCTAGGCGGTTCCATTGCCATCATCATCAGCATTTGCAGCATATGATTCTGACCCATATCACGCAATGCGCCAGAGTGATCATAATAGCCGCCACGTTCTTCGACACCTACGGTCTCACTCAACGTGATCTGAATGTTTGCTATGTATTTATTGTTCCAAAGCGGCTCAAAGAAGGCGTTCGCGAAACGAACGAACTCAATATTCTGAACCATCTCTTTCCCAAGGTAATGGTCAATACGGTAAATATCCTTCTCTTCGAACACTTGACGAAGCTGTCCATTTAAGCGTTCTGCCGATGGCAAGTCATAACCGAACGGTTTCTCAATCACAAGACGATGCCAGCCCTGTGTGTTCAGCAAGCCGCCTTCTTTCAAGTTGTAGGACACGTTGCCGAACAATTCAGGTGCTAGAGCCAAGTAGAACAGACGGTTCCCGCCTGTTTGGTACTTCGTGTCCAGCTTAGCTGTCAAAGCATTCAGCTCATGGAAGCCAGCTACATTGTTAATATCGAGCGACATGTATTCAAAATGCTCAGCAAACTTCTCCCATTCTGCCCCATCTTTGTTTTTGTAACGGGCAAAATCCTGGATCGAATTTTTCACATCATCGCGAAATTGCTCATTCGTCCGCGGTCTTCGAGCTAATCCGACAACAGCAAAATCATCGCCTAGCTTGCCTTCCCGGTAAAGGCTATAAAAAGCTGGAAACAGTTTTCTTTTCGCTAAATCTCCCGTTGCACCGAAAATATAAAACACAGCTCCACTCATCTATGCATCATTCTTTCTCTATTAGAATTAGTTAATATGCTTAGCATACCTAAAATTGTCAAGCTATTCAACTTTTCTGAGCACTTTATCTCATAACTTTTTCTTATGAGAAACTAGACATTCGTCTATACCGTTGCCCGCCCAACTACATAGGCTAATGGTATAGACTAACTCGGAGGTGCCTCCTAGCCATGCAATCCATCCACCCGATTGATGTAAACAATTGTCGAAATCTCATTGGAAAGACCGTTCTTCTCTATTTAACGAACGGCCTTGAATTCCATGGAACGCTTAGTCGTGTCGAGAAAAATAAGCTTATCCTGAATGCCAATCAACCTGTAAAACTAAGCTCTGCCACCAAATCTACGAAACCTGTCTCTTCTAAAAAAGGGAAGAAAAAGCCGATCCAACCGAATCCTTCGCTTCAAGTGACACCTGCCCATCAACTTTCATCCTTCGGACTTCCGCTGTTTGGCAGCTGGATATCTGGCCCTGAAGTCGCCCCTGCTGCAGAACCTGTAACTGGGGCACCTGGACCTGTCGACATCCATATGGATCGCATTGCTGCCATGTTCACTGTTTAGTTTACCTGGCACGATAGATGTGCCAAGCATCGCTTCTTCGTTCGCGCAGCTTGGCACTTACCCTCGAATTGCTTTGCTCATTCGATAGCAGCCCAGTTCTGGAATAAAAGCATCGATTTCGTAACCTCTTTTGCCGTAAAAGCGAATCGCTTTCGGATTGCTGTCATCCACGAAAAGTTCGACCGAATGACAGCGTTCTTTCACGCCGTAATCTTCGGCAGATTTCATTAAGGTATGGCCAACGCCTCTCCCTTGCTCACGTGAATCAACCGCCAGCATGTCAACGAATAACACCTTTGACTTCCGCATGATAGAGATGAAGCCGTAAGGACGTTTGTACCCTTTGGCAATGACGAATGTCTTATTCGCATTTAAACGCTTACGTATTTCAGGGAATGTTACTTTATTATTCGCGTTATACATTCTGGAAAATGGAACGAGCTGCTCCACGACTAATCGAAAAATTTCTGCATCATCAATCGTTGCTATGCGCTTGCGTATCATCTTGCACCGCCTCCACAAGAAGCAATAATGCTATCTTATGTCGCAACGTGAGCAAATGACTCCACAAGTACCAATTTACCCCAGTACACGCAAGTGATATACTTAAGATATGTGAAGCGAGGTGATCTTGATGATTAATGCTTACCCATCCGTCATGGCTGTGAACAGGTATCAGACGCACAAAGACTACTACCGTGTGAGTGCGGTCAGCGCTGTTTCTGGGGGAAAATCCAATACGATTCGGCGAATCCTGGATCTGCCTTATGAGGAGTTGGCCTATAAACAATTTGCCCAATCCGCTGCTAAGGATGTTGCAGGTTTTATTTCATCTGCGCAGCTTGTCAAGAACTCGGCACAATCCGTCAACACACGGCTCGCCGCTAGTTCAACAGGGTTTAATCAGTCCCTTGCATCGGAAGATCAATCCCCTCCCATCACCGAAACCATCCAACAATTTGTTGATACATACAATAATTTTCAAGATCAATTAGGCGATGCGCCTGACTATATTTCGCACGGACTTCTCCAAGGACTTGAAGGGGTTGCGAAGCCTTTCTCACTCCAAGCACTCGGGATTACGAAGCAAGAGAATGGGAAACTATCCTTGCAAGCCGATGTGCTCGCAGGGCAGGTAAGTCAGCCCGCAAGCGAAGTAGCAACGAGCTTAAACAACTTAGCCAGCCTAGCAGGCACCATGATGAACACGATTTCACGCTTACAGCAATTACCGTCAGCTTCCCTGTTTCAATTGGCTGAATCTCCTTTGAAACCATACGGTCAATATCGTTCACAGCTTCAAGCCTACTTGCCGATTCCGATGCGGGGACTGCTGCTTGATGCTAAGATGTGAAGAAGCCAAGAGAAAGCTATGACAAAGTAAAAAGGCAGTCTCCCTCGTAGTTGAACCTACAGGTGAGACTGCCTTTAACTGTATTAAAACATCTTTTTCCCTAACACATGATCAATCGGAATGAAACCAATAACACGGCTATCCATGCTGTTATTGCGATTATCTCCCATAACGAAAATATGGTCAGCAGGAACGGTCCACTTCTTGTTTCCGTTCGCTCGCATCTCCTCGTTAATATAAGGCTCGTCTAGCAGCTCACCATTGCGAAACAACTGGTTATCTTTCATTTCAAGCAGATCCCCAGGCTTGCCGATGACGCGTTTGATCCATACATGCTTATCGTCACCGTGAACGAATAAACTTAGTAACGGACTGTCCATCAAATCATTCTTAAAGGTACGCTTTAAATTCACTCTAGAATCTATAATGACGATATCCTCATAATTGGGTTCGTAATGAAACGTATGCGATAGCTTCGATACATACACCCGCTGGCTGTCATGCAGCGTCGGATCCATCGAATGTCCGCTAACCCGCGTCGATTGGAATACGAACACGCCGAGAAATACAACCAGTATAAACGAAATCGCAATCGACCCAAACCAGCTCCACATCTGTTTGACTACACTCAACTTTATCGCTCCCTCGAGTTATTCCGCAAGCCCATGCTTGAAGGCATAAATCGCCGCTTGCGTTCGATCTTCTACGCCCAGCTTAGCGAGTACATTCGTTACGTGAAATTTAACGGTTTTCACACCGATGAATAGTTCATCCGCCAACTCTTGATTGGATTTGCCCTTCGCAATTAATCGGAGAACTTCCATCTCGCGATCTGTTAGCTCTTCATGCGGTTCCGCGGCAGGCTTCGGCGTCCGAAACCGGTTCATAATCTTCGATGCCACTTGCGATTCCAGAATCGACTGCCCTTTGGCTGCCGCTCGGATCGCTTGGGCAATTTCAGATGCACGCGAGGTTTTGAGCAAATAGCTGAAAGCGCCCGCCTCAATCACTGGATACATTTTCTCATCATCCAAGAAGCTCGTCAACACAATCACTTTGCATTCTGGATACAATTGCAGCAATTTCCTCGTCGTTTCAATCCCGTCCATGCCTTCCATGACCAAATCCATTAGCACGACGTCTGGGCGATATTCTTGTGCAAGTCGAATGCCGTCATGACCATTGCTCGCCTCGCCTACAACCTCGATGCCATCTTCGGTTCCAAGTACAGCCGCTAGTCCGATTCTGACCATTTCGTGGTCATCGACAAGAAGTACTTTGATTAAGGTGTCGTCCATTCACTTCTCCCTCTCTATGTACAGTGCTAACTCTCGATAAGTTGAGGATCACCCGCGAGTATCGGCACCCGAATCTCAATGCGTGTACCTCGTTCTGGCGCTGTAATAATATCCACCGATCCGCCAATTTCGTTAACGCGTTCTTTCATGGACACGATTCCATAGGACGTCAGCTTCTTCGCATCCAGTTCAAAGCCGATGCCATCATCGCGGATAACCAAGCGAATGCCGTCCGAGCGGTGCAACAGCTTCACTTCCAGCTTGTTTGCCTTGGAATGACGTAAAGCATTCGACAAGGCTTCTTGCACGATGCGGAATAAATGATCCTCAATCCCTTTATTTAAACGAATTTCATCGTCCATATCCCATGTAATCGCCATCGGCACTTTGGCTGCCAGCTCCTTCAAGAGCTCGACAAGTCCTTCCGACAACCGCTTGCCTTCGAGGTGAATCGGGCGAAGATGCAGCAGAAGCGCCCTCATCTCAGATTGCGCAACTGATGCCATCTCTTCAATAAGATGAATTTGCCGCTTCGCTTTCTCGAAATCCTTGTCCAGCGTCCGTCCGACAGCTGTTGCTGTCATAGAGATAGCGAACAACTGCTGGCTCACCGCGTCATGCAGCTCCCGCGCCAAGCGTTGGCGCTCTTCAATAACCGCAGACAGCTTCGCTTTCTCAGTGAGCTCGACATTGTGGTTAGACAGACGTTGCAGCGAAGTCACCTGCTCCTCCCAACGCTTCATGATGCGGCCTAATTGCTCGCCTAGACGGCCGATCTCATCTTCTCCGTTCACAAAATCGCCTCGTGCGAACGTACCCTTTTCCAATAAAATCATCGTCTCCATCATTGGTTCCAGCCTGCGTGTGATTCTGGAGCTATTCCAATAACCAAAGAAGGCACCAATGACTCCAAGAATCAGGAGTGCCAAGAAAGAGAGCTTGATCCCTTCTTGCCAGGAAGTAAAAGGAACCAGTAAGTCCCTAGATTTCAAAAAATAAAGAATAGCGCCTAGTATCGCGAAGCCAAACAGGATCGACTCGCCCATACTGCGCCATATCATATTCGTTAACCGTCGTTTATAGCCGTCCACCTGGTGAAGAACCCCTTGAAATAAACGGCAAGACTGTCCGTGATATGGCAATTCATCTTTGCGAAGCAAGGAGAATTGTCAAGTGAGGAACGGTCTCGTTTATCCATCGTTACAGAACTTTGACCTTGATATCTCCTACGATAAAGGAGAGCACAAGTTTCACTTTATGGTCACTATGCACATAATTATCTGATTGCCAGACCACTTTATTCATGACACCCGCTTCTCGTTGGTCGGCGATATGAAGCTGTCCGAACATGATGGAAGCTGTAACCGAAACACCGATGTCATCCGGCACCTTGATATCAATATCCCCCACGATACCTTGCAAAATAACGGTCGTTTCCTTTTGCTCCAAGATCGCCAGTGAGAGGTCGATATACGTTTCCCCCACCAAATACCACGTCGATGTGTTTCTCATAATCCAAGGCTCGCGGCCAAGACGCACACTATCTACAAGCTTTTGCTTTTGAATATAGGTGTCATCCTTATGAACCTGCTTGGATCGTATGAAAAACAAACCGAGTGAAATCAACACAACCGCAATGACAATCGTGAGATGATCCCCGAATAAAATGACGGCGCCAATCCCCATCAGCACATATCCTTTGCGCTCCTTGCGTGAACGAACGCGATGAATGCCCAGCAAGATGAGGATAACGGCCAGAATGGGAAAAAAGCCTACAGTTCGATCAAGAAGCAAAAAAACACCGGCGCCGATCAGCACAAGCGCTGTGTTGCGTGCGCGGTTATTCTTCATGTCTTCTCCCATTTGCTGCACCTCCTCTGGCTGCCCATTTCGTTTCTTGCATACGTTTCCTAGCATACCATAAGAATGGACGACCTCCAAGAAGCAAATCCTTATCCGGCAAGGCTTTGGCTTATAAAAAACGACTACACCGTCCTGTTGGACGGTAGTGTTTATCCAAAAATATAAGCTTACTTCTGGCGGCGCGGGTCCCGCTCTTCACGGCTGCGCTGCTCCTGCTGCCACTCGTGCTGCAACTTACTGCGCAGCGCGCGAAACTCATGCTGAAGATTGCCGCTGGCTTCCTTCAGCGTCTCGCGCGACAGGCGGCCCGCTAAGCGAAGCCCCTGGAGCGCCTCCCGGCCGAGCTCGCGGCCGGTCACTTCAAGCTCGCGCCACGTGTCGCGAGCCTCTTTGCCGTGCAGCCCGCCGCGCGGCTGCACCTCTTCGGCTGCGTGCCCCGCACGCAGCCCGCGCAGCTGCTCTGCGAGCGCCAGGCACAGGTCCTGGCTGCTCGCGTACTGCGCGCGGTAGTGCTCGCTCGCGGCTTCCTCGCGAAGCTTCTCTTGCAGCGCGAGCCGCGCCAGGTCTTCTTCGCCGGCGCGCATCGCCAGCTCGGCCTGCTCGCCGCGCAGCTGCGCCATTTCCTCTGCGCGCGCGATGTGGCTGCGTAGCGCGATCGTGGCCTGCAACGCTTCCTCGTAGCGCGCTTCCAGCTCCTCAATTGTGCCGCTGCGCGCGGCACCTGCCTTGCCGATGGTCTCCTGCCAGACCGTCTCCGCCATTTTGCCAATTTGATCACCTATATGTTGCAAATCCCATTCACGGTCCTGATTCTTCGTCATATTCATTCACTCCCTCTACATCGTCTCTCACTCCATCATAGCTATATCGTAACGCACTTACGCCAACGTCAAAACCGACCCCCGACTGTTTTTGAACCTAGACCTAAGTCCAGTATGTCAGGAAGGCCCCAATATTTGGTCATTGTTCCGAGCCGCTCACGATGATACTATATTTGAAGCCGAGTCTGGTGCCCAAATCAAGCACTGGTACGGGGGACGAAATACTTGGGGTGAATATTTGCTTCTAATCAGAGCAGACTAGGGAGAACCTTCTTCCCGAACCCGTCAACTAACCTCGAAGGCTCAAGAAGGAGGATTACCAATTGAATAAACTTACTAAAGGGTTAACAAGCCTTGCTGTTTCCTTAGCAGTATTGGCAGGTGGCTTTCTTTCCCCATTTACAACGCAGGCGCACGCAGCCCAAGCCAAGATGGACGTGAAAGTGCAAGTCAACGATGACCTGATTCATTTCCCGGATGCACAGCCATTTCTGGATGGCAATCATTCCACACAAGTGCCGCTTCGTTTCGTAACCGAGAAATTAGGCTACTCCGTGGATTGGCAAAAAGATGGAACTGAAATCAAAGTCACACTGAGCAACAACCAACATACGATTACACTCGTCTCTGGGCAAAAAGAAGCCAGCATTGATAACTCTACCGTCGTTCTGGACACTGCTTCACAATTCCAGAATGGTCGCGTATACGTCCCGCTTCGCTTTCTTTCCAGTGCCGCAGGTATTCCCGTACATTGGGATGCCAACAGCAATCTAGCTATTCTTAGTAAAGATGGCGCTTATCATGCGCCTGATTATCAAGTATTTGAATCCACAGCTTATTCGGCAGATCCTTCTGAGAATGGTGGTTACGGCGCGCTCGACTATATGGGCAACCCCCTTGCACTCGGTACAGTAGCTGTAGACCCATCCGTTATTCCGCTAGGCTCGAAATTGTATATCGAGGGATATTCGTTTGATGGACTTCCAACAGGCGGTATGTATGTGACTGCGTCTGATACGGGCAGTGCCATTAAAGGAAATCGACTCGATATCTATATTCCTGGTTCGAAACAATCCTTACGCAGCTTCGGCATTCAGAAAATTAAAGTGTACAGAATTTCATAATGAGCTGAAACAGATTCAGCAAACAAAAGTCGCCCACAGGTAGCGTTATCTACGTGATGGGCGGCTTTTGCTTATAAGAACGGCAAAACGCGATCAGCCATCAGGGCATTCGTCCAATCAACTCCTATCCCGTAGACATATGCTGTATAGTGTTTAACCTACATCACTAGAAAGCGGAGGCGATACCATGTCATATGTTGCAGGTTGTGGAACACCTGGTTACGGGAACTCAGTTGGCGTTATTCTAGTTCTTTATGTGTTGCTTGTTATTATTCTTGCTACTTTCTTCTAAGCGAAAGCTAAGAAAACAAGACCCACTCAGTCTGAGTGGGTCTTGTCTTTTTATTTATAATTTATTTCGTTGCCCATACTTGCACACGATCGCCTCGCGCATACCCACTTCCTCCCGCGGGCAGACAAATCAAGCAATCCGCATCCTTAATGGATACCATAATACTCGACTTATCAATCCCCGCTGGGCGAACCCATACGGTTCCTGCCTCCAGGCGCGTAGTTCCGCGAATATACCGCGGGTAAGCCGAAGGCTTATCATAGGGCACATCCAGAAAGGCGGTGTGCGCTTCACCAACGGGCTGCTGACTGCCCATCATAGCTTTCATTAGCGGCTTGGCGAATAACTCAAATCCGACGAAGGATGCCCCAGGATTGCCTGATAGTGCGAGAAGCAGCTTCCCTTTCCATACAGCTGCACTCGTTGGTGTTCCAGGCCGCATGGCAACTTTATTGAACAACAATTTGCCCTCGAAATGGCCGAACAGATCCACCAACACATCATAATCCCCTACCGAAACACCGCCAGACGTAAGAACGAGATCGACATCAGGTAGAATGGCTTCCAAAGCCGCCTGAACGTGGCGCGGATCGTCACTGAGCACAGGCATAATTTGGGCCGAGCCGCCAGCGGCTTCCACTTGTGCCGCTAGCATATAGCTGTTGCTATTGCGGATTTTACCAGGCTGCAAACGCTGCTCAACCTGTAGCAACTCAGATCCCGTTGAAAAAATAGCAACCGTCGGTTTGCAAAATACCGAGACCTCCGAGAAGCCAAATGTCGCCAAAATCGCGATTTCACCTGCACCGATCTGCGACCCTTTGGCTATAAGAGCATCCCCATGCGCAATTTCACCCGCAATCGGTGTGATATTGCTGCCCGCTTGCACATTTTTCTTAATACGTACATGCGCATTCGTTTGCGCTTCATCCTGCAAGGAATCCGTCATCTCCAACATGACGACGGCATCTGCGCCATCTGGTACGGGTGCACCCGTCATAATGCGGGCTGCCATGCCAGCTCCAATCGTTCGTGTTGGAACCGTACCGCTAGGAATCCGTTCAATGACCTGAAGAAGAGCAGGCGTCTCAGGTGAGGCTGTAAGTATATCCTTGGAACGAACCGCATACCCATCTACACCCGAGCGGCGGAAATGCGGCACATTGTGATTCGCGTAAATATCCACCGCCAACGTTCTGCCGATTGAACGCTCCAATGGAACAGCTTCTACCTTCGCTGGTTGGCAGTATTCATAGAGTTTGGCTCGCGCTTCATCAACGGAGATCACTTGACGGCCAAATCTCAGCTTCAGCTCACTATTCACTTGCTTCCTGCCTCCCTAATTCCTAGCCGCCGATTTGTGACATCCTGCGAATGGTTGGTGTATGAGATTGCTCCTCATTCATCAGCGCTTGTGCCATCTCATGATTTTGCGGTTTAATATCCAGCGCACGGAAGAACAAATCTTCCACCGCAGCATCGTCCCCGATATATTTGCGCACATTAAATTCATCCGACCAATACAGGCAAGGCTTGATGTTCCCATCTGCCGTAAGCCGCAGGCGATTACACGTTTCACAGAAATGATCACTGATGGGATGGATCAATCCGAATGAGCCTAATGCGCCGTCAATCCGATAGTTCTGGGCAGGTCCATTACCGTATACCGCATCCGAAGCGGTGGCATTCCAGCCCCTTTCCTTACAACGATCAAGTACAGTCGTAAGCGATAGATAACGGCTTTTCCAATCTTGGTCTTGGTGTCCAATTGGCATATATTCAATGAAACGAACTTGAATCGGGCGATCGATCGTCATTTGCAAAAAGTCAGCAATTTCATCATCATTAATGCCCTTCATTAGAACGACATTCAGCTTAATCGGAGTAATCCCGACCCGATAGGCTTCTTCAATCGAAGCTAGCACACGACGGATATCGCCGCCGCGCGTAATCATTGAGAATCGATCGGCTCGCAAGGAATCCAAACTTATATTTACACGAGTTAACCCTGCAGCACGCAGCTTCTCTGCCCGTGACGCAAAGTAAATCCCGTTCGTTGTCAACGCAATATCTTCAATACCAGGAATCTGTGATAGGGATTGGATGAGGTGTTCCAAATTTTTACGAACTAAGGGCTCTCCCCCAGTTAATCGCAATTTACGAACGCCTAGACCCGCCAAGACACGGACAACCTCTGTAATTTCTTCAAAAGTTAACAGCTTCTCATCGGGTTCAAATTCCATTCCTTCTTCTGGCATGCAATACACACATCGCAAATTACATCGATCTGTCACTGAGATACGCAGGTAATCATGCATGCGCCCAAAGCGGTCAAGCAGCAGTTTTGGCATTGGAGTTCACCTTCTCTCTCCGTTCATTATGGCATATTTTCTATCAAAAATCAGTAAATGATGATAGATTTGTTAACATATCAGCGAAATCCTGGGGTGTATTCACATTCACAACAAAATTTGTACGCAGCTGACGCTGCTTGAAGAAATCATTCCTTACAGGCAGCCAATCCAAATGATCGAGCAGCTTCATCAGCTTGTAGCTTTCTTTTTGCAAATGAAGTTCAGCCTCAGGACCAACCTCTCGTGCATAAATGCCGTGCAGCGGATGGAGGCGTCCATCGATTTCTGGAATAACGGCGTCCACATTTTCGTCGCGGCACAGGGAAACCATCGCTGCTGCAGCTTCGCTTGAAATCAAGGGCATATCGCAGCCGACAATCCACAGATGCGGCATCGTGGCTGCAAGCGCAGCTGCATGAATGCCGCTTAGAGGACCGTTTTGACGATAAACATCCGTCACATAGGTGACATTCATGTCCAAGCTTTGTCCAATCATTGTCTGCAAGGCCTCGGCCTCATTCGTCACCACAATGAGCTGCCCACAAACAGCTGACATCTCCTTCAATTGCCGTACGATTAATGCCTCACCTTGTACAGTCAGGAGCGCCTTGGCTCTTCCTTCCATGCGACGGTTCAATCCCCCAGCAAGGATGACCCCCGTGATCGGCATACGCGTCATACGTTCAACTCCGCTAATCGCTTCTCGAAAGTTTGCCTCCAAGAACCCGACAGCGCCGCTACGGCAAGCAGCCTCTGAATACCTTCTCGATTGAACTTATCTTCATATCTTAACTTGTTCGCGAACGCAACCGTTACCCTGCCCTCGTCGCTTGCGATACGACTGATCTCCGATTCAGGCGCGATATAGCCCTCTTTTAACACGCGAAAATAATATCCTGTTAACCCTGACTCCTGAACCCGCAGCACGGCTTCTGGCCAATCCAGTCGCTTCGCTAGCTTATGACAGGGCTGCCTCGGCTGGGATACTTGAACGATTACCTCGCCAATAGCCAAGATGTCGCCGATGCCAATCTCATGTTCTCTCACACCGCGCAGTGTTAAATTTTCGCCAAAAGTTCCCCGTTCCAACTTCTTTCCCAGAAGCTTCTCCCAAAAGGCGTAGTGTTCTTCTGGATAGACGCAAATCGCTTTATCTGGGCCGCCATGTACGGTTAAATCCGCTTGCCCGTCCCCTTCGATTTGTACCTTGGACACATACAAAGAGGAGCTGACCGGTGTCTTCAAGATCCCTGTGGTCAGCTCTTTTCCTTGGTATATCATCGTTTGGGGTACCCCCACGTTAAGCGAACAAATTTGCATGGCAAATATCCCTCTTTTCCGAACTGGATTCTTTGCCCTTACTATATCAAAAACCCTCTCAAAAGTCAGTGCCAACTTCCGTAATTTCTGCTAATCATGTGTTCGAACTACCCACCCAGGCATCGTTATCATAGCCTCTTACTTCCCAATAGCCCAGATGCTCTTTCTCGATCAGTTCGATGCCCTGCAGCCATTTAACAGACTTATACGCATACATTTGCGGAACGATTAATCGAACAGGGCCGCCTAATTGCTGGGGTATCGGTTTGCCATCCATGAGCACCGCCACCATAATATCGTCGCCCCCCGCCTGCTCCAGCGACAGCGCATCGGTATATACTTTATCGCCCGAGTAAAATTTCACGTACTTCGCTGAGGCTTGCACCCCAGCCGCCTCCAGCATTTGTTTCAGGGGTATGCCTTCCCAGGTACACTTATAGACCGACCAGCCCGTCACACAGTGGAAATCACTCACCTGGACCGTCCGCTTCAGCTTCAAGAACTGCTCCCAATTCCATGCATTGGGACGATCAACTAGACCAGAAATCGCGAATTTCCACGTGTCGGACGAAAAAGAGGGAATTTCCGTCACCGTGTAGATGCGGAAATTGCCTTTCGCCCCTCCGCCTACGACGGCGGCGGAGTCAGGCAGTGGCTCTGGCGCCGGCAGCATGCGGTTGCCGTCGTTCGCCACATACTCGGCGGTCGATGAACCGCCGGTGTCCAAAGCGCCTTTTATCCAGCGATAAAAGGCAGGACCGACCGCGATCACGAGCACCACCCCTGCGACGAGTCGCAGGAAGGAGGCGCGTGTGATCGGCGATGCTTTCAGCGCAGCGATGACCGCCTGCGCTGCGGTGCGCTCCGCGGCGGCGTCATCCGTCGCCGCCGGAACTGGAATCGCCGCCGCTGCTTCACTTGCGGCGGGCGGTCTCACCACAGCGGCAGCTTGCTCGAGCCGCTGCTGGCGCTTCAGCCATCGGCTGCGCGAGATGGCGTGGTACACGGCATACGGCACGCCGACCCAGGTAAGCCCATCATGCACGAACAGTGCCGTGTTGTTTAAAGCTGGTGGCATGTGGCGGAACTGCCACAGAATCACCCCCGATACGGCCCAACCGATCAGCAGGGCCAGCACGAACACCAGATTCGCGCGTTGATTGCGCCGCGTGCGAATCTGGCGCCAATGTTTGCGAATCATTGGCGCGTACAGCATAAGAAGCAGAATCGAAGCGACACCTAGATAAATATGCAGCTGCTTCAGCGTTACTCGCCAACCGCCCAGATCCCCGCGAATGGCGCCAATGCTAAGTACGATGCCCGTAACCGTCAGCAATACCAAAATCCAAGCATTCCAGCTATGAATCGCATTTAACCGCTTTCCAAAAGATTGCTTCAACCAGCCTCTTTTTGATTCCATCGCGCCACATCCCCCCAATAACGTACGTTCAATTCCCGTTTTTTCCCTATCCTACTTATCATAGCGCAACAACCTTAAAAATAGCTTATAATTCCTAAATTTATCACCTTATTCTGATCCATAGGATTCCCTCTACATAAGAAAAAAGGTGAATTCACGCCGAAACGGGATTTCACCTTTAATGGGAGTCATCTATGCAATTAGCCGCCAATACGAATCTTGCGGTATGTATCGATAAACGAGAGAACATCGACACGCTTCCCCCTCTTTTTAGCCACTCTGGCCATTTTCACTAAGGTTGTCCAGAACTCATCCAGAAACGGGGGATTCAAATTCACTTTCATGCGATTCATACGTTAGTTTATGCTTGTTTTTGTAGGAAGTACCTTCATCGGAAATTAGGAATTGAATTTGACTCTTTTTCCACTGCTCTCCGGACACATAGCTAACACCCATTTCACGCATTTTTTTACGGACAGACGTTACAGGACGCGATAATTCTCTGGCAATAACAACTGGCGGGCATTCAGAGGAAAGGCGAATGAGTTTGTCCAGCTCTTGGGTGGACCATGGTTTTTTGGTCATCTCAATAAACCCCATTTCGTGAAAATAAAAGTATCGGTTCCCTGTTCTTGGTGATGCGTGATAGGTATAATCAGAGAATAGCAATGAAATGTTAAGTAAGTATGAGTTAACCATAATGAAAGTATGAAGACATAACTTTTTCGATATTTTTATGCAAATTCGACTTATTGGAGCGTGAAAAAGAATGAAAAAACACGTAAACGGTACTGACATCTTCGTTCAAGATCAAGGACAAGACCTTGGAGCCCCCCTTATTCTGCTTCACGGCTTCCCGCTGGATCATCGGATGTGGCAAGCTCAGGTTGAATCTTTATCGCCTCATTATCGTGTCATTACGCCAGATTTCCGTGGGATGGGGCAATCGGATCTGCCCACGGGGACGATGTCGTTACATGCTTATGCCCAAGACATCCTAGCTCTCATGGATGCGTTAAACATCGAAAAAGCCACCTTAGGAGGCTTCTCCATGGGCGGCTACGTCGCTTTTGCTTTACTTCGTTTGGCACCAGAACGGTTCTCTGCGTTGATTCTGGCAAATACGCGCGCTGAAGGGGATGGACCCGAAGGGCGCAAAAATCGAATGAACATGGCCGCCTCGCTCTATGAGAAAGGTGCCGCGGCAGCCCGGGATGCCATGCTGCCTAAGCTTGTCACGGCTGAAACCGTGAAGGGGCAGCCGCAATTGATCGACAACCTGCGCACCATCATGGACAGCATGCCAGCAGAAGGGCTTGTCCACGCCAGCATTGCGATGGCCTTTCGTGAGGACTCTGTGAAGCTGCTGCCTGCGATCCAAGTACCCACGCTCGTCATTGCAGGTGAACAGGATGCGATAGCACCGCCTGACGTCATGAAGACAATGGCTGATCACATACCTGGCGCGAGCTTCCATGTGATCCCAGGTGCATCGCACCTGACGCCGATGGAGACACCAGCAGCCTTCAACAAACTGCTTCATGCCTTCCTAAAGGAAACTACAGTTTAACGAGCTGATCCATCACCATGACCGCTGCTCCGATGGCAAGGGCTTCATCCCCTAGCTTACCCTTACTAAATACAACTTGGTAGGCAGGGTAATAATACGTTTTACGAATCGCGACCTGTGTCGCTGTTTGAAAAAATAGCTCAGATCCCGTAATTAACGGCCCCCCGATGATTACCTTCTCTGGATGCAGAATATTCAATAAATTGGCAAGTCCGATTCCGAAATAGGTTGCCGCCTCCGTTACGATCTCCACAGCCAGGGGATCATTTTTTTTGAGCGCATCCATGATGTGCGTATACGTGACTTGCTCGGGGTCGTCAATCATATGTAGAAGCGCGCTAGATCTGCCTTGCTTTAAAGCAGATTTCGCTGCTTTTTCGATGGCATACAGGGAGGCATAGGACTCCAACGCACCATAATTGCCAGTCACATTACGATGGGGCACGCCATCGGTTTGAATAATCATTTGACCCACGGAGCCTTCCATATCTACGGCGCCGTAGATCACCTTGCCTTGAGACACCATCGACGAGCGCAAGCCGACGCCCGCGTGAATATAGAGGAGATGCTTGAAGCTGCGTGAACGCTGATGCCAAGATTCGGCCAGAATGGCGGTGTTCGCTCCATTATCGAGCATAGCTGGTATGCCTAACTCGCGGCTTAACAGGCGACAGATATCGACGTTACGCCAACCCTTCGCTTGGAAATAGGACGGGTCGAGAATAAACCCATTGATTCGGTCAACAGGGCCTACGGCACCAATCCCCATCCCCAATACGTCCGAGATCGGAATACCATGCTTCCCTAACATTCGCTGTGCTTCTTGAACGATAAGTGGAACTAACACATCTGGGGACATGACCTCGGTCATGGTCCAGCTGATGCCATCTAGCTTATTCATGCCCAAATCAACAAGCACAAGTTTCGAAAGTGTGCGAGAGATCTCCAAGCCAAAAATATAAGCATAGGCCGGATTCTTCTCATACAGAATTGGCCTACGCCCGCCTGTGGATGCGCCAAAACCAGATTCCAAGATCAGCCCTTGACTCGTTAACTCTTCTAGAAGTCTTGTTAGGGTCGAGACTGTCATGCCGCTCTGGTCTAGTAAGTCTATTTTGGAAACCGTCTTCTGACGTGTAATCAACTCATATACTTCTTTGGCTTTGCGGTTCGAAATTCGTTCAGAAATCTCTTCTACATTCAACAGAAGCAGCCTCCAATGATAATCTTTCTCATATGCTTCGCCATGAAGGAACCATTTTCCTGCTTCTTAGTTTGGCCTTACGCCTTCGAACCTATCATCAATGTGTACCCCATATAGGGATGATATTTGTTTACTAATTCATCATAACGAGCGGTGATTTGCCAGATTCGCGGGTCCATAAACGATTGACGATCAGACAAATGAACAGGATCTGGATGCTGCACCTGATCTTCAAACATCGTAAGTGGGAACGGATGAATACCTGTTGATGTCACATCAACGAAATTATTTGCTTCGAATAACTCCTGCCACTCCTCCAATTTATAAATCCTGCTTACCCCATAGAAGCTGCACAACGCTCTGTGGATGCCAGATGTCATCTCCTTCACCTTGATCACTTCGCGGTCGTAGAGCTTACCTCCAGGCTTTAAGACGCGATAATATTCGCTTACCGCCTTCTGCGCATCCGCGAAGTTCGTCACAGATTCCACCATGACAACATCAAATGTCCCATCTTCAAAAGGCAACTGACATACATCTCCAATGAGGAACTCAACCTGAGCGCCTTGCTTCTCAGCGCGAATTTTCGCTTTGGTGATCATCTCCGGCCGAATATCAACGGCTGTCACTTCGCACCCTTGCTCTGCCAAATAGCAAGCAGTTCTTCCTGTTCCGCAGCCTACCTCCAGCACCTTTTTCCCTGGTTCAATCGGATATACCTTCAATTGTTCAATGGTCTCTCCGAACCCCCCAGGATGCGCGTTACCGATTCCCAGCTTTGCTAACATATCCAAGTACTCGATACCCCTTGCACCTCCACGATGGCATACGTCCTTTTCTACCATATGGAGGGCCCTTGTTACTTGTTCAACTTCCCTCCCGCTTTTGTCAAAAACGGGCTGCTGCCTAAAAGTGCCTCCTCTCTCCACCCATATAGGCTAAACACCCAATCAAATGTTGATTTCCTTCCATAGGATAGTATTGTCTCTCATCCGCCTCTGCGGAAGAGCATTCCTAGATGGGGGGTGACATAAATGGGTGTTGCTGTAGGTACTGGTACAGTTGGACATCATACGTCCGCTGCTGTTGTTCTTGTTCTGTTCGTTTTGCTTGTTATCGTTACAATGACTTTTGTTTGGTAATTCGCCATACATGTCATACAAATAAGGAGCCATGGCTCATTGAGCCTGGCTCCTTATACATAGATCATGTTATTGCTTGGAGGCTGCTAAGAAAGCATCTAATTGTTTTTGTTTCTCTGCGATAATTTTATCAATGCCCGCTGCTTTCATTTTGTCTTGATATTTCGGCAAGGATGCGTCTACATCAACAGAACCCGTATCCATCGCCGCATCGAATTCTTTCCCTACGTTTACGGCTGCAGCCACTTGTGTTTTTACAGGCTCCGAGTCAAATGTAAAACCAAGGCCAGGCGATTTCTTGCCTGTTTTATTGAATTCTTTGAATTTATCCCATTTTTGCGGATCTTCATTGTCATAGAGAAAGTTCAAGAATTGGTTACCGAACTGCCATGCAGCTCCTGGTGCATAATTTTTGCCTGCATCTGTTGCTTTGATGATATTGTCGGACACTTTCGTGTAGTGAACACCTTCGATACCGAAGTTGATCAAGTTGTTCAATTGCTTATCTGTGTGCAACAAATTAATAACCATCATGGCACGAGCTGGGTCTTTGGACGTTACTGAAATCCCAAGCATAGAACCTGCCGTGTCGCCAGTCGAAATCGTACGTGGTGTCAACTCAATTTGAGCCAGCTTCCCAACCAGATTCGCCGCATTTGCAAGCTCGCCGTCTTTACCAGGCTTCAAAGAGGACGTAATCATAAACACATTCCCTGATTTCAAAGCATCTTGACCCGACAATTGCGTCGTAGCCGCATCTTTATTGATGTAGCCTTTTTGCATAAAATCACGTGTTAATTTCAAAATCTCTTTATAACGCGGTTGATCCCACTTTGGAATAACCTTCGTATCTGTACCGTCTTTCATAATAACGCCTGGGATCGTGCTGTCGCCAAGGTAATCATATTGCGCCAAATAATGCGCATTTAAGTTATCACCGTCACGAAGGAAGAACGCCGTCATTTCAGGCTTTTTCTCTTTTACAACTTTCAGTACGTTGCCCAGATCTGCCATTGTTTTGACAGCTGTCATATCAATACCGAGCTCTTTCGCAATATCGGAACGATACACGATACCGCCAGAAGCAGCTAATTCCTTATTTGTAGGCACACCGTAGTTTTTACCGTTGATTTTCGCCCCTTGCAGGAACGCTGGATCCAAGGAATCTGTAATTCCCTTGCCGTATTGGCCAAGCAAGACGTTAAGAGGCATAAGGGCGCCTTTACCTACGTTAACTGCGTGACCATTCCATTGCGCTGTGAAAAGAATATCGAACTCTTCGCGGGATGCGATCATGAGATTCGTTTTGTTATCCCATTGCCCCCAATCGATTGGCATCAATTTGATCGTTGCATTGATTTTTTCTTTCAGTACTTTATTCATAGCTTCTTCTACTTTAGCTTGATCTGGCTGCGGTGTACCAGGGTACACAAGCTTCACTTCATAAGGCTTCAGATCAGAAGTAGCTGCTTTCGTAGCAGCAGGCGCTGTACTTGTTGCTAGTGCTGGTGTTGCGCTTGCTGGAGTTTCTGTCGTGCTTTTTGAGCATCCCGCCAAGGTGAGTGATAACGAAAACGTCAGTGTAAGAAGTGCAAAAGTGCTTCTTTTCAAAGCTTTCATGGATGGACTGCCTCCCTTTTCTTAGTTCTTCCTTCTATGCTAATCCAGCCGAGGCTGGTACAAGCCGTTATAAACTAACCTTTAACTGCTCCTACTGTTAACCCTTTTTTGAAATATTTCTGGAAGAACGGATACGCGAAGACGATAGGTCCAATCCCCAGCACGGCCATAGCCATACGTACCGTTTCCGTTGGAAGCTGGAGGATGCCTCCTGCCTGAGCAAGCCCTTGACTTGCCTGCACATTCGAAGTGAGGAATTGGATATCGAGCATGGTTTTGTACATCATGAACTGCAGATTGATGTTTTTGCTCCCCGAGATAAAGACGAGACTGAGGAACCAATCATTCCAATAATTGAGTACCTGGAACAAACCGACAGAGGCTAGAACAGGCAGGGAAAGCGGTATAATGATTTGACTGAAAATCCGTATCTCGCCAGCCCCGTCAATTTTCGCTGCTTCGATGAGCGGCATTGGGATCGAATTCGCGAAGAACGTCCTAAGCAACAGGACGAAGAAGGCCGATACGAGTAAGGGCAGCATGAGCGCTGCAAGCGTATTTTTCAAATCCAGCATCTGCGTATAAACGAGATACCAAGGAACGAGCCCGCCATTGAACAGCATGGTAAAGAACATGAAGAACGAGAAGAAGCTTTTGTGCGGAAAATCGCTGCGCGAAATGGGATACGCATATAGTGACATCATCACTAGGCTGATGGCTGTTCCCACCGTTGCCAAGAAGACGGAAATCCCAAAGGAACGCAAGATTTGATGCCAATCCTTGAACATGAATTTATAAGCTTCAAGGCTCCAACCCTCAGGGATGAAATTGTAGCCATGAATGAGAACTCCCTTTTCATCGGAGAAAGAGACGATAATAACAAGCACCAGAGGCATGATACAAGCTGCGGTGTAGATCCAGAAGAACACATTGACCAGCAAATTCGCTGTTGGAGATAGATCGTTTGGTCCGTGTTTCTTGGCTATCCGCTGCTTAGGAAGAGATATTGTTTTACTCACGACAGCCACTCCTTCTTAGAATAGTGCATTTTCTTTGCTCACTTTTCTCACAAATAAGTTCGTAACGAGTACAAGCAAGAAGCCAACGACCGCTTGGTACAAGCCTGCTGCTGATGACATTCCGATATCGCCCATCGTCAGGAACGTTTGATACACATACGTATCAATCACTTGAGTTGTCGGGAACAAAGCGCCGGCATTTTTCGTTACTTGGAAGAATAAGCCGAAGTCTGCATAGAAAATTCTACCCACTTGAAGCAATGTCATCGTAATCATAACGGGCATAATCAGAGGAACTGTGATCCGTTTGATTTGCTCCCATTTGCTAGCGCCATCAATTAAAGCTGCCTCATAATACTCATGATCAATGCCGAGGATAGCTGCCATGTATATAACCGTGTAGTAACCAAGATTTTTCCATGTGTTTACAATCGGAAGAATAACTGTCCAGTATTTGGGCTCCGTGTACCAGTCAATCGGCTCAATGCCCAGCTTCGGCAGAATCACCGTGTTAACGAATCCATGCTCTGCACCTAAGAAAGCGTAGACGAGATAAGCGACACAAACCATTGAGAGGAAAAAGGGCAGGAACATCGTACTCTGATGAAATTTCGCTAGAAATTTGCTGCGCATCTCATTAAACATAATCGCCATTGCAACCGCTATCACCAAGTTCAACACGATGAATACCAAGTTATACGAAATCGTATTTCGTGTAATCGCCCAAGCAACATCACTCGAGAACAAAAACTTGAAGTTATCGAATCCCACCCAAGGACTAGCCCAAATCCCTTTCGTGTAATTCACATTTTTAAAAGCAATCAGAACTCCCGCCATCGGGATGTAGTTATTAATGATGAGTAGAATTGCGGCTGGCGCCATCATCACATAGAAGATCCAATACCTGCGAACCGTCCATAGAAAGCCTGTTGTCGCTCTTGCTTTCATCTTTTTCTTCACCGGGTTCACTGCTGCTGCAACATTGGTTGAGTCACTCATGAATGCTCTGTGTTCCCCTTTCCGATTCATTTCAATCTCTTTGATCTATCCTTATTGTAGATTTTCAATGAATTGGCATCTATCCGTAGGGTGACCGTTTGAACACTCTTGTGACATTCTCATGCTTTAGGTATCCATCGTGCCATTGAAGTTTTTACGATACTCTTGCGGGGAAAGACCTGTGTACTTCTTGAACATCTTTGCGAAAAATGAAAAGTGAGAATAGCCCGTTTGCTCCGCCACAAAACTGATCTTATCATTGGTATCGGAAAGCAGCTTCTTCGCCTTTTCCATCCGTACTTTCATGCTGTATTCCGAGATGGAGAGTCCCGTTTCTTTCTTGAATAAACGCGACAAGTAAGCTGGATTCAGGTACACCGAAGCGGCCAGCTCCTCCCTGCTGAGTTCCTCCTGCATATGCTCGTCAATGTATTGGCACACCTTCGCCGTAACGGCTGAGACGCCTTTCAGATGGCTGTTCATGTAGTCACAACTAACTGTTGCAATACGAATCGCCCAGTTTCTTAATTGATTTAAGGATCGTGTCGCACTGCCATAGTCCTGCAGCTCCTGAGGCGGAAGCATATCATGAACAGCTAACCCCTTTTTGTGCAAAACATGATACACCACATGCAACAATCCGTAATAGAACGCTTCAACCGTTTCCGAACCCACTTCATCTTTCTGCAAACGATTAATCGTTTCTTGAATACGGGCCACGAGCTCGCCTTTTTTGCCAGCTTCAAGCAGCACGATCCAATCGGAAAAAGTCGGTGCCTGCGGCCTATGACTTATCCACGATTCCGCATCATTGTCCATGAGAACACAGTTGCTTCGGGTCACATTATTTCGTTCATGATGAAAAAGGTCCGCAACCTTCGATGCCAGCTTAAGCAGCGGTGTCTTCTCACCTAGGTAACAGGACAAGCTGCACTGGAAATAACGATGACATGCGCTAATGTAAGCTTCACATTTTCCTTTAAGCTCCGACTGCGATGGCTCACTGCCCTCAGCAAAATAAAGCAAAACAAGCGTAGACCCATTTTCTTGAATAACGCAGCCTGGCTGATCGACAACAATAATCTCCGTCGCGGCTTTGCGGATCGCATATTCCATGATCTCCTCATCGCGTGCGTTCAGCTCTTCCTTCCACTGCTCGACACTGATCAGAATCGGTAAGACCGTGCTAGACAATTGCAAGGGGATATCGTACATCTGAAAATGACGAGTCAACCGCTCCTCATTCGCGGGGATTTTTCCGTTGAGTAGCTCCTGCCAGAACTTCTCTACTAGAGTCGGCAGCTCATTCACCCAATGACTGTAATACATCTTATATGTCTCATGAAAATCCAACTGCTGCTGATCCTCTTGAATTTTCTCAATCGCCTGCTTAACAATCTCCTGTAAGCGATCATGATCCACAGGCTTTAGTACATAATCAAAGCTTCCAAGCCGAATGGCCTGCTGCGCATACTCAAAGTTGGCATGCCCCGTCAAGAAAATGGTCTCCGTATGCGGAGAGTTTACTCGCACCCATTCTTGCAGCTGCAGCCCATTGGCCCCTGGCATTTCAATATCTGATATCATAATGTCAATGCGATGATCGGTTAGTATTTGCTTGGCTTCCATCACATCCAGCGCTTCAAAAATTTGCCCGATCGATAGAGGCTCCCAATCAATGCCCACTGTAATGCCTTTGACTGCAATTTTCTCGTCATCCACAACTAATAAATTAACCATCCTGATCCGTCCCTTCCGTCATGGGGGTATGAAGCGGCAGCCTGATTTGGACTAACGCCCCTCTTTCCGGTCTATTCGAAAATCTTAGAGCTACCCTGTTTCCATAATTCATATGCAATCGATGCCGAACATTCCAAATCCCGAGATGCTCATCCCCGGATTGCTCTAAATACTGCTCAGAATTCAGTTGCTGCAGCATGTCAGGCGAAAAGCCCTCTCCATTGTCACGAATGGACAGAAGGAAAAATTCCTCTGGTGCTTCGGGGTCCTGATCCGCGCTCACCACAATTTCAAACATCCCATACTGCTTCGTAAATCCATGAATCACCGCATTCTCCACAAAAGGTTGAACAATAAGCGGCGGAATCTCATATTTGCTATATGTATCACCTATGCTAAGATCGAATTTCAAATGATCTGGGTATCGCATCACTTGAATCTCCAAATAATTGCGGATATGCTCAATTTCATCCTTCAACGTCATCGTCGTACGATTCGTGCGCATAATAAATCGGAAATACTCCGCCAAATGCAGAGACATTTTCTGCACCGATTTCGTATCTTTCAGCGCCGCGAGATTGTAAATAATGTTAAGACTATTCATATAAAAATGCGGATTGATTTGCACCTGCAGATGCTTGAATTCCGCTTGCTGAACCCGAAGTTTCTCCTCGTAAACGGATATCTTTAAATTCTCAATCTGATCCACCATGTTGTTAAACGTTGCAATGAGAAACGCAAACTCGGTCGAGCTCCCTTGGTGCAAACGAGTCGACAAATCACCCTGAGCAATCTTTCTCATCCCTCGAATCAATTGCATTAATGGTTTGAACAGAATCCGCTGCACATACAACAGATAGATCCCTAGCACGAAGGCCCCGCCTAGTGGCAGAAAATAAATCAGCATCTGCAAATAAGGCAGATTCTGCAACATGTTTTTCTCCGCGATAATGAGCTCGAAATCCAGTGCTGCGTGAGAGGAAGCCTCTCTCACAATCAAAAACTGCTGATCGATCTCCCTCTCCTTCACAATTTGAAATCCTGATTTTTCGGGTGATATCTGATCACTTATACGGTTATACCGCTGCTCAGGAAAATAAGCAGTCGTCAAAATCTTGCCCTCTGGCGAAACCACGATCGTGCCTCCGCCTTCGCCCGTGTTCCATTTACTCAGCGGTTCCACCAAGGTGCTCATCTTGATCAGGATGCCCCCGCTGAGATCAGCACCCAAATCCTTATTAATTTTCATCAAATAATGGTCACCATTCGCCCCGTTCATAATAAGCCAATTACCATTCGAGCGCTCATTTGGGCGCGACAACGTATTCTGCTCAATGAACTCCTTCACCGTTTGTACGCGGTCATAGTAATAGGTGTTCTCTCGCGTCGATACGAGCAGATCTCCTGTTGAATTCGAGTAAATAAAAAACGTATTTATCATATTGTATATATCCATTTGCCTCGTCAGCTTATTGAATAAACGTTGCTTAGCTAACACATAATCATCTGTTTCCAACGCGTACAGGTTCATATTAATAACATCGGGATCGCTGTAGAGATGAAATAAGTAGTTATCAAACTCCTTAAGAGTATTATCCGTATCCTCCACATATTGATGAAGAAGCTTGCCATAGTTTTGCGAAATTTGATCCCGAACCACATTCATCGAATACACATTATTAAATATAAGAAATAAGACCAAAGGCCCCACAACCAACACGAAACCAATAAAAATTTTAAATCGGACTGAATTCACAATATTCAAAAAGACCCCGCCTCAATTGTCATATTGGGTATGAACTCTCATTGTAAACATCCCCTACATATTTTACTATCTGTTTCCTACATATACATAGCACTTTAGATACTCTTGTTGTGTTTACACGTTAAAGCACAAAAAAGAAGCTCATGAAATCAGATGATTTCATGAGCTTCTTTTTTCGTTATACCGGCAAGAGGACTCGAACCTCCACCCTTTCGGACTCGATTTTGAGTCGAGCGCGTCTGCCATTCCGCCATGCCGGCATATCAAGTTAGTAAAACAATGGTGCCGAAGACCAGACTTGAACTGGTACGGTAGTCACCTACCGCAGGATTTTAAGTCCTGTGCGTCTGCCGATTCCGCCACTCCGGCCAATTCATTTGTGGAGGCGCCACCCAGATTCGAACTGGGGGTAAAGCTTTTGCAGAGCTCTGCCTTACCACTTGGCTATGGCGCCTTAGTAATAATGGAGCGGAAGACGGGGATCGAACCCGCGACCCTCGCCTTGGCAAGGCGATGCTCTACCGCTGAGCCACTTCCGCATATAAAACTGGGGATCAAGGATTTGAACCTTGGCATGACGGAGTCAAAGTCCGTTGCCTTACCGCTTGGCTAATCCCCATTATGTTGCTTTGGTAATAATGGGCGGACGACGGGACTTGAACCCGCGAATGCCGGATCCACAAACCGGTGCGTTAACCCCTTCGCCACGACCGCCACAATATTAAGTTTGTTACAAATTGGCAGGGGCAGCAGGAATTGAACCCACACCAAAGGTTTTGGAGACCTTTGTTCTACCCTTAAACTATGCCCCTAAGGTAAGGAAAATGGAGGCTGATGGATTCGAACCACCGAACTCGAAGAGAGCAGATTTACAGTCTGCCGTGTTTAGCCACTTCACTAAGCCTCCACAAAGCAATGGTGCCGTCGAGAGGACTTGAACCCCCAACCTACTGATTACAAGTCAGTTGCTCTACCAGTTGAGCTACAACGGCTTATTTAGTTTAGAAATGGTGGCTTTGGACGGAATCGAACCGCCGACACGAGGATTTTCAGTCCTCTGCTCTACCGACTGAGCTACAAAGCCTTACTTGATTGATTGAAACATAATGGCGGAGCTGACGGGATTCGAACCCGCGGTCTCCTGCGTGACAGGCAGGCATGTTAGGCCACTACACCACAGCTCCACATTATTTGGTTGCGGGGGCAGGATTTGAACCTGCGGCCTTCGGGTTATGAGCCCGACGAGCTACCGAGCTGCTCCACCCCGCGTCATTAAGTATAAGTCACGTTTCCTTCTAAAGCAAGTCTTACAAAAGAAACATGATGGAGGCTGACGGGATCGAACCGCCGACCCTCTGCTTGTAAGGCAGATGCTCTCCCAGCTGAGCTAAGCCTCCATGTTAAAACTTAAAATGGTGACCCGTAGGGGACTCGAACCCCTGTTACCTCCGTGAAAGGGAGGTGTCTTAACCACTTGACCAACGGGCCTTGAAAGATAAATTATGGCGGAGAGAGAGGGATTCGAACCCTCGAGACGCTTGTGACGCCTACACGATTTCCAATCGTGCTCCTTCGGCCAGCTCGGACACCTCTCCATATGGCTCCCCGAACAGGACTCGAACCTGTGACAACTCGATTAACAGTCGAGTGCTCTACCAACTGAGCTATCAGGGAATAGAAACAACTATAAAGCAATTCAGGTTGACTTGCACCCTGAAAACTAGATACGAAACTTTGTAAAGTAATTACATTAAGGTTTAAAGCTGAGAGACTTTTAGCTCCGCTAAAAGATCCCTATAAAGCTGAGAGACTTTTGACTTCGTCAAAAGATCCCTATATTAGGTTAAGCCCTCGACCGATTAGTATTCGTCAGCTGCATACGTTACCGCACTTCCACCTCGAACCTATCAACCTCGTCGTCTACAAGGGGTCTTACATACTGGGAAATCTCATCTTGAGGGGGGCTTCGCGCTTAGATGCTTTCAGCGCTTATCCCCTCCGTACATAGCTACCCAGCGATGCCTCTGGCGAGACAACTGGTACACCAGCGGTACGTCCATCCCGGTCCTCTCGTACTAAGGACAGCTCCTCTCAAATTTCCTACGCCCGCGACAGATAGGGACCGAACTGTCTCACGACGTTCTGAACCCAGCTCGCGTACCGCTTTAATGGGCGAACAGCCCAACCCTTGGGACCTACTTCAGCCCCAGGATGCGATGAGCCGACATCGAGGTGCCAAACCTCCCCGTCGATGTGGACTCTTGGGGGAGATAAGCCTGTTATCCCCAGGGTAGCTTTTATCCGTTGAGCGATGGCCCTTCCATTCGGTACCACCGGATCACTAAGTCCGACTTTCGTCCCTGCTCGACTTGTAGGTCTCGCAGTCAAGCTCCCTTATGCCTTTGCACTCTGCGAATGATTTCCAACCATTCTGAGGGAACCTTTAAACGCCTCCGTTACATTTTAGGAGGCGACCGCCCCAGTCAAACTGCCCACCTGACACTGTCCCCATACCGGTTCACGGTACCAGGTTAGAACTCCGATACGATCAGGGTGGTATCCCAACGGCGCCTCCACCCAAGCTGGCGCTCAGGCTTCTAAGGCTCCCACCTATCCTGTACAGATCGTACCAAAGTCCAATATCAAGCTGCAGTAAAGCTCCATGGGGTCTTTCCGTCTTGTCGCGGGTAACCTGCATCTTCACAGGTATTAAAATTTCACCGGATCTCTCGTTGAGACAGCGCCCAAGTCGTTACGCCATTCGTGCGGGTCAGAATTTACCTGACAAGGAATTTCGCTACCTTAGGACCGTTATAGTTACGGCCGCCGTTTACTGGGGCTTCAATTCATAGCTTCGGGGTTGCCCCCTAACCACTCCTCTTAACCTTCCAGCACCGGGCAGGCGTCAGCCCGTATACTTCGCCTTGCGGCTTCGCACAGACCTGTGTTTTTGCTAAACAGTCGCTTGGGCCTTTTCACTGCGGCCCCCTCGGGCTATTCACCCTACCGAGGCACCCCTTCTCCCGAAGTTACGGGGTCATTTTGCCGAGTTCCTTAACGAGAGTTCTTCCGCGCGCCTTAGAATTCTCTTCTCACCCACCTGTGTCGGTTTGCGGTACGGGCACCTTCGCCTGGCTAGAAGCTTTTCTTGGCAGTGTGAAATCATGACCTTCGGTACTTAAGTTTCCCTCCCCATCACAGCCCAGCCTTACGGTTAGCGGATTTGCCTACTAACCAGCCTCACTGCTTGGACGAGCATCCATCAGCTCGCGTCACTATCCTTCTGCGTCACTCCATTGCTCATAACGGCTACGGTGGTACAGGAATTTCCACCTGTTGTCCATCGACTACGCCTTTCGGCCTCGCCTTAGGTCCCGACTTACCCTGAGCGGACGAGCCTTCCTCAGGAACCCTTAGGTTTTCGGCGGATCAGATTCTCACTGATCTTTTCGTTACTTATACCGGCATTCTCACTTGTGTACGCTCCACCTGTCCTTACGGTCAGAATTCAATGTATACACAACGCTCCCCTACCCATGCACACAAGTGCAAGCCATAGCTTCGGTGGCGTGTTTAGCCCCGTTACATTTTCGGCGCAGAGTCACTCGACCAGTGAGCTATTACGCACTCTTTCAATGGTGGCTGCTTCTAAGCCAACATCCTGGTTGTCTGTGCAACTCCACATCCTTTCCCACTTAACACACACTTGGGGACCTTAGCTGATGGTCTGGGCTGTTTCCCTTTTGACAATGGATCTTAGCACTCACTGTCTGACTCCCGGACTTAAGTTTGTGGCATTCAGAGTTTGACTGGACTTGGTAACCCTTGGCGGGCCCCGCACCCAATCAGTGCTTTACCTCCACAACTCACAACATCCGAGGCTAGCCCTAAAGCTATTTCGGGGAGAACCAGCTATCTCCGAGTTCGATTGGAATTTCTCCGCTACCCCCACCTCATCCCCGAATTTTTCAACATTCGTGGGTTCGGGCCTCCAGTGAGTGTTACCTCACCTTCACCCTGGACAGGGGTAGATCACACGGTTTCGGGTCTACGTCCACGTACTAAAGCGCCCTATTCAGACTCGCTTTCGCTGCGGCTCCGTCTTTTCAACTTAACCTCGCACGGGAACGTAACTCGCCGGTTCATTCTACAAAAGGCACGCCATCACCCATATAGAGGGCTCTGACTTTTTGTAAGCACACGGTTTCAGGTTCTTTTTCACTCCGCTTCCGCGGTGCTTTTCACCTTTCCCTCACGGTACTGCTTCACTATCGGTCACTAGGGAGTATTTAGCCTTGGCAGATGGTCCTGCCAGATTCCGACGGGGTTTCACGTGACCCGCCGTACTCAGGATACCTCTAGGCATACGTTCGATTTTGGCTACAGGGCTTTTACCTTCTATGCCGGACCTTTCCAGATCACTTCGCCTACCGAACTTTTGCCACAACGAGGTCCTACAACCCCAAGGAGCAAGCTCCTTGGTTTGGGCTATTCCGCTTTCGCTCGCCGCTACTGACGGAATCACTTTTGTTTTCTTTTCCTCCAGGTACTTAGATGTTTCAGTTCCCTGGGTCTGCCTCCAATGTAGCTATGTATTCACTACATGGTAACTGCGCATTACCACAGCTGGGTTCCCCCATTCGGACATCCCCGGATCAAAGCCTGCTTACGGCTCCCCGAGGCATTTCGTCGTTCGCCACGTCCTTCTTCGGCTCCTAGTGCCTAGGCATCCTCCGTGTGCTCTTTCTAGCTTAACCTAGAAAAAACTTTAAAGATTGTGCAAGATCTGAGATCTTACAACCTAAGTTCTTACTTTACATTTCGTTTCGTTATCTAGTTTTCAAGGAACAAGTTGCGAATCGTAGATTCGTCAACAATGTTGCAACCATTACATGCGTAAAGCGATGTCGGTTATCAACGGGTTTGAAGGGTTAATTCATCCTTCAAAACTGAACACGAGTGAGTAAGCTGTGTATCCGAAGATACTTGACTGGATCTATCAGATCCGAGTCTCCATAGAAAGGAGGTGATCCAGCCGCACCTTCCGATACGGCTACCTTGTTACGACTTCACCCCAATCATCTACCCCAC